>JAXLXI010000012.1:0-186634 GCA_046328035.1 Candidatus Obscuribacterales bacterium | reverse complement strand
TTCAGCAAACTGACGCTGGCGCCATCGGTCTTCAGTTTTGAAGAAACCTCCTCGGACAGCCCTTTTCCATCACCAATCACAATCGCCGAGGTGATCTTCGCGGGCTTTCCCTCGAGAGGCACCGCTATCAGTTGCACTTGCCCGCGGCTCACTTCTTTGGCGAGCGTCGGTCCGGCTTCTGTCGATACAACAGTTGACGAGTTGCTCGGGGAAGAAACGGTTCCGGCTGTGGCGGTTGCGGTTGCAGCCGCGGCTTTGGCGGCGGGACCACCTCCACCGATATTTTCGCTTTTAATCCAATCGATGATGCCTTGCAAGGTTTTGGTGCCGGCGAGTTGCTCCAGGCTACCCTCTAAGTGATCTTGCGTCGTTTGGGGCAACAGCTTGCGGAAGCTGTTGAGGATTTCGACTCGCTTAATAGAATCGATGCCCAGATCGGCTTCCAGATCCAGTGCGGGATCGAGCATTTCAGGTGGGTAGCCCGTGCGTTGGCTGACGATTTCCAGAAGTCCGGCAATCAGCTGCTCGGCGTTCATAGATTGGTCAGCAGCTTCATTGGCCGGCTCGCCACCATTGTTGCCGTTGTTGTGTGCATGGGGATCGCTGCCGTTACCGGAAGCGGCATAGCCGCTCGGGTCATGCCCGTTGGAGTCGGCAGAACTGGGAGCCACAACCGGCTGGGGCAGGGGCTGAGCATATTGCTGCGGCTGCGCGTATTGTGCGAACTGCGGTTGGGCGTATTGCTGCGGTTGGGCAAACTGCTGCATCGGCAACGGTTGCTGGAATTGTTGGAACTGCGGCATTTGCGGTTGCTGGAATTGTTGCAACTGCGGTTGCGGGAACTGCGGTTGCGGGAACTGCGGCATCTGCGGAGCATAGCCTTGCGGCTGGGCGCCCAGGTAAGCCAGCATGACACGCTGTTGAGTTTCGAGAAAGCTCTGCGTCATCTGCAGCATGGTTTGCTGGAATTGCATCATCACGGCTGCCGAAGCCGGGTCGATGCCGGCTCTGCCGGCCGCCGGGAGCACCGGCATGGGCACCGCCGTGGGCAGAGCGTAGGCGGTTGGAGCGGGCACGCCTTGCGGTGCACCCTGTTGGGCAGGCACCGCCGGTGATGCGGGCAGCGGACGACCGCTTGCCGCCGCTTGTGGTTGCATTGCAGACACTGGGGTCGGCGGCTTGGGCAACGCATTCGCTGTTGCTTGCACCAGCGGCTGAGCGGGCAGCGGAGCGTGTTGTCCGTGTCCATTGCCGTTGCCGTTTCCATTGCCATGACCGTTGCCGTGGCCGTTGCCATTGCCGTTACCATTGCCACCAAAGGGCTCAGGTATCGTTCCGGAGATCGGTTGCATGTTGACGTGTCCGGACGCTTTGCCGTTTCCGCCGTTGTTTCCGTTTGCGCCATTGTCCATGGTGCCAGTCGTCGCTCCCTGTATCTTCTTGAACGTCGCCGACACAGCTTGCTGTGTCGAAGGCGTTCCTATCCGCTTGATCTGCGCGCTGTTGACGCGATAAATCAGTTTGCCGCGAGCCGCTTTGGGCTGCCGCTCAAAATCTGCTTCCAGCGCCCGGGTTGCTATTCCCGGACGACTAAACAATCTGGAAAGGTCAGCCCGCACCCCATGAACCAGCAATTGAGCCAGCACATGCTGCAACTGTGTGATGCCGTGCTTGCCATTGCGATCGCTCGCCACGGCTACGTGCTCACGGTCTTCCAGAATTGCGGAGACGAGTCCGGTCAGCACCTGCCCGGGACCCACTTCAATAAATATGCGCGCTCCGTCGTCATGCATGCGCTGCACTTCGCCGACGAAGTTGACCGGCTCCACCAGGTGCTGAGCCAGGGAAGAGGCAAACTTGCCTTCGTGCGGGCGAGTGGTGGTGTTGGAGTAGACCGGCAGTTTGGGCTCACGGAACTCGATCTTCTTAAGGGCGGTTTCCAGTTCGGCGCGGGCAGCCTGCATGAGTGGGCTGTGGAAAGCAGCCGAAACTGCGATCGGCTTGTTAGCCACACCCTCACGGGTGAGCGCTTCGCACGCATCTTTGATATCAGCATGGGCACCGGAAATGATTGTCTGGTTGGGAGCGTTGATGTTGGCGATCACCACGCCGGGATGCGACTTCAGCGCTGTCTTCACTTTATCGACTGGCGCGGCGACGGCAGCCATGGTGCCGGTCTCGCCATCCACAGGACGAGCCAGGAGACGTCCGCGCAACTCCGAAATATCAAATAGATCCTGTTGCGAGACGGAACCGGCCGCGTAGAAGGCGACATACTCGCCGTAGCTGTGACCCGCCACCATATCCGGTGTGACGCCCAGTACAGCAAGCAGGTGGAGCACAGCCAGATCGGCCGCACCAACAGCCGGCTGGGCCACGTGTGTATCGGTGAGCGCGGTCTGCTGCTGCTTGCGCTCTTCGTCGCTGAAAGCCGGTGCCGGATACACGTACTTGCTCAGCGGTGCCTCATAGCACTTAGCCAGCTGCTTGTCGGCAGCGGTGAACGTGTCGCGGATCTCCGGGAAGTAGAGGGAGAGATGCCGCAGCATGTCGACGCGCTGCGAACCCTGTCCCGGGAAAAGGAAGGCAATTTTGCCGGTCGGCGCCAGTGGTTTTTCCACAAAGAAAATGCCGCGCGGGTCACTTATAGATGCAACGCCTTCATCCAATTTGGCAGCCGCGAAAGCGGCTTTGGTTTCCAGGTCAGCGGCGCTTTGCGCCACGATAGCCATGGTCAAGGCGGCATCGCAGCGTTCGGCAGCGCGCGTGTAGAGGTTGTAGGACAGGTCAGCCAGGGCGCGCGCATCATCGCTGGTGCACTGCGAGCGAGCGCTGTCGGACTGCTGTGTCACCAATTTCTTGGCAGCTTCCTGAGCCGCATGCAGAGCTTTGCTCAGATCGGCTTTGGTATTCGCACGCCAGACAAACAATTCAGTCGGCAGCGTCTCTGAGACTGTCTCAGGTTCTCTGCTCGGTTGTCCGGTGTACTCTTCCAGAACGGTGTGGAAATTGGTGCCGCCAAATCCGAAAGCGCTGACGCCGGCGCGGCGCGGCTGCTCGGCGGTGTGCACCCAGGGACGCGCTTCCGAGTTGATGTAGAACGGGCTTTCTTCGAAGCGGCAGCTGGGGTTGGGCTGCTGGACGCCGATTGTCGGCGGCAAAACTTTGTGATGCAGCGACTTGGCGATTTTTATCAGCGAGGCCAGACCGGCGGCGCACTTACTGTGCCCGATGTTGGTCTTCACCGAACCTATGGCGCAAGCGCGGTCGGCCGCATCATGAGCACGGAAGACGCGAGTCAGAGCTTCGACTTCGGCTTTATCACCAGCTACGGTGCCGGTGCCGTGAGCTTCAACCAGTTCGACGGTGGAAGGCGAGATGCAGGCGTCTTCGTAGGCGCGGTTGAGTGCCACCATCTGACCGGCTGGACGCGGCGCAGTCAAGCTCAGGTCGCGGCCGTCGCTGCTACCGCCGATACCTTTGATCACCGCGTAAATCTTGTCTCCGTCGCGCTCCGCGTCGGAGAGACGCTTGAGGACGAGCATGGCAATGCCTTCCGAGATGACGATGCCGTCGGCGGTGGCATCGAAAGTGCGGCAGCGACCACTAGGCGAAAGTGCATGCGTGTTGCTGAAACTCAGGTAGTCGCCGGGCTGGTTGTGAGTGTCCGTGGCGCCCAGCAGGACGACATCGCTGGTGCCGGCTCGCAATTCGTTGATGCCTACATATAATGCAGCCAGTGATGAGGCGCAGGCCGCGTCGACGGCGAAGTTGATGCCGCCCAGGTCGAAGCGGTTAGCGACTCGGCCGGCGGTGACATTGCCCAGATAGCCGGGGAAGGAGTCTTCGCTCCACTCCGGCAACTGAGACTCGATGTACTTCTTGGTGGTCTCGTCCATGTCGTGCAGCTTCCAGCCCAGCATGGAACGCAGTGAATAGAGGGCAGTGATCGGTCCGTGTCCGGCGTTGGCCAGCAGCACAGAAGTCTTCTGGCGGGCAAAGCCGCGCTTGCTGTAGCCGGCGTCGGCCAGCGCCGCCTGCGTGATTTCCAGCAAGAGCACTTGCATCGGATCTATAGATGCCAAACTGCTGGGTGGAATTCCGTACTTAGATGGATCGAAGACGACGTCTTCCAAAAACCCGCCCCACTTCGAGATGACGCGATCTTTGTCGAGCGGATCGGTGGTGTAGTAGTTGCGCCAGTCCCACTGATATTCCGGCACTTCTTCAATGGCATCGACCTTGTTGAGGATGTTCTGCCAGTAGGTTTCAACGTCATTGGCTTTCGGGAACATGCAGGACATGCCGATGATGGCAATCGGCTCGGACTGCTTGCGCGACTTGTGAGCGTCGTTGACCGAGACGGTGACGCTACGCACTTGCTTGTCCAGTATCTGTTTTCCGCCCGCAGCAATTCCTTCGTGCAGTTCGGCGATGGTGATTACGCGGTCATGCATGGCGGCCACCTGGCCGATCATATACATGCCGCTCGCCCACTGCTCATCATCGTTGATCGTGATCAGTCCATCAGCCGTCGTTTTGCCCTGGGCGCGGCTCAGCCCCTTGCTGGCAATGCGCAGGCGTCCGAGATTCATCATCTCCAGTTCCTGGCGAATTTCTTCGCGTCCCTTGCTTTGCGACTCTAGGCTGCGACGCTGTTCGTCGAAGATCGATTTGTATGGCGAGTCGATGCATCTGATCGAATGGCCGGGACCGGTCTCGAGCAAGACCGTCTCATCACACTGAATTGCGGCTTCCTGAAAGCGTTTTACAATGGCGCCGGCATCGACGGCTTCTTGAGTGAACAGGTAAGCAGTACCGACCAGCACGCCGACCTTGACGCCCCGGGCCGCCAGTGGTGCGGAGAGGGTGGCCACCATGGCAGCGGACAATCCGTCATGGATGCCGCCGGCAAAAAGCACGTGGTAGGCACCGGCATCTTCGCGCGGTGCGATGCTGGAAAGCAGCACATCGACCATCGATTCCCAGAGCACGAAGCTGCTGCGCGGTCCGACGTGCCCGCCACATTCCTTGCCTTCAAAGATGAAGCGGCGCGAACCCATTTCGACAAACGACTTGAGCAGAAGCGGCGACGGCACATGCAGGTAGGTGGTGACGCCGCCGTCTTCCATGGCTTTCGCCTGGTCCGGACGGCCGCCGGCGATCAGAGCAAATGGCGGTTTATACCTCTCAATGACTTCCATCTGTTCCTGGCGCAACTGCTGCGGGACAAAACCGAGCATGCCGACGCCCCACGGCAAGTCGCCGAGAGCCTCTTTGGTTTCTTTAATCAGTTTTTCGATCTCGCGAGCGCGCATCAGCGCCAGTGCAAGAAACGGCAACGCGCCGCCTTCTGCAACTTTGAGCGCGAACTCGGCCGTGTCGCTGACCCGGGTCATGGCGCCTTGAACGATCGGATATTTGGTCTTGTGCGAGCGAGCCAGAGGTGAGTCGGCCCCAACGATATCGACCTGGCTGGATTGAGTGAGGTGTTCCTCCACTGCATCGCGCAGACCGTCGATGACACCGGCAGTTGTGCCGAAGCGATCCGCGAACGAAGAGGCGAATGCGACATCTTGTCCCGCGGCGAGGATAAAATCCTTGCCGTTGACGTCGTCGTCGGCCGTCAGCTCTTGCTTGATCGCCGCCAGCCAAGCCAACGACTTCGTTTCTTCCGAAAGCGGCTTCGAGCCTGGCACTTCCAGTTTTTTGGTCAGGTCATGCAACGCATCATGGGCGGTGCTGCCGGCGCGTGCGTAGATGCGCCATGTCTGGCGCTGCGGTCCGGTGAAAATCTGCGATTCGGTGCCGTCCATGCGCGACAGTTTTACTTTCAGCGGCAGCGGCAAGGTCGACTCGCGCACCAGAGCCAGCTGCCAGTCGAGCACCACGCCCTGGGCGCCGGCGGTGCGGCAGGCAGCCGCGGTGTGGACGCCGACGCCGCCATGTGCCCAGAACGGCACTTTTACTTCCTGCGCCAGGCGCTGTACGAGAACAAAAGTTGTTTCTTCCCCGACTCGTCCGCCCGCCTCGTGTCCCTTGGCGATCAAGGCGTCGCATCCGGCTGTCTCAGCCAGGCGAGCTTCCTTGAGCGAAGTCACTTCCGCGAAAGACAGCCATCCGCAAGCTCTCACCAGTTTGACGGCAGCTTCCAGATCAACTCGTTCAAACTGCGGACCACCGGCGGTCAGAATGATGAGCGTGCTCGCGGGCAGTGCCAGCGCATCGAGCTGGTCGCAGAGGCGGCGAAATTGTTCGGCACCGCATTTGATACCAATCCCGGAATTGACGGAGGCGGCGAGCGCGGCGGCGGTCAGAGATTGCACGGCGGCAAAAGCGGCTGCGTCGTCCAGCAATTCGACGTCGACCACACCAAAGGCGCCAGCGCGCGCAGCGGCGATCGCGATGGCGGGATTCGCAGAGGACTCCTGGCGGTGCGCAGGCTGGACAGCGATGATACCGAAACTCGACATTTGAAATCCCATCAGCGGCAATGCGATCCGTTGCCGTTAAAAACTGCGTGCGCCATGAATTCGCAAAACCCGCAACACCGAACCTCTTCGGGCGTCATAGAGTATATAAATTCAAATAGGCGCAACCATTGAAGAGGTTTTAAGAAGCAAAGCAAAAAGCCTCTGAGCGCCGTGTGAGAACTTGCCAACAGTTAAAGATTATGTTTTGTTACTCCGCCCAAAACGGCGCCGGTGCTCGATCAATATGCGCTGGCCATGCTTCAGGAAATGACAAGAGTTTCAGTTGGGCTTCGTAACTCATAGGTGATACCGCGCCACTGAATTCGGTTCGTGATTACGGAATACAAAGTTAGCCAGGGCAAAACAAAATGGGCCAGGGGGATGGCCATACAAGAAGCAGCCAGTGACTCCTGCAGATAGCTCTGGCGATCAGAGAGAACCCGTTGCCAGAGCCCTCGGGCATGGAGCAAGAACCAGATTTCTACCGGAAAAATGCAAGCGCCGGCGATGGTCGCAAGCCCGAAAGCCATATCGCCTGTAGCCAACCAACCGATGACTGCAAAAGACATGGCAAACAGCCAGACCGCCATCAGGGTTGCGCGCACAATGGCTCTACGCCAGAGTTTCGGGTAATAGACCTTAGTGAGAATCAGCTGGCGGTTGGTCCACTCGAATATTTCAGCAACGGTCTGGTCTCCGTCGCTCGCCACCAGGCATTGCGGTACAAAATGAACGCGCAGTCCCAACTCTTTAACGGCCGTGGTGAGAGACAGATCATCATCACAGGCGCGGTCCCAATGGTCGGCCACACGCGCTTTTTCGAAGATCGAGCGGCGAATGGCCATGGCGCCGCCCCAGGCGAATGCATCCGGACCAGCCATTTCCCAAGCCGACATACGATTCCAGAGAGAGCGCAGAACCGAGGGCCAGTTGGTTACAGAGGCGATGTAAAACCGGTAACCGGTGCAGACGCCGATCTGCGGATTTTGCAACGGAGCTACCAGATGACGCAGGAAGTCCTGACGGGCAATAACGTCGGCATCAACGAATACGATTACTTCCGTGTCGGATGAGACATCTTTAAGCGCTCGCAGCTGATTGTTGACCTTCTGTGCCCTCTGCGGATTGACGCCCGCGATCACGATCGCGGTGCGAACTTGATTTTGCTCCGCACAGATTTCCTTTAAAGCTGGATATGCCGGATCGTCTTCGGAAGCTAAACAAAAGATCACCTGAAAGTCCGGGTAGTCTTGAGAGAGCAATTTGCGGATGTTGTCGTGAAAACCGACGTCCAAACCCTTGCACGGGAGGATGACCGTGGTCCTGGGCACGTATGGCGCTAAGGGTCGATTTAGCTCCGCTTGCACATAGTTGAACAATCGCTTGAAGGCGATCGATTGCACTACCGCTACGATGATGGTCATCGCCAGAAGCAAAAGAACAATCGTCATAGAAAACCCTATAGGTGAGCTCCGGCTTCCGTCCGGAACTGGCAGTATAATGCCAAAAATCGATTTTTGTTGTCCTCGAAGACCGGAGACGATGCGTGTTTCGCAAGGTTCTATATTCCGCATTCAGCCTGCTCGGTGAGCGCCAGGTAAAACGCTTTATGCAGGCCAGCACTGAGCCGCGCGCCGCACAGCAGGCTCAGTTGATGAGCATAATTTCAAGCAATAAATCGTCGCAGTTCGGGCGCCAACATGATTTCTCTTCAATCAAAGACATTCGTGACTTTCAGTCGGCGGTGCCGATCGCTGATTACGAGCAGATGCGTCCCTGGGTCGAACGGGCGACCGGTGGACAGTCGGCAGTCTTGACCAGCGACGACCCCGTCATGTTTGCCACCACCAGTGGTACCACGGCCCAGCCCAAATACATTCCGATAACCAAAGGATATATCGAAGAATTTCGCCGGGCATCAGTCGTATCAGGGTACTTCCTGCTGAAGAATTTCCCGCAGCTGGTCAACGGCACGACACTTTCAGTCGTCTCCCCCGCCGAAGAGGGGCGTACGCCAGGGGGCACACCCTACGGCGCCATTTCAGGGCAGCTGTTTCGGCAGGAGCCATTCCTTATAAGGAAGTACATCTCCCCTATTCCTTATGATGTGTTTTTGATCAAGGATTACGAGACCAAGTACTACACGCTTCTGAGATTGGCGCTGGCCCTGCCGGTTTCGGTCTTCTACACACTAAACCCGAGCACGATCGCCTTGCTCTGCCGGCGCCTGCAGAAATATGCACCGGATCTGGTGCGAGACATCAGAGACGGCACCATCACACCTCCCACTCCGCTTTCGCAAACAACGCTGGCAGCGGTGAAGCATTTTCTCTCGCCCGATCCGGCGCGGGCCGCGCAGCTGGCTCGGCTCGCCGAACAGGGGCAGTTCGTGCCCCACAAACTCTGGCCGACCTTGCAAGTCGTCTCCTGCTGGACCAAAGCGGCAGCCAGTTTTTATCTCGCCGACTTTCCGGAGTTTTTCGGCAAAGTGCCGGTCTGCGATATTACTTATGGTGCCAGCGAGGGACGCGGTACTGTATTCATCGGTCCTAATCACCAGATGCTGGCGCTGCTCTGTCACTTCTTCGAATTCATTGCCGAAGAAGAAATCGACAGCCCTCAGCCGCAGGTGCTGCTCGCCGATCAGTTAGAGCTGGGACGCAATTACTTCATTTTGTTCACGACCTCGGGCGGGCTCTATCGTTACAACATAAATGATGTCGTGAAGGTGGTCGGTTTTCACAACGCCACCCCGCTCCTCGAGTTTCAATACAAAGGCGGCAACATCTGTTCCTTTACAGGAGAAAAGATCACCGAGTTGCAAGTGACGCGGGCGATGTCGGAAGCGATGGCGCAAACCGGCGTACAGACTCGTTTCTTCACGGTGCTGCCCGAGTTCAGACCCAACCCTCACTACGAAGTGTGGATCGAGCCGCTGGACCAGCTGCCACCACAGACAGTATCGACATTGACCAGCGCTTTTGACGAAATTCTCGGCAAGTTAAATGTCGAATACAAGACGAAACGTGACTCGTTACGACTGGACGATGTGTCGGCCAGACTGATCGCACCGGGCACCTATGAGAGTTTTCGCAAACACCTGGTGAGCGCCGGTGTCGCGGACGCACAAATCAAAGTCAGCCATCTCAATCCCAAGCAAGAGACGCGCGACTATTTCCAGCAGGCATTGATCAGTGAGGGCAGCACCGCATGGGCGACCGCATAAAGGTAGCTCTGCTCAGCTGCGGACTCGGTCACGTCACCCGTGGTTTCGAGGTCTCCACGCTGCGCTGGTATGAAGCTCTCAAGCGCCAGGGCGACCTGGATGTGAAACTCTTTGCCGGCGGCAAGTATCCCGACACGCACTGGGTGTGGAACTTGAACCGCGACGGTGCCCTCAATGTGCCATTTCGTCACTTTCCGTTTCTAGACGAAAAGCAGCAGTGGGAGTTCAGTTATGGGGCGGAACAGGTCAGCTTCGGCTGCTCGTTCATAGTCGAGCAGTTTCGCTTTTTTCGCCCGGACATCGTCTGGACAAAAGAAGCACCGCTCGCCCACGTCATCGATTTCTGGCGACAGTTGTTAGGTCTTAATTTTAAAATCGTCTTCGCCAACGGCGGCGCCTTCAATCCGCGCACATATCGCCAGTTCGACTTTATCCAGCACCTGCAGCCCGATTCGATGGCGCAGGCATTGGCGTTCGGACTGCCGGAAGCGCAGATGAACATCATTCCCAACGTGGTGCAGCCTGTGCCACCATCGGCGGCGCGCACCAAGTTGCGCGCTCAGTACGGTCTGCAACCGGACGACTTCGCCATCGTCAGCGTGGCCGCCTGGAATCAGTATCACAAACGCATCGGCTACATAATCGAAGAAGTGAGCCGGCTCAGCGACCCGCGCATCAAACTGATATTGTGCGGACAGAGCGAAACAGAAACGCTGCCCCTGCAAGAGAAGGCGGCGCGACTCTTGCCTGGTCGCGTCTTCTGGCTTTCGGTGCCGCCCCGGGAAGTATTCGACGTACTCTACGCCAGCGATCTTTTCGTCCTCGCCAGCCTCAACGAGGGGTTGGGCATGGCGGTGATCGAAGCGGCCATGGCCGGTCTGCCGGTGATCTGTCACCCGCACGGCGGCAGCCGCTATATCGTCAACAACGAACAATACTGGCTGCGCGACTTGAGTCAAGAAGGCTCGCTGTCGCGTCGCATCACCGAAATTCGCCGGCAGGGCATCGACCCGGCACGCCTGGCGGCGCTAAAACGGCAGGTGCGCGAACGATTTGGGGAGCAAGCGCTGGTCAGCGAATTCACCACCATGGTCGAGCGCCTGGTCGGGCGCAGCACCAGATTTGATACCACCGTCGCAAGTGATGAGCACCTGGCGTCCCTGCCGGGCAGAGACTCGTGAGCGAAACCTACGTCAAGCTCACCCGTTCACAGCTAATTGCCACCATCATCGGTTTGCAGCTGTCGCTGCTGGTTGCCGCCGTCGATCAAACTATCGTCGCGGCGGCCATGCCGATTATGGTAGCCAATCTCGGCGGCTTCGACAGATATGCCTGGGTGACAACAGCCTATCTGCTCACATCGACGACGGCGGTGCCGATTTTCGGCAAACTCTCGGACTTGTACGGGCGCAAGTGGCTTTTGCTCTTCGGAGTAGTTTTGTTTGTGCTTTCGTCGATGTTCTGCGGACTGGCGGGACAATATGATTTGCCCGGCATGGACGGCATGACCCAATTGATTGCGGCGCGGGCGCTGCAGGGACTGGGCGGAGGCATCATCATGTCACTGACGTTTGCCTCGGTGGGCGACATTTTTTCGCCGGCGGAACGGGGCAAGTATCAAGGCATATTCGCCTCAGTCTTCGCACTTTCCGGTCTGGCGGGTCCCGCGCTCGGCGGTTTCATCTCCGAAAAATTCTCCTGGCGCTGGGTGTTTTACATCAACCTGCCGATCGGCATCATTGCTTGCCTGGCGCTGATCCTGGCGTTTCCCAATTTGCAAATCGGCAGGCGCCGTCCGGAGATCGATTATCTCGGTATCGGTCTTTTAATCGGCTTTGTGGTGCCCTTGCTTGTAGCACTGAATATGGTGACCAACCCGCGGGAATTCTACAGCGCCGGGGCGCTGTTTTTGCTGTCGGCAATCATGCTGGTATTGCTTTTGATGACCGAAGCGCAGGCGGTCGAGCCGATTATTCCGCTGCAAATTCTCAGGCAGCCGATCGCAGCCGTATCTTTGATCACCGTCTTCATCACGGGAATCGGCATGTTCGGTTCGACCATGTTGCTGCCGATCTTTTTCCAGTCGGTGATGGGACTTTCTCCAACCATGTCGGGCTCGTTGCTCACTCCCTTGATGGTGACCGTAGCGGTAGGCAGCACCTTATCTGGTGCGATGCTTTCGAAGTTCGGCAAATACAAGACGCTCGCCCTCACAGGCTGCACCTGCATGGCACTGGGCACGGCTCTGCTCGGTTTCCTGACAGGCAGCCAGGCATTGCCGCCCATCTTGGGCTCAATGGTTGTCAGCGGGATCGGACTTGGGCTTCTGCTGCCGATGTACACAATTGTCATCCAGAACTCGTTGCCCCAATCACAGCTGGGTCTGGCTACTGGACTGACGCAATTTTTTCGGACGCTGGGCGGGGCCCTGGGTAGCGCCGTTTTCGGGCTTACGATTCTTTATCTATATAATGGCAAGCTGGGAGAGAGTTTACCCAATAATCTGCCGGAAAGCGTCCGCCAGGCTGTCAGTGATCCCCTGAATCCCGGTAAACTTAGGGCTGTCATCGAGGGTCATCTTGGCAACACCGCGCAAGCAAGCGATCTATTGCATTCAGTTCAGATAGCACTGATGCATGCCATCGGAACCGTGTTCGTCATTTATGGAACCCTCCTGTTCTCAGTCGTCATACTCAATTTGTTTCTGAAGGAAATTCCGCTGCGGAAGAAGCCGGCGAATGAACCGAATGAACTCCAAGTTTCTACTGAATAGTTTGTTGTCGACAATAATGCTCGGCACGATAACGCTGCCGACAATGGCTGCCGATAGCAATGGCACCGACGCTGACGGACAGTTTCTGGCTATCAAAAAACCAAAGTCCGGATTGACCGGCGGCGTACAAGAGAACATCACACCGACCTCGGTGGTGCGCGAGAACGTCAACGAGTTTTCGCAGTCGTTGAAAATTCCCATTATCAAATGGTCACAGCACGACAGTCAGGCACCACAAGCGGTGCTGGTCGCCCTGCACGGCTCGACGCTGCACAGCGGCGTCTTCGAAGAGTTTTCTCGGCAAATGGTCGGCCGCGGCTACATGGTAGTAGCGCCGGACATGCGCGGGTTTGGGCGCTGGCGCACAGACTCGAAGAATTTTGAGAACGGCGCCAAAATCGAGTTCTACAAAGACCGCGCCGATCTCGTCAATCTCCTGCAGATGCTGCGCAATCAATATCCCAAGACACCGCTTTATTGCATCGGCGAAAGCCTGGGCGGCAACCTGTCGTTGTGGGTGGCCAGCGTCCATCCCGATCTGGTGGACGGCATCATTCTCTCCAGTCCGTGCATCAAGCGGCACTGGTGCATCAATCGCACGCTGGCAGTGGACTTCTTCAAGGCGGCGCGCTTCCCGCACCGCGAAGTGCCGACGGCACCATACGCCAAGCGCTATCTCTCCGAGAGTAAAGAAGTAACTGCGGCTTATCTGGCCGATCCCGGCATCAGAAAAGCGATGACTGCTTACGAGTCATTCCAGAGTTTTCACGTCAATCGCTCGTGCTTGCTCTATGCGGAGAACGTCCCTCAGGACATGCCGATTCTTGTGATTGAAGGAACGAACGATCGCATGTACGTTTCCAAAGCCGTGGGACCGCTGATGAAGCGCGTACCGTCCAGCGACGAAACCGTTCATTACCTGAAGAATCGCGGACACATTCATCTGGAGACTCCGCACATCAAAGAAGATGTGGTGGAGACGGTGGACGATTGGCTGCGCACCCATATTCAAACCGAGTCGGCGCGCAAACGCAGCACGCCGGCTTCAATTTCCGCCAATCCAGAGCAGCTCTAGAATTGTCCCTGTTCGACCGCGGGCTTCTGTGGCGCCGTGCCGGCTTGTGGCGCAGCAGCTTGACCAGTGCCGCGTTCTTCCGGGGGAATCCAGGCCGGTTGCTCGAACTTGAGTGAGTCGGTGGGAGCGGTGACCATGGTGCCCCCGTTCAAGCTCAGGGCGTAGACACCGCCAAAGATGGCAAATGCCGCCAGGCTAACGATGGTAATAATCAAGGCCAGGCTGGCCGATTTTTGGGCGGGCGGTTCGTAAATTCTCATTCTCAGAAGGTCTCCCGGAGGACGCGCAAATTGGGGTTGGGCAATACTGACTGGATCGATAGACGTCGACGTCGGTGCATGTTCCCGATTGTGGCACTTTGCAAATGATTGCGCCAATCGGTAGGCGGGTGCGCCTAAACGGGACCGGCTCAACGTTATGGAGAAAACTACAAGCCCGGGGCGGGGTTACCCCCGCTCAGGCATTTGGGCGATAAAATGATGTATCGCGACAACGGAGTACAGTACCAATGAAGCGTCTTCTGGCGAACGTTCTCGGATTCACAATGTGCACCGCCCTTCTGGCGCCGGCCTTCACAGGCGCCGGTCTGCCGAGCGTGGCGGAAGCAAAGTCCAGCTCCAAGTCCAGCGCTAAATCCAGCTCTCAAGCTGAGTCCTCAGACGAGAACGCCGCGGACGACGACAAGAAGCTGCCGAAGGGCGTAATCGAGAACCCTACCGACATTCCGACATTGAAGTGGACAAACGTCGTCGGTCCTCCGCGCGCTGCAGTCTTATGTATTCACGGACTGGGATTGCATAAAGAAACCTATGAAGCCTTCGCGCATGAACTGAACAAAAAGGGAATTATCGTCTGGGCGATTGACGTGCGCGGATTTGGCGAGTGGATTAAGCGCGACCCTAATAATCGCGTCAACTATCCACAGTGCTTTCAAGACATCAAAGTGACGCTGCAAGCGATGCACCGCGAGCATCAAAACATGCCCATATACATTGCGGGCGAATCGATGGGCGGAGCGATTGCGCTGCGTGCCACCGCAGAGTTTCAAGATTTGCTGGACGGTATGTTTTCTTCCGTGCCGGCAGGAGATCGAGTACACGAAGGGCGCATGACGCTGAAAGTGGCGATGCACGCGCTCACCTCGGGTTTCAACAGCCTGATGCCGATCGGGACAGACGTGATCGCTTACGGCACAGACCGCACCGGCACCACTCCCGATGACGCTCTGCGCAAAACCTGGCTGGCAGATCCGGACGGCAGAAACTCTATGACGCCCAAGGAATTGATGCAATTCGACGGTTTGTGCGACGGCAATTTCAAAGCCGCCAAGCGCGTCACCAAGGTTCCCGTATTGTTCGTGCAGGGTGGATACGACGGATTGATCGTACCCGCATCCACTACACAACTGGCCGATGCCTTCCCGCCAGAAAACACCGATCGGCACATTGCCTACAGCCAGAACTCCGAGCACTTGATCTTCGAATACGGCAATTTCAAGCCGGAGGACCTTTCGTACGTCACCGATTGGCTCGACAGGCACATCGCGTCCTGGAACAAGCAGGTCGGCACCGTTGCCGATGCCACCGTCAAAATAGACGCACCCGGGCAGGGTGCCAGACTCTCCTACTGGATCGAGTTGTTGCGTGACGGAAAGTTCTATCGCTGCAACAACAAGATGGTCTTCAAGACGGGCGATGAAATACGTTTTCACATGACGCCCAGCAACAACGGCTACGTGATCGTCATGATGAAGGGCAGCAGCGGCAAGAATGCGATTCTGTTCCCGGGCGACCAGACCGGATTGAACAACGAACTTTTGGCCGGCAAAGACTGTGTGGTGCCCAATCAATCCTATCTGAAGTTCGACTCCACGCCGGGCACCGAAAAACTGGCCGTGCTCTTCTCCAGAGAGAAGATCAATCCCAACATGCAGCTCTATCAACCCTCGACCGTCACTGCTTACATATCGCCGAGCGCGGATGGCTCGAAGGACATCATGCCCACTCGCATGCAGTTAAAGTGGGATGACACCGACGTTGTGGCCATGGCACCGGATGCAGTGGCTTCTTCCGTCACCAAGAACGCCGGCGTCGTCAACGTTGTATATAGCGGTTCACACCCGGTCATGGCAGTAGACATCGCGCTGGAGCATCAATGAAGAAACGGCAATTCGGATTACTTCTCGCAGTTGCAGTGTCCGCAACCGGCTTGTTTAGCTCGACGGCGATCGCCGCGGGCGACACGGGCAGCTATACCACCCAGCAGGATCTGAACCCAAACAAGTCCTCGACGAACCGCCCGATCAAAAACAAGTGGGCGCTGGTGATTGGCGCTTCCAAATTCAGCACCACCAGGTTGAATACGGAACAAAACTTCGATGCCGCCGCCCGCAATTTTCAGTCCTACTTGATAGACCCGCACGGCGGACGGTTCGAAAAGTCGCATGTGAAGGCGCTGATCAACTCGGCAGCCGTCTACCACAATCTGGAATCGGCGCTCAAAGATGGCTTTCTCGGCAAGGTCGCAGAAGAAGACGATCTCGTAGTCGTTTTCGTGGCCACCCGCGGTTTTCCAACTACAGATGGCAAGGTTTACCTTTGCGCGCACGACGTAGCGCTCAATAACATTGGCGGCACATGCATGAGAGTCGAAGACTTGATCAAAATGATCAAGTCGAACGTCAAGTCGAAGCGCATCGTTCTTGTAATCGAAGCTTCCGGAAGTGGTCCGGACGACCCCACGGTCGGTAAAGCACTCAAAGTTGCACAGAATGTCGACGTCGATAAACTCAACACCGGCGAAGGCTTTATCGTTCTCTCTTCCAGCGGACCGGATCAAGTTACGTGGGGAACTCAATTTTCGACGAACTTGATCAAATGCTTGCGAGAGAACGATGGCATGGTGTCGTTGCGCACCGCGTTCCAGTCTGCGCGGACTGCTACCGAGGCTGCCACCGCTGCTGATGTCAAACGCCAGAACAAGCAGACACCGGTGATGAGCTGGAACTGGAGCGGTCAGGACATGGTGTTGGGCGCTCCGAGTGGGACCGAATCTACTGCGCTGCAGAAGGTGTTGGGCGCCGAATCACATTATTTCAGAGCGTTGCAGGCGCAGGGCAGCAATGACCTTGTCACCGCTCAAACCGAATTTGAAGCGGCCATAAAAGAGGATCCCTATTACGGCGATGCGCTCAACGACTATGGCGGCATGCTGGCCGGCAAGGGCGATTGGACCGGCGCTTCGCAAAAATTCGAGCAAGCCGTGGAGGTGCGTCCCGACGATGCGCTCTTCCATTACAACTATGCACGCGCTCTGGCTAAACTCAAGAAACCTGATGAATCCCTGGCGGAACTTCAAAAGTCCTACAGTCTGAACAACAGAGATCGCAACACTCTAATTGCGCTTGCCGATTTGATGAACAAGAAAGATGAACCGGACAAAGCCCTGCAATACCTGCAGGAAGCGCTCGTCACGGCGCCGGACGACGCAGATCTCTTGACACGCATCAGCGTCTCTCAATGCAAAAAAGGGCAGGTCGACACTGCGATCGAAACCGTGCGACAAGCAATCGCAAAGGATCCCAGTTACTTGACTGCCTATCTCAACCTGGGCAGTTATTATCTCGGTAATAAAAACGCCGACATGGCTGTTGAAACATACCGCCATGCCACCATCATCAACCCCAACAGTGCGGATGCTCATCTATATTTAGGCAAGGCTTTGCAACAGCTCAATCAGGAAACCGAGGCGGTGGCGGAGTATCGCAAGTTTCTTGACCTCTGCGGCAGCAATGACCCGCGCGCTGAAGATACACGTAAAGTCATAAGCGAACTCGGGAAAATCTAATCAAAGCTCGTCTGCTGCGACAACAGTAGAGTCTCACGGTTGAGCTTGCGGGCCGTCACGAAAATCTGGGAACTGGCGGCTGCCAAATAGCATCGTTCTAGGCAGAGTTAGTGCGCTGCAGTGAATTGGCAGCGTAATATATTGTCCCAAACGGGCGCCTGAGCGGCGTTCCCGGAGGTATTGCCATGTCCCCCGAAGAGAGAAGCTTTGATCGACTACAGCGCCTTCTAGGCGATGCGATCTCCGAGTTGCGCAGAACCAGAGGTCTGTCGGTCGCAGAATTAGCAGACGCAGCCGGTATCAGCGAGCCGGCTATGACGGCCATCGAGACGGGCTTCGATCCACCAACTATCGTGTGCTTCGTGAGAATTTGCGGCGCTCTGGAATGTGAGGCGTCCGAGATGCTGGCTGCCGCCGAGCAGAGATTTCGCACGTCTAACTTTTATGGCGAACACGACAGCTACTAACCATGCAACTTTGCGGGCCATCGAACGTCGTTCGATGCATGCTCAACAATAAAATTCGCTCTGCCACCATTTTGTTAGCCGCGATTTTGATCGGCGGTACTGCTCATGCCGGCACAGTCAATCAAGCACCGGATGTGGTGCTGACTCCGGGTCAACTGCGCAAGCTGCCGCCAGCAGAACTGGCAAAACTGGCGGTGCCGGTAAAAGTGAACGCCTGGCGAGCCAAAGCCGCTGAATACGAAGTACAGGGCGACTATGCCCACGCACGCGCCTTTTACGAGCGCGAGTATGCCGTCTGGCTGGCTCGTTATGGCGAGACCGACATGCATCTGGTAGCGCCACTGCACAGTCTGGGAGCGCTGGCCGAGTTGGACGGTGACTATGACCAGGCCTGGAAGTATTTCGCCGAGGAACTGGCGCTGCATGAACGTAAATTCGGTCCCCTGCATCCGCTCAATATTCCTTCGCTTCGCCAGTTAGCCAATATCGCAGAACAAAAGCGCGACTATCCGACGGCGATCACACTTTATCAGCAAGAGCTGGCGGCGATTCAGGGCAGCATCCCGAGAACGACCGCCCTGCCGTCCAATACCCACGCTCGCCTGGGTCATGTGTACGAAAAAACTGGAGATTTCGCGCATGCCGAAACTGAGTTAAAAGCCGCAATCGCTCTCCTGCAACCGATTAGCGACCCTGGAGATCCCTATATCCCGGACTTGCTGAAGGATCTGGCTCGGATCTACGAGAAACAAGGACGGCCCACGGAGGCAAAAGCCTCACTGGCTCGGGCGGACGCGATTATTAAATCGCCCAAGAGCGTCTTGTAATCTTTAAACATCAGATCTATTTCTCTATTTAGACAGATACCTCTTATGCGGCGGGTATAAGACTAAGCAGATTGACCCTTTTGGTAAGGTGTCTCGATGGAGCGGAAACCCAACCGATCCATGTGGGATCCGCTGTCGGAACCTCTTTTCAGAGCTTTGTGGATAGCGGCCCTGGCTTCGAACATCGGCAGTTGGATGCACGATGTGGCAGCCGCATGGCTGATGACGTCGCTTTCCAACTCTCCGGTCATGATTTCGCTTATGCAGACGGCAAGCTACTTGCCGTTTTTCTTGTTGGCATTACCGGCGGGCGCCTTCGCCGACATTTTCAACCGGCGAACGGTCTTGCTGGTCGGTCAAGCCTGGATGCTGGTCGCTGCTGCGGCCATTGGAGTGTGCAGCCTCTGCGGGTGGATGAACCCATGGCTTTTGCTCACCCTTACTTTAATGCTGGGGGTCGGCGGGGCAATCACAAGCCCAGCCTGGAACGCCGTTCTGCCGGAGTTGGTCACCAAGAAAAACCTGGAAGGCGCGGTCGCCCTGGGCGGCATGGGTTGGAACATAGCTCGCGGCGTCGGCTCGGCGATCGGTGGTTTCATCGTCGCCATGTCGGGTCCCGGAGCCGTCTTCCTGCTCAACGCCGCTTCGTTTCTCGCTGTGCTCTGGGTGTTCTGGTCCTGGAAACGCCCGGCGTCAGCCGAGAGCACCAATAACGAGCGGGTGGTCGGAGCGATTCGCGCCGGCGTCCGTTTCGTGCGCCATTCGCCAGTGCTGCTGGCGGTGCTCTGGCGCACTATAGTATTCGTTTCTTGCTCTACATGTTTCTGGGCGCTCTTGCCCTTGTTCTGCCGCGTGCACTTAAAGCTGGAAGCGCACCAGTACGGATTGGTGCTGACTCTCTTCGGTGCCGGCGCCATCGTAGGAGCCGGACTTTTGCCCAAGATGCGCAAAACCATGTCCCTCGATGCTTGCGCGGCGGTAGGCACCCTGCTATTCGCCAGTGGCATGCTGGGACTGGCTTTCAGTCCCAGTTTCGGATTTGCAATCATCAGCAGCACCATCGCTGGTATCGCCTGGATATCGGTCACCTCCAGCCTCAATATGGGAGCACAACTGGCCTGCCCAGCTTGGGTGCGCTCGCGGGCGCTGTCCGTCTACATCCTCGTCTGGCACGGCACCATGGCGGTCGCCAGTCTTGCCTGGGGGACCTTCGCCAACTTCTTTAATATGGAGAACGCATTGCTGGTGGCAGCGTGCGGCTTGATGATCAGCATGCTGCTGTCCCCGCGCCGGCACAAGCTCGGCGACCTGGAGCACGTCGACCTGACCGCCTCAGGGCACTGGCCGGAACCGGTGCTCGCCATCACACCGCACCCTGAGCATGGTCCGGTTCAGGTCAGCATCGAGTATTTGATTGAGCCCGAAAAGGCCAAAGAATTCGCCGATGCGATGTCTCAATTGGCTGTCCAACGCCGTCGAGATGGTGCTTTTCAGTGGCACTTGATGTGCGACCTGGAAGACCCGAGCAAGTATCTGGAGACCTATTTTGTCGAGACGTGGGCTGAACACGAGCGACAGCACCAGCGCGTCACCATAGCCGATAAGGCTGCCGAGGAAAAGGTCGATTCTTTCCACATCGGACCGCAGCGCCCGCAAGTGCGCCACCTGATTTCAGGTATCGGGCTGGACGGCGAAGTAATAGCACCGGAACGCACCGAAGTGCTGCCCGGCACTGAGCCCGGACAGCCGCCCTGCGGCGTCTGCGGAGACAGTGATGCTGAGGATGTCGCAGGCACTGCCGGTGCCACCACCACGGCAGCCAGCACGGCAGAAACACCCGTTGAACCGCTGGCACAGGTGGCAAAACCAGGAGTTGCGTCCTCACCGCCAACGACTGAACCTCTTACAGCCGACACCTCGGACCACGAAGTCTATGCGGAGACGGGCGAGCAAACAGCGTTCTCTCCAGAGGACGACTTGAATACTCCGGCTGTGCCTTTCCCTGTCGTGAAGCCTGCCGGCAGCCCAGGAGCCGGTGCAGGTGCCGGCTCCGGCTCCGCCGGACCCGCCACCATAGGCAATACCACGCTCATGTCGGCCACCAGAGAAGGTGATTCTCTTGCGGATTTCCTCAGCGACTTGAGCACTCACCAGGTGCCACCAAAGGAGGTGCCGAACGCCGACGGACAAAAGAGCGCCATGATGAAAAACGGCGCTCCGGGCGACGGCGACTCGCTGGCCGACTTCCTCAGCGACCTCGGTTCACAGGGATCGTCGGCGCTGCCGCTCGATGACAAGATCGAAAAAATCGATTCTTCTGTAGACATCGAAGCGTTGTTCAAACAAGATCCCGGTGATACGCTGACAAAAATTCGTCCGTTGCGTAGCCCAGAATGGGTCGACACTTTCGACGGTATCGAACGTCCCAATTTGCGGGACGGGAACGTTGTTGATATAGATTCGCTTTTCAGCAAGCAAGATCGACTGCATGATGACGACGACGAATCGAACACACCCGCCTATGGAGAGTCCACCTCGCCCGCGGACGGACCGGCGGCGCAGAGCTTGTTTGATCTGTTCGATAGTTTCGAGGCGTCGGCCGGCGGGCGCAACAAAGACGCATCAAAGGAACTGCCCACCGACACACCGATGCCGGGGCTGCTGGCTAAATCAGCCCTGGAAGCCGAAGAGCAGATCGACACATTGCAGGACATCGAAGCTCTAAAGGGACAGGCTGAAGACGCGAAGCTGACCGATGCCAATGGCAAAAGCAAGTCCAGCACTGAAACACCAGATCCGGCGGCGGACAAGAACGTACCTTCCGATACGCTCGTCGATATGGATGCCTACTTCGGTCAGGACCCCGGCGATACGCTCGTCGACATAGAGGCACTCTCCAGGCGCAATCCTGAAGACCGGCTACTTCTGGAAACAGACAAAATAGATACGCTCGTTGATATCGAAGCTCTGGAGGCGTATTGCAGCCAGAATCCGGAAGACAAACTGACACGCCCCAAATCGGACAACAGCTCGCTTTTCCGCACACCGATGTTCACCGGTGTCGATGAAGTCGACAGCGATGATCCGCGCGACACCATAACCGGAATTGAGTCATATTCAACTCGAGCCAAAACTCCCAACGGTGACAATCAATCTGTAGTGTCGGTGGAGACGGGAGATGATTACCCGACTATTAACACGGGTGAAATGGAAGCGCTGCACATCGACACGGATGATGAGTTAGCTCCCATCACTGGACCGATCACCGGCGAGGTGACTGCGGTCGACATAGACGAATCGGAATCAATCCAAGAACCCGAGGCGGATGCCGTGCCTGTGGCTGAGGCGGAAGCGGTGCCTGCGGCTGAAGCGGAAGCGGTGCCTGCGGCTGAAGCAAATGCCGTGCCTGCGGCTGAAGCAAATGCCGTGCCTGCGGCCGAAGCGGATGCGGTGCCTGCGGCCGAAGCGGATGCGAAGCCTGCGGCCGAAGCGGATGCTGTGTCTGCAGCCGAAGCGGATGCGAAGCCTGCGGCCGAAGCGGATGCGGTGTCTGTGGTGGCAGCTGTCCCTGAGGCGACGCCACCTCTTAAGGATGCCGTCAGCAAAGCTAAAGATGCCTTGATAGCACTTCGGGACGCCGCCAATGCTGCTAAAGCGGCTAAGGCTGCCCAAGATTCCCCCGCCGAGCCGGCCATCAAGTCCGCAGCTAATACGCTTTCGAAGCCGAGCCCGCGACCGTCCTTAGCTTCAGATTCGTCATCCGCTTCAAGTAATCAATCTGATGCAAGGAGGGACGACGCAGGCAGAGACGGATCAGCCAAGTCCTTGCCAAGCAAGAAAGCCGACGGAGCATCGGGTGGACGCAAATTGCTCCCGCTCGACCCTCGAACGGATTCTCACTCCAAAGAATCCAAATCAGTTGGTTCCAAGCCGCGTGGTCTGCCGTCTCGCAGCAAGCTCGATACGAAGTCGGAGACGGAAACGGAAAGTGAAACGGATTCGCAGTCCGAGTCCGAATCGGAGTCTACTTCGGAGAGCAAGCGCACCACATCTGACACCAAAATTCCGCTCACCACGAAGCCAAAGACCGAAGATGACAATGGCGCAACCGGGCTTCGGCGCTCAAAGAATGGAGACCCGGAAAGCAACGGTCATGGTGACACTCCAGAGTCGCATGGCGACTCACCCGAAGATCTGAGCGCGGTCACAGGCGAAACAGCTGCATTCGAGCCGCTCACCGATGAAGAATTACTGCCAGGCGGATTCCTTACCGATAGCGGTTCCGACGACTGAGGATGACGCAGCATCAACTGCGGAGCACCAGTCAGCCGGCAGCTTACTGGGCGAAGCGCTCGAACGCAGCCTTGATCTCAGGATCCTTCGGATTTTGCTCGTAGGCCGTGCGCAGTTCTTTCTCGCCAGGCTTGCGTTGATTGAACTTCTCAATCAGCAGCATGCCGAGTCGGTAATGCGCTTCTGAATCACCGATGTCCAGATCAATAGCTTTGCGGTATTCGGTTTCGGCTTCCTTGAACTTCTTGTAGAACTCGGCTTGCATGTAGCCCAGGCGAGTGTGATAGATCGCCGTATTGGGAGAAAGGTTCGCTGCCGCCTGAAACTGTTCCATCACCGCATCTGGTGCTCGTTTCTTCACATCTTCGAGCATGAGCATGCCCAGGTGATAGTGCGGCTCGGCGGCCTTCGGATCAGATTTGATTGCTGCTTCGAATGCTTTCTTCGCCTCGTCGTGCCGACCAAGATTGACGTCCAGCACGGTTCCCATCAGGTCTTGCGCTTTACAGAATGACGGTTTTAGAGCCAAGGCTTTGCCGATTTCGACGAGCGCACTGTTGTAGTTTTTGTAGAGCTGCACCTGGATTTGCGCCAGCCCAAGATAAGCATCGGCGTTCTTGGGGTTTTTGGCAAGGGCTTTTCGATATTGATCGTCAGCCTCGTCGAACACACGTTTTTTGACAAGCAAGTCACCGAACAAAACGCGCGCCTCATCTAGGTCCGGTTCAAGCTTAATGGCGGTGCGGTATTCTTTTTCCGCTTCCTCAGTTTGTCCGCGCGAATCAGCCAGAAACCGGGCGTACACAAAATGTGGGTACCCGAGAGTGGTCGAGTCTTGCTGCTGCAGTGCCTTTTGATATTCGCTATCAGCTTCGGGCAGGCGATTCTTGTCACCCGACTGGCTGATGATATTGGCCAACTCGCTGTTCAACAACGGATTGTGTGGATAGATCGCGATCGCTTTGCGAATTTCCTGTTCGGCTCCTTTGTAATCCTTTTTCTGCGCAGCCATCCATTTGGCCAGTTCCCAGCGGGCTTCCCAGTTATCATCATTGGCTGCAATTGCCTTCCGATAGTACTGATCGATGGTGTCTAATTCCCGATTTTGATCCTTCAACAGCCTCGCCAGAGTTACCAACGCGGTATCGTTGAGAGAATCTAGTTCAAGAGCTTGCCGATATTCCTGCTCGGCGAGGTCGACTTTGCCGTTGGCAATCTGGTTGATGTAACCATTCCAGTAATGAGCCTGAGAGTTCTCAGGATCCAGAGAGATTGCCGTCTTGGCTTCGCCGAGCGCATACTCCATTTGGTTCTGGCGGAAGTAAGCACGCGCCAAACGAACGTGAGTTTTAGCTTCCTCTCCGCCATTCTTGACGGCGTTACGGGCTGATGCGAGCGCGGCACCATAATCATGGCTTGCGTCGTAGACATCGGCTTGTGCTATATAGCCCTCAATGTTTAGCGGATTCATGGCGACCGCTTCGCGCAATTCTTTGATGGCGCGGTCGAGTTTGTGATCGAGAATCAACTGGTTCGCGGTGCGCATCTTATCGCCGTATCCCGCCAGGTCTGCCGGACGTTTGTTGCCGGAGGTGATGGTCGGCTCGGCATAGGGCGATTCGCGGTTCTCGGTTGATGGAATCGACAGGCTGAGGTGCTCGGCAGTTCCGCCTTGCATTTGAGGTGTCTGCATTTCGCCTTTGTCGTGAAGCACATTGCTCTGCACTCGCGACTTCATCTGATTGAAGGCGTCGGAGACATTTGGCTTGGTGGGTGAACTTAAAGTATCAATGAAGTAGCGCGTAAAATAGCTGTTGTGCAGCTGATCCGATTCCCACGATCGTTCATTTGCCGAACTGGAAGTGATCAAAACACTGCCGCCCGCGCTTTTGGACAATGCCGCGGCATTGATGCCTGTGCGTTGCAAACCCTTATGGGCTTCGGCACCGGCACCGCTGTAGCATGTATCTAAAACGATTACCTTCTGTCCATGGACACGCCCCTTCACCGAAGACATCAAAAGCTTCAGGTTGACGCCCGTAGAGTTTGGTTTCTTCAAGTTGGTATCGTAGGCGATAACGTAGTTGATGCCCTGAACGTCGGCACCGGCAGGCGAACCGTGCGTGGACAAGAAGAACACGACCAGATCGTTGTCCATCGCTGCGTGAGGCAAGAATGTGTCCCCGACGCTGTCCTCGATATTGAGTTTGGTGGCATCTTCGTTGATCAGCAGTTTGACATGGTCTGGTTTAAACCCACCCTTCGCTGGATCAATCAGATAGTCGTAGAAATCTTTGGCGTCCTTGGCTGCATATTTGAGTGGAGGAATCGATCCGTCGGCGAACTGGCTGACGCCGATGACCACCGCCCATTTGTCGCCAACTGTAGTAAGTCCAAACTGTTTGGATCCTGGCTTTCCTCCCGCACGCGGCAGATTTACCTGCTTGGCGCCCGTGGGTGCTGGTTTTGCCGCCGCAGGCCGAGCGGGAGCCGCCGGTGCGGCGGTTGCGGGCAACATGGCGGGACAAGCGGTCGACATGGCAATCACCGCCGACATTGAACCGGCAACCCTGGAGCGCCAACGGCGATCCAGACAAACCCGAACAATCCACCCAACTATAGCCGTCATGGCAACGAACCTCCTACATCGGTCCCTTCTAGCTTCCAGTGATCCTGTGAAAAGTACGGACTCGTAAGTGAAATTAGGAAGACCATCTTCTAAATGCGAACTTACCCATTCTTGGCAAGTGCTAAAACCGGACGCTGCCACAGTTTGTGGACCTGAGCCGTCGTTTTGATACCACATGTGGTATTAAAACACCTGGCACGCTCCGGGAAGCGGCTCCGGCTGACGATGCTACCTATTGTGAATCAATCGAAAACGCAAAATGCAAAATTTGCACTTTTCTATCCCAAACCCGAAAACGCACAGCCCATGGAAAATACCCAAGTGATATCACTTGCACTTTTTCCGTTGGGCAGGGTGCTTTATTAGGATTAAATTGAATTGTCAAGAATTAGCCAAAAACAGATGGTATTCTTTTCGGACGTTGGCAGTTCGGCCCGCGTTCTTTAGAACGGCACGCAGGCGCGCGCCTTGGAGCAAGGTCGTTAGATTAATGGACACACATCAACTCGGTTTCCAAGCGGGACAAGCCCTGGATGGCTATTTGAGTCGACTGCTCGACTCAAATGTTATCGGAATGATTTGCAGTGATATCTACGGACGCGTCTACGATGCCAACGACGCGTTCCTAAATCTGGTTGGATACAGCCGCCAGGACATGCAGAACGGATTGTTACGATGGGACAGAATCACTGCGCCGGAGTTTCTTGAAGCAAATGCAGCTGCGGTTGAGCAGCTCAAGCTGACCGGGCACATGCAACCGTTTCAGAAAGAGTACTTTCATAAGGACGGACATCGAGTGCCGGTGACCGTTGGTGCGATGACTCTGGATGGAGCCGGTCATTGCCTGGCTTATATCGTCGATCACAGCGATCACAAAGAAGTACTGCGCCTTTTGAACGAGAGCCAGGAGAAGTTTCGCATGTTGACGGAAGCGATTCCCACCATGGTCTGGACCGCCGGCAATGGTGGACAGGTCGACTATGCAAACAAGCGGTTTCTTGAATACAGCGGGATTAGGGCAACGGACGACAACGGGTTTTCCTGGCAACAGGTTGTGCACCCGGAGGATCTTCCGCTGCTTCTGCAGCGCGGCGAAGAAGCAGCTCTCGCCGGCAGCAAATTCGAAGTGGAAGCTCGCTACCGCAGCCGCAGCGGAGAGTACCGCTGGCAGTTGATTCGTGCGCAGCCAATGACGATGTCGGATGGCGTGGTTAAGTGGTTCGGCACCAGTACCGACATAGATGATCAAAAGCGTGTCGAAGCTGAATTGCGGCAGGCGGAGGCACGCTTGCGAGGGCTGGCGGAAGCGATTCCGCAGATTGTGTGGACTGCACAGGCCGACGGTTCAATCACGTTTTTCAATCATCGCTGGTTTGAATACACCGGACTCTCGCTCGAGCAGAGCCTTTCCGGCGGATGGAATTTGTTGATCCACCCTGAGGATGTAAAAGGTTATCTCGATGAATGGGCTCGGGCTGTAGCTACAGGCGATTCGTTCGAATACAAATTTCGCCTCAAGCGGGCGGTTGGTGTGAAAGCTCAAAACGGATATCGCAGTCATCTCTGTCGCGCCGTAGCGGTTCACGACGCAAACGACGCCGTCATCGAGTGGTTCGGCACCTGGACCGACATTCAAGGCGACACTTAGTCTGGCACTGCACCAATCTGTACTGCTGCAATCCTTATTCGCCGCTAGTCGAAAGACAGACCGCTAAGAATGAGATGTACGCAGGATCCGAGAGACATAGTGGTTAAAACGATTGTCAAGTTGCGGCGAGCAGTCCGTGCTATTCTTCTGCGGCGTGACGGTGAACACGCGCGAAATCCCCAGGAAGTTCGCGCTTCTCGCGCGCTTGCGTTTTGCGGAACTCAGGTGCGGTATTGGTATTTCATGGACAGGCAACAAATTGATGCCAAAACCGAATACAACCTCGACGAATACTTGAATCGTCTGTTGCACTCGAACGTGCTCGGCATCCTTCGTTGCGATGTCTACGGCAACATCTTCGATGCCAACGATGCGTTTCTGGAAATCATCGGGTACTCGCGCGATGAGATGAACAGAGGCGAGGTGAAGTGGACCGAGATCACTCCGCCCGAGCACCGAGCCGTCGATGAGCAGGCTATACAGCAGTTGAGAGAAACCGGCCATGCGCTGCCGTTTCAGAAAGAGTATGTGAACAAACGTGGGCAACGAGTGCCAGTTACAATCGGAGTCACGGCGCTCGATGCCGAGGGCGCACACTGCCTCGCGTATGTGATCGACCACTCCGAACATCGCGCTGTTCAGACACGACTGGCCGACAGCGAACAGCAATTCAAGCTTTTGGCGGAAACAATTCCGCAACTGGTATTTGCAGCCGCTCCGGGCGGCAAGACGTTTTACGCCAACCACAGGTACATTGAATTTACCGGCGTCGATCCGATGGGCAATGACGGGTATGCCTGGAGAGAATATGTCCATCCGGACGACTTGCCATACATCATGGCGGAAGGTGAACTGGCGTTATCCAGAGATCAGCCAATGGAAATGGAAGCGCGCTTCCGCACCAGAGAAGGACAGTATCGCTGGCAGTTGATCCGCGGTATCAAGATGGTGATGGCCGACGGTTCCATCAGATGGTTTGGCACCTGCACCGACATCGACGATCAAAAGCGCACCGAGAACGAACTGCGAGAAGCGGTATCACGTTTTCGCACTCTGGCGGAAGCGATACCACAAATTGTCTGGGCAGCAAAGCCAAATGGCGACATCAACTTTTTCAATCATCGCTGGTTCGAATACACTGGTTTGTCGCTTGAGCAGAGCCTGGACGGGGGTTGGCAATTGCTGATTCATCCGGAAGATGCAGATCAGTACATGTCAGACTGGCACAAAGCACTAAAAACAGGCGATACTTTCGAGTGCAAATTTCGTCTGAAGCGGGCCGTCGGTGTGCGCGCGAAAGGCGGCGGTTATCGCGAACAGCTCTGCCGGGCAGTAGCGGTGCAGAGCTCCAGCGGCAAAATTATCGAATGGTGCGGCACCTGGACCGACATCCAGGACCAGGAATAGACCGATAGACCGAAAACAGGTGGACTGGCGATGCAAAGACGCGATTCAAAATCGCAGCCTCAATATAGTCTCGACGAATATTTAAGTCGACTACTGCACTCAAACGTAATCGGCATCGTCAGCAGTGACATCTTCGGACATGTGTACGATGCGAACGAAGCTTACTTGAAGATCATCGGCTACACGCGACAGGAGCTGCAGGACGGCGCGATTCGCTGGGACGCTCTGACGCCGCCGGAGTTTCATGAATGCAGTCAGATGGCAGTTGAGCAGTTGAAACACAAAGGATTCGCCCTGCCTTTTCAGAAGGAATACATCCATAAACTGGGACACCGGGTGCCGGTGACGGTGGGCATGACCGCACTAGATCCGGCTGGGCATCACTGTCTCGGATATGTGATCGATCACTCCGAACACCGCCAGGTGCAAAATCGCCTGCGCGATTCGGAACAGAAGTTTCAGATGCTGACTGAAGCAATTCCACAACTGGTGTGGACGGCCGGCGACTTCGGCAAGTGCGAGTATGGAAACAAGCGTTACCTCGAGTACACCGGCATCGATCCGACAGCCGACGACGGACTGGCGTGGAAGAGATTTGTGCATCCGGATGATCTGCCTTATCTGGAAGAACGCGCGGATGCTTCACCGAATGAGAACACCTTCGAGGGCGAAATGCGCTTCCGCACCACCGATGGTGCCTACCGGTGGCAACTGGTGCGCGGCGAGAAATTTCGCATGACCGACGGCAGTCTCAAATGGATAGGCACTTGCACCGACATCGAAGATCAAAAACGCATCGAGGGCAGTTTGCTGGAGGCGATGGCGCGTTTCAGCACGCTCGCCGAAGCGATTCCGCAGATTGTCTGGACCGCCGGCAGCGACGGCAGGATTTCGTTCTTCAATCAACGTTTCTATGAATACAGCGGTCTATCCGCGGAACAGAGTCTGGCGGGCGGCTGGCGCCTTTTGATTCACAAGGACGATCTAAAAGATTACTTCGCCGGCTGGGAAAAGGCTCTGGAAAGCGGCGATACTTTCGAGTGCCGGTTTCGGTTGAAACGGGCGGTTGGCGTCCGGGCCGCCGGTGATGGTTATCGCTGGCATCTCTGCCGCGCGGTGGCCTCGCAGCATCCGCTGGGTACCATCAATGAATGGTTCGGCACCTGGACGGATATTCAGGATCAGGATTAGTCAGCTGACGGCTCGCGAAACTGTTTCTTATAGAGAGCCGCATAAGCGGCACCGCGTTGCAGAAGCTCGGCATGAGTGCCTTGTTCCACGACCTTGCCTTTATCGACCACGAAAATCACGTCCGCCGAGAGCACGGTCGACAACCGGTGCGCGATCACCAGCGACGTGCGTCCAACCATGAGCGGAACCAGAGCCTCCTGAATCAGCATTTCGTTATGCGAGTCGAGCGAACTGGTTGCTTCATCGAGGATGAGAATCTTGGGATTCTTGAGAAGCACGCGCGCGATGGCGATGCGCTGCCGTTCGCCGCCGCTCAGTTTGTGCCCGCGTTCGCCGACCACGGTATCATAGCCTTCCGGCAGCGAAGTAATAAACTCGTGTATGTTGGCCGCCCGCGCCGCCCACTCGACTTCCTCGTTGGTGGCGTCGATTCTCCCGTATCGCAGATTGTTGGCAATCGTGTCATGAAACAGATACGTTTCTTGCATGACAATCCCGATATGGTCTCGCAATGACGTGAGCTTAACGTCACGCACATCGAAGTCGTCGACGGTCACGCGACCTTCCTGAGGATCGTAAAACCTGGGCACCAGATTTGTGATCGTGGTTTTGCCGGCACCGGACTCGCCGACGAACGCGGCCACTTGCCCCGGCTTGATTGTGAACGAAACACCATCGAGCGCGACGCGTCCGTTAGGGTAGGCGAACTGCACCTCATCAAACCGCACTTCACCGGATATGGTGCCGAGTTCGACCGCCTCCGGTGAATCGGGGGCTTCTTCCTTCATATCGAGATACTCGAAGATGCGCTCGAAGACGGCTAGAGCCCCGACAACTTGAATCTGCACTCCAGCCAGGGCTGACACCGGTGTGTAGAGCCGGCTGATCAGGGCGACAAAAGAAACAACCGTGCCGATCGTAATCTGTTCGTGCACGGACAACCAGCCCCCGTACAACCAGATGGTGGCGGGGCCGATGGTGACCATAGCTGTGATAAACATAAGGAACCAGCGCCCTACCATGCCCAGGCGAATCTCCAGTTCCATAAGTTCGTTACTGGCTTTTTGAAATCGTTCCCGTTCGTACTTCTCGCGCACAAATGACTTGACTAGCGTGATGCCGGAGATCGAAAGCGTCTCCTGCATGAGGCTGTGCACTTCATCGGACTTCTCGCGCACGCCTTTCCGCAACGCGTACATCCTTCGCCCGATCGGCCAGAAAGGCAGCACCATAAGCGGTATCACAATCAGCGCCACCAGAGACAACCGCCAATCGAGAAAAAAGATTGTCGCCAGCGTGGTAATAATGGTGACGATGTTGCTCAAGATCGAAATTAGAGTGCCCGTCACCAAACCGTCGATCGAATCGACATCACTGGAGATGCGATTCAAAATCTCGCCGGTCTTGGTGCTGGTGAAGAAATCCAGGGGCATGCGATGGACGCGCGCGATCAGCTCCGCCCTGATGTCGCGGATGATACTCTCACCCACGAACGCGTTCAAATAGCCCTGATAAACCCCAACCAGAGAGGCGAGCAACGCCGACGCCACCATGCCACCAACGCATAGACAGACGCCCGCGAAGTCCTTAGCCGGAATCGCTTTGTCGATCAGCCACATCGTGCACAAGGGCGGCAACAGTCCCAGCGTCGACATAAGCAGTACAGCCAATGCTACCAGTGCTTCCTGCTTCCAGTAGGGTGCAAATAGTCTGCCCAACCGGGCCCAATCAGTCGGTCGTTTGACTTGTGGCCGATTGGGGTCGAACACATTCGACCACATCAAATGATACGGAGGTATCCCACTGCCGCTAAACATGGCGGTCACCGGAACAGGGTGTTTCGTTCATAGCCCTTTGTTTCGTGTACAGCTGTTTCATCCATGCAGCAAGATTGTAGCGGTCGGCACTCTTGCTTTACCGCTATTTCCGCTCTATTTCCGCGCTATTTCAGGCGCGGAACGCTATCAATTCAATTGCAAGGCGTTCACTAACGGCCGAGTAAGCTGTTCAGTCCGTTCAAAAGAGTTTGCGGATTTCCAGTCGACATGCCAGGCAACATCGGAAGTCCGCCCATGCCTGGCATTCCCATACCGGGCATGCCCATCCCCGGCATCATGCCAGGCATTCCCATGCCCATGCCTGGATAGCCGCCCATGCCCATGCCTGGATAGCCGCCCATGCCCATGCCTGGATAGCCCATGCCCATGCCTGGATAGCCCATGCCCATGCCTGGATAGCCCATGCCCATGCCCGGATAACCCATGCCACCCATGCCGCTCATCTGGCTCTGCTGCATCATCGCCGCCATTGGATTTCTCTGATAGGCTCGCTGAGCCGATTTCTGCGCGATGGTCTGCATAGCCACGCCCGCAGCAATCGGCAACGCCACTCCTACCAGTGCTTTGCCGGCTTTCCCAAGAATTCCGCTACCGCCGCCTCCTCCAGCATCTTGCTCGACTGGAACCGGCTGCAGCGAGCTTCCACTGCCGCTACCACTGCTGCCACCTTGCTGCTGGTCTATCTGGTCGAAATAACTGTTGGCACTGGCTGCCAGATTGTTTGGACTCGAATTCGCCGGTGGCTGAGCCGGCGCTGCTCCGAAGGCTCCCTGCTGCGGAGCGCCATACTGTTGCGGAGGCGCACCATAAGAGGGAGGAGCAGCACCATACGAAGGGGGTGCAGCCCCATATGACGGAGGCGCACCATATGCCGGTGGTCCGCCCGCACCATACTGCGGAAGCCCAGACTCGGTCGCATACCCAAACAAGGTGCCGTCATTAGCTGGCGGCGCGCTTTGCTGAAACGCGCTCGGCTGCCCTTGAGCTGGCGGTGCCTGTCCGTAAGCCGGCGGTGCCTGTCCGTAAGCCGGCGGTGCCTGTCCGTAAGCCGGCGGTGCCTGTCCGTAAGCCGGCGGTGCCTGTCCGTAAGCCGGCGGCGCCTGTCCGTAAGCCGGCGGCGCCTGTCCATAGCCAGCTGGCGCCTGTCCGTAGCCAGGCTGAGCAGGAAATTGGGCATCCTGCGCCCAAACTGCCGTCGACGGGATGAAAAACCCCGCCACGATAAGAATCGCTGCGCGCCGGACCCAATTGAACATGTAGTAAGAGCTCAAGAAACCGTACTGTTTAACTATATATTGATGGCAGAGGATGTCAATAGAGCGGCGACTGATTCTCAAAGAACGAAGTACCAGTTTGGTTAATTCCGAAATGATATCGCTTGAGTTCGGCAAGGACAAAAATCTCTAAGTGATATCGCTTTGGTTCACACCTCCGAAGCGATATCACTTGAACTTGGTGACAATTGGGAAGTGATATCACTTTGACTCTGGCAGTAGTCATGCTGTGAGCCGCCGGGAACACGCTGAGCGCAATTTTCATCTTAATTTGTAAGGGAGCCTGATCGTATGTTTGAACCGCTTCCAAACCACCACGTCAATCGCATGAAGTTGATTGCGGCAGCTGCCCCAAGCATGGCGAACTAAAGCTGGCTGAGAACATTTACCGCAACGTGATTTGCATCATGGAAGAATATTCGGAACAGCCATTACATACACTCCCGGTGTTATACGAGCTAGCCACTGTGCTGGAATCAGCGAACAAGCGGGAAGAACTGGCACGCGCAGTTCATCGAATTCGCAAGGTATTGTTCGAGGTGCCAGCTGATTTGATGCGGACACGTGACACCGTATGCAGTATCGGTATCCTGTCCTGCCAGCGCGACATTCAAGCTTCAGGCGGCTCGCTGTTGCTGCTCGCCATGAGGTTCGCCCCTAGATCCGTCGGGTGAAGCGAAGTGGTTCACCAGTCGCAGTTCGCAGAATGGTGCCGGCAGAGCCGAGAGATCTCGCTTGCGGAGTTTCGTGACGACAATCTCCATCCAACCCATCAAGACACTGAGCCCCCTGTGATCTTGTCGGCGGCTTTGCAGCATTAGGTGCTCTGCATTTCCGATGTAGACGAGTTCTTTTTCAGACGTCGTCAGGCGCTCAAACAGACTCAGCGTGTCACGCGGAACGAAGAGCCGATCGCCGTATCCTTGCAGAACCAGGACCGGTGTCTTTCGAAGCATGCGTGCGCTAAGGTCGTTGTCGTTGAGTAAGTTACGCATAGCAATCAAATCTCGCACATAGACTTCCTTACACGCCAGATGATCATCCAACCACAGCTGGCGTAGTTCTTCATCGGCTTCTGCTCGCTCTATCAGCGCCTTAATCAGGCTGACACGTCGATTGGGAGCCAGGTAATGCTTCAACCAGAGCTCCCAGTGATTGAAGAAGTGACGACTGGAATCGATAGCCGGACTGCTCATAATCAGCCCATCTACCAGGTGGGCGTTCTGCGATGCGCATTTGAGCGCTATGGCACCCCCCAGAGATTCGCCCGCCAGGAACAGAGGCAGGTATGGATAGAGATTACGCAATTCTGTGAGCGCCGCTTGCAAATCAGCAAGGCAACCACTGATATCGAGCGAGTGGTCTCCCCAACTACGCCAACAACCCAAGCCACGGATGTCGATTGCCAGTACTGCGAAGCCGTTGGCTGAGAGCGTTGTTCCGAGATGATGATAGCAACCACCGTGCAGACCTAAGCCATGAACACAAATTACCACTGCCTTAGTCTCGCCTTGCGGCAGCCAGATATGGTGGATGTCGGCGTTGATCAGTTGCCGCATATGCTGCCGTTCCCTTGATAGGCTGATAGTGTCTACTTAGCGAGCGTCGGAGATTATGGGTGACGGGGTTAATTTGAGCAGGTTCCTTGTGGCTTTCAACAAAATTGCCACAAATGAACCCTACTATCAATTCGGGCAACGCTATCTCCCCCTCTAGTTTTGCCTGCCAAAACCGCCACCTTTGCACCATCTTTTCTAGACCTGCCGATTGCAGGGGAGTTTCAATCGCATGTCCGATCCCCCCGGAACAGATCCTTTTGAAGTTGTAGAAACTGAATCAGCATGTGCTGAAGGTCAGACTCGCAGCACCGAAGGACAACGCGCCGCTGCCGAAGCAGAGGACAATTCTGCTGTTCAATGGAATTCCGGCGCTCAAAGAGCACTGGCTCGCGTTCGCAGCGAGAGCGGAGCACATGCCGCCGTCATGGAAACGTTCGACGCAGGCAATGGTTTCTCACTGGAAGGTCTGCAGCAAGCGGGCACATTTTTGAAGAATCTCTGGGGCCGTGTGCGCGCTGCTGAGTCCGCACCGCTTCCAAACGCAGGCTCGCAGCATCCGACAGCCAGCGAGTCAGGAGACCCGATTCCCCTCGTTCAGCCCGGGCAACCTGGTAGCGGCTCGCCAACTGCGCTGGCTCCGTTGCTTCCGCCTCCCGGCGGGAAACACAAATCGGTGGGAGCGGTGAACGAAGGTGGCGCCAGCGACTCTCCAGAAGAGGGATTGCTGGGCGGCGTCAAGAATTTGTTTGGTGAGGCATTCAACTCGGGTTACTCGGGTTGGTTCGTTCCGAGAGGGCTCCAACCCAGCGGTTCCAGCGGCCACGACAACCACGTAAATGACAATCATGGGAACGACAACCAGGGGAACGGCAACCAAGCGAGCGATACCGGCGATGGCGCCCCAGTCATGCCGCCAGTGCCTGGCGGCAAGAAGCACTCCTCGAATTCCGGCACATCCGGTGCCACCACGGATGATGCTCTGGTGCCCTCCGTCGCAGCGACCGCCCTTCCGCTAGACGGATTGTTTACAGAGTTTATCCAGAGGACATTTCGAGGCGGCGCAGTGCACCCTCAGAATGGCGCACATGACACCGGTTCAAACGGTGAAGTTGATAACGGACTGAAGGTTTGGAAGCCGGCAAAATCGCCGCTGCCGACCGCCAGTGATTTCGTCGAGGGCGCGACGGCAGGCACCATGGCACCCGGCGATGACAAGAATCGCACCACATACACTACCAGCTGGCAGAATATTTTAAAGACGTTCGGATTCGATTTCACGGAGCCCCAGCCAGAGTCAGGCGGACTCTCTGGGCAACCGATCAAGAAACCCAACAGCCCAACTCCCCTCAACAATGACGGCGCACCGGGAGCGGGCGGCGGAGTTCCCGGCGTTCCGGGCGGCGCTCCCGGCGATCAGGGTACCACTAATGTCGTGCTACCCCTGTCTGGAAAACACGGCGAACAGAACAAAGAGAACGGCGAGGAAGAAACGACCAAAGCATTGAAGTCGGCGTTCGCATTCGGCCAATCGACCTTGATGACGCTCCTCAGTGATTACACTCCACCGTCCAAGCGTCAGGTAGATCCGCCCCCGTCCGGCGGCAGCATCAATAACACCGACGAAATCCAGAATGCCCAGACTCGACGCCACGAGACCAACAGCAATTTGACACCCGGGGTCGCTTCGCCAGGAAAAACGGAAGTGGCTGCGGTAACAGCGCAGCAATACGAAGACATGAAGCGCCAACTCGGCTTCTTCGGAACTTTTTTCCCGACCGCCGAAGAACTGAAGTTACCCGGCGGCGGTACCACGGTCACTAACGGCACGATTCTTCCGCCGGAATTCAAACGCATCGTCACGATGGGATCGGAGACACTACAGAGCGGCTTTCATGCCTCAGCCGACGCCGTGACGTCAGGATCAACAAGTGAGCAGCAGGCGTTAGCGCTCAAGAAAATACCCAGCATCTTCAATGTGTTCAGCAACGAGTTCGGTTCGGAGAATGGCGGTGGCACAGCAATCAGCGAACCCGTGAAAAAGGCGGGCGCGTTCATTTTGACCACCGCGAACGAACCATTCTTTAAGGATGACCCCAACCTCAGCAATCTCGGGCAGCGCCCGGCATTAGTCAAGCAAGAGAATGTCAACGAACCAGCCGACTTGCACCGCCTGCCGCTTGCTGCGGCGCTGGCGTCGGCTGTCACCGACACCGCCGCGGATCTGGTGCTGAACGCCAAACCGCTGAAGATGGTCGAAACTGCGTTTCTGGACGCCGGCAGATTTCAATCAGCGTTGCTGCGCAACAGTGCGGCAGAAACCGAAGCAATCGCCGCGCTGAAGGTAAGCACTGTCGAGCGATCGCAGTCGAGCGGTGCGGACGTTTCGTCTGATGTCCGCGTGGCTGCCTCTGATGTCCGCGTGTCCGCGCCTGATATCCGAGTGGCAGCTTCTGCAAATGAAAAATCGGATAACCCAGCACCTGATGCACCACGCGTGCTCATGGCTGGATTCACCTCGAAACCCATTGGCACAGAAGATCAAACCGCTTCCGGAGCGTTGAGAATTCCGCCTCTCGGATCGATGTTGTCGCTAGCCGGACTGGCTCGCGAATCGGTGGACGCCAACGCATCGGTGCTTGGCAAACTCAGCGACCAGGGGGCGTTGAACGGCAAACTACCACTGGGCGAAATGATCGGGATGGGCAAAGTTTCCACAAACATCGGTGCCACCGACGGCATCGGCAAACTGCCCACAGGCATAGCACCTGCCGACGGCAAACTCGGTCAATCCGGGGAGTTCGGCAAAACTATGCTGACCGAGATCACCCGATTGGCGCAACTGATCGAAGCCGGCAAGAACGGCAGCCTGATCGCTGCCGGCGGACGATTCCCAGGCATGATCGACATCGGCAAACCGGGTGAGAACATCGTCATACCAGGTCTGGAAGGACGCATCGGTCGCGGCGCAGTAAATGTCAGTGTCGGGGTCGGAGCCGAGGTTCTGGGAGACCGCGGTGCTCGTTTTGTGGCTACGGATATAGCGAACAAGGGCATCGGAATTGTCATCGCCAGCGGCATCGAAACCACACTCGCAGGAGATCGAATTGGACTGATCATCGGCAAAGGCGAGCGAATTCCCTTCACCGAAGTGATCAGTATTCGTCCGGCGGGAGATCAATCAGGATTCACTTTGACCATTTCCACTGCAACCGGCGAGAAGGTTATCCGCGGCGGCGGCAAGAAGAAGGATCCAGACGAAGAAGATGCGGTGACCGACGATCAGAGCAACGGTGGACTGGGATACTTCACCACCGGACAGGATCCACAAAATCAAGATCCAAATAATCCTGGAGGGTCATCTGGCACCGATCCGCAATCACTCGCGGCGGTCAGTCAAATCGACCCGAACTCAATATTGCCCGGGATCACAATTGTAATGACCGGACCAACCGATCCAAATGCTAATGCCAGCGCAGCCGCAAATCCAACTTCCGTCGCGGATCCCAGCGCAACACCGGGTGTCGCAAACCCGACTGTAGACGCGCAGGGCCCAATACATTCGTCGCAATCCCGACTGCCGACGCGCAGATTGTCAACCTCCAAATGCCCAGATGGAGTCTACCGGTACGCAGTTCATCACACCAGCAACCGTAGCGCTGGTAAATACCGGACCCGAGTCTGCGCCGGAATATTCAGCCATTCCCTCAGCCCGCATCTCTGACTCAGAGAGAATGCGTGCAGGCAACAAGCACGTATCAGCAGCAGCAGGACTCTCCCTCCGCGCAAACCGACACTTCTTCAATCCAGACACCGGACACTCCTTCCTCCACACAGACGGTCCGAGATCCGTAACGGTACAGAATGGGTAGCCTCTCTGGTCAGCGTTAGACAATGAACCTCGGTACAGCCGTCCGTTACTACAACGCAGGATCAGATTGCCACAGTTCAGCCATTGCCGACCGCTGATTTCACTTCGATGGGCGGCCAACCACCACAAGCGTTCCTACAGCAATTGTTGGATGCTTTGCCGCCTGCAGACGAACGCGCTCCAGGAGAGCAGGGATCACAACCGAATCAGTCTACGCATTGGATTGATCCAACTCAATTTTCGACCCATCCCGATCCGTATGTAGCAACATCAGCAACATCGACATATGAGACAAGTCAAATTCCTGACTGCATAGAGATGCGAGCTGATTGGAGTCAGGAAAAAGTTCCAGAGCGGCGGATCGATAAGGACGACGACGATAGAAACAGCGAACTCGAGACACTTCGTTCCTGGAAGGAAAAGGAAGCTCGGCGCATGATGGACACACTCATGGCCGATCAAGCAACCCGCAAGGATCAGCGCCTCTTCGTAGAGGAAGAAGTTCGCACGCGCTACATTGTTCGCCCCGGCGACACACTCGAATCGATCGCCGCCAGCTTGCTGGGCGACAGCCGATTGGCGTTGCTGATTTTCAGAATCAATCGCCCGGTGATCCGCGTTACCTATCGCGACAACAAACAAATTATTCATCTGAAACCGAACACCATTTTGCAGATGCCTACGCGAACTGAGATCGAGATGTTCCGCGCTACGATGAGCAGCAAGAAACCCAAGAAATCACGACAACCCGTCAGCGAGGGCGGACCAACAACGCGCATCAATTACACCGTCAGGCTTGGCGATACCCTGCGCACAATCGCGACCCGCCATGCGGCTCTCCAAGACGGATCACTGTGGACATTGATCGCCGAGATCAATGGATTGAGTTCAGATGCTGACACGAGTGGAACGCCTACTGCTCGCATTCAACGCGGTACGACCTTGATACTGCCTTCGAGTGAAGAGATCAGCGAATTCCGAGCACGTCAACATCCGCAGTTCAGAATGCAGTATAAGTAGAATTTTCTGATTTTCTATAACAATGTCCTGGATCAAGATCGCATTTTTCGCCGTCATCGCATATATTAATAGGCGACGGACGCGGAGCACCGGCCATGGTGAAGAAACGAACCAGATGCGAAAACAGCTTCTGCTACTGCAATGCTGAAAATAGCGACAGCGGATATTGCAGCGAAGACTGTGAAGACGCGTCAGATGGTTCGCACTCTTGCACTTGCGATCACAACGATTGCGAAGCGCGCAGGCATCAAAGCGGGCTTAAATCCAATCGAACGCTAGCGGTTCCACGTTGAACACGGTCTGAGCAGTCGCTAAATGATCTGAGCAGTCACTAAATTGTCACCAGTGGCGGCGATACGTAAGACCTGACTTGCAGATCGCTAATTGGGTCTGCTCTTCGACATGCTGCGAGCAAGGAACCTTGCGGCCAGCGCTCTGGATTGACGAAGAAACAATACACAGCCAAATAATGCTGTAAGCGCTTTCGGCTCACCCCCTGATATGTCGCCCGAACAAAATCAATCGCATACGACACCCGAGTGGCTATTGATGACCCGAGCGTTGCAGAACGCTCTTCACTCTGCTCTTCAGTAAGTTCATCCGTCCCGCCTCCAACTTCCCGCAAGCGCAAATCTCTCTCCCGGAAATCGAATAATCACTCCAGAGTGAATTCAAACCAAAGAAGTCAGCGTTGAAGCCAGTTCGGCTGGTTCCATGTCCAGTCGATCGCGCAAGACGTCAAACCAAACCGGCTCTCAGTTAGCGATTCAAAGACTATCTTCTGCACCTCGGTCAGTTCTTCTCCCAGTTGTAGTTCTTCCAGATGTGTTTCGTGATGCTGCGCGCTGTGGCGTTGCTCTTCGTCGCTGCTGATTTCGCCGCTGCTGATTTCGTCGCTGCTGATTTCATCGCTGCTGATTTCATCGCTGCTGATTTCATCGAGATGCGGCTCATCAAGATGCGGCTCATCGCCAAACATCCCGTCGATCACCAGTTGTTCAGCCAGAGGATGACTTCCTGATGGAGTTTCGATGCTTCGCCGAAAAATGATCTTCGCAAAAACGCGCGAGGAAACCAATTCAACTCCGTCGACATCAGGCTGTCTTATCAAATCGTCGAGCACCATTCCCATCTTCTGAAACATTTTCCAAATTGCTCCATAGCTTGCACCAAGGAAGTTTGCAAACCGGTTAGCATTGATCTGCACCCGTCGCTCAAATAGCCAAATCGCAAATAGCCAGTGCATTGGATCTCTTATCCCTTCAAAAAACGTTCCAGCCGTCAACCAAGTTTTCGCATGACAAGTAGGGCAGAGCATGGTTCGCGCGTCGATGCGCTCCAGTCCATGCGCACCGCATCGTTTGCACACATATTCACGATAGGGATCATCCACTCTGCACAATTCATCAACCTGATCCTGCGCAGTTGGATAGACCCTAGAGAACAACTCCATCTCCAGCGCAAGCGGATCCTCAGTTGTTTCTTGAGCTTTCGATTTTTTCGATTTTCGTGATTCGTTTTGCATGAGTAAGCCCTCCTACTCATGTAAACGATGTCACGCGCAAAAAAGTTCAATCATCCGAGATTAAATGAAGGGGTGACCAAGAAGTTCAAAGCGAATAGATATCACTTCGGCTAAACCTGAATTGACGTCGCTTACGCCCAAGACAAACTGATATCACTTGGGTGCAAACCCGAACCGATATCACTTGGGGATTATCTAGTAGATGGTGACTTTGGCTTACGCATAGACGAGCGGTGGCATCACCATTGTGGGTTCAACGACGGGCAATCTCACCTTTTTGGCGACGGTGTCTAGCACCAGTTCGAGACGGGCCAACGGAGATGCTGCTGGAATTCTCTTCACTGGGACATTGCGACTGGAATAGCAATGTTCGAATATAGGGGTGATCTTACGAGTGAACTCCTGATTCTCCCAACGGACTCCGTTGTTGTCGAAGCTAGAGAGTTCCTCTACAAGGAATGCCATTTCATAACGCGATGGAATGAGATGATCGAAGTCGGCTGGAGGGACCATTCCGTCGTTGATGTAATAGGCTTCGCCGTCGTATAGCGCGCGGTCAAGGAAGACTATGTCGGCCGAATCGACATACGGTGCCTCCAATTCAAGCTGACGACGCAGGACTTCGCGCTGGAAGCGGTCACGGTCAACCCAGGGAAGAAATTCGCCTTCTTGGATGATTTGGGTAGCCTGTTCCGGAACGACGCGGAATCCTCGCTGTTCAAGGAGCGAGATAATCGTCGTTTTGCCTACGGATGGACCACCGGTTACGACAAACAGCATCGTCGTTCTCCTGTGAGCAAGTTCTGCCTGCCCACTTCGGAGGGCGAACAGATATATTGACAACAACGAGTATCGTCCCCATGGCGAGGTTTTTCCAATGAAAAAAAGTACACTTTCTGTTGTACACTGATTCCGATGCGGATATTCGGCGTAGATCCTGGCACTGCCACCACCGGCTACGGTGTTCTCGATGTCTCCGGTCGTAGCACCTTTAGATATATAGCTAGCGGCATCATCAGTACGCCCAAGGATATGCCAATGCACGAGCGTCTGCGCACGATTCGGTCAGACGCGCTTAGCCTCTTGGCGGAGTACGCTCCGGATATCCTCGTCATTGAACAGCTCTTCTTTTTTCGCAATGCCACCACTGTCATTCCGGTTGCACAGGCCCGGGGGGTTTTGTTGGAGGCGGCAGCTACATACAACATCGACGTAGCCGAATACACGCCGATGCAAGTGAAGCTGAATCTGACCGGTTACGGGCGCGCCGACAAGAAAATGGTGCAGACGCTGGTAGCGAAGCTTCTAGACCATCCGTCCATTATCAAACCTGATGACGCAGCCGATGCGGTCGCGTTATGCATTTGTCATGCGCGCGCCGGATTGAGCTTCGCACCACAAGCGGTGCCCTCGATCCAGCCCCAACCCTGATGCCCAAAGCTAAACAACTCTGGATGAATTAGTTCGGCAAGAATCTCAAGCGACTCGACGACCCGGGGACCTGGTCGGTTGAAGTATTGATTGCCGTCAGCGACATAGACACGCCCTGCCTGCACGGCTTTCAAAGACTCCCAGCCGGGTTGCTGTGAGAGGAAATGCATGTCCTGGCAGGTTCGAGCTATGTCGAAACCGCACGGCATGACGATAATCAAATCCGGGTCTGCCGCTTGGAGATCGGCAAATTTCAATGCCGGAGAATGAGCGCCAGCTAAACCGAAGAGGTTTGTCCCACCGGCGATGTCCACAAGTTCCGGAACCCAGTTCCCGGCTGCCATCAAGGGATCAATCCATTCGATACACGCAACGCTTGGTCTGGCACTGTCCGGGGATGGGCCCTTCACGTGGGCAACCCGTTGCCGGATGTTGTCGATGCGACCATCCATGTCAGCCAGGAGCTGTGCCGCGCGCTCGGGCACGCAGAGCGCTTCACCGACTCGCTTGACGTCCGTCCAGATATCGGCAAGCGAATCCGGTTGCAAGGACACAATCTGGGGCTGGGAGCTGATCAGGCTGCATGCCGCCGCTTCCACATCCCGCAGGCTAACAGCACAGACTTCGCACTGAGATTGTGTAATTATGTGCGTGGGCTGGAGTTCAGCCAGTATCTGACTATCGACACGATAAACACTGAGAGCTTCCTGAAGCACCGCCCGCACTCGCTGGTCAATCTCATAGCTGGTACCATCAACATTGAATTTGGGCGAGGTGCAGACGGGTAGATCTTTAACAGAGGCGGGATAATCGCATTCATGGGAACGTCCCACCACCCGATCTCCTAAGCCAAGCGCGAAAACAATCTCGGTTGCCGAGGCAATCAGCGAAACAATTCTCAGTCCGGTTGTGTTCTTCATCTATTCATCTATTCAGCTATTCATCTGTTCTATAAGTGAGCATCGAGTTTAAAGAGAATAAGGCTCTGTACGAAGCGGTACGCGAAGGCAAACCGTGGCCTCTGGGCGCGACTTGGGATGGGCACGGCGTTAATTTTGCCATTTTCTCAGAACATGCTACCAAAGTGGAACTATGCCTGTTCGACTCAGTGGAGGCGCTCAAAGAAGTTCAGCGCGTCGAACTTACGGAGCGCGACGCCTTCATCTGGCACATCTATCTGAAGGGACTGAAACCTGGGCAGATGTACGGTTATCGCGTCTACGGTCCGTACGAGCCGGAGAAGGAGGGGCATCGATTCAACCCCAACAAACTGCTTACGGATCCCTATGCTAAAGCCATCGTTCGAGACGTGAAGTGGGACGACCGATTATTCGGCTACGTGGTTGTTCACGAGCCGCGCCAGACCGAGAAGGTAAAAAAAGAAGATGATACGGATGCCGATGAGGAAGAGAAAATAGATGAATCTGACCTTCGACACCAGGGACAGCGCGGCATACGCGCCGTTATGTGCAGTCGTCGATGAGTCGTTTGACTACAGAGAGACGATAAGCGCCCCGACATTCCTGAACGCGTAATCGCCACGAATGTCACGTTAAAGGGCTTACGAAGCTCCATCCGGACATTCCCGAGGAGTTGCGCGGCACCTACTCGGGTGTTTCAGTCCGCCGATTATCGCCACCTTAAACTGGGAGTCACAGCCATCGAACTCATGCCTGTGCATCACCATCTGGACAGCCGCTTCCTGGTGGAGAAAGGACTCGTCGATTACTGGGGCTACAACACCCTGGGGTTCTTTGCTCCGGACAGGCGGTTCTCATCTCGTCCGGGATTGACCGATCACGTTCGCGAATTCAAAGAGATGGTGCGCGAGCTGCATAGACACGACATTGAAGTCATTCTAGATGCTCGTCTACAACCACACAGTCGAAGGTAATCAGTTAGGCCCAACTATCAGCTTCCGCGGCATCGACAACGTTTCCTACTACCGAACGGTGGCGGATGATCCGCGCTTCTACATGGACTACACGGGCTGCGGCAACACACTGAACATGATGCACCCTAACGTCATCCAGTTGATGATGGATAGCCTTCGTTACTGGGTCAATGAAATGCATGTGGACGGGTTTCGCTTCGACCTTGCCAGTGCCCTGGCTCGCGAGTTGTACGATGTCGATCACCTGGGCGCCTTCTTCGACGTCATTCAACAAGATCCTGTTGTTGGACGGGTCAAACTGATCGCTGAACCCTGGGATGTTGGACCAGGCGGCTATCAAGTTGGCAATTTCCCTGCATTGTGGACCGAATGGAACGGCAAATGCGCGACACAGTCCGCCGTACGTAAAGGCGACGAAGGGGTCGTGGGAGAGCAGCAACACGCCTCACCGGTAGCAGTGATCTCTATGAGAAATCAGGACGGCGCCCTCATGCCAGCATCAATTTCGTGACATGCCACGACGGCTTCACGTTACAAGATCTGGTTTCGTACAACCAGAAACACAACGAGTCCAATAAAGAAGGAAACAGCGACGGCGAAAACAACAACAACAGCTGGAACTGTGGAGTCGAATCTGGAAACCAGAGACAAGGCCATCAAGGCTCTCCGCTATCAGCAAAAACGCAACTTCGCGGCCTGTCATATCTTCTCGATCAGCGTCCCCATGCTCAGCGGCGGCGACGAACTTGGGCACACTCAAAACGGAAACAACAACGCATACTGCCAGGACAATCCAGTCAGCTGGTATCCGTGGGAATTAACCGATCGCGAAGACAAACGTTTCTTCGAATTCGTGAAGCTCATTGAACTCAGAAAGTCGCGGCTCTCAATCCATGCGAAGTGTTTTCCGCGGCGATCTGGTTGAAGGGCGCTATCAGAACGACATTTACTGGTTGCACCCAGAGGGTCGCGAGATGAAGGAGTCCGACTGGACCGACAGACAACTGCGCACCCTCGGAATTCTCATCGAAGGCAGTGGCATTTGCGAAATCGATGAGATCCTCGGACCAGTCTGCGGACACACCCTGCTCATCCTCGCCAATTCCTCCCACCTGGATTCGCCGTTTGAGATACCCAAGCACCCCTTGGGACCAACATGGAGCTTGCTGGTAGAAACATCAGAGCGAGTCTCCCGCACAACCTGGGACGCCGAGCTATTTCCCACTAAAGCCGCAGCGTCGCTGTTTTTCAGCTCGACGAACCCATGGGCAGCGGTAAGCTCAAGCTCAAGAGATATCTTCAGATGTCCGGATGCCGAACCTCAAGTGATATCGCTTGAGGTCTCGTGGCGGACGCAGAACGATATCACTTCAGAATTTCAGGAGTTCCATATGAAGGCGGTATCTCTTGAGCATTTACGGATGTGGGTGTGGTTGCTTTCCGGTGGTGCTGTCAGGCTGGCGTAAGGTTTGCCGTAAGCCTCGTGTCAGGTTTCGAGCGGTACATACATAGTTGACGACATAGCGCCCGCCGTTTTGCTGTTTGCCAGATCGTCGTGGTTTGACGCTGCTATTGGTGCCGAAAGTGCTTTATGGCTTACTGGGCCATCTGCTGCTACGCGCATACGGTGGATATGATTGCGGCTCGGTAGTGGATCAAAAATGACATTACTGATAACGTTTTGCCGAACACAAATCGATCACAAACACGGCTACCCGAGAGCGTTTCAATTAGGCACCATATCGCGCTGGTACGCATCGAAACGGCAAAAGACGGTCTGAAGTGAGCACCGTTGAAGGGGATCCGTGACCAACCAAAACGCAATCGCGGATTTGCAGCGATGAGTCAAGAAAGGCGGCATGAAATCGGCACTGCAAAGGCGGGAAGGGCGCTCCCGCGCAAAAGAGTGCACGGCAAACGAATTTGACTCACAGAGCGCCGCAGAGGCGGGACGCAAAGGCGGCAAAGCAGTGAGCCAGAATCGGCAGCACATGAGCGAGATCGGCAAGAAGGGCGGACTGGCCCGAGCAAAGAGCAAACTCAACGCCGACCAAGCCCCACAAGAACTAGAACTCTCTGCCAGCTAAGTCTTCGCATGTCTTAGGCTGTCTTAGACATAGTCTTCAGCTGTCTTAGACATAGTCTTCAGCCGTCTTAGACTATGTCTTCGGCACCAGGCAGAGCATTCCCAATGGCGGCAGCGTCAGGGTTAATGACTGCTGACGCCCGTGAATGGGCATCGGATTGGTATGGACTACGCCCATATTGCCGACGCCGCTGCCACCATAATCTATGGCATCGGAGTTCAACACTTCCTGCCACTCGCCGTGCCGCGGAACACCAATCATATAATTGAACCTGGGCAATGGTGTGAAGTTTGCCACCACTACCATCGGGTTACCGTGAGCATCCATGCGCAGATAGGTGAGGACTGACTGCTCCCAATCGTTGCAGTCGACCCATTCGAAGCCCGCTCCCCGGCAGTCCTGCTCATGCAAGCAGCCGTGGTCTCGATATAGCTTGTTCAGGTCTGCTACGAATTTTTTCACGCCTTCATGGTTGTAGTAGTTGAGCAAATGCCAATCAAGCGAGGTTTCGAAATACCATTCGTTGAATTGCGCAAACTCACCGCCCATGAACATCAGTTTCTTCCCTGGAACAGTCCACATGTAGCCATAGAGCAGGCGCAGGTTGGCGAACTTTTGCCAGTAGTCGCCGGGCATCTTGTTGAGCAACGACTTCTTGCCATATACGACTTCGTCGTGGGAAAGGGGCAGCACAAAATTCTCTGACGACCAATAGAGGCTGCGGAAAGTCAGGTTATTGTGGTGGTACTTGCGATGCACCGGATCGCGCTCGAAGAACTTCAGCGTGTCGTGCATCCAGCCCATGTCCCACTTGAAGCCGAAACCCAATCCGCCGACGTAAGTAGGTCTGGAGACCTGCGGCCAGGCGGTGGATTCTTCCGCGATCATGAGCGTGGCAGGAAACTCCGAGTGCACGGTTTCGTTCAGTTTCTTCATGAACGAGATCGCTTCCAGGTTTTCATTGCCGCCGTAATCGTTGGCGATCCATTCGCCGCTCTTGCGCCCGTAGTCGCGATAAAGCATGGAAGCCACGGCATCGACGCGCAAGCCGTCGATGTGAAACTTGTCCAGCCAGAAGAGCGCGTTGCTGAGCAGGAAGTTGGACACCTCGTAGCGTCCATAATTGAACACATACGTGCCCCACTCTTTGTGTTCGCCGATGCGCCAGTCCTCATGCTCGTACAAATGCGTGCCGTCGAAGAGCCCGAGCCCGTGCCCGTCTTTGGGGAAATGCGACGGCACCCAATCAAGAATGACGCCGATGTTGCTTTGATGCAGTTTGTCGATCAGATACATGAAGTCTTCCGGCGTGCCGAACCGGCTGGACGCCGCATAAAAACCCACCGGCTGATAGCCCCAGCTGGAATCCAATGGATGCTCCGAGACCGGCAAGAACTCGACGTGCGTGAAGCCCATCTCGCTCACGTACTTGGTCAGTTTGTCCGCCAACTCTTTGTACGTGAGCCAGCGATTTTCTTCCTCAGGGACCCGCATCCATGAACCCAGATGCACTTCGTAAATCGAAATCGGTGACTCCAGGGGCGGCGTTGCACCGCGCGTCTTCAGCCACTTCTCATCGTTCCACTTATACTGATCGAGATCGAAAACAATCGAAGCAGTTTTCGGGCGCACCTCGGCATAGAATCCCACCGGGTCGGATTTCTGTTCCGCGCCGCCGCCGGCCTGCTCGACGTTGTACTTGTACGCCTCACCACTTTTGACACCGGGGACGAAACCAGCCCAGACGCCCGACTGGGCGATGGTCTGCAATGGTGTTGCGTTCGCATCCCACTTATTGAAATCACCGACCACCGTCACGCGCTTGGCGTTCGGCGCCCAGACCGCGAAGTGCGTTCCTTCCTTGCCGTCCGCACCATCTTCGATTACGTGAGCACCAAGCTTGTCGTAAACCTTCTGGTGCGTTCCCTCGTTAAAAAGATGCAGGTCGTAGTCAGTGATGAAAGGCACCGCTGACTGTTGAGCCTTCGACGTCATTTTCTAGCTCCCCCGGTGGTTGGTCGTTGGTTGGACATGGGCAAAGTTTCCAGTACGCTGGTCAGAGGAATCCTCAGCCAGTCGGGACGATTATTCATTTCGTAATCTATTTCGTAAAATGCTTTCTCCAAGATAAACGGTTCCAGCGCCTGCATAAAGACTTTCAGGTCGCCGGGAACGAAATCTTGTCCTTGCACCGCGTTCAGATAGCCGTTCAAAAATGCTACCGAAAGCCAGGTATGGGCTGCGTGCGTCCAGGGCAAGAATTGTTGCAGATCATCCTTTTGCAGGACCTCTCGGCGCTCGGTGCGCTGCTGCATAAACATGAAAAGCGCCGCGTACGCTGCATACTCGAACGACCGAATCATGCCGGCCACATCCTTCAGAGGAGAATTTTTCGCCCGCCGTTCAGCCAGCGGACGCAGGGGTTCACCTTCGAAATCGAAGATCACGAAGTCACCGCCGACATGCATCACCTGCCCCAGGTGGAAGTCGCCGTGACAGCGCGTTTTCAAAAGTTGATCGGACAACGGCACCAGCTCATCCATGCGGCTTTCGACATTGGCGCGCGCAGCAAATAAAGTTTCGCGTGCCGCGACCATCTCGTCAGACAGCCCACTGACAGCTCGCAGCCGTGTGATTACATCGGCGACGCGCTCCTTCATTTTGGCGACCAGCGACCGCACTTCTTCTTTCGCGAATGACTCCGGTTTGAATGCCGAGTTGACCTGGTTAGCCGCCAGCGCACAATGCATTTCGCCGGTGCGCCGCCCCAGGGTCGCCGCTTCACTGAGAAACAGACCGAAGAATTGTGAGACGCCAGAGGGAATCGGCTTGCCCGCAAGTTCCACATCCGCATATGTCGATTTGCCGGTGGCAAGTTCAGGCAGCAGGTACATGTGGGTCGCCGCCCGCTCGTAAAAGCGCCGCAGCTCATCGACGGCATAAGTCCATCCATCGCCCTGGTGCGCAACCATCTCCTGCAGCAGGGCGAGGTGATGCATCTCGTTCTGCGCTGCGGACTCCACCCGATACTCGATGGCACCGGCGACGGCGGGCGTGTTCTTGAATCCGGCCGATTCGGTTAGATAATCGCCGATTTCGTAATCGGGATTGAAGCCCACCTGCATGCGCCGGTAAATTTTGAGAATAAATTGATCGTCAAAGATGATCGAGGAGTTGCTTTGTTCGGTGCGCACCCTTTTAACTGCTCCGTGCGGCAGCGAATTGAGCCGCTGGCGAAACATGGCGTTGGTGTGTCCCACCAGTTTCCCCAGGTCTGATTTTACTTCTTGCTCCCTGCTGATTGCTTTCAACAGCGCACGGCAGAAGTCCTCATTCTCCAGGGCATCATACATCACGGCGACGCCACCGCTCTTGGTGCCGACCAGTTCCGCCAGCATGCAGTCGGGCTGCTGTTTCTTCAGACGTTGCTTCTGATCGCCCTCCACCTGGGCGAGAAACAAGCTGTACAGTTCGTCGAGCCCACGTTCGGTCTTCACCGCCACAAAAACAATTGCGCACCCGGACGGTCCATCAGGCAACTTGCAGATATCTTTGATGCGGGCGCTGACGATTTTTTGCGACTTGCCGCCGTACCAGCGCTGGCGCTGGATATAAGCAGGCAATATCTCCTTTTCCAGAGCACTGCGCACGTTTTCATCCGCCAGAGCATCGGCCGGAACCGAGTCTTTGAGCTGCACGCGCGCCTGCCGCGCGGGAGTGGCAGCACCGCCAACCGGCCGCGCCGACACAGCCCGGGCTGCTTCAGAAAACGACTGAGACCCGGTCCCCGTGTCTTCGCCGCCGGCTAATTGCAAATAGAAAAATTGGTGCGGCCCGAGCGTGATCACATAGGGCCACTCACCGATGGCGTGGAACTTCGCCCCACCGAACATCTCCACCGGTGCCACGCCGGTGAATTCGCGCAAATCGAGTTCCGCCGATTGTGCATGACGCGACAAGTTGGCGACTACCAAGATCGTTTCATCCTCATGCTTCCGGATAAACGAAAAGACCCTGCTGCTGTTGTTGGGAACGATGTGCATCGCGCCCCGTCCGAAAACTTTGTGGCGCTTGCGCAGCTCGATAATCTGGCGCATCCAGTGCAACAATGAAGAAGGATCTTTTTGTTGCGCCTCCACATTGACGCAGTGGAAGCCGCTCACCGTATCCATAATCGGCGGCAGGTACAGTTTTTCAAACTCGGCGCGCGAGAAACCACCGTTCTTGTCGGCGGTCCATTGCATGGGGGTGCGCACACCATGCCGGTCGGGCAGCGAAAGGTTGTCGCCCATGCCGATCTCGTCGCCGTAATAGACAATCGGAGTGCCCGGCAGCGCAAAGAGCAGCGCGTTCATCAACTGAATGCGCGGGCGGCTGTATTCCATGAGTGGTGCCAACCGCCGCCGAATACCCAGATTAATCCGGGCGCGCGGATCCTTGGCATAGTTCTTCCACATGTAGTCGCGCTCGTCAGGCGTCACCATCTCAAGCGTCAGTTCATCATGATTTCGCAGGAACATCGCCCACTGACACAACTGCGGAATCTCAGGCGTCTTCGCCAGGATCTCCTCCATGGGAGTTTTGTCTTCCTGGTGCAATCCCATGTACATGCGCGGCATGATCGGGAAGTGATAAGCCATGTGGCACTCGTCGCCGTCGCCGAAGTATTCGCGCACATCGTCCGGCCACTGATTGGCTTCAGCGAGAAATACCCGCCCCTCGTAATTGTCATCCACGACTTTACGCAAGCGTTTCAAGATATCGTGGGTCTCTGGAAGGTTTTCGCAGTTGGTGCCCTCGCGCTCAATCAAGTAGGGAATGGCATCCAGGCGCATCCCGTCGACGCCCATGTCCAGCCAGAACTTCATGGCGTCGACAACGGCATCGAACACAGCCGGGTTATCGAAGTTCAAATCCGGCTGATGATGGAAGAAACGATGCCAGTAATAAGCCTTCGCCACGGGATCCCAGGTCCAGTTGGACGGCTCGTAATCCAAAAAGATAATGCGCGCATCCTGATACTTCTTGTCGGTGTCGCTCCAGACATAGAAGTTGCGCTCCGGCGATCCGGGTGGTGCATTGCGTGCGGCTTGAAACCATGGGTGCTGATCCGAAGTATGGTTGATCACCAGTTCAGTGATGATCTTGAGACCACGGCGATGCGCTTCGTTGACGAGTGTTTTGAAGTCATCGATGGTGCCGTAAATCGGATTGACTGTGAAATAGTCGGCAATGTCATAGCCGTCATCGCGCAGCGGCGACGGATAGAAAGGCAAAAGCCAGAGGACCGAAATACCCAGCTCCTGAATATAGTCGAGCTTCTGCAGCAGTCCCGGCAGGTCGCCATAGCCATCTGAGTTGGCATCGAAGAACGACTTGATATGACACTGATAAATGACTGCGTCTTTATACCAGAGGGGGTCATTATGCGCCGACTGCTGGGCTGTCTGTGATGACGTGTCTTTTCTGTCGGCTTGATTCTTTTGTGTTGTTGCCATGCTGCTTGCGCTCTACATGAAGTAATCGAAATTGTGTTCCGTCCGCAAGCGCTGCCGTACTCTAAAAATAAAAGCTGGGCTGACGTGCGGATTGAGCTCGATGTAGTTACGCGGACCGTTCCACTGAAACTTTCGCTCAGTTAGGAGATCGTGGACTTGATACCGATGTTCCAGACCAAATTGCTCAAGCGGAATATACAGATATCCAGCTTGTGTGTAGTTGGGATCGCAGTTGACCACAATGATCAAGAGCTCGTCGTTATAAGGCGACTGGCGAGCATAGGCGATAATGTTCTCATTGTCGGTTTCGAGAAACTGCAAGTTGTGGTTGAACTGCAACGCGCTGGAATCGCGTCGAATGCGATTGACGCGCGTGATGAAATGGCTGATCGAGCCCTCGGCTTCCAGATTCCAGCGGCGCACCTCATACTTCTCGCTGTTTCGATACTCTTCGGTGCCCGGCATGGCATTCGCTACGCAAAGTTCAAACGGCGGTCCGTAAACTCCATACGAGGCGGAGAGCGTCGCAGCCAGGACGAGCCGATTCATAAACGCCGGCTTGCCACCAACCTGCAAATATTCCGACAGAATGTCTGGCGTGTTGACAAAGAAATTAGGACGCAGGTATTCGGATACTTCCGTGCGGGTCAGCTCCAGCAGATAGTCTTCGATCTCGCGCTTGGAATTGCGCCACGTGAAGTAGGTGTATGACTGGGAGAAACCTACTTTCGCCAGATAGCGCATCACCTTCGGGCGAGCGAAGGCTTCGGCCAGGAAGATGACACCAGGGTCGGTGCGCTTCACTTCGCGAATCAGATATTCCCAGAAACGATACGGCTTGGTGTGCGGGTTGTCGACACGGAAAATTTTGACGCCGTGTTCGACCCAGAAAAGCACCACATCTTTGAGTTCTTGCCAGAGAGCGCGCCAGTCGTTGCAGTCGAAGGCGATCGGATAGATGTCTTCGTACTTCTTAGGTGGGTTTTCCGCGTACTTAATCGAGTTGTCGGCACGGCGGTAGAACCAGTCGGGATGCTCCTTCACCCATGGGTGATCGGGTGAGCACTGGAATGCCAGGTCGAGGGCGATCAAAATTTCGCGTTTACGAGCTTCTTCGACCAGCTTATCGAAATCAGCCATGGTGCCCAGTTCGGGATGCACAGTCATGTGCCCGCCGGCTTCGCTGCCGATCGCCCAGGGGCTGCCGGGATCGTTATCCGATGCCAGAAGCGTATTGTTCGGTCCCTTGCGATTGGTGATGCCGATCGGGTGAATGGGCGGCATGTAGAGCACGTCGAAACCCATGCCCCGAATGTACGGGAGCACGTGAATCACATCTTTGAGCGTGCCGTGCTTGTTCTCTTTGCCGGTGAAGAGCGAGCGAGGAAACAGCTCGTACCAGGTGCTGAACAGGGCATAATGCGGTTCTACAGAAACAGAGAGATTCTTGCCGTAGTCGCAAACTTCGCCGCGCGGTGCGTAAGTGAACATCAAATGCTCGATACGTGCATCGTTCAAAAGCGGCGCCATGACTCCGCTTTTCAGCATGCTGATGAAACGGCCGATTTCTTCCTTTTCTTCGCCCTTAGCCTTGCCGTGCGCTGCCTCTAAAAGCAGAACGCCCTCGGCTATCTCCAGCTCGATTTCCTGTCCTGCCTGCAGTTTGCGGGACGTATCGCGCCGCCAGTTGGCGAATTTGTCGATCCAACCTCTAAATGTGTATTCATAGTGACCGAGTTCCAGAACATCGAACTGTCCGGCAAAACGATCGGGCTCGACCGTGGGCAAAAGGCGCCTCTCTGCCCATTGCGCAGTGCCGTGCTTGCGAAACAGGACCGCGCTCGCAACCAGGTTATGCCCGTCGGCGTGCAAGTCCGCAGCCACCACTACAGGCTGCCCGGTGACGCGTTTGACGGCAAACTGTCCACAATCTATTTCAGGATAGACACCCTCAATGACAACACGGCTGGGCAATTCCATCGCCGACAACCGGTTTTCGCCAGTCTGCTTGGCAGTACTTGATTTCGTCATAAAAGCGCTCCGTCCGCTGCGGACGCAAGATCGTACCATTTGAGGTTCCTGCAGGTCCGGGAAATCAGGGTAAATCCTGGAATCGGTCGTTCCTTGTCCCGCTGTTTCAGCCTTTGGCAACCGGCTAAAGTTCAACTCTAAAGCGATATCGCTTGAGGTTCGGGAGGACCGGAATCATGACGAAAGCCGATACCAGCTCTTATGCGCGCACTGTGAAGATTCGTCAGGCGGCAAAACGCTCATTTGTAGCCGCTTTGACCGAACTGGAGCCGGAAGCGCAACACGCAATAGTCAGTGACATCATGCAGGCGAACAATTTGGAATCCACCACGGATGACGCTGCAAGCAGACTCGCCACTCAGGAAACCCGCCTGGATTGGCAAGCGCTAGATCTTGATGAGGGATCGCACGTCAGTGAAAGTTCGCAAGTGAACGCTTAACCTGATTGAACAGGTCGGCGAGACGAAGCAGTGCGTCTCGCGAACCGGCCATCTGGTTTTCACGCCCCATCATCTCCAGATCGGCGCTTATTTTTGACATCTCATTAGCGCCAACCGACGCACAGGCACCTTTCAGCTCGTGTGCTGCTGATTTGAGCGCCGCGGCATCTTGTGCAACCACCGCGGCATCCATGCGATTGAGCAGGTCTTCAGTCGAAGAAACGAACGTCTCGACGATGTCCTGTATCGCTTCGGCACCAAAGGAGTCCTTCATGTCGTTCAGGGAACTAACTATGCTGGTCGCGTCGGCAGTCATCTCTCGTCCTCGGCTTCTTTTAAGGCTCTCATAAAATATAGGGACAGGGCAGCCAAAACATTTGACGCTGTAACTATATCCTATACAGAAATCGGCGGAAGAAATCAGCACCGACTTATTAGGCAGATGACGATCTTGTCAAACAGAGAAACTGACGCACCGCGAAAAACTGGCACAGCAAAAGTGCACCTCTGGTGGTGTCATCCGCCCTGCCCGCCAAACAACTTGTTGACTGCATTGACAGCCGTGGATTGGTAGTAGTTTTCGATGCGGTGTCCCGCCACCATCCCAGCCAGGTTATCCGCTACCAGCCCCGTGCCCACCGAGCCAGCCACAGTAGCGCCCACCTGCTGCCCCCAGGTACCGTCACGTGTCAGGACATAACCAATGCCGGCACCGATGGCTCCACCGGCGTACTTGACCCACCATGTATCCTGATGCACCTGCTGTTTGAAGTAAGCATCATGCATGTAGTAATGCATGGCGTCGCCGTTGGCCACATTGACGGTGTCGGTCCACGAGATACCCGTGTCATCGAAATCAGCATGGGCAATCGTTGAGAATTGCGCCTGCGTAGCGGCGAAGACCGACTCGAAATTTGGGCGGTGCGCCTTGGCATAATCACCGACTTCATCCAGCGTGAGATTGCCGTTGCCATTGGCGTCGATCTCTTTGAAGTGGACTTTCAACTCGTGAGCAGCAGCCTTTGCCTCACGCAAACTGGCATCAACCTTGAGTAATGTGGAAAGAATGGCCAGGTCGTTATCACTTAAATCCGTCTGCTCCGCTCCATCATCTCCCAGCAACGCCACCGATTGCAAGTTGTCTCGCAGGTATTTGGCGGTCGGTGCAATATAACGATCGTCAGAGCCAGCCATCTGATCCAGACCAGCTCTCGACATGGACTTTTGCGGTCGATTGCCTATGAAGTAATCGACCGCGGAAGGAGTCGGTTTATCCGGTACAGGCAATGCCGCACCGGGAGCCGGGCTGTTGTCCGCCAGCAGATATGGAATGAGCTTGGCGTGATCGATGTCTGTTATAGTCGCCGGAAACAGCGCAGGATGATCTGCGCGCTGCAATGCAGCCGCTTTGTCGCTCATGATGAGTTCCCCCAGGAGTCTATGCAGACGAGATTACTCTCGTCTGGTCTGCCGTTGCCACCAGGATGGTCAATAAGATTTACCCACACCGGAGAATTTCTGGACTCGTTGGCGTTTTCCTCAGTGGTGCTCTCACGTATGAGGACGCAGAAGTGCCACCGCGGCGGGCACTCGGGAACCGTCCCTCTACCTCTTCCGTCACCAAACTCGGCATTGAGGAAAACGTAGGGTTTCGCAGGTCTGTTTATGATCAGTCAATTGAGAGCCATCTGGTGGCTCATCCTGTTGCTCATGTTAATCGGAACGCCCAGTTGGTCAGTCTGTGATCCAGATACGGCCATATGCCGAATATCAACTCACCTGCACGATGCCGAACTCGACATTCGAGCCGGGTCCGGACGCACAACCCAAGCGCAATTAGATACCGCTATGTTGGCTTTGCAGGTCGAGGAGGCGCGACTCTTGTATGCAAAGAAACTCGGTCTGAAAGCTGAAGGTATCGCATCTGAGACCGAGGTGATGAAGGCGCGCCTCGCCTACGAAAAGAGTCAGCTGCAACTGGCAGCCAAAAGGAACATGGTGAAACAAGCACTGTCCGCAATACAGAAACAGCGTGTACTGGCGGACGATCTGTCGAGCCGGTATCACGCGCAGCTGGCGCGCCGAGGCGACCTGCCGCTGCAAAGCAATAAGGACGACATCTTCTACTAAATACCTTTCGGCAAGCACCACTTTCGGTGGCGTATTCAGGGTTTTCCGCGGGCCACAAAGCCGCGGTCTATGCTACAACTGGCCCTGATGCCATGCAAGAGGCGCGCCCCGCCTGGAGGTAGCTCATGCCCGATCGCGAGTTCGAGACGTCCCCCGTTCAGATGGTCGCCTGCCGAAGTGAGGTTTCCATCAACGCTCCAGTCGAACTTGTGTTCGCTGTGCTTACCAGAACGCCTATGGTCTGGTGGCAACTGCCCTTTTTGAACACCGATTCCAATCACATCGCATTAGAGACCAAAGTCGGTGGTCATCTAATCGAGCGCTTTGATGGTGATACTGATGGCGGTGTCATTCTCGGCACCATAACAGCGTTACGAAGTCCAGTTCTGCTCGCGCTGGAAGGATCATTCGGAACGCCGGTCAAATCAAACCTCACCATCGGATTGACCCCGAGCAACCAGGACAACCGGGACGACACAAATGTGGTTCTCGTTTTCGTGGTCGTCATCCCCACCGGTGATGAATCCGGAGCCGAACAATCTCTTGCTCTCATGTGGAAAGGATTTCTTCGACGCCTGAAAGCTATCGCGGAAGCCAGTGCCAAACCGGCCCTCGAATATCTATCCAAGTCGGAAATCGAGCTTCCGCAAGAGCGGGTATCGGATGAAACCACAGATGAAACCAGCAATGCCGAGATGCAGCTGGATCAGGTATATCAACAATTACAGAATCAGCTAATTTCATTACGGCAATCGGTCGCGCAAGCCATAGCCAGTGAAAAGCGCCTGGAGCAATCGATCTATAAGAACAAGGAACAGGTGTCGACGTGGCAAAATCGGGCCCAAATGGCTCTCGAACAGAACAATGACGATCTGGCATTGCAAGCGGAAGAGCGAGCTGACCAATATCGCAAAGCCGCAGATGAACTGGAAGAACAGCATACACAGCAACGCAAAGACACAGCGCTGTTGAGAGAGAATCTGACCGAACTGGAAGGTCAGGTGCAGAGAATCTACACCCGCAAGCAGGTTCTGGTTGCCCGCATGAAGGCGGCCGATGCGACTTCCAAAGCTATCGAACTTTTGCACAAGACGACCGACATGTCGGCGGTAGCAGTGCTTGAAGAAATGGAACGGCGTGTCGCCGAGCGCGAAGCACAGACCCAGGCATTGAAAGAGCGAACAAATCCGCCGACGTAGAGCATTCAAGCCGCCACCAGTCGCAGCTTACCAATGGCTTGAGAGCCGGTCTGCTGGTAATAGTTCTCCACGCCGTCGCGCAGAAGGTCCTGCAAAAACTATGCTGCAACGATCTGCTTTTCGGCATTGCCGTTCGCCTCGATCAAGTCGGCAAGCAAAGCGGCGGCATTTCAACCGACTGGCTAGATTGCGGCAAGTTGGTATTTGTGATGTGTGGAGATTCGGCGCCGCTCGCGGGCACCTCAATTGGGTCAACCGGGGCAGGCGTGCTGTAGCCCGGGAAGAAATAAGGGTTGTCAGCCAAATTTTCACCGGCGTCAAAATTGCCGGACTCGAAAACTCAACGCCGGACATCAAGAAGGAAAGTCCGCCTGCACCGATGCCGGCGCCAGATCTTCACTCACGCTTCACTCACTCCTGCCAATGCCAAGGAAGGAAGACCGGCGCAATCGGCTCGACGCGAGCCAAAGAAGTCGGTTAGCCGAGCTCTGTGTAGTGGGATAAGTGTGTATATCCGCTGCGGCAGGTTTCTGGACGCACAAGAAAAGAGCCGGGAGAACCCGGCTCTTTAAGGTCTTTAGGTCTTGCGATCGGCAGGTGTTTAGAAATCACCCATGCCGGCGCCGGCGGGCATCATGGGCTTCTTTTCTTCCGGAACATCCACGACCAGCGCTTCGGTGGTCAGGAACATTGCGGCGATCGAAGCAGCATTCTGCACGGCAGAGCGCTCGACTTTGGCCGGATCGATGATACCGGCGGCAGCCATATCGACGTATTCAGCGGTCATGGCGTTGAAGCCCCAACCCGCTTTTTGCTCTTTGACGCGTTCGACGACGACTTCACCGGACAAACCGGCGTTATCGGCGATTTGACGGACAGGAGCTTCGAACGATTTGACGACCAGGTCGAAACCGGTCTTCTCGTCGCCCGAGAGTTTTTCGCGTTGTTTTTCGAGGTTCTTAGCCACGTTCAGCAAGCAGGTGCCGCCGCCCGGGACATAACCTTCTTCAACTGCTGCGCGGGTGGCGTTCAAAGCATCTTCCAAGCGGAGCTTGCGATCTTTGAGTTCTGTTTCGGTAGCGGCGCCGACTTTGATTACGGCTACGCCGCCGGACAGCTTGGCCAGGCGCTCTTGCAGTTTTTCACGATCGAATTCGCTGTCGGTTTCTTTGATCTGGTTTTTGATCAAACCAATGCGCTTTTCGACTTCGGCTTTGGTGTCATTGCCGGCGACGATGGTCGTCTTGTCTTTGTTGACGCGGACTTGGCGGGCTTTGCCGAGCATGTCGAGGGTGACGTTCTCGAGCTTGATACCACGCTCTTCCGAGATCACTTGGGCGCCGGTGAGAATGGCGATGTCTTCCAACATGGCTTTGCGGCGATCGCCGAAACCAGGAGCCTTAACGGCTACGCAAGGAAGAACTTTGCGCAGGTGATTGACCACCAGCGTTGCCAGAGCTTCGCCTTCGACGTCTTCGCCGATGATGACGAGCGGACGGCCGGAGCGAGCTACTTTCTCGAGGACCGGAACCAGGTCGGCGAGCAAGTTGATTTTCTTGTCGCAAACGAGAACGAATGGCTCGTCGAGGACGGCTTCCATGCGCTCGGGGTCGGTCACGAAGTAGGCAGAAACGAATCCTTTGTCGAACTGCATGCCTTCAACGGTTTCCAGTTCGGTGGAAAGGGATTTCGATTCTTCGACGGTGATAACGCCGTCTTTGCCAACTTTGCCCATTGCTTCAGCGATCAATTTGCCGATCGTTTCATCGTTGCCGGCCGAGATGGTGGCGACTTGAGCGATGGTGGAGTCGGTGACTTCCTTGGCCATCTTTTTGATTTCTTCAACAGCAGCCTCAGCAGCTTTGTTGATACCGCGGCGGAGAACCATGGGGTTGGCGCCGGCGGCGACGTTGCGCAGACCTTCTTTGATCATGGCTTGAGCCAGAACGGCAGCGGTGGTGGTGCCATCGCCGGCGTTATCGTTGGTCTTGGTGCAAACTTCGCGAACCAGTTGAGCACCAGCGTTCTCGAGGTGATCTTCCAGTTCGATTTCTTTGGCGATGGTAACGCCATCATTGACGATTTGCGGGGCGCCAAATTTCTTTTCGAGCACTACGTTGCGACCAGCTGGTCCCAAGGTAATTTTTACGGTGTCAGCGACAGCGTTGACACCGCGCTCGAGAGCGCGACGTGCCTGCTCTTCGTAAACAATTTGTTTGGCCATTGTTGTTTTGAACTCCTACTTCAATATGAAGGTAACTCTGTTCAGTTTTTTCAGTTCAGATCAGTTCAGATCGAGTGAATTGGGATTGAGCGGTTGAGCGGTATTACCGGCGATGCTTCGACTATGAACCGAAGACTGCCAGAATGTCGCGCTCAGCCATGATCAGGTATTCGACGCCGTCAATTTTGACTTCGGTACCCGAATACTTGGCGAACAAAACTTTGTCACCAACCTTCAGTTCCATCGGTTGACGGGCGCCCTTGTCGTCGAAACGACCGGGACCGACAGCGAGGACTTCGCCTTGCTGCGGCTTTTCTTTAGCGGTATCCGGCAGGACGATCCCGCCAGCGGTTTTTTCTTCAGCGTCGAGTTTCTTGACGACGACGCGGTCGGCCAGGGGCTTCAGATTCAATTTCGTAGCAGATGCAGTAGCCAATGGTATAACCTCCTTCACGTTGTTATCCATTTCATGCGCGTAAGTGCCGCCACGCCAGTTGAACGAATGCGGAAAGCACTCACTTTTCCATCATGGAGTTTATCTAGCTAATCGCCATATATGGGCGGTTTTGCCACTTTTCTTAAGGTTTTTGGGGGTGGCTGAGCAGTGGCTGAGTCGCCGCTTGTCTACGCCCAAGTAATATCACTTGGGCGTGAAGCATCCTGGACAACCCAAAGTGATATCACTTGGGCATGAAGATGGGCTTCTATCTGAAGCGATATCGCTTCAGTTGTCTGACTTCTTCTTGCCGGAACCCCAGCCGGGCATAGCCCGCATCCAGGGCGCATACTCGGCGGGTACTCCCAAGCCGGCCTTCAGCTTGGATTGCTTCTCGCTGACAACAGCCAACTTGGCTTCTCTCGCCAGGTCAGCCCAGGCAATCGGTCCGGTTGGGGTTTGAGTTTCTGCCTCTGCCACTTTGACCCGGTCGCGTCCTTCATACTTGGCTACATCGAGAGCTTCCTCAGCCAGGTTGAGCAGCTTGACTGCCGACTCGGCTATTTCCGGGAATGCAGCCATGCCGATGGAGACGGTCACCATGCCAATTCCCGGCACGGGATTGCTTTTTATCGTGTGACGCAGACGCTCGGCCACATCGGCGGCATTCTGCTTGGGAGTCTCGGGCAGCAAGATGGCGAACTCTTCGGCGCCGTAGCGAGCAGGTACGTCGATGTCGCGCAGGGCACCCTTGATCACTTTCGCCACATGCCTGATGACCTCGTCTCCGCGCTCTTGTCCGAGCAACTCGTTGACGCGAGACAAGTGATCGATGTCCAGCAAAAGCAGAGACAAGGAGTGCTTGTGGCGTGCAGAACGCTCGATTTCGCGCGCGAACGCTTCTTCGAAGTGCCATCTGTTGTAGAGGGAGGTGTGGGCATCTTGAATGGTTTGGGCGGTCGCCGATTCGTGGGTGAGCGCCACATGCAAAGCCGTGCTTGTCTGCGCGGCAAGCGATTCGAGAAGTTCGAGTTGTTCACGGTGGAACGCCCGCGATTCCTGAGCGAACAGCATGATCACGCCCAGCGGCTCGTTGCCAGCCACCAGAGGCGTCGCCACCACTGAACCAAATGTGCCACCACCCGGCGCCATCGGCAGATCGCCCGAGTAGGCACTGGCATCGGACACATATTCAGTCTTGCCGGCCACGAGCGCGCCGCCGGCGATGGTGTTTTCGACATTCAGTTTGAAAGTGTGGAAACTATTGCCGTCCAATCCTTTGAAAGCAGCCAGTGTGAATGTGCGCAATTTCGGATCTACTAAAAGAACAGCGCAGTGAGGCGTATTGGCCAGGATCAGCGAGGTGTCTGCTGCGATTTGCAGCACTTCTGCGATCCGCAGGGTACTTCCGGAAAGCGATACCGAAGTACGGTATAACGTCGCCAACCGCTCTCTCTCGTATTCGCTGCGTCCAAAAAGGATCGCGTTGGCGACGGCAATTGCAGTCAAGTCGGCCAGATTTTGGAAAAAATCCAATTGGTCGATTAGCGAAATATCGCTGACGTCCATCTGCACGGCGCCTACTAAAAGGTTGCCAGCAATCAGAGGCAGCCCCAACTGGGCGACGGAGTTTTCTCGCTTCATGATCGAGATACTGATATCGGGAGCGTCGCCGGCGTGAACAGCGGCACCCTGACGGCGTTGCACAACGTGCTTGAGTAATGTCTCTGCCGTAAAAGAGAGGATTCGCATCTGCTCGATGGACGCTTCGGTATAGCCGTATGCATTCATCAGCTTGAGCGACAAACTCTCGTTGTCGGAAAGGAAAATCGCTACTTTCGCGCCGCCACCCAGTTCGGCAAACTGCGCCAGCGAAGCTTCCAGAACATCCTTCAATCGCAAGGAAGCAAAGAGTGTCTTCTGCAATGTGAGCAGTCTAGGCAGAAGCGTTTCGGTGATCATGGCGTCATAGCCTCGACAAGTAGTAAGTGTCAAACGATATCGCTTGAGCGATCCCCGCTGGAGGACCACAAAGTACCATAAACTAAACGCTGGACGAGGGAGGTTTCACAAGTGGAGAGAGATTCCAACTGCATCTTCTGCAAAATCATCAATAAGGAAATACCCGGCAAATTTGCCCTGGAGAAGGACGAGTATGTCGCGCTTTACGACATCAATCCACAGGCTCCAACTCACGCCTTGATCATTCCCCGCCAACATGTGAGAAATATCACCGAGTTTAAGGATGCCGCATCGCTCGGCAAGTTGTTCCAGGCGGCGAACGAACTTGTGGAAATGCACAAGTTGCAGGATGGCTTCCGGCTGGTCGTGAACACGGGCGACAGCGGTGGACAGACAGTCGATCATTTGCACATTCATTTATTAGGTGGTCGCGGACTTTCCTGGCCGCCGGGATGAAGACCGGCTTGGTGCGGGGTTCGGCAAAGTTCGGCGTGGAGTTTCTTTAGCTTTTATATAGATTTTGCACCCCTTGGATATCCCTCGAGAGGCGCAGCCGGTCACGAAAATCGAACTTTGTAAAGTAGCAACCAAAAGTCCAGTTTTTAACTCTTCCGTGTGGGTATAAAGAATCCAAGAGGAACGCGTTGCGTTGGAACCCGCCGGAAAACTAACGATTAGCGTATCCATCACCGGAAACCGGCATGGGAGACGGAAAATGTCTACTGCTACACAGCAAAGAGATCAGGTGCTCTGGATGGCCGATTGCTACTCATTAGCAAAACGCTTTCCGAATCCGCATACCTGGCTGGCGCTGCTCGAGCCGCTTGAACAGGGCGGCGAGAAGGGCAGAGAGTCCATCAATCCGTTTCACTACTGGCTCTGGATGGAGATCTGGAAGGCAGCGCAACCGGAGAGCGAAGACTCGCCACTGAATAACTGAGGCAACGGGTCGGCTACGCCGACCCGTTCTTCTTTACGTCCGTTCTTGTTCACAGACTTGCTCTACGCGCGCGCGCTCACAGGCGGGTGCACGCAAATGTCACTTTTGTGTTCTTTGTCGTTGTCGACATCACAACAGACAATCGAATCAAAGACCTGCGCCTTGGCGCCGACGCGGCATCCCGACCAGATCACCGAGTCGCTGACATGCGCGCCGGCTTCGATCACGCAACCGTCACCGACCACGACGGTGCCACTTAATACGACACCACGGTCGATGCGCGTGCCGCGACCGATGATCGCCCTGCCTTGAATAGATCCTTCGATAACGGCGCCGTCAGCCACGTATCCAAAAGGTTTCTCCGTGCCGGCGATGGCCAGTTTCACTCGGCTGTGGGCGGCATCGAAGTTGGTCAGGCGGTATTGCTTGAGCGTGCCGACATCCGACCAGTAAGTGGGGATGTCGACTGCCAGCACCGGCAGCCCGGCATTGACCAGAGAAGGAAACAGTTGGCGTCCAAAGCCGTAGGTGCCATGCTTCGGTATGTGGTCGAACACTTCCGGTTCCAGCACATAGATACCAGTGGAAGCATTCTTAGATAGAGCCTCCTCCGCCCGGGGTTTCTCCTGAAAGCCTTTTATAAAGCCATCCGCGTCGGTCACCACCACGCCGAACTGGCTGACGTCGTCCACCTGTTTGGTGCCGATGGAGGCAAGCGCGCGCTTGCGCTTGTGTTCGGCGATGATGTTGGTCAAGTCGGCATCGGTGAGCAGATCGCCCATCAGAATTATGCAGGTGTCGTCGCCCAGGAAGTCGCGGCAAGCCCGCACTCCGCCTGCGTCGCCGGTCAGTTCCTTTTCTTCTTTGAAGTGCAATTGCACACCAAATTCGCTGCCATCGCCGAAATAGTCGCGAATCATGTCCGGAAGATAATGCAGGTTGGCAGCGATGTCGGTGATGCCATGTTTCTTCAACAGATTGATGATGTGCTCCATCACAGGGCGGTTGGCAACCGGCACCAGCGGCTTGGGGACTTGTCCGGTGACCGGATCTAAACGGGATCCTACGCCGGCCGCCAGAACCATTGCTTTCATTTCGCACCTGCTCCTTTCTGTTTCCTTGCGCCACCATGGGTGACACCGAGTTCGTCGTCTGCGCCACTGCCGACGCCGGCGATTCGCGGCTTGAATAGCGGCAGGCGCTCTTGATCGCCCGACAATTTCTCCTGCGCGCGAGTCAGTGCAAATTCCACCTGATCCTTCGAGCTGCCACCAAATGAACAGAACGATGCCACAGAATTTTCCATGGTGACAACTTGATAAATGTCGTTTTCAAAGGCCGGTGAGAATTGCTGCCACTCGCTGAGAGACAGGTCCGAGAGGTACTTGCCACGCGCCTTGCAGTAATTGGTAAGCGCTTCCACGACTTTGTCGGACTTGTCCTCTGGTATGTCCCGTGATACCAGATAATTTTTGGCATTGGCCGCATTCAACATGTCGGCGCAGGCCATTTCGCGCATGCGATTAGCATCGATCTCGATATTGGGAATCAAGACCGACGCCAGATCGAGCAGCTGGCGCAGTATTTCGGCACTCTGGAAAAGACCCGGCAGCGACTCCTGCAAATCCTGGCTGTATCCCAGTGGTATCGCCTTCAGTTGCGTCAGGTGTTCCATAAGTCGGCCAAACAAAGTGGAAGGTCGGGCGCGCAAAACTTCCAATAATTCCGGATTGCGCTTGCTGGGCATGGCTTGCGAGTCGAAAACGAACCGCTTGGGCAGCTTGACGAAACCGAATTCCTGGGTGGCCCAGAGCAAAAGCTCGGAACTCATTTGTGAGAGATGCACCCCGATCAGCGAAGCCACCGCGCTGAACTCAATGACGAAGTCGCGGTCGGAGACAGCATCGACGCTGTTTTCGATGACATCGTCGAAGCCCAGCTCTTGTGCCACCATAGCCCGGTCAATCGGCTCGGGAGTGCCAGCCAGGACGCAGGCACCGAGGGGCAATACATTTAAACGCCGGTAAAATTCGCTGAGGCGTTCGAAGTCGCGGCGAAATCTGGCTTCGTTGGCCAGCCACCAGTGGGACAGCAAGATGGGCAGCGCCGGCTGCATATGTGTATATCCCGGCATGACAACATCGAGGTCGCGCGTCGCCAGTTCGATCAACTGAGTGCGAATCTGCAACAGTGCCTGGAATACTTCATAAACGGCATCGCGCAGCCAGAGCCTGACATCGGTAGCGTCCTGGTCGTTTGTAGATTTAGCGATGCGCAAAACGGCCGCCATCTCACCGACGATTTCGTTCAGCCGCCGCTCCAGTCCTTCGTGAATATCGGCATCATCGGGACTGATGAAATTGACGCCGTCCGCCAGTTCTCTGCCGATCTGCTCGAGGGCCCCGACAACCTGTTCGGCGTTGCCGGCGTCGACGATTCCCGTCTTGCCGAGCATGCGGACGTGGGCCATCGAAGAAGCTACATCGTAGTGTAGGAGCGTGCGTTCGAGGAGCGGGTGCTGCCAGAAGCGGCGAACCTGGTTGAATTCTCTGGAGACTTTGTCGTTGGTCGTAGGATTGAAATCCGGCATGACATGCGCTCTGCGCCTTGTTTAAGACGATCCGATCTTACCGCGCCCGCGCCGTCCTGTAATTGCGTCGAAATAACCAACAAAAAACCGGCATCTCTGCCGGTCTCTCTTCTTTAGCTAGTTTCGATAATTTCGTTCGATTTGTCTTGATTTGCGCTACGCAGCTTTTTTCTTGAGCAGTTTTTTGATTTTCTCGACTTGCTTCATGTAGCGGGACATTTCTTGCTGATATCTCTTCTGCACTTCTTTCTCTTGTGTGGACATACTCTTTCTTCCATCCGTTCTAGATTCTTGCTTTCCTCTTCTCGCGCAGTGTCTCTTAATTGGAGTCTCCGAGTTCAGGCGGTTTTGGTTTTTGTCTTACCGCACAGCATAGCGCGCTTTGGAAAGCAGCTATACACTCAATATAAACTGTCTTTAAGTAACATGCAACACATGACAGGCTTCGGATATAGATCCGTTTTCGCCGAAACACTGACAGCGTCTGAATATCTTGTACCCAATTTGCGAGGTTTCCAGACTCATGGTCTTTGAACTTAAGACGTAGTTTTCCGCTTTAAGTTGCAGCCCCGGCGCCTTCGCGACCAACCCCTTCACTTTCGCCGGAGTCAGGCACCGGCGACCCATGCACGCCTCCCCCCCGGGGGACGTTGGGAAGCCAAAACGAAAGCGCGAAAGCCAAAATCATCACCGCCGCCCCCAGGTAATAGGGGGTCTGCAGCCCTGCATGCAGGAAAAACCAGCCGCCGGCAATCGGTCCGAGAATCCGTCCCAATGTGGAAAGCGACTGTCCGACACCGAGGGCACCACCGACCCTGGCTGGATCGGCTTGCTTGGAGAGAATGCTCTGATTGGAAGGTGTGGTGATGCCGGTGCCGGCCGCCAGGAACGCCAGGGCACCATAGAGCATCGGCACACTGGTCGACAGCGCGATCAACAAAAGACCGACGGCGGTAAGCAGCGATCCCGTTGCCACGAGCGCCTTTTCAGGCACTTTCTTATTGAGGCGGCCGATCAGACCGCCCTGGATAAAGACCATCAGAAGTCCGATGTAGGTGAACATCAGGCTGTTTTCGGTGATGCCGAATTTGAAAACGCGCTCGCTGAAAAGCACAAGCGTCGCCTCCATGTTGGCAAAGGCAAAGGTGGAGATAAAAAACAGGCACAGCGCCACGCGCAGCCGCGGGTCGGCGAGCGTCTTGAAATAAAAGTCCGGATCGGACACGAAACGCTCATGTCCAGCCTGGCTGCGGTTTTGCGGCTCGGGCAGCTTGGCGGCCGCCAGCAAAAGCGCCATGCCGCTAAATGCTGCCGCCACGTAGCCGATGTAATTATGGGCGCCGAGATAACTGCACAACCCGCCGACAGCGGGTCCCAAAACGAAACCCAGCCCGAAGGCGGCGCCGACAAGTCCCATGCCTTTCGCCCGGTTTTCGATGGTGGTCACATCGGAGATGTAAGCCTGAGCGACAGCGATATTGCCGTTGCCGGCGCCCGCTACCAGCCTCGACAGGAAAAGCAGCGGCAGCGAGTGCGCGAAGCCCCAGATCAAGTAGCCGATCGTGGAAGCGGTGAGGCTGATCAACAGCACCGGTCGGCGCCCCAACTTATCGGAGAGCCGTCCCCAATACGGGGTGAAGATGAACTGCATCAGCGAATAAGACGCCACCAGCCAGGAAATGGTCACGGCGTCGGCTCCGAACTGCTCGGCAACGGTGGGCAACACCGGAATGATGATGCCGAAGCCGATCAAGTCGATGAAGACGACGAGAAATATCAGCAGCAGCGGCAGTTTCGAGCTTTTGGCGGGCGGTTGAGAATTCTCTTGAGATGGTGATGGTCCGGTCATAGTTTCTTACAGGATGTTATTGCCGTCGGCAGTCTGCTTTTCGTTGCAGCCGAAGACTCAGTCCATGGGCGGAAAGCGGCTTCAGGCGGCGCACCAGCACCTTAGAGTAGCGCACGCGAGACATTGCTGCCTTAACAATCTAGAGGGGTGGAGCGGCTGATACAGTGTGCGTTAGAGATAGATTCTCCTTTAAGCTGGGTAGGTTAAGAACGGGCACTAGTTTGCCTCGTGGCGCTGATTTAACCAAGACTTTTCCTGTCAATGAAACTTTGCCTGGTCTGTAACTTTCAATTCGGCGACGAGCAGGACCTATGTCCCAAGGACATGTCCAAGCTCGTGCCTTTGGGCAAAGATCCGCTGCTCGGCAAACTGATTCAAGAACGCTATCGCGTCGAGTCGGTAATCGCCAAAGGCTCGATGGGCATTGTTTATAAGGCGACGCAGGAGTTGATCGGTCGTGAAGTAGCGGTCAAAGTTTTGCACGGCTATCTGGTCGCCGACGATGAGTCGATGAAGCGCTTCCACAAAGAGGCAAAAGCCGCCAGCCGTCTCAACCACCCTAATATCATGACGCTCTACGATTTCGGCGTGCTGCCCTCCGGTCAGCCGTACATCGTCATGGATTTGCTCAAAGGTAAGAGCCTCGCCGACATCCTCTCCGAACGGCGCAATCTGCCGGTCGACGAAGTTCTGCCCATCTTCCAGCAAGTTTTCCAGGCCATCGGTGCGGCGCACAAAATCGGTGTGGTGCACCGCGACATGAAGCCCGACAACATTGTTGTCGAGCAATCGCGCAACAAGGTGCCGCTGGTCAAACTGGTCGATTTCGGCATCGCCACTTTCATTCAAGAACAAGAAGACACGCTCGGCAAAATCACCAAAGCCGGCACCGTATGTGGTAGCCCCACCTACATGAGCCCCGAACAGTGCGACGACAACAAGGTCGACGGCCGCAGCGACTTGTATTCACTGGGCATTGTTCTGTACGAAACTTTGACCGGTCGCGTGCCTTTCGACGGTGCCGACATCTACAACGTCATGTCGATGCACGTCAAAGACGCACCGCCCAGCCTCAAGTCCGTGCGCCCCGATCTGAACTTCCCGCCGCAACTGGAACAGGTCGTCGACCGCGCCCTGCAAAAAGATCCCGGCAAGCGTTTTCAGACGGCCTCCGATTTCTGGGAATCGCTCTCGAACGCCTGCACCAATGGGCGCCCGCGTTCAACGGCCACACCGCAACCGGCAACCACCTCACTGACACCGACCCCGGCTGCCGCGGCCGGCGTCGGAGCAGGCGGCGGTGGCAGCCCCCTGTCCAGCAATCCGCTCGGCATGGGCGCGCCGATCAGCAATCCAATGGCGACATCATCAGCACCGACGACCGATATTCAACGGCCGGCGCCGCGCGAACCAGAAGCACCATCCCCGGTGCGCGGGCACTCCGGGCACACGCCGGAACCGCTTACCAAAGGTTCCGATGAGGGAGATGTGCAATCGCTGGTCGACCGGGCATTGATCAGCAAATTGCATGCCGCGGGCATGACGCCGGTTTCAGGACTGCAACCGGCTCCCGAGCCGCCCAGTTCCGCCTCCATCATCAACCAGATCGTTGACGAAGACGCCATGCGCAAAAAGATGCATGCGTCCACACTGATTATCAACAAACCGCTGGCGCGCAAGAAGAAGAAACGCGGCGTCGATCCGATCATCCGCTGGGTCGGTTTCATGCAACAGCTGATGCCGATGGGTCTGACCATTATTCTTTCCGCATCGCTTCTCTGGGTAGTGGCCAACGAGGCTTATTTACATGCGGTCCTGGACCGCAAGGTGAAAGCCATGCTGGGCGCGCAGAAAGACAAGACCGATGTCGATGCGCTGTTGCGCGCCAACAAACTCGACCAAGCCCGCAAGACGCTGGAGAAGCGCAAGCGCGCCGGTGCTCTCTCGACCGAAGATCAAGAAAATCTGAACGACGTATACTTCCTATTGGCTCGCCGTGAGGCGAAGAGCAGGCGTTACAAGGCCGCTCTCAACTGGCTGAATCAAATCAGCGACGACGAACGACAGGACGATGAGACACAGCTGCTGATCAAAAAATATCGCAGACTGTCCGGACTTAAATAACCGGATGAGCAGCCGGAAGCCGGACTGAAAAATGCAGCAAACAATCCTCGAAATTATCGTCATCCTGGGACTCTTTTTAGCTAATGCTGTGCTTGCGGCCGCTGAAATGTCCATTGTGTCGGCGCGCAAGGCTCGCCTTCATCAGTGGGCCGATAACGGCGACGCCAACGCCAAGATTGCGCTCGACCTGGCTAATTCCCCCGACGAGCTGGTGTCTACGGTCACTTTCGGCATTACGCTGATCGGCATTCTCACAGGCGCATTCGGTGGTGCCACCCTGGCTGACGCGCTGGAGACGTACTTAGAGACGATTCCCGCCATCAAGAACTATGCCGAGATCCTCAGCATTCTCTGCGTGGTGCCGCCCGTCACTTATCTGTCTGTGATCATCGGCGAACTGGTGCCCAAGCGACTGGCACTCAGCAATCCAGAACGTGTCGCCTGCGTGATGGCGCCTTTTATGCGCCTGGCCGCCAATCTATTCCGTCCGGCGGTGCGCTTGCTCTCGGCCAGCTCGGGAGTGGTGCTGCGCATCATGGGTGTCAGCGAGCAGAAGGAACCGATGATTACCGATGCCGAGATTCAGGTTCTCGTCGAGCAGGGGACGCAAGCAGGCATCTTCGAAGAGGCCGAACAGGAAATGGTCGAGGGTGTGCTGACGCTTGCCGATAAAACCGTGCGCGCGCTGATGACACCGCGCCTGGGAGTTGCCTGGCTGGACAAGAAGAGCACGCCCGAACAGATACTGGAGTGCCTGAACGAAAACAATCACAGCTACATTCCGGTTGCCGACGAAAACCTGGACAACGTGCTGGGCATCGCGCAGACGCGCCGACTGTTTCTCACCATGGCAGCCGGGCAGAAGATTCAGCTCACCGATTTCATCGAGCAACCTCTGTTTCTTCCCGAAAGCACCACCGCCCTCGACATCCTCGATATGTTTCGGCAGACGCGCGTCCACGTCGCCTTCGTGATCAATGAATATGGCGGCTTCGAAGGCATGGTCACCATCAACGATGTGCTCGAATCAATCGTCGGTGAAGTCGCCATCGGACCCGACGCCAAGGCGCAAGTGGAACAGCACTCGGACGGCTCGTGGATCGTCAACGGCGATGCACATATAGATGATGTAAAAGACGTGCTCGAAGTGAAGGAGTTGCCGGGCGAAAATCTGAACGCCTACCGCACCCTGGCCGGTTTCCTGCTTTATCAGTGGCAGCGCATTCCAGCCAAAGGCGAAGCACTGTCGTGGGAGCACTGGGATTTCGAAGTGCTCTCGATGGACGGTTATCGCATCGACTCGGTGCGCGTGCGTGCCAAAAACCGCGCCGCATCCTGAGCACGCCCGTCTTCTATCCGTTTTCAATCGTCAGGACGCGGCTTCCACGAAGGCGCCCAGTTTGCGGAATTTGGTCTGGCGATCCTTCATGAGATCGGCCGGGGATTTCGCAGACAATTCGCGGATGTGTTTGAGCAGTGCTTCCTTGACCGTCAGCGCCACCGCGTCATAGTCGTGATGGGCGCCGCCGAGCGGTTCCTTCACCACTTCGTCGACGACGCCGATTTTGGCAATCTGGCGAGCGGTGATTTTCATCGCCTCGGCAGCCTCGGCGATCTTGTCGCCGGAGCGCCATAGAATAGATGCGCAACCTTCCGGCGAGATTACCGAATAAACAGAGTGCTCGAGCATCAAGATGCGATTGGCCACGCCGATGGCCAGCGCGCCGCCGGAGCCTCCCTCGCCTGTGACAATCGAGATCACCGGCACGGTCAGTCCGGAAAGTTCGAGCAAGTTGACGGCGATTGCCTCGGCCTGGTTGTGTTCCTCGGCCGCCATGCCCGGGTAGGCGCCCGGTGTGTCAATCAGGGTGACAATCGGCAGGTGGAATTTTTCGGCGTGCTTGAAGACACGCAGCGCCTTGCGATAGCCCTCCGGCTGCGGCATGCCGAAGTTGCACAGCTGCTTGTCACGCAGGCTGCGACCTTTCTGTGTGCCGACGGCGACGACGCGCGCACCATCCATGGTGAGCAACCCGCAGACCATCGCCGGATCGTCGGCGCCTTTGCGGTCGCCGTGCAGTTCGATCCAGTTCGGGTCCCAGCGTTCGAAATAATCGCGCGTATAGGGGCGCTGCGGGTGTCGCGCCAGCGCCAGGTGGTCGATGGGGCGCAGATTGGCGTAAAGCGAGCGCTTCAAATGATCGTATTGGTCCTGAAGCAAGTCGAGGTCTTTGCCGAGTTCGGGGTTGTGCGTTTCGGCTACCTGCTTTTCCAGCGCTTCGATTTGCTGCGCCAACAAGAGGAGCGGTTGCTCGAATTCCAGAGGCACATTCTTCTTATCGGCAGGCATCGACTGCTTCCTTTGCAATGGGTCAGCGACTGAGGGCATGTTCGGGTCGCGACGATGAAGACGAATCGTCCGCACCGCGGGCACCGTGGAAAGCTATGACTTGCGTGAGCACGTCACGCATTTTTCCGCGTTCGACAACCATGTCGACCTGCCCGTGCTTGAGCAGATACTCGGCGGTCTGGAAGTCGGTCGGCAACTTCTGCCGAATGGTTTGCTCGATGACGCGGCGACCGGCAAAGCCGATGCGCGCACCCGGCTCCGCCAGGATGATGTCGCCCAGCATGGCAAAGCTGGCCGTCACACCACCGAAGGTGGGCTCAGAAAGAATCGATATAAATAGACCGCCGGCGTCGGCAAACAGTTTGAGGGCGGCGCTGGTTTTGGCCAGCTGCATGAGGCTCAGAATGCCTTCCTGCATGCGTGCACCACCGGATGACGAGACGATGATCAAAGGCAGCTTTTCTTTGAGCGCATATTCAATGATGCGCACGAGCTTCTCGCCGACGACCGATCCCATCGAGCCGCCGAAGTGTCCGAAATCCATGAGCCCAGCCGCTACTTCGTAGCCGTTCATTTTGAACGTTCCGGTGAGGACTGCTTCCTTGAGTCCCGACTTTCTGGTGGCTTCAGCCTGGCGCTTGACGTAGCCTTCGGTGTCCACGAATTCAAGGGGGTCTGCGGAAGTCAGGTCGGCATCGCGCTCAACCCATGTGTCCGGATCGGCCAGTTGTTCGATGCGCTGCTCGGCACCGATGCGAAAGTGATACTGGCACTTGGGGCAGACGTGCAGCGCCACACGCAGGTCCCGCGTGTAGAGCAGCTCGCGGCATTGGAAGCACTGCGTCCACAGTGCGCAGTACTCTTCGGTGGTGAGTGGCTGTTTGACTGCCTCAGCAGTCTCACGCCGTTTCTGTCTCTTTTCGAACCAGTCTTTGAGATCCATCGGCATTACTTCAGAGAGTCCTGATTTTTCCGCGGCGAGTCGGAATTGAACTAGCAGCCAACTTTGCTGCCGTTCGCCGAAGCGCGCATCCATGCGCCTCTTCAATAGGCTGGAATTATATCACCGCCCATCTTTAGCACTTAGAATAATATCCAGCATCAGGGCTTTTCGTTAGGATTAGTGACCGCCTTGCAACCAGCTGGCGCCGGCACATGAGAATAGCTTAAGAGTCGAGGACACATGCGCATTCCGCGCTTCTTTCTTTTCCCAGCAGACCTGGAGCGTGCAGGAACGCTGCGCGATCACTCGCCGCTGGAGATCGGCGAGCGGTCCCAGGTCGATCAGATTCGCAATGTCTTGCGCCTGCGAACCGGTGCGCAGATAGATGTGCTGGATATGCAAGCCAACATCTATCGGTGCGAAATCGTTGAGCTGTCTCCAAATATGGTGCGCACCAGAGTGGTCGAGATCGCCACCGCCGAAGGTGACCCGCCGGTTGATTTGATCGTCGGCATGTCGATGATCAAGGGTGACCGTTTCGAGACCGCGCTGCAAAAACTGACGGAGATCGGCGTGCGGTGCATGGTGCCGCTGATCACCGAACGGACAGTAGTGCGTGGCGATGACACCACCGGAGATGCCAAGCGAGACAGTGCGGCGAGCAAGAAGTTGCAGCGCTGGCAAGCGATCGCTCGCGAAGCGGCTGAACAAAGTGAGCGCGCGTCCATACCGCAAATTTCGCCGCCGGTAAAGCTGTCGACTTTTTTGTCTGACTTCACCACCGGTGGCAAATTAGATATAGCGTTTATATGCGCAGAACGCCTGCAAGCCGGGCTGTTGCGCGACAAACTGCATAGTCCGGCGGTTGCAGATAAAAATTCCAAAACCAGCGATCAGATGCAGAAACGGATGCAGATCGGATTGCTGATCGGCCCCGAAGGCGGCTGGTCGGAGCTGGAAGTGGTATCAGCGGAAGAACGAGGCTGGCAGCCGGTTTCCTTGGGTCGACGCATTCTCCGAGCTGAGACGGCGGCCATAATTTCTGCTGCGCAAATTATCTGTACATTTGAGAGTTGATTGGCGGTACAATATTGCCCGCGAAGTGCTTGTGAGGTATCCACCGCTCAGCGAGTTACTGCTCGGCAGAAGCCGTGCGCAGAATGCGTAGAGCAGGGCGTAATCGCCTGTGGTGCCAGCAAGGAATCAGGGAACTGAACAGTTGCCACCACGGACGGGGTTGATACCAAATACGATGTTGAAAGAAATTTCGTCATCAGGCTTGACAAATAAGAGAAATGAGAGTCTTATAGTACTTGGTATGGCTAACACCACCTGTGATGCTACGGCTGTCTAGAAAGGCGATGAGTGTGGCCGCAAATCTGGCTCGTATCAAGAACACGCTCGGCGCCCAACCCGTCACTCTCGTTGCCGTTTCTAAAGGCGTCAACATCGATCTGATGGTGGAAGCTTTCGAAAACGGTGTCACCGAATTCGGTGAGAATCGCGTTCAGGATGCTCTCGAAAAACAGGCGGCGTTGCCGCCGCAGATGGCGGATAAAATCCACTGGCACTTTATCGGCCATTTGCAAACCAACAAAGTGAAGAAGGCTGTGGGCCGCTTCGCGCTCATCCATTCCGTAGACAGCATCAGGCTGGCGGAAGAGATTTCGCGAGAAGCTACGGCTGCCGGGATTACCCAGGCAGTGCTCCTGCAAGTGAAAGTGGTGCCGGATCCGAGCAAGTCCGGTTTCACGCCCGAGCAACTTCGCCAGAGCATCGACCAGATTATGTCGCTGCCTAATTTGCAGGTGGAAGGTCTGATGACCATCGCACCGTTCACCGCAGATGAAGACATCTGGCAAACATGTTTTGACGGTCTGCGCGATTTGCGCGACGAACTGGAGAGCGCCTCCGATGACAAATATGCGCTCAAAGAATTGTCCATGGGGATGACCCAAGACTGGGAGGCTGCCGTCGAAAGCGGCGCCACCATGATCAGGCTCGGCAGAGCCGTTTTCGGTCCGTAAATTACAGGTAGGTGTGTGGCGGCGGGACTCCCGCCAAATCAAGTTCATCAGTATGTAGTGGTGACATGAAGATGAACGGAAGACAAGGAGGATGGTTGTGAGTTTAGTCCAAAAATTCAAGAGCTTCTGGTTCGGCCCGTCCGACAATTACGACAGCGAAGATTTTGAAGATCTGTTTGAAACCAGTGATGATATCTACGCGACCAATGGCCAGCTCGCTCTCGATGTCGCTCCGGCACCGCCGGTGCGCGCACCCAGAACGACTACTACGCAAAATGCGAAAGTCGTCGACCACCCGAACGCTCAAGCGATGAGCGAAGTGATGGTCATCGAGCCGCGCACATTCCAAGAATCACTGGAGATCGTCGAACAACTGCGCACGCGCAAATCAATCCTGCTCAACTTGCACTTGCTGGATAACGATCAATCGCAACGTGTCGTAGATTTCCTCTCCGGCGCTACTCATGCCATCGACGGGCATCAACAGCGCATCGGCGACGGCGTCTTTCTGTTTGCACCGTCTTCGGTGACAATCAACGCCGAATCGACCTCGTCCAAAGCCATCAAAGATGTGTTCTGGACCAAGGGTCTCCAATAGATCGAAGTTTTGAACCAACCTATGGGGTTGGCATTGAGCGGGGAAAAGAGTGCCGGGCGCAAGCCCGGCATTTCTTTTTCTCTACTTGTGGAACATTACCTCAAGACCGGCAAACCTGTTTCGCTGAGTGAGGTAGTTGCATGTGCCAGAGCGTCCCCGCAGGATATGGAGCCCCGACCCTGCCGCCACACCAGTACCCGGTGGGCATCAAAGTCTTCGCCGGAGTGGTGGCGGTAGTCGCCCTCTACGGGTTGTTCTCGACACCACATGCGTTGATGTCCCTGCACCAGTTGCGGGCAGCTGATGCCCTCTATGACGGCGGCAACTTCCCGGGCGCCGCGCAAGCCTACGAAGGCGTTCTGAAAGAAGCGCCGCGATCGGGCACCGCCAAGTTGGGCGCCGCTAAAGCCTACTTCCATTTGCATGACGAGTCGGCCGACAGGAAAGCGTTGACGCTTCTGGTCGGAATGGAACTGGACAAATACGACGCCGAAGACCTGGCGAAAGTGATGCCCGAAAAATACTGGGATCTGTTTACCGCCGGCAGCCGCAAAGGCAGCGTTTTATTGGAGACCGTTAACGGCTCGACCATCGATCGCCCGCAACACGCAGAGGGAGGGCGCTAGATGTTTTTCATTCCAGGCTTTCTAATTGCCTTGCTCACATTTCCCGGCGTCATCGTGCACGAAATTGCCCACCGCTTCTTTTGTGACATCTTCGGCGTGCCGGTCTACGACGTCTGCTACCGCCGCTTTCTGGATCTCAGTCGGACCCTTTATCATCAACACCTTTCTTTGCGCTCTGATTGCGTTCCCCGCCCAGATCGCCATCCGCGCCACCGAAAGCATGAATCCGCTTGCCGAGTTCTTCTTGCTCTGGGTGAGCATCTCCATTGGTATGCACGCTTTCCCAAGCAAACAAGACCTGGACAACTTCCACGCTCAAATCAAAGCCGGCAAAAATAGCTTGCTGCTGGTGCCGTCCTTGATCATGCAGGCTTTCTTCGCATTGGCGCGGCTGATGAGTTTCTTCTGGTTTGATGCAATCTATGCCGTCCTGGTATCGATGGCCCTGCCGATGATCATGGCCGGCAATATCTAGCTCGCGGCAGCATTTATTTATTGAACGGCGTTCTGATACCAGTAATTGGGATTGGTGGCATTGCCGCTCACGTACAAACTGAAATGCAGGTGCGGTCCGCTGGCACGACCGGTTGCCCCGATCTTGCCGATCTCCTGCCCGGCTGCCACCGTCTGCCCCTCTTTGACCAGCAGCTTCGACATGTGAATATAGAAAGAAACTACGCCCTGCCCGTGATCGATAGCGACAGTGCCACCATGCAAGCGCCAACCGGTGTGCGCTATCAGAATCCGCCCGGCTTGAGTCGCTTTCACCGGCGATCCATAACCGCCGGCATAGTCTATGCCCGAGTGAAAATAGTCATCCAGCAGTTTGCCGTTCACCATGCGTCGCACACCAAAGGTGGATGACACGCGTGCCGCCGAGGGTGTTTGAAACTTGCCGGTCCAGAACTTCTCGGGGCTTACCGTGTGCCGCGCTTTATCCACAGTTTCTTCCTCGCCGGGAGAAGAAACGAAATTGTCTTTGCCTGGTGGCAGACGCAGATGCTGCAGCCCGAATCCACCCCACACCACATTGATTGGCACCGCTGTCTGCCCGACAGAAATCTTGTATGCGCCCGGTTTTAAGAGCACAGGCACGCTGACGAAGGCGCGATAAGAAACCGGACCAGCTTCGCTGGTAGTGACACCGGCTGCGTCTTTATCAGACGCAGCATCGCGTGATACCGGAAAAGCTTTATAAGTTTCGTTGTTGAACTTAGCCACCGGCGGCGGTTCCGACCCATTGAACTGGCCGACCGGATTGATGTGCAAAATCACCACCGATCCCTGCTTGGCGGTCGTCTGAGTCGCATGAATGTTGTAATACGCATCGGCATCAACCGCCGGTGGTGCAGCACAACCTGTGACGAGAGCGAGAATAGTAAGAAGAAAGGTGCGCCCTTCCGCGCGACATGGCATCAGGGTCACTGCCTACACAATCTAATTGAAGGGATTCCGATTTGCACGCTTGTGTTTTGAAACGATCTGGTTAGTCCGGAAGCAATTCTTCGATAGCGGTGCGCAGTTCAGCGACCTTCTCGATTGGAATGGCAACACCCTTCTTGGTGGGCTTTTCTTCGCCATCTTTGTCCAGATACCATTCACGAATGTGCAGATACTTGCGTCCGGCATACTCGCCGAGATACACGTTGATCGTCTCGCCACGCGACTTTTCATGCACGCGAATGCGATCGGAAGCGGTGGTCGGTGTTGGCTGTTCCTGTGACTTCGAGCTGGAACTTTGCTGAGCTTTAGGCGACAAGGCTATTTCCTCCGGTCGGTACGAGCGTTAGATTTCCAAATCACACGGATACCTTCTTCTTATTCATATCTCTAACATACCCTCTTATGATAAAAAGTAAAGTTCTATTGTTCATTCTCTACTGATCTGGAATAAAGGTTCAAAACAATTCGGCATGTCCCAGTTCGTAGATCTAGTTCGCATAAAAGTTCGCTCTGGCGATGGTGGCAACGGCATGGTCGCCTGGCGGCGCGAGAAATATGAGCCGCTGGGTGGACCGGCAGGCGGCAACGGCGGGCGCGGTGGCGATGTGATTCTCCAAGCCACCAACGACATGTCGACGCTCTTAGACTTCCATTACAAAAACGAATTTAAAGCCACCCCCGGACAGAAAGGGGGGTCTAAGAACAAACACGGCAAACAGGGGGCAAATCTGGTCCTTAAAGTGCCTGTGGGAACGATTGTGCGCGATCTGGACAACGGCGGCCAACCAATCGCCGACCTGGCAGCCGCCGAGGCCCAGGTGACGGTGGCGGCGGGCGGACGCGGAGGACGAGGCAACACAGATCTGGCCACTCACGGCAATCGGGCGCCTTATTACTGCGAGCCGGGCGAAGCCGGCATCGAAAGACACCTGGAGCTGGAGCTCAAACTAATTGCCGATGTCGGTATTATCGGTCTCCCGAATGCCGGCAAATCAACCCTTTTGTCGGTAATGACCGCCGCCAAACCCAAAATCGCCGCTTACCCCTTCTCTACCCTCACCCCCAACCTGGGCGTCGTCAAAGGAACCTCCGGCGACGGGTTCGTACTGGCTGATATTCCGGGACTGGTGGAGGGAGCGTCGGCAGGGTCGGGACTGGGACACAAGTTTTTGCGGCATATCGAGCGCACCAGACTGCTCGTCCATATGGCCGATGCAACCAGCGAGACGCTCAGCGACGATATTCGCACCATTTCTCGTGAACTGGAACTGTACGGACAGACCCTCGCAAAGCTGCCCCGGCTCCTGGTTTTGAACAAACTGGACATGTTTTTGCCGGAGGAAGCCGCCACCTTGACCACCGGCATAGAAAAGGAACTGCCCACCCTGGGCGGCGATGCGCAAACCATCAAAAGAGTCCTGGGGATCTCAGCCGCTTCCCGCCTCCACACCGATGACCTGCTGAGAGCCATTCAGTACGAGCTGTCCCTGCTGCCGGTCCCGGATACCACAGTGCATGTTTTCGACGACCCGGCCGCGCATGAGCATGTAGACTCCGGTTTCAACGTCTGGCGCAAGAAAAACATCTTCCATGTGGAGGGCGACCGCGTCGAGCGGATTGTCTCGGTTACCAATATGCGCAGCCCCGAGGCGCTCCACCACCTGTTCCATGTGCTGCGCAGCATGGGGGTTGTCGATGCTCTACTGCAAGAAGGCATTCAGCCCGGACAGGAGGTTGTCATAGGGGCAACCTCATTCTCGTTTGGTGAAGATATGTACTGAGCGGGCTTGAGGACGATATTTGGGGGAGGTTTGAAGACACCCCTGAGTGGAATATACTTTTAGGCTCGCCTTCCGGCAAAGCCGGTCAGGACTAGACCGTACGACCGCGACGCACCGTATGTGATACCACTTCCGACCTAGATGCAGGCAAATCAAACTCGCAGTTCAACAGTTAAGGCCGCCCATGGCTTTCCGGCGGTGCTTTCCAATTTGTACGACTGCCAGGGCATCATCAGCGAAGACGCGCGCACGATCGTTTATAAGGCCAAGCATAAAGAAGTAGATCGCCTGGTGGCGGTGAAGATTTTCCACTCGGTAGACGTTGCGCGGCTGCCCTCCGGGTTCGACCTCGCCCTCAAAAACACCGGCTCGCTCAACCATCCCAATATTATTCGCGTCTATTCTTTTGGTATCGCGTCCACCAGCGCACCGTACGTAGTCAGCCAGCACTTCGAAGGCAAGACGCTTTCCGAGCTGATTACCTCCGACGGACGCATGAACGTTCATCGTTTTTGTCAGACCTTCCTGCCGATTTTGCACGCCATGGCTTACTCGCATCAAAAGGGACTCGTGCACGGCGACCTGACTTCCAAGAATGTGATTATCACCGGCAATCCCAGCAATCCCATACCCCGGCTGACCAACTTCAACATCGCTCAGTGGCACGAGCACGTCCTCACCGGCAACAACACGACGGAAAAGCGCTTGCTCTACGGCACACCGGCCTACATGAGTCCTGAGCGCTGCGACGGCGAAAAGATGAGTATCCGTTCGGATATCTACGCTCTGGGCGTCATGATGTACGAAGCTTTGACCGGCAAACTACCTTTCAATGGCACTACCAGTGATATCATTCAAAAGCATCTGCACGAACACGCACCGACCCTGGATCCGTCCATACCGAAACCGGTGCACGCCCTGGTCATGCAGGCACTGGCTAAAGAACCGCACATCCGGCATCAGTCGACCGGTGATATGTATGATGCGCTGCGCGCCGTCGGCGACGAGATCGGTGCGTCTCTGGGGATCGCCACCGAGGAAGAAGAAGAGCCGCAAGAGAGCGCGGCAGCCAATAAGATCGGACTGGCTGTGATCGCCACCTTCCTGGGCATCATCATCGGTGTGTTGCTCTGGTCGATTTACCAGCAAAAACCCAGGGTCGAGCCGCATCCGGTTTCGCAACAATCGATACCGCCCCCGGTGACACGCGCTCCGGCGGCCGCGGATCTGCCACTGACTATCGACAGCAATGCGCCGCCCGGACATTTGCTCGAACTGGCGGAAGAGGCACTGACAGCCCGTCGCCTCGGCAACGCCCAGGCGCTCGCTGCAGCAGTTTTGACCAACTCATCGGCCAGTGAAGATGATCACGCTCGTGCCTATTACATGGAATCGCGCGTCGACTCCGAGCGCGGCGACCTCAAGCGAGCCGTCACCGACGCCATCGCCGCCGACAAGCTGGCCAATCATTCGGGATCGAAAGTTGCCCGTTCACTGATTCTCGTTCATCTCGCCGACCTCTACTGCCAGCAAGCTCAGTACGCTGCGGCAGTGGCCGTGCTGCAACAGGCTCGCGGCATCGAACACGACGATCGCGGCGACGATACCATGGCTATGGCATTCATCAACCTTTTGCAGGGCGAAGCGGAACTGGGTTTGAAGAAATATCTTGATGCCGGTGAGCACTTGCGCGAGGCACTATATGTGGTGAACAAGAGCCCGGGCAGAAGCGGCGACGCACGCACCCGCCTGGACTGGGATTTGGCTAACGTATATTACAGCCAGGGAGACTATGTGAGCGCCAAGCCGTTTCTCGAACATTACATCGCCAGCGCTCGCTCGTCAGCCACTCAGCCAAGCAGCAATATCGTCCGGGCGGAGAAAATGCTGGCTCTCTCGCAAGAAGTGGCCGGCGAAACCGCTCCAAAACACTGATTCAGCCCCTCCATGGGTGACGATCTCGATGACGATCCACTGCGCGCTTTATTAGATCGGGCGCAGATGCAACTGATCGATGCACTGGGGCAGGGCGGCATGAGCCGCGTCTACAAAGTGCGCAACCTGCACCTCGATCGCCTGGAAGCGATCAAAGTCATGGACAAGCGCTTGCTGTACCAGGTGGAGTATCTCAAACGATTGCAGCAAGAAGCGAAATCAATCGCTCGTCTGCAGCACGAAGGCATTCTGCAAGTCTACGGCATGGGTGTTCTCGGCGATGGATTGCCCTACCTGTCCATGGAAGTCCTGGAGGGCGAGTCGCTGTCCGCGTTCCTGCAGAAACACGATCGCTTGACGGTGGCACAATTTTCTCAGTTGCTGCGGCCACTTTTAACGGCACTGGCATACGCTCACCGGCAGGGAGTCCTGCATCGCGACCTGAAACCAAGCAACATTTTTCTGGTCGATGGGAAACCGGAGACTCCCAAACTGATCGACTTTGGACTGTACCAGCAGTTGAACCAGGAAGAGATTTTGCGCCTTACCCAGACCGGCGAAATGATCGGCACCCCCACCTACATGAGCCCGGAGCAGTGCCGCGGCGAGCCGCTCGACGAGCGCTCGGACATCTATTCGCTGGGCTGCGTCATGTATCAATGTTTGTACGGCGCTCCGCCTTTTGAAGGCGAAACAGCGCTGGAGGTGATGGTCAAACAAACCAACAGCGACACGCCCATCTTGCCGGTGTTGCCCGGTAATAGAGCAGTGCCACCACATGTGCAGGCTCTGGTCTTGAACTGTTTGAGCAAAGACAAAAACGCACGCCCAGCCTCAGCTCCAGCCGCGCTGGCTGTGCTCGAAGACGGCAGCGCAACACCAGCGCAACGCCGAGCTAAGAAAAAGACACCGGGCATGCCGTCTAAAAAGAAAGTCTTGATCTTGTCTACCGGCGCCGCCTTGCTGGCGGCGACGGCAGTTTGTCTGAGTCTGATTTCGAGGCCGTCCACCGCACCACCGCCGCCGCCCCCGCTAACCAATCAAGACAAAGTCGAGGAAGTGTTCCGGCTCTCACAAGGTGCCATCAAGAACGGTGACTTGCCAGAAGCTGTCGAGCTACTGACGCGCATCGAACCGGCGGCAATCTCCTACAGTCCGACTCTTTACGTGAGGATATGCGAGGACCTGGGCGCCTGCCACCGCGAACTTGGACACAGGGAAACCTCACTCCTCTATCTGAAACGCGGACTGGACCACGTGCCGCCCAGCGACCTGGAGAGGTTGCCTGAATACACCGAGACTTTTTTGAGAGAGACCGCTCTCACATTCGATCACTTTCACGAACCACAACAGGCACGCGATTACTTCATCAGAGCCGACGACTTTTTGCACAAGTGGAAATCAAATCCGAACCTGCGATCGGCCGACTGGGACGAACAAGCACTGCAGACTTACTATCGCTGGGCATTGTTTGAAGAGCGCTCCGGCAACCCGAAGCAAGCGGAGCGACTTTTCAAACTGGTGATGGATATAGATGTCCGCCAATTCAGGCGCGAATTTTTGACCTGCCAACTGGACGCCGCTTTTCACCTGGCCGGCATACTGCATCGGCAGCATCGCGTCGCCGAAGCTCTGGACTTGTACACCGACGTATCCATGCTGCAAGGAACAGATGCTATGTCTCTGTCACCACCCGAACTAGCAATGCGAGAAGAAGCAAAAGCCCTGGCTGCCCAATGCAGCCAGGAGCTGAAAGCCCAGAAGCAGTCGCCAGGTCGCTGAGTGCAGCACCACAGATGGTGCTATTTACTCTTCTTCCTGCTTGGCGGATTTTTTCTTGGTCTTTTTCGGTTCTTCGTGTTCGTGATCGTGACCTTCATGATCGTGGTCATGACCTTCGTGATCGTGATCATGTGCTGGAGCCTGAGCTACCGGACCGCGAGCTTCGCGGCGCACATTTGCTTCGTGTTGCAAGCGCGCAGATTTCTGTTTGCGTTTCGCCACCTTGGCGGCGCGCTTCATTCCTCTTTGCTGAGCCATCTCAATCGTTGCCTCTGTTATGGACTTTAATTCGACCGCGGCACGGGGAGCCATCGGTCACCGCTGCAGATGATATCAATTCAGTTTTGCGGGATCAAACCCAGAGATTACCCAGGTATTGAATCCCTCTGCTGAAGGCGTCGGTCTTCAACCCTTCCAGGATCTGCCTTCCGACGGGCGGATAGAGCGCTCCGTTTTGCAGGTCGGCAAGCGGCAGAAAGTCCACCCCTGCCAGAACCGGCTCGTTGCCAAGACGCATGGTACCGCCGGTCACACGGGCAGTCATGTAGACATTGACAATGTGCCGCGAGCGGTCGGGGGCAATCGCCTCCGAGATAAAAATCATCTTGTCAACCACAACTTCCAGTCCGGTCTCTTCTCTGACTTCGCGCGCTCCACACTCTTGAAAGGTCTCGCCGTACTCCAGCCTTCCACCTGGCAAAACCCAGTACTGCTTGCTGCCTTTGCGGTGTTTGACGAGAAGAATTCTCTGATCGTCGGAGATGACGATAACCGAAACCCGCGTGGTCGGAATTGCTTTGCCGGGCTTCTTCTTGAGCCGATGCTTGGGCAAGTGAACCTCAAAAATTGGACGCCGCTGCAATTCTAATAGATTTGAGAATCAAACAAATACCTTACAAATCGTATTGTCAGTTGAGGTCCTGTTCTCATTTAGATACCGTTTTATATTGATGTGCTGCCGTAAAACTGCTTGAGAGACCAGCAAGGTGACTGAAGAAAAGGTTGTTGTAAACGTGAGTAGCGAAGAACTGATCGCTAAATTGCAGGCGTGCCAGAACGAAGGTGTGTCGGCCATCGACGGCGCCGACACCACCGCACAACTGGAAGAGGTGCGCCAGAAGTTTCTCGGGCAAAAAGGCGCAGTGACGGAAGTCCTGCGCGCCATCGGCAAGCTGCCGAAGGACGAGAAGGCCGGCGTTGGACAAACAGCCAATCAGGTGAAGATCCGCCTGGAAGAAGCTCTGGCAGAGCGCGCCGCCTCGCTGGAAGACCGCGAGTTGCAAGCCCGGCTTTCGACCGAACGCATAGACGTAACTTTGCCCGGCACCGGACTCGTGCACGGACATCTGCACCCGCTCACGCAGATCACACAGGAGATTATCGAGATCTTCTTCGGCATGGGCTTCACCGTGGCCGAAGGTCCCGAAATAGAAACCGAGTACTACAACTTCGACGCGCTCAACACGCCCGCCGACCACCCGGCCCGCGATGAGCAGGATACTTTTTATACCTCGGTCGGCGATCTGGTCTTGCTGCGCAGCCAGACTTCCACCGTCCAGGTGCGCGTCATGGAGAACAACAAACCACCATTGCGGGTTATCTCACCCGGACGCGTGTATCGCAATGAAGAAGTCAACGCCCGCAAGTACCCGCTCTTTCACCAGGTGGAAGGACTGCTTGTGGACAAAAACGTGACGTTCGGTCAGCTGAAAGGCACACTCAATGAATTCATCCGCTTAGTCTTCGGAAAACCGCTCAAAACCCGGTTTCGCCCTGACTTCTTTCCGTTCACGGAACCCAGTGCGGAATTAGATTGCCAGTGCCCGTTCTGCCTCGGCGAAGGCTGCAAGACTTGCGGGCAGCGAGGCTGGCTCGAACTGCTCGGCTGCGGCATGGTCGATCCCAATGTCCTCCTCGGCGTCGGTATCGACCCTGAGATCTGGAGCGGCTTCGCCTTTGGCATGGGCATCGAACGGCTGGCCATGCTCAAATACGGCATCAACGATATTCGCAACTTTTACAACAACGATCTGCGTTTTCTCGAACAGTTTTAACTCATAAGGAACAGTGACGTGAAGCTCTCGTACAACTGGCTCTCGGACTTTGTCGACGTTTCCGGCTTGTCACCGCAGGAAGTGGCAGACCGCCTGACCATGGGCGCCATGGAAGTAGAAGAGGTAAGACCTTTCGGCCCGGATCTGGTGGGCGATGTGATTGTCGGCGAGATACTCGAGATCAATCCTCACCCCAACGCCGACAAAATTCGCGTCACCAAAATCAAACTGCAAGACCAGGCGGAAGCGCGCGAAATCGTTTGCGGCGCCTGGAACATCAATGTCGGCGACCGCATTCCGGTGGCCCTGCCCGGCTCTCGTGTGATCAACCGTCACGACGGCACCGCCCTCGAGATCAAAGAAAGCAAAATCCGCGGCGTCACCTCCAACGGCATGCTCTGCTCGGCACCGGAACTTGGTATTACAGGTAGTGGCGATGGTATCCTCTTGCTCGATAAGCAGACGCCGCTGGGCATCGACGCCAAACAACTTTTGCACCTGCAAAAGGACTGGATTCTTCATGTCGGCTCGCGCAGCAATCGCGGCGATGCACTGTGCGTGGTCGGGCTGGCGCGCGAGGTGGCGGCGCTTTTCGGGCGCCCCTTGAAGAAACAAGATTGGGCGCTGCCCGCAGGCGAAGACCAGTCACAGTCAGTGGTCGTCGAGATCGAAAGCCTGGAGGACTGCCCGTTTTTCACAGCTCGCCTCTTGACCCAATTGCAGAACGGCGCTTCACCCTACTTGATCGAAAGACGCCTGCAGGCAGTCGGCATGCGCACCGTCAGCGTCATTGTCGACATCACCAATTATGTGATGCTGGAATACGGTCAGCCGCTGCATGCTTATGATCTGCGGCAACTGCGCGGACCCCAACTTTCCACGCGCCGCGCCCGCAAAGGCGAAAGACTGACGACCATCGATGCCAAAGAACGAGACCTGAGCGAAGAAGTGATGGTAATTGCCGATGCCGGTGGAGTGGTCGGCGTCGCCGGAGTGATGGGCGGCAAAGACAGCGAAATAGCCGACGACACTCAAGCTATCGCTCTGGAAGCGGCATGCTTCCGCCCGTCCCGAGTGCGGCGCGGCAGCCGCCTGCTGGGCTTGACCAGCGACAGCAGCCTGCGCTTCGAACGTGGCGTCGACCTGGGCTCCGTGCGCGTTGCCTCCGATCGCGCCACTTACCTGTTGCTCAAGTATGCCGGGGGTAAATTAGGAAAATTGACGGCCGCCGGCTCCGACGCCGTGCCACCACAGACGGTATCGATGCGCATGTCGCAACTGAAGCGCATAACCGAAATCGAAATCAGCGCCAGCGAGGCCACGAGCCTCCTGGCGCCGTTGGGATTCGACGGCAAAGCCCGCGGCGAAGAGGGTATCGACGTCGACGTGCCCTCGTTTCGTCAAAAAGATGTGACGCGCGAGATTGATCTGATCGAGGAAGTCTGCCGGCTCTGGGGCTACGATCGCTTACCGCCGTCGATGCCCGGGCAGACCATCGCCGCCGCACCACCGGACCAGGCGCCATTGATATCACGCGAGAGTCTGCGCGCCTCCGGCTTGAGCGAGGCCTGGCTGAGTTCATTGATCAGCATCGAAGACCTGCAAGGCCGTGGCGCCGTACCCAGCAGCGACGAATGCCAGGTGCGCGTGCTCAATCCATTGAGCGAAGAGCATCAAGTTTTGAGGCAGAGCCTGATTCCAGGGCTTTTGCGTGCGGCCGCCTACAACCAGGCGCGCGGACGGCTGGATGTCTGGCTGTTTGAGGTGGGCCGCAATTATCAGACGCAATCTGCAAAAGCGCGGGCAACGGATCCCAAGCAGACTGCCACAGTTGAAAAGCTGCTGTTGTCCGGGGTTCTTTCCGGTGCACCCCAGCAAGCCCCCTGGAGAGCCCAGGGGGAATCCGACTACTACACGGCGAAGGGCGTTGTGGAGAATCTGATGAAGGACTTGCGCCTGGATCCTGCGAAGGTGGCATTCGTCGGCGGCAATATGCCGGGCTGGTTCCACCCCAACAAGAGTTGTCGTGTCGTCTATCGACCAGACGGCAACACAAATCTAGACCTGGGAATGGTGGGAGAAGTCCATCCCGCCATTGGTAAAGCCTTCGATCTGAAGAAGGTGGCGTTCGTTTTCGAACTCCATCTCGACGAACTCAGCCGATTGCGACGTTCTCACAGCTTTACCGAGATTTACGCCACACCGCTGGTTGTCCGCGACCTCTCGGCAGACCTCGACACAGACGTGGAAAACCAGGCTGTGATGCAGTGCATCGCCGGTGCCACCAGCAATCTACTGCAGGCAGTCGAACTGGTTAGCACATTCAAACTGAGCGAAGATAAGAAAAGCCTGACATATCGATTGACATTCCAGCATGCTACCGAAACGCTGACTGCCGAACAGGTGGAAAGCGAAATGACGAACGTGCGCAATCAGCTCTCATCCGCACTGGCAGCCACTTTCCGCACTTGATCGCAGTGCTGACCAGCCTCCGACGGACATTGTCAACATACCGAAGAGGGGCGATTAAAACCCTGGCAGGACGCTGCGAAGCACGTTGCCAAAATGATTTAATTTAGCTTTGATGTGTATTGATCCGGATACTTCCGGGAATGTAACCCTTGGCGGGGTTATAAACAGAGCAGCAGTCCATAGCGGAACGAGTATTCAAATGGCAAGACTTAAGAGGCGCGAAAATCTCATCCCATTTGTCCTGATTTTTGGCCTGGGATTTATGGCGGTCGGCGTGATTCCACCGATGTTTGCCGATCAGATTGTCGAGGTCCCCTCTTTCGTCGTCATTCCAGCTGAAATCGCCATCTCACTCATCATGTCGGTCTTGCTGTTTGAAAACGCAAGCCCCGCCGATATCGCCCGCATTTCCATGATGATGATCGGCTTCATCATGGCGATCGGTACCTTTGGCAACGTGATGACGCGAACCACGCAGGGCATGCCCGATGGCACCTTGCTGCTCAACTGGGTGCAACTGGCAATTATGAACGTCGCCGGCATACTGTCGACGGTTGGCTATTACTCGACGAAACCGCAAGAAAACGACCGCATCTCCGAGGAAGAAGAACCGTCCGAACCGGTGATTACCAAGGAAGAGCGCGAACGCCTGAAAGCTGAAGTACAGGAAGAAGAAAGCGAGTCGGCAGCTGAAATCCTGGCCAAACTCGATCCCAGTCGCTTCGAATCGATTGAACGCAAACCTAAAACCGGCGGCGGCATGATCTCTAATGCCGCGCTCAGCAGACCGCGACAACTGACGCCTGAAGAGCTGGCTGACGCGCTGGAGACCGAAGCAGAACTGGAACTGAAGCTGGAAGACGCCGAATCCGCGCAAAAGGAAACAGTCGGCGCCTTCGACGCCATGCTCAAAGAAGCCGTCACCGAGATGCAGCCGCAAGAGGCGACGCCTCCTGCCCGGGTTGAGGAACAGCAGGGCGGCGGACTTTTCAGTATCTCCGATGAAGATGTCGGTGGTCTGTTCGATAACATCGTTGCCGACAAATCAGTCACTAATGATGCCATCAACAGCCGCGAGCCGTTGGCCAGCGCCAAGACACCGGAGCCGACGCCCGCACCGACGGAAGACAAGGGCGGCTTGCTGAGCGTATCCGACGATGATATCGGCGGACTGTTCGACAATATCGTCGCCGATCCATCCGTCACCAAAGATGACTTGAAAGGCAATAAAGCGCCGGAAAGCAAGCCTGTGGCACCAACGCCGGCCGCGGAAACGAAGCCCAAGAAGAAGGGCGACAAGGTCAAAGAATTCGGACGTCTGTCCGCCAGCGCTACCAACAAAGCTCCCGAAGGAGCACCCGGTACCCTCAAGACCATCGGTCAGATGCTGCTCGATACACAAGCCGTCGAAGGTTTGATCAAGAGCGCCGAGGGTCGCGACCCCAGCTCAACCACTGCCAAAGTTGTCTCCGTCGACAAAGGCGCCGACATTCAGGCACTGCTCAATAAGATAGCCAGCTTCCCGGGCGCCAACGGGTCACTCGTCATCGGTAAAGACGGTCTGCTCGTCGGTGCCACCGAGTCGCTCGGCTTCATGAAGGACGTTCTTGGTCCTCTTTCGCTGGCTATGCAGAGCACCACCAAGCTCGGCACCACCAAGCTGGATATGGGCGAACTGCATCAGATTGTTTTCAAATCCGGCGACAAACTGACGGTGCTCACCGAAGTCGGAATGGGCGTGTTGGCGGTCTTCTGCGATGCCTACAACCAATCATCTATCGATGGATTGCTGGAGTGGATTCAGACCGCCGTTAAAGACTCAGGTTCGGTAGGCGAAGCACCGACTGCCGAGTTGGGCAGCATCTTCTCCGCCAAACCGGAGGCCGCCGAGAAGGCACCGGCGAAAGCCGAACCGGTCACACCGAAACCAGAGCCGAAGAAAGAAGAACCTAAGCCTGCCGAAGCACCAAAGCCGGCTGCGGCCGCTGAAGAGAAAGGCGGACTGTTCAACGTCTCTGATGACGACATCGGGGGCATATTCGACAATCTGGTGGCGGATCCCGGCGTCACCAACGACAACATCGGCACTAACGAGCCGGCCAAGTCCGAAAGCAAACCTTCCATGGATTTCACTCCCAAGGGAGAAGAGAAACCAGCTGCCGTGCAACCAGCGGCGGATGCTGGGAAACCGGACGGCGAGCCGGTCGGAGACAAGAAGCCCGTCAATCCCAACGTCAAGGAATTCGGCCGCCTGTCAGCCAGCACTGCTGCTCCCGCCAAGGATCAGGAAGTTGGTACCATCAAGTCTATCGGCCGTCAGCTGATTGATGTCCAGGCTGTAGAAAACATCATCAAATCAGGCGAGAAGAAAGGCGAAAAGATCGGCTCCGGTCTCACCACCGCCCGCGTGATCAGTTCAGCCCGCGGCGAAGGCATCAAAATGCTGCTGCAAAAGATTGATACCGCCCCCGGTGTCGCAGGCAGCTTGATCGTCGGCAACGACGGACTGGTGATTGCCTCCACATTGAGCAGCGGCATGGACAAGGACACTCTAGGCGTCCTCTGTACCGCCATGCACAGCCACACGGAACTGGCTGCGAAGAAACTGGAAATGGGTAAACTGCGCCAGATCATTTTCCATGCCGATGACAAAGTCACCGTGCTCACGGCAGTGGCAGTCGGCGTGCTGGCTGTATTTGTCGAAAGCCGCGATGTCGCCAAACTGGACGACCTGCTGGCAGCAATCGAATCGACCGTACGCGGCTAGAAATCAGCAGCTTCACACAACTATCTGCGTGTCACCATAGGTGATGCGATAGCACTCGTATTTGTTGTCAGTGCCCACCACCAAAAGTCCGGCACCGTTCCCGAAGCGCAAATCCAGGTCCTGGTCGTGGTGCACATCGATGCGATTGATCTTCTGCTGTATAAGGCGCAGCAGCCCCGACGACTCGGGATCGATCAGCATGCCGCTGCGCCAGGAGGTTTCTTCCCCATGCATCTGTCGCAAATGAAATCGATACTCCACAGTCAGCTTGGCGCCGTTGTGAAACCAGAAGTGAATGTCGTTGACCCCGAAGTCAATCGTGTCAAGCGGCACGTCCTCGAGAAAGGACAGATCGCAGTCTTTGGGCAGTTTGTGCATCAGTTAGTTGAGGTTCAACTTGAGAGGCGCCGCCGAGATTGGCTGTTTGATTTGCGTGGTCAAGGTGGCCAGCGAAATTTGCCCCGTGTCGTGAAGCAATTGCGCCTGGGCATTATTGTAGGCGACGATCGCCTGAGCTTGGTTGACGAGCGACTGAATGTAATCTCGTTGTGCCTGAATGACTTCCAGGTTGGTCCCGGCGCCGTGACGCAAGCGCAAGTTAGCCAGTCTTAGACCTTCCGTGGAGGCGACCACTCCCTCGCCGGCAACGTCGACAGCCTCTTCGGCCACCAGCGCGGACAAATACGACGAACGCACCTGCTGCGTGACTGAAATCACCTGCTGGTTGTATTGCAGCAAAGCCTGGCGCGCCAGATATCTTTGCGACTGTACGTTCATAGCGTCGGGTACACCCAGCGATGCGATGCTCCAGGTCAAGTCGAAACCAGCAGTCAAGGTCGTCTTGCCAGCACCGGAACCGACCACCAGTCCGGTACCGCCACCACCCGGTATGACGACCGTATTGGTGGCAGCCGCCGCTGCGCCGCCGATCCCGGTGGCACCAACGCCCTGAATACCACTGCCACCAGCTCCGGTGCCAGCCGAGCCGGTGCCTGTGATGTTGCCCAGGTTGGCGCTGCTGCCGCTGCCACTGCTACCGCCTTCCGAGCGGTTGGTGGACAGGAAGAACTGCGCTGTCGGGTAAAGTGGCGCAGCCAGAACCTGGATCTGGCGAGTCTGCGCGATACGGTTGTGCTGCAGTTGTCCCAGTTCAGGACGCAGTCGCAGCGCCGTGGCCAACAATTCGTTGACGTTGACGTTTTCATCCCACAAACGAGATTCGGTAACTTGAGACTCCAGCGGCAGCAAATTGACGCCGACGTTCATGCTCATCACCGCCGCCAGTTGCAGCGATGCTTGTCGCACGGCCAGCTGCTGCTGCAGAAGCGCTTGCTTGTCTAGAGCCAACTGTGTCGTAGATTGCATGACGGCAAAGTTGGTGCCGGTACCGGCATTCTTTTGCTGCTGGTTGATGCGTAATTGCGCGCGTGAAACTTCCACAGCCTGAACGCGAATCTGCAAGAGCACCTGCTGCAGCAGCACGTTGTTGTACGCCTGGTAGGCGGCCAGAAGCGAATCGTTGATCGTCGTTGAGTAGGCGAATTGCGCGCTCTTATACCGGTGATAGTTGGAGAGAGCACCAAAGGTGATGCGGCCGCCCTGGAATACCGGCATCCGCAAAGTATTACTCCAGATGCGCGTGTTCACGGACGGTTGTTGATCGCGGAAGAGATCTTGCGTTCTGTAGAGAATGTTGAAATCCGGAAGGTAGCGGGCCACCGCTCCATAGAACAGGTAACGCTGCGAGTCCATGCCCGCCTTGGATATCTTGATGGCCAGGTTTTGATCGATCACTGTGCCGAGCACTTCGCGCAGGCTGATCGGCTGGTTGTACGTGGCTTCTAATTTGATCGGCGGCAAACGTCCATTGCCGATCGGAATCAGCTCTTGCACCTTCACCGGATTTAGTGGCAATGTTTTCGGTGCGATACGCTCTTGCTCGGACAGCAAAGTTTCGATCGGCGGTGATGCCGGCCCGGCCGCATACTGGGCGGCCTGAGCGTCTGCTTGTCCGGTAGACTTCAATTGCACCGGGCCGGTCGGCTTGGTGAATTGTTCCTCTATCTGCTCGGCACCCGGCGAAGGAGCCGGAGTCGACACATAAGGAGCGGGTGTCGGCGTGACATCATTCGGTCCGGGCGGCGAAATGCTGGCGGGCGGATTGCCGGTGCCACCGCTTTCCGACGGCGTCGATGCCGCCGGTGTCGAATCGGGCTGAGCCAGTGCTGCATATGGTGCCGACGCAGAGGCGGCGATCAGCAAAAGCGCACTGACCGCCACTCGATATTCTTTGCGCGACATCCGTGTAGATCGTGATTCCATGCCGATATTGTACGCGGCCACCAGCCAGCGCGCATGAATTTATACTCTCGCTTGAGAACCGCCAAACCAGCATGGCGCCGCCATCAGCGTAAGACAGTGACTAAAAGGTAACTATACTTTTCAGCCTTCCACGTTGACCGAGGGGCGCGCCTGGCTTGGTTCTTCCGCTGGCGAGCGGTGCCGGAATTTGCGGGCGATAAAGCGGCCGAGATCGTCGACATACGTGAAGACAACCGGCACCACAATCAATGTTAAGAGTGTAGAAGTGATCAGTCCGCCGATTACGCAGATGGCCATCGGTTGACGAGCCTCAGCCCCGGCACCCAGTCCCAGCGCAATCGGTAACATACCGGCAATCATTGCCACGGTCGTCATCAAGATCGGGCGCATGCGGGCCTCACCAGAACGCACGATGGCCGTGTGCCGATCGACACCGGAATGCATGGCCATCAAGCAATATTCAACCAGCAGGATGGCGTTCTTGGTGACCAGACCCATCAGCATGACGATGCCTATTAACGCGTAAAAGCCCAGCGACTGATGCCCCAGTATGAGCGCCATGAGCGCCCCGCCGAGAGCCAGCGGCAACGACATCATGATGGCAAAGGGATGCAAAAATCCGTTGAACAGCAAAACCAGAACGGCATATATCAGCATGACCGCCGCCGACAGCGCCTGTCCGAAGCCGGTGAAGATGTCCTTTTGTATCTCCACGTCTCCCTGCGGCGTATCGATGACGCTCAGCGGTTTTTGTTTGTAAGCCGGCAAGTTGTGCACCGCCACCAGCGCCTGCCCGAGCGTGAAATTTGGATCGATGCTGGCTTCGATGGTCACCTGGCGCGCCCGGTCAAGACGATTGATCTGGGACGGTCCGCTGCCGAAAGAAGTGTGCGCGACCGAGTTGAGCGGCACCAGGCGCCCGTTTTTTCCGGACACTCGCAAATCTGACAGGACGTGCAAGTCGTTGCGGTAGCGCGGATCTAATTCAACGCGAATGTTGATCTGGCGATCGCTGAGGTTGAATTTGGCCAGGTTGGCGTCGATGTCGCCGATGGTGGCAATCAACGCGGTGCGCGCGATTGATGTCACCGACACACCTTGCTCGGCCGCCCGGTCGAAATCCGGCTTCACAAGCAGCTCCGGGCGCTGCAGCGACAGACTGGAAACGATGTCGGAGATACCGGGCACGCCGCGCATTTGTGTCTCCAGTTGCTCGGCGGTCTGTCGCAAATCTTGATCGTCGTTGCTGGTCAACACGATCTTCAACTTGCCGCTGATACCCATTAGTCGGTTGAACGCCAGACGCGCGCCCGGCACCGCCAGCAGTTGCGGACGTACATCTCGCTCGAACTCCGCCTGGTTCAGTTTGCGCTGGTCACGAGGTTTCAAGGCTATGTAGACGTTTGATTTGTGCACTTCACCGGCGCTGCCGGTGTTTCTTCCCCGCCCGGCTGTAGCAGTACCGATGCTGGCATAGACTTGCTGCACTTCCGAGCGCTTCAATAAAATGCGAGTCAGCTCTTGAGTCACCGCTTCCGACTGTTCCAGCGAAGAACCCGGCGGCAACTCCACCTGCAAGAGAGTCTCGCCGCGGTCGACATTGCCGATCACCGATGTGGGCATGGTGCGAAAGAGCGCAATGCTGACGACAAAGAAAGCAACGGCTATAGCCACTGTCGTGCCCCGGTGCGACAAAGCCCAGGCAAGCATTCCGTCGTAGATGCGCATGGCTTTACCGGACATGTGCTCTTCTTCATGCCCGGACTTCAGCCAATATGCCGCCATCAGCGGGGTGAGCATGCGGGCGACCAGCAACGAAAACAGAACTGCGACCGCTACTGTCGCTCCAAACTGTTTGAGAAACTGTCCCGGTATCCCACCCATGAATGAGACAGGCACAAAGACCACGACGATGGTCATGGTGGTGGCAACCACCGCCAGTCCGATTTCATCAGCTGCTTCCAGAGAAGCCTGAAACGGCTTCTTGCCCATCGCCATGTGGCGAATGATGTTTTCCACTTCCACAATCGCATCATCGACCAGCACGCCGATCACGAGCGACAGTCCCAGGAGCGACATGTTGTTGAGCGTGTAGCCCAAAATTTTCATGACCGCAAAGGTGGGGATCAAACTGAGCGGCATGGCCACGGCAGAGATTAGAGCGGCACGCCAATCTTTCAGGAAGAACCAGATGACGATCACGGCCAGCACCGCGCCCAGTATCAAGTGATCCATGCAAGCTTCATAAGACTGCTCGACGAATTTCGCTTCCGTGCGAATTTTCGTAACCTTGACGTCTTTGGGCAGCGTTTTTTCCAGCTCGGTAAGTCGGGCTTCCACACCGCGCATGACATCGACCATGTTGGATCCGAACGAGCGCACCACCGAAAACGAAACAACTTGCTTGCCGTTTAGAAGCGACAGCTGACGCCGGTCTCCAAACCCATCTTTAACTTCGCCCAGTGTATCAAGCCTGGCGAACTTGCCGTTGGGTAGCATGATCTGTTGAGCGCGCAACTGATCGACATTGGTGGCACTGCCCAGTGTACGAATAGTCTGCTCACTGGGTCCCAGCTCGCCTCGACCGCCCGGCAGATCGATGTTCATCGCTTTGACTTGCAGGTTGACCTGGTCGGCAGTAATGCCGAGCGACTCCAGACGCGCCGGATCTAAGTTAATGCGCACTTCGCGATCGATGCCGCCGGAGCGCTGAATCTGCCCGACCCCTTTCACAGAAAGCAACGCCCGGGCGATATCGTTGTCCACCACCCAGCTCAAATCTTCCAGGCTGCGCGTGGGCGACTCAACTGTGTAGGTGACAAACGGTCCACCAACGAAATCGACTCTCTGAATAATCGGTTCATCGATACCCTGCGGCAACTGCATGCGCACTTTGGAAACTTCGTTACGCACGTCATTGACGGCGCGATCTATATTTGTGCCCAGCTCGAACTCGATGGTGGTGGCACTGGCACCTTCATTGACCGTCGAATTGATGTGCTTGATGTTGCCGATGCCCGCCACCGAGTCTTCAATCTTGCGGGTAATCTGCGTCTCCATTTCAGAGGGCGCCGCTCCCGGTTGGGTGACCGACACCACCACAACCGGCACATCAATGTTCGGGCTTTCATCAATGCCCAGGTTGAAAAAGCAAAACAAACCGGCAATAGTCAGCAGCAGGAACAGAACTATGACGGGCACCGGATGGTGAATCGACCACTCCGATATGCGCCTGAAATCCATAACGGACTACCTCGATTCCTGTTTCGGCGACGACTGCGGAGCTGCGATCTGCTTATCCAGCCCCAGCGGCGTCAGCGGCAAAGCATCCGCCACCCGCACCATGTCACCGTCTTTCAAGAATGCCGCTCCAGCCAGCACCACTTTCTGTCCCGGCTGCAGCCCGCTCGTAATTTCCACCTGCTCATTGGTGCGGGCACCGATCGTGACGGCGGTGCGCACCACTTTATCGCCGCTCAATATGAAGACGAAATATCTCGAGTCGCGAGCAATCACAGCATCGCCCGGCACCACGATTGCCGGATGTTCAGGCAGCAAAAGCGAGCCTTTGCAAAACATGCCGGCCACCAGCCCCTGATCCGCGGGCACCGCCACGCGCAGCATGCCCAGGCGTGTATCCGGATCTACTTCCGGCACCACCAGAGTCACGGTACCTTCAATCATTTTGCCGTCGGCGCGCTGCAGTTGGACCTTCATGCCGGGAGCAGCCTTGAGCAGATCGCGTTCGGGCACAGCGGCGCGCATCTCCAGTTTTCCCTGGCGAGCCATGCGGAAAAGCACGGCGCCTACTTGCGGCGTATCACCGACATGCGTCAACCGGCGCGTGATCAACCCGTCGTCGGGCGCGGTGATGATCGTTTGCGCAATCAAGCTGGAGAGTCGTTCGACTTCCGCTTTTTGCTCGGCGACCTGCGCTTGCGCCATCAAAATATCTTCTGCACGCCGCCGACTTCGGCCATATCGAGCTTTTCTTTGGCTTGTTTGGCGACGAAGTCGGAAGCTTCGACACCTTGCTCGGCACTGCCGATTTCGGCATGAGCCACTTTGGCTTGTGTATCTCTGGTCTCAGCTTCTTGCGAAGAAATTGCCCCTTGCTGCGCCAGTGAAATGGCTCGGTCAGCGTTATCGCGCAGGTTTTTGAAATTGTGCTTCGCCTGCACGAGCGCGGCTTTCGATCGTTCAATGTTCGCTCTCGCCTGGGCCAGCGCAGCTCTCAGTCCGGCAATGTCTTGCTGACGGTTAGGCTGGCGCGCCTTTATCAAAGCAGCTTCGTTGGCTGCCAGGTGAGCTCGCGCCTGCGCCAACTGAGCGCGCAAGACAGAAGAGTTGAGAGTGGCCAGCACCTGTCCTCTGTGAACGGTGGCGCCCTCTTCGACGGTGACAGTTTGCACGCGCAAGTTGCCGATCTCGCAGGCAATCTGAGTAGGGTCCCACGGCCAGATCGAACCGGTGATCAAAACTTCGTCCGGCATGGATTTTTCGATCACTCTGGTGGTCGTCACGGTAAGTACAGGCTTGGCGACGTGAGTTTCGCTCTTCTTGCCGCCCAGCAGGAAGAAACCGACCGCGGCTGCCGCGGCGAAAACGGCAATGGCTGCGACGATCGCCACCCAACGCAACTTGCTCGATGATTTCTCACCGGCAACTTGCTTGGCTCGCAGCATCATGTCGTCCATAAAGCCTTTGGGAGGGGACGAACTGGCATTGGCACCGCTTTCGGTATCAGGCTTAGTTCTGCCGGTCGTCATGGGTGAGGAATCCGTGGAATGTGATGTCGATAATTTCATCGGCTGCCGATGCCAGCGGTTGCTGGCGGTTGTAATAGTGAGTGAAAAGCGCGCCATACAAAGAGCAGCTAATCACGTTGGTCACTCGGGCTACCGGCATGCGCCGCACGCGTCCGCTGTCCATCAGATCTTCGATCAATTTTTGCCAGACACCGATGTTGCGCGCGCGATACTGCACAAAGGTAGGTTCTTGGCGATTGCGAAACTCAGCTCTCTCTTGGATGATCAATTCCAGAAGTTCCGGATGATCATCGAAAAACGTCAGAAAAGCAGATACGGCCGTACGAATTCGCAAAAGCGGTTCTTCCACGGGCGTCGCTGCCTCAGCAATCCATTGCTGGAGCAATTGCATGGCGCGGTCGACCGCGGCGTGAAACATCTCTTCCTTGGAAGAGAAGTAACGGTATAAAGTCCCTTTTGCTATCTTGAGCTCAGCGGCAACGCTTTCCAGATCGGTATTGGGATAGCCTTTGTCAGCCCACAGCCGGGTGGCGGCAACGAGAATTTCCTCCCGCCTTCTTTGCGGAAGAGATTCGTCTCGTGGCCGTCCTGGCGACCTTTGCGGCAGAGTTTGCATAGCGCAGGGTAATTTAGTGACCGTTCAGTCACATTATAGCTGCGATCGCCACACAGGGATAGCCCTGTGACGAATTTGGGCCTTCACTTCTGCTCAACTTTTGCAGCCATTTAGCTACTTACTACTATCCTTGACCGCCGGAGCCGTCACTTTGCCGAAAGGAGTAACGATGGTTGAGTTGCCGTTCCTGTCCGTATCGACATTTATGTCGCCCAGTCCATCGATGGTCACCTTGGCGGTGCTGCCGTCGCCGTTGCCGCGAGCATGCACTTTCACGCCACCGGGAGTTTCCAGTTCGACATCGCCTTTGCCGTCCGGACTGGACTTGCCGTGCATCTTTATTTGGGTGCCGTCGCCGGAATCCATCGTGCTGTCGACTTCCTGAACGGTGCCGTCAGCGCTGCTCTTCGTCACCATGGTGGTCTTGGCTCCGCCGCCCGAGTCGATGACTGTTGTTTCCGTCGACTTGTCGGGACTGACAGTCGTAGTGACAGTCGGATCACCAGTGATCGCATTATTTGCGGTTGGCTGTCCCCCGCCGCAGCCAGAGAGGCACACACAAGCCCCGGAGACGAATAAGCTCAATGCGACCACGTTAACGGCTCGACTGCTGATCATTTGAAAAGCCTCACAAACTCAAAAGACAGCATAGTATAGCCGCTTGCGCCTGCTTAACCTATGCCGTTCACTTTTTTCTGCGCTGCAGCCAGACGTCCTTCGGCAGCCCGCAAAGCGGCCTGCCTGACCTCTGAGTCGTTGCGACTGACCGCCCCCTGGTCGAATAGATATGAGTAAGTATTAGCGTCCTTTTTGGCTACCGCCACTGCTTCCTTGGCTTTCGAAAGTTCTTCCTGAGCCAGGCGCGCCGTCTCCTTCGCCTTAGCCAGCTTCACGGCAGCCAGGCGTTTTGCCTCAGCCGGATCAACTTTGGCGAGCGTTTGTAGACTTGCGTGGGCGGGCCCGACGGCAATCAACATGCCATTACGGGCGATACCATCAAGAAACGGCGTCGGATCGCAAATGACACCGTTTCTCTTCACTGTAAAGTGCACATGCACCCCGGTCGAGCGTCCGGTCGATCCTGCATAACCAATGGTTTCGCCTTTCTCGACCCGGTCTCCCGCGGCAACAGCCAGGCTGTTCATGTGCCCGTAGATCGTTGAAATGCCGGTCTTTTGATCGACCACCTCAACAGCATTCCCCAGTAATCCGCGCGCACCGGCTTGCACGACAATGCCGGACATTACGGTGTGCACGCGCTGATTGTGGGTAGCGGCCAGATCTAAACCGGTGTGAAAATCTTCTGCGCGCGTAATCGGATGCACGCGCAAACCAAATCCCGAGGTCACTCGCGTATCGGCGACCGGAAATAGAAGCTGCACGGCAGCCTCTGCCGGCATCGTCCATGCTGCCACAACGCCCGTCACGGTCAGGGCCGTGCTAAGAAGGGCAAATAAACGCGGTCCTTGTCGACGCTTCTTCATTGGTTCAGATTCCAGGCGCAATTCTCAAGCGCACACTTATATCTTTCGACGGCTAAGAATCCGCATGTTCCCGCTGTCGCCATTTGCGATCCGAATACTGAAGATGGTGCTAACATCTACGACCTATATATACCGGAGGGCTTCATATGACTACGCCGCAAAGCACAACAGTTGTCCTGCACGTGGGAGACAAGGCGCCCAAGTTTTCACTGCCGGCTCATCCGGGTGGAACGATTTCGCTTGATGACTTCAGCGGCAAGAAGAATGTCGTATTGGCCTTCTATCCCAAAGATGACACGCCCGGTTGCACCAAAGAAATGTGCAATTTCTCGGAAAACCTGGACGAATTCAATAATGCCGAAACTCAAGTGCTGGGCATCTCATGCGACAACGTTGCCAGTCATGAAAAGTTCTCCAGCAAATTCAGCCTGAAGCAGCCCTTGCTCGCCGACGAAACAGGCAAGGTGGGCGCCGCCTATGGCACCGTCCGCGAAGGCAAAAGCACAGCCGCGCGCGTCCTGTTTGTAATCGACAAGCAAGGCACCATCCGGCACATCGAAGAAGGCATCCCGGACAATCAGAAATTGTTGTCTGTTCTCAAAGGGCTGTAGAACGGCTAGCGATTTTCGCTGCCCACCACGGGACCAAGCGCCTGAATTATGGTGACAATCGCAGGTCCGAGAGCGGACACTGCAATAGATGACAGTGTCTGCGGACCGACTATAAACAGAATCAAGAGAATCCAGACCACAGGTTTTTGCGAACGTTGCAAGAAAAACCAGGTGACCGCGCTGATAGCCAGCCCGACCAGGAGCACGCCAATCAGAACCGGTCCGGCAATCGGGTGGTGAAACATCGGCATCAGGTACCCGGGCACCAGGACCAATTGCAAAACAAAAAATATCCAGGGCACCGACACGGCTCCCACAGCACCAATTCGCCTTGCTGTGAGATTGTCTGCGGCGGCTGTCCCCGAGGATGGCATCTGATCTGTCATGTTTGGCTTCTACTTCTCCGGCTCTGAACTTGTCTTTGATTCCAGTGCGGCATTCGCGCGCCGATCAGCAGCTGCGGTATCACCGGCGGTGATAAGCACAGACTGTCCAATTGATTGAAATGTCTTTTCCAGACTCTTGTAAAAGTCTTCGCGCGCAGTACAAGTGACGGCGTAGCCGGTTCCGTGCGCGACAAAGAGCATCATGTACTGTTTGATCTTGAGCGGAGTACTGTCGGCTGCCAGCAACTCTTGCGCGAGCACCAGTACATGCCCCTCTCCATTTTTCAGCGCCACCGGCTCGTCGGATTCGAGTTTTAGTTTTTCGCCAAAAACATGCCTGAGCGCCTGCAAATTACTGGCCGCAAATTCCTCGGTGCTGGCAGCACCAGCCGACTTATCCGCAATGACGATCAAATTAGCCTGACCACCGGGAGCCTGGGCCCGCAATATCTGCGGAGCGCTCGGCTCCGGTTCGCGCACCCAGGTAGATGGAAACTGCAGAGAAAAGTTGTGGTCGCCGAACGAGACCTTGCCATCGGGTGCGGCGCTCGCTGCCGTCCCGAGCGCCAGACATAATGCCAGAACCGCACCGGTAGCCGGTTTCTTCCAGACTGGCATACTGAGGCCCTCATGACTTTCGCCGCGGCCGATATGATACCAGCTATTTGCTGGCGCCGGCCTTGGTGAGGTCATCAACAACGACCTGCTGCGTCACAACTTCCGGCAACACGATAGGCGCCGTCGGGTTGTTGCCTGGGAAAATCACATAGAGCGGCACACCAGAACGTCCAAACTTCTTCAGGATGGCGGTAATCTGATCATCTTGATGAGTCCAGTCGGCTCTCATGGTGACAACGTTCAACGCTTTGAACTTTTCCAGGACGGGCGGAGTATTGATTACCTGCGATTCGTTGACCTTGCAGGTCAGACACCAGTCGGCAGTGAAATCGACAAATACAGTCTTGCCGGCAGCCAGATTGGCATCCAGTCTTTCGATGCTGAACGGCTCCCACTTGATACCGTCGCTTGCTTGCGGCACCGTGACGCTGTTGGCATACCGCACGGAAGTCTCCAGCTGTTTGTCGGGAGTAGCGACGGCGGGGCTGGCGGACAACAATTGCGGGTAAGGAAGCAACAGGAACTGAGCCCCCAATCCGGTGATACCGAGAGCGATGGCATACACAATCGCTTTGCGTTTTGTAGTGGATGTGAGATCAGTAAAGCGACCGACGATCCAGACAGCGAACGACAGCACCACCAGAAAACCGGCGGCGCAGATGGCCGCAGTGGTTCCGACCTGTTGTCCGAGTACATACAGCAACCAGATCACCGTCGCCAGCATCAGGAAGCCCATACCTTCCTTGAACTTTTCCATCCAGACGCCCGGCTTCGGCATGTATTTCATCCAGCCCGGGTTGGCGGTCAGAAGCACATAGGGAAACGACATGCCGAGGGACACGGTGAAGAACACCAAAACAATCACCCACCACGGCTGAGCAAATGCGAACCCAAGCGCGGAGCCCAGAGCCGGAGCCGTACAGGGCGTCGAAAGGATCGTCGCCAGCACGCCTTTGAAAAACGTGCCGCTCATACCTTCTTTACTGGCGAGCTTGTCTACTTGAGCTTGGCCGGCGGTTACTTGAATATAGAAAAGGCCGAACATGCTGAGCGCAAAGAACAAAATCACGCAGGCCATGGCGAATACGAACAACGGATATTGGAACTGGAAGCCCCAGCCAATGCGCTGCCCCGCCTGCTGCAATGCAACCACGACGCCGGCCAATGCGAGAAACGACGACACTATGCCGGCCGTAAACGTCAGCCCGAGTTTAAATACCCGTTTTGGATCTTCACCCGCCTGCTGCATGAAGCTCAGCACTTTAATAGAGATGACAGGCAACACACAAGGCATGAAGTTCAAGATGAACCCACCCACGAATGCCAGTGCCAGCACGGTGAAAAGATTGTCCGTCTGTCCGCTGCCCTGAATTTTCAGATCCGCATCCAGAATGCTCTTGCCGTCCGACACGGTGGAGACCGGTGTAACGGATGAGGCAGGTGTAACTGACGCGGAGTCATCTATCGGAGGCGGAGAATCAATGGCCAGTGCGGCATCGCTGGTTTCCGAACTGACCTTGCCTTTAGAGCCGACCTTGGAGAACACTTCCTGGTTTTCTTTCACAGGAACGGTGCCGGCAGCAGCGGTGGGCATCGTCAAGGCGAGTTGAGCCTTTCCAGGGATGCATTGATCTTTGCAGGCCAGCCACTTGAGATTGGCGACCAGACAAATGTTTTTCGAAGCAATAGGTTTGGTAGGCGGAGTGATGGTGGCAGCTATGACTGTTTTTCCGTCGTAGCCGTAAGTGACGATGCCGGTATCATTGAAGCGAGTTGGTTTTTCCCACTCGAGTTCGGACGCTTTGAAGCCCTCCGGCAGAGTCCACTCAATTGTGGTCGGCATGCCGGCGTCGCCGTTTTCTTTGTAGTAGATATGCCAGTGCGGATCGGTTGTGAATTCCACACCGACCTTGAATGGAACGCCCGGCACGATCGATTTCATGTCGGCGAGCATGCGCGCATTTACGTGGGCTATTGCTTTGTCGGTCTGCGCCGGCAGGCAGTTGACTCCACTCGCCGCATCCGGCGCGGCCAGTGCGTTCTGTGACAGTCCAGCAAACGGCAACACCAGGCTGAACATGATTGACAGCAGAGCTTGTGAAACAAAGCGGCGCGTTATCATCACTACTCCCAAGCGACAATAGAAGTAATTGTATAGTCTGCCCATCTAATTATGTATGATTGTTTTCATCAGTAACACCGTTCTGCCGCGCGATATCAGCGTAAAGCAGTGCGCTATTCCGCGCCTGCCGCTCGAGGGTGGGATAGGCAACCCGCACCAGCCCAAAACGCGCACGCAGTCCCTCTGCCCATTCGAAGTTGTCCAGCAAAGACCAGTGCAGATAGCCCTTGACGTTGGCACCAGCTGCGATGGCACGGTGCATCGCCACCAGATGTGATACCAGATAGCGCGCCCTCACATCATCATCAAGAGACCAATCGCCGTCGCTCAACTCAGCCGAATAGATGTTGGCCAGTCCATTTTCTGTAATAAATATCTCGCGTAGTCGTCCCTTCGAATCAGTACGATAGGGACGCAATCCTTCTGTGAGCAAGTCATAGAGCCCCTGCGGATAGATCTCCCAACCCAGTCCCGACTGTTCGTTCTCCACTATGTTAGATTGCTTGCCGAACAGATCGGGCGGCCAGGATGGCTCGAACTCACAGATCTGGCGCGTGTAGTAATTGATCCCCAGGTAATCGATGCTGTCTTTGAGCCCGGCAATCGGACCGCTGAGCTTCTTGAGCGGCGCCTCCAGATTGAGCGGCCAGGGGAAGTTGAGGCGCCCGGTTTGAATCGCTTGCATGAAAATATGATTGAAGACGACATCACGCAAATAGGTCACCAGCCGATCCATGGGACTGTATTTGTTGCGCGGATAGAACGGGATCCAGTGCAATGTGAAGCTCACCTTCGCGTCCGGCTTTTGCCGATGTATTTCTTTGTAGGCAAGCGAGTGTCCCGTGAGCATGCCGCGAATAGCTTCGAAAGCTCGTCCGTAGTTGCCCGTGTAGCCCGGGGGCCAGATGCCGCAAATGTAGCCTTGATAAGCGTAAGCCAGTGGCTCGTTGATCGTCACCCAGTAGTCGACGTATTCTCCGAACTCCTCCATGGCACGCCGGGTGAACTTCTCGAATTCTTCGATGGTGAGAGGGTTATTCCAACCACCGATCTCGGACAGCCAGCGCGGCAAACAGAAGTGGAAGAGCGTGACGAAAGTCTTGAAGCCCTGAGCCTTCAGCGTTTTAAGCACGTCTTTGTAATAGGCAATGGTCGGATTGTCCGGAGACAGACACTCTTCGCGGGTCGGATGCAGCGCCGGCCAGTTAAGGCTCATCCGAAACGAATTCATGTTCAAACCCTTACAAAGGTCGATGTCCTGCTTGTAACGGGTGAAGAAATCGCAGGCCCGGCTGGCGTTTGAGCAATCGAGTATTTTTCCGTCCTGCCCCGCCCAGGCGGCCCAGTCGGAGAGCTGGTTGGACATTTCGTCGGGATGCCCTTCGATCTGGAAATGCGACGTGGCCACACCCCAGAGGAAGTTGTCTGGAAACCTGAATATGCCGGGCTTTTGGGGCTCGGTGTCGGGTTCCGTTTCTGAGGTATCGCTCGGTGTGATTCCCGGTCTGGTCTGCAAGGCAAAAACCCGCTCTTAACAAGTTTCTAAAGTAAGTACCGGCTTGGCTAAGCGCCATTTCGGATGTCCGAGAAGTGACTCCACTATAATGGGTCTCCTTGAAATCGGACGGTGAGGCGTGAAAGTCGCACCACCGTTAGCTTACATCAACTAGTGTAGCAACCAGTTCTCCATCACGCGTGCCTAATCAGACCATCACAGCCAATCAGACCCCCGCGGTCGAGAGACCCGAGGGGCAAAAGCCTGCTCTCCAGCCGCGTTCAGCGACCGGCTGGCTGAACGCCGGCGTGCTGGTGACGCTGTTAGCCATAAACCTGGTTTGCTTTTACCGGACGCTCAACGGGTATTTCGTTGCCGACGATTTCATTCACGTCACCTATCTGTCCAATGTTTTCAACGGACACGCTCATTTGCTGCTGGAGAACTTCACCTCCAACTGGATGCAAACTCACGGCACGCAGTTCTACCGACCGCTGGTTTCGCTGTCGATGGCGCTGGATTACTGGCTTGGTGCCGGCTCTGCAATGTTTTTCCACATCACCAATACGCTCTTGCAGGTCGCCTCGGCGTTCTTCCTGTTTCTCCTCACCAGTCGCCTGTTGTCCAGCAGCGGCACCCGGAGCTGGTCGACAGTTGCCGCCTTCACGACCGCAGCGCTTTTCTCCGCATATCCACTGCATGCAGAAGTGGTCAGCTGGGCTATCGGCCGGGTCGATAGCCTGTGCACGATGTTCTATCTGGCGGCATTCTGGCTGTTTCTCAAAGGTCGGCAGGAGCGCAGCCGGATGGCGTCCGCCTCCAGCTTTGTATGTTTCATCCTCGGCTTGCTGTCCAAAGAAATGGCCATTACCTTGCCGGCAACTCTGGCTCTCTGCTGCCTGTTTGACGAAAGCGCGGGCGGTCGGCTGTCTCTCGGACAACGCCTGCGGGTTGCCGTTCGCGATACGTGGCTTTTCTGGGCGGCCCTAGGCGGCTACCTGCTGATCCGTCTGGCGGCGCTGGGGACGCTTTTCGGCGGTTACTCCGGAGCGATCGGAGAGGCCCAGGCAAACAGCTTTCTCAAACGCTGGTTGCTCGACGGATCGCTGCGCCGCATCTTCTTCCCTCTCAATGTCGAGTTGTTCGGACCCACCGACAAGACAGCGCGCCTGTTGCTCTATGTTTATGGTGCGGCCGGTGCCCTGCTGGCAGCGCGTGCCGCCGTCTGCAGGTTGAACCTGGGTTTGTCCCGCTATTTCGTGTTTGCCGGACTGTGGTTTGTGGTCGCCATGCTGCCGACTTATCAGGTGTGGAACCTGACCGAAAACCTGCAGGGCAGTCGATTTATCTATCTAGGCAGTGCACCTTTATGCCTGGCTCTGGCACTACTGATGGTGCCGCTGTTCAAAGCACTGGGGCGCTACCAACTTTGGCTTTCCTGGTCCGGGGCTGCCTGCGCATTGGTGTTGGTCGTCATCTGGGGCGCCATCGCCTACAAAGATAACCTGGCATGGGCACACGCCTTTGCCCATACACGCGACTTCCGCTCGGCAATTGCAGAGCGCGTCGCTCAGCTGCCGCCAGAGAAGAAACTGGTGCTGCTCAACGTGCCGCACAAAGAAGAAGGCGCCCACATGATTTACAACGGTTCTATGTTGGATATCCTGCTGCGCCCACCGCTGACAAGTACCGACATTTCGCGGCGCGTCATTAGCTTCGAGCCGATGACATACGGATTTCCCGACCTGGTTGCTCCGACTCGCTTGCGGGCTCTGTCCACCAGCGCCGATCGCTATGAATTCGTCTCCTGGAACCGCAAGACCCACAAACTGCAACCGCTGACTACCAGCCCCGCCGCATCACAGGCGGTGCATCTCGACATATCATCACTGACACCGCAACTGACGTTACCGGGAGTTTACGGCAAGACCGCCAAGCTGGTCTCACCGCGTCTCAACGTGCCGGCAATGGCCTATGACATCGTGCGCGTCCGCCTGCGTGTCTCGCCGGCAGCAACCGACGGGAAGCCGGTCGGCATTTACTTGTTCTGGAACGGTACCAGCGATTTGTCTTATGGACCCGAACGCATGCTCTCACTGCCGGTGGTGGCAGACGGCAGTTATCATGATTATTTGTTCCAGGTCTCCCAGCATAAGTCATGGCTGGCAGCTAACCGCATCGAGAATATCCTAATTGAATTGCCGTTTGTTGCCGGTAAAGCACACACAGTCGGCAACTCGCCCCTGCTGTCCGTCGAGTCTGTCAGTCTGGAGCCCTTGTCAGCACCACGCGTGATACCGTCCAGCGCCAACCTGCGCGCCGATGAGGATGGCGTTTATCGAAATACCGGCTGGCCGATCGCCTTCGAGATCACAGGCGCATCACCGAGTACGGCGCTGGTCGAGGTTTCGAGAGAGAGCGCCTGGTTCGAGCATTACACAGGTACATATCGGGATCAAGCGCCATCAGCGCAAGCGCTCAAGCAATTCCGCCTGTCACCGCCGAACAATCGGATCGTTCTCGAACAGGCGTTGTTTCCGTCAAGCGGATATTATCAACTGCGGGCCTTCTCGCTTGACGAGCAAGGCAAAGTGCAGGGATTCGCTTGCGATCCCGTGAATTTGCAGCTGACGAAATGACAAGTTCCGACCTTTCCGAAAAACCCGCCCAGTTCGTCCTGGAACCGGCAAAGCTAGACTTCAGGAGCATCAAGACTCAGTTTCTTGCGGGTTTGATTCTGGTCTTCGTCGCAGCTCTGGCATTGTATGGAAAAACGCTGGGCATCGGCTTTCTGGGTGATGACTTCTTGCACCTCGACTATGTCTACCGCGCCTTCCATGACGACTGGCAGCCTTTTTTGAACAACTTCACCGGCAACTGGGCCGGCTCGGAGGTAATGAAGAGCTATCGCCCGCTGACGTCGCTCTCGATCTTCCTGGACTATTTTTTCTGGCAAAGCGATGCGGTCGGATATCACATCACAAATGTGTTGCTTCTCCTTGGATGCGCGCTGGTCACCGGTTTAATAACGCTGGAGTTGACGGGTCCAAGCGGCAACCGCCTCGGCGCCACAGCCGCCATCTGGAGCGCCATTCTATTCATTGCCTATCCTCTGCACGCCGAACCGGTTGCCTGGATGATCGGACGCGTCGACCTGCTATGCACCTTGTTCTATCTGTCCGCCGTCTTCTGTTATCTTCGCTACCGACTGCTGCGCGAACCGGCTTATCTGACCGGATCCTTCATCTGGTTCTTTGCCGCGCTAGCCAGCAAGGAAATGGCGGTTACACTACCGGCGGTGCTGTTTCTTGCCGAGCTGTTTCTGTTCAAGCCCGAGAAAGACCCGACCCTGACACAGGAAGAAGCCGACCGCGCCGATCGCCGCGCCTCCAAACGCTTTCAATTGATTGCCACCTACTTCCTGGCGCTGTTCATGTTTGCCACAATTCGCACTCTCATGCTGGGCACTTTGATCGGCGGTTACGGTGATAGTTTCAGCCTGTCAGCCGGATTGCGCAACTTAGCCGACAAAGCAACGCTGCTCAAAATCATCTATCCTGCCAGCGAAGAACAACCGTTTCTCCCCTTCGTAAAACCGGTTCTTTTCTGCAGCTATCTGGCTTGTCTGTCATCCTTTGCGGCGCGCCTGCTGCTCAAGTGCACACGCTGGTCGCCGATACTCTTTTTGATCGGATGGATCGTTGTCGGCGTGATCCCGTCCCTGCAGGTTTGGCACATCTACCCGAATCTCTCAGGCAGCCGGCTGTTCTTCCTGTCATCGGCGCCGTTATGCATACTGTTGACACTGCTGGCAGTGCCAGCCCTCGACACTTTGAAGCGCAAATTCGTCAAGCCGGCTCTCATAGTGTCCCTGATTTCGCTGAGCACAATCTTTGCCTGCTGGTCTTATTTAGCGGACGGCAACCTGCAAGTGTGGACCACTGCCGGTCGGCTCATGCGCGACCTGCGCAGACAGGCGATTGGGATGCTGCAAGCGACCAATCCCTATTTCTTCGTCTTGCTGGCCGACTTGCCGCCCGATTATAAAGGCGCCATGATGGTGGGGCGCGAACAGTATCTGCGCATTCAATTGCGTGCTCCGTTTTCGCCCGAGAACGTCAATGACCGACTCCTGACCCTGGAGCCGGTGGGCGCCGGCAGCCGGGAATTCATCTGGCCGGGACAGGTCAAAGATGCCTTGAAATCCCAGATGGTCACTTCATATCGCTGGTATGCACGCGAAGGTAAGTTTATTCCGTTTGGCACCACTTCCGGAGCCGGCGAATACTCTTTTGATGCCAATGAATCGACCGCCGCTCAACTGAAGTTCGAGCCGTCCAATGTAGTTTTGTCCAGCGAAGACAAATGGAAGGTCGAAGCCGAACATGCTTCGTGCGCCACCGTGTTGAAGAACATGGTGCGCATCTATCCCGGCAAGGAAGCGGTAACGGTAATGCTGCCGCGCACCGAGATCGACCCGCGTCAAGCCGGCGTCGTCAGTTTGCACACAGACATCACATCTACCGACGGCTGCAAGGGATGTTATGCCGACCGCGTGCGCATTTTCTGGGACGCCGAGAGCAATGACGGCACTGTCAAACGATGTTCAGCCCAACTGGTCAACAACGCACCGGGATATCTGATGTCCTGGCTCGGCAGATATCGGGACTGGACGCTGGCTAAGAGAATCGTCGATGTCGGTTTGATTCTAGCACCGGGCGAATATTATGCGGATTTTCAACAGTTGCGCCTGATGCCGGCCGAGCTGGGAGTGCCACAGCTGAAGGTAGCGAAACCCTATACGGCGACCACTCTGCATATCCTCGAGAATCCAAAGGACAATACAGCGCTCGCCTACGACGTCAGCAAAATTCAAGGCGCTCAATCGGCGGTGCTGGTCTTTACTAAACCCGGCACCACATTTGATGCCACGAGTGAATCCGATGCTCTCTCCAACCGTCCCACCATCGGCGATACCGCCGAGTATTTAGCGGAAGTGCCCCTGGTAGGCACCAAGGGCATCGCAACCATACCGCCGGCGGTGCTTTCCTCGCCCGGCATTCACCAGGCGCGCGTGATTGCCTACAGTGCAGACAAGCTGCCGCGCGGACTGGCAAGCGAACCGGTAACATTGCTGATCAGGCAAAAGGAGACGCCAACCGCTAATGAACAAAAATAGCGATCTCTCCATCGAAGCAAAGGCGATACGCGTGACGCTCGTCGTTCTAACGGCGGCATTGATCGTCTGGCTGAGCTATCAGTTGCGCATCGTCATTATCGATGTATTGTTGGCCGTGATCATAGCCGCTGCTATCGCTCCGGTTGCCGACAAAGCCGAGATTAAGAAAATACCGCGCACAGCCACGGTCGCAGCCGTATATATCGTCGTCACCCTGTTCTACGCTGGTGTCGGACTGGCACTGTCTAAGCCGCTGCGCGAACAGGCTGACCTGTTCAAACAACACCTGCCGCGGTATCACCAACAAGTCAACGACGTCTACGAGCAACTCAAAGAACGCTCCGACGAGTGGGCTAACCAATATGCCGGCGTGGATCTGTTCGAAGACGAGGCTCCGCAACCGGCCGCATCAATGCAAGCGCCTCCTGAGCCGCAGCCGAAACCGCGTAAACTGGAGCCGGGCAAATTGCAGGACGTCGCCACGCGCATTGCCCGCGAAACCCTCTCCATTACCGCCGGATTATTCGGAGCGCTGCTCAACGCCGTGCTGGTTCTCTTTCTAGCTGCTTATTTCGTGGTGGAAGCAAAAGTCATCTGGAATGCCTTGCTGCAATGGGTACCGCCGGATAAGCGCGAACGCGCCCGCGGGTTGATTGATCCACTCGGCTATCGCATGGGTGGTTATGTACGCGGACAGGTGCTGGTCAGCACGGCGGTGGCAGCCGTTTTCGCGGTCGGTTTTACGGTGATCAACCTGCAATATTCATTCGTGCTCGCAATCATGGCTGGTCTGTTCAACTTGATTCCTTTCGTGGGCTCGATGCTGATTACCGTGCTGGCAGTTTTGATCGCCGCTAACACAGGCGGTCCGATTTTGATCGCACTGACGCTGGTCGTTTTTGCCTGTGAACAGTTTCTGGAAAGCAACTTCATAGTGCCGCACCTTTTGGGCAAACAGGTCGACATGCATCCTTTGCTGGTGTTGCTGGCCATTCTGGTGGGCGGCACACTGGCTGGTGCGCTGGGCGCCATCGTTGCCGTTCCCGTCACATCGGCGCTTCTCTATCTGGCGCAAGAATTTTACGTCAAGCCAATTAACGAAACGCACGCATAACATCAACACAACGCGCCGCGGGCAAACCGACTTGCCGTAAATGCTCGGCTAAGTCATTATGTTGATAGGGAGTCTTGGGGACCAAAGATATGCTATGCCCATCGTGCGGTAATGCAGTCCATTCCGCTCAATGCCCCCGCCAGCCGCAGGGCCAGCATGGACTGGGTCTGCGCGCTCAGGTTTTTGAAGTGATTGTCAGACAAGCCATGGCCGGTGCGCCCTGGCGGGAGATCTGCAGCGGTCCCATGCAGGTCAATCGGATAACAGAAGCAGAGGTGGAAGAGGAGATCAGAAAACGAGGCGGCGACTCGGAAAGCGGAGTCGCCGCCAGAAAACCTACTGGTCCATTTTCGCCGTTCAGTTCAATAATGAAATTCTTTGCCCCCAAAAATCATGACGCTTAATGACGCTGGAATCCCGCTAGCCCCAGGAAGGTCCCACCATGTTATGCAAAGACTGTGCACTAGGTCCTGAATCACAATTACCGTATTGTGCTCGTTGCGGTGAGCAGATTCATCTTTTCAGTGATCCGGTGACGGATGAGGAGATAGAAACTGTTTTCTCAAACCTGCTCGGAGTTAAAGTCCCGAAGAACAAAGGCAAACGCGGCAAGACAAAGGAAGAAACGGCACCGTGCGCGCACGACGCCACTGCGCTTTTTTCGCAGATCAAAACGGAGTTGCAGGGCATCATCAAGGAAGATGGCTTGAGCGCCGCCTCGCGGGCTAGCTTAAGCAAGATTCTGCGGTTGATGCATCCACTCAGCCTGGAGTTTCGCAAACTCGAAGCACTGGTGCAAATTGCCGATGCCGAAGGTCGCCTGCAACAAAGCATGTCGCGAGAGTTGCATTGCACTACCGCCGAGCTTCTCAAACCGCGCCCCGATGAAAACGGCGGCCACACCACTTCTTAAATTCAGCCCACCCTACACCTGGCGCTGCCTTGCCTGCGGAACGTCAGGCAATATCGACGGGCGCTCGATCCAAGTCAGATGCCGGTCGCCGCGCTGGATGAAGGCTTCGGCAAGCGTCATAGTGTTGCTGGCGTCGGGCACGGACATTGCCCATTCATATTCGTCGGGCGTCAGGATTTTGAAAGGCAAGAACCAGATGTCGTTTGCATTTACGGTGTCGTCCATTGAGAGAATTAGCTGAGCGCGCAGTGTGTCCCCGACGTAGGGGATACCGAACAGCGCACCCATGAATCCGTTCTGTCCCACAAACGACTCCAGCTCAGGCACAGGTGGAACGGCGAGCGTCATGCACCCGAAGTGTTTGAGGCGCGATTTCAGATCAAAGCGCTCCGCTACCATCCAGTCGGTCGCCGCCCAGAGCAGGGTCGGTACCCAGCTGCTCGCAATGCCTTCATCACTGGAATCCGGTAAGCGGCGCTTGGGCACCTCGACTGCCGCTTCGAATGCAAAATCGTAGGGAGGCGGTTGCTGGTGCAAGTCGCGATCCCACGGGTCCGAGATGCCGTCGGTGGTCACAATCACGCTGTCGCCGCAGTCAATGATCCGCAGTTTGCCGATGGCCTGCGCCGGCCACATGAAGACTTCTGCACCGCCCCCTGTTGTGCGGATGGGCATCGTTCTGGATAGTACTTTCTCGCTCACCTTTCCCAGGTTATGGAAAGTGTTCTCCCGAGCCCGGGCGCGGTCAGCCAGCAGCTTGGCGTAGTAATCCATGGTTCCTCAGCTCCTCAAACATTGCGCCGAGCCGATCATACCTGAAGAAAAAACCCGCGGGTGACCGCGGGTTTCTGACTGGAATGGCCGATGCCTGGGAGATGGCACCAGATTTGGGTTTCCTGAGGTTTATCTGAGTTAGGAGGCCGAAACCGTTTCTGAGTTGGTTTTGGCGTTAGTGGTCATGGCGAGAGCGCGGCTGAGTGCGTCCACTTCCTCTTGCTTGCGGGCAAGAGCTTCTTCGAGTTCTTGAATCTTGGTTTCCAGATCTTTTACAACGCTGATTGGAACGATCTTGGCGCCCGACTTGACAGTGAGAGCCAGTTCTTCAGTGAGTTGCCGGCGCCAGGCGAAAAGAAGACGCGGAGCAATGCCGTACTTGCGGGCGACCGCCGAAATACTGGCTCCGGGACCTTCGGTTTCGCGAACGATGGCCTTTTTCTCTTCGTTAGTCCAACGACGTCTGCGATGCACCGCTTTTGGTGCGTCATCGCGCAGATTGAAGGAATGACGCGATTCGAAAGATGTCGATTCCTGTTCTTCTTGTTCGGCTTCTTCTTCCGTTTCTACAGCGGGTATGTACGCCGACTTGTTGAGGTTGAGATCCGAATCATACTGAGCACCCATATCGTTTATCTCCAAATTTCTAAATCAGGCAGTGGGGTTGTCAAAGCAAGCCTAATCCACGAAATGTGCATCTCGCGAATCGGTTTAATTAGTTCATGTGAACTGCGACCACTATAAGTTTTACCGCTTCCAGCCCATGTGTAAATGCAGGGTAACCCCGAGTGTTATATGTTGTTCTCAGCAACGCACATGGCCAAAGTGCCCCGAAACTCACCGGCGAAGCTCAGGTTTTCAGGCGCCAGTCTGGTTGATCAGCTTTCAGAAATTCGTGACATAGGACGTTATCGACTTTTCCACTCGATTTTGTTGGAAAATCCAGCCAAAGCCGGTCAGAAGCCCGACTTAGCGTCCTCTCGCTGCTCGTTTTCCAACAAGCTTGTTGGAAAATTGTCGCCTCTGGTATCAAAAAGCTTTGATGCCTCCATCTCCCGGAGAAGCTTTCCAACCAGTGCTGGACCTTCGTACACGAGCCCCGTATACAGTTGAACGGCGGACGCGCCCGCCTGCAAGAAGTCCTGTACATCGACAGCAGAGCGCACGCCGCCAACCCCGATAATCTGCTGGTTATCAAGTTTTCTCTTGCTGAGTTCGCGACAAGTAGCCACCGCCAGTGCATGCAGTGGCGGTCCGCTCAGCCCACCTCGACCTATCGCCGACACGGTGCTGCCTGAAGTGTGCAAAGCATCTCGTGTTGTTGTCGTATTGCCGCATACATAGCCTGCCAGGGCAAACTCATCAGCAACCGCGACAATATCGTCCAACAGCGTCGGCGAACTATCGGGCGATACCTTTATAAGAATGGGCACTTTGCGTTCGTTGATTGTCTGCACTTCGAAAAAAATTCGGCGCAACTCTTCGCGCTCCTGAATGCAGCCATCGTGTGTGTTCGGACAGCTGGCATTGAACGCAAAATACATGACGGGCAAATCTTTGACTTGCTTGAATGACACCACCACATCTTTGACTGCTTCATCTCCGACTACATCAGGATGATTCGTTTTGGCAATGTTGATGCCGATCGGCAAGGACAGTTTCGCTTTGCTCAAACGTGCCGCAACTGCCGCTGCGCCCTCGCCGTTCAAACCCAACCGATTGATCAACGCTTCGTCGGCAGGCAACCTGAACAATCTGGGTTTCTCATTGCCTGACGATGGGCGTCCAGTCACAGAACCTATTTCCGCGAACCCGAAGCCCATCTCCCCGAGCACCGAAACCAGTTTTCCATTCTTATCAAATCCGGCTGCCAATCCCACCGGATTCGGCACCACCGTTCCAAACAGATTGGTCTTTAATTTCGGTGAACTATAAGGGTTAGCTATCGCCCGAACCAATCCGGCGCCGCCCAGGTGCTCAAGAGACCCCGAAACCATATGGTGCGCGGTCTCGGCATCTAGTCTGAATAAGAAGGGGCGAATGAGTTGTTTGTACAATCTGGCACCGCCGGCAACGGGGCAGTTTCCACATTTGAAGTCTCTTGCAACGATACCTGTTCAGTTTGCGGCGCGCAAGCGGAATCGCCATCAAGTTCGCCGGCAGCCGTATCCTTGATAATATGTCCGTCCTTTATATGAATGACTCGACGCGCGTGGGAGGCTACTTCGGCATCGTGCGTGACGATGACTACGGTTACCCCGCTTTCTACCAGTGCGTTAATCAACCGCATGATGTCAGCGGCCGTATTGCTGTCGAGGGCGCCGGTCGGTTCGTCGGCGAGTAACAATCGCGGGTTGTTGGCCAGCGCCCGCGCAATCGAAACGCGCTGCTGCTGTCCACCGGATAATTGATTGGGACGATGGTGCATGCGCTCAGCCAGTCCGACCAACTTCAGACATTCTTTGGCGCGCTCCAATCTATCGGCTTTCTTGACGCCGGCATATGTGAGCGGCAGCATCACGTTTTCCAGTGCTGTCAGCTGCGGCAAGAGGTTGAACTGTTGAAAAATAAATCCGATGGTTGAGTTGCGCACAGCAGCCAGCGCATCGTCATCGAGAGTCTGCACTTCCTGCCCTTCCAGCAGATATTTTCCAGAGGTCGGCTTGTCGAGACAGCCGACGACATTCATCAGTGTCGACTTGCCGGAACCGGACGTGCCCATGATCGCCACATATTCGCCCTGCTTGATGCGCAAAGAAACGCCACCGAGAGCCTGCAACAACTCAGAGCCCATCAAGTATTCCTTGCGAATATCCGACAATTCGATCAGTGTTTTTTGGGTTTCCGCAGTCATCAATCGGTCCTCAAAGCAATAATGGGATCCAGGCGAGCCGCTCGGTTTGCTGGATAGATGCCGAAGAACAATCCGATGCAGAGCGCCACTCCGAAGGATATGACGATCGATTCGTTGGAGACAACGGCAGTCCAGTTGGCAAAGCTTGTGATGGCTTGCGAGCCGGCGATACCAACAATGATGCCGAGGACACCTCCGGCAAGCGACAGACAGGTTGCTTCCAGAACAAACTGCATCAGAATGTGCCAGTAGCGAGCCCCGATCGCCTTGCGAATACCAATTTCGCGCGTCCGCTCGCTGACCGAAACGAGCATAATATTCATGATCCCGATGCCGCCGACCAGCAGCGAGATACTGGCTGTGGCTCCGAGCAAGAGTGAGAAAATCTGCGTTACTTGATCGGCGGTTTGCATGATGTCTTGCTGGGTGCGCAGCATAAAATCATCTTCCAGCGGCGGCTGAATGTTGTGCCGCAACCGCAGCAGATTGGTAATCTGAAACTGCGCTGAATCAACTTCTTCTTCGCTTTTCGCTTTAACCAGTATCTGACGCACGTTGCGGCCGGTCACTGTATTCAAACCAAACAGCGTGTTGTAGCCCGTCGTGAGCGGCACGAAGATACAATCGTCGGTGTCGCCCATGGCACCGGCGCCCTTGCTTTCCATTACACCGATCACTTCGAACAACTCGCCGCGAATCAAGATAGTTTTGCCGATTGGATCTTCGCGACCGAAGAGATTATCAACCACCGTCGTGCCTAAAACAGCTACGCGTGCGGCTTGCTGCACTTCTGCATCGCTGAAGAATCTGCCCCGCTGCGCATAGAAGTTGCGGATATCCTGGTGACTCGGTTCGGTACCCGTAACCTGGGTATTAGTGTTGTTCGGACCATACTGAATCTGGTAGCTGGCGTTGTAAACCGCCGCCACATCAGCGACTGCCGGCACCGAGTTTTTGATAGCCAGCGCATCATCGTAGGTGAGCGTTGCAGAGCTGCCGCCACCCATAGCGATCCCACCTGAACTCGCCTGTCCAGGGCGAATAGTGATCAAGTTGACGCCCAGAGATTGAATTTGCTTCTGCGCCTGCACCTGCGCGCCTTTGCCGACCGCCAGAAGCGTGATCACAGAACCGATACCAATTACGATACCGAGAACGGTCAGTCCGGTGCGCAGCTTGTTGCTGATCAGTCCCTGCCAGGCAATCAAAACCAGTTCGCTGAATGACACGGCTACATACCTCCGCGTCGTCCGCCGCCGCCCATGCCACCCATTCCGCGGCCGCCGCCACCCATGCCCGGGATGCCGCCCATGCCGCGACCACCACCACCGCCACCGCCGTAGCCGAATTTGCCAAGTTGCTCTTTGTTCAAGCTCATAGCGATTCGGTCACCATCGGCGATGCCGTCGCGAATGACGGTACGGTTGTTGATGCTGGGTCCAACCGTTACCGGCTTCCATTCCGGTTCCCCGCTGCCGGCCTTCGGCATCACCAGCAGCCCGGTTTGCCCTCTGCGAGAAACAATTGCCACGGTCGGAACCAGCAGCACATTGTCTTCGTGCCCGGCAATAAAATAGGAACTGACGTTCATCCCCGACAGCAAATCCTGGGTGCGATCCAGCGAAGCATGCACTTCGAAGGTCGTTACGTTCTGGTTGATAATCGCTTCCGGCGCGATCTGCGTCACCACACCTTTGAAGGATTTATCGGGCATCGCATTCGGACGAATCTCGACCTTCTGCCCAAGTTTGATTTTCGCGATGTCTGACTCCGCGACCTGTGCCACCATCTCCAATGGCGCCGACAACGCGATTATCGAACTCGATGTCGCCGACGTGGTCGCAGCCGATGTTGTCGGTGTGACAATCGCGCCTTCATCAGCATACTTTTGCGTCACCACTCCCGAGAACGGGGCGCGCACCAGGTCATCATCAACTTGAATCTGCAAAGCTTTCATGTTGGCTTCCGCTTGCAACATCTGCTGCTGAGCTGAGGCTATGTCCTCTTCGCGATTACCCATGGTGACCAGATTTTGTTGTTCCTTGATAGCGCTGGCATCTGCTTCCGCTTGCCCGACTGCTACTTGCGCCTGGCGCATTTCGTCCTGCGCCATCTTCAATTGCGTGTCGCTGACCACCGCCTGGGTGGCTGCGTTCAACCGATCTTGATCGGAAATAGCACCATTCTGGGCAAGAAAGGTTTGCCGATCAGCATTGATCTTGTCTCGATTGGCTGCTGCTGCCATAGACTTGATTTGCAGCGTCAGACGAGAAACATTTTCCTTCGCGGCACTCACTGCCTTCTGCGCTTTCAATGTTTGAAAGCCGGCGGCAGCAATTTCCTGCGGGCGACTACCACGCTTCGCCTTGTTGTAGTTGGCGACGGCGCCGAGATACGCAGCGCGTGCCGCTTCCAACTGCGCGCGCAAATTGCTGTCATCCATCTGCGCAATCGGCTGACCGGCTTCGATGTAGTCGCCTTGCTTCACGAACATCTTCTTGATCAGTCCCGTTTGCTTCGGACTGACCTTCACCTGAGTGGTTGGACGAATGACACCAGTAGCGGTTACACGTACATCGACGTCGCCGCGCTTGACCACAAAAATAGACTGATGCCCGGCGGCTGCCGATGCCTGTTGCTGCTGCCACACCGCGTATCCAATGGCTGAGATGGCGACGACTAGCACCAACCCAGTCACAGCCCACGTCCAGCGGGGAAACTTCTTGAGAGCGAGAATTCTAGGCATCTTCAACTGCGGCACAGCTTGCAGTCTCTCGGCTACTTTTATTTGCATCATTGCTTGGGCATCCTGCGCATACAAAGGAAGCGGACGGCGACTACTCGCCCATCCTGGGTCTATCGACGCCGCGATCGTTTCTATGTTTCTACCGCGCCGGAATTTTGTAAATTCGGTGGGCGACGCCAAACCCGCCGCCATGTTCCGGCCCCTCAATCAACCAAAAACACCATTCCGTTGCCAAGACCGCGAGTCCAAAGACCCTCACCCTGTCGTGAAAACTAAAGTGATATCACTTGAGTTTTTCCTCCTCTCGCAAGCGAAGTGATATCACTTGGGGATTTTCACGAGCGCCGAGTGCCTAGCGATATCGTTTGAGCATTTCAAGCAGGAGGCTATGTCGTAGAATCGGACGGCTTATATAGGTATGGGACGAATGGAACCACACGCATGGGATGAACGGTACGTCGAAGGTACCCAAGAGGCATTGCCCTGGGACACGGGCGAACCGGCTTCGGAATTGGTCGACTACTTCAGATCTCGAGGCAGCGTACCGGCACGAGCACTGGAAATCGGTTGCGGCACAGGAACGAATGCCATATGGATGGCAAACCAGGGCGTTCAAGTTGTCGCCACAGATGTCGCACCGCAAGCAATCGCGATGGCCAACGAGAAGGCAAAAAAAGCCGGCGTCACCGGCGTCCAGTTTGTTGTTGAAGACATTCTGCAAAAGAATGCGGTGCCACCAGAATCAGCAGATTTTGTCTTCGACCGTGGCGTATTTCATGTGATGGATCCAGGCAGTCGCTCGACGTTTGCCATGCGGGTAGCCGAAGCGCTTGCAGATGGCGGCATGTGGCTTTGCCTGGCAGGATGCGCCGATGAAGTGCGCGAGAACATGAACGAAGGTCCGCCGCAATTGAAAGCGCAAGAAGTAATTGATGTGGTCGAGAAGTATTTCGAAGTGCACAAGCTTGAACGCGCGACGTTCAAGATTCCAAACGGCAAGCAATACTTGTGCTGGATCGTGCTGATGCGCAAGCGTCCGGAAGACACACGTTCACGCTTCGAATGATGTTGAGAAGAAGATGTTGACGACTGATGGAGCACGCAAATGAAACTCACACCTGCTGACCTGGACCAGAAAGTGAATGGGCTTTTGTGCGAACGAGGCTTTACCGCTGAGGATGCAAGCACCATCAGCAAGCCGATCTTGTGGGCGGTTCTGCACGGCAACAATCAAGGTCTGCTCAAATTTGTCGGTGAGCCCGCCTTGAAAAAAGATATGACTCAACGTCCGATCAGCATTCTCAAAGAAACCGCTTGCACAGCCTGGTTCGACGGCGGCGAACGGATTGCCATGATCGTTGTGCAAACGCTCGTTGACAAAGCGAAGGAGTTATTGAAGAAAAGTGGGATTGTCGCGGTCGGCAATCGCGGCACGCGTTCCAGTTGCGGCGCCCTTGCTTATTTCACGGAGCAGCTGGCTCATGAAGGTTTCATAGCCGTCATGCTCTGTCGTACACCACCGACGGTGGCGCCCTTCGGGGCTATCGAGCCTTTGTTTGGGACTAATCCTATCAGCATTAGTTTCCCCTCCATTGGTGCGCCAATCACATTCGACATGGCAACGGCAGCGATTGCCTGGTACGGACTGATTGAAGCTGCCGCAGCGGGAGAAGAGGTCGATTCGACCGCAGTAATTGACGCTCTCGGCAAACCAACTTCGAATCCGGATGTGGTGCTCAAGGACGGAATGGTGCTGCCTTTCGATCGCGGACACAAAGGCTCGGGGCTGGGCATGGCGGTCGAACTAATCGGCGGACCACTTCTCGGCGGAGCATTTTGCCAGAGCGAAGGCGAATGGGGCAATATGCTCCTCGCCCTTGACCCTGATATGTTTGCCGGGAAAGGGGAATTCAGAAAGCATTGCAGCGCACTAATTGAACGGCTCAAGGGCGCAAAGACGGACAACTCTGCCGTCAGGCTGCCCGGTGAACGTGCAACTGCATTTTATGAAGAGGTGAAGAGTTCCGGCTCGGTAGAAATACCGGAGTTCGTCACCAAGAAACTTGGCTGGAATTAGGCAATTCCGAGTTTCTTCCTGATCTTTTCCGCGCTCGATTCCAACGCGAACTGCATCGATCGTCCGATAGGAAACATCAGTGGATATGGATGTTCGCAGTTTTGCGATACTCTTCCATTTTTTCCCAGTCGAGAGTCACCTCGGGCTTGTTTTTGACCAGCTCGTTCCAGGTGACATGCGGGCGTCCGGTGTCCACTTCGGTCATGATGATGCAATCATCGACCGGACAAACACTGGCGCACAGAGCGCATCCGACACAATCTTCTTCGCGGACAACGGGTTGAAGCTGTTCGGCAGGATTGCCGTTCCACTGCATTGCTTTGAGGTCGATGCACTGGTGCGCCGCGTCGTTGCACGCGATGTAACACAGGTTGCAGTGAATGCACTTGTCCGGGTTGATGCGAGCAACGGTCTGGAAGCCGAGGTCGAAGTCGCCAAATCCAGAGACGCGCGGCACCGCTTTGCCGATGAAGTCTGCCGGTGTTTTGAATCCTTTGTCGTCCATCCAGTTTTCCATACCCTCGATCATGTCCTCGACAATACGGAAGCCCCAGTGCATGACGGCGGTGCAGACCTGAACGGAGGTAGACCCGAGCAGCATGAATTCCACCGCGTCGCGCCAGGTTTCGATACCACCGATACCGGAGATCGGCAGCCCCGCTTTCTGCACTTCCAGATCGGCAGCGACGGCACTCACCATATGCAATGCAATCGGCTTGACCGCCTGTCCGGCGTAACCACCGTGTCCGCCTTTGCCACCGACGTTCGGCTTCAGCGTAAAGTCATCGAGGTCGACACCCATGATGCTGTTGATGGTGTTGATCAGTGACAGACCGTCAGCGCGCCCTTTGACGGCGGCACGGGCCGGCACCACAATGTCGGTGATGTTCGGAGTCAATTTGACGATCACCGGCTTGGTGGCAACATCCATCACCCACTCGGTGACCATGCATGTGTACTCGGGCACCTGTCCCATCGCCGATCCCATGCCGCGTTCCGACATGCCGTGCGGACAACCGAAGTTGAGTTCGAAGCCGTCTGCGCCGGTTTCTTCCACGCGCTTGACGATGTCTTGCCAGGCTTCTTTTTTAGACTCCACCATCACCGAAACGATGACAGCGTGATTCGGGAAGTTCCGTTTGACTTCAGCGATTTCTCGCAAGTTGAGATCGATCGGACGATCGCTGATCAATTCAACGTTGTTCAATCCGATGATCTTTGAACCCTTGTAATCAATCGTGCCGTAGCGGTTGCATACATTCAAGACCGGGGCGCCGATGGTCTTCCATACAGCACCACCCCAACCCTGGTCGAAGGCCTTCTGGACCTGGTACGCGGAGTTAGCGGGCGGAGCCGATGCCAGCCAGAAAGGGTTGGGAGATTTGATACCGCAGAAGTCAATTTCAAGATTTGCCATTTTCTTCGTTCCTTTTCTGGCTTACTTAGCCGGCGTCAAGACTGGTTGCAAGCGATCTTCATTCGGCGACGGTGCGCCGAGCAGCGCTCTATGAATGGAGGCGGCGGCGAGCTTGCCGTCTTGCACTGCCATCACAGTCGATGCTTCACCCTTGCTGCGTACGCAGTCGCCACCTGCCCAGATCTTAGCGTGGGAGGTTTTGCAGCCCGCATCAACATCCAAATAGCCTTTGGTGGTAGTGATGCCGTATTGTTTGAGACGTTCGACCGCCTCGCTGAATTTCTTCTGACCGATCGCTTTGATCACTTGATCGCACGGCAGAACGAATTCAGAGTTCGGCACGGGAACCGGCGAGCGGCGTCCTGAAGCATCCGGCTCGCCGAGGTCCATGCGAATGCACTTCAACCCTTCGACTTTGCCGTTACCAACGACTTCTACAGGCTGGGTCAAGAACGAGAAGCTCACGCCTTCACCCAATGCGAATTCATATTCGAAGTGGTATGCCGGCATCTCAGCTTCGGAGCGACGATAAACCATCGTGACGCGATCTGCGCCCAGACGGCGAGCAATTGTGGCGCAGTCGATGGCGGTGTTGCCGGCGCCGATGATGCACACACGGTTTCCGTACTTGATCTGGTCAAGCGGCATCACTTTGGTTTCTTCAATGAATTCCAGACCGTCCACGACACCAGGCAGATCCTCGCCCGGAATCTCCATCTCGGGAACCGCGCCCAGACCCATGGCGACGAAAACTGCATCGTAGGCATCGACGATCTCTTCGAACATGATGTCTTTGCCGACGGTCATGTTGGTTTTGATTTTGACGCCCAGCTCTTCGATCAGCTTCACTTCGGCAAGACTTACTTCCACCGGCTCCCGGAAGACGACGATGCCGTAAGTGCTCAGTCCGCCTGCCATGTCTTTGCGCTCGATGACAGTTACGTCAAAGCCCAACTTAGCCAGTTCGCCGGCGCAAGACAATCCAGCGGGACCGGCTCCGATAACCGCAACTTTCTTGCCATTCGGTTTGCCTTGCTGGAAGAACTTCAGTTTCTTGTCGGCGGCGTAGTCCATGGCATAACGCTGCAGGCGGCCGATCATGATCGGCTTTTCCATGTCGTGTTTGACGACACAGGCGCCTTCGCACAATTCCTCGACCGGGCAGACACGGGCACAAGTGGCAGCCATCAAGTTCGATTCAAGAATAGTCTTGGCCGATCCCTTGACGTTGCCTGTGGATATTTTGCGAATAAATGTCGGAATATCGATGTGCGTCGGGCACGCCACCATGCACGGTGCATCGTGGCAATAGAGACAGCGGTTCGCCTCGACGGTTGCTTCGCGCTCGCTCAACGGTGCGTAGTACTCTTTGAAGCGCTCTTCAAGAGTCAGTTCCCACGGTTTGTAGCGAACCGGTTTGAAATGCTCGGCCATTAACGTTTCCTCTTTGGCTCAATAAAGAAGAGAAGCAAAATGGGGCGAGGGTTACTTTTTGAGTGGGTACCCTCGCCCCCTGAACTTTCGAATTTAGAGTCTTACCAGTTGATCGTAAGTCTCCGGACGGCGGTCACGGTAGAACTGCCAGGTGTTGCGAACTTCGGAAATCTCGTCGAGATCCAGATCCGCCACCAACAGCTCTTCCTTGTCGCGGCTGGCCTGTGCCACCAGTTTGCCGCGCGGGTTGCAGAAATAGCTGGAGCCGTAGAATTCGCCGATGCCCCAGGGCGCTTCAGTGCCGATGCGGTTGATAGCACCGATGAAGTAACCGTTTGCGGCGGCGTGCGCCGGCTGTTCCAGTTGCCAGAGATACTCGGAAAGACCGGCTACGGTCGCCGAAGGATTGAAGACAATTTCCGCTCCGTTCAGGCCGAGAGCGCGAGCGCCTTCCGGGAAGTGGCGGTCATAGCAGATGTAGACGCCGACTTTGGCATAGCGAGTTTCGAACACCGGATAACCGAGGTTGCCTGGACGGAAGTAGAACTTTTCCCAGAAACCGGGGTTAACTTGCGGGATGTGGCTCTTTCTGTATTTGCCGAGGTATTTGCCGTCGGCATCGATGACGGCGGCGGTGTTGTAGTAGACGCCGGTCTGTTCCTTTTCATACATAGGAACAATCAACACCATGCTGTACTTCTTAGCCAGCTCTTCCATTTTCTTGACGGTGGGACCGTTGGGAATTTCTTCCGCCAGGTCATACCAGCAAGGATTCTGTTCGGCGCAGAAGTACGGTCCGTTGAACAACTCTTGGAAGCAGAGAATCTGCACGCCCTTCTCAGATGCTTCCTTTACGTACTTTTCGTGCTTCGCGAGCATGGCGTCCGCGATCTTCTTGATGGTGGTTTTGTCGGTTCCACCAGCCGGGCTGACGACTTCGTTCTTCGCTTGAATCAAGCCGCAACGAATATTATTTGCCATGTTGTGCCTTTCTCCTTGAACACATTTATTGGTCTGAGTAGATTGATTATTTGCGTCCCGCACCAACGGCGGTGACAGATTCCAGTGCCTGACGCATCACCTTCAAGGTCTGGTCGACATTCTCTTTATTGATATTGAGCGCCGGCTTGATGCGAATGACGTTGCCGTAGAGGCCGCCTTTTCCGAGGATGACACCATTGTCTTTGGCGAATTCCACGATTTTGGCGGTCTCTTCAATCAGCGGCGTCTTCTTCTCATCAGCGATTTCGACGCCTAGCATCAGCCCCTTGCCGCGAATGTCGGCCATGATCGGGAACGTCTTGGCCAGATCCTTGAGCCCTTCGATGAAGTAGTCGCCAATCTTCTTGGCGTTCTCCATCAGCTTTTCTTCTTCGATGACTTCCAAAACGGCCAGCGCTGTGGCGCTGGAAACCGGGTTGCCGCCGAAAGTATTGATCACCGATTTCTGTCCCGCCTTGGCGATATCGGGAGTGGTGATGTAGGCACCAATCGGCAGCCCGTTGCCCAGTCCCTTCGCCATGGTCATGAAGTCCGGCTGCACTCCATAGCTGGAAATGCCGAACATATGTGTGCCGGTGCGTCCGAAACCGGTCTGCACTTCGTCGGCGATGAAGAGGACACCGTACTTGTCGAGGATTTGTTTGACTTCTTTGAAATACGGCTCCGGCGGTGTGATCGTGCCGCCGACACCCTGAATCGGTTCAGCAATGAAGACTGCCGGTTGCCCGCTGGTGGCCGTTTGAATCACGCGTTCGACTTCTTTGGCGCACTCGAGATTGCAGTTGTCCGGCGTCTTCTTGAACGGGCAACGGTAGCAATAGGCGTTGGAGACGTGCACGACACTGGCAGCACCGGGCACCGGGTAGCGATAGCCCTGCACCGCAGTTAGTGTCGAAGCCAGATGTGATTGCCCGTGATAGGCATGCTGGAGAGCCATGACTTCATGCCGTCCGCTCGCCATCTTGGCCATCAAAATAGCGCCTTCGTTGGCTTCGGTTCCGGAGTTGGTGATGTAGGACTTGCTCAAATCACCAGGCGTGATCTGAGCGAGTTTTTCTGCCAGGTCGACCATCGGCTGGGTCATGAAGACGGTGGACGTATGTTGCAGGGTCTGCAACTGGTCGACGGTCGCCTTGGTCACTTTCGGGTGGCAATGCCCAACGCTGACAGTGACGATGCCGGCAAACATATCGAGATACTCTTTGCCTTCATCGTCATAGAGAAACTGAGCCTTGCCGCGCACGAAATGCGGTGGGTTGCTGTACAGCTGTTTGACACCGGGGATGACGTATTTTTCGCGTTTCTTCTTCAGTTCTTCGCGGCTAAGTGTTGCGGTCACAGTTCCTCCTTCACACGCTCTCTGCTGCACACACGACAGCATCCAGCAGCATGCATCGAGCACACACTGGTGAGAATCGAAAGGCTATTGAGCAGCCTTCAAACAAGTTTACAAATAGTACTCATCTGTATATATAGGCGTCAAGAAACTCTGATTAATGCTTACTAACCTGGAGTCCCGCCGACGGCGCGCGCCGCCGCTTGGTATCGGATGTGGTATCAGAACCGGCGGTTTTATCCGTTCTCCTTGATACCGGACTGCGCACCGCGCAAAAAGTGTGTAGGCAAACGTTACCTTGCCTATAAATTTTCGCGATTTCTTGACACTGGCGAGACTCGACTGTTACGATGAGAATTCGCGTTTTAAGCGGGTTTGCGCCCGTAGCTCAGTTGGTAGAGCACTCGGCTTTTAACCGATTGGTCCTGCGTTCGAGTCGCAGCGGGCGCAAAGTGTCTGAGAAGGAGGCAGAATTATTCTGCCTCCTCTCTTTTTTGAAAAAATTCTGTCTTTATGTGGTATGTAGAGGTGTCGCAAAGCGAATCACATGTCACTCTCAGAAACAGCTGTTGCAATTCAGAATATAGTTCGCGCGAGTAACTCGTTCGGTTTGGCGCTACTGCAGCACCTTTCGGCGATTTACTCAGGCAACATAATCATTTCGCCGTTCAGCTTATCAGCCGCATTAACGATGACGGCCAACGGCGCCAACACGACAACCAAGCAAACCATTTTCCAAGCGGCGGGGCTGTCAGGAGCACCGGTAACTGCATTAAACGCCGCCTACTCGTCGCTCATCCAGATGTATTCGAGCACCAGTCCGACGTGTATGTACAACGTCTCGAACTCGCTCTGGCTGAGCATGCAGCACAATATCGACCCGACCTTCGCTCAGCAAATCGCACCACGATATTTTGCCGATGTGCGCAATATCGACTTCCGGTCGCCGGAAGCAGCCACGGCGTTAAACCTCTGGGTGGCGCAGCGGACCAACGGAAAAATCACCGACGCCGTACGCACGCTCGATCCAAACTCGGCGATGGTTCTGTTGAATGCCACTTATTTTAGAGCCGCATGGCAAAGCAAATTTTCAGACCAGATGACGCAACCCGGGGTTTTCAACCAATCCGGAACCGCCGTCAATGTACAGATGATGTCGCAGACGAGTCGCTTCGGATTTTGTCCGGCGGAACAGTTTGACGCAGTTTCACTGCCTTATCAGGGCCCGGTGCGCATGAGCATTGTGGTGCCCAACACAGCCGACCTACCGCTGGACGCTCTGGCGGCGGGCATCTCTGTGGAGATCTGGCAGCAAATTCGCGACTACCTGGGCAGTCAATTGTCCTACGGTCGCATCACCATGCCCAAGTTCAACCTCAAGTCATACTTGAGCTTGCGGGAAGGGCTGACCAGAGCCGGACTGGGCGAACTTTTCGATCCGAATCGCGCCGACCTGACCGGCTTGACCGCCGGAAAACCCGGATTTATCAGCCAGATCGATCATGCAGCTTGCCTGAGCGCCGACGAAAGCGGCACCGAATCGCCGCCGTCACCCACGCCGCCGCCAGTCAGCCAGGCGGTGATGGAATTCGACATGACCGTCGATAAACCGTTCTTGCTGGTCATCGAAGACGCACAGACCGGCGCTTTCCTGTATCTCGGCTTGATCAGAAACATTGTAGAAACGGCGCCACAACGCACCGCCAGTGATACCGGTGCCCTGTCCATGCCGCAACCGGCAGCAGCTGCTGCTGCCGCTCCGGCCGCTCCCGCCAGTGAGCCAGCCAGCCCGCGGCTGGTCGAGTTCGACCACAGCGAAGCCACCAGCGAATTTCCAGCCTTTGCGGACGAAACGCCTGCTGCGGCACCGGCCAATCCGGCCACCATGCCGACCGAGGCGCATTCGAAACCGCAAATGACCAACAGTCCGTCCGCCGCTTATGCACAGCAGCCCTTGCCGGCCGAACAGATGCGACAAGCTGGCGACTGGCTCGATCAAGTTGCAGAAGATCAGATGGAGACGGCCGCTAGCTGGCCTTCTCTGCAATCACTGGGAGCAGCGCCGGGCGGCGCAGCGACACAGCCCGCAGCAGCAGAACCCGCACCCGCGGCCCCAAGTCCGGCACCGCCCCCGCCACCACCTCCGGCACCGGCCGCACCGCCGGAACCTCCGATGCCAGCCGCCTCATCGCCACCTCAAGGTGACTCTTCCCTGGATGACGCCAACTGGGCGCCGCAAGGCGGTTGGGGCGACGACGAACAATCCAGCTGGCTGGACCAGAACAAGTCAGGCGGCGCCAGCGAATGGGCGACGAAGCCGGCCGCCGGCGACTGGTCTTCGTCCGCGATTCCCCCGGCACCGGTGTCCACTGAGACTCCGTCCGCCGCTGCGCCTAACCCATTGAGCGACCTGGGCAGCGACTGGGCCGCGCCAAGCACTCCCAGCAAGGACGACTGGGCCGCACCCAGCACTCCCAGCAAAGATGACTGGGCCGCTCCGGCGACACCCAACAAAGATGATTGGGCTGCCCCCATGGCTCCCAACAATAATCCACTGAGCGATCTGGGCAGCGACTGGGCGGCGCCGAGCAGCGGCAACGCTGATTCCGGCAATGCCGGCAGTGTCGCAGGCGAATCCGGCGCCGGCAACTGGTTGTCCGACAACGCGCCTAAATCAGATTGGGCATCGCCCGGCGAGGACTGGGCGGCTCCTTCGAAAGTGCAAGCCAATCCAGACTGGGCAACCCCGCAGCAGTCGGCCATGGACCAGTCGAGCGCCTCGGGCAACTGGAAAGCTATTCCCAACCCGCCGCTCATGGACAGAACTCCCGGCCCCGCCGCCTCGACCTCGGCGTCGGCGTCAGCAATCACAGGCGACAATCCCTCTCAGTCGGCATTTGCGCCCCAAAATCCGGCGCCGGCTGCCAGCGAAGCTTATGACCTGGCTGCCCTGAACGCCATCGGCACTCCCAAATCGACGGGCGGTTTCAACCCGTCTGAACTGGACGCCATTCGCGCTCCCGGCAACACGGCTGAAGAACCCAAACCCTCGATTGCCGACTTGAACAGCATTCCCACTCCCAAGCCATCGCCCGTGCCGCGCGGCACCACCGGCGAATGGTCGAAAACAGCTGCCCACTCGGCCGAAGGCGAACAGCTGGTGCAGGGGTTCGCCACCAAGGGCGATCCGGACGCAGCCAAAGAAAAACGAGACTCACTGCGCAGCCTGCGGGGCGGTGGTGGCAGTTCGGCGAACATGCGCGGAGTTAACGCTTCGTCGAACTCAGGCGGTGGTGGCGGTGAAGGCTTTATGGCCGCCATCATGAACTTCTTCGGACGCATGTTCGGACGCAGAGGCTAGCACCAGATATGGTGCAGAACTTTTACCAGGGAAAGTTGACCCGGAAAAAGAGCGGCGCGCTCTGCGACTTCAGTCCTTGCGTGAAATCTAGAACACCGATTTGCACTCCGCGTTCTTCGACGGAAGTCGGATAGAGATACAGAGCAGCACTGAACTGTTCCACATAACCGCGGCGAGTAGCACCCTCACTAAGCTTGAAAACAGCTTCCAGACCGCGTGGCGACTTCAGCGGATGCTCCAGCTCGAAATATTTCTCCAGCAGATAGTCTTCGCCGTAGGGCGGCGGCTCGTCCTCATCGATCGGCAGCGAATGACTGCTCCACTGCCAGAGCACCAGGTCTGTGCCGCTTTTCTTCAACGTCACTTGCAGGTGAGGGAACCAATGATCATCACTATCCGACTCGCGGAAAACGTGAAGCCTGCCCCGCGTCAGCGAAGGGCGATCGATGAGCATCTGCCGGCCGACAGCATCTATCTCGTCCATTGGTGAATCCTCCGAGACAAGAATAGCAGGCAGGACCTGAGGGTCGACAGTGAGTTAAGATGAATGATGATTTCGTGCACAGAAAAGAAACGGTCACTTTCGTGTTGCTTCGCCAGATTACAACTTCGCTTCTCAGTCTCCTGGCGGCCTGTCTGGTGCTTGGTTTCTCGGCCGGTCCGGCTGGTGCGGAACAGACCGCGATCACAGTGCTCAACTACGTCACGGGCTGGTATCACGACGCGGGCGGCTATCATCCGGCTGTTTTTCTGCTCATAGAGAATACAAGCGGCCGCGATCTGTCGGGCAAGTTCGTACGATTTCAAGGACGCTTCACCGACTTGCAAACAAGTGAAGTAGCGGTCGGGCGAAAAGAAATACGTCAAGAGTTGAAGCCCTATCAGCAAAGTCGCATTTCGATCATCGCGCCATATGGTTATGAACTGCCGATGGAGGTCTACCGCTGGCCGACCATGGAAGTAAAAGTGATGTGCCGCATCGGCAATGTCGGCGATGAGGGCACAGAAACTCTTCTGGTGACCAAACTGGAATCCGTGGCCCAGACAACGGAAGACGCTTACCAGACCCTGAACAACGCCTCCAGCTACGACGCCAATGCTCTGCCCAAGAGCCACATTGTGCACCGTCCCGCCGCACCGCACAAAGAGCCGCCGCCGGCGGTTGCCGCTGCTCCACCTCCCGAGACTCGCCCGCTGGTTGCCACAGCCGGCAAGCTGCCCTTGACTCCGCAAATCGCGCCGGAGGGAAACGCCACTCGCAACCTGTTGAGCAGCAAGAGCCTGCCTGGGCTGGGAGACGATTTTTACAACTTCGAGCAGCGCTTCGGACTGCCAATCGCCACAGACGCTAGACAAGCCGATTGGACCTGGGCCAAGTTCAGGCACGAAACATCGGGAGTCAATCTGGTGGTCGGTTCGAAAGAACGGACCGGGAAAGCCGACCTGATAGTCGTTGAACTGAAACGCAGTGAGGTCGGCTCCGACGCCAATGCCCTCGATATGGCTCGTTCACTTACAGGCAAACTGCGGACTCAAAGCCCGGGACAGCCGGTAAAAAGCGTGCGCTATTTGGCCAGCGGGCGGGTCGAGTTGACCGCTTGCAAAGCAGCCACGTACCGGCTGATTTGCTTGTCTCCGCGAGCCGGAGAAGAACGGCTGATTGTGATCATCTCGCGGCTGCAACAAGACCCGGAACAGCTTTTGGCGGCGCTCAAGAACCGCCCGCTTTTGAAAAGCATGTCACCGCTTTTTACCGCCGAAAACTGACAGAAACCGCGTTCCACAAATTTTGCACGCAGTTACCGGTACTCTGTCCATGAATGCAGTGCGTCTCCCGTATTGCACCCGCCCAAGGCACCGGCAAGGACTTGGCCATGGATACCTCACAGTCATACTTCGAACCATCAGCCGATGCCACGGACAAAATCTGCGGCTACGAGATCGGTGCGATTGGCCGGCTCACACAGCTGCACGCTCGAGTCTTCCGCGACCGGCTCGGCTGCGACTCACGCTTTGAAGTGCAGGTTGCCCGAGAGCTGGCGGATTTTATTGAAAACTTCAACCAGCTGCACGACGCACTCTGGCTCTACAAGCGCTACAACGCCATTGTCGGCTGCCTGGCCGTCGAGGGTAACCGCACAGAGAGCGACTGCGCGCGATTGCGTTTCTTGATCGTCGATCCGCAATGCCAGCGCAACGGCATGGCTAAAGCCCTGATGCGCAGGGCGCTGGAGTTTTGCCGCACCCGCTCCATAACCCACATCGCGGCCGCCGCAACTCCGGAATTTTTCGAAGCCCGGCAACTCTTCGAAAAGTGCGGGTTCGCCATCACCGGTGAGACCGTGCACGAGATTTGTGGTCGCTCCCTGACGCTGCAACAGTTTCAGCTGATATTGCAGGCACCGCCCACGCGCGCTAAAACCGTTTCTTACGGCATTTTTTAGAACCGGCCGCCAAATTAAACCCGTCACATCTGCCAGGGGCTCAACGCTCAAGTGATATCACTTTGGCATTGCTGGAGTCCGCTTGAACACACGCGGCTACACTTCCTTAATAAAAAGGATGACAGAAGCAAAGAGGTTCGACTTTGCCTCATATAATTAGCGCTGGCAAATTCAAGGGTGTCTCGGCCCGCGGTAAAAATCCCTGTCACGTCGATGAGGTGAATGTTCGCAATATGCCGGTAAAATCGCCTGTGGAAACAACAACGGTATCTGGAACAAGTTCGAGTTCGGAGTCAAAGGCAAAAGAGTTGGCAGTGACAGCGGGATCCCAGAAGCCTTCCATCGTCGATACCATTCCATTACCTCTCGTGCTGATGCTGGCGGCACCGTATCTGGCGGGGAAGACCGCCGACAGCGCCATCACCCGCGCCCATAAGGTCTTCAAAGACAGTCGTTTCACCTCGACCATCGACATTCTTGGCGAAGACGCCACCACTGACGCTGACTGCGACGGGTATGTCCTGCAGTACGAACGCCTGATCGACATGGTGGCTTCGGCACCACTACCGGTATCACGCCCGCAAGAACAGATGACTGTCTCGATGAAGCCATCGATGTTCAGCACCGTCTATCCACCGGCAGCCGTCGGTCCTAGAGCCGCCGAACTGGACAAAGCATTCGAACGCATCAAGCGCGTCACGCACTACGCCAAGAGCAAAAACGTAGCCATGACGCTGGAAGCCGAAGACCACAACTGGGCAGACTTCCACCTCGAGACCTATTTCACCTTGATCGAGGAAGGTTACACCAACCTCGGCACGGTGCTGCAGGCGCGCCTCTTCCGCACGAAGCAAGACGTAAAACGCTTCGACGAACGCATGCGCGTGCGCATGGTGATCGGCATCTACAACGAACCGAAAGAAGTTGCCTACACAGAGAAGCCGATCATGAAAGAGTTCTTGATCGACTACGCCGGCGACCTTTTGAAGCGCGGAACATATGTCGAGCTGGCAACACATGATGCCGACTGCCTCGGTAAGTTCTTCCATCAGATCGCTATCCCTCAGCGCGTTCCGGCATCTTGCTTCGAAACTCAGTTTTTGCTGGGCGTGCCCCGTCAAAAGCTGGAAGAGGGCTTGGTGAGCGGTAAATACTTCATCGACCTGGCAACCGAGGCCGGCACTCGCGATGCCGAATACCTGAGCGAACTGGCTCGCACCGGCATTCCCGTGCGCATGTACCTGCCCTTCGGGGCCGACAAAGTGGCGGGACCATATTGCAAACGCCGCCTGAAAGCTAATCCCAACATGATGGCTTACGGCATCAAGAACCTGCTGCACATCCAGAGCTAACGCCGTTGACTAATGGTCTCCGCCGTTAGTGCCGGTGCCCATATCCTGAATGATCGCTGCGGCCAGGTCCACGCACTCGGCGCAGATATGCACGCTTGGACCCGCCATGATCAAGCGGCTGTCGGTCTGATCCTGGTGGCAGAAGTCGCAGGTCGCCGTGTACGTACCGTTGCTTTCGTGAATACGCTCGATCCACTCCTTCACCCAGTCGACATAGCGCTCTTCTTCGCTGCGAATGTCTTCTTCATCCAGGTCTTCGGGAGAGAATTTGTGGACGATGAACCGCTCCACCGATGAAGTGGATTTCTCATAGTCGACGTTGAGCGTGTAGCGTTCTTGATAAATGGCTGTCTCTTTGTAGTAGCCAAAGTGAGTGACGCGCTCGCGGCTATCGATCTCAGCGTAGAGACCATCCTTCTCTTCAGTCTGGAAGGCATCAAGCAAAGATTCGGGGCGCAGTACGGCCATAGAAGTCTTCTCAGCCTCCCCTTCGGTGCCTGCGACGGGGCTGGTCGTCGTCGTCCTCATTATCGTCATCGTCGGCACCTTCAGCTTCAGCGGCGTATTGTTCGTCGAACATCTCCTGCATCTGTTCGATGCAGAGATTGCAGATACAAGCCCCGGTATTGCCGCGCACCAGCTGCTGCACCTGGAAAGCTGCCTGATAGCAGAAGTTGCACATCTCCACGACGCCGGACCGCTCGTTTATCACTTCCGCCCAGTCATCCAGCCATTGCTGGAAATCTTCATCATCGGGACCGGCACCGGTCTCCGGATACTGGTACTGTCGGCAGAACTCGACGCGCCCCTCTTCGTTCTCCGGGTCGGCGTACAATGTCCATTTGCCGCCTAAGGTACCGTCTTCGCGGTACCATCCGTAGTGGCGCACGTTGCCGGACTTATCGATCTGCGCATAAAAGCCGCGTTTGCCTTTGGCACTAAAACCTTTAGGAAGAAGATCTTTGCCGACTCTTGCCATGTAGTAAATGCATCACCGGAAACGCTGACGGGTCTAGTTTACCCCACAACCAGAGCTTATGCTAAACGAGCTTTGGCTGCTCGACGCACCCAGTAATCGTCATCGTTGGCAAGCTGTTTCAAAATGTCCGCAGTGGCGATTTTCGTGCGTGCCACCTGCCAGCGGATGTAGGAGTTCTTATCTGCCGAAAGTATCTTCAGCGCAATCATCGGCGTGTGAGGGTTTTTCAAAACCGAGACCCGCACTTGCTCCTGGCTGTCACGCGCCAGGCGATGTATAAGCGATGGATGCGTGCAGGGGTTAGACGCTACCCGCTGCCGCACATCTACGCATTCATCTTCACATAGCCCCTGCAGCAACTGGGGAGTTGCTGCAGGGTGCGCCGCCACAAATGCCCGCACAAATGAGCTGGCACTGGCGGCGAACTCGGACAAGGTGGTGTCGTCCGCTACTTCAGGATCTATCAGCGGTTGCCGCAGATAGATATCAGGATCTCTGGTCAAATGGTCGATTATTTCCTGAGGACAGTTATCGTTGTCCGCCACCGCCTGCCTGACTGTCGCTTCGTCATCGCGAGAAAGAAGTTGCAGTACTTCAGGCGGAGTTGAGGGGTTACGGGCGAGCCAGAGCCGTACCTCTTTGTCTTCGTCAATGGCCAGGGCCACTGCCGCATCCCGAGTCAGATCTTCAGCTCGCGCCACAGCGCAGCGCACGGACTGCTGAGGATCTTTGGCCAGCGTGTAGAGAAGATGGTTGGCTCTGCGTTCGTTGATCGCGACCAGATACCGAACGAAGATATCGCCATCTTTGAGCAACCCGAGCAAGGTGTCGTTGCTGGACGAGGGATTGCATGCCACATCACGGCGAATGTGCACATCGTGATCGTGTGACAGTTGATCGAGCGCAGCGGGGGGTGCCGATTGATTGCTTGCCACTCGTTTGCGGACGGATACATCCTTGTCTCGCGCCAGCACTATGAGCGCGGGATAAGGCGCTTCTGGATTTCGCGCGATTGCCTGCCTCACGAGCGGACTGGCATCGCCTGCGAAATCAACCATCACTTCGCGCGGGCAAGCAGCGTGCGAAGCTACCCAGAAGCGTACGGACACTTCGTAGTCTGCTGCGAGGAGCCGGAGTGTTTCAGGGCTGGAGCTGGGATTTGATGCAACAGCAGCCCTGATGGTGGGGTCGAGCTCCTCGCTTAAACGTCTGAGCATGTCGCGCTGGGTTCGGGGGTTGGCACCGACAGCACGACGCACTTTCAAATTGGAGTCAACGGACAGTTTTCTGAGAATCGGGACAGGACAATTCGGATGTCCTGCCACCATTTCTCGGACGCCGGCATGCTTGTCTTTGCTCAAGTATTCCAGGCAATCCGGCGGTGTGTCGCTATTGCCAGCCACGTACTCGCGCACATTCGCACGTGGATGCATAGCCAGATACCATAGACCATTGCTTACGGCGGATTCATCTGATTGTTGATCTGAATCTGATTTGTGTTCGGACGGCGCCGCAGATTCCTCATCATCGACTGCAGGCGATGATGGAAACATCGAGATCGCGAGTCCAAGCGAAGAAGACAGGTCATAGATACTTTCGGAAAGAAAGTCCTGCTCGACGCTGAAATCGAAATCTACACTCTCGCTGTTCCTCTTGCGAAAGTCGAATATAGTCGTGCCAACATAGCTCGTAATGCCAACTTGCATCCTAGCGTGCCGCCCTTTACTTGTGATCCCGCTGGTCTTTGTTGTTGTTACCGATTGTGTACGATGCCAAGGAGCGCGTCTACCAAGAAATCACTCATATTCTTCCGCTCCCCATGCGGCTTCCCGCTGGTTGCATTCGAAGTACGGCTATCCATGCCGGTTTCCACAAGTGGTATCAACAGATATAAATCGCAGTTCACCGGCGCCTGGTTTAAAGGCAGCTCAGTCGCCATGCGGAAAACCACACGGCAACCCGTTCCCCGGATGAGAGTGGTATCACACTCGCATGCAAGCGCGGCTGTACGCTGCGGCAATTGTCGTCGCGAGGTGAATGGTCATGCGTTTCTTTCCGGTTGGAAGGCAGTCTGTTTTCTGGCTGTCAGCCGTGTCGGCCGTGTCGGCATCAGTGGTTGCACTATCGATCGCGCAAATTTGCTTGGCCAGCCAACCTGCAACCGGCAACAACGCCACTCTCCAGTGCGACGTCAAGAAAGCCAGCGCCTGGGTCAACGAAGAGAACATCGGAAAGAAACCAGCGGCAGACGAAAAGGACGTGCCGCTCCCTTATCGCACTTACGACTTCTACGCAGTCACCGACGTCACCATCACCAACAAAACCAGCGCGTCGCTGCCGGTTTCTCTCTCCGCCGTAGAACTGTCCATCAATGGTAAGCCCTGCGCCGCGCCGGTGCTCAGCCTTGATTCCAAAGACGTCCAGGTCGACAAAGACCTGCGTCACTTCCAGCTGCCCGGCAAGAAAAAGGCGAACGTCTCCATCCGCATGGCGGGCAACTACGGCATCAAACATAAGAACGGGACACCGGTGATCTCGAAGATCACACTCAATGCCGGTAAGGAAGAGATCAAGGTGTCTTCGAAGACTCAGTTCGACGACGCCTTCGTGGGCTTGCAGAAGTGACACCGGAAGAACAAGTCAAAGAAGCGATCGGGCTCGGCGACCAGCAGGAGAGCTACGGCAACTTCGCCGAGTCGCAAAAGCAGTTTTCCGCGGCGGTGGCATTGTGCTGGCAGCATAATCTGCCGGCTGCACTGGCGGCGATTGCTTTGACGCGGGTGGCTGTAAATGCAGTCAACAGAGACGACAACGAAACAGCAGATAGTAACTTTCAGGCGGCAATCACCGCCTTTGAAGCTGACGAAACAAGAAGCAATCTCGAATATGCAGATTGCCTGACGCACTACGGACACTTCTTGCGCGGCGCCAAACAATGGAGTCCGGCAGTAGACCAGTACGCAAAAGCCTATATTCTCTACCGAGAGATAACCAGTCTGCCGGCAGCAGATGTGCAGCAACGCAGACTGGCGTTGCGCAATTCGCTCAAGTCAACGGCTGAGCAATCTGATGACGCTGTGCGCGATCAACTGCGGGAGCGCGTACACGCAATGCTGCCTCGCAAAGACTCACCTTTGTTTCCATAGTCTCGTGTCTGCGTCCCGGCTCAGCAGGAGCCGATGCCCTGCTCGTCGGCGTGATAACTGCTGCGGACAAGCGGACCGGAGAAAACATTGGCAAATCCCATCGACATACCAACTTCTCTATAGAAGTCGAAAGTGTCGGGATCGACCCAGCGTTCTACAGGCAGATGCTTTTCAGTCGGTTGCATGTACTGTCCGATGGTTACCAGGTCGACGTCGCTGGCTTTCAGAGAACCGAGCAGACCGATAATCTCAGCGTCCGTCTCGCCCAGTCCAACCATGAAACCGGATTTACTCGTCAACCCTTGCTCTTTTGCTCGCTTCAAAAGTTCTAAGCTACGCTCGAAACGAGCCTGCGGTCGCACTTTTAAGTAGAGACGCGGAACGGTTTCCACGTTGTGGTTGAGCACGTCGGGACGAGCATCAATGACTGTCTGCAGCGACTCCCAGTTTCCGCAAAAGTCGGGGATCAAAACTTCGATGCGGGTGCCGGGCGACTCGGCGCGCACGCGATTGATCGTTTCTGCCCAGATGGCAGCTCCACCGTCCTTAAGTTCATCTCGGTTGACGGAAGTGATGACCGCGTACTTGAGCTGCATCAGGCGAATAGCCTCGGCGACGCGGCGCGGTTCGTCTAAATCGAGCTCGGTCGGCTTGCCGGTAATCACATTGCAGAACCCACAGCTGCGCGTGCAGACATTTCCCAAAATCATCACCGTCGCCGTACCGCGTGACCAGCACTCGCCGCGATTGGGGCAGGCTGCCGATTCGCAGACTGTATGCAGCGCGTTTTCTTCGACGATTTCGCGGACTTTGAGAAACGGTCCGGTACTCGGAATGCGCACCTTCAACCATGGCGGCTTTTCCGTGCGCCGCTTGCGGTGCGGCTCTTGCACAGACTGGATGTCAGCAATGTCTTTAGGATTCATTCAACTTTCCGCTTGGACACTGGGTTTCGCGCCACCAGATTGAACAAAATAATAATTCTTGTCGCGCTCCATCTATGTAATACTTCCGAATTGTTAGATGGCGGCGTGAGAGCTGATTCTAGCAGTTGTCACCAGCCTGCTAACAATCTGAATAATAGTTTCAACCCCGGTTTACAGAACTCCGCAAGGAACCACTGTAGACCTCACAGGAAGTAACCCCGCTATGCCAAGAAAAGCATTGGAGTTCTCGGCGAAACTAGAGTATCTCTCGATACTCGACGAGAACGGCAAAGTTGATGCACAGCTCGAACCGAAGATTGATGCGAAAGACTTGAAAGAGATGTTTCGCTGGATGCTCATGGCTCGCCGAGTCGATGAGCGTCTGTTGAAATTGCAGCGTCAAGGTCGCATCGGCACGTTCCCGCAAGCGACCGGACACGAAGCGATCAGCCTGGGCTCCATCTGGCACATGAAACCGACCGATTGGTTTGTGCCGGCATATCGCGAATTGGCTGGATTCCTGTATCGCGGCTGGACACTGGAAACCATCCTTCTCTACTGGATGGGCTTCGAAGAAGGCGCAATGCCACCGGAAGGTGTACGCGATCTACCGATCGCCGTTCCGGTCGCCAGCCAACTTCTGCATGCTGCCGGCATGGGTATGGCTAACAACATTCGCGGCGACAAGAATGTCGTCATGACTTACATGGGCGACGGCGCCACCTCCGAAGGCGACACCCACGAAGCTCTCAACTTCGCCTCCGTATTTGATGCACCGGTTGTCTTCATCTGTCTGAACAACCAGTACGCCATTTCGGTGCCGCTCCACAAACAAATGCACTGCGAAACGGTCGCCCAACGCGCCGTTGCTTATTCAATTCCAGGCATCCGCATCGACGGCAACGACGTCCTCGCTATGTACGTCGCCGCCAACGAAGCTGTAGACAGAGCCCGCAGCGGCGGTGGACCGACGTTGATTGAAGCGCTCACGTATCGCTACACGCCGCACACGACAGCGGATGAACCGAAACGCTATCGTCCGGAAGCTGAAGCCGCCGAGTGGCAAGCTAAAGAGCCGCTCATCCGCTTCGAGAAATACTTGAAGAACAAGGGCATCATGACCGACGCCGATCGTCAAAAGATGGAAGACGAAATCGAAAATCAGATTCAAGAAGCCATCAAGAAAGTGGAAGTGATGGTCAAACAACCACCGCTTTCCGATCCGCTCGTCATGTTCGACCATCTGTACAAAGACATCCCGCCGTTCCTGCAAGAGCAGCGTGACGAACTGGCCCGCGACCTCGGACTGGATCAAAAAGGCCAGAAGAAAAAGGAAAACGGCAACACCGAGAAGAACAAACAAACCGCAGGAAAGGGGGCCTAGTACCATGGCTGAAATGAACATGGCAAAAGCCATCAACCTGGCACTGCATGAAGCAATGCAGCGCGACGACCGCGTAGTCGTCATGGGAGAAGACGTCGGTCCCGATGAAGGCGTTTTCCGTATCACCGAAGGACTGCACACCAAATTCGGTGACAAGCGCGTCATCGATACGCCGCTTGCCGAATCGGGCATCATCGGTACCGCCATCGGTATGGCTATCTATGGAATGCGTCCGGTCGCCGAAATTCAATTCTCCGGTTTTGACTATTACGCGTATCACCAACTGGAGATGCACGCCGGTCGGTTCCGCAACCGCACCCGCGGTCGGATTAATGTACCGATGGTCATGCGCGCTCCGTCCGGCGGTGGCATCCGCGCCATCGAACACCACAGCGAAAGCCGCGAAGCCATCTACGCACACTCGCCCGGTTTGAAAGTGGTCATGCCTTCGGGACCGCGCGTTGCCCGCGCCCTCCTACATGCCGCCATCCAAGACGACGATGCCGTCATCTATTACGAACCGAAAGCGCTCTATCGTCTGTTCAAGGAAGAAGTTCCCGACCAGATTGAAACCCTGCAAATCGGACGCGCCCAGGTGGCTCGTCCAGGCAGCGACATCACCATCGTCTCCTACGGCGCCAGCATGCGCGCCGCCCTGGAAGCCGCAGAAATGCTCGATGAAGAAGATGGCGTCAAGGCTGAAGTCATCGACCTCTTGTCCATCTGCCCGCTCGATACCGATACGGTCGTCGAGTCGGTGGCAAAAACAGGACGCGCAGTTGTCGTGCACGAAGGTCCGCGCACCTGCGGTATGGCGGCCGAGATCATCGCCCGCATCAACGAGAAGGTGTTGCTCAATCTGGAAGCGCCGGTGATTCGCGTTACCGGTTACGACTTGCCGATTCCCTACTTCGCTCGCGAGAGGGCTTACCTGCCTGACGCAGACAAGGTAGTCAGAGCTGCACGTCAAACGCTCAACTTCTAATATGCGCGAGGCGAGACAACTTACTTAGACGTCTCGCCTCGCTACTTTTTTCTATAGAGGGGTAGAAAAACGAACATGGAATTCAAACTGCCGGATCTTGGAGAAGGACTCCACGAAGCAGAGATTCTCAACATACTGGTCAAAGAAGGCGATCAGGTCAAAGAAGATCAGCCTATCTTCGAGGTAGAAACCGACAAAGCCGTCGCCACCATCGATGCTCCCTGCACGGGCAAGGTTCTGAAGATCATGGTGAAGGTCGGAGAAATCGCCAAAGTCGGCAACGTGATTATTACCTTCGACACTGCCGATGGTGCAGTCTTGCCCGAGCGCGAAGCACCTTCGGAAGAAGGTGCGCATTCCAAAACCACCAAGCCGCCCGTCAATGTGCCAGCAGATCGCGAAGCCGCCGCTGCCGCCTCCGGCAATGGTGGACGCAGCTATCAGCATGCCGCACCGGCCGCTGTAGTCGCCGCAGGACCTGTGGCAGCCGCTCCAGCCACCCGCCGTCTGGCTCGCGAAATGGGCGTCGATTTGAAATTGATTCAGGGCACCGGTCCCGGAGGACGCATCCTTAAAGAAGATCTGCGCGCTTACGCTGAAGGCGTTCCCGGCAGCGCTCGGACCCCACAGACGGCCGGCGCCACCGCTACGGCTACCAAAACCACCAGCAAGCACACAGCTCCAGCCGCCCCCGGAAACGGTGGACGGCACACACCGCCGACTCGCCGTGATGAGGGACCGAGTGAACCTTTCACCCCATCGCCGATGTCGTTAACTCCTTTCGAGATGCCCGACTTCTCGAAGTACGGTCCGGTCGAACGCGTGCCGCTGCGCTCACTGCGTCGCAAAATCGCCAACAACATGGCGCTGTCGTGGCAACACGTTCCGCACGTCACGTCTTTCGACGAGATTGATATCACCGACATCGAAATGTATCGCCAGAAGCATGAGAAGTCTGTCTCAGAGCGCGGCGGCAAGCTGACGCTGACAGTTCTGGCTCTGAAAGCCATCGTTGCCGGTTTGAAACTGTATCCGCAATTCAACTCCAGCCTCGATGAAGCGACCGGCGAGATCGTCTACAAGTACTACTACAACATCGGCATCGCAGTCGCCACAGATCGCGGCTTGATCGTTCCGGTGATCAAGGATGTCGATAAGAAGAGCATCTTGGAACTATCGATCGAACTGGCAGAGATCGCCCAGAAGACCCGCGAAGGAAAAATCGAAGTCGACCGCCTGCAGGGCGGCACCTTCACCGTCACCAATATCGGCGCCATCGGCGGCACCGGCATGGTGCCCATGGTCAACTATCCGGAGTGCGCGATCTTAGGCATGGCACGAGCCGCCGAGAAACCTGCGGTGCGCAATGGCGAAATCGTCATCCGCACACTGATGAACGTGGCTCTCTCCTTCGACCATCGCATCGCCGATGGTGCCGAAGCTGCCTACTTCGTCCGTCACATTTCAGAATGCCTGTCCGATCCCTTCAAGCTGCTGATGGAGGTATAGTCCATGGTTGTCGGCGAAATGGTATTGGACATCGACCTGGTCGTCATCGGCGCCGGTCCGGGTGGCTATACAGCGGCTCTGCGCGCGAAAGAACTGGGAATCAAAACAGTGCTGGTCGATGCTGCGCCCAAACCGGGCGGCGTTTGCCTGCACGTCGGTTGCATCCCATCGAAAGCTCTTTTGCATGCAGCGGAAGTGATCAACGAAACAAAGACCGCCGCGTCCTTCGGATTGCATTTCGACAAACCGAAAATCAACGTCGACGAACTGCGCAACTGGAAGCTCTCCGTCAGCGACAAGCTGGCAGGCGGCATCGCCTCTAAATGCAAAAGCGCCGGCATCGACATCATCAACGGCACCGCTGAGTTTCAAGATTCCAAAAATGTGCGCGTGCAATGCCCAGGCGAATCCGCCGTGCGCATCAAGTTCAAGCACGCCATTCTCGCCACCGGCTCGCGTCCGGTGATGCCCAAGATGTTCGATATCGGCAGCGAACGCGTTGTTGATTCGACCGGAGCCCTGGACATTCACGACATACCGAAGCGCTTGCTCGTCGTCGGCGGCGGCTACATCGGCATGGAACTGGGAACAGTCTACGCAGCCCTGGGCAGCGAAGTCACTGTCGTCGAAATGATGGATGGACTGATCATGGGCGCCGACCGCGATCTGGTCCGCCCGCTGCACACTCATGTGCAGAGCATCTTCAAAGCCATCTATCTGAACACCAAAGTCACCAAAGTCGAAGACAAAGGCAAGGAAGTCGAAGCTTTCTTCGAAGGAAAAGATGCGCCTGCCAGCGCCAAGTTCGACAAAGTGCTCGTCTCTGTCGGCCGTCGCCCCAACAGCGATAGCCTGGCACTGGACACCACGCAAGTCACCATCGACGAGCATGGCTTCTGCACCATCGACGATCAGTGCCGCACCACCGACAAACGCATCTTTGCCATCGGCGATGTCTCCGGGCAGCCCATGTTGGCTCACAGAGCCATGCGACAAGGCATTGTCGTTGCCGAAGTAATTGCTGGTCGCAAAACCATCTACGACAACCGCGCTGTCCCGGCAATTGTGTTCACCCAGCCGGAGATCGCCTGGACCGGACTGACAGAGACTGAAGCGAAGGCGCAAGGCAAAGAAATTGCCAGCTCGAAATTCCCCTGGTCGGCAAACGGACGCGCTCACTCGCTCGGCGAGCCAACCGGAACCACGAAAGTAATCTTCGATCCACAGACCACCCAGGTGCTGGGAGTCGGCATCGTCGGACCACGCGCCGGTGAGTTGATCACCGAAGCGGTTCTAGCAATCGAAATGGGTGCCGTGCTGGAAGACCTCGCGGTCACGATGCACCCTCACCCAACGCTTTCGGAGACGGTCAACGAAGCCGCGCTGGCAGCCCTGGCGCGCATGGAACGCCAGAAGGCCAAAGAAGCCGAACCGGCCGCCAAGTAAGTCGATTAAGGCTTGTCACCGTCGGTGCCACCAGTTTCTTCGGCGGCACCGCGCTCGGTTTTCTTAGATGCCTTCTTCTCAGATGGCTGATTGTCCAGATGCTCGACTTCTTTGCCGCAGTTCTGGCTGACTTTGGCTTCCTCTACTGGAGCCTCACTGCTTTTTTGAGCGTCCAAATTCTTGTTCCGAGATTCGTCTTCCATATGGTGCACATCGCTGTTTGTCATGGCTGTCGTCCTCCCGATGGGGAAGACTGCGGATCGGGAGCCTGAGTTCCGCCACGCCACGCCAAAACATCTGCGCCCCAAGCTGAACCGTGAGCGCCCTTTGCAGGAAACATTGGATACATGTAATCCGCTATAACGGGTTTTGGAGCCGATTTCGAGCCTTAGCTCGTTGTCATACAGCGGCAGGGGCGATATCCTGTTGCAGATATAGATGATATCTCCGGCGGGAGGGGAAATATGGCTGTTACGCAAAGCGCCGTCGCCACAATCAAAATGTTCATCGACGGCAAATGGGTGGATTCGAGTGCCAAGAACACGACACCGGTGTTCAACCCTTCCACAGGCGAGGAGATCGCTAAAGTGCCGGTCTGCACTCGCGAAGACGTGGACAAAGCTGTTCAGTCAGCGCAAAAGGCCTTCTTAGAATGGCGCGAAGTACCGCCGGTTGAGCGGGCCCGGGTCATGTTCAAATTCAAAGCATTGCTCGATGCCAACTACGACAGGATTGCACAGTCAGTCTGCCGCGAACACGGCAAGACGATGGCCGAAGCTAAGGCATCGGTTTTCCGCGGTATTGAAGTGGTTGAATTCGCGCTCGGCATTCCCAGTCTCTTGATGGGCGAATGCATCGAAAACATCGCCACCAACGTCGACTGCGAAACAATGCGCCATCCGATCGGAGTGTGCGCCGGCATCACACCCTTCAACTTCCCGGCCATGGTGCCGCTCTGGATGTACCCGATCGCCATTACCTGCGGCAACACTTTTGTTCTCAAACCATCCGAGAAGGTACCGCTGACCGCGATGCTGATCGCCGAACTTTTGCAGGAAGCCGGTCTGCCACCAGGCGTTCTCAACATAGTGCACGGCGGCAAAGAATCAGTAGATGCTATCCTCGAACACCCGCTGGTGAAGGCTGTTTCCTTCGTCGGTTCCACACCGATCGCCAAGTACATCTACACGCAAGGCACCGCCAACGGCAAACGCGTGCAATCGGCAGGCGGAGCCAAAAACCACATCATCATCATGCCTGATGCCGATATGGATCACACAGTGCAGGCACTGCAAGCCTCGGCATTTGGTTGCGCCGGCGAACGCTGCATGGCAGGCTCCATCGCTCTCCCGGTCGGCGACGCTGCAGAAATGCTGATTCCCAAACTGGTCGAGTCAGCCGGCAAGATGACTGTCGGCGCCACCGACAGCGGCGCCAAAGTGGACATGGGTCCTCTGGTCACCAAAGATCATCTCAACCGCGTGAAGAGCTTGATCGACAAGGGCGCCAGCGAAGGTGCCGACCTGGTACTGGACGGCCGGACCATCTCAGTCAAAGACGCACCCAACGGCTATTATCTGGGACCGACGATCTTCGACAAAGCCAAACCAAGCATGTCGATCGTCAAAGAAGAAATCTTTGGACCGGTACTGAGCGTGGTGCGCGTCAAAGACGTCGAGGAAGCCATCAAGACCGGCGATCAATGTGAGTTCGGCAACGGCGCCGTAATCTTCACGAGTTCCGGACATACCGCGCGTACATTCAAACGCTACTTCAATGCCGGCATGATCGGCGTCAACGTCGGCGTCCCGGCGCCGATGGCCTGGTTCCCCTTCACCGGCTGGAACAACTCCTTCTACGGCGACCTGCACATTCAAGGTCGCGAGTCGATCCAGTTCTACACTCAACAGAAAATGACGATGACCCGCTGGTTCGAAACCAGCAAAGGCAAGTTCCAGATCCGATCTGGAAGTCGAAGAACTAACTAGACTCCAGCGAATCCCTTTAGTTTGAAGCGGCACGCCAGCAAATGCTGGGGTGCCGTTTCTTCCCTTAGTCCAAAACAACACTAGTGTTGTTTTCAAGAGGATCCAGCCGTTGAACTTTTTGCACCTCTTTGACGTTTAAACAGAAGTGTTGATTTCCACAAAGAGCCGGAGGCATACCCCATGATGATCAGAAGTGAGAGAGACCGCACAAAACTGAAAAAGCGACAAGTCAGGCTGGGGCATGTACAACGCCGACTATTGTCGCTTCAACGTGATCTGGATGTTGATCTGACCAATGTGATCGATCAAATCAATGAGGACTTAAATGCAATTGCATTGCAGTTAGAGGAATACGATACGCAGTTGCGGGCGGACATGACCCAGATGACCGATGCCGGCGGCAGCGCCGACGACCCATTTGTGGTGATTCGCCTGGCACAGGAGTTGCCCGAGTGCTTAAAGAGAGCGCGCCGAATACTGGGTTTGTCTCAGACCGAGTTAGCAAAAGCGGCGGGTCTGAAGCCTCAACAAATCAATCGCTACGAGCAGGGCAACTACGAAAACATACAACTGTCTCATGCACTAGCTCTGTGCCGGGTGGTGGAACAAGAGCGACAGGATAGCGATGGTTTTGGGCTGATCTCTCAGCAGCGTCAGGCTTCGACTGGAACCGGCGCTGGTTCGCCAACTGAATCTGAAGACGCAGAAAGCGAAGACGGTGCGTTCGTAGTTCCGATGGAGTTTGGCTGCGCACCGGATTGAGACTGCGTGCTGGCCACGGGCGGTTGCTCGGGAACGGCAGCTGCATGCGATCCGCTGGCTGTCGGTTTACCGAGAGTCACTTGAGTTAGCTTGTCGCGATTTACCACCGGGACACCAGCGGGCTGCAGTTGCGGACGAATCACATCAGTACCGAGTCCGAGTTTTTCGAGCAACCAAATGGTGCACCAGGTGAAGTCGAACTCCCACCATCTGATACCATGCCGCGCCGATTTCGGGACGCCGTGATGGTTGTTGTGCCAGCCTTCACCCAAAGAGAGGATGGCCACCCACCAGACGTTGGTGGAATCTTCGCGTGTATTGAAGTTTCTATATCCCTGCGAGCGCAGGTGGCAGACGGCATTGACTGCCTGCGTGCTCCAGAACACGATTCCCGTGGCCAGTGCGTTCATCAACATAGCGCTCAGTCCGAAGGCGGCGAATATGATGATGCGCACGCCGATGTTGACGGCCAGGCAACGCTGAGCTTGCGCTGGACTGTGGCTGTCGCCGCACCAGCGGAAAATCGGATCTTTCATAAGATCGGCAGCTTGCTTGCGCAGTTCTTCGTCGTTCTGCACTTCGTAAGTCTTGAACATCCAGCCGTACAGCGCGTGCTTGAAGCCCCGGCGCGGAGAATGCGGATCGCCGACTTCATCCGACTTCTGGTGGTGCAGGCGATGCACACCCACCCAAACAATCGGAGACCCCATCAAGCACAAGTATCCGCCGGCAACGATCACGTACATCAGCCAGCGCGGAACTTTAAGTGACTTGTGTGTCAGCAGTCGGTGGTAGCCCAGAGTGATGCCCAATCCGGCATACACATAGGAACCGAAAAACCAGGCGGCCATGTACCAGGGATTCCAATTCCCGATATCAAACAAACCAAAAGTCGCCAAAAACAGACCCCCTATATAGAATCGGGCTGCCATGTTTATAGCACGATACGGATTGAAAAAAACCCGGTACAGATTATGAACTGTAGAGGGATAAAGCCGTTTTCAAGCAGATACTCTTGGCCGCGGCAGAACCAGAGCCGGTTCCACGGAAACTGACGGAACGCTCATGGTAATTGAGGTATAACTAATGTGAAGCTGCGTAGACAGCCGTACGCACTTCGTCGTTAACCGTCGGAAATCCAGAAGTGGCGCCAGTTAGAAGCATTCTCACTTACATATTATTTATCGCATCCTTTCTCGCAATTTCGTGCCCCGGCGCGCAGTGCCGTGAAACCGATGAGCTTTCGGAGCGCGCTTACAAATCGCTTGTAGCCGAGTCGATGGAAAGCATCCCCGCTCAATCCGCACCAGTGAAGAGCCGGGGAGCGGACAGTCAGGCAGCCGCCGACAAGCGAGCCTTGGCGGCGAAATCCGGTCGTTCATCCGGTTCGACCGGTCGTCCGCGCGTGATTTTGGCGCTGGGCGGCGGCGGCACCCGCGGTCTGGCTCATATCGGCGTGTTGCGGGTTTTGCAGCGCGAAGGCATCCATATAGATGGAATTGCCGGCACAAGTATGGGCGCCATAGTCGGTGGTCTGTTCGCCGCCGGCTTAAATCCAGATCAAATTGAAGATCTGATGCGCAACAGATCGATGCTGCATGCTTACGACACCGTGCCGATTCCGGTGCGCCTGGCTTGCGTGCCTGTATTCGCACTGCCTCACGCATTCGGATACCACCCGTACGACGGGCTTTACCGCGGCAACAAATTTGCCACTTACATAAACACCGTCGTGCCGCCATCTAAAAAGAACATCGAAGATTTCGACACACCCTTCGTTGCGGTAGCCACCGATCTTCTGGAGGGCAAACCCTACACGATCAGAAGCGGAGACATCGGTCGGGCGATCCAAGCCAGCTCAGCGCTGCCGGGTTTGCGCCGCCCACTCTACTTCCAGGAGAAACTGTTGGTCGACGGCGGCGTCTTGCAAAATCTGCCCACCGACCAAGCTAAGGACATGGACGCCGACGTGGTGATTGCCGTAGATGTGGACGGTGTCCACATGAAAATGGCGTCCCGTGATTTTCGCCGCATCGGCAGCGTCACGTTCCGCTGCATCAATCTTCACCTCAAAGCCATCGACTCATATCCGTCCACAAGCGCTAATGTAGTAGTACGGCCTTGTGTCGGAGACATAGGACTGCTTTCGAGAAACATGCACGACATCACGATTGCTATCACAGAAGGAGAGAAGGCGACCAGGGCAAGCTTACCGGAGATTCGTGCCGAGATAGAGCGAGTGACCACCGAATTGGCCGAAGGAAAACCAGCCGAAGGAAAACCACAGTGAGCGCATCAGCAGACACGCAATATTACTTTCGCCGCGCTGCCAAACAACTGGGAATTGGACCGAGACTAGAAACCAAACTGATTACGCCGCGCCGGGAAGTTAAAGTCGAGTGCACCATCGAACTCGATAACAAAGAACTCGCTTCCTTCGTCGGATATCGGGTCCAGCATGATTCCTCGCGCGGACCGATGAAGGGCGGACTGAGATACCACCCGCAAGTCGACCCGGATGAAGTGACGTCACTGGCGGCACTGATGACCTTCAAAACCGCCGTGGTCAATATTCCCTATGGGGGCGCCAAGGGCGGCATATCGTGCGATCCGCACAAACTCTCGCATGCCGAACTCCAACGATTGACGCGCGCCTTCGTCGACGAGATTCACGACGTCATCGGTCCGCAACAAGATATTCCGGCGCCCGACATGGGCACCAACGCGCAGACCATGGCCTGGATCGTGGACCAGTATTCCAAATATCACGGCTGGGCACCGGGGGTGGTGACAGGCAAACCTCTGGAATTGGGTGGCAGTCCAGGACGTGAAGCCGCTACGGGACGGGGCATCACCATTGCCGCCGAGTCGATTTTGAACGACCACAACATGCGCATCGCCGATGCGTCGTTTGTTCTGCAAGGTTTCGGCAATGTCGGCTCATGGGCCGCTCGTTTCATTCATCAGCTGGGCGGCAAAGTAGTCGCCATCGGCGATGCTTCCGGAGCGATTCACAATCGCGGCGGCATCGACGTCGAGGCGCTTTTGAATTACGAGCACGCCAATGGTTTCATCGCCGGCTTCCCATCTGCAGAAGCTATGAATCCGCACGATTTGCTGACTACTCAGTGCGATGTTTTAATTCCGGCTGCACTCGGCGGCGTGTTGACGCAGGAAAATGCTGAAGACGTCTCCGCCAAATTCATCCTCGAGGGCGCCAACGGACCGACGACTCCCGAAGCGGATGAAATCTTCCAGAAGCGCGGCATCACAGTGATTCCCGACATCTTCGCCAATGCCGGCGGCGTTGTGGTTTCTTACTTCGAGTGGGTGCAGAACCTGCAACAGTTTCGCTGGACAGAAGAGCGCGTTAATGCAGAACTGCGTTCAGTCATGGAAGATGCCTACAAGAACATCATCATCACTGCCAAGAGCGGCAACAGCGATTTGCGCACGGCAGCCTTCCAGCTTGCCATCTCGCGAATCGCCCGGGCAACGGCTCTGCGCGGTCTGGAAAACGAAAACTTCTGCTTGCTCACAGCTCAGCACTGATCTGATTAATGGACACCGAAAAAGAAACCAGCGAAGCGCCGCCCCTCACCCTGGAAAATGTCGCTCCGCAACTCGATAACGAGACTGAAGCCGAGAAAGAAGATCACCAGCTGGTCTGGCTGAACACGGTCTATCAGGGTGATACCGTGCCGCAGCTGACAGTGCGAGCGGTGGTCATGGGCGGACTTCTGGGCTCGCTCATGTCCATATCCAATCTCTACACGTCGCTCAAACTGGGCTGGGCTTTCGGCGTTGCCATCACGGCCTGCGTCCTCTCCTTCGTGATCTGGAACACCGTCTGCCGGCTGATTCCCAAGCTGACGCCGATGAGCATTCTGGAAAACAACTGCATGCAGTCCACGGCTTCGGCGGCCGGCTATTCGACCGGAGCCACAATCGGCACCGCTTTTGGTGCCTACCTGCTGATCACCGGACATCACGTGCAGTGGCAGATTCTCTTGCCGTTCACTCTGGTAACGGCGCTGCTCGGCGTGTTCCTGGCGGTGCCCATGAAACGCCAGATGATCAATCACGAACAGTTGCCCTTCCCGAGCGGCATCGCCGCCGCCGAAACCCTGCGCAGCCTCTATGCCAAATCGCAGGATGCCGTCTATCAAGCCTACGGCCTGGTATCAGCCATGGTACTGGGCGCCGTGATCGGCATTCTGGCCAAAGGCGATTATGAATGGCAGAAGATCACCCACCTGAAAATTCCCGACTTCCTGCCGATCTCCCTCAACTGGATGAACATCAACACCGCCAAGTTGCAGGCTTTTGGCTTTGAGCCCAGTTCCCTTTTAATCGGCGCCGGCATGATTGTCGGTATGCGCGTCTCCGCTTCGATGTTTATCGGTGCCCTGATTCTCTACTTCGGCTTTGCACCGTGGGTGGTGACAAATCATGTCGAGCTGCCGGAGAAGATCCTCAAATGGTCTTTGTGGTCCGGTACGGCTCTGATGGTGACGTCCGGACTGACCGCTTTCGCGGTTCAGTGGAAGACGATTGTGCGTTCCTTCACGATCGCCAAGGCGGGGGAGAGATCGGCTGCCCACGAAGCGCTCGATCGTATCGAAGTGCCGACCCGATGGTTTTTAATCGGCGTGATACCGCTCACCATCTGCATGGCGATTTTGCTCTACGTAGCATTCTCCATCGCTCCCTGGTTGGGCGTCATCTCCGTGCTCACCAGTTTTGTCCTGGCGCTGGTTGCCTGCCGCGCCACCGGTGAAACCGACATCACGCCGATTGGCGCCATGGGCAAGTTGACGCAAATTTTCTACGCGGCGCTTTCGCCGGCCAACATCACAACCAATTTGATGACCGCCAGCGTGACGGCCAACACGGCTATCGCCTCCGCCGACCTGCTTACAGATCTTAAGAGCGGCTATCTGCTCGGCGCCAATGCCCGCCGCCAGTTTCTCGCACAGTTCATCGGCGTCTTTTTCGGCACGGTCGCGGTGGTTCCCGCATGGTTTCTCATGGTGCCGGACAAGGCCACACTGGAAGCGATGAACCCACCGTCGACAAACATGTGGAAAGCGGTGGCCGAGGCGCTCACCAAAGGCATACACATGATTCCGGAGTCGGCTCGCTGGGGACTCTTGATCGGCGGTCTTTTGGGCATTGTGCTGGCGCTCGCCGAACACTTCTTTCCGAAGGCAAAAAAATACATGCCCTCGGCGATGGGGTTGGGACTTTCATGGGTTGTACCTTTCAGCAGCTGTTTGTCGTTTTTCCTGGGCGCAGCGGCGGCCTGGGCCTGGGCTCGATATAACAAGCGCAACGCTGAACTATTCACCGTTCCGGTTGCTTCGGGCGCCATCGCCGGTGAGTCGCTGGCATCGGCAGCCATCGCCATCATCAATGCCGCCGGCGCGATAGGGCATTAAATCGCCATTTGGCGCCATTTATTCATTGCGCTACAATCAGTAAACGTGGCGTCCGTGTAGTGGAGCAAATGCTTAGCCAAACGGTCGAGAAGAAAAAAGTCATTGAGGCGATCGGAGAACTTGGCCGGCGAGTGACAGCAGCCGACGTGGCCACCAAGACCGGCTTGCCGATTCTTGTTGTCGGTCAAACGCTCAACCAAGTAGCTTCGGAGACCGGCGGTCACTTGCAGGTCAGCACCACCGGCGATATCGCTTACTCCTTCAAACCGGGCTTCTCGCAGACTTATCTGGCCAAGGGCATCCAGCTGGCGCTCCTGAAAGCGGCCCGTTTTATCTGGCAGGTGGCTTTCTACCTGCTGCGCATCTCGTTCGGCGTCATTCTCATTTTGTCCTTGCTCTTCATCGTCACGATCATCATGACGTTCTTCCTCAGGGGCAGCGACCGCCGCCGCGAGAACGAAGACGATCCGCCCGGCATGGGCTTCGGCAACATGCTCTTCAACTACATAGTTTTGCGCGATCTGTTCACGTGGCATTCAGCCAGCGCTCCTGTGATTTACCAGTACGACCGTCCCACGGTGAGGCGCGCATCCCGCTCCAACTTTTTCCTCAACTGCTTCTCGTTTTTGTTTGGCGACGGCGATCCCAACGAAGGGCTCGATGAGAAACGCTGGCAACTGATCGCCAAAGCGATCCGCAAGAACAACAACGTCATGACGGCTGAACAGCTGGCGCCTTACACCGGCGCCGATCCCGGTGATGAAGACTCGGTCTTGCCGGTACTCGTGCGCTTCAACGGCAAGCCGGAAGTGACCGAACGCGGCAACATCATCTACGTCTTTCCGGAGATGCAGGTGGGCGCCGCCACCGCATTCGATACCGCCCCGCCGGCCTATCTACAAGAGTTTCCCTGGCGTTTCTCCAACATGACACCGGGGGCAACGGCACCGGTGATTCTGGTGGCATCGCTGAACTTTGCGCTAGCCTGGCTGCTCTGGGGGTTTCTAGCCGCCGGTCCGCCCACCGGCATCCTGAAAGTGATGAATGTGCTCGTCGTTTACGGCACACTCTTTATTGCCATTCCGGCCGCGCGGGTAGCGATCAATTATTTGAAAAATAAAAACATCAACCAGCGCAACTTGCAGCGCTATGAATATGCGCTGTCCAACGCCAATCCGGTGTCCGAGTTGCAGACAAAGTTTCAGGAAGCGGAAGCCTACAAGTTGCGCACGAAAAAACTGACAGAAGACAAAATCGTCTACACCACAGAACGCGACACACTCGACCAAGAGTTCGACGCTACGCCTTAGTTTTGCTCTTCTGTGCCGATCTAAAAAGCAGGACACCTCCCAGAAGAAGCAAAACAGCCGCCGTCGGCAAAAGAAACGGGGGCAGTCCGCCGACTACATTCCAGATCGAAGAGCCTTTATCGGCAGCGCTCTGCAACTCCTCGCGCATCTCCCGACTATTTTCCAGCTTCAAGCTTTCATCGAAAACTAGCTGCGCATCGTCCCGGCGCCCCGCCGACAGGAGGCTCTGGTAAAGGACGGCCGCCAGCTTCGGAAACAGATGGCCGCTATCCGGCGACGTTTGCTGCATGTGAACCGACCATTCATAACGGTTGTGCAATTCGGTGGCTGGATCTCCGAAGAGCTTACCGGCATCGGCATAGCGCCCCCGAGCAGTCAGTAAATCGGGCAGGCGCGGACCCAGGTCGATGAGCATGCCGCGTTTGCTTCCATCGTCCTTGACTGTGTCAAACCAGCTCAAAGTGTCGTCGTCATGCCCTGTGATTTCGTTCAGCAAAATCCAGTCAAAGGTGTTCTGGTCCTGAGATTGCGCGCGCAGTTTTTCGAGTTTCTCCCTGGCCGGCGGGTACTTTCCAGCCAGTTCACCCAGGGCAGCCACCAGATCGGAGTCGCGCACAGCCATCATTTCAGGAGCGTCGTGTCCCATGCGCTCCCACAGCCAGATCAACTCTTCGGTGGCAGCCTCGTAGTGCTTATCGTTCAGTTCGGACTCGCCGCGCTTTAAGCGCGCCTCCACTTCCTTAACACCACCTGTGCCCTTAAACCTCTGGTAGCGCGCCGCCGCCACGGCCGCCGGGCTGCCGCCGTCCTTCTCGACTGCGGAGAGCCACGCCAGAAGGTCCTCGGGATCCTGGTAACCGGTCTGTCGAGCTGTTTCGTGGTGCGGATCGGTGCGCGAAAAAATCACCACGGTCGGCATGGCGCTGATATTCAAGTCAGCAGCTACTGCTTTGTCGGCATCCACGTCGACCTGCACCGCGATGGCATTTTTCGCCATCCATTGCTCGACTTGCGGGTCGCTCCAGGTGTTTTCGTCCATCATGCGACAAGGTCCGCACCAGGTGGCGGTCGCGTCGGCAATCACATATTTGTGCGCAGTCTCCGCTTTACTTTGCGCCTGCGACAGAGAGAGCGATGCGAACATCTGCGGATGCGCCGGCGTGTCGGCCGCGCCCAACAGCATCAAAAGCGCGCCCAGACCGGCTGCCAGAGCAGCCTTGCAGACTGGCAGGCGAGCCGCGCTGCGCATCTACTTGCTTTTGATCAGCGACGGAGCCTGGTCGAGAAACTTGTGCATCTCAGCTGTATCTTCGAGTTTGTAGCTCTCTGAGAGCACTTGCTTGGCTTCATCGTTGCGACCGGCGGCCAGAAGCGATGCATAGATGAGCAGGGCGCTTTCAGGAAACGGATTGTAAGGCGCCCGTTTCTTGATGATCGCAGCAATCTCGTGTTCGCGTCTCAGGTCGTCCAGCGGGTGCGGATAGAGCACCGCGATGTCGGCCCAGCGTTTGCGCTCGAGCAGAAGTTTGCGCAGGTCGACAGTCGACTTGCTGATGTTTTCAGCTTGCTTGGGATCTTTTTTGGCGGTGTCGAACCAGGCAAGAGTTTCTTCACCGTGACCGAGCATGGAGTTAAGTAAAACCCAGTCAGGCACGTTGCTTTCTTTAGCCTCGGCACGCAATTTTTCGAACTGCGTCTTGGCATTGCTGTCCTGAGCCGCCAGTTGTGCGATGTTGTCGGCAACGTATGAATCGCGGACGCCAATCGACTGCGGATCGGTCTGCGCCATGTTTTTCCACAACCAGAGATACTGCTCGGTGGCGCCGGGCAGATCTTCGGCATCTACCAGAGCCCGCGCTACTTCGTAGCGCATTTGTACTTCTTGGGTGCCGCCCTTGCCCTGCACTGCTTTCAGCTGTGATTTGAGAAGGTCGATGGACCGCATTCCTTTTGATGCCGCATCAAACCAGGCCAGCAATTGCTTGGGTTCCTGATATCCCACTTGCCGGTCGAACTCGCCGACGCCGTCGGGACGAAAAATCAAAACCGACGGCATGGCACTTATCTTGAATTCTCGCGACAGTTTTTCTTCCTTGTCGACATCAATCTGGACGGCGATGGCATTCTTGGCAATCCATTGCTCCACCGGAGCAGCCGACCAGGTATTTTCGTCCATTTTGTGGCAAGGATTGCACCAGGTGGCGGTAAAATCAGCGACCACCAGCTTGCCGGCCTTCTTTGCTTGCTCTCTGGCCTGGTCCAGCGTCAGGTCCGAAAATGCTTTGGGGTGAGCGAACGCACCCAGTTGCCCCATGGAAAGGAGCAAAACCGCCAGGCAGCCGGCAATACGCATATGCAATTTCATCTTTACTCCCATCGGGTGTCCAATCCATCCAGATCTGGCAAAAGCGGCGGACCCAGCCGCTTAAGCGCCCATTGTACCCGGGAGGCGAAAAGTGGTCATAGGGAATCTGAGAGGGAATAATATGACCGGACAGGAAAGGGGTTGAACCCTATGAAGTTTGAATTTTCGGAAGAGAACTATCAGTGGTGTGGGCAGTGTGGTGGCAACGTCCGCAAGGATGTGGATTGGTGTCGCTATTGCCATAAGAAGATCGGCAGCCGTTTCCTGCGTGACGAGCGCATCGTCCACCCATCCAATATTATTGACGGCGCCGCCCACTGGTTGCCCGACTTCGGCAATACCATCGCGCGCACTTCCGCCTACTTGCAAGAGCGCATTCGACGCGCCGACTCGGCGCTGGCTCGCGATCTGGGCGAAGAGGAAGGAAAATTTTTCGCGGAGAAACAGAAGAAACGCTCCGTCAACGCCTGCAGCGAATTCCCACCGTCGGCACAGGCAGCCGGTCTGGTCTGGGACATCATGCTCAGCTTGCGGGCCAACCTGGTCGATGTGGTGGCGCTCTGCGAAGACAAACGCCTGCCTCTGATCGGAATTACCCCGGAGAGCCTGGCTCGCGAAGCGGAAGCACGCCTGGAAGAAACCCACGGCGGCAATCGCTGCAAGTATTGTTTTGAATTCATCGCCGCCAGCGCACCACAATGCCGTTACTGCGAATCAGACGGACAATCGCCGCCCAAGAAGGTCGAACAGGTAATCGTTTTCCGACGCCTCGACCCTGATTTGCTGGCTGAGGTCATTCTTTTCGAAGCAGCTAAAGCCAAGTCCAAGTCTGACCCGCCGTTGCCCGCCGAAGTGCTCGAACGGCACAGCATCACGCCTGAGATTATCGAAGCAGAGGTGCAGAAGCGGCTGAAGCGCGAGCAAAAAATTCCCATGTCGGTCTGGCGAGCCAAGCAAAAACAGCTGGGCGTCAAAACCGAACGTCCACTCGCCGACGCCGCCATGGAAGATTTGCTTTCGCTGGCATCCGGGTGTTCATGGGAAAACCGCAATCAAGAAGCACAAATCGTCTACCAGCATGCCACCTATAGACTGGATGACTGTGACAACGCAACATTGTTCAAAACCCGCATCTTGACCGGATTGGCATCGATTGCGCTCAGTCAGAACGATGTCGACTCCTACAATAAATACAATAATGAAGCGAACGCATTGCGCAAAACGGAGATGCCGGCCATTCTGCGCAAGCCCGCCGAGGACGAGACGGCACCTTTATCCAGCTCGTCGACCAGCAACAAAGTGGAAGAGCATCTGAAGCGCATGAAAGAGCGGCAGGCACAGGCAGCCGCAGAACAGGCGCCGCCCCAGCTGACCAAAGTGATGGCTCAGTTGAACAATAAGATGAACAGTATGATGGGCAACACGATCGAGCTTGCCAAACTGAAGCTGGACGCTGATACCGCTCGCGAAACGGGTGATCTGGATAGGTCGGTGACGCTGATTGAAACCGGGCTTTCTCGACTGCGCAACAACGTCACCGACGTGATTAAACAAGTGGAATTGCTGGGCATGCTGGCCCATGTCCAGAAACTGCAGGGCAATCTGGATGGTGCGGAGGCTACTCACAAGCACGCCATCTCCATCGGCGAAGAACTGGCCGAACTGGGTGACGGTCAGGAGCATCCCGTCATCGAGCACGCCAACTACAGGTATGGCTGTTTTCTGGTGGATTGCGAGCGCTTCGCCGAAGCCGAGACTTACCTTGACCTGGCTCTGAAAGGCAGCCGGGAACACGACGAGCGACTGCCGGAAAGCTTGCGTGCTAAAGGTCCGTGGATATCTGAAATGGAAGCCAACATCAAAAAAGAGCTGGCCCGGTTGTATCGCAAAACCGACCGCCATGCGGAAGCGGACGAAGCAGAAGCGGAGGCCATCCAGATACATCAGAAGCTGATGGAACAGAAGAAGACGACCGGCACTCTGCGCAAATTTACAGGCGCTACGCCTGAGTAGACTCCGGCTGTGCATTGGGGATGGTGAGTGCCTGCAGACTCGCTCCGTTGTAGCGATTGCGATCGACATGTCCCTGAATGCCGTCGACTGCACCCTTGCTCGTATATTGCCAGATTGTCCAGTCCTGCCAGGGCGGCGGAATCAGCGGTCTGTCCACCGAATTCCAATTAGGCACCCAGAGCGGGTGGCCCGCCAGATCGGCACCGTCGATGGTGGCGGTATCAAGCATATCTCTGGCGAAATAATATCCGATGTAAACCAGCGGAGCTGCACGTAGCACTGCCCTGGCTTCCTGCAACCAACGGCAAAGAAACTGCCGGCGCTGCGCCAACGGCACGGGCGCCCACTTATCGCCTTCCATATCGAGCGCCGGCGGCAGATCGCCCGGCTCTAAAGCCCCAACTGTGCGGGCGAAACTCTCCACCTGCTCCTCGACTGCCGAAGCTGGCGACAGAAAGTGATATGCACCACGGACGATACCGCAGTCTCTGGACAACTGCCAGTCGCGCGCGAACCCCGGGTTGACGTAAGTGGCTCCCTCGGTGGCTTTTATATAGGCAAAGGCAACTCCGGCTTCTTTCACCTTTCGCCAGTCTATCGCCCCCTGCCAGCTCGAAACATCGATGCCTTCTATCACTTCTGTCTCACGCCTCGAGCGGTAGCGACTTCAGAACCGGGAGCGCGCAATAGACAAAGAGGGCAGCGCCGGCCGCCCTCTTTGCACATAGTTGAAACGCCTTGGCGGGCAAGGTTATTGCGGTCCGGGTCCTGGTCCGCCCGGTCCACCGGGTCCGCCGGGTCCGTGATGACCACCATGATGCATCTTGCCGCCGCCGCCCATGCCCATCGGGCAGGCACCACCGCCGCCGCCACCATGCATGCGACGCATCATCATGCCGCGATGTCCGCGCATGAAGTCGTGCATAACAGCCATCTTCAAGAAACGCTCATGCAGCACTTTGCGCTGATCCGGAGTAAGAACGGCAAGCATGGCCAGCTTTTTGTCCAGCTTCAAGCTGGCCAGGTCGCCATGCAGTCCGTTGATCTTGTTTTGCAGCGAGGTAGCCTTGCTGCGGTCTACATCGACAGCCATGAGCGTGTCTTTGAGACTGGAAGAAGCTTGCTGCAACTCGAACATCTTGGGTGCCGACTTATCGTTGAATTCTTTTGATACCTGATACAGCTTCTCCCACTGGTCGTCGGTGAGCGCCTGCTCTTTCGGAAACAGACCGTGGTGCCCGCCATGTCCCGCATCGGCGACTAGCGTCGGGCCGCCTGCGGTGGGGGGAAGCGATGCCAGGAACAGTTCCGCCGGCGGAACCATGGATGCTTCGAGAATATCTTCCTCTTCAATGCCGCCCATCAACGGCGGGGCAGCAATGGTAAATACGACGTCTGGTCCGCCGACGGGCGGCATCATGGCAGGCGGCGGCATTGCGGGGGCGCCTGGCCCTTCGTCATCGACCTGTGCGTAGGCAGCCAGCCCAGCTGTGGAAGAAACCAGCACGGCTGCTGCGGCCAGTAAGAGTTTGGATTTACGCATTAATCGCTCCTTGCAAAACGGACAGTTAGATCAGGGCACACAAACTAAAACGCTTGAGACCTCCAAAAAGTTCAATTCTCCAGATTAAAAATAACTCCGTTTATCTTCTGGATCTGATCTCCTTCCATTATCCGCCGTATCAGCTTCTATTGCCTCGCACTCCTGGAGCTGCCTGTTGCCAGATTGGCAAATTGCGGGCGTCAGAAGTTGCCGATCTGGCAACAGACGTCCGTTTTAATCTGAATTTGCAAGCACGCGACCTCGAAAATTGCCAATCTGGCAAGCCCTGATTTAGACGAATAACTTTAATTTAGCTGGTGGCTTCTGCTTTCAGTTCGTCGATCAAATCGATCAATCGGCTGCGTACGCTTTCGCCGATATTAACCAGTTGGTCGCGACGGATGCGCAATTTGAAGGGTATGCCTTTCACGACAATCGAGAGGTCGTACCACTCTTCTTCAGCCTTCTGAAGAAACTCCTCGATCGCTCCGATGCCGAAACCAAGAAAGGCTGGATAGTCACCAATATTGGTGTCACTGACATCGACCCATTCGCCGGATGGAACTTGCGCTAAATAGGTCCCGAGAAGCTTGCGATACTGCGGTTCGTGCAACGAGCTTTCTGCAATGTCCAGCTCGCGCTTAGGATAGCCGGTCAATTCGTTTTGCAGCCAGCGCAGCCGGATGTCTGTGAGATTGCCGCCCGCTTCGTCACGGATGCGCTCGATGGCCCGCTTCAGGGGCATCGACCGGTCGAGCAAGCTCTGTCTTACGTCGTCCAGCACATTTAGAACTCGGCGTATTTCGGCGTACGCGGGAATGGAATCACGTCGCGAATGTTGCCCATACCAGTGACGAATTGCACGCAGCGCTCCAACCCCAGCCCAAATCCGGCGTGCGGCACAGTGCCGTAGCGGCGCAAATCGAGATACCACCAGTATTCTTCCGGATTCAATCCAGATTCGACCATGCGCTTTTCGAGAATATCGACGCGCTCTTCACGCTGGCTGCCGCCGATAATCTCGCCGACACCGGGTACCAGTACATCCATGGCGCGCACAGTTTTCTCGTCTTCGTTCATGCGCATGTAGAAAGCTTTGATTTCGCGCGGGTAGTCGGTGACAATCGTCGGCCGCTTGAACTTCTGCTCGGTGAGATAACGCTCGTGTTCGGTTTGCAGATCAATCCCCCACTTGACCGGAAACTCGAACTTCTCGCCGCAAGACTCGAGAATTTTCACAGCTTCCGTATAAGAAACGCGCTCGAACTCTTTGTCGACAATGCCTTTCAATCTATCGAGCAAAGTATTGTCGATGCGCTCGTGGAAAAACTCCATGTCGCTCGTGCAGTTGTTGAGCACGTCGGAGAAGATGTGCTTGAGGAAAGCCTCGGCAAGGTCCATGTCACCTTCCAGGTCGCAGAAGGCGCATTCCGGTTCGACCATCCAGAACTCAGCCAGGTGCCGGCTGGTGTTGGAGTTTTCAGCACGGAACGTCGGTCCGAATGTGTACACATCGCTGAAAGCGGTGGCAAAAGTTTCGGCCTCGAGTTGTCCGCTGACCGTCAAATTAGTCGGGCGTCCAAAAAAGTCTTCTTCGAAGTTGACCTCGGACGGATTGTCTTGCCGTCGCGGTGCATTCAATAGATCGAGCGTCGTCACTTTGAACATTTGTCCGGCGCCTTCGCAATCGGAGGCGGTGACGATGGGAGTCTGCACGTACACAAAACCGCGTGACTGGAAGAAGTCGTGGATAGAACGACAGACTTCGTTGCGCACCCGAAAGACGGCGCCGAAGGTATTGGTGCGCGGACGCAAGTGAGCAATGGTGCGCAAAAATTCCATCGATGTCCCCTTCTTTTGAAGGGGATAGGTGGCAGGATCTGAAAAGCCGAAAACTTTGACCGACTCAGCCTTTACTTCGGTCGCCTGCCCTTTGGCCGGCGATTCCACAATCGTGCCGATCACCTCGACACTACTGCCTACTCCCAACTTGAGAATCTCGTCTTCGTAGTTGGGCAGTTTGGCTTCCGCCATCACCTGCACGCCTTTCATCGACGAGCCGTCGTTGAGATCGATAAATGAAAAGCCGCCCTTCGAGTCGCGACGGGTTCTCACCCATCCGCACAAACGCACCTGTTTGCCGACATTTTCTGCCAGCAATGCGTCTTTGACTCTGGTTCGCGATTTCAACGTGTCTTTTAGATCCAGCATGAGGAAACTCCGACTTACTTCTTGCGAATGACAAAAATGCCGTCGCGCACCGGCAGCAAAACGCGATCGACGCTTGTATCGGCAGCGACGAATTCATTTAACGCGGCAATCGCCTTGCCGTCCTCATCTTTGGGGCTCAAAACCGATCCGCCCCAGAGAACGTTGTCGACACAGATGACGCCGCCGCTGCGCACCAGCGGCAATACCGCTTTGTAATAGTTGAGATAGTTGGTTTTGTCGGCATCGATGAAGACGACATCGAACGGTGCCTGCAGACTTTTGATCGTATCCAGACCGGCACCTTGCTTGATGGTGATCTTCTTGCCATGGGGGCTGCGATCGAAATACGACTGCGCGATTCTGATCACTTCCGGATCGATCTCGCAGGTGACCAGCTCTCCGCCTTCAGGCAATCCTTCGGCCATCGACAGGGCTGAATAGCCCGTGAACATGCCGACTTCCAGGACGCGCTTGGCACCGGTGATCTGCACCAGCAGTTTCAAGAACCGCCCTTCTATGGGACCACAAAGCATCTGCGGCATCGTGGTGCGTTTATAGGTTTCTTCCACGAGTTCTTTGAGCAGGTTGTCGGTCGGTTCCGACTTCGCAACGGCGTATTCTTCGATTTCTTTGTCGACCAGCGTGATGACCATCTTGCTCTCTCCTCATGGCGGACGAAACTATCAAAATGTCTGCTGGTTATACCAGATCGGGCTCGCCATGGGACGAGAGCGCCTGGCTATCTTGACAGCAACCTTTAATGAACGTCTGAAAACCTCGCCTGGCTGCGGTTTGTAGTAAGATGCCCGCAGAAAGAGGTCGTTACCAAATGGAGATGAGAGCAGACCACATCGGTCCTCTGGACATGTTTAAGATCGGCGTCGGGCCGTCCAGCTCGCACACGGTCGGACCGATGATTGCCGCTCTGGAGTTTCGCAAGCGGGCCCTCGACCAGGGCATAGCGATTGCGGGCGGAAGACTGAAAGTCGAATTGTTCGGCAGCCTTTCGGCGACCGGGCGGGGACACGCCACAGACGGAGCGGTCTGCGCGGGATTGTCCGGGCTGCATCCGCGCACAGCCATGCCGGATGACATCTGGGCCGTGATGCCAGCGCTGGAAGCCAATCCGCAGCTTGATTTTGAGGAAGTGGGCGCCGGTCAGATGATCGCCTTCCAACCCCAGACCGATATCATCTGGGCGGGCTGGTTTCTCGACGACAAGCCCCTGCCGCATCCAAATACGCTGCGCTTTCGCCTCTTATCGGCAAAAGGGGAAATAGAGTTCGAGCAGATTACAGTTTCGGTGGGTGGCGGATTCATCGAACAGGTTAATGCCGACACGCTCAAACGCATCACGCCCGAGACTCAGTCGGTGCGCCTGAAGCTACCTCACCCATACAACACCGCTCAAGAGTTTCTCGAGCAATGCCAGAAGAGCGGGCTTCCACCATGGGAGTTGGTTTTAGCAAATGAAAAGGCACGCGGATTTGAGCCCGAGACTTTACGAGGACAACTGCGCGAGATTCTGGAAACCATGGAGAGCTCCATTGAGCGAGGCTTGAGCACCAACGGCATTTTGCCAGGCGGGTTGAACGTCAGAAGGCGCGCGAAAGAGCTATACCAGCAGATGCAAGCCGGCAAGCAACCGGGCTGGTCCGGCAATGACCTGCGTCCATCGGTCTATGCCATGGCAGTCAATGAAGAGAACGCTGCCGGCGGGCGCGTGGTCACAGCCCCGACCAACGGCTCGTCAGGCATCATTCCTTCTGTATGGCGAACGCTGCGCGAGTCCAACGCTTTATCAAACGACACACTGGTGAACGGCTTGCTGGTTGCAGCCGTGATCGGGGCACTGGTGAAAACTCATGCCTCCATAAGTGGTGCCGAGGTCGGCTGCCAGGGCGAAGTCGGCACGTCGTGCGCGATGGCAGCCGCAGGCGCAGTCGCCATGCTGGGCGGCAACGCCCAACAAATTGAACAAGCCGCCGAGATTGGCATCGAGCACCATTTGGGCATGACCTGCGACCCGATTAAGGGACTGGTGCAAATTCCCTGCATCGAGCGCAACGCGATGGGTGCGGTCAAAGCCCTCAATGCTGCGGCCCTCTCGCTGGCTTCCGACGGCAGTCATTTGATCAGCCTCGATCGAGCGCTCGAAGTTATGAAGCAGACCGGGCTCGACATGAACCAGAAATACAAAGAGACGGCGACCGGCGGATTGGCGCTGGGATGAACCTAAAAACTGCTTGACATGTGACATTTCTTCAATTATCCTCCTAGCTGGACTAAGTTCCCCCCCACCCAAAGTCCATTTACTAGGAAACTCCACGCGCTTGTTCACGCTCCGCCTCCGGAGGGTGAAATATCGGACTATGGCTGAAGAAACCAACAGCAGCAGCGCCGCCAACTCAACGCCACAAGAGCGTTGTGATATCACTTTCTCTCTAGCGATCAAGCGTGAGGGAAGACAGATCAAACACACGTTTGATGTCGATGTGGAAACCGATTCCACGCGAGTCGAGTCCGTCGACTCCACAGCCCCCACCCGCCGTGTCGTCGATCAGCGCCCCGAAGTACGCACGGAGCGCTTTTATGATTTGCGCGACCAGCGGGAAGTGCTGAACCGCGAGACGACCCGCGCACAAGACGGACAGTGGATCACACGCGAAGTTATGCACGACGGCGGCAATGTCAGAGCTGACCGCATCACGGTCGCCACCAGATATGGTGTGCCGCTGCACTCCACAGAGCGACATCTGAGTGCCAACCGGGTGATTTTCGAAGCCGTCACCACATACACCGTCGAGGGCGGCGCCAACACTACGATCAAGAAATACTTCGACTTCGAAGGCGGGCACCTGACGCGCACCGAAAACATTCTCTGGCACCCATCGGGCACCGCCGCCGTCAGCGAGATCAGCTGCTACGACACCGCCGGCAGCGAACGCCAGTTCTCCAAAATCATTCACGACGACATGGGCATTCACCGCTGGGAAGAACGCACCACATTCAGTGGCGGCTCCCACAATATTCCGCTGGCTCAAGAGATTATTTTGTACAACCGTTCCGGCAAAGAAGCTTATCGCGATGCGGTTTACTACGACCAGTTCGGACAGGTTGCCCAGCGCGTCTCCGACTTCGTCTCCAACCTGCAACAGATAGCCGAAAATGCCCAGGCGCCGCGAGTGAGCGATCCTGACGCCACTCCCACCATCGCCCAGAAGGTGATCGTGCAGCCCTCTTCGACGCCGCAGCCACCGGCACGCAATCAAGAAGACACCGAAGCTAAACAGCTGAAGCGCGTCAATTAACGACCGGTTTGCGCTCACTTCTCGACTCCCAGCGATCCGGCTAAAATAGAGCCACTGGAGTTGGAGTTGCCAATGGCAGAAGGTCCTACCCTTCAAGAATTGTTCGACCGTTATGTGGGCACCGTGTTGGCTAAACAAGCCGCGCTGGCAGACACTGCGCCGTCGCCTTTCTGGGAGTGGAAGTTGTTCGAGAAGGAAGGCTTTGGCATGGTGAACATTCCAGGGCTGGGCGAGTTCGAGATGCAGTTCATCGGCTCGGAGAGTTTCGTCAGTAACACTTGGCTGCATGGCTGGTCAAACAACTCCGTGCCGGATGGATTTGTCAGAGCCTCCTCCAGCTATTCCGATCACTTCGATTCGGAGGTGCTTTTCACCGAATCGCAGTTGCCCCTGGATGTAGTCAACGGCGACTTCTTCTGCGTGATTGGCTGCGAGATGTTAGGTGCCTCTGCCTATGTCGCTTTGCCGAATAAAGACAACAAAGGCGATGGCTTCTGGTTGTTGTTCGACCTGCCATTGATCAATTTTCGGCCGACCCCACTTAATCGCATCAACACAGTCTTCGCCATGATGGATGAGTCGACGCAGATCATCGATCGGCCGACCGCAATGCGTGAGTTTTTGATCCGCGACGGCTTCGCTTATGCCTCTCACGAACACGATGCCGGCTTTACCGAAACATTCACGGCCGACGGCAGAGTGGTTAAGTTCGAGTACAAACAATCGGAAGACGAAAACGGCGTTTTCTATACTTTCACGCGCAACTACGAGATCAGCGACGACGACCTGGCAATCGAACCGCAGCACGAGTCAGTCGAGCAAAACTGGAACAGTTTGATTCGGGCACCGCTCAGCCGTCCTGTCCAGCTGGACTATCGTCCGTCTAAAGTTTAGGCGCCGGCGGAGATTACCGTGTCTTGCGGCGTGCTCATGTGGCGCTTGATCGAATCGATCATGAAATCCCAGGATCGCTGACGCGAATCAAATACCGTCGCCGGCAGCGGAATGCCCATCATCCACTGCAGAAGATTGTGCTTCGCGGGCGCTCCGTTGATGGCATGCGGTCCGTCTTTCTCGATCAATTGGGTGACCCGATTGCTGCCTTCGACAGATCTGAAATCGGTCCGGTAGTAGGCAGGGGCTTCAGTCGTCATTGGTGCGCCGCTGTTGTTGCTCTCCGCCCAGTAAGGTGCCTGGCGGCGCGGTGTCGATTCGCCGGCGTTTTCCAAAAGTGCCGTGAACAGGCTTCTGCCACCATTGAGAGGCAAGACCCGATCACGAGTACCGTGGATAATCAACGCATCAAGAGGATGACGCCCCATGGCCGCGTTCATCACCTGCTCGTCGAATTTGTCCATGGTGCCGTGCAAAGTAGCTAGCGTCGAGACCTCCGGTGTGTTGGCGGCGATACGATTGGCCATTTTGCCGCCCAGAGAGAACCCGCTGACTGCATAATTGCTGGTGTTGGCAGTCGGCACGTGTTGCGAAATCAAACCCATCATGTCACGGAACGCGACTTGATCGCTGTATAAAGGATCCTGTTTCGTGTAACCGAAATTGGTATCGTTCCAGCTCTGCACGTCACCTGTGAGCGGCCCGTGACGACCGTTTCTTGCATGCAGATATGCCACCACGGCGCCATCTTGATCGGCGAGGCGATTGTATTCCAGCTCGCGAATTATTCCTTGCGATCCATTTTTGGGATTCAGTCCGTGCAAGAAAGTAACCAGCGGAGCCTGCTGCCCTTGCGTGGCGCCTTCAGAGACGTAGAGGTTGAAATTCCGCGTGGCGCCTTGACTGTCATAACTGATGTTGTAGTGTCCCGGTGCCAGCGTCTCGCCGGGTTTCAGATCGGCGGCATTGATGTTTTGCACGTCTTTAAATTGCCAGGGTCGATCGGCTTCCCAGGCTCGCGCCGCCGCTTTCGCTTCCTGCATTTCACCAAGTTTGAATCCAGCGGTGTGGAAAGCTGAGCCCATGGCCATCCAGGTGGCGGTGCCCAAAGCCAAATCGGAAAGCGATGCATTTTGACCGGTGCTGATCAAGGAATTGGCTTCGGTGTTGACGGCGCCCGTGACACCATTGGCGATGGCAACGCGCGTGAGGCTGCCGGCAAAAGTTTTTTCACCGAGACCGCTTACCCCGGGCAGTCGCCCGGCCAGACGTGGACCGAATTCCAGCATGCCCATGGTGCTCAGTCCCAGACCGGTATTCCAGACTCTGGTCATACCATCTTGTCCCGGTTGCAGCGGCATCGTCATGCCGACTAAGCCACCAGCTGTGATACTAGCAATTTTGCCTTCGGCGAGTCCGCCGATGATCGGAATTTTCTTGGCTAACACACTGACGCCCAGAAACAATCCGGCGTCACCGACGAAGCGTCCGAATTTGCCGGCGGTCGTGAAATTTTCCTGGTAGGAGAGGTCCACATTGGCACCGGTCATCTGGCGCACGCCGTCGAAGTGGGCTCGCGGGGCGCTACCTACTCCACTCAGGAAGTCCATGATCAGACCGTCCGAATGCGGCTCGCCGGCCCGCACTGGCTCTCCGTACGCGCGCGTTTGCAGATCTTGAAAGGTTTCTTGAACTCCCATGGTGTCCTCAAAGGGGTGCCACGCCACCCGTGGTTGAGGGTGTCGCTTGGTGCGGGCATGTGGGTAACTTTCAGTATCCTCAAGCACGGGGTTATGCGCAATGGGGGTTCTCCCACGCGCTGTATTTCATCCCGAAGCAGTCACAGGTTTTATGTTTAGCGGTAGGCGATCGTGCGCTTACGTTGCCGGTGCTGCACAACTTTATACGAGTCGCCGCTGCGACCGGCTGGCGCCGTATAGAGTCCATCGCTGCCGCCCATGACCGGCGGCGCCGGTGTATAGGCAGATCCGTAGAACATTTCGTTCGCTGCGGCAGCGGCACCTGGTCCGGCTGGAATTGGAGCAACGGCGGCAATGCTCTGCCCGAAGTAGGGATTGGACTGCGTCAGCATCGCCGTTGGAATCGGCACCGTTGGCGGTGGCGGAGGCACAAGCCCGGTCGGCGGCGGTGGCGGCACCAGCCCGGAGGCAATTCTCGGTTTTCTGGGCGCCGGAGCCGGACGCTGCACGACAGGTTGGACCGGTGAAATCTGGCTGTTGATCTGCCAGTTAGCCAGTCCACTGGCGGCATTGGGCCTCTGAAACATCGCCGGATCGGGACGGGGCAATCCGATGGCTGCCGGAATTGGCGCGGTCAGCATGGGCGGCAGAGCGGCTGCCACCTCCACTTGTTTGGGCGCAGCCGGGGCGGCGACCACAAAGTCATCGGACTGAATCCTCTGAGCGGTCGCCCGCATGTCCGCTTCGCGATTGACGGACTGGCAGACCAGAAGAGCGATCCAGGTGGAGAGCAAGGCTGAAAGATAAATTCCGGGATGGACGGTCAAAATTCGCTTGGTCAAGGACCAAACTGCGTCAAGCGACAGCGGCTGTACATTTCCAGCCACCGAAAGAAACCTGTCTGCAACCGATCCGACTTGCGGCATTTCCGTATCCCGAGAAACCAGTTAATTCTACTGGAGTAGCCACTTTCCGACGTTTCAGTGAGACAATATTTAGCCCACAGATTTGCGCATCTGACGCCAGCGGCGGCTTTCAAGACTTAGCGTTGCGAAATTTGGGAGGCTTTTGGGGCAGGCCGAAAGCTCTCGACTTTTTGCTCGAAACCTTGGCAAGCGCGACTTTTGAAGCCATCCCGGGAATGATACGTTAAACCGGTACATATAACTTGACAACGAAGGTCTGAGAGCCGAGAATTACCCTACCCACGCCCTCCTGGTCTACATAAGCTCGCTTACCAACCGTCATGCCCCCGGCGCATTTACAGCGCTTTTATCCAGACGAGCAATTACTAGAAAATGACTGAACCAGCATCCGACGCACCAGCAGCGAAACCGGCAGTAGTTAAAGACGGAGGCGATGCGCCGCCCGTCCAAGAAGTGGTTGCAGACACCTCTCGCGGTGGACTGTCATCCAATTCACTGGAGCCCGGCGACAGAGAACGCCTGGCCTCGCTGAGTGCCAGACCGACAGACATCAAACTGCCCACTGACGGCAAGCTAAATCTAGGCGAGCCCGATCCATTTGCATCGGTCGAGCGTAGCGGAATGGGCATGGCAGCAAGACCCGGGGAGAAACGCAACCCGACCACCGGTGCGCCCGAAGGACCAAAACCTGAGTTCAAAACCACCGCCGAACAGGTCAACAACATCCCGACCGGCGACGGCAAAGTCACAGAGCGAAAGCTGGTGAATGAGAATCGTTCGTTGGAAGGAAAATCGCCTGACGAAATCAAAGCCGCTTTTTCTGCTGAACGCGAGCGCTTGCTCAAAGACGTTTCTCCAGACAAATTGCAGTCCACCAAAGATGCAATGGCAGCTCTGGAAGATCCAAACCGTCAGCCTCCACTGTCGCAAGCCGAACTGGCTCGCATTTATAAAGCCACAAGCGATCTGATTGAAGGCAAAGACGGCAAGCAGCCACCTGTATTAAATGATCAGCAACGCCAATTGATGGCCGCCGGCATCTTAGACAACGTTGCCCATACAAAGGATATCGATCAAGGCTTTAACTCCACGTGCCAAGTCACTGCCATGGAAGAAAACATGGCGACCAAAGACGCGGCGGCTTACGCCGAGATGATGTCTGACCTGGGACGCAACATGCAGGATGCCGGAAAGTTGCACGGACGCGACGTAGTTTCGTGGCAAGCACCGAACGGACAGACCGTCATTATGGACAAGCAGAGCGTCATGCCAGACCGCGAAGCGCTAAACGGTCAAGTTGACGGTCAACGCAACTACTCCAGCCAGATGTTCGACAATATGATCGTCAACCAGTTCTGGCAGAGCAAGGCGCCCGGCTCACTCTATCTCAAGGACAGCCCCTCTCAACCTGGCGACACCGGCGAGCGGCTGCTCGATTCGCAAGGCAATGTCAGAGGCGACTCACCAGGACTCGTTGCCACCCAATTGGCAGAAATGGGTCGCAACCTCGGCTTGGGCAGCAAAGACAAGCCGTTCATGATTACTAATGCCAACGACGGCAGCTACAACACAGACGGCGTCGCCCGTGTGGGATCAGAAGCAGATCTACAAAAAGTCCTCGACCAGGCCGATGCAAACGGCGGCTATCCGCTCATGATCATGGTGCACACCGGACACGCGATGTTCCGCGGCACCGAGAATATGGGTGGTGCCGGCGGCTGGCACATGGTCAGCATCACCGGCAAAAACCCGGACGGCACTTACCGTATGTCCAACCAGTGGGGTTCCGGCCAAGACCAGAATGTCAAAGTCGGCGACCTCTATCAAGCCACACGCGGACCCGAACAGGGCGCAGAAGGCTACACCGGTCGCGGCACCAACCCGAACGGCGGTGGCGGCGGCAGCGACGGCGGCAACAATGGTGGCCACGGAAACGGCAACGGCAACAACAACAACAAGGAAGGTATGTTGCCTGAGAAAGAAAACAAAGAGAAAGAGATGGCCAAGACCGGCAAAGAAGCCGACGAAGCAGCTCAACGTCAAATCGACGCCATCAAGGCCAAGATTGCAACCCTCAAAGGACAAACCGGTCACGAAGCCGAAATCATGAGCCTGGAAGGACAGATCACCATCCTGAGCAGCCAAGCGTACAGAAACTGAAGGGCGCTCCTGTAAAATCAGCTTGTGATTGTCACTGAATTCGGACCCATAGCTCAAATAGAGTTGCCGCAGCATTGGCAGGAAAAACCTGCCAGAGTTACAGACATGCCGCTGCGCTGGCAGCGCAGTTTTGCCCCTCCAGGAATGAAAGAAATTGAGATGTCTCTTTTCTTTCGGGGGCGCAAACTGGATGCTGCTGCTGCCAAAGCGTTCAAATCTGTGCTCAAGAAACCATCCCATCCTCTAAACGAACAGGAATTCAAGGACCTGAGCCGAGTCATGCTGAACATGGGTGACAATCAACACGTTGATGCCGAGTTGCGAGGCAGTCGCCCTCCCAACTGCATCATTCAGATGGCTGAAACAGGCTCCATCAACGGCAAGTCTGTACTGGTGGTCCAGGGGACATTCCAGAACAGCAACAGCGAGCCTATCAACGAGTGCTGCAATGTGTTCGTGGACGGCGAAGGCACCGGAGAGTATGTTTTCGAGGTCTACATCGTGGTGCCGGCGAAGCTGGGTGCCAGTATCTTCCAGCAACAGCTTGGACTGTTTCGCGGTTCGATTGCCACTATCGAATGGGCAGACAGCTTGTTCTTGCCACCTTTGATCAACTTCGGCATCTAATCACAGGATGCTCGCGCAAGCTACGCCTCTGTCGTGATAGGGCAGAGGGGGGACTTCCACGATTGACGCTGCGCCTGCTTCGTTGCTTAATAGGCGCAGGGCAAAGGCTATCGGCTCTTCACCACAGTGGAGTCGCAAATGCCCCCTTTAGATGGTTATCAATACGCAGGCGAACCCGAAACCGGTCGCCCAGGAAGTCCCAGTTCAACGCGAGTCAATCCTGACGTCGATGCATATTTGCAGTGTGTCGGTGATGGATGGGGACCGCGCGGAACAGTGCCGCCACCACCTGTGCCGCAACCGTACGTGGCTGAGCCTGTACCGCAGCCGTACGTGCCGCGTCCGTCGGTAAAGCCACCGCAATTCGATCCGCACGGACCGGAAAGATATATTCCGCCGCGCGTCGTTCGTCCAAATCCGCGCATTCAATATCCCAGTCCGGTTCCCGGCGAGACTTATCCAGTCATGCCCGAACCAGGTGGTTGCCCCACGGTGCGGTATCCCCGCAACGTCAGGCCATCGGATTATCCGCCGGGCACCTATCCGCCTGGCTCGTATCCGCCTGGCTCATATCCGCCCGGCTCTTATCCGCCGACGGACTATTATCCGCCCGGTCCCACCATCCCAGGTGGTTGCCCAACTGACTATTATCCGCCCGGTCCCACCATTCCAGGTGGTTGCCCGACGGACTATTATCCGCCCGGTCCCACCATTCCCGGCGGCTGCCCATCGGACTACTATCCGCCAGGCACCTACTACCCCGGCGGTAGATATCCCGGCCGCTATCCGCAAACGCCCGGACTCAACATTCGCGTCCCTGGAATTGGCAATATTGGCATTCCCATCGGTGGTGGCGGCGGCTGCCATCCCGGCGGCGGCGGGTTCTATCCTGGTGGCGGATTCTATCCCGGCGGCGGCGGATTTTATCCCGGCGGCGGCGGCATCAGCATCGGCAATCGCAACCTGCAGATTCGCATACCGACAGGCGGGAGCGGCATCCACTTCAACAGTGGTCACTCCCAAATTCGCTATCCGCACCAGAACGGTTTGCGCACGCAGATTCGCTATCCGCAAAGATCATCGTGCCACCGCTAACGGTGGCATACTGACAAACCAGAAATCTAGTTGCGAATTCGCTTCAGCGACTTCGGCTGCTTCAAGACCGGCTTGGGCGGCTCGGGTGGAGGCGTCTCGACGACGGGCGGCGGTTTATCCTTCAATTGCTCGAGTTCTTGAGTGCGCGCCTTCAGCTCCGACTCAAGCTGACCGACGCGACCACTCAGCTGCTCGACCTTGCCGACCAAAAGTTCAACCAGCTTCACTAGATCGCTGACCGATCGCATGTTGGCCGGCATCGACTGAATTCGCTCAGCGACCGCGACTTCCAGTGCGCTGCCTTTGTGCAGGTGACTTTCCATCATCACCAAACCGTTGTCACCGCCATTCTCCTCGGCACCACTTTCGGAGGTTTCTTTGGCAGGCGCGGATTCGGTGTTCTTGAGCATCTCTTCCAGCGCTTCCAGACCGGGATCCGGTGTGGCTCCGGCAGCCATCGCTGCAGCAGCCTCGGCGTCGGTCATGGGCAATTCACCGGCTTCCGGAGTGAGGTTGTCCTCGAAGGAAATTGAAGATTCCGGGGCGGGAGGCGGCGCTTCGGCATGAATTTCCGCAGGCGGTTCCGCTTGAACTTCTGCAGGCGCTTCTACAGGCGCTGCAGGAGGCGCGTCTTCGGACAGGGGCAGCCCTTCAGATGCCGGCGTCTCCACATCTAGTACCGGTGGTGCGTCTTCGGGCGCCGGGGTTTCCGCTTCTGCCGCGGACTTTTCTTCAGCAGTTGGTGCTGCTTTGGCTGCCTGAGCCGCCGGCGCGCTCTTCGCCGGTTTCTGACCGTCCGCTCCAACGCCCTGGTCGCCGCGGAAAAGGCCCAGAGCTTCCGCACGTTCTTCCGGCGTTCCTTTGACCTCGGCGAAGGCCTCATCGAATGTCAAATCAGAGGCATGAATGCGCCGCAGCAGTTCGGCGGCTTCCAGCGGTGTCAACTCGCCGCTGGTAATCAGCTTTTGCGCTCGCAAGCCCTGTTCGAGCGTGGAGCGCGTCACCTTGTGCGTGCGCACAAGAGTTTCTCCAATTGGCTCGTCAGTGAAAAGACTGCGTTCAACCGCTTCCAGAAGATCCAGCTCGCTGACTTGCCGAGCCAGAACCAGCAACTCCCCGATGCGCAATGTGTGCATCGGTTGAATGCGTAGATAATTCGAGTAGTCGGATGGCGAATCGGTCGAGGCGCGCTTACTTGCTGCCTTTTTCAGGGCATCGATTGCTTGCTCGCGGCTCAGCAATCCGTCACGCAGCATCATCTGAGTCGTAATCGCCGTATAGGCAAGGTGGTTGCTGATTACACCTTTGAGCACAAGGATGCGCGCCATGGGCAAGCCGGTCGTGTAGAAAGCTTCCAGGGCTTCTTCCAGCACCGGTTGAGTAACCATCTGCGCGTCCAGAAGCAGCTGTCCCAGACGATTGGTCAGCTCGTAGCTTTCAGACTTCCAGCCCAGCTCTTCTAGGGCTTCATACAGCGTCGTGCCATCAATGCGCACTTTGCGCATCGCTTGTAGCGCCATGTCGTTGCTCAACAGGCGATCGCGCAACAAAGACTGAGCGAAGAGTGTGGCCTGCAGTTCGGAATCCGAGATGGATTTGGAACCAACCAGCACACGCCCTACTGGCAAGCCGGTCTTGGCGGCGATCGGCAGCGCGTCAGCTACTTCCTCGAACGAAGCAAAGCCCGCCTGGACCAACAAGTCTCCGATAAAAATGTCGCCTTTATTGACCATATTATTCGTCTAAGACCGAGCGTCTAACGCTAATCTACCCGACAGACCATGAAGATATACTGCTGACAAGATTCTTGTAACCGGGTTAAACATCCGGGCAGAATTGGCACAAACATTATGTAGTGGACACTTCAGGCAGGACTCTCTGGCATGTGGCGGCGCCTGGCATCAGTCCTTGTTCTCATTTTATTGGTCGGTTGGGTCTGGGTCCCGTCCGTCTACGCCGGGTCGGACGGCGCCGTTGTCACCATGGAATCCAACCGCCTGCAGCCGGGAATCGACCTCTATTCCTCGCGCAGCTACAATGCCGCGGCACAGTATTTTGAAAAATCAGTGCGCGCCGATCCCCGCAATCCCACAGCCTATTACTATTCGGCAATGTGTTTCGCCCAACTCGGTCAAAATGATCGAGCCCGGGAAACCTATGAGTTGATTGTCAAATATTTTCCGGGCAGCCCGGAAGCCAAAAACGCCGGTATTGCCCTGCGTGGCATGCAGAGCGCCAACCCGGCCGCTGCCACCGCTGCTGGTGCCAAGAAAAGCGGCGCCGCAAATAGTGGCAACGACCATCCAGGCGATGTTCTGCCGGATTCGGACGCCGTCCCGTTCACGCGGGTGGGCGGCACGATCTATGTCAATGCCATCGTCAATGGCCGCCCGATCCGGATGATTTTCGACACCGGCGCCGATCACGTGCAGATCGGTCTCAATCACATCAGCACGCTGCAAGCCGCAGCCCAAGCCGGACGGCAAACAAAAGTGCAGGGCGTCGGCGGACTGTCGGATGTCTCGGAAGCCAACGCGCAAATCACACTTGGAAAAATCACACGCACCTGCCCCATTTTGATTCAGGATAAGATGCGGACAGAGCCCCTGTTGGGACAGACGTTCTTCCAGCAGTACCTGTGTCAGTTCGACAACGGGGCCGGTTTGATTCGCTTCTACAGGCGCAGTTCTGCTCGTGACTACAATGCAGGCTATGACACAATCGAAGTGCCCTATTCGCAAAGCGGCAACAATTTGGTTGTTTACCCGAAAATCATGGTTGGCGGCGAAACGTACACAGTGCCGATGTTTCTTGATACCGGCGCCGAGCGCACAATGATCTCGCGACTGATGTTGCCCGTTTCCATCCCCCAGGACGCCAGGCTATACCGAGTGAGCGGCATCAGCGGCAGCGAGACGGTCGTCGAGGTGCCCGTCCAGAAGCTGGAACTGGGCACCATCAGCAAGGTCGGCATGAAAGTTTTGATGTCGGGCGGCATGATCAATCTGCTCGGGCAAGACTTTTTCGGCGACCGCAAATACACCGTCGATCCGGAGAAGAAAGTCATCAGATTCAGCAGAAACTAGGCAAGGCAGCCAGTTTTGAGTCTTGCGCCGGTTCCACGACCTCCCGGCTGGACCTGTCGATTTGCAGTATGATGTGAACTTAGTGATTGACTTGACAACAGACTTCCCCTTAAAGTCCGGCGCGTTTTTGAACAAAAAGGTGCCGGAATTTGGTATCGTTCAGCAATTCCTTCTCAAGCAGCCGCAGGGATGACCCCTAGATTAACAGCCCAGATAGCAGGCGCCCTGGCAGCCGCTGCTCTCATCTTTGCACCATATGCGGTGGCAGAGACACACGCCGGCGCACCAAAGCCTGGGCCGGCCGCCGCTCGCACCGTGGCTCCCGCCAAGTTGGAAAAGTTTGCGCTGCTGATCGGCATCGACAATTACAAAGACGTCAACAAGCTAGAAGGTTGCGTCAACGACGTCACAGAAATGAAACAGACGTTGGTGGATATCTATAAGTTTGCCGATGACGGCAAGCACATCAAGGTCCTCACCAATGAAAAGGCTACCCGGGCGGCCATCCTCAGTGCGTTCAAAGAGCACCTGATAGCCAATGCCAAAGCCCATCCGAATGCCGTAATTGTCTTTCAGTATTCCGGGCACGGGTCGCAAACAAAAGACACGAATCAAGACGAGCAAGACGGGCTGGACGAAACTTTCGTAGCCTACGACAGCCGCAGCACCGACTACGACCTCAATGACGACGTGATCGGTGAACTGTGCGATGAACTGAGTGAGTACACCAACAACATCGTTTTCATCGTGGACGCTTGCCACTCCGGCACCGCGACGCGTGCTTTCGGCGCTCTCAAAGACGGCGGGGCCGTGCGCCAGGTCGCCATGGACGAAAGACCGCAACCCCCGCAGCCCAAGAATCAGCACAAGCCTGCTCTGGAGCAGAGCAGTGAGGTTCTGCCACGCGGCAAATATGTCACCTTCTCCGGATGCTTACCGAATGAACTGTCGCAAGAAGTGATACTGGTCATGAAGGATGGCACAGAAAAACACCACGGACGAATGACCTTCCATTTGCTGGGAGCCATGCGCAAGCTTGGTCCAACCGCCTCCTACCGCCAACTCTGGGAGCTGGTCGACAAAGAGGTAACCTCAGAGACGGCCCGCCAGCATCCGCAAGTGGAAGGCGAGATCGACCGCATCGCGTTCAACTCTCCCAGCGCCGCATCGGATCCTTATATGACCATCGAAAAGTTGGAAGGCGACGTGATCACCGTCAACGGTGGCAAAGTGCACGGCTTCGCCCCCGGCGGCGTGCTGGCCATCTACAAGCCCGAGACACTGCGCCTGAGCGGCACAGCCAATCTGCTGGGCTCGGCCACGGTCGTGAAAGTCGACGACTTCTCCAGCCAGGCCAGGCTTTCTTCAGCACTGAGCGCCGCCAATCTCAAAGATGCCAAAGTGGTTGTCGCCACGCGCGGTTTTGGCAATAATCCACTGCGCATAGCGGTCTCCGAAACCACCGCCGAGCCACCTTCGACCACTCAGCCACGCGATGAGCACCGATTGTCCGAAGCAAGGTTGTTGGGGCAAGTAGCGACGGAGTTGCAAAAAAATCCGATTTTGCAAGTCACCAACGCTGGTGCAGACCCACTGCAAGGCAAGACAGACACCTGGGACATCGCTCTGGTGGCACGCGTAAATCCCGACAATGGACGCACGCCGACCAGCACTCCGGAGGTGGTGTCACTGCTCGCTCGCGACGGCTCGGTGATCGCCAACGTTCCGGTGCGTGGGCAACAAGCGGACGACGTCGACCGCATCATGCAGGTGCTGGAGTCCAGAGCTCGGCAGAGATCTGTGCTGGCTCTTTCCAATGCCACCTCTCCCCTGAACAACAGCTTTAAGGTCGTGATTTTCAAAATGGACGGCGCCAGTGGCACCGACGACTTCGACCACGGCAATCCGGTCATGCTGATCGGCGAGAAAATCAAGTTGCTGGTGAAAAACAATGCCACGAGAAATCTTTATTTCACCATTCTGGCGCTTGGCTCCAGCGGCAGCATCACTGTCATTCATCCGCCCAAAGGCGCGCAAGAACCGGTCACTGCCGGCACCCAATTCAGCACTCGACCGATTATCATCGGCGGTCCGCCCGGAACAGAGGCGTTTAAGTTCATCGTCACCACTAAGCCCACCGACTTTCGATTTCTCGAACAGGGCGCCGTCTCGCTGACCCGCAATTTAGACACGGATGAGAGCGACGAAAGCACGGTAAAATCGCTACTTCAGCAGTATGCCGTGGGCAGCACCAAACGCGACCTGGTCTACAAGGAAACCACCCTCGACGACTGGGCGGCGGAAACGTTTCAGTTCAACATCAGAGAACCGGTAGCAGCGGTTCAGGCAACCAATTCAAAATCTACACTGGAAGCAAAAGACAAGTAAACTCGGAGGTAAGACAATGCAACTCAGCAGAAGCTGGCAGATCAAAGGAGCACTGCTCATGGTGGCGTCCCTGGCGTCGCTTTCGCTACCCGCGATGGCCGACAAGGACGCAGACAAAGGCACAGAGAAGAAGGATACTGGTGCTGCCACCACCACCCGTGAGGTAACGACCGGATCCGAGAAGAGCCTCATGGACAAAGCCGATGCTGCCTTTGATTCCGGCGACATGAAAGGAGCAATCGACGGATACTCCCAAATCGTTGCAGCCAATCCCAAGAACGCCGACGCCCTGGCTAACCGCGGTCTGGCTAAATTCTACGAAAAGGATTATCTCGGTGCCATGGCTGACGCCAATGAAGCCATCAAGTATTCTCCGACCTGGGGTTATCCTTTTTATGTCCGCGGTCGTTGCCAGCTCTCGCTCAACGACTACAAGAAAGCCACCGCCGAATTCACCAAGTGCCTGCAATTGCAGGACTTTAAGAATGCCTATCTCTATCGCGGTCAGGCCAACTACAAGCTGAAAGACTACAGCCCGGCCCTGGCAGATCTCAATCAAGTGATCAACAAAGACGATAAGAATTGGGACGCCTATTACTGGCGTTACTGGGTCTACTCGGCGATCAAGAGCCTTGATGACGCGCGTCAAGACGCCGAAACTCTGGTGAAGCTGCAACCCAAATGGGCAGATTCATTCCGCTGCCTGGCTTACGTCAATGAAGATCAAGGCAAAGTGCCGGAAGCGATTACCGCCTACAAACAAGCCGCCGAGTTGTACAAAGCAGAAAATGACACGGCTGACGAGCAAAAGATGCTGGAAAACATCGCTTATCTCGAGAAAGGTAAGAAAGAAGCATCCACCAAGTAAAACGGCGCACCGCCCGTGGTGCAACACACCGCGGGCGGTGTTTCTTTACTTACAAGACCTGAGGTACGCATGCTAAATCGCAGCCGTTTAGTACTAACGACACTGTCCGCGGTGGCAATACTGACCATCTCGGCCGGCGCCGGGGCGGCTCCGGAGCAAACGAAAACCGCCAAAGCCAGTCAGCAGACTGCCGCCAAAAGCGGGCAAGACCAGGCCAAGTCCAAAGACGCTCAGTCTGCAGCAAATGCCAACTTCGCCCGCGTGTCGGCCCTGGCCAATCAATACACCAACGGAAACCAGCTGGCTGCCGGCATTGCCGAGATGAGCAAACGTCTGAAGGCGAATCCGCACGATGTCGACGCCTTGCTCTGCAAAGCATTACTTGAGACCCGCAAACAAGATCGAGCGGCAGCGCTGGCGGATATGAACGAGGCGATCAAGCAGAAACCCAATCTTTATTATGCCTACCTTTTGCGCTCAGTGGTGCAGGAGATGTCCGGCGACATGGACAAGGCGATTGCCGATGCTACCAAAGCTTACGAAATCTCGCATTACGACGATGTTGTGCGCGCTCGCGGCGGAATTCAATACCGGGCCAAAAACTACAAAGCGGCAATCGCCGATCTCTCGAAAGGGCTGGACAAATACAAACCCGATTCTTCGCAGTCCTATCTCTATCTTTATAGATGCCATTTGCAGCTCAAAGATTGGAAGAACGCCACCCAGGCCGCCCAGAGCCTGGTCGACATAAATCCCAGGGAAGCCGGACCCTACCAACTTCTCGCCGAAGCCGCAACTCTCTCCGGCGACAGAAAGACTGCCGCCGGTGCCTATCGGCGGGCTTCGCAGCTGTATCTCAATGAAGGCAACCTGAGCAGCTCGAATGAGATGATGAAGAAAGCCAACACTATGGACCAGGGCTCCAAGTAATACAGCGCAACATATTCTATTCAGCTGCCGGACTCTATTCGGCTACCGGATTCTCGCCCTCGACTCTGATGGCCGGCGGCGGATCGAGCGCGGGCGCAGGCTTCTCTTTATGACGCACCGGCGACTTACCCCAGTCTTCCGTGCACCAGAGCAAGAGGTAGACGAGCACAAATTGCAGGGGCAACCGCATCCACAGTAGGGTGGGCGAAATCTGCGGAAACTTGCCGGCGCTGGCAGCCATATAAATGTTGACGGGGAAAACCAGGACCAGAAGCACAATCAGGCAGAGAGCGGCGGTGCGCGCCACCGGAAATGGTGCGCTGAGCGCCAGACCACCGGCGATTTCCAGGGCGCCGCTGATGTTAATCAACACGCTGTGCCAGGGTAGCCATGGAGGCATGATCTCTTCGTACACATGCGGCTTCATGAAGTGCATGGCGCCGGCAACAACGAAGAAGATTGCCATAAAGATCCGCAGTATTTTTCTGGATGCCAGTTACCCGCCCTCTCACATGCTTTTTCCATTCTACACCTTGGGAAAAGGCAGCCCGTCAGACACATGCTTTGAAGGAAATCGTCGATGGCTGTAGAATGTCTGTGATCGAATCACAAACCCCCAAACATGCCAAGCAAAGCCGAATTGCAAGAGCAACTGGCTGCCCTCTCGTTGAATGAGGCAGAGCGTCCGCTCGACCTGGTGCCGGTGCTGGAGCAACTGGCCGCACTTTGCCACCGCGCCGGCGAGTATGACGAAGCGCAGGCTTACTACGAGAAGATTCTGGCCATTCGTCAGGCATCCTGGACCTGTGCATCAAATACAATCGCGTTGATCAAGGTCAGCCACAGCCTGGGATTGCTGCACCGTATCAAAGAGTCCTTTGCCGACGCCGAGCCGCATTACCAAAGGGCTCTCGAGCTTTCCAACACTCATCACGGCATCAAACATCCAGAGACTGTATTGCGAAGAAACTATCTCGCCGGTCTCTACTTTGCCTCGACAAAGTATGCTGAGGCGGAACACCTGCTCAAGACCAGTCTCGCGTTTTACGAAGAGACGCAGGGCAAAGATCATGAGGTGACCGCGGTTTGCCTCTATGCACTGGCTCTGGTGGCACGACGTTCCGACAATCTGGCATCGGAAGATTACTTCAAGCGTTCCGTCAATCTGATGAAAACGGACATTACGCGCCTATCTATAGATCAGCCGCACGACCTGTTTCTTGCCCTGATGCACCTGTCTCACGAGCGCTTTTCCGAGGAACGCTTCGATGAAGCCGAAGAGCTTTTCCGTCACTCGCTTTTGATGGAACTAGAAGAGATCTGGCCGGAACATCCCCTGGTGGCTGACAGCTATCAGTTGCTCGGGGATATCTACCGCTCATTCGCCATGCGCGAGCAGGCAGAGTACTTCTATCGCAATGCGCTGAGAATCCGCGAGCAGGTCTTTGGACCGGATCATCTCAAGGTCGGAGCCAGCGCCCACGCTCTGGGAGCGTTTCTGTGCGACTCCGAGAGGTATCAAGAAGCCGAGCCCTTATTGAAGACAGCCTGCGAGATTCACCGAAAAGGAGCCTTTCCGCCCGTCCTGGCCAATTCGCTCAAAGCGTATTCCGTAGCTTTGAAGAATCTGGACCGCCAGAGCGAATCTGCTGAAATTGCCGCCGAGGCAGAATCGATATTTCAACAACACGGTTACGCTCGCGCCTGACGCAGCTTAGTCTGCGCTTCGCGATAGCCGGCTTCGACGGCTTCGACAAACCAGCGTTGTGCCTGTTGCATATCCTGGTTGACCTGCTCACCGCGCTCGTACATGCATCCCAGGTAGTACATAGACTCGCCGTCGCCTTGTGCGGCTGATTGATCCAACCAGTAGCGGTCATTCTTTTCGCCATAATGGCTGGCTTCCTTGCGCAGGTACATTAGCGCAAGCCGGCGCTGTCCTTCGCTGCAACCAGCTTCAGCCGCTTTCAAAAACCAGTCATAAGCCTGCTTTGGATCAGGGTGCTGGGATGCTTCGTAGTAAAACTTGCCCATCAGCGTCATGGCGTAACGCACATCATTCATCGCCGCCTGGTGCGTCCAGTGAAAAAACTTGCGCTCATCCGGCCTGATGGCGCCCGCACCAGGGAAATAGAAAAGACCGAGATGAAACTGGGCGCCCGTGTGCCCCTGCTCAGCAGCCGCCAGATAATACTTTTCGGCTTTGTCGTAATTCGTTTCGACTTGCTTGCCGTCTTCGTACAGACAGGCGAGTCTGAACTGGGCTTCCGGCGTTTCCTTGCTTGGCTCTTTTTACGCACCAGTCGACCTGTTCTTGACTCAACTCTTCACCGATTGCGGGTAGATCGATTTCAGGCTGGCGCTCTTTCTCGGACTTGGCGTATTGTTTTTCGCACTTGCCGAGAATTGACTTGATGATGGTTGTCACCCAGAGCCGTTTCGCACGCAAGCTGAAGTTGATGAACGGCGAATACGCTCGCTCTCTAATCAGCAATAGTTTCGTCTTGAAGTCCAGATCGAGAATCTCGCGCGTGGCATCCGGCAAAAAAACCAGCTGGACATCAGTGCTGTCGTCTTCCTGGCGAGTGAGATAAATCGTCAGCTCCAGATAGGCAAAATTAGTGAAGCCATCACTGAAGCCGACATCGACTGCCACCGATCCGCTGGAGACCCGATACTCGAAATGCATGTCGGCTTCCCACTCTCCACTGAAGCCATGTGTCGCGACATCGGATTTATCGAAGAGATCGTCGTAGAGAGCGCTGTCGATTTTCCACAGCGGTGCATTTAGATTAATGGCGCGCGGAAAAATATGCGGATGCTCCAGACGCGCCACCACCCGCGATGTCACTTCTTCGACTACCTGGGCGGTGATCAGGGCCGCAACCGCGCTGACTGCAAATTTGGTCAGGTCGGCCACCAGCCCCGCGGTCGGGTAGAGACAATACAGCCAGACTGCTGCGAAGAAGACCACAATCCGCAGAATATAGTGCGAAAACTGCTGGGCAAGATCGAGGTTCATGATCAGGATTTGGCGACAGCCAATTCTTTCTGAGCTTGCTCTGTCAGGGCACGTCTGGCGGCTTCTACTTCCAGTCGCGAATATTCACGGCTCAGGCGCCATCCGGAATAGGCCCAGGCAAGCGCACAAGCGCCGCCGGCTGCCATCACCCCGGCCGTACCCAGATGCCAAACTGAGTAGACGAGGAAAATCAAAATGCCCGCCGCTCCGCGCGCGAAGCGATAGCAAAACATTTCGATCACCGGCTTGACAGTATAAAGTACATTGCGTGATGTGACCGTGTAAGTCAGTTCTTTGGCGGCTTTGAACCAGGCGTGCCGGATGCCTTCATCGATATGGAATATCGACATGATAATCACGGGATTGGGAAAAATGGCAAACATCGCCAGTCCCATCAGGATCGCGGCAGCCGAAGAAGTTAGAGCAAAAGTAGTGCCCAGGCGGCGCAGTACAAAAGAGACGAGGAACAGTTCTACCACCAGTTCCACAATCCCTCGCCAGCGCTCCAGGTTGGCATCGACAGCAGCAATGCCGTTGCTGCCAGTCGCCATGTTTTTCAGGATGTCGTTGTAGATAAACTGAACGAAATCAGGCGTGACCCGCTCGAAAGCTACAACCAGCATCAGGAAGAGCAAAAACTTGTTCTTCACGATCATTGCCAGGACAGCCCCCATACCGGAGTTCTGATTCTTATCGAACTCCGGCGCGGCTGAGCGTTGCGAAGGCTTGCCGTCGTTGATTTTCTCCAGCCAGAGAAAAATACCTATGTTGACCCCGATAATCGCAGCTGCCACCAGAAGCATGTTGGTGGTGCCGACAACACCTACCAGCGCGGCGGTGATACTGCTGCCGGAAATGGCACCGAGTCCGGCTCCGGCTACAACAATGCCGAAAAGACGTTTGGCTTTGTCCGAGTCGCAAACATCATTGGCGTACATCCAGAACAGTGTGGCGCCCATGATCGAGAAAACATCCAGCCAGACCCAGAAGATGCCCGAGGCCAGTTTGGATTCATGCTGGAAGACCTGCCACCAGACGAGCAGGTTAACGAGGAAGATTCCATAAATAGAAGAGATCAGTTTCTTCCGAGGAACTTTAGAGAACTTGGAATAGATCCAGACCACCACGCCGGTGATCAGCGCCGTGCCCATATAGATAAACGGCATGGCATCGTTGCCCAGTCCATCCAGGACCAGCCCACGACGGATCGGGCGCAAAACATAATAGGTACAGATGAAGAGAAACAGCCAGCTGGAGAGCAAAGTGGTAATTAAACGCTCGCCCTTCTGGACGCTCATGAAAAGATTCAGGGGATTGCCCTGATGCACTTTAGACACTGCTCAATACACTCTCGGTAGCGATTGCAAACCGGACGCCAATGGATGCCAGCGAATCAGCGAAACTCTCGAATCGCGCACCAATTGTAGCGCCGAAACCCGCCTTCCCTTGATAAGTGAACACAATAAAATTAGCATTCGCGACTTGGCAATGGCTCAGGCAGCCGATCTGGGGCAAGATTAAACGGAATTCAAAGTGCCACCACAGAGGGTGGCGCGCCGGATTCATTTTGGGATACTTGACAATGAGCGGATTCAGGCATATTATTACGCCACCTTAATGCGAACCCGTTCCTACCCGCACAGATAGACCTCAGGTCTGTCTAGATTCTGGGCATCCCGTTCATCCACGCTAAACCTTCCAGGTAGAGAGTCAGTCTCTGCCGTAATTCGCGCTTACTAGAAAATCTCTATGTCAAACCCGCAAGAGGTTTGCACGCTTCCGCGTCCGGAAGAGTCAAAGCCTCAAGAGATATCTTCGTCCACGCGAGTGGAGCCGCTTTGCGTTGTCAGCGACAACCAGCTGTTTCAGCGTCAAACCGATCCGACCATGCAACAGGTGGGCGATTCTCTCTACTTCGGCTCACCCTATGCAGCGCCGGCCCCGGAGCTGTCCACTAAAGGACCGGTGGGTGGTTTTAACGTAGACTTCGGACGCAATCAGGCTCGCAATCGTATGGCCGACGAAGGAATCGACGTCGATCAGTCTACAGCCGGCATGCGGCGCCAGGTTCGCCATCACAGTCGCGCCGCGCGCGAAGCTTTCTCCGACTACGAGCAAGCCGGCAAGCGCATGGTCGTAATCAACGACAAAACCGAACAGACGGCAGTCAACAAAGACCTGGCCTTCCTGAGAAAACACACCCAGTTTCAGGATGCACGCGAGCCGCAGGCGGTGGGAGACATGCGCCTGCCGCAAAGCATCGGCGATACCAGTCTTTCCCCTCAAGAATTCCACAGCATCTACAACGGCTCGATCATCGACACCTATTTCCGCACCGGCGGTGGCAGAGGCTTCTGGAGCGAGCTGCAAAAAGAAATGAAAGCCAACTTGCCTCCGGAAGCGCAAGCTCACTTCGATGAATACTTCATGAAAGACGCGAAGGAAGCGTATCAACAATACGGTCGCTACCCGCAACTTTTCTGGAAAGCTCTCGAACAAAAACTCTATAACGACATCAAGTCGCACACCGACCTGCCCGTGCCGCCCAATCCCGACGACGGGGGCGGCGACAATCCCAGCCCCCACCCCGATGATGGCGGCTCACACTCGCCCGATGTACAGACCGCCCGCCAGAAGCTCGACCAGTTAGTAAGCAGCAATCCCAACTTCAGCGCCAGTGACCGCCAGCAATTCAAGCAATACGAAGATGAGTTCTTAGCCAGAGCAGACAAAGATGGCATCAGCGCTCAAGAAGTAGCAAAGACTTTAGACTCGACAGCCCGCTTACTAAGTTCAGATCATGGAGTAATCAACGCTACCGACCGGGCGCACGCCGCCTTCGGTATCATGCAGCACGCCGCCCGTCCCGACTCTTGCGAACAGGGCGGACACCCGACCTGCAACGTGACCACGGTCGAGACGAGAACTTTTGCCCTCGACCCGCACGTCGCCGCCGACATGGTTGCCTCGGCCGCCATCGACGGCAAATGGACCAGCACCGACGGCAAAGTGATTACCCTCGATCAACAAAGTTTGCAGCCGGATGGGGAGTCGCGCATGTTTCCTCCGCGGGGCAACATGCGCGACATGGCAGGACACCTGTTTCAGGTAACTGCTTTGAATGATTATGGACAGCGCCACGGCACTCAGTACGTAGAGCGCAATGGACAGGGCTACTGGACATACGACAGCGGCGGTTGGGATTACTTCAACGGCACCGATGGCGCCACCATCGCCGATATGGCCCTGCGTCTCAGTCCACCCGACAATCCCAACGAAGGTGTCGTCCTGGATTTCTGGGAAACCGGTCGCGGCATCGAAAACTTCCGCAGCCTGGAAGAATTTGATCAAGACCTGGCAAAACTGACGCCGGGCAGCAAAGAAGCAATTATCGTCGTCAACGGCTACGATCCGATTTTCGGCGGCAACAAACCCGGACCGACACCTAACCACGTGATCTCGGTACTGGAATACGATCGATCGAACGGCCGTGTTCTCATTGATAACCAGTGGGGACAGGGCGCGCAGTGGGTTGCGATGAAAGACCTGTACAGAGCGGCGACTGGCAGAAGCTACTGACTGGGGGATAACATGGCAGACGGCTATTACGACCAAAGCAACAACAGCAAACCGCTGAATTTCAGCATTCCGCCCTTCGAACACCGGGTAAATGTTGACGGTCACCCGGCAGCCGACGCCAGTGATACTATCAGGCTGCACCTGTTCGGCTCGGAAAAAGTCTTTTTTGCCATGAATCCCAACGACAAAGTCTGGCCAAGCGGTCCCCGCACCGACATAACGACGGGCGTACAGTCCTTTACGGCGCCCTCCGGCTGGGTCGAAGACACAGTGCAACCGGCACCGACGCCCAATGGGCAGATGCGGCAGTGGCACCCGGCTAATTCCGCCGCGCCCGACCGCAATGCGCCATTTCCCGATAATGGTCCGCCCGAACAAACAACTATTCGCCTGCTCTACAATCCGATCACCGTCGGCGACGGCAAGAACGACTTTCATCGGGCCGTCAGCGGTGCACCACATGTAGTGCCGGCTGCCGACCTGAAGAATCTGGGACCGGCGATGGGCACGCTCTCATACGGCGACAACCAGTTTACACGGCCGCCCGGCGCCAGTTTCACCACCGAGATTCGCTCGGCGACCACTATGATCATCGATGGCAAGCCGGTGCTGGCAGTGGAGGGCTACACCGGCAACTTCAGCCAGACCGGCGAGGTTGATCATCGGCGCGCGAAGTTCGTCGCCTATCTTTTCGATGCCGGCGACGGACAGATGCAAGAAGTATCATTCCGCGCACCGGTCACATACAATCCGACTACGAAGAGATCTGATGAATCGCAGTTCGATCAGCACGTCGGTGAATTCAAACAATCAGTTTCGAAAATGAAACTGACGCACTGAGTTGTTCTTTCACCGGAAGATTATTTCGAGAGATAACTCGAATACCACGCAAGCGTTTCTTGAATGCCTTCTTCAAAAGTGTAACGCGCTTGCCAATCGAGCTGATTTTTCGCTTTCGACGAATCTAGATATTGCGAATGTATTTCGGACTGTGCCTGATTGAGCACCTGCATGCCCAGTTGTTCGGTTTGCGTCAGCTTTTGAATCGACTTGACCACATCC
>JAXLXI010000011.1:0-188858 GCA_046328035.1 Candidatus Obscuribacterales bacterium | reverse complement strand
GAAGTCCTGGCGGACACCGCCGAGACGGATGAAACCGCCGAGACGGATGAGGCAGCCGAAGAACCGGAGCCGCAGTCCAAACCCAAACCTTTACCCAAATCGACGCTGAGCGCAGCCGTCGCCAACGCCATATTCGAAATCGCGGAAGCAGCAGAAGAAGTCGATTACGAAGAAGTCGACGAGGAAGAGGTTGCGTCCGACGAAAGCGAAGACTACAGCGACGAAGGCATCGCCGCCACCAGCGATACCGATGCAGTGACAAAACCGGAGCGCAGCAAAGTCGACTTGCCGGAAGCCAATCTCGGTGACAGCGACGAAGAAGTCGAAGCTAAAACCGCGCGCGCCAAGGCCGCGCAGCAGGAACTGGATCGTGTCGTCATCCAGAAAGCCGACTTCGCAGTTCCGATGCAGGTAGTCAGCACCGACCCGACGCACCGCGGCATCAATAAAGAAGGCGCGGCCGTCAACTTTGACGGCGGCTCGACGCGCGCGGTCAACATCGGCGGACAGATCTATAACCTGGTGCGCCCCGGCGGCACACCGGATCACAGCAGCGGCAGCACATACTACTTCCCGCGCGACGAACAAACCGGACTGCCCCGCTCGAGCGGGCGCGTCGGTCCCGTTAAAGTGCGCGTGTGCGGCGTCGATTCGCGCGATCTGGAAAAACTGCAGAAAGTGCTGATACCGGCGCTGGAAGACGATCCATTTCTACGCGGACGAGTTGTCACCTGGCGCACGCTCGATCCCAACTACGTCGTCAACCGCCTGCACGTGAACGGCACCGGTCCTGGTGCCAGCGGCGCTCAATCGAAAGCATTCACCATCTATACGCAATCGGCTGCCGACGCCAGAAAAATTGCGGTTTACATAGACCGGCAGTACCTCTCGCAATATCCACAATTGATTTCGCAAACACCGCTCACAGGTGGCAACCTGGATGTTGTCTTGCCAGGCGGTTCCAATCGCGTTTCGCTTTCGCGAGACGAGTTTCAAGCACCGCCGTCACTGGAGTTGCGTACGCGCGATCAGGTCAATTTGCTGCTCGACCATCCGCAATTCAAAGTAGACGATGCCATCAACGCCAAAGTGCTTGCGGATCCGCGGTTTGGTCAGTTCAAAATGACCGCCCTCTACGGCAAGTTCACGCTCAAATCGGAAGGATTGCGCAAGCTGGAAAAATTGGTCGGGCTGCCGCCGGAAACCCTGGTGTACGACGATCTGGGCAACCTGCTGCTGAACGGCAATGCCGGCACCGGCTCCGGAGAATTGCGCAACTGCGGCGTTTATGCCTCGGAGATTCTCAGCCCCCATACAACCAGCGAACTCTCGGCTGATCGTCAGGCGCTTTATCTACTGGCTGCTGCTTCGGCTTCACCGATCCTTCGGCTCTGGCTGATTTTCATCTGCCGATCGGCGGGCAGTTTACGCACACCCAGTTGCGTGGTCTTGAACGCTACATGAACGCGCGCCCATCGTCATTGCGTTATGACGCTCACGGCAACCTCTTCTACCAGGACAACTATGGCGGCAAAACCGAAGACGATACCACTGCCAGAGTCAAGCGCAAAGTAGCGCAATCCGGACTGGTGCGGGCTCACTTCGATATCGCCGTCGGGCCAAACGGACAGTTTGGTGCTCGCATCGACGATGTCGTGGCTGCCAGGCTGCGCGCCAACTTCTCGGTGCCGGTGGGCGGCACTCTCTTCGACGGGCAGCTGCGCGAACTCGAACAGCGGCTGGGACTGAAAGAAAACATCCTCGGCTATTCAATTAATGGCGATCTGATGATGAAGACAACATCAATCGCATCAGCCCCCACTAAAGACGGCATGTCCATCTATCTCGATGTACGCCAGGCCGGCATGGGCTTTGAGATCGACGGCGAACCGCGTACCGACCGCCCCGCCATGTACGCCATCTATCGGCATTGCAGTTTTGACCCATTGCATGTCTGGAACGACATTCAGAAATCGATAGTGCACAGCACCGCACCAAAGCGCATCATATCGTTCGCCGGCAAGACTGACTTCAAGCCCAGTCGCAACTACATTGTCGGGCGAAGCGGCGGTCGCGCTGCCGATATCACCATCAACGATACTTTCATCAGCGGTCAACATCTCGATTTGCGCACAGATGAACACTGCAATTTCTATGTTCGCGATCGCGGCAGTCGCAACGGCACCTATGTAAACGGGCAGCTTTTGCAGAGCGTGCACGCGCTCCAACCAGGAGATGTGCTGACCACCGGCGACCCGGCGCTGTACACGTTTCAATGGGAAAATAGCACTCGCTCACAACATTTGATTCGAGCCGGCGTCCTGAAGTTTCACCTGCGGGTCGGCGAAAGCATGGTGCTCGGGCGCGGCAATTTTGCCGGCAATCCGTTTCTTTCCGCCAAGCATGTCACTATCGGACTTGACGATCGAGGCATTTATCTGCGCGACGAAGGATCTACAAACGGCACGATTATTCTGCGCGACGGATCACACATCTGGTTGACCAAAAACGGTGCCGTGGACGGTGCCTCAGGAACCAATTTGAGTGGACCGGGAACGCCTTTCTACCTCTTCTCCAGTGATGAAGTCTGGCTGGGCGGCGAGGTCTGGAACGGCGGCGAGAGGCTGAGTCTGGAACGTCTGGATGTCAGCTGGCCGGTCGAACACTTCCGCGTCAATACACCGCCGTCGGTGGCGGCCCGCAACCAGTCAAATGAATTCTCGCGCAAACACCAGGTCGAAGGCAAACTGCACGATGAGTTTCTTTACTCCGGACAGTATCGCGAACTCAACGTGCGCGGCAAGATATCGAATACATCGGTTGCCACCACTTCCGTCGATAAGTCCGAGTTGGCGCCGATCATACAAGACGTACGCGCGCGCTTCGGACACATGCCGCCGCAGGAGAAAGCCTTCGCGCTGGCCTACTACGTGCGCGACCGCCTGATGCCGACCGGGCTTCTGCCTGAAGACCTCAACGAATGGTACACGACCTTCAATGACGCCAACGCGGGCTGCCGCGTCACGCTCGGCTACTTCCTGCAAGAAGGTCGCGGCATCGCACCGCAAATGGGCTTGCTTTTCAAAGTTCTGGCCGACGAACTGGGGCTGAAAGTCAAACTGATTCGCGGCAACGGCACCGAAGCCGGCACGCTGCTCAATCACGTCTGGAACACCGTCGACTTCGGCGACGGTCCGTGCATTTTCGATTTGCGCCAGCGCATCTACAACGTGCCCGTGCAAAACTTCCGGGTGGCGCGCCCGGGCATCGAGATCGCCGAACAACACGGAGTGCCGCTCAGCGTTTCGCGCGCAGCCGACCGTGTCAGGCACCAGAAGCAGAATACGTGGGTTGTCGAATCGGTAGATCCGGTCACGGGTGAAGTGACGGTTCGCCACTTCGGAACTCGCCCGATCAGCATCCCTGAGATGCAAGAGTTCAAGACTCTCAACAAGGACAAACTGGCGCGCGACAACGAACAGCTGATCGTCGGAGACGAATACAACATTCGACGGTCGAGCGGAGCTATCGAAGAATGGCGACTGACTGGTTTCAATCCAGACCGTGCGCTGCGCCTCTCCAGCGATATCGCGTTCCGCGATGTGCTGCCGGCATTGGCGTTTGCTGCCTACGGGTCAGGATTGCTGCAAGTCTGGGGCTGGTTGCCGCGAGCAGGCGAAGCTCCGGACACAGCGCGCGACCGCATGCTGCGCGAGTTGAAGAAACGCCGCACACACATTGAAGGCACCAACCATCAGAGCAAGCCGAACCTGCAACATCTTGAGAAACAGATTGAATTGGCGCTCGACACCCTCAAAGACAAGAGCGAAATCAGTCGCTACTGGCAGGTGTTCCCCGTGGCGGAAATGTCTGCCGCCCACAGAGTGGGCTGGGACTACATTTTGCTCAACGCCAGAACCGGTGCCATGCATCCTCTGGATGTGACAACCGACCCCGCCAAACTGGCCACGCCACGCGTCAAAGGTGTACCAGCGATTCGGCGCGACGGCATCTTGTTCTATGAAGACAGATGGTTCGACCGGCACGGCAAGCTGAAATCCGACGACTCAAATCCGGAGCTGGCGGAAGCAGCGCGTCAGTTCCCGAACGAATTGATGGATCGCTTCCGCAACCTCACCTCCTCCGATACGCCGTTCGTGCTGGGCGAAACGCCCTTCCCCGATATCCTCGTGGCAGACCTGGATACTCAAAAGATGCAGGTACGCGGTTTTATCGATTGGCTGGAAGAGAAGTCCGCTCAAACGCACAGCCGCTTGGAACGCAAACATCTCGACGAATACGCCGACATGCTGGAAACCAAGGCTTTTGCGGATCTGAACATCTCGTTGAAGAAACCCGACCTGGCAGTCTTCAAGAAATTCGTAGATGATGCAGCGCGGCGCGCCGTGCTCGATGTGTTGATCAGCAAATTGACCAAGATGCGCCCGGCTGCCCGTGCGACATCAGCCACCACCGAACTGTCTATTGATGCAAAGCTGCATGTGGTTTTGCATGCCAGCGACGGCAATATTCACAGCGCCGGGCTGCTCACCGACGCTCTGGAAAAGGGACGCGAGGAGATAGTTAAGGCAAAGCACCTTCGCGAGCTGGTCCCTGAGAAAAACATCGTTAAATGGATGGACAAATCGGGAAGCAAGACGGAAGAGCAATTTTTGCGACGCGTGCGTGATGCTGCCGTCATATCGAAAAACGACATTGCGGCGCTGGCGAGGCGTAACCGCCCCGACCCCAACAACGCCATGACCAAGCGTCTTCTGGAAAGACTAAAACTCTACAGCGAAGACATTTTGTTGGGTCTGGCGCTGGCACCGTCTACGAAGCATAGTGCTGATGCAGCCACCACTATGAATCCCGGACATGGCGCCATCTACGAAGAGATCAAAACGTATTGGGATGAGATGGGTGGGGGCGGCGCCACCGGTGCAGATGGTGCTCCGGTGCCCAAAATGATCTCGACCCTGGAAATGGTGCTCGCCGATCACGCCAAGATCTGGGAACCCGAGCGCATCGATCATCTGCGCACGTTATTAGAAAACTATCGCAACGGCGACCCCGGCACCATCGCTGCGCTGCACTCTCTCGTGCAGATGAACACCAAGTAGCGATTAGCGCAATCTCGCAGGCGACTTACTCGCTGGCGGCGTTATGGCGGTTTCCTTTCTCGCGCAAAAGCTGCTGATCCTGGGCGCTCATCTCAGTGGGTTTTAGATTGAGCGTCAATCTGTTCAGCTTGCCGGTGAACCGGAAGGGGCACTGATAGTCTTTGTCATCCACCGGAGTTCCAGTGTCGGCACCGATATCGAAAGATTCATCCCACTGCAAAATGAGTGGAATCGTGTGCGCGATTGGGTGCCTCGCTACAACGTTGCCGTCCACCTTCATGACGCCGACACCACCTTTTCCCAGTCCGCCGGATCCTCCCGATGCACCGGTTTGTGTGCCGCCTTCGTAATCGAAGTCGAAGGAAAGGACGTGATGTCCGGGAGTGAGAGTTTCCTTGCCCTCCCAGCGAACGCGCTCCATGTCTACCAGGTTGTAGAGAAACACCGGCTTGCCTTTCAGTAGATAAAATCCGTAGCCGCCAAACCGTCCTCCGGCAGTCAATAGAATGCCGTCGCCACCGCCTTTGGGGACATCCACGTCCGCGGTTATCGAGTAAGACTTGTTGAGCAGACTCGGAGCATCACCCGGTGGAACGCCAGTCATCTCTCCAGTGTAGGTGAACTGCGTACGTCCTTCGGTGATGTTGGGCCTTGGTGTCACCAGGCGTGCTGCGACAGAAGCATCCAGCGGCAGCACCTGATACTTGCTCGCTTCAATCCAGAAGAGATCCTGCAAATCCTTCAATTTGCCCGGGTTTGAAGCAGCAACGTCCTGATTTTGTGTCCAATCTTTGTGCAGATCATATAGTTCCCACTTGAACGCTTTAGCAGGATCCATGGTGACGGCACCGGTGAGGTCCCATGGTGCGCGCAGAGGAGTGGTGCTGGCAATCCAGCCATCGTGATAGAGAGCGCGGTCAGCCATCATCTCGAAGTACTGAGTGCGGTGAGTCGTTGGCGAATCGGCATTCTCTTTCTTGAAGGTGTACGCCATGCTGACGCCTTCAATTGGTTTTTGCGGCACGCCGTTGACTTCAAGAGGAGCCGGGATGCCGGTTTCTTCCAAGATCGTCGGAACGATATCAATCACATGGTGGAACTGGTGGCGCAGCCCGCCCACATCTTTGATGTGTCCAGGCCAGGCGATGGCAACGCCCTGGCGAGTACCGCCAAAGTGCGAAGCTACCTGCTTGGTCCATTTGAACGGTGTGTCGAAAGCCCACGACCAGGCAACCGTCATGTGGTTGTATGTTTGGTCCGAGCCCCACGCATCGTAGAAGCGTTTCAGCTGAACGTCCACCGGGACCTTAACGCCGTTGAAACTGGCCACCTCATTAGGTGTTCCGTCTGTGGTCCCTTCGGCGCTGGACCCATTGTCACCGCTTATATAAACAATCAGAGTGTTGTCCAGTTTGCCCATGTCTTCAACTGATTTGATGACGCGACCAATCTCGTGATCGGTATAGGCGAGATAAGCGGCATACACTTCGGCCTGACGCGCATACATTTTTTTGTGGTTGGCATCGAGAGTGTCCCACTCAGGCAGCAAGTCCTTGGGCCAGGGAGTCAGTTCGGCGTCCTGTGGAATCACGCCAAGCCTCTTCTGATTGGCAAACGTTTCTTCGCGCAGTTTGTTCCAGCCCATGTCGAACTTGCCTTTGAACTTGGCGATCCATTCAGGCGGCGCATGGTGCGGAGCGTGTGTGCCTCCAGGTGCGTAATAAACGAAAAACTTTTTCTGCGGGTCGATCTCGTTCATCTGATGCAGATAGTTGACGGCGTCGTCGGCCATCGCCGTGGTCAGGTTCCAGCCTGGTTTGCCGACGTAGGGATAAATGGCGGTTGTATTGCGATAGAGATTCGGTTGCCACTGGCTGGTATCACCACCCACAAATCCATAGAAGTATTGGAAGCCCAGTCCGAGCGGCCAGCGATCGAAGGGACCGAGTTGACTGGCTTCATATGTTGGGGTGTTGTGATCTTTTCCGAACCACGAAGTGTTATAGCCGTTCTGCTTGAGTATCTCACCGATGGTGGCTTTGTCATTGGTGATGACGCTGTTATAGCCGGGGTAGCCGGTCGACTGTTCGGAGATGACGCCGAACCCCACCGAGTGATGGTTTCTTCCTGTGATCAATGACGCACGCGTGGGCGAGCAAAGAGCGGTGGAATGGAAGTTGGTATACCGCAGCCCCAGCTTCGCGACCTTGTCGAGAGCGGGCGTCGGTATGATACCGCCGAAGGTGCTGGGAGCGCCGAAACCGACGTCGTCAGTAATAATCAAAAGGACATTCGGGGCTTCCTTGGGCGGCACCACGGCCGGCGCCCAGTACGGCTTGGAGTCAACCGCATTGAGATTGATCTCGCCCCCGAACTTGGCAGGCGGCACAGGCAAATACTTAGAATTGAGAGGTTGCGTGGCTGACGGTGAACCTGGTGTATCATTCGCGGATTGCGCCAGAGCCGGCTGGCATTGTAGTTGAGCCGCGGCTACCAGGCATCCCAGCGCGCCGGACAGATACTTGTTGAACCGTTGATGCGCGTCAATTGTCATACACTGGATACCTCAGATTATGGTCTGCACAATATACCGGACGCGAGAGTATGACATCATAGGCCTTGTAACTCAAAGCCTACAGGAGTTCAAAAATCTTCGATGCTGAGACGGGCTCTGCTGTCACTTCCGGTTGCGTGGTCATTGCTGTTTGCAATAACCATGGCGTTGTTGCAGCCGGTGCACGCGCAAGCGGACTCACCTTCTCAAGGCATCACGACCGGTATGGTGCTCATACCCGCCGGTGACTTCTGGATGGGCTGCGCCGACGATGGATTCGCCGATGTCCGTCCAATTCACAAGGTTCATGTCGACGCTTTCTGGATGGACGAAACCGAAGTCACCAACGAACAATTCGCCGAGTTTGTGAAAGCCACCGGCTATGTGACCATTGCAGAACAAAAGCCCAAGGCAGAAGACTTTCCCGGTGCGCCACCTGAGAATCTGGTGCCCGGCTCACTGGTTTTCGTGGCGCCACCGCCTACGGTGAAACCGCGCGGATACCGTGACTGGTGGCGCTATGTTCATGGCGCGGACTGGCGGCATCCGGAGGGTCCGAGCAGCAATTTAGAAGGGCGAGAGAAACATCCCGTCGTCCATATCGCCTGGGACGACGCGGTCGCCTACGCGAAGTGGTCCGGCAAGCGACTGCCGACGGAAGCAGAGTTCGAGTACGCGGCACGCGGAGGACTCGATCGCAAATTGTACAGTTGGGGTGACGAGTTGAAGCCCGGCGGCAAATGGCAATGCAACATCTGGCAGGGTCGCTTTCCATGGAAAGACCTGGTGGAAGACGGCTATCACTTCACCGCTCCCGTGCGCTCCTATGCGGCAAACGGTTATGGACTCTACGACATGTCCGGCAATGTGTGGGAGTGGTGCTCTGACTGGTACCGCGCGGATTACTACCAAGCGCTCGCCGGAATCGCAGTGGTTGCGAATCCACAGGGACCAGCCGACAGCAGCGATCCCGCCGAGCCCGGTGTTAAGAAGCGGGTGCAACGCGGTGGTTCGTTTCTTTGTTGCGACGAGTACTGCTCACGCTACATCGTCGGCGCCCGCGGTAAAGGCGAGCCGGACAGCGGTTCTTCGCACATCGGCTTCCGCTGCGTGAAAGCTGCCTCAGCGGCGCCGCCATCACGCTGACAAAGTTGTGTGCATTTTGGGGTGACTTTTATCCCAACTGGCAGGAGCGAGGTGTTGCAACCGACGCTTTGGAAATTGTTGATCTATACGGTAATAGCGGTGATTCTCAAGAAATCTCCCATCCGGAACAGAATCAGCACCAGTACCTGGTTTTCACGCTCAGTGGCAGACGGGACGCATCTTACGTCTATTGTCGTATAGCTCAACAAATCCCAAGGCGCGACTCAGCGCCCCAGGGTCACGGCTCGCCTGGTGCAAATCCTAATGAATTTGCCGTGGCTCTCGGATGAAGAATGCAGCGAGACAGCCGACCAGATAGATCAATGAGACGCACGATGCGGCAATGGCGTACGAACCCGAGAAGAAGGCAATCAGTGGTCCGGTCATCAGCGCTGCGCCCCCGGCGATGATGCGACCGAAACTCCAGGCGATACCAGATGCGGTGCCGCGCAACTCAGTGCGAAAGGCGTCGACGATATAAATCTGGAGCGCAATAAATGGAATGTATGTCGCCACACCTACCGCAAACGCGCACAAGTTTAATACCGGTCCATAAGACTTAACCAGCATGAACATGCCGATGGCAGTCAACAGCGATCCCAGGAAACCGACCTTGAACATCGTGCTGTACCGCATGCGCGCCGCCATCAGGGGCAACAAGATAGCCCCCAGAAAGCCCCCGCAACTCATATAGAGGGTGGCGGTGCTGCGTTCAACCACGGCTTCCGTGCCGGTGAGCTGGTTGATCCACGCAGGCATCCAGGAAATGCCCGCCCAATATCCAACCACAGCCGCAGTCGCGAGCAGAGTCACGACAATCGTCGAGTGCCTGTTGTGCTTATCGAAAGCCAGGCGCAAGGGATTCGAGAGCAATTCGTGATCGGCAGCCCGCAGGGTTTCTTCCAAAGGCAGCGAACGCAGTTCTTCGCGCCGCAAGCGCAGCGACTCGAAGCATTCGGGCTCTTTGATCTTGGAGCGGACATAGAATGTGACGAGCGCCGGAATCACACCCACCGCGAATAAATAACGCCAACCAAGGTCGCTTGTTCCGAAATTGAACAGGCCGCAGAGCATGCAACCCACTCCGAAGCTCGTGCCCAGAGCCGCCATGGACCAGGCACGCTGTTTGCCCGGCTTCGAAACTTCGCCGAGCAAAACACCTCCGAGACTGATTTCCCCGCCGATTCCCAGGCCAACCAGGAATCTGCAAATTGCCAACTGAACCGTGTCTTGAACCAACGCGCACAAGCCGCAAGCGGCGGCATACAGCAAAATCGTGAAGCAGAGCGTATTTTTTCGTCCGACGCGGTCCGCCACCACGCCGAACAGCACGCTGCCAATCGCCCAGCCAATCATGAAACAGAAGAGAATCGTCGAGCACTGCCACCCAATTTGCACGGCATCTTGAGTGTGCAGGAGCGCACTGACCGCCGGAAACATGGCAATGAAGTAGATAGTGGCATCCATCGCATCGAAGCACTCGCCGAGCCAGGCGGCAATCAGCGTCGGCACGTACAATGCCGAAGATGCCGCCGCAGAGGCAGTTTGCGCCTTGATCGAACTGGTGCTGGTGACCATCAACGATTCTCTCTGGTTTGGACGGATTTGTTACCCAGTGCGCCGATGGTAGTCCACCCACGCCAGGACCCCCCACACGGTAAACCGCAGCGCCCCACGGTATTCCGCACTAATTTAATGTACGCGTCCCGAGTGTCCAGAAAGATTGCCGGGCGTGTATAAACTGATGAGCGACTCCCGCATTGGCGTTAATCAGGGGGAAGCTAACCAGAGCCACGGCTACTCCGTGACTGATACCGCATGCGGTACCAGCTGGCTCAAACAGTCCGAAACAGATCCCACCTCGCGCATCAAAGAAACGAGCGCTTGTTTTGTCTTCAGCCTGATTTGCCACGGTCAGGTCTGGGGAGGAGACGGGCGCTCGCCCTCTTGAAACCGGTTCCAGGACTCTACGACAGACTTTGGCGCTTTGTGCTCGTGGTCGTATACGACAAGCACATTTGTGAGAGGACGTCCGGGTTTGATCAACGTCTTGCCGTTTACCGCCAGCCCCTTCGATGCGCCACCATCCAGATTCATGGCGTCGCTGCAACCCAGTTCCTTCATAATCTGCGCTTCTCGATCGAGCGACAGTCCACACAAAAAACTGACTATGTAGAGCTTGTCCTTGCCCTTCGTGTAGCCGATCGCCGCTCGCGGTCCGACACCCAGCACATGTGGATCGCTAAATCCCTCAACTTCCGGCAACAACCAGACTTCACCATCCTTGACCAACCGCGGTCCGCAGGTGAGCGAAAACCAGTGGTCGGACCATTCGGGCTGCCCCTCCGAGCGAGCCGTCACCATCACGGGCTGGTTGTCTTCGGTGAGCGCAAGCGTCGTGCCATAGTTTTCCCACCTGCTGTATTTGAGAAACTTGCCCTCAGACACCATGTTGCCCATCACCCGCTCGGCTTCATCCTTGCTGAAAAACGTGCCGTTAACCACAACCGCACCGGCCGAGCGCTTGACCATAGCGTCGAAGTTCTCATGCCCGTGCGACTGCGCTTCACTGTTAGCGGCAGGCGCTTGATTAGCAAGCCGGATCACCATGAAACTCTCAGGATCGGTCAAATCGATGGTAGTCAAATAGAACGGCACACCTTTCAGTTTGCGCTTGGCGAACAAAACCGGCTTGCCTTTCCCCTTCTTGATGCGGCTGTACCTGACTGGTTCGGCAGCAGGGAATGAAACCGGCGGCACAGTCGAAACTGGCGCCGGCGCAAAAAGCGGCGGTGGTATCGCCGGGTCGGGCGGCGCTGTCGAATTAGGCGGTGATGAATATGTGGTGGCGACCGGTGAAGAAACCGGCACCGCGCGCGGTGCCAGCGCGCCGAGCCTCGGTACACCCGGAATAGAAAATAGCGCGACAGCGGCAGGTTCTGCGACCTTGCCGATGTTTTGCCAGAGATGCGCAGTGTTCTCCGGTACGTTGAAGTAAGCCATCGCGCCAATCAGAACGGTGACGTCGGTGACCCAGGTCAGGGTCGTGTTCAGTTTGCGCAAAGCCGATGACTCTGTCGATTTGTTGTCGGACTTAGTAAATTGCATGACCAGAGTATCCGCCACGCGGGCGCGGTTCAATAGCGGATTTTTACTGGAATCTATCTCACCTTTCACCCTGACCGAGTAGCTCAGTCTCACCGCGGGCTGATAGGATAGTTCGATCGACAAATAGAAGAATGATGAAAATGAGGAATGAAGATGCCCGAGATTTATATCAGTACAGACGTGGAGGCGGATGGTCCGATTCCCGGACCTCATTCGATGCTCAGTTTTGCATCGGCAGCCTACACAGCCGACAAAAAGTTGATTGCCACCTTTGAAGCCAATCTCGAGCTCCTGCCGGGCGCCGAGGGACACCCAAAAACTATGGAGTGGTGGAAGACGGAGCCAGATGCATGGGCCGCCTGCCGGACTAACTTGCAGTCGCCCGAAGAGGCGATGCCGAAGTATAGGGAGTGGCTGAACTCGCTGCCCGGAAAGCCGGTTTTCGTAGGGCATCCGGTCTGTTTCGACTTTCTGTTCGTTTACTGGTACCTGATTCGGTTTGCAGGCGACAGCCCGTTTTCGCATTCAGGGCTGGACATCAAAACTTACGCCATGGCCATGATCAAACGCCCTTACCGCCAATGCGTGAAAGGCAGTATGCCGCGCCGCTGGTTCGACCCGTTGCCGCATACACACGTGGCGCTCGATGACGCAATCGAGCAGGGCGCCCTCTTCTGCAACATGCTGCAAGAAAATCTGAAAGGCACGAAGCCGCAACCGGACAAGACCTCCAATTAAATATGCTCGACATTCGGTTACAGCCCTGCCCGAGAGTTGCATAAAAGTCGACAAGTAGGGTAGCTTTTTAACAACAGGGAATTCAGTTAACACACGATGGAGGTACCATCATGACCCAATATAGACAGGGAGACGTGATGCTCCTCAAAGTCGCAGAACTTCCTCGCGGGGCGCAGAAGCAACCGCCCGCTGAGCGTATCGTCCTGGCGTACGGTGAAGTCACCGGACACGCCCATGCCGTGCCCACAGAGCACGCCGTCCTCTATCGCGCTGAAGACGCGACTTATCTAAATGTCTTGCACCCGACCGGATTGACCCACGAAGAGCACACCAGAATCGATTTGCAGCCTGGTGTTTATAAAGTAGTGCTGCAGCGGGAATACACCCCGGAAAGGAACCGATTGGTTGCCGACTGAATCGACGCAATCCGGCACCACAGACAGTGCTATCGCCGACCACCGCAAGATGTGGAAGGAAATGGCACTGTCTGTCAATCCGATGAACAAAGACGCCGCCAAGGAAGCAATTGCGCGGGCGTACGTGCTCGGGCGCGTGCGTCCGCCGCAAACGTTCGTCTTCTTTCAGTCGTTCATCGCTGGGGCACTGGCTGCGGCCAGCGTCGCTAAACTGGCGCGCCCCGTCTATCTGGACGTAGTGCAGAATATCAAAGACCAGGTAGCATCGAAGTTTCTTCAGCAGTCCGACGCTCACAAAGATGCGGCACGCTGGCGGCAGATCGCCCAGGACCTGACCAATAATCCGCGCGACAAGATTTATGCCAACTTGCCGGATAACCTGCGGGCGGCGGGGCGGCTGTGGACGACGACCAATTTCAACCTGGAAGGCTGGTACGAGGACGATCCCGGCGAACGCATCATGGACATCTTGACCATGCAGCTGCCGCTGGAGATTGCCGAGAAACTAAAACTGACCGTGACGCGCGGCGATGACGCGATCACGCAATTTTCGCGGTGCGGACTGGGAAACCATGAAGCACACTGGCTCCAGCTGTACGATTTCGCTAATAAAAACGGCATCAAACTGCCGGAGATCGAGCCCATGGTTGACCTGGCTAAGCACTGCGGATGGTACTGGCCGTTTGCCGACTTTTGCATCATCACCGATCGCCCGAAGCTACTGGCCATCGACAAGTATGCGCGTCTGCACAACAGCAAGGGTCCGGCTGTGCAATACCGAGACGGGCTGAAGATCTTCTCGTGGGAGGGCAGCTCGGTGCCGGACCGCGTCATCAAATTCTCGCAGCACATGAATGCGCACGATATCGAGAGTGAGCCTAACATCGAAGTGCGGCGTTTCATGATCGACATGTTCGGACTGGACAAATTCATGCTGGCATCGGGCGCACGCAAGATTCACACCGACGAAACGGGGTCGCTCTACCTGAAGGATATGCTCGACGATGAACCCATCGTGCTCGTCGAGGTAATTAACCGCTCACCGGAACCAGATGGGCATTTCAAGCGATATTTCCTGCGCGTGCCGCCTCACATCCGCACCGCGCGCGAAGCAGTCGCCTGGACCTTCGGTCTGCGTCCTGAGCATTACAAGCCGAATAAAGAGACCTGACCTGGCGCGGCGTCATTAGCCGGCGAAGTCAGTGACCTTGCCTTCGAAGACGACTGGAATGGCGGTGAAGAAACTGTCTATCGAGTCGTCCTGTCCGTTGGCGAACTGCTTGCCCACCTTAGTGAACGGATAGACCTTATTGCTTTCGTCGAACGCCACCGCCCATGTGCCGTTGTCCTCGCACCAGTCACCGCCGTAGCAGAAGATGACGGTTTGCCCGAGAAAAGATCCAAGCGTATTGACGAGATTTTCGATCATCTCCGGAGTGATGTCGGGACGCGCCCGTTGCCGCTCGATGAAACCATCGATGAACGCTACGGAATCGGGCGTGTAGCCGAACGGAAAATCCACGACTGCTTGCATTTGCGTCACAACCAGTTCCGCGTTTTTTCGAATCAGCTCGACCGTGTCTGCCATAATCCTATTTCCGCTTTCCGCCAGTCAAAGTAGATAGTATGCCACGCGGGCCCGGGTTATGCCATGCGGCGACAAGGTCTGGCACGCGGCGCCGGGTCATGCCGTGCGGCGACAAGGTCTGGCACGCGGCGCCGGGTCATGCCGTGCGGCGACAAGGTCTGGCACGCGGCGCCGGGTCATGCCGCCCGCCGCGTGATAACCTATGTAGCTCTCATAGAAGCCCCTCTCGGGATGGCAAGAACATGACTATCAACAATCGCCGGCTGGTTCGCTGGGTGTTGCCGATTGCACTGACCACGGTGCTCGGTGCGACTCTCACAACGCTCACTGTGTATGGACAGGAGCAACAAATTCCCCAACAGGGAGTCAGCGATGTATCTATGACCCTCTATCACGTCGTGCGCGGTGAGAACGGGCAAGAGCTCTTTGTTACTCCCGGCGGGCAGGCGTACCCGTTGCCTGGTGCCGGAGTGGCTGGACATCGCGTTGCCATCTACAAGGGAAGCGGCGGCGAACAGTGGTATGTGGACAGCACCGGACAACAAGTAGTGCTGCCGCCCGAAGCACCCGCTAGTGGTGGCGCATATAGTGGCTACGCTGCTTACGGCGGTGCCGGAGGATATGGTGGCGCCGGAGGATATGGTGGCGCTGCTGGAGGATATGGTGGCGCTGCTGGAGGATATGGTGGCGCTGCTGGAGGATATGGTGGCGCTGCTGGAGGATACGGTGGCGCTGCTGGAGGATACGGTGGCGCTGCTGGAGGATACGGTGGCGCTGCTGGAGGATATGGTGGCGCCGGTGGATACGGCGGCGCCCCCAGCGCCTACGGACAATTCGGCGGCGAACCCGGTGCGTGGAATCCCAACGCCACACCGCGCTACGAACAATCGGGCTACGGACAGTACCCGCAGCAAGGACAGGCGCCGGTGCAGGTGAACGTTCAGCCATCGTCTTCCACATCGAGTTCTTCTTCCGGTGGAAGCGGTGGTGGTGGTGGTGGTGGTGGTGGTGGTGGCGGCGGCGGTTTCGTCAGCGGATTAGTTGGCTCGGCAATCGGTTCCGCACTCGGCACCGCATTTGGTGAAGTGCCTTACGGAGTCCCCGTCTATGGCGGCTGGGGCGGCGGCTCACCCTACTGGGTGGGAGCCGGCGGGCGCCGCACCTTCATCAACAACGTCAACAACGAACATTTCAACGAATGGAACAGCCAACGCAGCTGGTATCACAATCAGGTCTACAACCACGATGGACGGTTCGCCAATAACCATTGGCCCGGTCAAGACCACGGATTCCCCAATCCGCGCGATGGCGGCGGGGGGCGAGTCTATGACGGACGCGGCGACCATGGCGGCGACGGTGGAGGCGGGCGTCACGACGGTGGCGGCGACCACGGTGGTGGCGGCGGCGGTGGCAATCACGGCGGCGGCGGTGGCGATCACGGCGGTGGCGGCGGCGACCACGGCGGCGGCGGTGGTGGACACCACGGCGGTGGTGGAGGCGGCGGGCATCGCGGCGGCGGTGGCGGTCACGGTGGCGGCGGGCATCGCGGCGGCGGTGGGCACGGACGCCGCTGACCGAGATTCCACAGACAGTGATTCGTGGCCGCCATGGCGGTCAGCAATACTCGAATTCGGCCCGCCACGGCGGTCATAACACCTCAGCTTGGCCGCCGTGGCGGTCAAATTCAACACTAGCTGACCGCAACAGCGGCCAAAGGTAGCAGCGATGAAAACGCGGAGCAAGCGTTAAAAATGCGGTGCGCGAATCAGATATTCTTCGCGAAAATTATCTCGTAGGGCTCGTAACCGCTGCGTTCGTAGAAAGAAACGGCTGACGCATTGAATGCCTTGGCACACAGTTCAATGCGCCGGCAGCCCCTCGCCTTCATCTCGACTTCGACAGCCTGCATCAGCTGCCCGGCGACACCGCTGCGACGCCACGGCTTATCTACATACAGATCCGAAACGTAAGCATGCGCTCGCTCCGCGTCGCTGACCAGCATATCGTTGCCCGGCTCGCTCCAGGCGCAGATAAAGCCGATGGCCACGCCGTCCGCGTGCGCCACCAGAACAACACCGGACTTCGCTCGCGCACTGCCAAGCATGTGGTCAGCATAGGAGAGTGCGATATCAGCCCCAGGCTTGAGTGCCGGAACCAGCTCCCGCTCATGGTCTTGCAAGCCGGCGATAAATCGACGAACGGATTCCAAATCGGTTTCTTGATAGCGATCAATCGTAATCATCCGGAACATTCTACTGTTCGATCGCGCGAAATTGGCGTCAAATCTGTGCCTAAACTATGAAGAAACCATGCAGAAATGCTTAAGAACCACTAGCACGATCGGCTGTATTGCCACCGCTGTCGGTGCTTAAGCGGTTGTAAACTTTGCGGACACCGATTTCACAAAGGCTTGCCATGAGCTTCGGCAACGCTTACCCTGTTTGCAGTAGCTCCAGGCATCAAAGCAATGACACAGCCTATCCGCTCGCAGAAGACAGCTACAGAAGCCCCTCAACAGCGCCAGAGCTGCTGCCAGCCGCTGCTGCAGCCATAATTACGGCGCCATACTTTTGTTAGTCGCGGCAGCCATTCAAGCTGTTGCGCAACTCTCCTTTTCAGAGAGTTTTTATGGAAAAAGGTGACCCAATGCAAACCCTCAATACACTCCAAGTTGCGCGAGGAACGCGCACCAAGTTAGTGATTACGGATGTCGACGGCACGATGTCGTCGTTCTGGGATTACTTCGTACCCGCTATTCGGGACTATCTGCGTGAAATCAGTCAACGCGTCAATGTTCCAGTCAGCGAACTGGCGCAGGATATCGGGCACATCATCGAGCGTCGAGGCACGCACGAATACCCGTGGCTTCTGGAAGAAACCAGCTTCGCGTGGAAGCACTTCGGCGCCAAACCCGATGAGTTCATCGCCGACTTCGTGAAACCCTTCTGGGAAGCCCTGGACAACAACCGCGCCAAGTACCTGCGCCCCTTCCCGAATGTGCTTGAGACTCTCGCCGAGCTGAAAAGTCAAGGCATCCAGATTGTCGCGCTCAGCGATGCGCCGGAATACATGGCACGCACCCGCAACAAGCAGGTCTTCGACGGACTGCTCGATGCCGTCTACGCGCTCGAGACCGTTGAGCCCGGTCCCAAAGACGTGTATCAGCCTATCTCATTGAAGTATGGCCGCGAACGCGTCAAGGCGTTGCGCACCGCCGCAGATACCAAAACGCGCTTTCAGATCTTGCCGCAATCGTATGAAAAACCATGCCCGAACGGACTCGATCAAGTCTTGAAGGACTTTGGTGTGTTTCCTCAAGAGGCGCTCTTCATCGGCGATAGCTTGAGCAAAGACGGAATGGTGGCAGCGTCTCGGGGTATCCGTTTCGTCTGGGCTCACTATGGACACCATGTGCCTGCCGAGTACGAAGAGATGGTCAACTACTCGCTGAAACCTCGCCGCGAAGAGAAAGCCGCCGAGCAACTGCCGTCGCACCTGATCACGGCGGTCGCCGCCCGCTACGAAGAAGTGCTCAACCACATCTAGGACCGCCGCACTGCGGCACGCCCACGTCCCCAATCCTCGCCTAGGGGAAAATCAACACTTCTGTTTAATTGCCCTAAGGTCCAAACAGGGTGCCCCGACTATCTAATAAATCAAGCCGCTGGAGACTCACCGGAAGGCAGCAGTTTCACTGACGTGCGGCAGAACTTCGCACTCGGACGGTGGAACGATCAGCCAGAACCGCGTCACGAATTCCGACCAGTGCGCCAGCACCATACGCCGCGCGCCGACTGCCGGTCAGTTGATGGTGGCGCTGAATCATGATCATATAGCGCCGGCGCGTGAGCGCGGCTGACGTGCTGCAAGCGTTTCTCCCCATCGGCATTGAAGCGGGCGTGGAAGCTGCCGTCTATATCGAAGACGTAGGCAAGTCCGCCGGTCATGCCGGCGCCAAAGTTTCTTCCGACGCCGCCCAGCACGACTACCGTACCACCGGTCATGTACTCGCAGCAGTGATCGCCGGCACCTTCGACCACGGCTGTGGCGCCGGAATTGCGGACGGCAAAACCGCTCGCCCGCAGAGCCGGCGGCATAGAGTGCACCGCCGGTAGCACCATATAAGCAGGTGTTGCCGACGATCACGTTGCCTTTAGATGCCAGGTCAGGCGCCCCGTTCTTCTCTGCAGAGAAGGTATTGTGAATGACAATCTCGCCGCCGCTCATGCCTTTGCCAACGCCATCGTTGGCGTCGCCGGTCAAGTGCAGACTGACGCTATCCAGATTGAAAGCGCCAAAACTTTGCCCGGCACTGCCCTCGAAGGCGAGACGCAGAGCGCCTTTGAATCCATGGTCGCCCCACTGTTTAGCGATCGTACCGCAGACCTTGGCGCCGACAGCGCGGTCGGTGTTGTGGATTTTGTACGAGCGAGAAACCTCACCATGACTATGGATCGCCTCCATGACCGCTCCGTCGACGAGTATTTCGTCGTCGAGCACGGGTCCGTTCAGATGCGGACGCGCGGGCGCTTGAATCCAATCCCGGTTGGCACTGCCGGCGGTGAGCAAACGCGAGAGGTCAAGACGCTCAGCTTTGGCGGAGCCGTTTGACTCGGCACTGCGTCGACGCTGAGTCAAAAGGTCAGCGCGTCCGATCACTTCGTCCAGACGGCGATAACCGAGCTGTGCCAGAGTGTGGCGAACTTCCTCAGCGAGAAACCGGAAGAATTCCACGATCGACTCCGGACTCCCCGAAAAGCGCTTGCGCAGGCTTTCTTTCTGCGACGTGATGCCGACGGGGCAGTTGTTGGTGTGGCAGACGCGAGCCATGATGCAACCGGCGGCAACCAGTGCAATCGAACCAAATCCGAATTCGTTGGCACCGAGCATGGCGGCAACGACCACATCGCGTCCGCTGCGCAATCCGCCGTCGACCCGCAGCAGCACTCGGTCGCGCAACTTGTTGGCGAGCAACACCTGTTGAACTTCCGACAGTCCCAGCTCCCACGGCGTGCCGGCGTGTTTGATGGACGTGATCGGCGAGGCGCCGGTGCCGCCGTCGTGACCGGAGATCTGAATGATGTCGGCATTGGCTTTGGCGACGCCGGCAGCAATGGTGCCGATGCCGTCGGCGGCCACCAGCTTCACCGATACCTTCGCGTCAGGATTGACTTGATGCAGATCAAAAATCAATTGCGAGAGGTCTTCAATCGAATAAATGTCGTGGTGCGGCGGCGGCGAGATAAGCGGCATGCCGACCTTGGCGCGACGCAAGCGGGCAATGTAGTCGGAGACTTTGTGTCCGGGCAGTTGTCCACCTTCGCCAGGTTTGGCGCCCTGGGCAATCTTGATCTCCAGCTGACTGGCCGTGACCAGATATTCAGCGGTCACACCAAATCTGGCCGACGCCACCTGGCGGACGGCAGAACCGGCATGGTCGCCAGGTTTCAGATCTTTGAGTCCGGCAAAGTCGGGACAGGTGCCATCCTCTTGCACCGCCTGCAGTGGGTAATAGCGCAGCGGATCCTCGCCGCCTTCGCCCGAGTTGGATTTGCCGCCCAGGCGATTCATGGCGATAGCCATTACTTCGTGCATCTCTTTAGAGAGCGCACCAAGCGACATACCGCCGGTGCAGAAGCGGCGCAGTATGTCTTCGGCTGGTTCGACCATGCCGACATTGATCGGCGCGCGGCGCGAACTGAACTCGAGCAAATCGCGCAACGCAGCCGGAGGGCGGTCGTTGACCAGCGCCGTGTATTTTTCAAACAATTGCTGCTGCTCTTCGTCCGGGCGATTTTCGTGGCGCGCTTTGAGAGCTTCGTGCAGAGCCTTAACGAGCTCCGGATTGTTGCCATGGAACTCACCACCGGTTTTGTTGCTGAAGAAACCACGCTGCACCAGATTGCCCGGCACATGGTTGCCGTCTGGTGGAAACGCCAGTCGATGCAAGCGCAGCGTTTCTTCTGCGATATCTTTGATTTCGAGCCCACCGATTTTGGAAGTGGTGCCGTCGAAATATTTCTCGATCACCCGATCGCTGAGTCCGATGCATTCGAATATCTGTCCACCGATGTAGCTCATCAGAACGCAGATGCCCATCTTGGAGAGTATCTTGTAAAGCCCCTCTTCGATGGCTTTTTGATAATTCAGTTGGACGCGCTCGACGTTGAGGGCGGCATAGCGAGACAATTTATTGTCATCACGGGCGGTGCCGGACTCGGCGCGAATAATCAGGTCTTGCACACGCTCGCTGAAGAACCATTGCCGTGCCGTTTCCAGCGCCAGATACGGGCAAACAGCCTGCGCTCCGAAGCCGAGCAGGCAGGCAAACTGGTGCGTCGTCCAGCTCTGCCCGGTTTCTACCACAAGAGAAGTGCGCAGGCGCAACCCCTGCCTGATCAAATGATGGTGCACGGCGCTGACGGCAAGCAACATGGGAATGGCTGCCAGTCCCTCAGTGACTCCGCGGTCGGTCAAGATAATCACGCTTTTGCCGGACAGCGCGGCTTGCTCTGCCTCGAAGCACAGGGCTGAAAGCGCCACGCTCAGGTCGGCGCTTGGGGCATCGAAGTGCGCGCTCAACACCTGCACGCCAAACTCGGCGGACAGGTCGCGCAGGTTTTCCAGTTCGTTCTCATTGAGAAACGGGCTGGTCAGGTGCAACATGCGAGCCGCTTGCGGACCGGGGTGCAGCGTGTCGGGGCGAGAACCTAAATAAGTATCGAGGGACATCACCAGCTTCTCGCGAATCGGGTCGACAGGCGGATTTGTCACCTGGGCGAACTTCTGACGGAAGTAGTCGCTGATTACGCGCGGCTGCTCAGATAGCACCGCCAGTGGTGTGTCGTCTCCCATGGAAAAAACATGTTCGGTGCCGGTCAGCAACATGCTTTCCAGCACGGGTTCGATATCTTCTTTGCTGTATCCGAATGCCTGCTGCAGGGAAAGCGCCTGCAAGCGCGACAGCATCGGCTGCGACTGAAACGAAGCCTCTTCCAACCAGCAGCGCCCGCTGCGCAACCAGGAGGCGTAGGGATGGACACGGGCAACCTGCCGTTTGATTTCCAGGTTGTTCTGCAGCTTGCCGCTCTCGAGATCGATGGACAGCATCTCCCCTGGTCCCAGCCGTCCTTTGTAGACGACGTCTCCGGGCGCGATGTCCACGACGCCCACTTCGGACGCCAGAATCACCGAACCATCCTGGCAGACCGTATAACGGGCCGGACGCAATCCATTGCGGTCGAGCACGGCGCCCAGCCGTTTGCCGTCGGAAAAGACAATCAGCGCCGGACCGTCCCAGGGCTCCTGGAGAGCGCTGTAGTATTCGTAGAAAGCGGCAATATCAGGATCGCCGTTCAGCTGGGGCTGGTGCCGATAGGCCTCCGGAATCAGCTGCATGAGTGCGGCTTCCGGCGAATGCCCGGCTCGCACCAGCATTTCGAGCACGTTGTCGAAATTGCCGGAATCGGAGCCGACGGTGGAAATGATCGGCTGCTGCTGGTGGCGTTTGCCGTTCCAGATCGAATCAGTGAGGATGTGCTCGCGCGCCCGCATCCAGTTGCGGTTGCCGAGCAGGGTGTTAATTTCCCCGTTGTGAGCCACCATGCGGAATGGCTGGGCGAGTGCCCACTTCGGGAAGGTGTTGGTGCTGAAACGGCGGTGAAAAATCGCCCAGTTGACCTGATAGTCGGGGTCTTTCAGTTCCGGGTAAAACTCGGCGAGCGCTTGAGCGCGCACCATGCCTTTGTACACAATGGTTTTTGTGGAGAGCGAGCAGATATAGAACTCGCTCAGCGACAGCGTGTGGCGCACGAAGTTGATTGCCCGCTTGCGGACGCTCATCAGCTTCTGTTCGCCGATCTTCTCCGTCCAGCCATCCGGCATTCTCAGGAAAAGGTGTTCGATATTGGGACAGCTGGAGCGGGCAGCCACTCCCAGCACGTCGGTGCGCACCGGCACCGTACGCCATGTCCAGTGGGAAAAGCCTTCATCTTCGAGGAAACTCTCCAGCGCCTGCCGGCACTGATGCTCGAAACCACTGGGTAGAAAAATCACGCCGACGGCGTAGTCGCTCACTCCATCGACAAAACCCTGGTTAAGAAACAGCGGCCAGGGAATCGGTGACAAGATTCCGGCACCATCACCGGTATCACCGTCGGATGAACAGGCACCACGATGCTCCATACTACAAAGTGCGGTCAGACATTCCTGAAGCACTGCATGGCTGGCTTGTGGGCGGTAGACGAAACCGACGCCGCAAGCATCGCGTTCTCGATCGCCATCAAAGATTGGATTGACTGCCGACATAAACTCCATTTCGCCTTGCAGTGAAGTATTTCAATTTGCTAATGATTGCGGCTTGTAATCGATGTTTACACGGAAACAGATTGCGTATCGGCGACCGCAATTCGATTATATGTACCGGCAGACGAATAGCAAGACTTTGTTAAGTATCAATTGCGCAACGGCTTGTGATGCGGACCCCGCCGAATTTCATGCAATGGCACCAGCTGCCGACCATCCTTCACTTCATCGAAGTATCGCGTGTCGAAGTAATACATTTCCTCGACTGCGACCTTGACGAACCTCCAGACAGCATGCGGTCCACGATGCGCTGACGGCTCAGGTCTGCCACCAACCGCCTCACTGGCTCCGGTGCGTCCATAGTAAATGTCGCAAGCGGCTTCGACGTCGTCATCTTCGATCAGCTGCGCCCAGCCGGAGAGTTGAACACCTCGCACTTCCGATCCCGGCGCCTGATCGGTGGAATATATTGCCACCGCCACCGGTGCGCCGTCGCCTATATTTTGCATGTGCCGCGATGCCGGCATGGAGATGAAATACAGATTGAAATCGCCATCAAAAGCAAAGTAGACCGGATTCACCCAGGCGCCATCCGGTCCGTACGTTGCCAGAGAACAGTAATAAGTGGACTCGAGCGTTTCCCTGATATTGCCGACCCAGTCGAAATCCATAGCCCTCCCGTGGTCATGAGTCCGATAACAACAGGCACGCCTCAAATGCTGCGGGCACGATACGGTCTCATAGAACCATGAATAATAAACTCATAGCTGTGGTAAGTAGTCTACGGAATCCTAGCACCCGCCCCCAATGGTGCACCGATGGATAATTCCGGAAACTCACCAACAGACGATCAGAAGAAAAAGAAGAAGAGCGGCACCGGTAGTTATCCTACGGGTAGCCTCTCGAATTTGGTGCCGAAACAGACCGGTCCTGTACCCAAGATTGGCTCGATGACGAATCAGACGGGCAGCTTCCAGCAGGTGAGCGGTACCGGCACGCATCAGCAGGTGAACGGCACAGGCAACCATCAGCAACTCAATCAGGAGCTGCAGCAAGGTCTCCTTGAGCGAGAAGCGGCCCAGGCAGAAGCCAAGCGCCGACAAAGGTACACCGACGAACTAAATACCATCGTCCGCAATACCTCCAGCGGCGCCAAGACAACTGGCTCTTTGATGAAACCAGTGGCTGTGGACATCAACGATGTCCTCGCTCGGCAAAAGAAGTTCGCCGCCTGGAAAACATTCGGAATCAGCATGGTGGCTCTGTGCTTGCTTTGCGTTTGCGCTCTGGCGGCTCGCCACGTGTCTGTGCAGACCGAAGGCAAGCGAGCCTACATCGTGGGACGCCAGCTCCAGAAGGACGGCAAATATGACCTCGCCATCGACTCCTACGCTCGTTCGCTGCGCATGCTGCCCGACAACAGCCAGGCATATTTCTGCAAAGGCATGTGCAACTTGCACACCCGCAATTACGAAACGGCGCTCAATGACTTCGAGCGGGTGCTCAGCATAACCCCTGACCGGGTCGCTGCCATTGCTGGTAAGAGTTTTGCGTACCTAAAGATGAAGGACTACGACAAGACCATCATGACAGCCGGGTTTGCGCTTCAAGCCAGCCCGACCGATACCAATTCTCTACTGCTGCGCAGCATTGCCTACTCCCGCAAAGGTCAACTCGAAGCCGCGCTGAGAGACTGCGACACCATCATCGAGGCCCATCCCAAAAGCGGTCTGCCACAGGCTTATGCAAACCGTGCATTTATTTTCTTCAAGATGGGGCAGGTACTGGCTGCAATCCGCGACTATCGGCAAGCAATCAAGCTCGCCCCCGAAAGCGCTGTTCTCTACTCCAACCTGGCCCAGTGTTTGAAGCGTAAGGGCGATGTGGCTGGAGCCATCGTCGAGAGCAAAGCCTGCCTCGAACGCGATGCGCACGACCTGCCAAGCTTAATGCTGCTCGGTGAATGCTATCTGCAAACCGGTCAGCCCAAAGAAGCAGTTAAGTATTACGAGCGGGCGGTTGCCATGACCCCTGCGGTTGAAACTTATCGCAAGCGTGCCGACGCCTATATGGCTCTGGGCAGATATCACCTGGCATTCAACGACCTGGATCGAGTGCTGCGAGTCCACCCCACCGATGGAGATGCACTGCGCAAACGCGCCGTTTGCCGCGACAACGTCCTAAGGCGGGAAGGGGCTCTGGCAGCCAGGAAACTGGGAGCCGACGAAAGCACGGCGCAGAAGAAGGCTGACGATGACGAGCCTAAGTTGAAGCTAGCGAGCACATTCGACGAACTCTTGCAGCAAGGCTATTCACTCATGCAGTCGGGTTCGCCGGACGCCGCCGTCAAAGCGTTGGCAGAGGCAGTCAAACAAAACCCGCGCCATGCTTCAGCCCGCCAGTATTTAGCTTACGCACTGGCACAAAATGGCGATTACGAAAGCGCCGCCGGTCAATTTGCTCAACTGGAACGACTCCAACCACTGGGCAGAAAAGACTTGTTCGTGTACGCCAAGTCTCTGTCGGGTGCGCACAACAGCTCTGATGCAGCCAAGCTTTACCGACAGCTTCTTATCTACGACCCAAGCAGCTTCGAGGCGCGCACCGGGTTGATTCAGTCCTACCTGGACTCACAGCAGCCACAGGCTGCCGCTGACGCAGCTAATAACGGCATCCTCCAGTCCCGTTCGGAATCAGAAAAGGAAACCTACCGGTCGCTACTGAAGTCCGCGCAAAAGGCAACCCGTGGCGAACAATAGCCACACCCCCATTTGTAAAGAGACACCCTTGACGCAGGGAGATTGTTGAATGAAGATCGAATCAGGGGGCAAAGCTCCTGCTACCCAATCAGAGAGCCGGTCCATGACCACTCGACCCAAACTCGCCAAAAAGAAACGCCAGCGCGGCGCCTCGCTGGTGGAATTTGCCGTTGCTCTTTCCCTGTTCCTGCCGCTTCTTATCTCAATTATCTACATCGTGCTGGAAGCCAGCTTCATGTACACGATCAAAGCCAACCTGGATGTAGCTTCGCGTAAGGCTGCCCGCGAGTTGGCCATTATGTACGGTACCAATAAGACAAACGCGCAACAGCCAAAGGCGAGCAACCCCGTATATACAAACACGCGCATCCCAAATTTTGTCGTCGACAACAACCAATTCGATGACCCGACATTCAGCACGGCTGTGCCTCCCGGAACGGTGACTGTGACCGTGCATTATCCGACCGGAGGCGCGTTTGGTTTGCCACCGTTTCCCAATCCGGATCCCCTGAACATCGGTTCGAGTTTCGATCTGACATCCACCTCCACATTCTCTCTCGAGTAAGTGCCATGAACAGAATAAAACGCTCTGCAATGCGCTCTCCATCCGGCAGTATGCCGGCACTGGCCATGATTGGCATGGTACCGGTGATGATGGCGATCGGCGCCTTCGCCATCGACATGATGCATTTGAATATCGTTAAAGGCGAACTTGTAAAAGCCTGCGACGCCGGCTCATTAGCCGGCGCCAAAGAGTTTTACCAGTGGAACGGGGGAGCCGGCCAGCCGATCGTCCTGACCCGCGCAGAGACCGTCACATCCCTGAACTGGGCGGATGCCAGACAGGTGGCTAACACCACGGCCAATACCACCGTCACCCCCACCATCGTCACCGCACCGACCAGCCCTAACGGCGCCGGCGGCGTCGTGCGCGTTGACGCGTCGATGGTCACGGGCAACCTGTGGGCCCAGGTCTTTGCACAAGCACAGCAGACCCTCAATGCCAGCTCCGATGCATCTTGCACCGGAATTGGCACAATGAATTCCGGAGGCACGTACCCGATTGCCGTCAAAGTAGATGCGGCTGGACCAGACGGAACAGCGCTCAACACCCACACCATAGGCGATGCCTTCCAGCTCGGCGGGTGGAATGGTCCGAACGCCGCCTGGTGCGGCTGGGGGGCTTACGCCAGCAACCCGCCAGGAGCCGGTGCACTGCAGGCAGACTACGGCGTGGGCAACATCACCGATGTGCCGACCGCAAAAGATGTCAGCACGCCGGGAACCGTCCTGGATGTGGCTAATGGAGTTCAAGCTACCTTGTTCGGAGATGTAAGCTCCCGAACCGGGCAGGTGCTCGTCATGCCGGTGATCACCACCACATCAAACGAAGTTATTTCCTTCATGTGTTTCCGCGTCAACAGCGTCACCGGAAGTGGTTCCAACACCGTCGTGAACGTCACGCTGGTAGCAGGTCCGGCCAGCGGCACCGGAAGCCACCAGCCAAATGCTGGTGCCAACAATGCCTGGATCTCCAACAACGAACCCACCAGAGTCCGCCTGGTTCAATAGTCCAGTCCCGATCTCCGCTTTCGCGCGCGAGCTCAGTCGCCGACGCACTTCTGGAAAAGCTTTTCCATGGCGGCTCGATCGTCCCTGTATCGCGCATAGGTCAATCCATCGATCGCGACAGCGCGAGCCTCTCGCCTTTTTCCCAACTTCAGGTATGAGTCCACTAGAATCGAGCGAACATTTACGTCGTATGGATCCTGGCTGACAATGCTGCTCAGCAACGCCTTAGCTTCGTTAAGTCTGCCCTGTGCCATCATGCGCTTAGCTGCTTCGGTCTGCCGTTTTATTACAGCCGGATCTGCATGCCCTTCGGAAGCGAGGGAACCGCCACCAGCCTGGTCGGCGCCACCCTCGACAAGAGCCTGAATTTGCGCGTCTTTGATAGCTCTTGGAACCTCATTTCCCAGCGCCTCATCGATTACCAGGTCCATCGTGACCATGTCTTCGTCCGGATTGCCAATTCCAACGTAGGCACTTTGCACGACGTGCGAGTAAACCAGGTAGGCGATCGTGCCTACGAGACTGATGCTGACTATCATGCCCATCACTTCAGGACGCAAGAAGAACAACTGAGGTCCCTGAGACGTAAAATCATCATCAACCTCGCCCTTTCGCCGACGATTCCAGCCCAATATCCGGGCACCGATGAGCATTTTGCTCGCCAGGCTGGTTCTGTCGATGTAGTCGCCGTCTTGCGCGATCAGTTTGTGAGAGTCGGTATAGACCTTTTCCGGTCCTTTCAGGGCATTGAGCGCCTTGGTGCGCTCCTCCTGCTCTTTTTGCCAGATACCTTCCCCACGCTCGAGAGCAATGTTTTCATCGAGCTTGCCGCTTTCTGCCAAAAACTGATTGCGCCGTTCTTCGGTTTGCAGATCCCGGTACAACGTTCGCAATTGCTCAACTTGAGCATCAGTTACCGTCGCCGCATCGCCGAGCATCTTCCGGTGAAACTCAAGGAAGTCAAGCACCGCCTTCTCGGAATATCCTCGGCTTGCTGTGTTCAGCTCCTGCTTTTGGTTATCGGAAAGCGTGTCTTCATCCAAGAATTTGACGAAGACATCATTCTCTTTGAGAAACGCAGCGCGGTCCATCGGTCCATTCAACTTGCGGTACGTTTCCAGCAGTCTTAACTGATCCGCAGTCAGGGACTGGTGTTTCGGCACTTCCCATTGTTTCTTTTCCGGGGTCCGCGGCACCTGAAGGGCTGATGGTCCTTGCGGGGGCTGTCCCGGCGGCGGCCATGGTGCTTGTTGCGGCGGCGGTCCGAGCGGCGGAGACGGTTCCTGCGCAGGAAAACCCATCGTCACGGGAGTCTTGCCGGGTCCCATGGTCGGAACACTGACGATCACAGTCTCAATGGCAATTTGCAGCCCCTGTCCCGCCAACGGCAGCTGGTCCTCCGGGCGGGTCGAAAACTCACACTGGGCTGGTTTGACAGCCAGCAACTGGTTCAATGCGCCCAGCCCTTGGTCCCCGCTGGTCGCCACCATAGCGCCCCGGATGTAGCCGTTGGCGATGCCGATAAATCCTGTCGTGCGCCCAGAAATGACCCTCATGGTGCCGATTTCGTCGAACCGGCTCCAGAGCAAGATACGCAGAGCCTCCTCCAGGGTGCTCGTTTGTGCAATATCGCGATTTAAGGTGCTTGTGCCCATAAAGGCGTTCTTCGGATTGGGTGCACAGCGTGCAAGGACTATGTACCACAAATTTGGGGATAACGTGCTTCAATGTAACCCAATGGAGGCAGCTATCCCAGTGCTCAGAAATGCCGCAAGACTTCTTTTCGCTCTTGCAGTAATTATGGCAGTGACACCATCTGCGATGGCAGATAATGCTGCCAAGTCGCCGGACTCCCCTGCGGCAGACGCCGTCACTATCGTGGACCGCGGCACGTATTTCGATGTCGTGTTCGCTCTGGAGAAAGGCGCCACCCACCGCCAGCTCGGTGAAGCCTATGGTGAGAAACTCCGCCTGCAGGTGCCGGAGTTCGAACAGCAGCTCGATTCATACATTTCGGAGAACTGCACCAACTGGCTGATTCACAAAGTGGTGATGTACAGGATCCGTCAGATCAAGAAACAGATCCCTCAGGATTATCGCGACGAAATCGAAGGCATCGCATCCAAGCTAAGTGGTGGCGATCACGACGAACGCGGCGACGGCAAAGTATCCGAGAACGAGCTTTATCTGTTCAACTTACTTGGAGATGTGGCGCGCCTCTACCAGTGTTCGGCCGTTGGTGTGTACGGCAATTCCTCCGCTACCGGGTCTCCAATCGTGGGAAGAAACTTCGACTGGCCGGATGGCAAAAAGGCTCAGCTCGCCAACCTGCAAGCGGTGCTCAGCATAAAGAACGGCACTCACTCGTTCGCTAACGTCGGCTGCCTGGGCTTTCAGGGCGCTGTTTCGGCATTCAACAATCATGGCGTGTTTGCCGCCGTGCTCGATTCTCCAACCGGAGCGAAGTATTCGCCGCGCCACAAACGCTCGTACCTGCTCGATCTCAGACAAGCACTGGAAAACTGCACCACGCTCGATGCTGTGGCTGACTGGATGGAAGACCCGGAAAAGCACTATGCGGTCAACCATATCATCATGCTGGCTGACAAGAATTCGGCCGCCGTGCTGGAGAACAACATCAGCGGCAAAACTGGTAGCAAAGGCGGTGGCAAAAGTGGTGGACAGAAGAACAAGAAGTCGGTACCTGGACACCGTCAATTGCGCACCACCGCGTCCAAGCTACGTGACGGCGTGACCTGGGACATTCCGGATACGGTCGGGTGCGTCAACTGCTTTCAGTTGGATGGCAGTGATGACAACCAGGTCGATCCATGGGACAAGAAGCAGGCTAAGAAGAAACCGAACCAGCCGGTGGCGCAAGCCAATCTCTACCGGTGGCAGACCATGAAGACACAGCTATCCGCACGCGGACCGAAATTGGACAGAAACGCAATCAAAGAAACGATGTCCTACTACCATCCCGAATCTCGCGGCGACATGTACAAGGGCGACCTCTACAATGTGTTCACCATCCAGAGCATGGTGTTCGAACCGCAGTCGCTGCATATGGAGGTAGCGTTCCGCCCACGCAACGGCACCATGCCCGCACGCCCGGCGTACGAAGAAATACCGATTCATGTGCAACCGGCACAAGCGGAGAAGCTAACCGAATCTCGTTGATCTGCCGAACTTACTGAAGGTCGTCGAACGCACCACCGGCGGTGTCAACATCTTCCGCTTCCAACGCCAGGCTGGAAAGACCGGCGCGCAGTCCTAGTGCATCAGGATGTCTCCTGATCGCTTCCAGCAACCCGCGCTTGGCTCGTGGCCAGGAGAAGTTTTCGTCCTTCAAGATATGTGGGTCGGTTCCGCTGTCCAGTCCCACCAGCACCACGCCATAGAGTTCGTCGCCCTTCTTCTTCGGCAACTGATCGGCTTCACTCTTGAGAAAATCCGCAGAAGACGAATCCTCATCGTCACCGTCATGACACGACTTCAAGTAAGCCGCCTTGTTGACGACCGCTTGCGTGTACTGCGGGTATTTGTCGCGACATTCTTCGTAAATCTTGTCGTAGTCAGTTTGTTTCCACTTCGGCCACCAGCCCACATCAAGCGCCGCGTCGTACCACGCCATAGTCTTGTGATCGACTCTCTGCAGCTTCGCCCAGGCTTTTTCAAGACGCTGATTGAAGAGTTTCTTCGTAGCTTCGCTCTCTTCTTCCTTGTCGTCGTCGCTGTCATTATCGCTGCTGCTGTTCTTTCTCTTCTTCAGCTTCCAAGCGTAACTGGTCATTACTTCGGCATAAACGATCTTAGAGATGTCCGATGATGGACGCGCCTTCATCCAGTCTTCGATCTGTCCGATGCGCCACTTCCATCGTTTCTCGGAAGAGTAGTCTTCAGTATCATCGATGCCGCCGACCAGATACGCGATGCGCCAGGTGCCGTGGGAAAGCGGCTCGGAGTCATGATTCATTTCATCGGCTAGCTTCTCCAAGCCGTCGTAATCACGCGCATCGAGCATGCGAGCGGCCTTTCTCCGCAAATCCTCGACTTGCGGCATTGAATCTTTGACTGCCGTGTAGAAATCCGAGCGCAAACGATTGGCACTGTATTCGTTATCGCTGTACTCCTCGGTCATTTGTTCAACAAACAGCTCGTTGGCCTCGCTGTACTTCTTCTGCCCGACCAGACTATCGATGCAGGATCGATAGAAACCTTCGGGAAGTGGCTTCTCCAGTTTCGTGTAGATAGCTTTGGCTTTCTCGCGATATTCATCGCCCTTGCGATAATCATGCGCACCAATGTAAGTCTGCGCCAACGCCCAGTAAACATCAGCCGCAAACTTGGTGGGCTGCTTAAAATTCTCCGGATACAGCTCTATAGCTTTGAGAGCCGGCGACGGATCAGGCTCGGATTGAGACCCAGCCTTAATCGCCCAGTACTGCATACCGGCAATGCGCTTATAAAACTCCGCCTCCCAGTGCGGATCTTTGACAGAACGCGCCAGCTCTATGCCACGGTTAAAAAGAGGCAGAGCCTCGTCATAGCTGAACCTGTAATCCGCCAAAAAATCGCCATAGTCTCTGATGCGCACCAGAATCGGCTCGCCTTTCAGTCCGGCCGCTTCAGCATCGGCAAGAGCGCTCTTGAAGAGCGATCCCGCCTTCTCCGGTTCGCGATCATCATCACGCAAGCGCCTGGCTTCGCGCAGCTCTTTCTCGTACTTTGGAATATTCAGTTGGTAGATAATCGACCCCACCAACATGGCAACGGACATTAGCGCAACTGCGGCGCCAATCCATTCGAGTTTGGAGATTCCACGAGACTTTCTCATGCACCTCTAATAAACCATAGAAACGGTCAGCCCGCAAAGTTTGTACAATGTGCCGTCTCGGCATCAATTCCCATTCCAGAGCGGAGAATCGCAGCCATGTCTCGTTTCCTGAAATCAGGCGGTCTTGTCATGGCGATCGCACTCAGCGTAGCCGGGGCGGCAGGGGCTGAGCTCAGCCGATAAGTAGAGTTCCGCAGAGCACTCTGGAAGAGGAAACGGAATATGAAATGGACTCTGACATCCCTGATTGCATCGGCGATTTTGATGTTCTCACAACAGGAATCTCCGGGTGCGCCTGTTGCAATTGACAGCAATAAGCTGGTCGATCTGACCCACGTTTTGTCTGACGGCATTCCGGACTTTCACGGAGACATGCATGCCTTCAAATACAAATTGAAGTTCACGGTCGCCAAAGATGGTTATGCCGACGGGCAGTACGACACGCCTGAGCATCTGGGCACTCACGTGGACGCGCCTTGCCACTTCGCCACCGGTGCGGCATCCATCGATAAGTTACCGGTCAGCAAGCTGATAGTGCCGTGCGTAGTCATAGACGTTCGCAAAGAAACAGCTGCCAATGCCGATTACAGCTTGACCGTCGAGAAACTGAAAGCCTTCGAAAAGAACGGAAGAATTCCTCAAGGGGCTGCGGTGCTGCTGCTCACCGGCTGGTCTGACCGGTGGACGAAACCAGCTGCGTACCGCAACGCCGATGCAAAAGGCACCATGCATTTCCCGGGATTCTCCGCAGAGGCGGCTGATTACCTTATAGAACGGAACGTGTCCTATGTCGGCATCGACACGCTGTCTACCGACCCCGGCAATTCCACCACCTATCCCGTGCACCATAAAGTGCTAACCAAGGGCATCTACATGATCGAGAATCTGGATGCGCTGAACAAACTTCCATCTCGAGGAGCACTTCTGGTTGTCGGACCGCTTCCCGTCAAAGGCGGCACCGGCTGTCAGGCTCGCGTCTTTGCGATTTTGCCTTGAACCCGCTAAACTGGCGACTTCGTTAAAGGCTGTTGATACCTTGATTTCCCGTCGTTTGTTTCTGTCCAGAGGAGTGGTTGCAGCAGGGTCGCTCTTCGTTGCGGCCGGCTTCGGCCGCATCCTATCTGCGGCAGCATTCGGCAAAGGCACCACATCGATGCTAAAAGAACTGAATTACAAAGGCGAAGTTTATTCTCCCGGCGATCCCGAATTTGAACAGATTGCATACGGCGGACTGTTCAATAAGTTGCATCCAAACCGGCTGCCTCAGCTGATTTTGCGAGTCGCCAACGAAGAAGATGTGGTGGCAGCCGTCAAATATGCACGCGCCAATAAATTGAAAGTAGCGGTGCGCGGTGGCGGACACAACTGGTGCGCACCATCACTGCGCAATAGCGGCGTCATGATCGATTTGACCAACCTGAATCAGGTGATTTCAATCGACGAGAAGAATATGAAAGCGGTGCTCCAACCAATCATCAGTAACCGCGATGCCATGGCGGCTTTGAATGCCAAAGGTGTTGCGTATCCGACCGGTCACTGCCCGCCAGTAAAATTGAGCGGCTACCTTTTAAGTGGCGGCATGGCGTGGAATCAGGGAGTCTGGGGACCGGGATGCGGCAGCTTAGAAGCCATCGACATGGTGACTGCCTCTGGAGAAAAGATCACGGCCAGCGCCACCGAACATCAAGACTACTTCTGGGCCGCTCGGGGAGCCGGTCCCGGCATGTTTGCAGTCTGCACTCGCTACCACCTGAAGGTGTACCCCCTGCCGAAGGCAATTGCCGCCTGTGCGTACTGGTATCCATACGAGAACCTGACAGACATCGCCCAGTGGATTGAACCTCTGGCATCGAAGTTGCCCAACTTTGTAGAACTGAGTTTCTGGGCAGTTCCGGCGCCGCCGGAACTCGCCGAGCAGTTTAAGGTGAGCAACGGCAAGGCGGCGCTCGTCACCGCCAGTATCTTCGCCGACACCATGGACGATGCGAAGCGAGCCGCGGCTCCTCTGGACGAATGCCCGATTATCTCGAAGTGCGTGAAAAAGACCGGCGTCACGCCATCGTCGTTCCCCGAGTTGTTCGACGCATCGGGGGCGCTCTGGCCGGACAACCTGTACAACAAAGTCGATGCACAGTTTTCGAACGGACCGCTGGCAGCACTGGTCAACGAAGACATCAGCCGGCACTTTCTAAAAGCTCCGCCGAAAGCCGTCTACATGTTCGCGCTCTTCACCGGCAAAGGATCGCCGGTCGCAGAGAATGCTTCCTTCTCCATGTACGCCAGTATCTACGGCGGACCCTGGACCATGTGGGACGATGGACAGGACAACGAGACAAACATCGCCTGGCACGAGAAGATGGTGCAGCTCATGTCGCCCGTGGTCGTCGGACACTACGTCGCCGAATCAGACACAGTGACGCATCCTGAATACGTCGACAAAGCCTACAAAGCCGAGAGTCTCAAGAGACTAGGCGAGTTACGCAAGCAATACGATCCGGACGGCGTCTTTTTTAGCTACAGCGATGGGTTGGACTAGGCTGATGTCCAGCCAACCAGATTAGCCAGCGAAACAGGCTGTAGAGATCGCCACGTAGAGCAACGTGGTCAAAAAAGCGACCAACGTCCAGTGATGACGCCGCAGGGCGCCAAATACGTGTTTCATGAGCGATGCCTTCTTTCTAGTGATTTATCCGAGGTCGGTAACGCGCAGCAAGTCGAGTAAATCGGCGTGCAGCATCTCAATTGTGTACTTGGTGTCGAAAAGCATGCGGATGCGCGATTGCAAAATGCGAATGTTCTCGTGCAACTTTTTGTCAGCGGGCTGCACACCGGCAAGTTTTTGCAATTGCTCCTCACTTGCAGACGCGCGCAGGTAGTGCCCCTTCTTCCACGTTTCTTGCAAGGTTTGAATGCGGGTTTGAGTGCCTACCGATCCGGGCGGCACAGCATTCATATATGCCACCACTACGTCGGCGCGGTGGTTCGGCGGTGGTTGCTCGAGGTGAAAGACATCCGCAAGCACGGTAGCACCGCCGTCAACGAGTTTTCTCCCTTGCGTTTTGTTGACCAAGAGTGCCACCGTGGATAGAGTCAGTCCGACGGCGCTGTCAATGAGCAGCAGTTCCGTACCAGCCTTGGGCTGCTCGTGCAGGAACAGCGGACCGGAGATCACTCCGAGAATACCGATCTGCATAAAGTTGGCGGTAACGATATCGTTGATCAGTCGCTGTTTCTTGCCTGTCAGCATGCCGAGTCCGCCATACGCCCATGCCAGTTCGCGGTCGATGCGTCCGCCCACCATGTTGATCTCCAGCGAGGCTCCCAGCACTTTATCGAACACGTCTACTTTCAGACCCAGTTCTTCGTCTGTCAGTTGCTCGCTTCGTTGTCCGCCGCGCATGCGTTTGATTTCCATCAAGCGCTCGACTTGCGGCAAGATACCCAGCAGTTTTGCTGCTTCGCGGGCACCGGGGGTGAGGCTCTGCCCGGAAGGCGCGACAGCGGACGTACCCGGTGCTTGCGCCAGCGAATACTTGCGCTTTGCCTCGGCGATCGCACTCATTCCCGACACTTGCGCATCGGGGGCAGTGCTGGCGCCCACGGCGAGTTCATCCGGTGCTAGAGGATCAGCGCCATCGCTGTCCGCACCGTAAGCGGGACCGGCGATCAACATCTGACCGGACAGAATTGCCAGGCTGAGTCCGACGCCAAGCAATCGGGTCACTTGTCGATTCGGTTTCATCAGTTTGTTCGCGGTCACCATCTCACCGTTCCTCGGCTCTCAGCCCTTGTTCACTAATCCAGAGTGATCGACTTGTGCAGTTCAAACAACGACGCATCGAATTCTTCGATGTGCGATTTCATGTCTTGCAGGAGATCAATTCGCTGATTGACCATGCGAATCTGCTCCCTGACGGACTGTCCTTCCGGGTACATGTGCCCGAGTTTGTCGAGGTTTTTCTGGTCTTTTATCTGAACCCCTTCGAAGTCTTGCCAGTGACGAATCAAGATTTCTCGCCGGGTCAAGCCGTTTGCGTTACCGGGAATGGGCGAATTGAAAAACTTCCAGAGATAGTTGTGTTCGTAATCGGCCGGCTTGTAGTTGGGATTGAAAATGTGCGCCAGCATATTAGGCTTGCCGCCCACACGCCGCGACACCAGCATTGGTACCACAACCAGGTTGACCGATGTGAGCGCCAACTGGTTGCTGAAGGCGACTATTCCGAGTTCCTGCGCCACATGCGGATTGTTGTATCGGCCGGGAAACGAGATGCTGTCCTTGATGATGCCGAGAATGCCCGACTGCATGAAGTTGACCGAGTTGACGTCATTTATGAGCGACATCTTCTTGGCTTCCATTGCTGCAAGCTCGGTGTAAGTCTCAGACAAATTGAAATCGATCTGCGCTATAACTTTGCGCAATTCTTCCTCAGCGATGAATATGCGCCACATACACAGCAGGCGCATATTTTGTACAGCTCTGGTGCGATGAGTCGCGTCAGTTCTCGGCAATTTCTGCAAGGCACGCAGCCTCTCGACCATCGGCGCGATATCCAGCAGGGCAGCCACTTCCTGCGCATCGGCGCGCATGGCACCACCCGCCTCCGATTGCTGGTCGCGATCTGGAGCCATCTTGATATCACGAAACTGTCGCTCGACGGGTGATGCAACACACGGAGCAGCGATAGAGACCAGGCTGAACAAGGTCAATGCAGTAGCTATTGCGTCCGCCAGACGTTTCTGCATGACAAGATCACCCGAAACACATGATCATCATAACGGCAATGATCACGAATGGCTATACGGCAAGCGGCTTTCAAGAGCGCACGTAGCCGTTAGAGTGAGAATCAGCCGCCTTATCAAGCAGACGAGGACAGCCACCGCATATGGTGCGATTTTCGGACCAGCACAGACGTCGAGAGATCAATCTCTTAACCTGGATTTGACGTTGCCGACGCCTAAAAGCGCGATTTTGCAGGTACAGATAGAATGAATGGCGGAGGAGAACATATGCCAAACCTTAAAAGCTTCGGATCCCTGACCCTGTCACTCTTAGCGGCAGGCGGAATGATGTTTTGCGCTATCCATGCTATTGGACTGCAGCATGAATGGGGTTATGGCGCCGTGCGAGATCTGGTAGGGCAAGCAGACGAAATGGGCCAGTCAATCGGCTCCGCAATCATGCGCACCGTCTTCATCGCGCCCGCCATCGCCGGTCTGGCATTCGGCTACCTCAAACAACACTTCCGCGGTCCTTCCGGTTGGCGGATTGCCGCTGGACTGATTCCTGCCGGTGTCCTCTCATTGATGATGATGGACAGCTCAACGAACTGGTCCGAAATTCTCAAAGTCGAGAATCTCCTCTTTGTGGGCGCCATGTTCAGTCTTTTCTATGCAGCTTTATTCGGCGGCGAGAAAATATTTGCTTCACTTGCTACACGCACGCGCCCCTGGCCCATTCTATTGCCTGGACTGCTGGCCCTCATACCAATGATGGGACTGAACCAGTTGGAATTCATGCGCGAAGACGGCTCAGGCTGGATGTTGGAGGCAGTCGTCGATGGACTGATCACTTTCGGCGCTGCTTTTGCGGCAGTCCGATGGAACAGCAGTAAAAACCTGGGCACCGCACTTACAGTTGCCGCGTTCTCGGCAATACCTTTTATCATCGCCAATGTCTGGAACATCGGCTCCGACCTCGTCCAAATCGCTCTCAGTCCATCGAAGGGTTCTCTGAACGCCGAGTTTTCTGCTATGTTGATCACCTCGTGGAGCGTCATATCCACCATAGCCGGGGCCAGCGCCGCTCTCCTGCGTTCCAAGCGCGCTGGATAGGAGAGAGAGAAATTAATGAAAAGGCTGCTGGTTTCTTCCGGTTCACCCTATGAAGAGCCGATTGGCTTCTCGCGCGCCGTACGGGTCGGCAACCTGATTGCGGTAGCCGGCACGGCACCGGTAGGCGCAGATGGTATAACCGCTCATCCAGGCGATGCCTACGGACAAACGCTGCGCTGCCTGGAAATAATCGCTGCAGCCATTGAAGAAGCCGGCGGAAAACTGGAGAACGTCGTGCGCACAAGAATGTTTCTTACCAGATCCGAGATCTGGCAAGACGTTGGAAAAGCGCACGGCGAGTACTTTGGAAAGATCCGCCCAGCCAGCACCATGTTGGTAGTAAATTCCTTACTTTCTCCGGAGTGGCTGGTGGAGATCGAAGCAGACTGCATAGTGCCGGACTGAGTCTTTCGTGCGGGCGCTGGGTCAACCCAATCCCTTCCGCCGTCTCAGCTGTGCCGTGAAGGTGCGTCTTTGAGCGCCTGATCCAGTCCGACCAGAACCGCCTTCTCGAAAAGAGCGCGCGCTTTCGGATCCATGTACCGGTCTCGGTCTTCGCGTAACAAGGCGACCAGGTTGGCGACCACGTGTTGCACAGTAGTTTGTTGTTGAACCGATGGAGAATTTGGTGCGTCCAGATGCGTCATGGTTAAGGTCTCCGATCTTTTATTTGCGTTCGAATTTAGCGTCAGAGGACATGAAGGCGGAGGCGTCCGCATCCAGCCATTTCTGTTGGCTGTCGTCGCCTCGCAGGTAAGCATCGAGAAAAGCGGTGGTGACGCGCTCGATTTCACCGATCATTTGTTTGTCACCAGGCTTTTCGGAGCGGCGAGTGGCGCCGTTGAAAATCATGTGATCGCCGCCGATGAAAGTGACCAGATATTGATGGGGCGCCGTCATTCCGTCGTACGCCAGCCGCCGCTCTTCGGCGCGTGTAGAGCCGATTGGCGCGTTATCTTCGGTGCCCGTCATTAAAAGCCCCGGGACACTGATGCCACCGAAAACCTGCTGGGGCGTCTTTCCTTTGAGATTGGCCGGCGGACTGAGATAAATCGCCGCCTTGATGCGCGGGTCGGCGAAGTCTTTGCCGTACTGTCCCAGAAAATACTTCTGCCCAACCATAGTCAGGCTGGTGTTGGCACCATAAGAGTGCCCGGCAATGGCGATGCGCGAGACATCGAACTTGCCATGCAATGGACCTCTGGCGCTGTTGCGTCGTTCGATTTCGTCGAGGACGAATCTGATATCACCGATGCGATTGCTGAAAGTCGAACCGTTGATCGCCGACTGCATGCGCTCCATAACTGCCGCTCGCCCCTGGTCTTTGACCGGCTGCCAGACGCTGGAGTCGCTGCCGACATGCTGCACAAATACGCAGACATAGCCGTGGGTGCTCCAGTACTCGCCGAGATACTGCGCGCCGTCTCGCGATCCGCCCAATCCGTGCGAGAAAACCACCACCGGATACGAACCGGAGCCGCCACCGGCCGGGAAATAGATTTTTACCGGCACCATGCGGTCACGCGACGAATCGAACCAGTCATCGTAAACGACATTGGCCGCCTGCACCTTGCCATTTAATGTGGTGGCGACGCCGGATTCGCTGTTTACGCCGGCGCTGTGCCTGGCGCGAGCGCTCCACACTTTGCAGGTAGCAGTGCTGCAAGCAACCGAGATCAAGAGTACGGAGAGCGCAAAAGGTTTCATTCTCATAAACGGTAAGTTTCCTGAGCGGTTGAATTGAAAAATCGACTGAACTACAACCTAATACGTTTGAGCCGGGCAAAAAGTTCAATGATCCGGCGAAATTTTAAGCATTCTGAATTCCGCCTTAACACAGGCGTTTAATGTTTCTCCCGGCAGTAGGATGAAATAAAGTCAGAGAGCCGTTCCAATGAACCTTCAAGAGAAACAACTAAGTGTCGAACTGCGCCAAGCGGTTGGCAAAACAGTACCAGCCGGCGAAAAGATTGTTTGGACGGGTCAACCGCGGATGTGCCTGTTCAAACCCTCAGACTGGATACAGATCCCTTTCATGGTCGTCTGGACAGGCATTGCCGCATCTATCGGCGTTATTGCAGTCTCAAGCGGCGCACCGATTATCCCGTTCGGCATCATGCCGCTGATTTTCGTGGGCATCGGACTCTATTACCTGGTTGGTCGGCATGTAATCGCCTATCGATATTTGAAAAACTGCGTCTTTGTCTTAACCGAAAATCGCGCCTATACCGTAAGTGCGTTTCCGTCGCCGCAAACTCGCTCGATTGAAATCACCAGCGATACGCCCGTAACAGTCGCACAAAGAGACGGCCGTGCCTGCGGCATCTATTTCGCGGACCTACCCGTCTGGGCACTGGCGTCGCTCGACCCCACTTCCTGGACAGTCATCAACGACAAAAACGCCCCTCCGGCTTTCTTCTATATAGATGACGCAGATGCAGCCATCAACTTTCTGACGGTGCGTGCTCGTGTCAACAAACAAGAGCTACTGGGTGTAGCTGCTTTGATGATTCCTAACAGGTCCGGCGGCAGCATCATGCCGACCTCAGCCAGCGTCATGCCGTCGGCATTCAACACCATACCGGCCGTACAAGGGAGCAGCGAGTTTGTTCTGCGACCGGACGAGACCATGATCTGGCAGGGGAAACCTGAATTCGGCTTGCGTTTTCGTAAAGGTGAGCTCATAGCGTCGCCGTTAATATTGATCATGTCGGCGCTGCTCAGTTGGCCGGTGTACGCGCTCCTTCACATCGCTCCGGGGCAGCCAACCGGCGTCTCTTATTGGATTGTGTTTGCCGCAATGACCGTACTGCTGCTTGCACTGTCCGCCATCTCCGAGCTGATGATTAAGCTAAACACAAAATACGCCGTCACCAATCAGCGCGTGCTCGCCTTATGGTCGCAGGCACCACAAATGGTGCGCACCTATGCGATCGATCTCAATCGCATCGAATCGGTGCACTCGTCGGTCCGTGATGACGATTCAGGCACGATTGCCTTCAACCGGAAAAATAGCTTTCTGGTCAACACTTTCGGCGCCGAAGGAATCACGCTGGACCCCATGCTGACCTCGCGGAGCGAACCATTCTTATTAGACGTGCCGAAAGCGAGATCAGTAGCGCGCTTGATCGAGCAACACCGCATAGCTGCCAGACAAGCGCTTTCTCGGTCAGATGCGGCCGGCGGCGACTCTTCCCAGCGCGCAGCACTTGTTGCTCGTCGCACACCACGCAAGCTGCCGGAAGGCATCGCCAACCGATTGACCTTCGGGTCCAATTCATTCGTCCTTATGGCTTTTACCGCCGGGGTCGCCAGTGTCGTCGCCGCCGGTCACATGGCGGGCTACGGCTGGCCGCAGTTGCTCGAGCTGATCAAACTTCTGCAAAATGGCAAAGTGGTCGCCGACAATGGATTTCCGCCCATCGGATTTCTCATACCGGTAGGTCTGGCAGTGGTGGCAATCTGTATCATCGTCAACCACTTCCGGTCGACCAACAAGCAACTGGCTCTTTTGCAACTGGGCACCGCCACCAAAGGCACATACAGCACCGAGCGCGTGGTCGGCACCAAAAACAATCAAGCCTGGTTCGTCGAGCGAGAGTTTGAATTCTTCGACCGCGACGGAGTGCGGCGCCAGTCTAAAATGCTCGTCAAGGCGCAGGCGCCAATCAAACGTGAAGTAACAGTGCTGTTCGATCTCAACAACCCCGACAACTCCGTGGTCATCGACGAACTGGCTGGTGGGCTGGCGCTTGGTGCCAACGACGAATTAAAACGCAAAAGCTAAAGCGTCGCGGGCGCGCGGCGGCCGATTGCATCGAACGATGCTTTGTTCTTCGGCACGGTAAACCAGAAAGTGCAGCCTTTCTCCTGATTGTTGAAGACACCGATGCGCCCCCGGTGTTCCGTCACAATAGCCTTGCAGATTGCCAACCCGAGACCGGCGCCGCCGCGTTTCTTCGCATCTGCCAGCTCGACCTGCTCGAATTTTTCAAAGATACGATCGAGCTTACCGGGCGGAATACCGCGCCCACTGTCGGCAACCGAAACTTTGATTTCAGACCCGTCGTCTTCAACCATAACGATGATCGCAGCGTTGTCGTCGGAAAACTTGATTGCATTGGCAAGCAGGTTTTGCAGCACGCGTGCCAGTTGATCGCGGTCGCCCCAGCACACACAGGGCTCCACGCGCATCTGCATCGAGATGCCTTTTTGCTGCGCCTGCAATCGCACAATTTCCATGGTGCCCTGGATGATGTCATTCATCGCCAGGTTCATGCATTCCAGGCGCATTTTTCCCGAGCCGAATTTCTCGAGATCGAGCATGTCGTTGATCAAGCGCAGCAGTCGATCAAACTTCGGTCCCACGCTCTGCACGAGCTGGTGTCCCTGTTGATTCAATTCGCCGAGCACGCCCTTGTCCAGCAGCGTCAGCATTCCCTGCAGCGATGCCAGCGGCGTGCGCATGTCGTGGGTGATCATGGCAAGAAACTCGCTGCGCAGCTTCTCGGCTTCTTTTTGCGCGGTGATATCGATAAACACTGTCAGCAACTTGATGTCGTCGGCAAGTTCGATAACTCGAGTTGCAACTTCAATCGGCACCAGTGTGCCATCGCTGCGGCTCGCCGATGTCTGAAACACAGGGTCGAGCCGCTCGCGGTCAGCCAGGTCTTCGAGCTTGCGCTGGTAGCGATGTTCCCAGACATCATCGAGTGAATGTCCAACCAGAGCGCCTGGCTCCCATCCGAGCACAGAGCAAGTCTTGGCGTTGGCAAACTCGATAATGTTATTGACACCGGTGATGATGACGCCCGCCGGCAACGCTTCCAAGGTCGAGCGCAATCGCTGCTCGACCCGCTTGCGCTCCGTCAGATCCTGGATGATACAAAAGAACGCACCGTCGGAGTTGGACCAGTAGGCAGTCCAAACAACATCCAGGACTTCGCCGTCTTTGGCTTTCAGATTGGTCTCCACCACCGCTTTTTTAGTAGTGTGCGACACCGGCATCATCAAGTTGAGCACTTGCTGCGCATCGATCAAAATTTGCGAAATGTTCTTGCCTTCCAGCTCGCTGCTTTGATAGCCCCACGCCGAGAGGCTGGCTTTGCTGACTGACATCAGCTTGCCTTTTTTATCGACGATGCAAACCACATGCGATGCGCGTTCTATCAGGAAGTTCTGAATGGACTTCGCTTCATTCAACTCCTGCGCCAGGTTTTCGAGAAGCGCAATCACTTCATTCTGGTTCAGTCCCTCGCGCTTCTTGAGCATGCGAGAAACATCAAGTTCGCGCAATGCATCGGAAACCTGGTGCGATTCCAGAGTCAGTCCGGAACGCTGTCCCACCGCAAACAGCACCACCACACAGATGACCTGCGCTCCAGTGATCAACAGCAGCATCGAAGTCAGTTCATTGGTGCGCGACGCTAATCGAGCGCGCGCTTTGCCGTTGAGGTTGAGAGAGTGGTCATCGACAACAGCGTTCAATTGCTGCGCGACAAAAATCATACCGATGCAAAGCGCACCGAGCAAAGCAAGCACAAACTCTCTGCTGCCGAATTTCATCGTTGCCAAGGACCAGCAGTACGGACGAACCCGCGAACAGAGAAGATAGTACCTTACTTCTCTTTGACCGCGTCCACCTCTTCGTGGTTGCCCGATTTGCTGACGTAGCGCACCTTGATCAGCGGATGCCCGGCTGAGTCGGGTCCGGTGTACTCACTGGTGGTCAGTTTCCAGCCTTCAGGCATCCCCACCAATCCGTTGGTCCAGGTAATATTGCCGGACGCGTCCATCGTATATGCGTGGAACGCACCTTCCGCCACCAACCCTCTGTAGGTCTTGCCTTTAATTTCGATCGTGCCGATGTTAATCAACGAGCTGCCGGAGATCTTGCAGCAGTTGTAGGTGCCATCGGGCGGAGCGCCCTTGCCGGCCACCGCACCAGCGATCAAAGTGACGCTCATCGATGCGGCGATTGCCAACGGCAGCAGTTTCTTGATTTCCATGAGATGGCACCTGCGTTTGGGAAATTGGCAGTGTACCAACGCGTACGTGCCAAGGCAACAGAACAACCTTGACACGTAGGTTCTCGCTCTCGAAAAGCTCAGTCGATAGGGTACATAGTCTTCAGGCTGAAGGACCGCTTCGAAAATGGCTGCTCCCAGCCCTCCGAAGCATTGAAGAGACCGTTGACGACGCCTTCACCGACGGTGCCAATCGCACGTAATGATTGACCCGGCACACTTGATACCACAAGTGGGAGAGAGCCATCCGGCGCGGACAATTCGTCGTTGACGGCAGTCGTATAGATGTCCATTCGGCGCGCCTCACAGCGAGCGATAGCAATTGGCGTGCCAACGGCAGCCGCGGTTGAAACCGCGACAATTTTGAAGGGAATCAACGCGGATGCCGTCAGGTGATCACGAGCGAACAGGCGCTTGCGCTGCTGTTCAGACAGGGGTTTGCGCTGCTTGCGCAGTTCTCTGCTAATGGTGACGGTGGCGGTCATCCGAGCATCAGCCGGTGCGGCGACAGCAGCAGCCTGAGTGGCAGCCGGAACCGCGACCGGAGCCGCAGCAGCCGGGGTTGGAACAACGCCTTGCGCGCAGACTGGATAAGCCGAGACCAGAGTCAACATCCCGGCCATCAACAAGCGTTTCATTTCATAGTCCTCATTCGACAATGCACACTGTCAGCTTAGGATGCTTGAAACAAACGGCGCGCCGCACCCGTACACTTCGAGGATTGTTCGGGTAGCATTCAATTATTTGGAGATGAGCAGTGAAGCCAATTCGCGTCAAACCGTTCAAGACCAGCCTGGCGTTTTACCGCACACGCCACCGCACACCGGGCTGCAAGTTGACGCACATGTTCGGTGTACCGAGCATCGTGCTGGCAGTGGCAACTCTGGGACTGGCGAAGAAAATCTCCGCAGTCTTCTGGCTCAGTGGATTAGCGTTGCAGTACCTGGGTCACGCAGTTTTCGAAAAGAACGAACCGACACTGGTAGAAACGCACGATCTGACCAGCATTCCTGCGGCTGTCGTGTTTGTTGCCGAGGAATGGCTCGATGTGATCAAAGGCGAGTGGGTTGCGAAAAACGGACTGGACATGTTCGAGCCAATTCCGGTATCTCCCGATGTGCTCGCCGAGGCGTACACGATCGACATTTAGTTGTTGGCGGCTTGCAGGACAGTCGCAGCTGCTGCAACTTCAGCGCACTCTTCATCTATATGGATATCTTTGAGCTTGCCTTTGACTTGATTGGCGCGGGCGGCCAGCAGCTCTGTGGAGTGATCGCGCGCCCATTGCTCCAGCTGCTCGAGGACAGGTATCAATGTCTGCCCCAGATGAGTCAATGAGTATTCGACGCGCGGAGGCACTTCGGCATAGATTTGCCGGCTTACCAGCCCGTCGCCTTCCAATTCGCGCAATTGCTGAGTGAGTACGCGCTGACTGATTCCTTTGATAGCACGCATCAACTCATTGAACCGCATGGTTCCACCACGAAGCTTGCAGATGATCAGGACTTTCCATTTGTCGGAGATCATCGCCAGTGTGGCGTTAATCGGACATTCTAGTTTTCCCATTGCAATAGTTACCTTTTGGTAAGTACCGAATATTTTGTTTACTGCCAGACTTTTTGATTACTGCACAACTATTGTGTGCCTTCTTGCACTTCGATACTAACATCTATTAGCATGCAAATAGTGAAATTTGTCAAGCTCAAATCGGAGGCCGTCATGAGCACCACACTCAATCGAAACACCGCTGCAGTAGAACACTTCCGTCACAAGCTCGAGTTCGAGATCGGACCCGTTGAGTTGAAGATGATCCTCGAGAAAGGCGAAGAAGTGCAGATCGTCGATCTGCGCACGCCTGAACTATATAAAGAAGGTCATGTGCCCAAGGCTGTGCTCGCCGATTTCAAAAACGGATTTGAAGAGTTCATCACCAAGTTGGACAAAGATGTAACCACGGTCGTCTATTGCTACAACATCACCTGCCACCTGAGCGCCAGAGCCGCCCTGTATCTCGCCGAGCGCGGATACAAGGTAAGAGAGTTGATCGGCGGATTCGACAAGTGGGCGGAAGCCAACTTCGAAACTCAAAAAGGCGTCAAGTCGTCTTCATGCTCCACCACCGGTGGTGGCTGCGCATAAGCTAGCTTTTTGCACACACGGAAGCCAAGAGAGAAACGGCAGGGTTGACCACCCTGCCGTTCTTGCTCCGGGGAATTTCGCGCAAACCCCATGAAACCCTGGTAAGTGTTATGCCGCCGGCTTGGGATTGTTTTGATTGGCGGTGTGCTCTTTAACAATCGCTTCCACCATGGCCAGATAAGACTGGCGTTGCGGTGTCCGGTCGCTGCCGCCGGCGGGAACGGCGGCAGCGGTGGCGGACCGGTCGGCACCGGCAGCAGTGGCACCGCTGCTCGCCGACGGCATCGGACGACGGAGCTCCGGAATACGTTTGGCAGCCAGTTCACCGATGCCGGAGAGCAGGAACTCGGCACTCGGGAAGCCCATCGCCGTCAGCGCTTCATCCGTCTCCGGCAGTTCGTCGGGGCGGCGAAAGAGCACATCCATATACTCGTCACGAAGTCTCTCGATACCCTTTTCCGCGCGCTGGCGAGTGTTTTGATCGATTGAATTGGCTTGTGGTGCCATGGGGACGAACCTCCAGTTGGATTGCGTGAATCATTTACAAGACGCAGTGTAGGCGGGCATCCGGGTCAAGCCGTGTCCAGAGTTTGGTCAGAGATCGGTCAGGCGCGTAAAGTCTCCGGTCATTGTCGTGCTTGTTGCGGCGCCGGCTGTGGTGCAGGGTCTTTCTTCGGAGAAAACGTCCAGCCGTTCTCCGTCAGCGAGATGTCGCCGTCGATAATCGTGTAGCTGCCGTTGGCATGGCGCTCAACCCACTTTCCGTTCTGATTCAGGTAGGTGTTGCCGAGGATGTCGTGAACCTCGACGGGATCTCCCTGGTCGTCGTAGCGAGCCGTCGCCACGGATATCTTGCCGTTACCGTTGATTTGCGAGACAGCCGTTATGTTGCCGTCACTGTCTCTTTGAACGACCTTGCCTTCGGGCCAGGCCTTCACGCTGGAGCCATCCTGGAACGTGGTGGTGATGGCACCGGTTTCCTGGTCGATAGAAACGTCACCGAGTGGAACGCGCTCACCGGTTTCGGTCTCCAGAACCCACCCGTTTTTGGTCTGCACCATTCGCGAACCGCTGTTGTCGTCAACTATGGCAATCGGCTGGTGGTCGTCGCCGTAGATGACCTGCAATTCGCGACCATCTGAAGTTGAATATTTCGTGATGAAGCCGTCCTTGTCGCGATCTATGTCGACCTCCGGTTGGACCGAAGTCACCAACCCACCGCCTGGCGACGGCAGGTCGCGGGTGGGCGGATCGCCGATGATATGGAGTACTGTGCCGGGATCATCGCTTTTGTTGCCACTACCAGGCACCGGCTCATAGGAGTTGCCTCCCCGATTGCCGGAGTCAGGATCATCGAAGTTGCCACTACCGGGGCCACCATCCGGATTGTCGTCCTCGGCGACCACAACTTCGTCATCATCAAAGTTTTCATCGGCATCTTCAACGTAGCCTGTATCGCTTGTGTAGCCTTGAACTTCTGTCATGGTCGTCACCTCTGGTGTCAAGGGAATTGGGTGTGGTGGGGATGCGGGGAGGACGCGGCACTGATGATGTTCTTGCGCAAACAGTTCGGCCGGAGGCCAGCCGAACTGTCATGTTCGCGCAACAAATCAGGAAGTCTGAGGAGTTATTGGTGGGCTTCAACATTGGTCTTCGGCACAATGGTCATGCCGTATTTGTCCACTTTCACATCGCCGTTGACGGGAATGTCGCCGGTCGAGGATTGCATGTACCACTGCCCATCCTTGAGTTCGAAGCGATTGCCGTACTGATCGGTGACTCCAGTGAGGTTGTGGTCGGCGTCGTATTCCGCGTTGCTGAAGCTGGCGCGATCATGCGAATCATTGCGCTTCAAGCTGCTGGGATCAGGCTGTTGGTCCACACCGACCGCGACCAGATTTCCTTCGGCGTCTTGCTTTTCGACCCGTCCATTCGGCTGAATCGTGGTTTTCGAGCCATCGTTATATTGGATGGTAATAGCGGCGGTCGAGTCGTCGACGCTGACGGTGCCGTCGATCTTTGTACGCTTTCCGCTGGCGTCTTCCATATACCAGCCGTCTTCAGTGTTGATCATTCTGGTATTAGTACTGGTGTCGTTTATCGACTGGAGCCCGTTGTTATCCCAAACAAATTCGACGCTTTCGCCGTTCTCATAATCGATGTGCAGCGGATGATCGCTGGACCCGTCGGCTGGTCTGGTAATTGAGTATTCGGAGCGATCAGTGTGTTCCGTCGTTTTGGGCGGAGGGTTGTTGCCGTTGTCATTCACCGTAGCCGGTGCGCCGGAACCAGCACCGGTATCACCATCATCACCATTATCATCAGAGTCATCGCCATAGTCTCCGTTGTCCACGTAGTTATCATCGAGTATCAAACCTGCTTGATCGCTCATTGTTAGGTGCCTCTCTTGTCAATAAACTCTTGAATCTTCAGTTGCGCTTTCGAAACCAGACTGAGGTCGTCCCATCCTTTGAGTTTCTCGAGTTTCGGTGCAACGATGCCACGTTGGCCACCAGCCTGGATGACTGCTTCTCTGCGGCAGAGCCGTCGAATCAGTCGTCTTTCGCTGTAGTGGAAAAATGGCATCGCGCACCTCTTTTTGCGGGACCGGCACCCCAGTGCCGTTTGTGTCTGCAAGAATAGGGGGGCGTTCGGGTCAGGGGTTGTCCAGAGTTTGGTCAAAGTTGTGGCAGGCGGGTAAAACAGCTTTATGAAGGTGCCGAGACCCCAATCCGTCGAAGCCGTACGTTTCGGTGCAGTGATGCGAAACGGCGGCATCTTCTCCAACTTTATGATTCTGGCACTGGTCGCGGCCGGCTATTTCGCCTTCAGCTATGAAACATCGTGGCAGCGCATCGCCTGCTTGCTCGTCATATTCTTCGCGTTGACGCCTGTCTTTGCGCTGGTAATGCGCAACACCACCTGGTACGTCTACCGCGATCTGATCAATATACTCAACGACCCGTCATGCCGGCCCAAGACGCCCGCCGAGGAAGCCGTCGTCATCAGGCGCATATCCGACGCACCCTGGTGGGTTACGCTGGGGACCGTCTTTATCTGGATGATTTATGGACCGGGCACCTTTTACGGCATCGAACACTTCACGCCCGGTGCCACGCACAGCTTCGGACAACTGGTGCTGGCGGTTGCCGCATGTATCCCGCTGGTGGCACTGTCACAGGTGCTGCGCGTCGAAATGGCTGCCCGCCCCTACATCGCCATGGCTCAATTGGGTCGCGTCAGCAGCCTGGCACAGTTACCCATGGCGCTCACCATTCGCAAACGCCTCTTCTTCGCACTGGGGCTGATCGGTCCCTACTCACTGACTTTGTTCGCCGTTCTCACCTATATACAGCTTTCCGGCTGCCGCACGATAGCCGAAGCTCTGCAACGTTTCTTCTCGCTGCAGTTGTTCTTCATAGCCGCCACCACAGCGCTGTCAATCCTGCTGGCGCTTTATCTTTTGAAGGTGGTCAACCAGCCGCTGGAGAGCATTCGTCTGGCACTGGGGAAAGAGCGAAGCGACAGGGCTGATGCCGCCGCTGTTGCCGGCGCCCTGGATGAATTCGGCGTGGTATCACAGCTGATCAGCGAACGCAATTCTCTGGAATCAGCCAAGCAAGAGTTTTTCGCCGTCATCAGTCACGAGCTGCGTTCACCGCTTATGTCAATCAAAGCGTTTCTTTCCATGCTCTCCGAAGGCGCATACGGTGCGCTGCCCGAAAAGGTCGAAAAGAAAGCGCAGATTGCCGAGCAGAACGCTGCGCGACTGGTGCGCCTGATCAACAATATTCTCGATGCTGAGAAACTGCAGTCCGGCAAGTTTGAATGTTTCTTCGCCGCCAGCGACACAGCCTCGATCGTCGAACGCGCGGTGCGGGCAGTCAGCGACCTGGCAGAAAAACAAGACGTGACCGTAACCATAGATGGTGCAGCGCCATCGGAATCACTCAACTGCGACGAAGAGCGCATGGTGCAGGTGCTGGTCAACTTTCTGAGCAACGCCATCAAGTATGCCGACGGCCAGCCGGTCGTGGTCAAAGCACGCGCCATTGACGGCGACTTCATAGAACTGGGAGTGCAGGACACAGGCAGCGGGCTGACTCCCGAACAACAACTGCAAGTCTTCGAAAAATTCAAACAGCTCGATCACGGCGGCACCAACGGCAAAGGCAAACACAAGGGCACGGGCATCGGTCTGCCGATTGCCAAAGCACTGGTCGAGCAACATGGTGGCACCATCGGTGTGACGAGCGCACCGGGAGAGGGCTGTTACTTCTGGGCTCGCATCCCGCGCCAACCAACGACAAAAACACCCGGCTGATCTACTTGGTCTTCAGTCTGTACCCGACGCGATGCACTGTTTCGATGAGCGGCTCAGCTGCTGCTTCTTCCAGTTTTTTACGCAGGCGTTTCATGCATGATCTGATGGCTTCATCGGTGGCATCCGATTCTAGATTCCATACCTGCGAAAGCAGCGCGTCATGAGAAAAGACCCGACCCGGGTGGCGCATCAAAAACTGCAGCAGTTGAAATTCCTTGGGCAAGAGCTTCAATTCTTGCCCGCGCACAGTCACCATGTATTGAACCGGGTCGAGCACAACTTCGCCGACTTTCAGCACGTCGCCGGTGCTACCGCTCGAACGCCTGAGCAACGCCCGCACACGCGCGCACAACTCTTTGACCTCAAATGGCTTCGTCAGGTAATCATCTGCGCCGGAGTCCAATCCTGTCAGTTTGTCATCGGTGGTGTCGCGCCCCGTCAGCATGATGATTGGCGTCGCGACGTTATCACGCCGCAGTTTCTTGCAGATATCGATGCCCGAGACCCGCGGCAAATCGAGATCGAGCACAATCGTGTCGTAAGAGCTCAGCGCAAGTCGGGTGAGCGCTTCATCGCCTTCATGGCTGGCTTCCACCACATGCCCATCGAATTCCAGCGCGTCGCAAACGAATCCGCACAGGTCCTTATCGTCATCGACTACCAGTATCTTCGCCATCTCAAGTACTTTACAGGGGCGGGAACGTGCTTATTGTACCGCTCGCCTCAACCAGCCGTTGCGAAAGACGCAAACAGTACGTTATTGAGTACTGACCAGTCCTTGACGCACATATAGGATGAGTGAATCACCGCCATTTCCCTAATTTTCCCTGCGTCAGGACTTACCAGCATGTCGCCGAATCCGTCTGCGGCTCCAGAAGCCGTTGAGTTACCGCCGTCGCCAGTCGCCCAGCCGGATGCCAGCCCGGCCTTCTCAGCAGAAGCGCGAACTTTGCTCGCCCAGCTAGAGCCGCGGGGAAGAAACGAGGAGCCGACCGTGCTGGAGATATCGGTGCTCGGCGGCAAACCGCCGCGCGAGACTCCAGATTATTCGAACGTGCCGCGCGAGGGGACTCCCGAGACCGACGCACCCAACCCGCCACGCCGCTGGACCGTTGCCATTCAGCTGTCGGAGACCGTCAACCATGAGAATTACGACGGCCAACGCATCGATGCCGGCGCCGCCGTCAAGCTGCGACAGATTCAAGAGCTGGCAGAGCAGACGCGCAATTCACCGGTGACACTCTACGTGCAGGCGCCGCTGCCGCGCGAATCGGAGACCAGACAGGATGGAACTGTTGTCACAAGCGGGCGTCAGGATGTGGCTACATACCGCATCGAAAACGGACAGGTCACCCTCGTCGACCAGGGTCCCAGCCTCGGATTTCAACAAGACCTGCAAAACTTGATCGGACGCGCCGCCGCACGCGCCGGTGACGGCAATCTGGGACTGGTCATACAGTCGCACGGCTTCGCGGAAGGCGGAGTCGGCGGCACCACCGGCGAATCGACGCTGCCGGAGCTGGAGCAGACAATCCGCAACGGGTTGCAAGCCAGCGGGCGCACCGCCCTCGATCTGCTGGACTTCGACGCTTGCTCGATGGGCAACCTCGATGTGGCACGCGCCATGCAAGGCGAAGCCAGACATGTCGTGGCATCCGCCGAACTCGAGCGGGCGTACGGCAACGGCGTCGATGGGCAAAACATTCAACGCACCTTGAGCGATCTGATTGCCCGTCCCTATATGACCCCGGCCGAAGTTGCACAGCACGCAGTCGAGCTGGCACGCACCGGTGCCAACTGTGACGACCGCTCGGCCAACCAGTGCGGTACCGAAACTCTGGCACATTTGGATCTCAGCCAGTTTCCACCAGTTGAGGGAGCCATCGACGGACTGGGCACCGCCCTGGCGGCGGCGGCAGCAGACCCGGCACAGAGGGCCTTTCTTCAGCAATTGATGAACGACCTGCCTCATTTCGAGAATTCGCGCAACCCCAGCGGCACACGTTTCGACGGCGAACGCGCCGATGTCGGGCTCTTCTTGAATGCTCTGGATCAAGCACTGGCTTCGGGTCGGCTCACGGACAGCAATGGCGCGATTCGCCAGTCGATAGACCAGGCACGGCAGTCGTTGCAAGCGCTGGTGCCGCAATTCCATGGGCAGCCTTATGAAAACTACGATCGCATGACCGGCATGTCGATGTTTCTACCCGGCAAAGATACATTCAACATTGATGAACGCTCGCTCGACGCATCGCCGCTCGGAGACTTGATTTCGACAGTCAGCCGCGGCAAGGGGTTGACCATCGGCAACCGCGACCACATCGCTGAGGACGTGGAAAGCTCAGTCACCGCGCTGCGCGCCGCTGGCGTAGATGTCTCCGCACTGGAAGCGAACATCAGAACGCTCAGAGCCGCCACCAACTCAGACGAGGTAATGGCTGCCGTTTCTGCCATGATCCCCAACGCGCGCGCGATGGTAGACACGCCGGCCGGACAGGCGGTGATTGCGCAAGCGCGCCAGCGGGTGCTGCAAGCACGCGGTGAAATGTTCGACGAACAGACGCGCAACGCCTCGCCGAACTGGCGCGCGTTCCTTAATATGTTCCGTTAATCTCGAATCAGGGTTCACCCTAGTGACGAGGACCACCGGCGGGCCCTATATTCGATATCGTTACTACGCTATTTTCCTTACCAGACATTCAGCAACACCGCAACGCACCCGCGCTGTGGCAACGCGCGCCTTGCTGAATGCAGGAGCACCACCACAGTGATACCGCGCACGCTGATTCTATGTGCAATCGGCATTGCGACTTATCTAACGCCGATGCTACCATCCGCGGTGGCACAGGATTCATTCAGCAGTTCCGGTTCCCCGCAAGCTCCGATGTTGCAGGGCGCCACCAACGGCACCATCGGTCCGGTGGGCGGCTACGACCTCGAATTTGACACCACCGAAAACGACCCGGCATACGCCGACGCCCGTTTTACAAAACTGGGTTGGACAGATCGCACATTCGAAGTGCGCGATCCCGATGCAGACGAGTTGACCTGTGGATTCGACGAATTCATGGATGCGCGTCCGCCTGCCTTTTCAGACTTGCACAGTGGCGCCGACGATGATGCATTTGCCAACCGAAAAACGTCGAAGCACATCTGGTCGTGGGAAGACGATTGGCACAGCATGAAAATGCTGCGGTCGTCCGGTGCCGGCTCTGAAGGCACCCTTGAAGAGCTCGACCAGTGGGTGTACAACCGACTCTCCCGGAATGTGCAGACGCACCGCTGGAACTGGCGCAGCGTCAGCCCGAATGTGAAGACGATCAAAATTGTGTTCTACACGAAACCTTCGAAAGCCGACGTGGACAAAGCTCTTTCAGAGCTACAAATGACTGACTGCACCGCGGTCGTGGTCTCCCCGACGTTTTGCACCAGCGACGGTGAACCCACGCTCAAAGAAGTGCTCAAAGACATCGAACATGTCGACACTCTCTACCAGCCGCTCAAGCTCCTTTACCGGGTGCAGATAGGCAGCACTGCCGGCCGACCGGCGGTATCTCAAAACCTGCCTCAGATCAAGATTTACCAAAGAAGCACCAAACCCGCAGCCTACAAGTGTCTGTACAAGCTGGCACAAACTCTCACAGATGACCCGGTAGAATCGGGCATTTTCAGAGGTGCCGAGGCGTGCGCCGACGGCAATTGGGACAGAGCCTGGTTCTGTTTTGAAGGCGTCAACGATCTCGCCAGAAACAATCCCGATATCGCCGAGCGGATTGTCCACATCTACCGCAATGTCGAGCCACCACCACCACCTTTGGTATTGTCTGAAGGCGGTGGTTTCACCTCCATGCCCGTCTCAAAAGACAAGAATCGGGATCTGGAGATTTGTGTCTGGTTAACGCGGATAATTCAAAACACGCTCGATTGGGACAAGTTCCTCAAAGCTTTGCACGAACGAGACAATATTGAAGGCCCGTACACCGCGCAAAATGAGGCGGACAACCAGAAACTCAGCAATCTGCATTGGGACGCCGAACGTATGCCCCTCAAAGTGTACTTCCACGGCTCCGACAAGCAGGGCTATAATCCGGCGCTCATGGAACACTTCCGCAAGTGCGTCGAATACTGGAGCACCGCCAGCGGTACCAAAATCGATTACGTGCTGGTGGGCGCCAAGGACGAGCCGGATATCACTCTGGAATGGGTGCAGCGCCGCGACAATCTTTATAACGTCGACTTCAAAGACCGCACTCACGTGCCCAGGATGAAGCCGTTCGGAACTCGCCTCGGTCAGACATGGGTGGAGAAATGTGCCGACAACAAGAAACTGATCGATCACGCGCGCATCGAAATTTTCGACGATTGCGACATGATCGACCAGCGGCTGCTGAGCGTTTTGCTGCATGAAACCGGGCATGCCTTCGGCATTCGCAAGCATCTGGACAGCAGCCCGAACAACGTCATGTATTACGCGATTGCGGATATCGAAGAAGTGCAGAAGACGAAACTGACAGCCGCCGACAGTGAAACCATGCACAAGCTATATGCGGCGGAACCGCTATGTCACGGTGCCATCGAGCGCTTCGTTGCGCTACCGGCTTTGTGCGACCGCGTGTCGTTTACGCCGGCGCCGCCTATCAAGATCGCAAAAGCGGCTGACAAGCAGACCGGCAGCGCCGACACAGCAGGAGAAAAACATTGATCGGCGGCAGAGCGAGCAAGTAGCCGAGCGCGTCTCATGAGACAGAAACGCTTGCCAAATCAAGTACAACTCTGGTTCCATTCCGCTGTTGGACGGCTTTTGGTCAGGAAGGCGCATGGGCGACATTGGCGACACAGGCAGCATCTGCAAGAGCAGCCGCCCGCGATACTGGCGGCATCCTCTGATAGCGGCTTTGACGCTATTAGCCACCAGTCTCCCGGCAGCCGGCTATCAGTTCGATCAGTCATGGGAGCCGTTTCCGTCCGGCTCCCCAGCGAATGCTGTCTCCGGCGAGCCGGCGTCAGCGGCGGCCGCAGCGGCAGCCACACCCGCCAGTTTCTTGCCTACCGGCGACTGCCGATTTCAGCGGATCAGCGACGAACACCTGGCGTTGCAGCAAGGGGCCATACTGGTGCGCGCAGGCAAGAAGCCGGTCTTCGTCTCTCAAAACGTCGGCGGTCAAAAGATCGTCACCCGCATCACGGGCGGTGCCTTGACAATGATCTCAACGGCTGGCGGCAATTGCCTGGTCCTTAATCTCACCGACAAGTGCTGCGGCGCACTGGTTTTATATCCACCCAGTGCCGATGGCAAAGGTTCTTCACCTGTGCACGTCAGCGCCGGTATGGTCGCCGAAGTGTATCCGGCGGGCGGCAAAACCTTGAGCGGCGAAATCGCGTCGGGCACCGTTTCTGAAAAGCCCTGCGCGGCAGACCTGACACTATTGCTCAGCACCTGCGACTACGCCAAAGCCCTCGTGGTGTGGAATCTGGAAGGCATTCTCACAACCGACGATCTGGAACGCATCGCAAAGAAATCAGCGCCCAGCAAAGAGACGGCAGGGACCGGTGGGCTATAATCTGCCGCGGAGGTACGATACTCATGGCAAACCGCGAATACCACAAATGGCATAGCAAGCACCTCGGCAGAGACATGGAAGTTCTGCGTTTCGGTCACGACGGTGCGATCACCTTTGTGTTTCCCACGTCCAACGGGCGTTTCTTTGATTGGGAAAACAGGGGCATGTTGAACACGCTCGGGCAACACCTTGATAATGGGTGGTTGCAAATCGTTTGCGTCGACAGCGTCGACGGCGAGAGCTGGTGGAACGGCGGTGTCTCGCCCCACGACAAGGCGGTTCGCCATTTGCAGTACCAGCAGTACATTGTCGATGAAGTGCTCCCGTGGATGAAGGAAACTAATAAGACGCCCTATACCATCGGCATGGGCGCCAGCTGGGGTGCCTATCACGCAGTTGCCATCGCGGCGCGCTATCCGCATTTGTTCAATCGAGCCATCGGCATGAGCGGTCTGTATACCGTCAACGATTTCATCGGCGGCGACTATGACGAAGCCATTCATAACGGCAGCCCCGTCGAGTTCATCCGCCTGGCCCACGACGATAAGCAACTGGAAGCAATGCGCAAAGTCGACTGGATCATCGCCGTCGGCAAGGGTGACCGCGACTGCTATCCGAGCAACGCCGCGCTCTCCGGCGTCTTGTGGGAAAAGGGCATCTGGCATGCCTTCAGAGAGTGGGACGGCTTCGCACACGACTGGCCGGTGTGGCACGACATGGTATTGCGTTACGTCGGCGGAGCAGACAGCCAGCAGTACTGAGCCGCGACAGAGCTGCAAGCGCCAGCGCCTATAAGAAACAAAATGCGAAGGCTTCGGTCCTTCGCATTTTGAATTTCTAGATGATGAGAGACGGGGCTGTGATTGCTTACTTGTTCTGCTCGAAGAGCATCTTTTCAGCTGAGTGCAGACCGACTGTCCAGGCGAGAGTTTTGAGCATCTTGCCTTCCGGACCGAGGATCGAGTTGGCGATCAGCGGGGTGCCGATATCGACAACGAGGGTCTTCCAAGATGTGGTCTTGTTGCTGAACAAAGTAGAATCAAGCAAAGTGGTGGCTACGAAGTTCGCACCCAGAACTTTGCCGAGATCGGTCTTGGCACTGGTTTGCAAGAATTCTTTGCCGGAGGTGCCGAGGACGCTGGCAGTTTCACCAAGCCCCTTGGTCTTCAGTCCCTGGAGCGCTTCATACGCGGTCGGCAAGAATTTCTCTGCGCCGGCGATGCCTTTGTGCGCAGCGTAGACCGACGAACCCAGTGCCGCGGTGCGGTCCAGATACCACATCAAGTCACTGCCGCCACTGCCGCCGTTGCCGGACAGGTCGTTCTGGCCGCTGCGATATGGTGTGAATCCGGTCGAGTTTTGACCGCGCTCGCCGCCGGTGGCGACTTGCGTCTGTTGTGGCTGTCCACCTTGATCGGTCGGGACAGTCTGTGTGGGTATGCCACTGGTAGTGGTGCCTACGTCTGAGCCCAGAGTAGCTCTGCCACCATTCGGAATCTTGCTGGTATCAACGGGCCATTGTCCGTTGCTGTTGCTGCCTTCAAAGGTACCGGGCTGTCTGGCCTGGCTGTTATAAATCTGCGCTTGCCACGGATTCTGTCCGTTGTCGGCTACTTGCGTCCCGGTAGTTTGGGTCGCATCATTCGAAGTATTGAAAGTATAAGGGGACCCCATCAGAAGGTTCCTCCAAGGTTAGGCTTGCGGGTCAGCGGTGAACTAAATAAGCGGTTTGCGATTGCTGTCATACTGCGCCGTCGGACCCATTAAGGCAATACGTAATTCCCGCACAATGCCGCCCCTGTGGCTATTTTTTCGGATGGGCGCTGAAAAAACGCCAGATTGTCGCTGTCGCATCAAAATCCCGGCAGACGCGACCAAGAGCCTCATTGGTCTTCATTTTCATGTTCGGCCAGGTGTGTCCGCCGTCGGTGATGCGATAAAGCACGACTTCGGTGCCGTCAATACCGCCCCCGTGGGTCTCTACGGTCACACGGCAGAGATCGTCGGGGGACGAGGCGGGCAGTTCCGTAATCGCCGCACCCGCTTGACATTCATCCTTTTCGACCCACATTTCTACTGAGCGCTCAGCCGATACCACCGTGCCGAGCAGTCGCCCTTCCAGGAGCGGTCCCCCGGTGTACGGAACGTAGGTATCTGCCGTGCCGTGGATGTGCAACACCGAGACCGCATGGGCAGGCGCGAAGTGTGCAGCCGTATCGGCGCCCATGCCGCCGGCAACGGGCGCGATCGCGGCAAACAGGGCGGATAGCTCCGCCGCCACGCGATAACAGAACATGCCACCATTACTGATACCAGTGGCATAGATTCTCTTCTTATCGATATTGTGATCGCCATGCAGATGGTCGATCAGATCCTGGACGAATCGGACGTCGTCGCCGTATGAGAATCGGCTGCCGGCGCGCACTTCATTGCTGTGACGGGCGTCGCCGCGACCATCGTTCCAGTGTCTGTTCAAGCCCTCGGGATAAACAACTATAAAACCGTGCTCGTCAGCCAGCGCATCCAGACCCGTCAACTTTTGCATATGCGTGGGCGATGCGTAACCTCCATGAAAGGCCACGACCAGCGCCGCGCCAGGCTCGACCGCAGACGCAGCAGCCGCAGGCTGTTTCTTCACCGGTTCGTGAATCAGATACGCGCGCTCACTGCCGGCAGAAACGATTGATTTGCGTACTGTTGCGGACGAGGAATCCAAGATTTCGCTCCATGTGATAGCCTGTTGCCTCCCAGGATAATTGGATTAGATAGTGTCTGAAAAGCTACTGGCAGGTGTTGATTTCAGCGGCGCCAAGACCGACCCCAACCCGACGTGGCTCGCCGTCGGCAGACTGGGCAATCTCGGGCTGGAAGTGATGGACCTGAAACAGGTCGGCTCATCAGCTCTTGCCGCTCAGTTGATGAAGCACGACAATCTGGACGCGGTCGGCATCGACTGCCCCTTTTCGCTGCCGTCCGATTTCCTCAGCTATCTGGCAGCGAAAAAACTGCGTCCCGATTATCAATCGTGGCAGGAAGTGGCTGAAGAGCTGGTGTTCATGAGCTTCGATGATTTCCTGGAAGCAGCCAAAGCATTCAAGAAAGAACCCAAACGATTCACCGACAGTGCCGTTGCCAGCCCGGCATTGAGCCCTCTGCATCGCGGCAATCCGTCGATGGTGCAAATGACGTTTCACGGCATTCGTCTGCTCGCCGCGCTGGACCCCAAGCGTTTCTTCGTGTTGCCTTTTCAAAAAAGCATCGACTTCGGCTGCTCAGTACTGGAAGTCTATCCGCGAGAAACCTTGCGCTACCTCACTTTGCCGAACACAGGTTACAAGAGCAAAGACAAAAAAGAGGCCGAAGCATCGACAGAGGTGCGCCGCAAAATAATTCAGGGGCTCGTAGATCTGCGCGACAAAAAAGGATTGACCTACAAAGATTGCCCCCGCCTGACAATCAGCAAAGGCAACGAACGACTGTGCGAAGGCTCGGATCACGCGCTCGATGCCGTGATCGCGCTCTATGCCACCGCGTTGTTCGTGTCGGCGCCGCAACTCTTCGATGATCCTTTGAATGCCGACAACCTCGACGTGCTGCTCGAAGGTTGGATCTACACGCCGCGCATCAAGTGAACGCGTCCTGAACAGAATGTGTAGCGTTGGCTTCAAAGTGTTTATATTGGCAAGCGGCCAGAGTATCATTTAGTGTCTGCTAGCAACCCGGGGACTGGAGAAACACATGACGAGGAAAGTCGACGAGAGCGCGCCACCCGCATTGATCATTGAATTCAAGACACCATCGGGCGAAGTGTGGGGCACCATGCGCGCGGATGCCAGAGAATTCAAGACTGGTTCGCTGGGCTTCTACGCAAACGGAAAGGTCAAGAACCCCGCAAGCGGCAACGGCTATCAGGTCGGCATCAACATCATCCTGATCGGCAGTAAGCCCGACTAGCGCTACGCTTTTTTCAGCGCATCCAATACCTTTTGCTCGACGAGGATGCCTTCTCGTTCGTAGCACTTCCATAGCTCAGACCATTTCATGACGACGAAACGCTTTTCAGATTGCTTCGTCGCTTCGCGGGTCAGTGCCGGATCGCCTTTCGGAACGAAGGCGTATTCAGCCAATCCAGCGCACCGGCCGCACAACACTTCGCGGTCGTCTTCTTTACTTTGCAACTTGACGATGTCGTTTACCGCCAACTTGCTGTCGCAGTTGTAGCAGCGCGACGCTTTGCTCAGCTTGTAGACCACCGGGTCGCGCTTCTTGGGTTTCTTCTCGGCCGAATCAGGCATGCTCATGTCTTCGCGAGTCGGTATTACCGCGCACTACATATAGTGGCACTAAAACCGCGCCGGGCCCATCTTCCATCCGAGATCGCCTTCATCCGGAGTCATTTCGCCGGCATAGCCGGTTTTGCTGTTGCTGATGCGGAAGCTGCCGTCGCCGTTTTTCTTGAAAGTGGTGATTGTCTGATCCGGTCTCAAGATTTCAAAACTGCCACCACCGAGTTGCTTCACCGAACCCTGCACACCATTCGGGTAATAAATCGTGTAGTGCCCGGTGGAGTTATTGCGGCAAGCGCAGGTGCCGTCGAAGGTGCCGCCCGTGATCCGGAAGCTCTGATCTGGGAATGCCGTGACACTGGCGATGTCGCCATTCATCAATGTAATTTCGTAGGCTTGATACGGCTTGGTTTCAGAGGTCGTGTGGTCGGGTCCAAAACTGTTGGCCGAGAATACAAAAATGGAATCATCAGCCATGTCCTTGAGGTCCTGGGTGGTTTCTGCAGCAATACCTTTCAGTATTTTGCGAACCGGTCCGCCCTTCTTTTTATGGAGCTGATTCGGCATGCCGTTGAGGGCTTCGCACGCAGGCGCCGCGACGGTTGTGGTCGGGCGCTGTCCGGATTGCCCCAGTGCGCCGCCGCCGGCGGGATTAGTGTCATCTGCGATCGCTGTTGCTCCACCGAACAAGAGCGCTGCGCTCAGCGCGGTCATACAGGCAAGCGTCCGCATATCGAGTTTCTCCCCAAAAGCTATATATCGGCATGTAAGGATACACTACCTGCATGAAAGACAAGCCTTTAGCCACTGATGGTGAAACAGAGTTAGCGTTTAGCTTTACTCTTCTTCTTTGGTTTCGGTGATCGCTTTCGGTTCCGGCACTTCATTGGGGTTGGCGCGCGTCACCAGCTTGGTGCCCATGGACGTGTAATAGAAACCTTTAAACGTATCCATCATCTTCACGTACCAGGGACGCGAAGCAATTTCCAGATCGCTCTGCAAGGTAAGCATCTTGATGTTCATGTGCTGTAGTTCGCGACTGATGGCGTATATGTCCTGCTGCTGCATGTAGACCGTCGGAACCACCGCTTCCAATGCGTCCAGGCGGCGGATGGTGGTACCAATCTTTTCCTTCATGCGCGTCATGTCGCCGTCCATGCGCACGTTGACTGCGGCGAAGAGGCGGCGGTATTCAGCTAAAACATCGAAGTCTTGTTCAGCGATGATATGCGCTTCGGTCTTCGTCCCGGCGAGAGAAGTGGTGGCAGCCAGATCTTCCTTTTCGACGACCGCGGGATCGGCGCTGAAGTTTTCGACCAGCAGCGACGGGAAGCGCTCGGCTTCGGCTACTGGCGGTTTGGGCGCCGGTGGAGCAGGAGTGGCTTTCTCCACCGAATAGTTGTCCGCTTGCGCAAAGTCCGGGTTGGAGGCCCAAAAATCTGTGGTGCTCTCTTGCATATTTCCGCCGTGAAACGCATAACCAAATACAGTGGCATTATCTTGTGAGCGGATAATTCTGTAAAGTGGGCGCCTATGGCGCGTCGCGCATATTCACTTGGCGACCGAAACATATTCCAGGGATATCAATTCTCGAAGCAGATCCGCTAAAATTACCAAATCCTCAGGAGCGAAGGTCATGAAAACTGCGATTTTCAGTGGAATTGTTGCTGCCTTTCTGGCGCTGGGCGGTCTGCAAAATGTAGGTTCGCTGTCGCCGGCGGAAGCTGCCGACAAGGCAGTCGAAGATGCCATCAAAGCAAAAGTCGAAGCCTACGAAAAGGCATTCAACACGGGTGATGCACCAGCGCTGTCGCGCATGTGGGCGCCGGACGGCAGCTACATCAACACAGACGGCTGGGTCTCGACCGGTCGCGACCAGCTTGAGAAGCTACATGCCCACATCCTCTCCGACAAGCCAAAGCAGACCATCAAAGTGTATGTGGGGTCGATTACACAGAGCGCCAACGATGCCGATGCCGTTGTCGAACGAGGCATTGCAGTGATGCGTGACGCCTCCGGCGGCATCGTGTCACGCAGCCCCTACATTGCGATCCATCGCAAAATCGGCGGCGAGTGGTTGTTGCAAAGCGTTGTCGAGATGTCGACTCAAACGCTGCCCGCGCAAGTCACGGACCTCAACTGGATGCTCGGTTCGTGGAAGGCATCCAATGCCGACAATTCTGTGACGCTGACCAACACCATGCAGCCGAGCGGACACCTGATGGTCTCCGATATCGAAGTCACGCAGGGCAAGTCGTCGCCGCAGCATGAAATGATCATGACCACCGTCGATCCGGGTTCGGGCAAGTTGACGGCTTTCTTGTTCGACGCCAACGGCGGATACGGACGCGGCATCTGGCACCAGAACCAAGGCAAATGGTACCTCAATACGCACCGCACTAAGCCGGACGGCACCACGCTGGATGCCGTGATTGTTATGAAGCGCGACAGCGACAACACCATGTCCTGGCAAACAGTCGGTCGCACCGCTGACGGTATCACGCTCAAAGATTTGCCGGAAGTCGTCGTTACCCGCACCTCAACCAAATAGTGAGACAGCAATGAAAATAAAGAATTGGCACAAATTTTCTCTGGCGGCGCTGCTCACTGTGAGCAATCTGGCTGCTAGTTATGCACCGGTGGCCATGGCACGCGGCGGCGGTGGCGGCGGAGGACATGTCGGCGGCGGTGGTGGATTCGGTGGATTTGGCGGCGGCGGCCGCGCCGGCGGCGGCGACTTCGGCGGTTATGGTGGCGGCTTCGGGCGCGGCGACTATGGACGAGACATGGGTCGCGATTTCGGTGGCATGGGCGGTCGCGGCAGCGACTTGGGCGGCATGGGCGGACGCGATATGGGTCCTGTGTCCACGGGCGCCGGCGGCAACTGGGGTACTGGCGGCGGCAGCCGCGCCGGATCCGACGCCGGTCTGGGCAACGGCGTCACCAACTACGGCGGCGGCGCCGGCAAAGTAAGCGACAACGGCTTCGGATTGGACCACTATGCCAACAATGGCTTCCAGAATCAGTGGAGCCACGTGGACAACCAGTGGAGTCACGTAAACAACGCCTGGTCACACGACAACAACGAGTGGAGCAACGTCCACAACGAATGGAACACCGGGCGCAACGAATGGGGCAACCTGGATGGGCTGCCGCTGGCCAACCGCGGCAATTATGTGCGCGACGGCTTCAACCGCTGGGATCAGTGGTACGGCAACAACTGGTGGAACCGCTATCCGGGCGCCTGGTGGGATGGTGCCTGGGGAATGGGCGATTACTGGGGCGGTGTCGGCTGGGATGATTTCGGCGATGACCTGGGTTACAGCACCAGCAGCGATCCTGACTACTACGATTATGGCGGCAGCATTACGACCAACAACAATAACGTGTACTACAACACGACACCGGTAGCGTCGGTCACTGAGTACTACACCCAGGCTCAGACCCTCGCAGCTCAGGGACCGACAACGAAACCGACCAAGGAACAAGATTGGAAACCGCTCGGCGTCTACTCGCTGGTGCAGGGATCGCAAACCGATACCAACGCTATGTTCCAGTTGGCGATGGACAAAAATGGTGATGTCGGCGGCAACTACTACAGCGTGCTCAGCGGGCAGATGCTGCCGGTGCACGGCAAGCTGGACAAGAAAAACCAGCGCGTTGCCTGGACGGTGGGCACGAACAAAGAAATCGTGTACGACACTGGACTGGGAAATCTCTTTGCCAACCAGGCACCGATTCTGGTGCACCTGAGCAAGACAAAAACCGAGAAATGGTTGCTGGTGAAACAACACCGCCCGCCATCGCAGTCGAAACCCGCCGCGGGTGAAGGCACCAGCGCAGGCGGTTAACCGGTTAATCGGTTGGTCGGTTAACGGTAGATTCAGAGCTACACTCGCAGTGCGCCCGCATCACTAATGGTGCGGGCGCCTCGGTAGTTGGCCACGTCACGGCCAAAACCACGGCAACTGGCCGTCGTGATGGACCCTTCCAGTCCGCGCCCGCCAAAATCGCACTCCCGTCGCCACCACGGCGGCCGCCAGCAGGCGCGGTGATATTTTCGCACCAGAACATCACGGCAAGCCGGTGATATTTCCGCACCAGAACATCACGAGCACCGCGCGGTGATATTTCCGCGCCAGAACATCACGGGCACCGCACGGTGATATTTCCGCACCAGAACATCACGGGCACCGCGCGGTGATATTTCCGCACCAGAACATCACGGGCACCGCGCGGTGATATTTCCGCACCAGAACATCACGAGCAGGTGGAGGGTGCTTGATCTGCCAAGTTTCTAGCGGGATAAGTTGACAAAACCGGCTTTGGTGCGCGGTTCTGTCAAGTTTCTGGCGGGATAAGTTGACAAAACCGGCTTTGGTGCGCGGTTCTGTCAAGTTTCTGGCGGGATAAGTTGACAAAACCGGCTTTGGTGCATGGTGATATCTTCACGCCAGAACACCACGGCACAGCGCGGTGATATTCCGCACCAGAACATCACGGGCAGGGCGTGGTGATATTTCCGCACCAGAACATCACCGGCAGGTGCGGGCGACCGAAATGGGTGAGAACCAGGCGGCGTGTGCCCAAAAAACTGAATTGATATCACTTCAGTATTTGGCGATAAATGGCGTTTTTGGCGAGTTAATCTGCTTAAAGAGTGGAAGTTAAATACAGAGTTGTATTCGAGGACTTGTCATGAGCGAAGAGCATTTCCAGTTTAGCGATGGCAGCAGCAACAAATTCTGGAAAATCCGGCTGGACGGCACTAGCTTCACCGTCAACTTCGGACGTATTGGAACCGCCGGACAGGTGCAGACCAAAGAGTTCAAAAGCGAGGCCGAAGCTGAGAAGGAATACAACAAGCTCGTCGCCGAAAAGCTGAAAAAGGGGTACGAACGCGTCGGCGAGGGCGGGCAGAGCGACGCACCCGTGCCGGCGGCTGTGGCGCCCAAAGCCGCTCCGGCGGTCAAGACTGCCAGCGCGGGCGGCTCCGCGTCACCTCCGGTCGCGTCATCCGGGGTCGCAACGCTCGAACCACCGAGACCAGCATCCGCTCCGGTGGCGGCAGCTCCAGCAGCGACGCCGGCTCCAACTCCGGCAGTGGCACATTCGGCAGTGGCACATTCGGCTCTGGCACATTCGGCTCCGGCACACGTTCCGGCGGCCGAGCCCGAGAACGCAATTTTATTCAACGCACAAGATTGGCTGGACGCGCAATTCGGCCCTCCGGCGGAACCAAAACAGCTGTCCATCCAGCCATTCGACCGCGACCAGTGCATCGCCACCCTGCTCACGATGAACAAGGGTCCCGAATACTGGGCCGACGACCTCCGTCACCGGGGCGCCGACAAGATAGCCGCATGGTCTGGAGAAGAAGCGCATTTCTGGCTGGTTGCGCTCTCCAACGCGCAGACGTTTGCCTATCTAAAAATGGACAAGTTCCGTCGCGTCGCAGCATTCGAAGGCGACGATCCGCAGAAGCTGCGCACCCTGCTGATGCGACAGAGTCTCCGCCCCAGCCTGCCGCTGGCTGAGGCTGAGCAAATCGTCACCGGCACGCGCGGTCGTCCCGAACATTTCGGCTGGGTGCCTTATGCGCTCGCGCGGGTGCTCACTCCAGAGGACTACCTGCGGCTGTGGACCGACCGCCTCACCCGACTCGGACCGCAGATGTACGCCGGCTTCGAGCGATTGATTGTGCCCTACCTGACTGCCGACGAGCTGTCCAGCCTCAGGGACTATCTGCGTCAATACCTCGACAGCAAGGACCTCACCGGACTGACAATCTCCAGCGATTTTGAACCGGCACTCGAGGTCGCCGCTTTGTTGGGCTTGAAGGAACAGCTGCTGCCCATCATCGAGGGATTTCCTGACGACTGCGACAAAGGGGGCAGATGCACTAGCACGGTGTCGCTGCTGTTGTTCGGTCTGAACGACTCCGATCTGATTGCGCACCACGCCCACCGCATGAAACTGCGAATGCACACCGTGCGCGATCTGAAAATCTTCATCGGCAAAACCGGCCATGCCGGCACCGAAACTGCCTGGAACAGCGTGCGCCGAGCGTATCAAGATCAGCAAGCCATGCTGCAAACTGCATTAAAACTGGTTTCTAAGCAATCGGCAAAACTGCTACTGCTGCATTGCGCGGAAGAAGACGACCTGCGCCCGGCGCAGAGTTTCTTGCGTGAATACCCTCTGCATTCCATTGAAGCCCTGGCACACCTGTCGCGCGGCAATAGCAACATGGCCACCAAGGCTCGCATGATGCTGCGCGACATGGTGGGCAGTATGGATCTGCACTCACTGTCGCCTTCCATGATGTCGGTTCTAAAAGAGCTGGATTGCCTGCCCGAGCAGGAAGATGAAACTGCGGCAGCGAGCGAACCGCCCGCCTGGCTGAGCGATGCACTGAACACGGTGCAGATGAAAAAAGCCAAAACACCGGAATGGCTGCAAAACACCAGTCTGGAAAACATTCGCTATGGCGGCTGGCGCTTGACCGCCGACCAGCAGCAGAAGCTGCTCGCCGCGATGCAACAGAGTTCCGCAGAGGAGATGCACCCGCTGATTCTGTCCATCAGACAAAATGGGGAGCGGCGTGCGGCTGATCGTTTCGTCTGGGATCTGTTCAACCGCTGGGTGGCGGCAAATGGTCCGCCGAAAGACAAGTGGGCGATGTTTTCGCTCGGGTACATCGGCTCGGAAAAGCTGATTCCGCAGCTCCTGCCGATGATGTACACATGGCGCGAGTCTGGTCACCACCAGCGCGCACAGGTCGGTCTGGAGTGCCTGCGCATTTACGGAACCGACTTCGCGCTCATGCAGATTCACGATATATCTCAATCGCCCAAGCTGAAGTCGCTGCGCGCGCGTGCCATCGAATGTATGGACGAGATTGCCGCAGCGCGCGGTATGACAAAACCGGAACTGGAAGACCGCATCGTGCCTACTTGCGGATTGGATGCCGGCGGCAGTCGTGAGTTCGATTTCGGCAGCCGCAAGTTCAGTTTCTTGTTTGGTCCCGATCTCAAACCAATGGTGCGCGATGAGAAGGGCGCCTACAAAGCTGACCTGCCGGGCGTGACTCAAAAGGACGATGCCGAGTTGGCGAAGCGGTCGGTTGAGGACTGGAAGGAGTTGAAGAAACTTCTGAAGAGCGTCGCCAAAGTCCAGGCGAAACGCTTGGAACAATCGATGGTCACCTGCCGCGCGTGGACCACCGACGATTTCAAAACATTGCTTCTGGCTCATCCACTGATGACCAACTTGATTCGGCGCGTCGTCTGGGGCGCTTACGACAACAACAATCAGCTGATCAAAACATTCCGCGTCATGGAAGACAAAACACTCGCCGACGAGTCCGACCGCCCGATCGAGATCGAAGACGCCGCGCGCGTGCGCATAGTGCATCCCCTGAATATGACCGACGAACAGAAATCGAAGTGGGGCGAGATATTCACCGACTACGAAATAACCACGCTGTTTCCTCAAATCGGCCGCCCAATCTTCGGATTGCAGCCCGGCGAAGAGAACGCCGACGCCATCACACGTTTCGCCGAAATAATGCTCCCCTCGGTGGCAATACCCGGCACGCTCGAGCGACTTGGCTGGTGGCGCGGTCGCGCCGAAGACGGTGGACAGTATCACTGCCACTACAAACACTTCTACGGGGATCAGATCACGGTATTTGTCGAGTACGAAGGCATACCCATGATGATGATGCAGGATTGGGAAGACCAGTCCATCGACACCTGTTATTTCGTAGAAGGCATTGCCAAAGACGACTACTACGGCAAGCCCAAAACCATGGCGTTGAAAGCGGTGCCGCCGATTGTGCTGAGCGAAGTGCTCTACGACTTGCACACGCTTACCTCCAACGCTAAGACCGACGAGGAAGACTAGGAGACTGGCATTCAATGTCTAAAAGTGAAATAGCAACAGACAAGAGAATCAGCAACGCGCAGAGACCGCCCATTGAGGTGCTCTACGCCAGAGAGCTGGAGCGTCTCGTGCAGCAAGACCGCAACGAGACCAAACCGGCCGGTTGGCGCATGACACCACGCTCGGTGCTGTCGTTTGTGCTGGGCGATGTCAGTCTCGATCTGGCACCAAAGTTTGTCGGGCGAAGAAACTTTCTGGAGCGCTGCATTGTCGCACTGGCTACCAACCGCGGATTGATGCTGATTGGTGAGCCGGGAACGGCTAAAAGCTACTTGAGCGAACTTCTCTCAGCGGCTATCAGCGGCGACTCGACTCTCACCATTCAAGGCAGCGCCGGCACCACCGAAGACAACATCAAGTACTCCTGGAACTACGCGCTGCTTTTGGCGGAGGGTCCGACCGAAAAATCGCTGGTGCCCGCGCCGCTTTATCGCGGCATGCGCGACGGCAAGATCGTGCGTTTCGAAGAAATCACGCGCTGTCCCCTGGAAGTGCAGGACACGCTTCTGTCAATCATGAGCGAGCGTGTCATGTCCGTCTCTGAGTTACCCGACGACAAGCGCATGTTGTACGGACAGAAAGGCTTCAACCTGATTGCCACCGCCAACACGCGCGACCGCGGTGTCAACGAAATGAGTGCCGCACTCAAGCGGCGCTTCAACTTCGAGACAGTGCAGGCGATTCCCGACTTGCGCGAGGAAGTTCAACTGGTGCAACGAGAAACCGCCAAGATGTTCGAAGCAGCGGATATTCCGATTACCATCCCGGCGGACATCGTCGAAATTCTCACCACTACGTTCTGGGAGTTGCGCACCGGCAAGACCACCGAGGGTGAAACTCTGGAGCCGCTGACCACCGTGATGAGCACCGCCGAGGCGATTTCCACGGGTTATGCCGCCGGCTTGCATGCCTATTACTACGACGGTGGCAAGGTCACACCCGTGCACATCGTGCAGGGGCTGCTGGGCTCGGCTCTCAAAGATTCGCCTGACGACATCAAACGCCTGCATCACTACTTCAACCACTCGGTGCAAAAACGCAAAGGTGCCACCTGGCAAAAATACTTTGACGCCAGGAAACATCTGCTCTAGTGAAGACCGAAATACTAAATCTGGACGCGCGCGTTGTTTTCTTCCCCGTACGGCACCACAGCCCGACGGCGGCGCTGCTGGTGGCACAGCTGATCAAGACTATGCGTCCGGAGGCGGTTCTCATTGAAGGTCCCGCCGACTTCAATCCGCAGATGCACGAGTTGTTTCTGGAGCACAAACTGCCGGTCGCCATCTACACTTATCTGCGAACAGCGGAGATGCAGAGGAGCGCCTTCTACCCGTTTTGCGCCTACTCGCCAGAGTGGGTTGCGGCACAGACGGCGCATCGCCAACAGGCGCACGTACAGTTTATCGACCTTCCGTGGCGAGATATGGCAACCAAGAGTGCCCGCCAGCACCGCTATGCCGACGGCGAATTGCGCGAGAATAAGTTTATTCCACTGGTCTGCAAACGCTTGGGACTTGAATCGTTCGATGAGCTCTGGGACGAGTTGATCGAAGCGCAACCATCCGTAGACCTGCACACGTACATGGTGCGCTGCCACAATCTGTGTTACCAGATGCGGCACAGCCAGCGGTTTGCCGAAGATGACGACATCGTGCGCGAGCGCTACATGAGCGAACGTATCATAGAGTGTTCCAGACGCATCAAGGGACGAATACTGGTTGTGACGGGAGGGTTCCATTGCCATGCGCTGTTCGAACGATTGCACGGAACACTGCCGTCCGAAGAAGACATGACGCACGCCCAGCGACGCGCCGCGGCGCGTGCAGCCGGAGTACCCATGCCCGACGATTATGCCGCCGTGGATTTCGACGATGATGAGAACGCGGATGACGAGAGCGCGGAAGACGACGAAGGCGATGACGACGGCGCTGAAGTTATTCCCTTTGCCAGACCAAGCGGTCCCTCCGAGTGGGGCATCGCACTGACACCATATTCATATCGTCGCCTGGATGGGCTGACCGGCTACAACGCCGGCATGCCATCGCCAGGCTTTTATCATCAGGTCTTCACCGACAGGCAGACCGGCAAGCAGTCCGAGACCTATCGCACCATGCTGTTCGAAGCAGTCAAAGCTCTGCGAGAGAAAAAACAACAGATCAGCTCCGCCGACCTGATCGCTGTAGAAACTTCAGCGCAAGCCCTGGCGCGCATGCGCGGACACACCAACGTGTGGCGCTCAGACTTGATCGACGGCATCATGTCCGCGCTCGTCAAAGACGAGATTGCCGCCGGACTCGAACACCCGATGCTAACGGCCATTCACGACGCGCTTCGTGGAGACGATGTAGGCAGATTGGCTGAGGGCACGTCGCTACCACCACTGGTGCACAACGTCCTCAAGATACTCGACTCATACAACCTGGCATCCGAACAACACAGATGGATGCGAATTCAGAAACACGAACTGGACCTATCCGATTCGGAACAACTCACCAAGTCGCAGATATTCCACCAGCTCGAATGGCTCGGCATCGACGGTTTTCGCCTGGAGAGTGTAGGCGAACTCACCGGCGATGAACGAGGAAGGGTAGTTGAAGATTGGGAAACAAAATGGTCTGCGGACCTCTTTTACGCCACCTGCATCGAAGCTTCTATGTATGGTGCCACGCTTTATGAGGCAGCCTCGACGCTTTTGCTGGAGAAGAGCCGCGCGCCGTCGACCAGTTCAGCGCTGGCTGCGCGACTGCTGGCGCAAGCCTGCCACATGGGCACACACGACCTCAGCGAAGACCTGCGCAAGCACTGTCGCAACATGATCCGCAAGGATCAAGAATTCCCATCGGTGACGCGCTGCGTCGAACGCTTGCTTTTTCTATATAAATACGACCAAATTCTGTCCGACAAACCGATCGACCAATTGCGCGATTTGATGCATACCGGCTTCGACCGAGCGGTGTGGTTGCTGGACACGCTCGGTTCCGGCGGCGCCACCGACATGGACTCTGTGATGGGCATCGGAACGCTGGTGGATGTATCGCAGCAATGCAGCGACGAGTCGGCTCTGCAAAAGGACTACTTACTGGAGGTCCTCTTGCGCGTGCGCCTCGATGGCGGACAGTCCCCGATGATTCGCGGCGCCGCCACCGGTGCCCTCTGGTCTCTCGGACAGACGGACTCGGACAGCATCGAGCACGACGTCGGTCTGTTTCGTTCACCTGAACACATCGGCGACTTCTTGACCGGGCTGTTTCATCGCGCCCGCCAGATATTGCAGCGCAAGCCGGAGCTGATGGTCAGCCTCGATCAAATTCTGCTCTCCTTCAGCGAAGAACAGTTTCTCGAAGCCATACCGAGCATGCGCCAGGCATTCGCATACTTCTCGCCGCGAGAAAAGCACCACCTTGCCACCGCCATTCTAAAAGGCACCGGCGCTGCCGGTCCCGCCGAACCGCTAGCCCCGCTCGGCGTCGACACGAGAACGGCAGAAAGAGCGCTTGCCATTGAAGCGCGAGTCAAGAAACAGCAGCAGCGATTTGGCATCCGCGGCGGAGCCGCAGGCGGCGAATCATGAGTAAAGAGCGCATCCGCAAAACACGATGGCGACTGGTGCTGGGCGCGGGCGCTGAAGACTGTTTCGGCGGCATCGATGCCGAAGGCGCCAAGCAGGAGCGCTGCCTGGGATTCCTTTATGACCGAGAGTACGGACAGAAACGCAATGTCCGCCAGACAAAGGACAAAGAGGCCGGCGCCGGCGGCAACGACAGTCGCGGCGGACTGGGCGACACGCAGCTGCAAGTGATTGATTGGATCAACGAAGTCCACGAGTTGTTCCCCAAGAAGACCATCGAGCGCATCGAGAAGGACGCACTCGAGCGCTATGAGCTCACCGAGATGATGACCAATCCGGAGATTCTGCAGCGCGCCGAACCGAGTGAATCGATTTTGAAAGCGGTGCTGCGCACCAAGCACCTGATGAATCAATACGTGCTGGCGATTGCTCGCGTGTTGATCGACAAGGTTGTGCAGCAACTGCTGGAAAAACTGGCCCAACAGATCATCGCGCCGTTCTTCGGAGTGCGGGACAGGCGGCGGCGCTCGTTTCTTCGCATAGCCAACAACTTCGATGCTAAAGAAACCATCCGGCGCAACCTGAAGAATTACGATGCCAAAGAGAAACGGCTGATTATTGATACACCTTTCTTCTTTTCGCGCGTCAGACGAAACGTCGATAAGTGGCAGGTGATCATCGTCGTCGACCAATCAGGCAGCATGGTCGATAGTGTCATTCACGCAGCCGTGACGGCCTCCATATTTTGCGGGTTGAAAGCTCTGAAGACGCACCTCGTCGCTTTTGATACCAACGTCATCGATCTCACAGCCATGGCGGGCAATCCCGTCGAGACGCTGATGTCGGTTCAACTGGGCGGCGGCACCGATATTGGGCGAGCGCTCACCTATGTCGATCAATTGATTGACAATCCGCGGCGCACGATTGTCGTCCTCGTCTCCGATTTCTTCGAAGGGGCGCCACCACAGGTGATGATGGGCGTGATTAAGCGCATGGTCGAGGGAGGGGTGCGGTTTCTCGGACTGGCTGCTCTCGATCGCGACGCCAATCCAAGTTATTCACACGAAATTGCGGCAGAGATGGTCAATCTGGGCGCGCACGTGGGCGCCATGACGCCGGGCGAACTGGCGCTCTGGGTCGCGGAGAAGATCAGGTGAGGCAGGCGAAAATCCGCTGATGGCAAGAAACGATTTGCTGGCACTTAACGATGAAGACCTCGAGGTCCTGAGCAACCGCGGAACAGTCAAACGCGCTCGCCGCGAAATAGAAGAAAACGAGACGCCATTCAAAATGAGCATCGACGATGCCGGCAACGTCACCTTCGTCTGGGACGAGGGCTTCACTACGGTGCTCGCTGTCGGCAAGGTTCTGAAGGACTGCAAGTGCACTTGTCCGTCAATTATCCTCTGCAGGCACATCATCCGCAGTGTCATCGCGTATCAGAGGAACTACAGGAGCTTGAGCACGGGCGCCGGTACCAGTGCGGGTGCGGCAGGCGCCCCGGATGCAGCTTCCACCGACACCGCCGAGGACGCGGAACTGAACGCGGATGCTGAAGAAGATCTTGAAGACGAAGCCGCCGTTCCCTTCGTGCACTACACAGAATATTGGAACCCTGGTGAATTTACCGATGACGAGGTGCGCGAATTTGTCGGTCCGCGCGTCTGGGCAAAATCACAGACAGTGCTCAAGCAAGGGCTGATTGTGGAGTTGTCGCGAGGATTCAAGCCGTTTGCCAAGTTTCACACGTTGTCGCACACAATCAGATTTATGAGCCCGCACAGCATGTTGTACACGCGCTGCGATTGCGCCGACGAGCAGCCATGCTTGCACGTTCCGCTGGCGATTCTCTCCTTTCGTCTCCTGCACGCCGATGAGTCGGCCGGTATCATCAACACGTCGCCGCCAAAGCCTTTTGAAGATCACGAGCTGATCGCCGAGGTGGAGGACGCCATCACCACCCTCTACACAAACGGCGTGGTGCGCGCACCACAAACCGCTATGGGCAAACTCAAGCGCTGCGCTGAGCGATGCATCGAGCGAGAGTTCTTTTGGCCGGCTGAAATTCTCAACGAGATCATTCTCGAGATCAATCGCTATCACGACCGCGATTCGCGCTACTCGGCGCAGGCGCTGGTGATGCTGATTGCCGAATGCCTGACTCGCCTGGATGCCATCAAGAGCGATACAGGGGAGATACCGGTGGAGTTTGTCCGCGGATTCTCATCCGACAAAGCCAGCGCCGTCACCAAGACTCGCCTGGTCGGCTTGGGATGCGGTGCCACGATTACGCGACGCGGCACCACCCTCACCGCGTACATCCAGGATTTGTATAGCGGTAACCTGATCACGGTCGACAAAGACTTCGCCTATCGACCGGATGACCAGGACGTTCCCAGCTTTGCTTCGCTCGGCGACCGACCAGCCTTCAAAGCAATCGGCATTGCGCAAGTAGCCAAAGGGCAGTTTGTTATCAAGGGAGGCTCGCTGAGTTCCTCCCGCAAATACAACCCGGGACGGGCGAAACTAGAGTTTCATTACCAGGCATACAAATGGGAGCACCTGCGCCCGCCGCTATTGGTGGACACCTTCGAAGAGTTGCGCTCACTCATGTCGTCGCAGTTTCCCAGCTATCTCAACTCCCGCTACTCCGGCCGCAACTTTTTTGTCTGCACCGTAAATGGTGCGCACCAGGCGAAGTTCAATCAAGCAGAACAAACTATCGAAGCCGTACTCATGGACGCCAAAGGTGACACAGCCGATCTGATCTTCCCGTTTCTCACCACCTGCGCCGATGGGGCAGACTCGCTTTTGCACCACCTGCGGCAGGCGGGCGATGCCGTGCGTTTCGTTGCCGGACATGTACATATGGGACGCACGCGACTGAGTGTGGTACCGGTGAGCGTCATCTTTGACGACGGGACGAAACGCACCATGGCACAGCCCTGGGTAGACCGCCGCCCGGGAGATGTCACACCCTCGTCGAACGCGCAAGCGTCCATAGATCTGGAAAGCTGGCAGAACCGGGACCCTCTGCTGGCGCACTTCTCAACCATCTTCGAGGAGATGGGGACGACACTGAATACCGGGCTCAAGTTTGCTGATTCCCAGTCACTATCCACGTGGCAGCATCTGGGCAAAGAGAGCGAATCTCTTGGCTTCTCAAGCTTGCCCGGGCTGATTGACGAGTTTTCCAAATCTCTCGCCGGCAAGCAGACAACAGCGAACTGGCAGGCAGAGACGGCAGTTCGGGCTGCCATGAATGTGACAATCATGACTTTGATCGCGCAGGAAGAAGCCCAGCGAAGCGCCAATTAGCGCTAAAATGTCGCAGTCCCAGCCCAATCAGTCAGTTCCCCAACCATTCATCAAGCCGCATAGCTTGCTGTCCACAAGAGGAGTCGCCTCATGGAAAGAACCATCGTCAAGATTGAAGACGACCGCACAGGGCTTGAAGTCGATACCCTGAAGCGGGCGATCCTCGACAATCTCTTCTTCCTGCAAGGCAGGTTTCCCGAGGTAGCGACGGACAACGACTGGTTTATGGCAGTCGCCTACACGGTGCGCGACCGGCTGTTGCACCGCTGGATCAGCAGCATCCAACAAGTGCTGCACACGGGACAGACACGGCTGGTCGGCTATCTCTCGGCCGAGTATTTGATGGGACCGCACCTGGTCAACAACTGCGTGGCGATGGGCATTCTCGACCGCATTCAAGTCGCGATCTCGGAGTTGGGACTGGACTTTCAGAAAATTGCGCGTCAGGAAGAAGAACCGGGACTGGGGAACGGCGGCTTGGGCAGACTGGCGGCATGCTTCCTCGACTCGCTGTCGACCGTGGAAGTGCCGGCGATTGGCTATGGCATTCGCTATGAATTCGGCATCTTCGATCAGATGATTCGCGACGGTTGGCAGGTGGAAGTCACCGACAAGTGGCTGCACTATGGCAACCCCTGGGAAATCGCTCGTCCAGAAATGACCGTCTCAGTGAAACTGGGCGGATACACCCAACCTTTTGTAGACGACAAGGGCAACTATCGCGTGCGCTGGATTCCAGACCGCACGGTCAACGGCATTCCGCACGACACGCCGATCCCCGGCTACAACAACAACACCGCCAACACCCTGCGCCTGTGGAAGGCCGAAGCACCGGAGACTTTCAACTTCCAGGCTTTCAACGAAGGTGACTACTTCGGCGCGGTGGAAGAGCGCATGTCGTCCGAGAATATTTCGAAAGTGCTCTACCCGAACGACGACCATTCGCAGGGACGCATTCTGCGTCTCGAACAGCAATACTTCTTTGTTTCTTGCTCGTTGCAGGACATCATCAGACTGCACGGTATCGCAGGCGGTAGCATCACCCGCCTCGGCGATTCTATTAGAATGCAACTCAACGACACCCACCCGTCAATCGCAGTGGCAGAACTGATGCGGCTGCTGGTCGACGAGCACAACTTGCCGTGGGATTCGAGCTGGTCGATTTGCCAGAACGTCTTCTCCTACACCAACCACACCCTGCTGCCGGAAGCGCTGGAGAAATGGCCGGTCGACCTGTTCGCCTCGCTATTGCCGCGTCACTACGACATTATTCTGGAAATCAACCGCCGATTTCTGGAAAACGTGCGCAAAGACTATCCGACCGACGAAGTATTTATCTCGCGGCTTTCGATCATCGACGAGTCCGGACCGCGCTATGTGCGCATGGCTAACCTGGCTTGTGTCGGTTCACATGCCATTAACGGCGTGGCGGCTCTGCACACAGAACTGCTGAAGAAGGATGTACTAGCCGACTTCTATCGTCTCTGGCCCAATAAGTTTTTGAATGTCACCAACGGCGTGACCCCACGGCGCTGGATGGTTGTCTCCAACCCCTTGCTCAGCGATCTGATTACTGAGAAGCTGGGCAGCAACGAGTGGATCAAGGACTTATCCCAGCTCTCGAAGCTGGAGAAGTTCGTTAAAGAAGATGCATTCTGCGACAAGTGGCGCGGCATCAAACTGCAAAACAAGAAGAACCTCGCCGACATCATCGGTGGACAGCTGGGCGTGGTCGTCGACCCGTCTTCGATCTTCGATGTGCAAGTGAAACGCATGCACGAGTACAAGCGCCAGCACCTGAATGTGCTGCATATCATCACGTTGTTCAATCGTCTGCGCGAGAAGCGGCACATGGATATCTCGCCGCGCACCTTCATTTTTGGCGGCAAGGCGGCGCCTGGTTATTTCATGGCGAAGCTGGTGATCAAACTGATCAACTCGGTCGCCGAAGTGGTCAACAACGACCGCGCCACGCGCGATCAGCTGAAGGTGATTTTCCTGCCCAACTACAGTGTCTCGCTCGGGCAGCTCGTCTATCCGGCGGCTGATTTGTCGGAGCAGATTTCCACTGCCGGCAAGGAAGCATCGGGAACCGGCAACATGAAGTTCACCTTGAACGGCGCGCTGACTATCGGGACCCTGGATGGTGCCAACATCGAGATTCGCGATTGCGTCGGTGAAGACAACTTCTTCTTATTCGGACTGACCGCGCAGCAGGTCATGGAGGTCAAGTCGAAGGGATACAACCCGCGCCACTACTATGAGACTGATCCGGAATTGAAACTGGCGCTCGACGAAATCGCCGGCGGCTTCTTCTCGCACGGCAACCGCGATGTGTTCCAGCCTCTGATCGATAATTTGCTCAACTACGATCCTTACATGCTGCTCGCCGACTACCGCTCGTATGTCGAGTGTCAGGAACAGGTCGATCGCGCCTGGCATGACCCGACTAAGTGGAATCGCATGTCGATTCTCAACACGGCGCGCGCTGGCATGTTCTCGTCGGACCGCTCGATTCAAGAATACTGCGACAAAATTTGGGAAACCAAAGGGCAACCGGTTGAGTTGGTGCAGCGTTCGACGGAATACTGCGCGATCTAGAGTATTTCTGAGTATCTAAGTGCGCCGCTGGCAGCGCAGTGCGATTAGGGCGCAGGAGCGTAGTGACCGAGAGAGCGTGCTGGCGCCCAGCGCATAGCAGGTAAGCGACATGAGCAAAGAACTCGGATCGGTAGCAGCGACACGCCTTGGGACGCAGCACAGTGAACAGCAACACGCCAGGACAGCAGCCATCCTCGCTGGAGACGATCGACGGGTCCGTCGAGCGTGTGACGTTTCACAGCGAAGAAAGCGGATTCTGCGTGCTGCGTGTAAAAGTTCGCGGGCACAAAGATCTGGTCACCGTGACGGGTAGCGCCGCCTCAATTAATCCCGGGGAATATGTCGAGTGCCACGGCAACTGGTTCAACGACAAGAATTACGGATTGCAGTTTAAGAGCCACAAGCTGACAGTGGTGCCGCCGAGCACGCTGGAGGGCATCGAGAAATACCTGGGCTCCGGCATGATCAAGGGCATCGGCCCGCACTTTGCCAAGAAACTTGTTAAAGCTTTTGGAGAGCGAGTATTCGATGTGATCGAAGAAACTCCCGAGCGCATGCTGGACTTGCCCGGCATCGGCAGCAAGCGTAAAGAACTGGTGGTCAGTGCCTGGGCCGAGCAGAAGGTCATTCGCCAGATCATGGTGTTTTTACAGTCTTATGGAGTTGGCACCGCGCGGGCTGTGCGCATATATCGAACCTACGGCAACGAAGCAATTGCAAAGGTCTCCGAAAACCCTTACCGTCTGGCTTTGGACATTCATGGAATAGGTTTCAAGACCGCTGACACGATTGCCCAAAAGCTGGGCATTCCGCGCGACTCCCTAATTAGAGCCCAAGCGGGCGTCCGGCACACACTGCAAGAATTGTCCGCGGAGGGACACTGCGCCTGCGCGCGAGACGATCTGACCGAGACATCCGCCAAGTTATTGGAGATTACAGAAGAATTGGCTGCCACCGCCATCGATATCGAAATACAAAGCGGCAACTTGGTGGAAGAAACGATCGGCGAACTCCCGGCACTCTATCTGACTGCTCTTCACAAAGCCGAAATCGGCGTGGCAAGTAGCATCTTACGCCTAGCAGCCGGACAGGCACCGTGGTCTGCCGTCGACGTAAGCAAAGCCGTACCATGGGTGGAAACCAAATCCGGTATCAAGCTTTCTGCCTCGCAAAAGGAAGCAGTTGCGTTGGCATTGCAGAACAAACTGCTGGTGATTACAGGTGGACCCGGCGTCGGCAAGACGACCCTCGTTAACTCCATCTTGCGAATAATCGCCGCGAAGCAAGCGGATATTCTGCTGGCAGCTCCAACTGGGCGCGCCGCCAAGCGCCTGTGCGAGTCGACAGGACGGGAAGCAAAGACTATTCACAGATTGCTGGAATTCGATCCAAAAGCTTTCGCTTTCAAGAAAAATCGGGAGAACCCGCTGCAAGCCGACATCATTGTGGTCGATGAAGCTTCGATGATCGATGTTGTGTTGATGAATCAATTGTTGAAGGCGATCCCCGACTCGACCGCGCTTTTGCTGGTCGGAGACGTCGACCAATTACCGTCTGTGGGGCCGGGGTCGGTGCTCTCGGACATCATCTCCTCCGGCGTCGTACCAGTGGTATGGCTGACGGAGATTTTTCGGCAGGCGGCAAGCTCGAAGATCATCGTCAATGCGCATCGTATCAATCAGGGCAAGATGCCGATTACGAGCGACAGCCGTGAGGAACTATCCGATTTCTACTTCATTCCGGGAGAGACGCCGGAGGACATCAGCGACAAGATCATGCAGGTGGTCTGCGAGCGCATTCCCCGGCGATTCGGACTCGACCCGATCAAAGACGTGCAGGTCTTGGCGCCCATGAACCGTGGCGGGCTGGGCAGCCGCTCGTTAAACGTAGAACTTCAGAAACGCTTGCACACCACAGACAGTGGCGCACAGGTGACCAAATTCGGCTGGACCTACGGAGCCGGAGACAAAGTTATTCAGACCGTCAATAATTACGATAAGGAAGTGTTCAATGGCGATATTGGCACTATAACCAGCATTGACCTTGAAGAGGCGGAGCTGACTATTGAGTTTGACGGGCGCGAAGTAAAGTACGACGTACACGAGCTCGATGAGGTGTCACTCGCCTATGCGGCGTCCATACATAAGTCGCAGGGATCTGAGTATCCAGCTGTAGTGATTCCGCTCGCCATGCAGCATTACATGCTTTTGGAGCGCAATTTGCTTTATACCGGCGTTACTCGAGGGAAGAAACTGGTCGTGGTGGTCGGGCAGCCCAAGGCCCTGGCGATGGCGGTGAAGAACAAGCGCGCGGCGCGCCGGCTGACCGCCCTGGCGGAGCGGCTGCGCGCCATGCATGCCGCCGTGGTGACGGTGCACTAAAATTCCACGGTCCACAGAAACCAACTCAACGAGCGCGCAATGCGGATTCCAGCTACGAGTTCAATGAGGTGTCACCTACCTATGCCGCATCTTTTCATAAGTCGCAGGGATCTGAATGCCAAAGACGGTGTTGAGGTTCGCACGAGGCGAGGAACATAACCAGCAGAGATAGACTCCTGCGCCACGCGTGCCTGTTATGACCAACGACCGCCGGGAAGAACTAAAGCAGCCAGAGTTGGTTTCCAATTCCGACTCCCCTGACGCGACTGCCCCAGACCAGATAGACGAGTTTACTGAGGCGTCCGCGCCGCACACGCAGCCTGAGCATCTAGTAGGGCAAATTATCGGAAGTTATCGGCTGCTCTCTGTTCTGGGACAGGGCGGCATGAGCATTGTGTTCAAAGCAAAGCATCTCCATCTCGATTTCGAGGTGGCACTGAAGTTGTTGTCGCCAGATCGTCATATCGACCGCGATACGATTAGAAGATTCAGACAAGAGGGGAAAGCGCTGCAAAAGCTTCAGTCGAAGTACATCGTTGCCTTTCGAGAATTCAATCTGCACACCGACGGACGGCCATATCTGGTGGCGGATCTGGCTGCAGGACATACTCTAGCCAACCATCTCAAGGATAAAGAGCGACTAACTCGCATGCAGACCGCACGCATCGGCGTAGACATCTGCAAGGGGCTTGCTGAGGCTCATGGACAGGGAATCGTGCACAGAGACTTGAAGCCCAGCAACGTCATTTTGAGCCATGACTCCAGCAGCGATCAACAAATCGCCCGCCTGTTGGACTTCGGTATCGCCAAAGGAGCATCAGGGGCAGACGGAGCCCGGCAAGGCGGTGAGACGCTGACCAGGACCGGGGAGATTGTAGGCAGCCCGCCGTACATGAGCCCAGAACAGTGCAAGGGTCTACCAGTTGATGGGCGGACTGATGTTTATGCCTTAGGATGTCTGCTGTTTGAGTGCCTCGACGGCAAACCGCCCTTTGCAGGACAGAGTGTGATCGAGACTCTGTCCAACCATCTGCACATGCGATGCCCACCTGTAAACAGCGGCAACACCGTTTTGGACGACATTGTCGCTCGCTGTCTGGAGAAAGACCCAGAAAAGCGCTATCAATGCGTCAGCCAAGTCGAGAATATGCTCGCCCAGATATTGGCCGGAAAGGGCGAAGATAACTCGTCGGCTCGCCGACAAAAAACTTTGCGCAAAGTGCTCATCTTAAGCGTCATGGGTTTCTTCCTGGTTGGACTTGGCGCCGCTGCGATCAAGTGGGGACTGGAAGCAGATCAAGAGCGCAGGCAGCTGGCATCGGTCTACCATCAAGACATGGCTGATATCCAAAATTGGTTATGGATCGAGTCGCCCATGAGACAGCAACCTGCAGCACCGAACCCGAAGCTGGAAACGGTAAGAGGCAATCTCATCCGGCAAGTTAACGCAACGCGCGACCTGCCCGAGCGAGCCAGACAGGAAATACGGCTTGCCCAGACACTGGAGCAGATGCAAGATTTTGAGTCAGCCGGCGCAATATATGAGCAAGCTCAGTCGCATCAAAAGTCATCAACAGGCAAAAACAGCCCGACCTGGCTGACGACCAAGGCGAATGGCCTGCGGTGCCGGTATAAGGCGTCAATCAAGAATCTTGTCCTGATCAACCAGCTGGGCTACGAAGAAGAACCCATGCGAATCATCGACAGTGAGTGTGAAAAGCTGATCGATGAAATACGCACAGCAGGAAAAGGCGAACCCCAGGATGTTTTGCGCGGCCTCTACATTTTGCGCGGCAATGCGCTTTTCATGCTGCGGCGCTTCGAGGAGGCTGCATCGCAGTATCAGCTCTCGGCAGATATGCCATCAACAGCGTCCACGAATGAGGCAAAACGCCCTAATGCTTCGTTTGACATAGGCACGCCATCGGGCATAGTGTTGGCGCGCTGGGGAGATTGCGAGCGTTACCTCAAACATCCAGAGAAGGCTGCTGACTTGTATAGCCGAGCTCTGTCCGAGTTTCTTGCCGCAGCCAAGAAACAAATGATCATCGATGGTTATGGTCCTGATGCGATTCAACCGATGCGCTTGGTTGAGCGAGACGGTGTTTTGGAAGGATATTCGGCTGATACCCAACAAAACATTGCTTATGCGCTTGCCATGGCAAGCCTGCTGGAGTACGACGTCAGAAGATACCTACCGGAGGGGAGCTGGCCCGTGGTGGAGAAAGCCGTGCGCACCGCATTCGCCAAGGAGCCCAGCGTCAACGATAACTCCGTGTATTATCGCCTGTTTTTGGACGCCATCGCGACGCGCGAGCTATCATACGGACACCGCAGTGACGCCAAAGAGTTGCGCCGGGAAGTGCGGGCTAACCAGGAACTCTACCCTTAAAAACTAAGAGTTAACTGCCAATCTGCTGTCAGCGCTTGCCACATCCCAACCGCTTCGCGCAGCCGTTATAGTCGCGGCGATCCCTACAGCTATCTGATACCACTCTTGAGCCGCCAGCGCGCCGTCCGTGTCGTGAGTCAGCTCACCGAGAAAAATGTATCCAGAACAGAGATGCTGCCGCCAGAGCGGCTACGCCAAACTAGTGAATCAGAACGGCACGACCACCAGGGGCGGCAGTTACGATCGCAACAAAAACGTAACCGCCACCGTAGCCAGTGACGAATAAGTGCTATTCTCGCACTCACGCATGCCTTATCTCCGTTGTCCAAAAAAAGATTGTTCGAAGATGGTGCACATCAGCGTGATGCTGGGCTGGTACGAAACTACCGGAAAACAGATGCAGGAAAACTCTGATGGGTCCTTCTCTTTTCCTTGCCCGGATTGCTGGAAGAAGATGGACGAAAAGGAGAAAGCCGAGTGGCTTTCAGAGCCAACTCAATCCTCCTAACATATAACCGCCACCGCCGACAGTGACGACAATTATTTCTTCTTCTCCTTGAGCGCCAGCTGTCCGTTTACTTCGCTAACATCGAAGTCTCCAGGGGCGACCTCCTCGATCGGTTCCGGCTTCGCCAGCCTCAGCTCCAGCCCTCGGAGTTTCGCCCTCGCCCTGGCGCTAGCGAACAGGAAGAAGTCGTGCGCGGCGCCGTCGCGCAACTGACTAGCGCACCGCAGCTTGCCACGGTTTTTCCCATCACGGGGCACATTCGGGCTTGCCAAGAGAGGATTAACGCTTTATCATACTGGCACCGCAACCGAGCCTTCCCAGGCTTTCCGAGCTTATCCGGCTTATGCCGCCGCAATTCGACAACCCCGAACCTACGCCTACCCCTGGCGCCACGCCAGGCACGCCGCCTGAAAAGGGCGACACTGATTCGAGCCAGCCCGGCAATCAGCCCGGCGGCATCACTGCCGATCAGGTGCTCGATTACCCACCCGCACCGCCATCCAACCCGGTGAGCAACCTCTTTGGCGCGCGCATTCTCAAACGCGGACTGGAAGGCACGCTGTTCGCCACCAACGGTGCGATCGAAAGCACGCTCGCCAACTCCGGTTCCGTCGGTACCCAACTGCTCGACCGCCTCGACCTCATGCAGGCGCGAGGCTGGAGTTGGGGACCACAACTGCCCTTCGGCGATCCATACTTGACCGCATCCACCCCCAATCCCATTGCGCGCCTGGGCAGATATTTCGCCATCGGCGGCACCAACGTCAACGAGTTCAACGGCATCCCACTGCGCCGCATAACGTACAACAACATATCTCACATGCTGGGCAACTCGTTCATGGCGCACGGCAACGCGTCACCGCTCACCCGCGTCGCAAGCACAGTCGCTCACGAGGTCGGGCACTACGACGGAATACCACTGGACTACCTGCCCGATGAGTTGTCGCTTCCGCAGCAACGGATTTTGGCAGCGCGACTCTTAGAAACAGAGACGAATGCGGTGCTGACGCAGTTGCACATCACAGACGTCAACAAGGCGTTTCATCCAGACGTAGAATTGTTCAGACCCGGGCTCATCGACGGCACCTTCGGTTCGCGCCTGCGAGCCAACTGGACCAATCCGGGCGCGCCGCCTATGTACAAGACGCTCAACTTGCTGACACCGGCTGAAGCTGACGCCGTGGTCAACAGCCACATCCTGAACAACTACGGCGGCGTCATCGACGCCAAAGGCCGCGTCGGTCCGTTCGATCTGGCGAACGTATACGGCAAGTACACCGGCGAACTGCCTAAAGATGCCGAGATACTGTCCAAGGTAGGTCAATACACTGAGGGCACCAAGCCTCCCAAGGTGAGCTTCCTTGGAGAATGGGGACAGACCCGCAGCGGCAAATGGTTTGGACGCGGACTGCAAGGTCTGGCAGCTGCGGGCATCGCTTACCAGATGCTTGATGTGACGGAAGCATTCCAGGTCAGCACCGGCACGGGCGTCGGTAGAATGGGTCGCATCGGCACGCAGTACCTCGGGGGCGAAATCGGCTCGGTAGTCGGTTCGGAAATCGGCATGAAGCTGGCGTTGACCGCACTTGGTCGCGGCAAACTGGGCATGCTGGTTGTTCCGCTCAGCACCATATTTGGTAGCATGACAGGCGCCGTGGCCGCTGATCAGATTGTCGGTGTCGATCTGGAAAACTTCATCAGAACTTCAATCGACGGACAGCGCGGATCCTAACTACATTAAGTGATTATGGTGTACCGAGCCAAAACCACCCGGCTGATATAAGCTGGTACTGTCACCTTCTCGGTAGATTATTAAATGACAAATTCGATGACCGCCCCTGTCAGCGATAAGAGCGCCAGCGTCGCGTGTTTGCTCTGTTTCTTTCTCGGCTTTTTTGGCATCCATCGTTTTTACCTTGGCAAAATGGGGACCGGCATTTTGATGCTACTCACGTTCGGGGGACTGGGTCTCTGGCAAATGATCGACCTGTTCTTGCTGTCGTTCGGCGAGATGTCCGACGGACAGGGGCGGCGTGTGCCAGGCAGCGAGCGCAAAGGGCTTGCCATGCTGCTTTGCTACTTCCTGGGCGTGTTCGGAGTGCATCGTTTTTACCTCAACAAAGTCGGCACAGGCGTCGCACAACTGCTCACGTTTGGCGGTCTGGGCATCTGGTGGTTTGTCGATCTGATTTTGCTGTGCTGCGACGAACTGAGAGATAAAGACGGACGACGTCTGATGGAGCCGCCGGCACCGAATCTGACGGCGACGAGCACCCAGCCATGACCAACAAACGAACTGCAAATGTGGTGGCAACAGCGGCGCTGTTGGCAGCAATGGCGGCGCCCCCGGCACAATCGATGTTCATGCAACACGCGATGGAAAAAATTCCGATCGCCCGCATGATTGCCAACCTGGAAGGACAAGAGAAGCAAGCCAAGACAGATAAAGACCGCGCTATGCGCCAGTTTCAGATCGGGCGCCTGCACTCAATGGCTTACGCGCAAAAGACCGAACAGGTAGACGCCACCAAACCCACCAAAGAGAGCCCTAATCCGGAACCGTTCTACGGCTTTTACACAGGCGATCACACACAGTTTGGAATTGAACCGGCCAAATCCGAAGCGCAAAAGAAGTCTGCCCAGAAGCATCTCACTCAAGCCATTGCCAATTTGCGCGATGCGGTCAAGCTTGATCCGACGCTCATTCTCGCGCAGCTCGGACTGGCATGGTGCCTCGATCAGTCCGGGAAAAAAGATGAGGCTCTCTCTTTGTACCGGCAAGTGTTTGCGGCGGCATGGGAGAAGGAGAATAAGCGCGAACATGGACTGGAAGGCGCATCTATAACCAAAGAAACCGGTCAGTACATGCTCAAGCTGCTCAACCCGACCAAGGATGCGGCTGAGATTGCAGACGTCAATGCGAAGTGCGAAAAAGTCAATAAGATATTCAGAGCGGTGACACCAATTGTGGTGCCCGTATCGCCAGGGTTGTCCGCCGATCAGTTGCTTGATCGAGCCAGTGTCACCTTCGATCTGGACGGCAATGGACCACGCACCTATTCAAAGTGGACCAACGCTCGCTCAGGCTGGTTGGTCTACGACGGCGGTGCCGGCGGTATCACCTCCGGACTGCAGATGTTCGGACAGTGCACGTTCTGGGTCTTCTGGAGAAACGGCTATGAAGCTCTCTCCGCCCTGGATGACAACCATGACGGTGAATTGCGCGGCAGCGAACTGGAGAAACTGGCGGTCTGGCAGGACAGAAACCAGAACGGCGTTTGCGAAGGGGGTGAGCTCCGCTCACTGGCCTCGTTAAACATCGAAGCGCTTGCCTGCAGATACGCGAAGGATCCATCCGGTTTGCTCTTCAGTCTCAAAGGCGTACAATTCGCAGATGGCGCCACCGCTGCCACCTACGATGTAGTCCTCGAGGAAAAAACCGACTAGCGCTGCCAAGCGCCTTTGCTTACACGTGCCTTACAGCGGTGGACAATAGGCAGACTACACCGCGGAAGTCATGACCGACTCGGCACTGCATTCGATTTTGGAAAACTACTGGGCAACGCCGGCCGATGCCCTGGCGCAATCGATCAGCAGTTCGCCCGATGGTTTGACGACAGAAGAAGCGGACCACAGGCTGGCTGAGCGCGTGTCAGGCAAGAAACACTGGCACGAGCCCGAAGCGCTGGTGCTGCTTCTCGAACAGTTCAAAAGTCCTATCTGTCTGCTTCTGCTTGCGGCAGCCGCCCTATCGTACTTCCTGGGCGAACGCATGGACACGATGATCATCACCTTCATCGTGGTGGCAAGCGGGTTGCTCAGCTTCTGGCAGGAGTACGGTGCCCGCACCGCAGTCGCCAAAATGCTCACCTTGATCGAGACGAAGTGCACCGTTATTCGTGACAAGAAAGAATGCAGCATCCCCAGCAAAGATGTCATCACGGGCGATGTGATTGTCCTTTCGGCTGGCGCCACGATTCCAGCAGACAGCGTCATTTTGCAGAGCAAAGACCTCTTCGTCGACGAGGCAGCGTTGACAGGCGAAACATTTCCCGTCGAGAAACATGCCGGAACGGTCGCCGCCGACACCGCACTGGCAGCTCGCTCCAATTGCGTCTTCACCGGCACTCATGTGGTCAGCGGCTCGGCAACCGTGCTGGCAGTCAACACTGGCGACGACACCGAATTCGGCAAGGTTTCCAAACGACTTTCCAGCAAACCGCCCGAAACAGATTTCGAAAGAGGAATCCGTGAATTCGGCTACTTGCTGATTCACGTGACACTGGTTTTGGTGCTCTCCATCTTTGCCTTGAATGTGTTCATGCAAAGACCCGTGCTCGACTCGTTTATGTTCTCATTGGCTCTGGCTGTAGGTTTGACACCCCAACTGCTCCCCGCGATCATCAGCATCAATCTCTCCACCGGCGCGCGACGCATGGCGCAGGAGAAAGTGATCGTCAAAAGGCTTTCTTCAATCGAAAGCTTCGGCAGCATGAATGTCCTCTGCTCCGACAAGACCGGCACCATCACCGAAGGAGCCGTCCGCCTTAAGTCCATGCTGGGCGTGGACGGGAAGGAGAGCGAACGCGTCAAGCTGCTTGCCTACCTCAACTCGACTATGGAAACGGGATTCGTCAATCCCATCGATCAGGCACTGCGCGATCAGGTGCATCTCGATATCAGCAACTACACAAAAGTCGACGAGGTGCCGTACGACTTCAAGCGCAAACGGCTGACAATACTTGTCGGTGACAAACAAAATCCCGGAGCCAAACTCCTCATCTCCAAAGGAGCACTGGCCCAGGTTCTCGAGATCTGCACGCTGGATGAAACGGCGCGCAGCGAAATCTCCAAAATCATGGATCAGTTAAGCAATGAGGGAAACCGCGTCCTCGGCGTCGCCAGCAAATCTTTTCAGGGCACGCGAATCAATGCCTCCGAAGAACACGACATGACATTCGAAGGCCTTCTGGTTTTCACCGATCCGCCTAAACCCGGCATCGCCGACACGATCAAACAGCTGAACAATCTGGGAGTGACGCTCAAAATCATTACCGGAGACAACCGACAGGTAGCGACGGCAGTCGCCAGGCAAGTCGGCTTTGCCGATCCGAAGGTGCTTGGTGCGTCCGAACTGCGCGACACGCGCAGCGAAGCGATTGCAATGCTCGCCAATTCCACCGATGTCTTCGCCGAAGTAGAGCCCAATCAGAAAGAAGCGATTATTCTGGCGCTGAAGAAAGCAGGCAATGTCGTCGGCTATGTCGGCGATGGCATCAATGACGCACCGGCACTGCATGCGGCGGACGTGGGCATCTCGGTCAATAATGCAGTCGATGTCGCCAAAGAAGCCGCGCAGCTGGTCATGCTCGAACACGAGTTGAGCGTGTTGGTGGCGGGTATTCGCGAAGGGCGCAAAACATTCGCCAATACTCTCAAATATGTATTCATGGCGACCAGCGCCAATTTCGGCAATATGTTCAGCATGGCGGGCGCATCGCTGTTTCTTCCCTTTCTGCCGCTTTTACCGCACCAGATTTTGCTGACCAACTTCCTGACCGACTTCCCCGAGATGACTATTGCCACGGACAATGTGGATGAGGAAACAATCGCCCGCCCCCGGCGCTGGGACATCAAGTTTGTGCGGTCGTTCATGCTTTCGTTCGGCACATTGAGCTCGCTCTTCGACTATCTGACTTTCTTTGTGCTGATGGCCATCATGCACGCCCAGACGCAGCAGTTTCGTACAGGATGGTTCATGGAATCAGTCGTATCGGCAGCGCTGATCGTACTGATTATCAGGACCCGCCATTCGTCCCTATCCAGCCGCCCAAGCGCGCCGCTCTTGTACGCAACCCTGGGCACCATCGCTGTCGTCATCCTGCTCCCTTACACACCACTGGCAACACCACTGGGTTTTTCTCGGCTACCGCTGCAATTCGTTCTGACACTGGTGGCGATCGTGGCGGTCTATTCGGTGGGAGCCGAAATTCTCAAACACATCTTCTACAAGCGGCACAGCTAAGGGCTTTTCGAGTGAGCGGCATTTCGTTGCACGGCCGCCTCTCTTGACTCTTTCAGGCGTTGGGGCCAGAACCTCCGCCCACGCTCGTCTTTCGATGTTTTCCAAAGAGCAAAAGCGGCAGTAGCTACTTCATCTCCTTGCTTCAAGTCATTGAGTTCGTAATCACTGACAGCTAGATAGGTCAACGCCGCCGCTTCGTTGTCCTGATAGACCTCTCTAATAGGGTGCGTCTTGTACAGGTCAACCGCTGCCTGATACCACTTATTTGCAGCCGGTTCATCCTTCCCGGCTCGTTCGATATCTCCGATCAGCATGTATGTTGAGGCCCTGTGCGCTACAAGCATGGGCTCTTGATTGTCCTTCACCTGGAGCTCCAATCGCCGCCATTCGGTGATGTATCGCTTCGCCTCTTTGAGATTCTGTTGTTGGCGAAGATTTCTGGCGATATAGCTGTAACACACGAGAGTTTCGTACAGATCGTTTTGAAGCAGCACGTGCTTGAGGGCCTTCTCGCGAAAAGGCAGTGCCTCTTTTAACCGATTGTCGTCTTCATAGAGTTGTGCAAGTGCACCCCAGCAATTGGCGGCAAGCCGCTCCCGCTCATCGGTCGTGCCTAACTGGTCATCCTTCACAGCTTGCTCTGCCAGTCCCGTAGCAACCTGGGCGTATTTCAATCCTTCCTTCACTTCTCCACGCTGACAATAGTGCACAGCAACAGAGTGGTTAGCCTCGGCCTGCATACGCACATTGCACTTGCTTGCCGCGTCCAGGCACTCAAGAAGCTTCTTCCGGGCTTTGGGCTCCTCGCCGTTGTCGGAGTATGAACCAGCCAGACTGCGCTTGATTTGATACGCAAGTACGGGATCAGCGCGCCCCTGGTCTACCAGCTGGTCGCCTCGCTCAAAGCACGCGATTTGCTCGGGCAGTTCGTGACGAGCCTGGAAGAAACTGGCACGGCGCACAGCTTCCCTCGGGTCTGCAATCAAGTTCAACTTTGCAAGCGCCGCCCGATTTTGCTCGAGAATCGAGATCTCCGGTTTGCTTTCGCCACCGCCTGTGGTACTGGTGTGCCCGCCGTTGAGCTGGAAAACGATGGCGGCAACCACTGCCATCAATAGAAGAGACAAAATACCGAGAACCAGGCGTCTGGCGCCTTGGTGCTGCTCCGGAGCAGCCGGCTTGGGACCGCTTGCTATGCCGAATACGTTTTTGTCCAAATTAAACGGAATGGCGGAGGCATCCTCCAGGCTTACCGGAGTGCTGCTTGGCGCTGCACCAGAGCGCAAGTCTTGCAAATCCTGAGCCAACTCGCTAACCGATTGATAGCGATGTTTGACGTTCTTCGCCAGGCATTTGGCAATCACCTGCTGCTGCTGTGCAGTCAAACGGCTCCAGCCCACGGCGCTGGAAATCGGCTCCTGCAAATGCTGAAACATCACCGCAACACCATTATCGGCGGCAAACGGCGGCTCGCCAATCAAACACTGGTAAATGACGCACCCCAGCGAATATATATCGGTGCGCCCGTCAATCGCCTTGCCGACGCACTGTTCCGGACTCATGTAGTTGACGCTGCCGATGGCGACACCGGTTTTAGTGATCTTTTGCGCAGCCTCGACACCCGTCATTCTTGCCAGACCGAAGTCGATCAGTTTTACTTTCGGCACCGCACCGGCACGCGAATCAGTTTCACCGGTGAGAATGATGTTTGAAGGTTTGATATCACGATGGATGATGCTCTGACTGTGCGCGCTTTCCAATCCGTCACAGATCTGAATGGCGATTTCGAATGCCAGAGCCGGATCAATACCCGTATCGGCATCGACGATCAGCTGATGCAAGCTCTGCCCATGAACCTCTTCCATGGCGATGTACGGGCAGCCTTGCCAGACTCCGTAAGCATAAAATTGCACGATATTCGGATGCGATAACTGATTTAGTACGCGAGCCTCGCGAAGGAATCGACTGTACTCTTCGGGGTCCTCATCTACTGCAGTCAGCAGCTTCAGCGCGAGCATCCGGTCCATGTCTTGCTGGTAGGCTTCGTAAACAACGCCCATGCCGCCCGAACCGATGGCTCGACGAACCTCATATTTGCCATCGATGACGGTGCCGCTGCTGATGAACATACATATTAGTTATAATTGCCGGAGCACATCCGGACAAGTGAAATGAACGAAAAACCTGGGCTGGCGCTATTTTCACCGTTTCAAGTTGGTGCAGCGACTTTTCTTGGCAACGCCATGGCAGGGGGCGCTCTACTCGCCATTAACTATGCTCGACTTAATAAGAAGAAGCAAGCGATGATCGCCTTCTTCAGTTGTGTGGGCGTGGCGGCGGCGATGTTCGGACTGAGCCTGGTGCTGCCGCACAGCCTCACCAATGGCATGTACATCGGACAGGCGGTCGGCTTCAGATTCGCAGCTAAAGCTCTACAAGAAGCAGATTACAAGCTCAACATCGAACAGGGCGGCAGGCGGGCATCAAACTGGGCAATGTTTGGCATCGGTATCGCAGGTCTCCTGGTGACGGTAGGCGTGCTGCTGCTGCTTTTCTTCACAGTCCCTGACGTCTTCATGCCCAATGTTCAGGTCGCCGCCAACGAGAAAGTCTACTACCAGGAGCAAGCGACCAAGGAAGATGCCACCAAATGCGGTGAAGCTTTAAAGCGCATCGGCTTTTTCAACGGCAAACGCGAATCGACCGTGACCATCAGCAAGACCTCATCAGGAGTGACCGTTTCCATACCGGTGTCCAACGACGCCTGGGAACAGGAAGACATTGTCGCCGCCTTCAAAGAAATCGGTGAGGAAATCGCGCCATCGATTGATGCGCATCCGATGAAGCTGGAGTTGACTGACACGTGGGGCAACTCCAAGAAAACGATCAACATCGAATAACAAGGCATCTCGGTATCTACCCTGTGGACGACGGAACCCGCTATCAAACAAGCTACGCGCAAAGCGCTCTGAAGATGCTGGGCATCGAAAAGCTGGTGATTGCCATTCACGATCAAAGCTTCCCCAGCTTGCCCGACGAAGAAACCGGGCGCGGGACGCCCTATTCGTATGGCGCCGACAGTTTCCTGCAGATGATTGCCGCGCTCGGTTTCAACGGCATGCAGCTGGGTCCGCAAGGGAAGACGTCGCTGGGCAATCCTTCCCCTTATGACAGCACGCTCTTCTCAAAAAACGAACTGTCCATCAGTCTCGCACGGCTGCAAAAAGAGCCGCGCTGGTGCGGTTTGCTGGCGGAAGGCGAGACATCGCACCACGAAGGAAGCAACGGCGCACGCAACTATCAATCTTATCGGTCTGCCTGGTCACTGCAGTATCAAGCACTAAATACGGTGCTGGCTCATTTTGAAAAACGGAAAAGCGACCGTTGCAAAGCCGTTGCCGTCGAGTTGGAAAACTGGCGGCAGGACAACGACTGGTGGCTATCCAGAGATGAACAATACGAGGAAAACGTTCCTCTCTTCCAACTGGCACAGTTTCTTGCTCATGCCCAGCACAGTGACTTTCGCCGGCGCGCCAACGAGCTGAAACTGCAACTGTTTGGCGACCTGCAAATCGGATTCAGCAACCAGGACAAAGAGACTTTCAAAGATCTGTTTCTGCCCGGCTATCTGCTGGGTGCACCGCCCAGTCGCACCAATCCGGACGGGCAACCGTGGGGATATCCAGTTTTCAACCCACGCCTCTATTTTTCAGCCGAGGACGATGAACCAGGTCCCGTCCTGCACTGGATGATGCGGCGCATTGAGAAATTTCTCGTCGACTACGACGGCATTCGCATCGACCATCCGCATGGTCTGGTTTGTCCGTGGGTTTACGACTCCACCGCTGAAGATGCACTGAAGGCGGTGCAAAATGGTGCCCGGCTGTTTGACTCCCCGGACATTGCCGAGCACTTGCTGCTGGCTGAATTCGCCATAGCCCGCGCGGATCAGCTCAACGGCAGTGTGCCCCGTTACGCCGACGGCTGGGTTAAGCAACTGGCTGACGAGCAAATCGATCAGTACGCCGTGCTGATCGATCTGGTGCTCGATCTGGTGGCTGGTTCCGGTCACGACCGTTCTAATTTGATTTGCGAAGTGCTGAGCAGTTGTCCATTTCCACTGCAGCAAGTTTTGCGCAAACACAACCTGGGGCGGCTGCGGGTCACGCAAAAAGCCAATCCGCTGGATGCAACCGACAATTATCGCAGCGACACAGCCAACCCATCCGATTGGATCATGGTAGGCACACACGATACGGAACCGCTCTGGCTGTCCATCTCAAAGTGGGATCAGGAGAAGCGCAAAAACTGGGCGACCTACCTGGCGAGCCGTCTGGAGCCTCAAGTTGAAGAGCGAGACGCGTTCGCGGCGCAGTTGGTAGCCAACGAATCACTTTTGATAGAAGCGATGTTCGCCGATTTATTCGTGGGTCCGGCGAAGAACGTTTCCGTGTTCTTCGCTGATCTCTTCGGTTTGCGAGGAGTCTACAACGCACCCGGCATTATCAATGACACCAACTGGATGCTAAGCGTGCCGCCGGACTTCGCAAGTTTCTACCAGCAAAAGATAGACAGTCACAGCTGCCTGTATCTGCCGCGAGTTTTAGCTATGGCATTGCGAGCCAAGCTGAACAAAAGCACTTGCGCGGTCAACCTGGCACAGCGCCTGGATCAAGCTAAATAATCCAGGGAAGAAACATGTACCGCACGCGTTTCTTGTACTCGAGATAGCGCGGATCGACGGACATGTTGCGCTCTTCCGTGATGGCGCGCAGCACATAGAATGTGGTGATCACCGCCAGCGCCGGTGCACCATATATGAGATTTTGCGGCTGCATCAGGGCCACTGGCGTGAGCGTCACCCACCAGCAAATTGTTTTCAGCGCGTAAGCCGGATGACGCACGACGGCATAGGGTCCGAAGTCTATGGTACCCCGGTTGGTCAAATTGGAGAAACGCAGACCAAAGGTGAAAGTAGCCCATGTATAACCGGTCCACAATAACAATGTGGCAATGCAACAGATAATGCTCAGCAGCGGATGGGTCTGCGCGAATGTCAGAGGCCACTCCGTTTCTACCGGCAAGAGCTTGCCGATGTCGAAAAGCTTGTCGAATGGCGAATAACAGACGACGCAGACGAGCCAGCCTAAGACAGTCGGCTCAGTGCGGACGATGTGCGTTCCCAAAAGGCGCGTCGAGGCGATGTACCCGACGGTGCCGACGGTGACTTCGGCAGCAACTATGAGGGGAATCAAAATTGCATAGAGTGCTGCAAAATCTGCCGCGAGCGCCATGGTCGATTGATTGGCGAACCATTGCGTCGAAAACAATACAGAGCCCTTCTCGCTCCAGAACAACCAGGCTGCGCAGTTGGAAAAGGTCATATAAGGAATGAAGAAACCTTTGACAAAATATGTGCGCACCAGATTGCAGGTGTGATGGTTTTTGAATGGCGAAGGCGCGCGTTCCGCCTGCGGTTTGCCACGAGATGCCAGCCAGGCGCTCAGTGAGTTTGACGCCGCAAGAAACTCATCGACATCGGCACCATCCTTGCCATATTTCTCCGTCAACCAGAAATAGATGAATGGAAGAAACAGAAGCACAGGCGAGAGCAACAGGAACAACAAGAGATAGGTTGACTTGATGAAAATCGCGATGGCGGCATAGAACACACCAAGCAGTATCAGACAGAGCAGGTGCACCACAAACTTCTTTGTGATTCGACGCTTGGCGGCGCCATCCAGGGTTCGCTTCAGCGAGAAGTCGAACCAGTCGCGATGAGGCTTGAACACGATCGATTCGCAAAGAATCATCAGCGGGAAGACTATGCCCATGGCTATGAAGCCTGGGGCGAATTTTCCGGCGGCTCCGCCCGCGCTGGCGACATTTTTGATGGCGGGGATAAGAAGAACCAGGGCGGCGCACAGAATCGCGCCCAGGGCAACTTTGCCGGTGGTGCCATTGCGTTTGCAAACATCCTCCGGTGCAACTGGTTCTTGATAAGTGAACATCCCTACCCCGCTGCTCCAACTTGTATATCATAATGTCTGCTCGATCCTTCAGAAATCGCTTTGGCAACTATGCGCATTACTCTTTATGGTGCGGGGCTCGAAGTCACCGGCTCGTGTTATCAGATTCAAACTGAAAACAGCGCCATCCTGGTTGATTGCGGCGTTTTCCAGGGTTCTAAAAAGCTGGAACGCGAAAACTACATTCCACGCACTCTCGATGTGCGGGCTCTGAGAGCGGTTGTGCTGACACACGGTCACCTTGATCACTGCGGACGCCTGCCGTTGCTCATGAAACTGGGGTTTCGTGGTGTCATATATGCCACCGCAGGCACAATCGATGTGGCAAAACTGATTCTCACCGATGCCGCACGTGTACAGAATGAAGACACCATGCGAGAGAATCGCCGGCGTGAACGCTACAAATTAAAGCCGTTACAGCCGCTCTACACTGCTGCAGAAGTGGAAAGAGTCTTTCCAAGATTTCGTGCGGTGAATCTTCAGGAACCGACCCGCATCACAGATGATCTTCAATTTACGCTGATTGAAGCGGGACATATTCTTGGCTCTTCCTGCGTCAAACTGGAAGTGACGGAGCCCGACGGCAACGTCAAAACGGTTGTCTTCTCCGGCGACATCGGGCCGCGCAACGCTCCGATCATGCGCGATCCAGAATCGATTCCCTTCGCCGACGCCGTATTTATGGAGTCGACGTATGGCGATCGCGACCATCGACCGCTGTCCGAAACCGTCGCAGAATTCGAACTTCTAATTAAAAGAGGAGTGGAGCTGGGCGGCAAAATTCTGATTCCCACATTCGCGATCGGACGATCACAGCAGATGTTGTATTACCTCGCTGAGTTGTTCCGCACCGGCAAAGTGAAGAGAATTCCGGTTTATCTCGACAGTCCAATGGCGATAGCTGCGACCGAGTTGTACAGGAAGCATCAGGAGCTGATGGACACCGATGCCGGCGTTTTCGGTCATGGTGGCAAGCTGGAGCGAGCCTTGCCGGAATTACATTATTGCCTGACCGCCGACGAATCGCGAGCACTAAACGATGTTGAGGGTCCCTGCGTGATCCTGGCGGGTTCAGGCATGTGCGACGCGGGACGTATCCTGCACCATCTGCGCCGTAATTTAAACTCCGAGCAAACTGCCGTACTAATCGTCGGATACCAGGCGCGAGGATCCCTGGGACGATTGCTGCTGGACGGCAAATCACCGATTCGGATTCTGGGAGAAACGGTGCCGGTGCGCGCCACCGTGCGCGGCTTGGGCGGCTTCAGCGCACACGCCGGTCAAAGCGACCTGCTCAACTGGCTGGAGCCCATGGCGGCTCATCATCCGAAAGTCTTTCTGGTGCACGGCGAGCCGCACCCGATGAGCGAGTTGACGCATCAGATCAGACTAAAGTATGCAATTTCGGCAATCAGTCCTCGGATTAAGGAAACCGTGGTGGTTTGAGGCTTCGAGCTTGAAATAGGCAAGGTCAACAGACACGTTTACCACCCCACCGCTATAGTCATAAGCGACAGCGCGTAGCTTTCGCTGGTTTGAGTTCCCATAGCGACCTTGAAAAAGGTCGGAACCACTGCTGCTTAGGAAACCTGCTATGGAAATGATTTTTCAAATTCAAGCGCTTGAACGAATCTTCGAGAAGGCTTTGTCATCGATGTCCTCGATGATCATCACTGGACTGACCCAGCGTGGCGATCAACTCACCTTTTCCCTGGGACTCGCCTGTCTGGTGGTGGCACTGATCGCACCATTTACTTGCGTGTGGTTTTTGTATCGCCGAGAACAAGCGCGCAGCAGCGGACGCGCCAACCACTTCGTTTGCAGTATCGCCAATGGTGGCGAGCAGCGCATCTTCAGCCTGGCTCGCCGGTATCAGTGACCTCGTTCTCTATCTATCTCCACACCACACACGGACTCGTCCTGCACAACGAGCGGGTGGCAGTTAGCCGCCGAATTCCGCGATTTGGTGCAGTTGCCACCGTCACTTTTCAGGTCAGGGCTGCTCGTTCCAAGATGGGGCCACGGCTTCGCCGCCCAGCATCTCGTACGGCACGGGGGATTGCACGGTTGCGGGCACCGCCGATGGCAAGGATACCGGCACCGCGGACGGTGAGTCTGTTGATGCGTCGGCAGTCACCGGGTCTTTGTCCGGCAAATCACAATCAGTGAATCCCAGTTCGCTGTCCGAGAGCGGATTGAACTTAACGAGTGGCGCCTTCAGACTCAAGCCATTCTTAGTTGATGTATGAACGCGCACATACGGTGCTTTAACGTTAATGCCGTTCTTTGTCGATGTATCGACATTGACGAAAGGCACTTTGACGCTGATGCGCCGTTTTGCGCCATCGAGTCTGACATTGACGAATGGTGCCTTCACCTTCAAAGCAGCTTCGCCGTTGTCAGCGTCGACATCAACGGTCGGTATAGCCAGCGCCAACAGTTTCAAAACGTTCAGTCGCGTTCCGTTTTGCTTGGCTGGATATTTGTTGAGAACTTGCGGGTCGACTTCGAAACCACTGAGCAGTTCATCTTTGTCTTTGCTCAAGATGTCTTGAGCCTTGCACGAAACGGGCACCAACAGCCAGACTCCCGCGACGAGAGAAAACGCAGTGAGCGAATACAAACATCGCGCAGCCGATTTCATAAAGGTTTCCTCGGGGTTGGCGGCCGTTAGATCTAGAAAGAACTGATTTTCTGGTGCGAGTTTTGTTCGGCAGCGGCTTTTACCCGGCACAGCCGCTTATTGATTTTATCTTGCAAAATAGCGTTGATAACGCCTTGCGAGTAAGGCATACCCGTGTCGAGAAGCGAGTAGAGCTCCAGCGTCGTGGTGCCATTCGGCGTGGCCGTCAATATCCAGCTGCCCGCCATATCTTTAAATTTGTCCGAGCGGACCAGTTTGTAATCGATGCGCTTCATTGGAGTTTCTTCCTGAACCATCAGGCATGTCGCTTCGCCGATCACCGGCAGAGCGGCGAACTTCTGTTCCAATAAGATGCGATTACCTTTTTGCTGCAACACTTTGCTGTAGCTGATGTCCGGGTCGTTGGCGCGCTCTTTGTGCACTGCATTCCAAACATCTTGTGCTGGCGCTTTGATTTCGATCGTTCCTTTGACTCCGTGCCAGTCGGCAGTCTGGATTGCTCCGGTGGTTCCGTCCGGAGTGCCTACATTGGTCGTTTGGGCAAGTGCAAATGGCGCGCAGGCTGTAATACCCACAAGTGCCGTCGCTAACACAGCAAATTTCATCAAGGCTCGACCCTCGTTCGCCTAACTGAAGAGGTAGACGCTCGCCTCAGGACCATGTTCCGAAATTATACCTTGAAATCCCAGCTAGCCGAAAGAGTATATACGTGACGGTTTGCACTTTTAATTTCAGTAGAAAACCGGCGTTGGTATCGTATTTGGTGCCTGGTCCGACCAGGCAGTTTTCAAGCCCAGCTATTAATTGGAACCCGGCGAACCGGGGTATAAATTGCATATGACTGGAACCAAAGTCGCCAAAATCAAGGACCCGCTTGACAAATACCGAAAATGGGCCTGGACCACCCAGTCAATTTTCCTCGCCGTCTGGCTCGCCATGTCGGCCTGGCTGATTATCGATGCGGTGTTGCATCCCACCATCTACTACCTGGTGGTTAACATGGCGCTGCTCCTCTTCTGGAACATCGTCGCCCTGCCCCCCGCGGTAGCCAGCATTCTCTCGATGCAGCTGATGAAATGTCAAGAAAGCGGCAACTATCCCCAGGTCGAAAAATCCTATACGTGCCTGCAGAGGCGCACGCCGTGGCTGTTCAGTTTCAATAAGAAGGTCGCCAGCACCAATTACTGCAATCTGGGTACCGCTCGCCTTTTGCAGGGCAACTTCGACGGCGCCGAGCAGGCGTACGACAAGGCTGTCGCTGCCGGCAGCACCAACAAGAAGTTTCTCACCACACCCTACATGGGGCTGCTCTACAACAACCTGGCCGTTTGCCTCATGCACCAGGGAAGGTTCGAAGAAGCAGAACACATCGCACTCAACGCCGTCAGCCTGGCTCAGCAAAAAAGCGCTAAGAAGTGGGGAGCCGTACAGGGACTGCCGCTTTGCACGCTGGGCAGTATCTTGATTTTGCAAAATCGACTGGACGAAGCCAAAGAACGTCTTGACGAGGCGCATCCGTACGTTTTGGACGATCCCGGTCGCGGCAGCGTCAGACCGGCGTACCACATGTACAGAGCGCTCCTGGACGCCCGCCAGGGCGACATCGACGCATCCCTGGCTGTCTTTAAGGACTTAATGGACATCAAGGAGTCCAACCCCCACTGCGTTACCACTTTGGCGATAATGCCCTTATACTTACTCGCTAATGAATATATGAACGCCAAACGCTACCAGGCGGCGGAGCAGGCGTTGCATACCGCCTACGCAGTCGCCAAACAGAACCCAGTCCATCCAGTGTCCATAAGGCTTCGCAGTTTCTGCGAAAAGTACTTGCTTTTGACAAATCGCCAGAGCGAAGTAGCCGACATGCACAGTTGGCTGTGGGAATCCCCGAAAGACATTCCTCAATTGACCCAAGAGGGCGGCAAACAGAAATGAGCAGCAGCAAGTGTCGGATCGTTATCGTCGGTGGTGGCTTCGGCGGTGTCAAATGCGCGCAGAAACTGCGCAAAGCTTTGCCCGATTGCGAGCTGGTGCTTTTTAACAGCGAGAACCACATGGTGTTTCATCCGCTGCTGGCGGAAGTCGCGGGCGGCGCCATTCAACCTAAGGATGTGGCGGCACCACTGCGTCAGTTGTTGCGCGGCGTGCATTGCCGCACGGAAGAAGTGCTGGCTCTGGAGGTAAAAGACAACTCAATAGAATACGAAGCACACGACGGGCGCCGCAAGCGGCTTACTTACGATCACCTGGTGATTGCCTGCGGCAACACATCAAACCTGGCTATGGTGCCCGGCATGGACGAACATGCCTACGCGCTGAAAACCATCGGCGATGGACTGGCCATTCAAGCACATATTATGGAATGCCTGGAGAAGGCCGAAGTTTGCGAAGATCCTGAACAACGCAAGCACTACCTCTCGGTCCTGGTCGTCGGTGCCGGTTTCTCCGGCGTCGAAGTAGCGGGCGAAATCAATCACTTGATGCGGCGCAGCGTCAAGTTTTTCAGCCGTATCAAGAAGGAAGACATCAATGTCATGCTGGTGCACGGGCAGGACGAGATATTGCCCCAAATCAGCCCGGAGCTGCGCAAGTTCGCTCGAGAAGCGCTGACGAAAGAAGGCGTCAACGTAGTCTTGAATTCGATCGCATCGGTAGCCACCAATCACGGCATCAGCTGCAAAGACGGCAAGTTTCTCAAAGCACACACAATCGTTTGCACAATCGGCACCACCATGCTGCCCATTGTCGCCAAGCTCGACGTCGCCAAAGGGCAAGGCGGCAGGTTAGAAACGAAACCTGATATGTCGCTCAAAGATTTCGACAATGTCTGGGCGATCGGCGACCTGGCGGCGATTATCAATGCGGTGGACGGAAAAACCTGCCCGCCGACAGCGCAGTTTGCCGAACGCCAGGGCAAACAGGTAGCAGCCAATATCGTAGCCAGGCTGAACGGACAGCCAACCAAACCGTTCTCCTTCAAGATGCTCGGTCAACTTTGCTGCATCGGTGGTCACAACGCCGTAGCAGAAATGATGGGGCTCAAGCTCTCAGGGTTTCTCGCCTGGTTCTTGTGGCGGGGAGTGTATTTATCCAAGCTGCCATCCTTCGCGCAGCAATGCCGGGTTGGATGCGAATGGGGACTGGATTTGATTTTTCCGCGCACCCTGTCGCACCTCAAGGCTGACCGCAGCCGCCGCGTCAGTCGCGGCTATTTCCCAGCCGGCGACATGGTCTTCAATGAAGGCGACCCGGCTACTGATTTCTACGTCATCGAACAAGGTGAAGTAGAGATTTTGAAAGACACCGATGGTGATGGCACGCTGGAAATCATTGCCGTGCTCGGACCCGGTGATTTCTTCGGCGAAGGCGCTCTGCTGGAAGCGACTCTGCGCTCTCGCAGCGCGTCTGTGCGGGCTCGCACAGATCTGGAAGTGACCATCATCGGACGCAGCGTGTTCAGCCAGATATCCACCGCACTGGTACCTCTGCGCGATGCCATGGCGTCCGCGATGAAACGCCGCACCAACATCTGGAAAAACCTCGGTGACGTGCGCGACATTATCGATGCGGTGCCGTTGAAGGAACTGTTGGAACCGCTGCCGGCGCAACCCGTAACGCCGCAATGCCGCATTGAAGAACTGATCGGTACACTGAACGAAAGCCGCGTCGACTTCTGCGTCGTCATTGATGACACCGACAAGTTGTGCGGCATCGTGACGAGATCGGATTTATTCCGCGCCATTGAAGTAGCCGCCGCGTTGCCGCAGAACTCGCACATGAACATCTGCGTTCGCGAAATCATGGTCAAAGACCCGGTGAGCGTCAATCTCAACGAAACCACAACGCTGGCGCTGACAACCATGCGCGAACACGGTCTGAAGCGCATGCCGGTCATCGACCACCACACGCGTATTGCTAAGGGCTACATCCGCATCGAAAGCATCATGGACAAGATAGTGAAGCAACTGCTCGTCTACGACAGTGCCACCAAACGCTCGATCACGCGTCCCACCAACGAACTGACGAAGGCGACGCAGAGCTTCAATATCAAGCAGATTCAGCTGGACTAGTCAGGCGCTTCGTTTGCCCGGTTTGCTCCGTTTTCTCGGTTGCGGACCTATATATATATAGGAACGGCCGGGGGCAGCCCGCAGGGCGGGCTGATAACCTCGACAATATTACGCGTCGTTAAATTAGCGGAACATCGGAAGAATCGGAGCATCTACAGGTGTAGTTAAAGCTGCTCACTACTGAGTAGCGACGGAAATTTGGTCACATCTGTAAGGAACCTGCACAATGAAAGCTCTATCAATAGCCGCTCTTCTGGCACTCGTTAGCGCCACCACCCTTAGCACCATTCCTGCCAACGCAGATAACTGCAATGTGGGCGGATATCATGGTGGTTTTCAATCCAGCTACAACAACGGTTTCAATCCCGGCTTCAACAACGGATTCAACCCTAACTTTAACAACCCGTACGCATACGGCACCACGGCTAACAGCTTCCGCTTCCGCGGCGGCAACCCGTTCTTCAATCCGTTTGCCGGCAACATCAATGGCCGTCAAACTGCGATCAACAATCGCATTCAGCAAGGCATTTCGGATGGGCGCCTGAATCAGCGCGAGGCCACAAGACTGCAAAAGCGTTACAACCAGATCGCGACTCTGGAAGCGCAACTGCGTACCTCCGGCAATCGCCTCTCCTTCAGCGAACGCGCTCGCCTCAACAACGACTTGAACCGCTTGCAAGGTCAACTGAGCCGCGACCTCAACGATCGTCGCTGGTTCTGGTAGTCGACCAGGTCTGACTACCAGTCTGACCACTAATTTTGACTGAACCTCAGTGGGGGTGGATGGCGCAGCGCATCCGCCCCCGCTTCAATTGGGTCGCTGTTGCTCCGCTCAAAAGTCTTTGTGCAGGGGTGCTGTTTCTTCCTTAGTGCAAATCAACTAAAGTGTTGTAATCAAGAGCGGGTTGACCGGGCGATTCCTGAAACCCTCACCAGCGTTGGGCTTTAAACAGAAGTGTTGATTTGCCCTAAGGCTCTTTTGGAGGTCCCCGGAACACTTGCTTGTGCTTTTACTTCACGGCGGCGTCTGCGTGCTGGCGGATGTGCGGTTCGACCAAGTTGAGGAAACGCTCGATTTCGGCAGGTTGGTGGGTGGCGTGAATTGTCCAGCGAAATGCCAGGTCGCACGCGGCTTTGAAGTAGGTGCCGACAACCGGCACACAAATGTGCGCCGCGCGCAATTCTTCTTCCAGAGCCGGCAACTCTGCCGGGTTGAGCAAGTAAAAGATCGGGATCGGCGTGTCTTTACGCATGCCGCTTTGCTGCAAGCGTTTGTTGACCGCGCTGATATTGGCGCGCAGTGCATCTAAGGTGCCGGCGCGATCTGTTTTGACCAGTTGCAGTGCAGCCAGAGCGGCGGCACAAACAACGGGAGAGAGCGGCGTACTGCCGCGATAGCTGCCCGATTTCTCTTTGATCAGCCCGATGACTTCGGCAGAGGCGAGCACGAACCCGCCGTAGGCTCCCAGAGCCTTGCTGAATGTGCCGGTGGCTATGAGATGTTTCTTGTCTAGATTGAAATGTTGAGCCGCACCACCGCCGGTAGTGCCGAGCACTGCGAACGAATGCGCTTCATCCATGATGATATAGCTGCCGGCGGGCGCCGCAGCCGCTACGGCGGACACGTCGGTGAGCTCGCCGGTCAGCGGATTGATCGGCTCCAGAAAAATACCCAATCGCTGCCCCGGATCAGCCGCCGCATCGCGTGAGAGAACGCCGTTGACGACGCCGCTCGCCGACGGCATGGTGTGAATCGGCTTGCCCGAAGTGGCCAGCGCGCTGCGGATGCTGCTGTGCGCATACGGTTGAATCATCCAGGCATCGACTAATTCTGCCAGCCCGTCGACTACCGCCAGGTTGGAGAGGAACCCGGCGGGCAAGACCAACGCGCTCTCGTACTGCGCGAAGTCGGCTAAATATGTCTCCAGTTCGACCAGCAAACTGCTTTCGCCGGAAGTCAGCCGCGAGGCACTGCTGCTGAATCCAAATTTGCGAAACGCTTCTGTGCCGGCCGCGAGCAATTCCGGTCGCTGCGCCAGTCCCAGATAATTGGTGCCACCAAAATAAGTGTATTTCTGCCCATCGAGCGTGACGCTGGTGCCGCGATTCTCTTCGATGGTCAGCACCGCGTCATGTCTCCCAGGATTCGACTTCGTCGACGAGCAATCGCAGCGATTCTATAGCGGCATCATTCGGATCGGCGTTGGACGCGCGCACCAGATACTCGCGCGCCAGGTCAAACTCGCCGCTCAAGGTCGAGGCGCGCGCCAGGTGCAACCAGCCGTTTACATAATTGGGGTTGATCTCCACCGCCTTGCGCAAAATGTCGCGGGCGCCAGGCAAGTCGCCCTGCTGCACCAGGAGCGAACCCAGGTTGCCGTACGGCCACTCGAAATCAGGATACTCGTGAATCAGGCTCTGGAAGAGTTCCTTCGCGGCGTCCAGATCACCGCTGTGCATTCTGTTGAAACCTTCGACATTCAGTTGCTCCGCCACCAGCGGCACTGGATGACGAGGAATTTTTGTGGAGAGAAACACCGCCGCTGCGCGCCCGGCCGGACCGTCGTGGTCCATGTCGATAGCCAGTTGCAGGCTGTCTCGCGCCTGTTCCGTCCAGCCCACCGACTTGTACTGGACACCCAGGTCATAGTACTGCTGCGCCGACAGGTCCTCCGGCACATCGCGTGGTGGCGTTTCCGGTTCCTGGATGTTTTTGAATATGTTCTGCAACGCGCTGGAGATCTGCGTCACCTGTGCCAGTTCTTCTTCGGAGAGGTTAAGCCCCGACAGTTTCTCTTCGATGTTTCCGAAGAAGTCCTCGGGAGAGCCCTCCGGCGAGGCACCATCTGAAGTCTTGCCGGCGGCACCACTGGAAAGAGCTTTGAAAAACTGCTCGGCGAGCTGCTTGCCGATAACGATGCCGCGCGCTTCTTCCTGAGTGGGAGCGCCTTCTCCGGTGCCGGCGGTGGCTTCCAATTGCGCCTGCGCCGCAGTCAGGTCGCGCATGCGATTCATGGCGTCCATCATCTGCTGGGTGCGCCCCATCAGTCCATACAACTTGCCGAGCCGCTGGTACTCCTCTACGGAGAGATTTTCCGGAACTTCATCTGGAGGCAACCGCATCTGACGCGTCAAGCTCCCGCCGGAACCAGCGGGCTGATGTTGATACCGCGGGCGGTGAGGTCATCGATGATCGTGCGGGTCAGTTTTTCGTTGTGTCCCAAACGCTCGGGAGCGTGTACGCCGGCTTCGGTGAACTGCTTACGCGCCAGGACCATAGCCACTGCCGCCGTGGTGTAACCGGTGGTGCGAGCCATGGCAGACTGATTATTGGTGCGGCGATCGATCAATCTCCACGAGCGGCGCTCGTTGCCGCGACGCGCCTCGATTACCATGAGCAGCACATCGGGGAAGGCATCGGAGGCAAATTTGGTGCCCAGTTGCTTAGCGACGGCGTTGATGGTTTCCGGCTCCAAAAGCCCCAGTTGGCGCAACGTCACCATTGTGTCCAGGTGCCCGGGCCAGCGCAAAGTCAGCTCAGCCATTTCCGGGACATCGGGATAACTGTTGAGCAACGAACGCAGCCCGTCGCTGAGGAAAGCTTGCAGCGTGCCAAGTTCAGTGTCTTTGAAAACTTCGAATTCGAAATCGAGCGGCGCCGGGTCGATGTTCTTGCCGCCCTGGCGAGCGCGAGCCGGACGCACGTATTCAGCGAGCAGATCGCTGGGATTGAAATAGACCGCGTGATGAAAGCCGTCCGGTGCGCTCTGGGGCATGCCGCCGACCAGGATGCGTAGCGAATCGAGTCCGCCCAGCTCGGCATGAGCCGCTCCACCGAGAATGTGGCTCAGTCCCGGTGCGACGCCGCAATCGACGACGCAGCAGGAATTGTTCTTCTTGGCGAGTGCATCCAGGCTTAGGGGTGGGTCGGGCGTAAAAGAGACGTCCGCCACGGAAGCGCCCGCAGTAATGAGGTTTTCGAGTGCTTTGTGGGCGATTTCGCTGGGCACCGCCAGCACTACGGCGTCGGCATCCTTGACCAGCTTGGCTGCCTGCGCGGCGTCCAGCACGTCGGTTTGCGAAAACGTGGCGCCCTTAGGTACCGTCGCCGGTTGGCGAACATCGGCAATGACCACCTCGGGCTTTTCTTCGCGCGCCAACAGATTCTCGGCAATTACCTTGCCCTGCATGCCGCCGCCCACAACAACTATTTTCATGTGCCAACAGTCCTATTTTGACTACCGGCTACCGGGTAATATAGCCGCAGCACAAGCTTACAATGCAACGGCGCCAATTTCCGAGCACTTGGCAAACCGCCAGTCTAAGTCGTTCTAACCTTCGCGACCGCGAGAAGCAGCAATGGAACTGGAACTCTTCAAAAAAGCGGGCATCCACTCGTTCGACATCTTCAAGCAGTCCTGGCTTCTGGGGGCGCGCAAATTCCTGCCGCTGGTGATCGCCTGGTTTCTCACCTTGCTCGTGCCGCTTTTCATCGGCGGTTGCTTGCTGGTTTGCGGGGCGATGTTCGATCAGTGGTTTTTCCACCGCGCCGGCTACGCGACGTTGCTCGGTTGCGGATTGCTGGTCACCATGCTGGGCTGGTGCTGGGCGGGCTGGAATTATGTCTGTCTCAAAATCGCCCGCGGCATCACGCCGCGCTTCACCGATCTGTTTCGTCCTTTCAGCCAGTGCAGCTCAGGTTTCCTCGCACTGCTCATGACGTCCATCGCAATTGGATTGGGCATGTGTTGTTTCGTTCTTCCCGGCGCCTATCTATTTTTGAAATTCCAATTCACCGGGTTCTACATCGTCGACCGCGACATGGGTCCGCTCGAAGCGATGAAGGAAAGCTGGAAAGACACCGATCGGCTGTTCGTGCCGCTGGCATTTATGGATCTGATGTTCTGGTCGTTGCACTTCATCTCCGGCGCGATATTCATCGGACCGTTCTTGTGCTTCATGGCTCACCAGGTAGCCAACGCGGTCGCCTACAACACCTGGCTGGTCGATGAAGATGTAACATCCATCACGCACGATCTGTATGCGCAGATCACCGCCAGCAAGGCGCCGACACCACACCGCCTGGCTGACGAAACAGACGACGCCGACGAAGACGCATCAGAAGATGCCGCACCGGATACGGTGCTAAAAACACCCAAGAAGAAACAGAACGAGAGACTGCAATGACAGAAGCAACATCACAACTGAGCCTGCAAGAAACATTCGCCCCAAATAGCATCTGCTACGGATGCGGTCCGGCGAATACCGAAGGACTGCACATCCAGAGCCATGTCGAAGGCGACACGCTGGTGGCGACCTGGGAGCCCGACCCTAAATATCAGGCTTTTCCCGGCATGCTTTATGGAGGATTGATCGGCTGCCTGCTCGACTGTCATTGCAACTGGACGGCGGCTAATCATCTGATGAATCAGAACGGTCTGGACAAACCACCCTGTACAGTCACCGCGCAGTACACCGTTAAGTTTCTCAAGCCGACGCCTTCCAACCAGACGGTCAAACTGGTGGCCCGCGTTGTCAGCTCCAAGGAAGATCGAGCCACCATCGACGGCGAGCTGTTCTCCGACGGTGTGTTGTGCGCCACTTGCAACGGCACATTTGTCGCCGTCAAACCGGGACATCCCGCCTATCATCGCTGGTAAGCGGAGGCGCACTGCGCATAACCCGATATAATAGGCACCACACTTTGAAGGACTTGATGACAATGATGAAAAAGCTGATCGCCACCTTGTGCTGCGGCATTATCGCTGGCGGCTTCGCTTTGCAAACCCCTGCTGATGCGGGCAAGAAATACACCATCACCGATCGCCAGGTCGAGCTGCGCAAGCTGATCGCCAAAGGTCAGAAAAACAACGAACTGACTCTCAAAGAAGCTGAAAAGCTAACGGGCAAACTCGACGACATCGCGTCCGACATCGAAAAATACAAGTCGAAAAACGGTGGCAAGCTAAGCTACAAAGACGAAGGCAAGATTGAGAAACGCCTGAACGGCATCTCCATCGACTTGAAGAAATCCGAGCTCAATAAGCGCACGGTCGCTCATTAAATTCAAAGGGTTGGCGGCTTGTTTCTTCCCTTGTGACTTACAACAAGCGCTGAAAGTCAAGAGGCGACTGCACGCGGGGTGATTTCCGGGCGTTGAGTCTGCGTTTCGGTCACGGAAAGAGCACATGTACATAGTTGAGTGCACTCGAACGCATGAATGGCTCAGCGATGCGGCTTTGAGTGAATATAATTATCCCTTGACAACTAAGGTTTTGCGGATACCTTCAGGATTTCCGGCATAACATGTAGGGCAATTCTATATTTCCATCGCTCGAATGGCTTTGTATAAAGGAAATGGCAGTGCTCACCCTCTAGAAAAGCGACTCTATGTCCGAAATGAATGCCTCCGGTCAGTCTGAAGAAAGCTACGCAGAGCTTTCTCCAACACAAAACATTGTCGATGAATTGCTGAAGTCGACATATCTATGGACATCCCTGCGGCGCCTGCATGAAGACATGAACGCCAAGAGCAGGTTCGGGTCGCGCACTCCTCTATCGCCTGAGTCCTTGCATATGGCTAATCTAGTGCTGGGTGAGGTGCGAGATTTCTTGGGAAACTTCGCCGACGACATCAACCTGACGCCATTCGATGAGGCGGCGCCTCCGACCTGTATAGACGCTTTGATACGCGTCGGTCAGCACAAAGCCGCCTTGCGCTCTTACATGATCGAAATGTTGGGCAAAAATCCGTACACGCTGTCCTAGAATTAGCCGGGTATGGACCCGGTTTCGCAAATCTTTTCTGCGGTTGGCGGCAGCGATGAGCCGTTCGTCAGGCTCGTCGACGAGTTTTACACGCGCGTCGAGCAGGATGCGTTGCTGCGCCCTCTCTATCCCGATGATTTACAAGAGCCGAAGCGCAAGCTGTATCTGTTTCTCATTCAAAGATGCGGCGGCAAAACGACTTACAGTGATGAACGCGGGCATCCCCGCATGCGTATGCGCCACATGCCATTTCCGATCGGCATTCCAGAGCGTGATGCCTGGTTGAGAAACATGGGCGCAGCCATGGACAGCGTGCCGGAGTTCGCAGCGCAGCGCGAAACGCTCGACGCGTACTTTGTCGAGTTCGCAACTTTTCTCATGAACAAGGCGTAGCAACTGTTGGTCAGGCGTCCGGCTCAGCAAGCGTCGGCGAACTGATAGATGTCGACTATCTCTTCGATGCGACGGTCGATGCGGTCTTGTTCCAGATGACGCCCAGTACTTGCATACAACTGGGAAAGACTGATCAGAATCATGCCGACTTCACCATGGAATCTGCCGAAGCTGTTTTCGGCTATCTGCAGGGCGCGTCGAAGATACCATTCGGCTGGCTCCCAGTCGTGTTCAGCCATGCGCTCTTTCGCGATGCGACAGTAGGCGGCCGCCGCGAAGGCATTCTCGTGCTGTGGATGTTCAAATGCCATGTTCGCCTCTCCTCGGGCTGGTCCCGGATTGGTGCCTATTTCGTGATACCGCAATTCTTATTGCGAACGCTTCGCTCGCAGCTGGAAGCGCGTTGCTACCCCATATTTCTGAGCGGGTTTCCCAATTGATCATGGAACTTGCTAGATATTCGTGACAACGATAGTCTGCACATTTAAAACAGGTCGGATTCCATTTCGGGCGTGCGAGCCATGGTTCCGGGCAGCATCGCGCTGGTCTGACCGGTCTTCGCGGAAGCGGTGTGCGATCTACGCGAAGTGGTGCCGCCGGTCAGAGACCGGGGGTTCAGCACCGGGCCGCTGGCGGTGAGGCTGGCGACAGGACCGGCGACCGGGTTGACGATGTCGAGGCGATGGATGATCGGTGTGCCACGGAGTTTGGTATCAGCTGAGGCGATGGCGGTGGCCGGTCCGAGCACACGCGTCTTCGCCAGCCAGCTCGTCATAATGGCGCCCATGCGCTGCGATACCGGCTGATGCTCGAGAAGCAGATGTCCCCGGTTGTTCAGCACCCAGACCTCGGAATTCTTGTTGCGAATGGTAGCCACCATTTTCGGTACCGCCTTGCAACAGAACATTTCGTCTTTCTCACCGCTAAAAATCAGGATCGGGAAGTCCGAACGCAGTTTCTCATGAGCGACTTTGATGCCGCGGCGATTCTCCATTAGACCCTGCAGAAGCTCGACCGGTGAGAATTTGCGGCGCAGGCTATTGTCGCTCATCAAACGCTGCAGCACCTGCGGATCTTCGGTGAGCAACGGCTTGATATAAGGCGTCCAGTCCACAGGCTTGTGGCGCATGGCCAGACTGCGCGGCACGTCGAGCAAAAGACGCGGGCGCGGTTTGAGTTTCATCTTATAGCTGGGGGAGCTGAGAATCAGCCCGTCGAACAAATCAGGCCGGTTAGCCGCCAGCAAGAGCCCGACGTTGGCGCCCAGACTCTCACCGACCACGATGGTCTTCTTGCCTGCATCCGTGGCGCGCAGATACTCGAGCAGCCGCACAAAGTCGCTGTGCGTGCTGTCAAAGTGTATGGCGCGGTCGCCGCCGAACTTCTCGCCTTCGGTCTTCCATTGCCCGAAGCCGCGCATGTCGATGGCATAAAAAGTGTATCCCTGCGAGGCCAGAAACCGCGCCAGGTCATCAAAAGACTTGGAGTAAAACGTCAATCCGTGAATGCCGACAACGTTGCCCCGATGCGGCACCGACTTGTCTTCCCACTTATATAGAGGTAAACGCAATTTGCGGGCCGCTGAGCTGTGTTCGTCGAGAACCGGCGCGGCTGCCGCGGACTGGGGATAGAATGCGTTCAGGAGGAACGACATCGCTATCAGTAGTGTTACCAGGGTTTCCTTCACTTTCAGTTCCATCGCGTCTTGTTACGTTGGTTTTGTCTTCCTGTCGTTCGCCCCGTCTGCCCGTCTGGCACGCCGATCACGGTTTTGAACAGCAGAAGTGACGTAGCAGGTACCGTTCAGGTTTCTTTACTGTTCCTATGAGTAACGTTAAAATTGCCAATCGTGTCCGCTACAGACCATTTCAGGACTCTCAACGCCGCCAGATGAAGACGCTCGCCAACTGGAACGGAACGGAAATGCCTCTCGAAGAGGTCATGGTGCCGGCGCTGGATCGGGCCTTTCTGTTTGGCGACGCGGTTTACGAAGTGATTCGCATCTACGGCGGGCGGCTCTGGCGCCTCGCGGATCATCTGGACAGACTGAACACCGGGCTTGTGGAATTAAAAATTCCGTATTCCATAGATACGGTCGAAAAGCTGCTCAAAGAAACTTTGACGAAAAGCGGTGAACTTGAAGCCATCGCTTACATCCAGATCACACGCGGCGCGGCGCCGGCTCGGCGACACTACTTTCCAGATCCGGAGTCTGTAAAACCGAATTGCTTGATTTATATAGAACACTTCGACGGTCCCGATAAAGAACACCAGGAGCAAGGCACCAGGGCGATTCTCGTCGATGATATTCGCTGGCAGCGCAACGATTTGAAAGTCACCAGTCTTCTGGCCAACTGCATGGCGTCGCAACAAGCGCACGCACAAGGCGCCACCACCGCCATCATGGTCGACAAAAGGGGCATTCTGACTGAAGCCAGTCATAGCAGCGTTTTTGCAGTTCGCAATTCGACACTGATGGTGTCACCACAAAGCTCAACGGTTTTGCCTGGTATCACCAAACGTCAGGTGATCGAACTGTGCCGCAGCGCCGGCATCGCCATGGAAGAGGGACGCCTGTCACAGACTGATATCGCGGCGATTGATGAACTGATCGTCACGGACACGGTCGCGGAAATCGTGCCGGTTGTTCAGCTGGACGGTACCCGCATCGGCACCGGCAAGCCGGGACCAATTGTGAAAGCGCTGCAGGCAGCGTTCCGCCAATCTATCGACAACTGGTTGGCAGCCCGGCCGGCGTGAGGGGATGATTCATATTGGCCGCCGCGGCGGCTGGTAGAATCGAATGGTTGGTTCCCTCCCGTAGGTGATTGCTATGCGCGCATCAGCAGAGAAGTGGGTTGCTCTGGCTTCGCTCCTGGCTCTTGGGGCAGCACCGGCTGCATTCGGGCAGGGCATGCTCGAGTACTCAAGCGGCGTCAAACTGGGCTCTACCGGCATTCTCAACCAGGGTGGCGCACGCGGCATGACCGGCGGCTACGGCGCCGTCGGTGGCGGAGGCGGTGCCAGTGCCAGCGGTACACAGCGCAGTGGAGCTTTGGGTACCGGCAAGCGGTTCGATGAAGAAACCGTCGATGCGTACGCCCAGGCATCCAACAAGTTGTTTCTGGACGCTCAAAAGAAAGAGAAGGCCGGCGCATTGCAAGAAGCCTTCAACATGTACGGTCAGTCGGCAGACCTGCGCGCCCATATCTGGGGCGACAAAGATCCGAACATCATCGTTATCTACAAGAAACAAGCACAGCTGGCCATGAAACAGGGCAAGCTGCCCCAAGCTGAAACCACCTACCGTAAGTGGCTGGCCATGCTCGGACGCAAAAACGGTCCCGGCTCGCCTGAATCAGAGCCCGTGTTGACTTCCCTGGCTGACGTGCTGGAGAAAGAGAAGAAGTACGGGGATGCTGCCGGCATGTGGAAACAGCTGGTGGCGCTCGAGCTGCGCAAAAGCGCCGGCGACGGCACCTGTCCGGATGTCTTGAAGACCCGGGTCAAGCTGGCGAAAACTTATTTGCAAGCCAAACAGGTCTTTGAAGCCGAAGAGTCGCTGCGCGAGACCATTGCCACTATCGACGCGATGCCGACTCCGAATAATCCAGCGCTGCTGTCTGCGCTGCAGACTTTATCGTCGCTCCTGAAAGGCGCGGGTCGGGACTCCGAAGCGACCCCGGTTGACGGGCGCATCGCTACCCTAGCGGCAAATGCTCCTCAGGCACCGCCGGCAACACCGCCATCGGCGGCCACGCCGCCGCCCCCGGGCGCACCGACGTCGACAGCGCTCACTCCTAAGAATCCGCCTGCCACCACAGCGGCGCCGACCGCGGCACCGTCCACGCCGGCGGGCGATGGTGCAAAACCGGCGGGCGAGGCGACTCCTTCCGGCAGCTCATCCGCGGGCACACCAGCCGCGCCTCCAGCCGCAAAATAGCATGACGATGACTCGTTATTTGATCTCGGCAGCAGTTTTGATGTTCGCCGCGTCCGTGTTCGCGGACATGCCGGCATTCGGCGAGACAAAAACTATCGTGCCCAAGAACATCGGCAAATTCGTTTCCGTGCGGGGCAAATTCAGCTCCAAGGGCAAGCTGGGTCCATTCCTGAAATTGCGCGAGCGCGATGAACCCGTCTACCTTCTGCCCAATCAACAAACGGCGCCCACCAGGACGGCAACGAAACTCTGGTTCGCCGAAGGCACTGACCTGACGGCGCGCGGAACCTTGCTCTACCGAGCCGGAGTCAAGCAATCAACGGCTGAGCCGGTCGCCGACGCCGGCAATTACTATTACTTCGATATCAACACGGTGCAGCTGATCAAGCACTGATCACGGCGCAGCATGCCGGTCGTAAACAACTCGACCATCCAGGATGGTCATCTCCACCTGCGTGGCATGGATCGCTTCGGGTTCGATGGCGAACAGATCGCGGTCGATTACAATCAGATCGGCAGCTTTTCCGATTTCCAGGGAACCGGTTTGATCGTCCTCGTGATTGACATAGGCACCACCTATGGTGTAGGCCGCCAGCATGGTTTCCAGGTCGGTGCGCAGGTCAGGCAGCCAGCTCTCGCCTGATTTGTCGCCTTCGCGCTTGCGGGTGATCGCCACTTCGATGGCATCGAACGGATTTAGCGAAGAAACCGGCCAGTCGCTGCCGGCGGTGAGCACAGAACCGCAATCGGCGAGCTTCTTAATCGGATAGAGCCGTTGCGAGCGTTTCTTGCCGACAAACGGTTCGGTCAACTCGCTGATGTACTTGTCGCGCTGCGCCCAGTAAGCCTGCACATTGGGCGAAACACCCACACTCCGGAAGCGCGCGATGTCGTCTTCGTCAACCAGCTCCAGATGGGCGATATGATGGCGCAACTGTTTCTCTTGCGACAGCGCCTTGACGGCGGCGAATCCATTGAGAGCCGTGTGCACACCGCCGTCTCCGATGGCATGAACGTGTACCTGGAAGTTGTTATCGACCAGTTTTGCCACCAGATCTGCAAACTCTTTTTCGGTAAATAGCAGGTTGCCGCGCGATTTTGGCTTGTCTGTGTAGGGTTCGAGGAGCGCCGCCGTGTGATCTTCGATGACTCCATCGATGAATATCTTCGCCGCCCGCACCCTGACCAATTTGCCGTCGAACTGTTTTCGCTGTTCGACGAATTTGTCGACTTGCGTGAGTCCCTGCTCGGGCACCACCCGCAACGCCGTCACTACTTTCAAATTGAGGTCGCCACGCCGATCGGCTCCCGCATAAGTCTTGAGCAGCTCCTCATCCACCGCCGCATCCTGAATCGAGGTGATACCTAGCTGATGTGCGAGCTTAACGGCCCGCTTCAGCCCGTCTTCGTAATCTTGAGCGGTCAGTTTAGGCAGGTGGTCGGCAACCAGTTCCATGGCGCCTTCGCGCAAGGTTCCGGAGGGTTCCTGAGTGCCCTTGCGGCGCTCGATATGACCGTCTTTGGGATCGGTAGTCTGAGCGTTAATCCCGGCGATGCTCAGCGCCCTGGAATTCGCCCAGGCGGAGTGATGATCCTGCGACTCCAGATAAACAGGGCGGTCCGGCACCACTTTGTCGAGGTCGGCTGCCTGCGGGTTGCCGTCCGGAAAGATCGGCTGCACCCAGCCGCCGCCGCGAATCCACTGAGCATCCGGATGAGCGGCGGCATACTGCGCGATTTTAGCCAGCACGCCTTCTTTTGTTTCGATGCGTGCCAGGTCGCAATGGTTGGCTTCCACCCCGCCGTCTATTAGATGGACATGCGTGTCGTGCAAACCGGGCAGCACCATTTTGCCGGCCAGATCGACGACCTTCGTCTGCCCGTTGCACAACTGTCTCGCACCACTGGTAGTGCCGACGTAGATCAACTTACCGTTTCTGATCGCCAGTGCCTGCGCCCACGAACGAGCTGCGTCCATGGTATAGATGGCGCCGTTGAGCAACACCAGGTCGGCATAGACTTTTTCGCCTTTGTCCTCATCCTGCACAGCGGCGCGCACCGCGGGCAGCAGGCAGCCAACCAGAAATACCGATGCAAACAAAACCGCCAGCCAACGCAGCACCATCAACCTAGCTCCCTCTAGCGATCCGCAGAACCAATGCCGAAGAATATTAGAGCCTTGGCGCCGCGCGCACATGAGATAATGCCTCCAGATTACAACAGCAGGAGATCACAATGGTTGGCAGCCAGGCGCGGGTGTCAGGGCTGCCTGAGGCACTCTCTCAGGCAATGCAGGCAACCGGCATGTGGGATGAAACATGTCCCGTTAAGCTCGAACGCCTCTCATTGATCACGGTGTCGTATGTTGACTTCGCCGGCGCCGAGCGTCACGACGGCGAGCTGATCACCATGGACGTGGCGGCGGAATTCGCGGCGCGACTGTTCGACGAGCTCTTCGCCCGCCGGTTTCCGATTGCGAAAATTCGTTCGGTGCACCATTACAACGGCAGCGACGATGAGTCGATGGCGCAGAACAACACGTCTTGTTTCAATCACCGACCGATCGAAGGCACGACCACGGCTTCCCTGCACTCATACGGTCTGGCGATCGATATCAACCCGGTGCAAAATCCCTTTGTTCAATTCGATGAATTGAAGGGAACTGCCACCATTCATCCGCCGTCCGGCTGGCAAAATCTCAATCGCCATAACCGCAAATCAGGCATGGTCGAAGACGTGGTGCCCGATCTGGCTGCTCAACAGGGTTTTATGGTCTGGGGCGGCAAATGGACGACGCCAATCGATTATCACCACTTCCAGACGCTGCGGGGCGTCGCTCAACTGCTTGTGGAAATGAAGGTCGAGGAAGGACGCCAGCTGTTTTTGAGCTGCATCAAACTGCGCGATGCCCTGCCGGCAATGCTCACTCAGGAAAAGACGCAATCGCTGATCGCCTCATATAAAGCCGATCCAGATTCGTTTATTGCCACGTTCGAAAGAGAGATGTCTGCCCAAGCGTAGGCTAGGAGCGCTGGACCGTTTGCTGGCGAATTTGCGTTGCCTGCAGCGCTTCCACCAGAATCGGAATGCTCAAATCGGGAACGCACCGCTCGCCGCAGGTGAAGCAGTCCCAGAATACGATGCCCTCTTCCGGGTAGGTGTGTAGCGAAGCATGACTCTCGGCGAGAACCGCAACTACCGTCACGCCCTGAGGCTGGAATTGTTGCACCACGCACTGCAATACACTAGCACCGGTGGCGGTGGCGGCCCGATTGGCCAGTTCCTGCATTTTCTCCGGGTCGTTGAGCAACTCGGTGTTGCAGCCGGCCAGCGTCAGAAGCAGATGCGCTCCGCTGGCGGGGTGAACGGCGGCGGTGCCTTGGCTGGTGGTGCTGCTGTGCATAGGGACTCCGGAGATTTGAGTGAGCAAGGGGACATATTCTACCGGATGCCGAGTGCAACCGCGTGAACCATGACATGCCTAGGTTTTCATAACACCGGTGCGCAACAATTGCTTGGCGCCCTCTTTAAAACTGAGTGGCGACAATTGCGCTTTGTTTTTTTGAAGAAACGCTTTGACGGCTTGCGGATTGGCATAACTGTACTCGCGCAGCGCCCAGCCGATAGCCTTTCTGATGAAAAACTCCCTCTCGTGCGCGCGCCGCAAACAGTGGTCGGAAAGCTGTTGCCAGTCGGTCTTCGCCTTGTGGTGATTGTGCGCCAGGATGGCGGTGCGCCTGATCCACATGTCTTTGTCATCAATCCATTCTTCGATAATCGGATTGATGGACTGACGCTCCACCACATACGAATCGCTGATCAAATTAGTGGCGATGTCGTCCACCAGATCCCACCAGGCGCCGCTCACAATCAGCGAGCGATACAACGGATACGATTTGACTGTGATGAAACGCTTGTTTTGCTTGGCGAACTCGAGCGCCGCATATTTGTCTTCACGGCGGGGCAGTTTCCACAGTGCCTTGATGGCGCTTTCATACTGGCTTTGCGACTGGGCAGGAAACTTCTGCTTCATCGCTTTGTAAACTGGAATGCGCTCAGGTTTCTGAATGCCATAGAACGGCATGTCGGTTTTCATGTATGCCGCCATCGGTGCAGCTTTCGTTTCGTCAGCCAGAGCTTTGAATTCGGTGCAGATGAAACTGACGAGTTCGTCGGTCGACCACGCTGCTGACTTGTTCGAAGGCTGGAGCATACTGAAATTTCGGGTTGGGGCGGCATACTTTTTACCATATTTCGGCTGCCGGCAGGCGGGCTCCCAAATCAAAAGAAAGGGTCCCCCGGATTTACCGGGAGACCCATAGACAGCCTAACGCTACTCTTGGACTTTACTAGTGCTCGCAGCGACCACAATCGCTGGTGAAATCGTCGATTTCTTTATCGATTTTGTCTTTGGCATAACCATAGCGCTCTTGCAGTTTGCCAAACAATTGGTCCTTCTTGCCGCCGATTTGCTCGACATCGGAATCGGTGAGTTCGCCCCATTTCTCGCGAACTTTACCCTTGAAGTTTTTCCAATTGCCTTCGACTTGATCCCAGTTCATAACGTTTCCTCCAAATTGTTGGGACGCCGCTTACCGGCGTCCCAGTTATCGTCACTTGATTGCCTGAGTGGTTAATACATCAGGTTGGGTTGGGCAGCGACGCTGCCTTCGGCATCATTCATTTCATGATTGATTTCGATGTTGAACGCAGTCAATTCGCGCTCCAAATTGTCAATTTCCGTTCTCGAATAGCCGTCAGTGCGAGCCGCGACTTCTTCAGAAGCCAAAGAAGCCTGTTTAGACTTCAGCATTGAGGTTTCGTCCGAGGTCAGCCAACCGCGCGATTCACCAAGATTGATCTGGTCGAGCATGTTGGCCAGGCGCTGCGCAAAGTTTGGACCTTTGAGCGAGATGTCGACCGATGCACTACTGGCGGAGCCGCTGGCGTCGCCATTCGGCACGATAAGCAATTGCGTGCGCGTGCTGGTGCTCTGCACAGGCTCCGCATAACGCTGTTCTTTAATCACCAGCGAACCCGGTTCGATAACCTCGCATGAAGGCGCAGGCACCACCGCCGGCAATGTGCGAATCAAAGTGGTCGGTTGGGCGGTCACTTCGAACTTCGTCGGTCCGACGAAGCAAGTGCCCGGCTCACCGACCACTACCGGCAAAGTTTGGATAACTGTGGTTTCTTCCGCTGGAACCACGATTGATTGCACTTTCTCGTGGTTGCAAGCCAAAGCAGCCGGACCGGCTACTGCTGCAACTGCTGCCATAACGAGCATAGTGACTTTAACTCTGTTCATGCTAAATTCCCCTCAACGTATCGTTTTCTCCCATGCGAAATCACGACGCGGGGTCATCCGCTGCGGTTCCACTGCAAGCTCTACACTAGGAATATTCGCCGCAATAGAATTGATAGCGGCAGAAACAACTGCGAATGCATGAGGTAGCGCCACCACCTGCAGTGCGCGAGCGCCTATGCTCTACGGGGCTATGCACGCGCAATCGAGTACTCTGCCCGGACGGGCAGGCTGGCAAAAGGCTGAACGGGACCTACATCAGCTGTTGGGGTGCCTCTGCCTCTTGTTCCTTGACCACCACTTCTTGGGCTTTCATGGTGTGGAAACAGTAGCTGCAGTAGACGGGCTTATAGCCCTTGGGCTGGAAAGGAACGACGGTCATTGTGCCGCATCCTTCACAGGCCACCGAAGTAGCGCGGGCAGGGTCAACGCCCTGTCGCTGCAACCGCGTCAAGACGCGGCAACTCGCACATCGCTTCGGAACGTTAGTTAGACCCTTCTCGCGAAAGAATTCCTGTTCGGTTGCCGTCCAGATAAACTGTTTGGAACAGCTAACACATTTGAGTTCTTGATCATTCATTGGGCTGTACGCAAAGCTCTCCGCAATACTAGTGTATCGCGCCGCGTATATGTGTAAACCTCAAACCATGTGCCGGTTGACGCCAGATTTGGATATATGGAAAGCATGGCCGTTGGCGCGTTACGAGACTGCAAACGTATGCTCAGTCTCGGTTTGTGGCTACTCGCCTTCTTCCAACTGCTGAATTTTGTCGATCAGCCCAGGTCGCTTCGCCCGCCTTGCTGACTGGTCCCAGTCCTGTTTGTCCGTTTTCTTGACATAGGCAGGATTCTGCTCGTCGCCGATGGAGCCTGCTTCTTCAAGTGGATTTTCCGGTGTGTTTTCCGGTGTCTCGTTTCTTAACTCGTCCATTAAATGTACACCTCCCCAGTTGAGGAGGTGACTGATTTTGCGCGATTTTCGTTTCCTGACTTCCGTTGCCAATAGGCTACAAGAGCAAGCTCAGCCGACTAGTCATCATCGTCGTCGTCATCGTCTTTATCTTTGTCCTTGCGATCGCTCTTCTTGTGGTCGTCGTCGTCCTTGTCTTTATCCTTGCGGTCGCCATCCGCGCCGGCGGTAAGGTTCTTGACCTTGTGGTGATCTTTGTCGTGATCATCATCATCGTCCTTGTCCATATCCTTGTCCTTGTTGTCCTTATCCCGGTTCTTCTCGCTGTCCGCGACTTTTTCTTTGTCCTTGTCTACGTGCAGTTTCTTCGTCTTGACCGGCTTTGTAGCCTGGGCGTCACTAGTTGTGGTTGTCGTGTCTGATTGCAGTGTTTCCGTCACCGGAGATGAAACCGTATTCGGTGGCTCGGAGATCTTCGCTTTGCTGGAAGCCTTGGCTGCAGTTTCTGATACCGAATTGGTTGTCGTCGCAGCGTAAAGCTCGGGAGACGAAGTAACGGCTGGATTCGTCGCCGCCGATGCCGAATCGGAGGACGAGGTCGCAGAGCCGGAGGATGATGTCGACGACGACGACGAGGATGCGGTTGCATCACTGGCCGGCGAGGCGTGCACCGATGTCACCACCGGCAGTGCAAATTGCACCGGCGCTCCGAACGAATCGAGTTGTCCCGCAATGCCGGCGATCGGCTCGTAAGCCGGGGCGGGCAGCTTGCCATCGACAGTCTTTGTGATACCAGCCTTACCGGCGGTGAGCACGATGTTGTACTTGCCGTCCGGATCGGTTTGTCCAATTTGCAAATCGAGCAAGTTCACCCACATATTTTTCTCGACTGAGTGAATCTTGAAACCCTTGATGTTAGCCAGGTGCAGCGAGCCGTCCGCTTGTTTGGACAGATCGAAAGTCACCTTCGTTTCCATCTGGAAACCGTCGAGTTTCTGACTGGCCAACGTCTTCTCCAGGCGTGCGCCCTGGTCGATGGAGACACTGACGCCACCATCGGCGCCCTTGCTCAGGGTGACAACGCCGCCGTTCTCCTTGAGCACGCGAGCGCTTGGGCCGCCCATCCGCTCGAGATCGGCAATCTTCACCACCTTACCCATCTCAGTTGCTTCGGAGACAAAATCCGATTCGACGTGTCCCAACTTGTTATAAATCGCCAACGCACGAGCGAGCGTGCCGGCGGCTAGACTGATTTTGCCTTGCTGGCGATAAGCCGTTGTCAGCCCAGTCAGCGCCCGCGCCAGATTGTCATCTTCCTGCGTCTCGATTAGCTTGATTGCCTTCGTCCAGTTGAGTTCGGCTTTCTTGTACTGCTGTTGTTGCATCGCCTGCTCGGCAGTCTGCACATACTTCGCAGAAACTCCGTCGTCCGCCAGACACATCTTCGAGCCGGCAACGCCGATAACACAGGAAAGCGCCACTGTGAGCGCGAGAACGCGTGGTTTCATTATCCACCTCGATGGGGTTTGACAGTTTGCTAACTGCGAGCCGGACAATTTTAGCGGCGTTGCGTCAGATTTGATACATGAACCCCAGTTTTTGCTTGCGAAACAGCTCGAAAAGCCAAGGTCGCAAGCAGGTTTGGCTCGACCTGCATCAAAACTGACGCAACCAGTCTGCCACGACCGGTGTGCGGTCACGCGGCGCGGCTTCCTGCCGTCAGCCAATCGAGGAAAATGCACTGGCGCTCGTCCAGCATGCGGCGCGCTTCTGCGAAGCTGACAAACCGCGCCTGGATCAATTCACCACTCAACACGATTTCTACTTCGTCTTCCAGTTCCGCAACAAAAGCATGCAAACGTTTCTGCTCTTTCTTGTAGTCAACATAACCAACAGGGATCACATCGCTACCGAAGGTTATGCCTGTTTCTTCCCAGACTTCACGGCGCGCAGTCTGCTCGGGAGTCTCGCCGAGTTCCATCCCGCCTTTAGGGATGCTCCACTTTTTGCGATCGTGCACCAGCAGGATCTGGCAGCCGGACTTGCGCTGTCTGAGCACCAGCAGTCCGGCGGTCTGTTTCGTGATGATGGTGTTGTTGCCTTTAATCATCTTCGACAAACATCAACAAGAATGGCCTCACTGACGAGTTACTTTACCACTGGTTCCAGTGTTCGGGATTTAATTTCGAATCGGCGGGAAACCGGGGGGAGGCGCGGAAAACCGGGGTGACTTCAACCGACTGAATAACCTATGCTGCAAGCGCAATCACGAATTCAAGGCAACTACCGACGTGAAACTCCCAGCCACAGCAGCGCTCCTTGTAAGTTTTCTTACTTCCATTTGCATATCCGGTGCATACGCACAGACGCATACACAGGGCGTTCCGAATGGGCAGCATCGAGTCAATGCCGGCGGCGCCTGCACCAGCATCACCACCCCGCTGCGTCCAATCAAAGGCTGGGAGCAAGACCTCACCACCGCCAAACCAAACTTGAAGCATTACTGCTGGGTGCCGATGCTCGAAGCCGGTCGCCAGTACCGCCGCGTCGCCCCCGGACAGACCCAGCTCAGAGGCATCACCCACTATCCAAAACCCCGCGTTGCGGCGGTGCCGACGCACGCCACCTATCCCAAACTGAAGAAGATATTCGTCCCGGTCCAGCACCACAGCGGCATCTACGTCAGACCTAAACACGTGCCGACCGTGCGCCCCTCGGTCAACACCCAGATTGCGCTTGCCGCGCCCAAAACGCGCGCCCAGCTTGCCGCTCCGCGCACGAACCTGCAGTGGTCCAATCCCAATACCAACGTGCAACTGATCAGCCACAATCCCAGAGGCGGCATTTATGTAAAGCCGCGTCACGTGCCGACTGTGCGCCCCCAGCTCACCTCCACCAACACCAATATCGCCCTGGCGGCGCCCCGTATTAACGGGCAGCTGGCCAGCCGGCAAGCCATCCCCCAACTGGCGACACGCCAGACGATCGCCCGCCTGGCTAATCAGGAAGTGACAGGACAACTGGCTGCCCCCGATACGGCAGTCGAACTAAGCTACGACAACAGCGGCGGAATTATCGCCCAGCGCCAGGTCTACGGCAACGTGCAATCTAGTCGTGTAAAGGGCCACGTTCTTCTTCCGACGAAGGCGTATTAAGCAGGCTATCGACTGCATTTCTGGGTGCCTTCGGCTGGGTGGCGGTGACTGCCAGCGGTTCACCTGAGACGCGTGTGCGGGCGAAAAGCCAACTCTGGACGCCGTTCAGGACTTCTTGCTTGAGAAACGCCGTCGTCACCAGAATGTGACCGACTTTGGGAAACTTGAGAATCGACTTGTCTTTGGCAGACAGCTTGGCATACAGGGCTTCGCTCGACGAAGCCTGAATGATATCGTCGTCTTCGCCCTGAATAACCAGCACCGGCACGTCCTTATTCAGCTTGCGAGCCACGTCGTCGGAAGTGCGGATGAAGTTGACCGTGCGCAGCAAATCGCCAAGACTGGCTTGCTTACGAATGCGCGGGTCGGCAATCATTTCGTCGGCGCTGCGCGGGTCGTCCGAGATGCTCTTCAGATGCGCCGTCAGGTCGACATTGGTGCCAAAGGATTTGACCGCGCCGAGAGCCGTGCGGAACGTCGCGCCCAGGTTATGTCCGGCCACCACAGGCTTGGAGCCAGGGCTGGCCAGAATCATGCCATCGCACATGTGCGGGTTTTCAGCCAGGGCGTTGATCGCTACCGCCGCACCGACGCTCTCGCCAATAATAAAAACAGGCAATCCGGGATGCTTGCCGCGCAGTTGGGCGGTCAGGTGCACCAGGTCGCGGGCGCTGCCGGCATAATCGACGCGCGGGCGACCTTGCCCGGCGACAGCCCAGTCACCATGTCCGCGCAAGTCGATGGAATAAACAATCACGCCCTGCGGAGCCAGCTTTTCAGCCAGGGTCGCGAAGTTGCCGGCGTGCTGCACCGAGCCGTGCAATGCCACCAGCACCACCCGCGGTGCCACAGTGTCATCCACCCAGTGATAGGCAGGAACGCTGTTGCTCTCTCCGTTCAATCGCACCGCTTCTTTAGAAACCTCCGCCTGTGCCGCTGAAAGGCCAAAGAATGATGGGCTCAGTAATGTCGTGGCTGTCACCGCTATCAGCGCCACTACCCGCACCGTCTTCAATGTTCCATCTCCACTGATGAGTCGATCGATGCCGGTTCGTCTGCCTGTGAACAGCCTGAAACGCAGACGACAACGCCAATTGCTCAATTGATAACACATACCAGCCCCATTTCCCTTTGAAACTAACGTTCCGGTTTACGAAACTCAAAGTACGTGAGCTCTACAGGCAATAAGGCACAGGGGTGTCAAGCGCTCGTAAAGAACCAATGCAATAGCAACAATATCCTTATCGTTTAGTACTTAGCTATACAGGTTAGCTAGTATTCTTTTGACTCGAATAGCTGTAAATTTAGTCCTGGTTTTTTGGCGGAAACTTTTAATATGGCGTCCCTTCAAGCATTTGTCACCGGAGCCTCGGGGCTCGTAGGTCTCAATCTCACAAGATACCTCGCCACTCGTGGGGTTCGTGTGAGGGCGTTCGTGCGTCCGGTAAGTGAAATGAGCGGGTTGCAGGAAATCGCCCGCGCCTATCCTGAATATGTATCTGTCGTCGTCGGAGATTTGCTCGACGACGACTCGCTAAGTGCCAACATGCAGGGCTGCGATGTCGTCGTGCATACGGCAGCCGTCATCGACGCTTTCGGCGATCCCGATTACTTGCACAAAGTGAACGTGCACGGCACGGAATCAACCATTCGCGCTTCGATTCGCGCCCGGGTCAAGCAATTCATTCATATCAGCAGCCTGGCTGTGATTATGGGCGAGCACGACCAATACGCGGTTTGCGAAGACGCACCACTGATCTCCTGCCGCGAAACCTACGCCAACTCGAAAGTCGCCGCCGAAAAGCTGGTGCGCGAATATTTCTACACCGACGACATCAACATCACCATTTTGCGTCCCGGATTTATCTATGGACCGACTGAGAAAGCGTGGCTGCCACGGCTAATCTCAGCCATAGAAAACGGCAGAGCTTTGATCGTCGGCGATGGTTCGAAAGAAACCAACGTTATTTACGTGGAGAACCTTTGCCGCGCTATCGAACTGTCGATCAACAATCCGGTTGCTTACGGTCGAGTCTACAACCTGACTGACGGACAGAAGATCTCGAAGCGTCAATTATTTGAGACTGTCGCCAGAGAATTGAATTTGCCGCCAGTGGCACGTTCAATACCGTATTCGATGGCACGTCTTTTGATCGAAACATCCTCGATTGCCGCCCGCGTCGGTCCACTGAAGTGGCGCGAGCGCCTGGCGCGTTATTCGCGTCCTGCGTTCAGACTGGCGGCGCTCAATCAAGGTTTCGATATTTCGCGTGCCGAACGCGAGTTGGGCTATACAGACGGAATCCGCATTTCCTTCGCGGAAGGTATGCGCCGGACGCTGCAAGAGGTTAAGGAGAAACGCGCTGCGCGCCACCTGTCGCCTCGTCGTGCCGAACTGAAGCGCAATAATGCCAACGCCGCCGCTGCCGGCGCGCAGCTCTAAGCTCTAACCGTGTTCGTTGGTGCGTTCCGTGATGGCCAGGACCAGCGCTCGCGACAAGCCGAAGCGTGCCACTTCAGGAAACACTTTGCTGTCGACGATGTCGAACTGAGCACCGCGCATTTGCATGCCGTCGTCCAACTCGTGCAAAAGATCTAGCCCGTCACGCTCACGCCCGACTTGCAGAAACGTGATGGCGATCTCGTCAGGTCTTTCCATTCTGTTGGATGTATTGACGATCAGATTCTTCAGCGAGTTTTCGTTGTTGGGCATGCCATCTGTGATCACCGCGACTACAAGCGGTTTGGTATGCGCCGGATCGGCGGCTTTGCGTTTGAAGTAATCAACGAGACACGCTTTCAGGGCGCCGGTCACGTCGGTGCTGCCGCTCGGATGCTCGCGCGCGAACAGTTGCGGAATCTGCTGCACGCGCACGTTGGGAAATACCTGATAGCTGTTGTCGAAGAACATGGCGGTGATGCCTTTAGGAAGCACGCCGCTGGTGGCGCCGGCCAATGCCGTTAACTGAGCACCCGCCCACTGCCAACGACTGACGACGCCGGGACCGGCACCACGCACACCAAAGCCCGGTGCGCCGATGCTGATGCCACCAAATCCGGCGGCGGCGCCTGCCAATGTGCCGAACATGCCGACGGCTTTGCTGGCGACTCTGCCACCACTGCCGCCACCAAACATGGGAGCCGGGCAGTCCATATCGCCCATCGAACCTGATTTGTCGATCAACACAACCACATCGCGCGAGCCCAAAAGCGCGAGGTCCTGCTGCGACAGCGTTGCCGAGAAACTTGGGCGCGTCGCCGGAGCCGATGTCGGCTGCTGCACGTTCAATGGCGCCTGGCTGATAGGAGCCGTGAATGTCTGCCGCGGGAAGCTGGCGAACGAACTGCTGTCGACGGCACTGCCCGACAGCCCGCCGGAGTTCGCCGAACCGTCGTATGCCCCGGAAGAAACCCCGTTATAGGCGCCGCTGCGCGAAACACCGCCCGCCAGCGGACGCGACCCGCCGCCCGCACCGTTATAGGAGGGCGCGGGGCGGGGAGGAGTGGCGAAGGCGCTGCCATCAATAGAGTACGTGGAGGTACCGAAGTCGGGGGCTGTTCCCGGGCGCTGCAGACGCTCCTGAGACAAGGCTGACACTGGAGTCAAAACCGGCAGGGAAGCAGCAATCAGGGTGGCGATAGTAAAAGCGCGCGCTAATTTCATGGTTCAGCCTGGTGGGTACCAATTCGATAAGCCCCTCGACGCCGCAAAACTTCATCTGTTCCGGCTAAAAAACAGAAAAAGGGTAGAATTCTAAGCCTTAATCAGGAGGGGTTGATATGGACAAGGCAACGTTCGGCGCCGGCTGTTTCTGGGGCGTAGAAGAGGCTTTCCGCACGCTTCCGGGGGTTTCATCCACGGCAGTCGGTTATATGGGCGGATCGAAAACCAACCCCACCTACCAGGACGTCTGTTCCCACACGACCGGGCATGCCGAGGTCGTACAGGTAGAATTCGACCCGCAGACGGTCAGTTTCGAAGAACTGCTCAACAAGTTTTTCTCCATCCACAATCCGACCACCCTCAACCGACAGGGACCGGACGTCGGCGACCAGTATCGCTCGGCAGTCTTTTTCCACTCGCCTGAACAGCAAGCCGCTGCCGCCGAGACAGTGAAACAGCTGACCGCCGCCGGCAAGTTTCGTGACCCGATCGTCACGCAGATAGTGCCTGCTGCCGAATTCTGGAAGGCAGAGGAATACCATCAGCAGTACCTGAAGAAACAAGGCAGAACCCACTGCAGTTATTGAGGCGGATGAGATAATCGATTCATAAGTGCCCACTTTAAGGTGCTCGGTGTCTCGTCTCGCAGCTCCAAATAGAAAAACCACGGCTTCGCTCACCGCGACGACTTGGTCGGTGATCCTGTTTTCGGCGTGCGCACCAACGCCAGTAATCGCCGACGATGCAGCATCATCAACGAAGACTGAGTCCTCGCAGCCGGAACAGATTGGCACCGTGGAGACTCCAGCGGCAGCTGCTCAGGCACAGTTTCCCAACCAGCAATCACACTCGCATCCGCCGGGCGGCATGTGTTTCCTGGAAGTGTTGCAAGCAATCTCCGGCAAGCAGTGCGCGCCTAAAACAGTAGACATGCTGCACGACGTCGTGGAAATCTCCCGGCAGGAAGATCGCATCGTCGTGGTGCGCAGCGACGCCAGTTCCACCGCGTACCCGCGCGGCACCGAATATGGTGACAGCATCTTCGAGTCACTCGACGAAGCCGAAGAAAAGCTGGCATCCAAACTGGGCGCCTCCGGCGGCAGTTTGATCCACAACCTGCAAAAGATTTCACTGCAAGGCAAACACGTGCAGTTCATCCGCACCGGTCCGCAAACGCTGGTGCTCAAGGTGCCCGAGGGCAAGCACTACATTCCGGTGACCGTCAAGCAAGTGGAACTGGGCGAGATCAACATGGACCTCGATCTGAAAGAGGGCTACCCGCGCCTGCGCAACATCGAAGGCGTGCGCGCCGTGGTGAAAACTCCGGGGGTCGATTTGCCGATTGACCTGCGCGAATTCGCTCGCCGCAAAGACAAGAAGGGCAACACGCACCTGACTTTCGGCGTCAAAAGCTGGATTCCGTCGCCGGTGCGGTTTATCTTCGGACTGCCGGAAGTGATGCCGTTTCATTACATGATCAAGAAAAAACACGACGATAAAGACAAAGACAACCAGAAGCAGGAAGCGGCTGCCGACTAGTTTATTTGCTACCTCTGCTCTTGATCGACAGCGCGTCCGAGGTCCTGGAAGGCAGTCATAGTGCGCGAGATGTCGCGAGCGTTTCTTGCCCAGATCATCTGCAGCAGGTAATTTTTGTGCAGCGACACGTTGTGCTCGTCGCGAATGAACAAGCGCAGCGCGTCATAGTAGCGACCGAAACAACGATCAGCTTCGGCATAATCACGCTCAGCAAACGCGATGCGCCCGAGATCTTCATCAGCGGCGGCGATCATCTGAGGATTCTCCGGCGACACCCGCTTCAGCTCCAGGGCATCGGCGCGTGCAGCCGGCAGGTTGCCGTCCGCCAGGTCCACCATCTCGCGCGTGCGTACACCCACCCAACGCATTGGTGGATAAGCCGCCGCCGTCGGGATGTATTGTCTGGCTTCGGCGTTTCGCCCCAGGCGCAGCAAGGTCATCGCCAGCAGATGCGCGCTCACTGTGCGCGTCTCCAGATTCTGTGGCTCGTTGCGTCCCTTGAGCCTATCCAGCGCCAGTTTCAAGAAATGCTCAGCGCCCGCCGGCTTGTCCTGCCAATTGTATCCAGCGCGCTGTCTGGCATCCGCGGCAGTCTCCCAGACGTAAGGTTTGCCGCCGGTTTCGCTCAGTCTGCCAGCGTTCAGCAGTCCCTTGCCCAGCGCGCAATTGACGAAAGCACCCTCGTGGCCCAGCTTTTTCGTTCTCTCAAGCGTGCGCACAGCTTCTTCCCACTCTTGCATGTTCAAGAGCGCTTCGCCCTTTTTGTACAGCACCTCTCCCAGATGCTCCGTTTCGCCCAGGTCCTCATATATCTGAGCCGATTGGTCATAGAAGGCAATGGACTCAGCGGGGTCGTGCTTGCCGCAATAGGCACTACCGACCCACATGGCGCACTCCGCTTTGCGTTCGGATCGCGGCAGGTACTCAACACGTCTGTACGCCGGCAAAAAGAAACTCAGCGCTCCGTCAGCATCGTTAGCATCCAACCGCTGCCTTCCTTGCGACATCAGCTGCTCAACTGAAACATCTTCCGACTGCACGGCCGGCGGCTGTTTCAATCGCATCGCAGTCAGCGCTCCGATTGCCACCAGCAGCGATACTATGATCACAGCCATAGCACCATTCAAAAACACCCGAGTTTTCATCGAGCGCCGCCAGGTGCGCCAGTTTGCCGACCAGCCGATGCGCCAGGGATTCTGCGATGCGTCCTTCTCCAGTTGGCACTCTTGCAGTTCGGCAATCACAGCCTTCATCGTCTGCGGGCGATCGGCTGGATCCTTGGACAGGCACTTGCGCACCAGGCGATCCAACCCGACATTGCCAAAACCGGCAACCAGGTCGGAAATCGAGGGAACGGGCGCCTTCAGATGCTGCGCCAACATTTCGTAGTGCGATTCAGCCTGATACGGAGATTTGCCGGTGCTCAATTCAAAGAGCAGGCATCCAAATGAATAGATGTCCGAACGGGTGTCGACGGTCCCGCCGATTGACTGCTCGGGACTCATATAGGCCGGCGTGCCAATAATCGCCCCGGTCTGCGTCAGGCTCTGCGGCGACGTGTTGAGGTCGCCCGTTTCGGCGTCTTCATCGGTATCTGTGGCGATCGTCAATTTTGCCAAACCGAAGTCGGCTAACTTGAACACACCGTCGGCGGTGCCGATCACATTGCTGGGTTTGACGTCGCGATGCACAATGCCGTGCTCGTGAAGAAACCCGAGCGCCGCCGCAATCTGCAGTCCGGCCAGCACCACGCGCGCCGCCGACATGGCGCCATGAGCGTCGAGAATCATGTTGAGGCTATCGCCCTCGACGTATTCCATGCACAGGTACGGCGTGCCGTCGACAATGCCGAAGCCGTGCACGTTGACGAGGTTGGGGTGCTTGATGCGGGCGACCGTAATCGCTTCTTGCTTGAAACGCTTGACTCGGCGCGCATCGCTGCACATGTCACGACGCAGGAGTTTGAGCGCCATCGACTGATCGAGATGGAGGTGATGCACTTTATAAACGTTGGCCATGCCGCCCGAGCCGATGTGTGAGATCACACGGTAGCGCTCGTCGAACATGCTGCCCGGCTCGAGCCTGCGAGATGGAGATTGTGCCTGGTTAAGCGACATGCCGCTCTCACTCCTTCGTTGCGCCGGATTGCGGTGGCGTTGCGTCGGACTTTTGTGGCACGGCGGCAGCGCGCAGGCGGGACAAATCGCGGCCTCGTTGCACCCACAGCAAAGTGTCGAGCTCCATGCGATTCTTGCTGCCGACCTTGCACTTACCAAGGCTCTTCACAAGCACGTCGTGCGCGGTCTCGAAGTGCTGTTGCGCCTCGGCATATTTCTTCTCGCGGAAGGAGATGACGCCCAGGTCGGCTTCCTCTCGCGCCAACCCGTACGGATCGGTGCCGGCGTCGACTCGCGCCCGAGCTTCGGTCATGAAGCGACGTGCCCGTCCGAGATCACCCTGCGCCAGAAAAATACGCGCTAAGCGCTCTTCGTTGAGCCAAGCCACAGTCGGGTCATCGGTTCTAATTTTCTCGGCCCAATCTTTGGCTTCGTCGAAATAGCCCAATTTCATGTACGTGGCAGCCAGATCTTCATCGATCCAGATCTTGTCCCAGTACTTGGACCGTTGCGTCGAGAGCAACAAAACCGGCAGTGCACCCCACTCTTTTTTGTGATACCGGGAGATGTCGCGACTGGCGGCGGAGCGATTGTCCTCCCATGGATGGGCAACGCCGCAGGATTCTGTTAATCGATTTTGCTGCAAGTAGCAATCTGCAAGAGGAAACAAAACATCGTCGCCGCCTACACCCATCCGGACAGCATGTTCGAGACCGGGAATGGCTTTCTGCCACTGCCCGATGCGGTAGTAACAGTATGCGGAATGGAAATGCGCAATCGCAGCATCCTTTGCCCGGACGCTTCCTTGCTTTTCGAGCGCGCGCTGTGCCGCCTCGAAATAGGGAATCGCCTCTTCGAATCTCAGCAGATTACGCAGCGCACCACCCAACTGAAACTCGACTTCCGCGCGTTCAAACTGCCCGGCGTTCTCCAATTTGGAAAGTGCCAACTGCAGGAGGAGAACGGCTTTTTCGTTATTCTTAGCGACCGACTCTTCGATGCCGCGCCTCAGGAGCTCGCGCGGAGTTGCTAACTCGAGATCGTCTGCCGCTGGTTTCTTCGCCGGCATCGATTGAATGATTGGAATCGAACCAGCCACCAGCAATGCCACTACCAATAGTGCCGTGTTGATGCGAGAGCGGCGGGCGGCCGATTGCTCATCGGCAGGAGTTTTGAAGGCTCGGCGGGCGGCCGTGTTCAGTCGCCGCCAGACCCGTGTCAGACCTTTTGCGGCACCGGATGCCGGCATTGCGGCGCCGCCATCTTCGTTAGTCTCCGCATCATTGCGGCACGTGGACAAGGCGCCGGCGAGTTCCTCCATCGACTGGAACCGGTCGTCGGGTGACTTGGCGAGACACTTCCGGATGATCGCATCGAACGCGTCGACGGTGTCGCTCTGCTTATCCGGCAGGAAATCGGTCAACGTCGGAATCGCCCCCTTCAGGTGCAGAGCCAGGACGTTGTAGGGGGTGTCAGCGACGTATGGTGGTCGACCTGTAGCCAGCTCGAACAGGAGGCAGCCCAGCGAGTAGATGTCGGAACGCCCATCGAGATGCGCACCCATTGCCTGTTCCGGGCTCATGAAGGCAGGCGTGCCGATCAGAGCACCGGTGCGTGTCAGGCTCTGCGATGAATCCGACCCTGACGCGGTCCCTGCTCCTGCTCCGGTCCCGGCGGTTTCTTCCTGGTCGTCGCTGAGCGCCGCACCGGCATCGTCATAGATTTTGGCGATACCGAAGTCGACCACTTTGCAGGCACCGCCCGCGGTGCTAACGATGTTGGCAGGCTTGATGTCGCGATGAACGATGCGCTGCTCGTGCAAAAAACCGAGCGCAGCCGACACCTGCATACCGATGTCGATTACACGAGCAATCGGCATGGGACCGTGGGCATCGAGCACGGCATCCAGGCTGTCGCCCTCGACGTACTCCATGACCAGATAGGGAGTGCCTTCACAGATTCCGAAACCCTGCACATTGAGCAAGTTGGGATGACTCAGGGAGCTGGCGGCTTTCGCTTCCAGCTGGAAGCGCTTTACTTTGACCGGGTCATTGCATGAGTCTTTGCGCAGCAGTTTGAGCGCGACAATTTGATCGAGATGCAGGTGCCGAGCCTTGTAGACGTGCGCCATCCCGCCTTCGCCGACGTGGGAGATCACCCAATATCGGCCATCGAAGGTTGTTCCCGGCGCCAGACGACGACTGGGCGACTGTGCTTGGTCGAGAGCCACGAGCACCACCTGCATATAAATGCCTAATTACATGTACCCATAGCTCACGCTCTACTGACAACAATTTCTTCTTTTCCAGAGAACTAATGTGAAATCTAAAAATGTCGCATAACGACGTCACGGACGGGCAAATCCAGACGCGCCCGAAACCGCGTCCCGGAGCCTGTTTCAGGCATTTAGCAACTTGTTAACAACTGACTGGTATGCTGAAGGATTTTTCGCCCTGATACCACCGGCGATACCATCCTTTTACATGCTGCAACTATGCAATCAGTGTGCCAATTTTTTCCAGGAAGCAAACAAATGCCTCAACAGATCGGAATGCATTCAGGACCAACATGACGTTTGCCCTCCCCCGAATGGGTGATTGCCAACCACCAGATGGACCCGGATAATGAAATTGGAATCCCGCCCCGTCGATCATATCGGCGGGGCTATCTTTTTGCCTATCTTTTGTCTGGACCAGCGAAGAAACCAACGCCGTGCTAGGTTGAGGTAGTTCCTCTCCGGTGCGTTGGAAATTGAACAAGCGTCTTCTGGTCGGCTTCCTGATTAGCATCGGCGTGCTGGCGCCGGCGATTTTCGTCAATCGCGCCCAGGTACGCGCTTTCGTCGGTCAACTGCCCGTGATCGGGCACGTTGTGCAAAAGAAGACCATCGACGAACAGATCGCCCAGTACGGCACTGTGGCGAGGCAGCGGCTGTTTCAGCGGTTTCGGGACAGAGGCGTTTCTTACCCACCTGATCGGGTCACCCTGGTCGCCATCAAGGACAAGCGCGAACTGCAAGTCTATGCCGCCGCCGACACCGCTGACGGCAGCGAACCGCAGTACACCTACATCTGGACTTATCCAATCGAGGGCGCCAGCGGCAATCTCGGTCCCAAGTTGCGAGAAGGCGATCGGCAGGTGCCCGAAGGACTTTACCTGATCGAGTCGCTGGAGCCGAACACCCCTTACCACCTGGGTTTGCGCGTCAACTATCCGAACGTATTCGATCTGGCGCGCGCCCACGAGGACGGGCGCACCAAGCCAGGCAGCGACATTCTGATTCATGGCAGCAACTGCTCAATCGGCTGTCTGGCGATGGGCGATGAAGCCAGCGAAGACCTGTTCGTTCTCATCCACGACTCGAAGGAAGACAAAGAGCCATTGATTATCGCCCCGGTGGATTTTAGAAAGGAAACTCTCGCAGCGAACAAGCCCGAAGATCCCTCCTGGCTAGCCGGACTGTACGAGGATATCAAGCAGTCACTTGGGAGATATCCGCTCCCTTCTTCTCAAAAACTGAATTGATATCACTTCAGTTTTTTCTCCATAGAAGTCTCGAAAGGCTCAGCTGGCTGAACCATAGGAACTGCCTATGCGCTCATCTCGTCTTTCTTGCCAGATTGAAGAAGTGGGAGAGTCTCATGAAAGATGTAGTGAAACAAGTCAACGAAGCGATTGGGTCAGGAATGGCTCAGTTGCAGGAGTACATGTCCAACGATGCGGTGAAGCTCCTGAAGATGGATCACCGCAAAGTAAAAGGCATGTTTATCGCGTTCAAACTGGCGACCGAGCACGAAACCAAAGTGAGCGTCGTACAGCAGATCTGCCTCGAGCTTAAGGTGCACTCGCAACTCGAAGAAGAAATGGTTTACCCGCAGCTGCGCATGATTGAAAACGGGCCGATGCTCACGGACGAAGCGGACGTCGAACACCGGCTGGTCAAGGAAATCATCGACGAGCTGGAGCAATCGCCGTACAAGGGCAGTATGTTCGAAGCGAAGGTGAAAGTACTGCAGGATCTGGTCGAGCACCATATCAAGGAAGAAGAGCATCAACTGCTGCCGAAACTGAAGGATGTGGCTGACCTCGAAATGCTGGCGAAGGAATTACAACAACGCAAGGCAGAGTTGATGCACGAGATGCTGCATCCGCGCAAAGCAAGAACGGCCAAGTCCGCCGCGACCGGCGCGCCGAAGACCGATGCGACCACCGCCGCGCAGACAGCCGCGAAGTCCGATGCGACGACCGCCGCCGCTAAACCGGCAGCACGTACACGGCGCACGCGCAAGGCTTCGTAACCTAATTACTCAGGTTTGACGGCGGCGCGAAACTGTTCGACTGACAATGTGTTGAGCACTTCGTGCCGCCGCAATCCACCGCGGCGTGCCGTATGGACTCCGTAGGGCAAAACACCGAGCGCCCTCGCCGAATGCGCATCGGTTGAGATAACGAATGGGATATTGCGCTCGCGCGCCATGCGGATCAGTCGCGGTTCCATGTCGAGCCGATGCGGATCGCCATTGACTTCGATTGCGGCCTTCGACTCCGCGACCGCATCAAGAATTTTGTCGACGTCGCAAGCAAACGGTTCGCGGCGCAGCACCAGACGCCCGAGAGCGTGCCCCCAGATCTTGAAAACGGGAAGCTTCATGCAATTGATTACGCGCGCCGTCATTTGCCTGGAGTCCATTTTCATCCGCGAGTGAACGCTGGCAATAATGACGTCGAACTTCTCCAGTATGCGATCCGGATAATCCAGCGCTCCGTCCTCCAGAATGTCCGATTCTGTGCCGCGCAAAATCTTGATCTTCACCTTTTCCTGCGCCTTGTCTATCTCGTCCCACTGGCGCTTGAGGCGGTCTTCGGTGAGCCCGCCCGCATAATGCGCCGCCGGTGAATGGTCGGTGATGGTGATGTATTCCATGCCCATGCTCTCGCCGGCGCGCGCCATCTCTTCGACAGAGTTTCGCCCATCGCTGTATTGGGTGTGACAATGCACCAGCCCCTTAACATCGCTTTCCGCCACCAGATCTTCGAAATCGGCTCCCGCCAGCGCTTCCTGAATTTCGCCCCAGTCCTCACGCAGTTCAGGCGGAATGTAGGGCAGCCCCAGGTGTTTGTAGAGGTCGCGTTCCTCGCCGGCGGGCAGCAACTTGCCACCACGGGTAACACCGGTTTCGTCTAGGCGTAAACCGTTTTTCTCGGCAAGCAGCTTCAGGCGCTCGAAGTGAGCGCGCGCGCCGGTGTGAGCCAGCAATCCGGCGGCAAATTGCCCGGGCTGTGCCGCGAACAACGACGCATGAATACCGCGAGTCAGCCTGACCACGCAGCCGTGTTCGGTCGCAGACTCCGCCCGCACTGCCAGCGGAAACGCCTTGAAATCGGCAATCGCCGCCTCGGCATTGCTGGTTTCCACAACCAGATCGATGCTGCTTATACTGTCAGCCCAGCGCCTGATGGCACCCGCCACTTCGACACGCTTGACACCGCTGGTGGTGCGCATGTGTGATTCCAGCATCGCCGCAGTTTCTTGCGCATGGTGCAAAAGAATCTTCTCTTCGCGCGTCTCGTACGTGCGGATGCCTTCCAGAATGGTCTGCTCGGTCTTGGCGCCGAAGCCTTTGACTTTGCTGACGGCATGCGTTTCGCAGGCGGCACGCAACTCAGCGATGCTGGTGATATCGAGCGCCTCGTGCAACGCTTTGATGCGCTTCGGCGTCAGCCCCGGCACCTGCGACAGCTCAATCACACCGGGCGGCATCTCTTCGCGCAGACGTTCGAGCATCTCGCACCGCCCCGTCAGGTAAAGCTCAGCAATTTTGGCAGCCAGCGCCTCGCCAACGCCACGAATGGTCTGCAACTTGTTTTCGTCGACCAGCTGCCCCAGGTCGGTGTTCAGCGACTCGAGCATGGTAGCGCCGGTTTCGTAGGCGCGCACCTTGTAATAGTTTTCGCCCTTCAACTCCAGCAATATGCCAATCTCGCGCAGGGCGCGGGCGATGGAGAATTTGTCGAGCACTTGTGAAGTCCGCTTCGCTGAGGATTGGCTGATAGACAGTGTGAATGATGACACAACTTTCGCTGCCGGGCAGGAAACTTTCCAGCTGAGCACCCAGTCATTGCTGACACCATAAACAAGTCGATACACAAGAAGGGGGTTCCCATGCGGTTCGTTGGCAGTTTGCTTCTCATCTCGATGCTCATCTCGATCAGCGCGCCGCTGTCAGCAGATGCGTGTGGGTGCCAGAAGAAAGCGCTGCAGAACATGATCAAACTGCAACAGGAAGCGGTGCGGTTGCATCTGCCCTCGCAGTCACTGCGGGACAAAGCGAAACTCCTGAACGCATCCGGCAAGCTTGCCGAAGCGCAGACCACCTTCGACGAAGCCGCCGCCACCGCCATCGGCGAACTGAAAGCGGCCGAGACGGACTTCAAGAAAGACAAGGGGCTCTGGGACCGTTATCACTTCGCGCTGCTGCACGCGGCGGAGATTCAGAAAGAGCGCGGGCGTCTCATGGACCAGCGGCACAATCCCCTGGCGTGGCAGATGTACGAACAGGCGCTGAACCTCGAACAGCAGGCGGGGCTCTCGCCGGAAGATTCGGAGTTCACCTCGCAGACGCTGGTGACTATGATGATGCAAGCACGCGAGTATGCGAAGGCTGAGCCGTACGCGCAGCAGTTGCTGACATACCGTCAGTCGGTGGCGGGAAACCGCTACAGCCCGCAAGTCGCGCAATCGCTCGAGAACTACGCAGTGATTCTGAAGAAACTCGGACGCGCCGACGAAGCCAAGCAATACGAACAGCAGTCGCGCGCCATCGCCGCCGGCTACGAGTATATGCAATGAGGTAAGCGCGGAGCGGCGCTCAGAGGGGCTTGAACAAAACTGCTCGTTTCGGGGGGTCCAAATGAGCAGTTTTGTTCAAACCACCCTGATTTAATGTTTTTTCGAACTCTGGCGACCCCTTAAACGAGCAGTTTTGTTCAAGAGAGATTTCGCCGGTTTCTTCGCGCCGGGCAATCAGGCGATGCGTTCGTCGGCGAGGGTGATGGCGTACTCGCGTTCGGTAGTTGCGAATGCCGACAGCGACTTCTGCCACCAGCGCGACAGGGAGTTTTTCTCGACCTTCTGTTTCATCAAGTGCATGCGCGTGTTGCGTTCGATTTGCGACATCGACAGGGCTGCTTCCAGCGAATCCGCAATCTGTCCGGGCACCGCAGGCGATGCCGGCAGCGCGTACCCGCCGAATTCCTTCCACACGCCCGCGCCCTCCGAAAGGAGCAGCACGCCGGCATTATCGCCCTGGCACGCCACGTATTCCTTGGCGGTCAAATTCAATCCATCGCGCACCGGATTGACCAGCATAGCGACGGCGTTCCGGTAAAGCTGCGCCAGCTCCGGCGGACCGAGCGGCGTCTTCACCCAATGCAACGGCTCCCAGCCGTCCGTGCCCCAGCGCGCGTTCAGATAATCGACGCCGGCCTGGCAAGTCTCCCAATACTGATCGAAAGCTTCCAGCCCGCTGCGCGTGCGCCCGCATATCTGCACGAACGTCAGTTTGCCGATGCGCTCCGGATGCAACGTAAAGTATTCGTCGATGGACGCGATGCGATCGGCAACGGCTTTCGTATAGTCAGCGCGGTCGACCGAGAGGACGAACGGCGTCTGCAAATCTTTGAGCACCGCCGGTGTTTTGTCCGTATCCGGGTGGGAGGACATCTCCCGCCAGAAGTCCATGTCGATGCCCAGCGGACGCGCGAACAGCCGCGTGTCGCCGACCGGCGCCTGGACGACCGGGCGCTGGCGCGCCAGCACATAAGTGCCATCATCCATGGTACCGGGCGCGGGGCGCCGTTCCATGGGCTCCAGCGAAGTTTCGGGGATGTGACTGACGCGTGCCGTTTCTTGATCGACAACGAACTCCAGCAGATACTGCCAGATGAAGTGCATGAAGTTGTCCACGTATTCTTTGGTGTGGAACGCGATGCCATCGGCTCGCAATAAGGCGCGCGCGATTTCTACGACTGGCTGCACGAACTCCGGCGGCACATCCTTCGGCCAGGGAATGTGCCAGAACACGTGCGTGCGCGCGCCGTACAACTTGGTGTAGCGGGGCACCAGCGCCAACTGATAATCCTGCACGAAGTACAGCCGATTACCGTTTTCGTAAGTGACGTGATCGGCGACCTTCAAATTGAATTGTCTGTACGCCTCGCGGTCGTCGTCGTTGAGCGTGGCATACTGCGGCAGATCGTGCATTACCGGCCAGATAAACTCGTTGCAAAAACGATAGTGTCCCTTGACCAAATTCTCTGACAGCATAGTGACGAACTGCGAATTCTGATAATCGGACGGCAGTTTATTCAGAAAATCGCCGGACAAAAACCACCAGCAGGCACCACCCTCATGTTGAGTGCGCCAGGCGCGTTCTAACCCGGACGAAACGCCTCCGGCGGCTCCCGGTCCTCTATATGACAGAACATCCATGTGCTTGTTCTCCGCACGGCGAATTAATTACTACGATTCGCCATTTTGGTTTCCTGCTCAAATGATGCTCCTTACACATACAGATTGATATTCAGGTTTGCCACTAATGCTTAAGGCAGTTTCCAGAACCATAGAACATGTGTTTTGCCACTATTCAACTGCATTTTCCAACGGCAGAGTTTATCTTGACGATTTAAGCTTCAGATCGGGAACTTAAGGCGCATGGCTACGACTATTGCGAACACTACAATTGCGAGGCACGAAGATGCTTACCTTCATCTCTCCAGCTTTGATCTCCCGCGTCTATGCAGCATTCGATCAAGATCAACGCGAGCGCGCACTCACCTTGCTGCGACAAGCTTTCCTCACGCATCGCCAGGGGCATGCAGTGGCGGACAACGACTTCATCTGCGAACTGGAACAGCAGGCATCGAAAGCCGTTCAGCGCTGCGAATTCGAACGGGCAGAGCAACTTTATAGATTGGCGCTGGACCTCTACGAAAAGTGTTTTCCCAACCAACACATGCAGGCGATCTGTTGCTTTGGCGGTCTGGCTAAAGCCGTGCAGGCACAGCCGAAAGAAGCCGACTTGCGCGAGCTGCTATACTGGGACGACCTGATTCTCAAACGCGTTCGCGAAGCCGAACAACGTGGCACCGTGGTCCAACTGTTTGCCGATCATCATTCAGACAAACGCAAATCCGCATAACGCACCACTGGCGTTTCTTTACTGAGGGGTTACGGCTCGCGACCCGATGAATTGCTTCATTTCCTTGAACGACTGCATCAGTTCTTTGGCAGTCTGCTCGGCTTCATACCAGTCTTCGTGGCCGGTTGTGTGCTCCAAATACAAACAGAGCTTCGTCATGTCCTTGGCGCCCACTGTGGTCGTCGAAGCTTTCAATTCGTGCGCGATGCGCGACACGGCTTGAGCGCGCCGCTCGGCAATCGCACGTTCCAGTTCGGCGAACAAATTTTCGGTAGTGGTCAGGAACAGATCGAGTACGGTGCTCAGTTCACCGGCGCCATAGAATTTCTCGAGTTCCAAAATGTTCACGGGCGTCCGCATCGATCCAGCCGACGATGCCGGAGAATACTGATTGAATGAATGCGCAAGCTTTTTATTGCGCGAGACAACATCAGGCTGCGACCAGTGGTCAAGCTTCACTTTCAGCGTTTCTTTGCTGATCGGTTTACTGATGTAGTCATCCATTCCCGCAGCGATACAACGCTCGTAGTCGCCAGCCATCGCCAGAGCGGTGACTGCAATAATCGGCGTGTATTGTCCACGCAATTTCTCGATGCGGCGAATCTGTCTGGTCGCTTCGAAGCCATCCATTTCCGGCATCATGCAATCCATCAGAACCACCGTGTAGCGATTGCCGTCAGTGATGGCTTTCAATGCTTGTTTGCCGTCGGGCACCAACGTGTGCTCCCACCCGAACATATCCAACAATATGATTGCTACTTTCTGGTTGAGAACATTGTCTTCAGCAAGTAACGCGGTACGTTTCTGTTCTTCGCTCATAGTTTTTAGTTTTTGCCACGCAAGTGAAACCCCGAGGGGCTCCTAGATAAAGCATAGCGCTAAACCCGGGTTTTCCACCATTGGCGAACCCGATAAGCTCATCAGGAAAACCTCAGGAACCGCTCTCAGGATTAGAAGTTCATGGTCTACACGACCAGAGACGGGTGCTCCGGCAAATTGTGCCCAGATTAGGCCACAATAGCCATCGCCAGACAGAACAGCAGCACCGCTGACACTTCTAAAAGCAAAATCCGGCCCATGTGTCCATGCACTTCATTCGTCATGTCTTCCAGGCACATGGTGGGACACGTGATAGTTTGCTGCCTCAAAATCGTAATCATAAAATCCTCCTCGCACCCCCAAATCAGGCACGCAAAGCTATTGACGACCTCCTCAGCCAGTGCGTTCCTCCGGCTGAGTTTGCGAAATCGCCAAAAACGCTAACTGGTCAGCCTTTTGGGCGACTTACCCGACTGAAAACTGAAGTGATATCAATTCAGTTTTCGGAGCCAGAAAGGGCGGCCAGCGCTGTTTCGTGCAAAAACTCCCTGAAAATTGTCCTCTTCGCGAAGAAACAACAATAGATGAGTTGCGTCACTCAGGAAATGCCTAAAAAAAAGAATCCAGATTTGCACGGCAATGTGCCCCACAGCGCAGAGATAGCGCTCGTGTTGATAGATGTGATCAATGACATGGAATTCCCTGAAGGGGACGATTTGCTGCGGTTTGCGATGCCAATGGCGAAGAAACTGGCGAAGCTGAAAGCGCGCTGCAAACAGCTTGGCATTCCAGCCATCTATGTAAATGACAACTTCGGCATCTGGCGTTCGGATTTTCAGAGCGTGCTTGAGAATTGCTTGCGACCTGACTGCAAAGGCCGCCCGATTGCTGAGCTAATGGCACCGGATGAAGATGATTACTTCGTGCTGAAGCCGAAGCATTCCGGATTTTTCTCAACCACCCTTGGAATACTGCTCGATTATCTGCAGTGCCACACACTGATTCTGACTGGCGTGGCGGGCAATATTTGCGTGCTGTTCACCGCCAACGACGCTTACATGCGCGACTTTCGATTGATTGTGCCGGCAGATTGCGTGGCGTCGAATACGAGCCAGGAAAACGAACACGCGCTTGAGCAGATGGAAAAGGTATTGAAGGCGGACATCACGCCGTCCAAACAACTGGTGCTTAATGTACGCCCAACGCAGCTGCGCCACGCATCAGTGTGATGCGTGTGTGAGTTGTGTGTGACGCATGCATGAGCTCTGTGTGACACGTGCTTAGAAACTTTGCGTGGTACTACTGCGTCTGCTTGAGCACGATAAAGATGAGGAGACAGTGATATGGCAGATGGAGAAGGCTCCGGCAATGCGTTCGTGATGTTCTTGATGGTAGTGGCAGTTGTCGCTATTGTTGGGTTGTTCGGTTACTTCATCATGGGACAATCCCAGCAACAGAAAGCGATGGATGTACCGTCGGTCAAGATCAATGTTCCGTCCGCACCTGAGATGCCTAAACCAGCAACTCCTTAGTGATGCACTGAGGAATTGATCAAAGGTCAGCAAAATAGTTGATCTGTAACGAGCAGCTCTCCCCCATAGGAACGCTGCTCGTTTGTGTTGACGCGGCTCGTGCACTGGCGCAACTCGAGTGCGGACGCTGCTCGTGCAACTTGCGTGGAACGCAGATTTAACAAGTAGTCGGAACACGACACACATCGCAGCGTCTCCGAGCCTATGGCAGTTGCAGGAGCGATTGATTATGTTGCGAGCTTTTCCTGGTTTCATCTCTGGGCGTCCTGGTGCAGGATTGCTCGTGTTGCGTGTACTCACCGGCTTGGCGATGATGGTGCACGGTTTTTCCAAAATTCAAAATGCATTCGGTTGGATGGGCGCGGATAGCTGGGCTCCGGGCTGGCTGCAGGCGCTGGCTGCGGGCAGCGAATTCTTCGGCGGCATGGCGCTGGCACTCGGTCTCCTCACACCACTGGCCGCGTTCTTACTTGCATGCACCATGGCGACAGCCATCCTCACTGTGCATGCGGCTCACGGTCAACCCTGGATCGGCAAGGGCGGCTCGTTCGAATTGCCCATGAGCTATCTAGGCGTCTGCGCGATGTTCCTGCTCACCGGTCCGGGCAGATTCTCGATCGACTATTTGTTGTTCGGCAAAGAGCGCCCGCGCGTTTCTTCCGAGAAGCGAGCTCGTGAAACAGTCGGTGGCTGGAGGTAACATCCGGGCGCAGGCGAACGCGCGAAATTGGCGTGGAACGCATTCGTCTCCGGTGAAGCTAACCGATGCACGGCACCACATGTGGTGCCGTTGCTTTTTTCAGTTGCTTTTGGAGCTACATCTTTTCGTACCAGACAGGACCATCCGGTCCGTCATCTTCCTCAGCGGCAGCCGCTTTGGTCGTGGTTGGCGTTCCCACCTTGGCAAGCTGACGCATATACACCTTGGACATGTCGGCGAGATCCTGATCGGTCCAATCTAATTTGCGAAACTCCGCCAGCGTCTTGTAGACGGCATCGCCGGAAGGTGCGTTCATCACCTTCTTGAGCCATTCTTCCAGTGGTGTGGGAGTACTCATTGCGTCCTAATTAAAGCAAAGAAGAGCCCGGCTCGCATGAGCGGCCGGGCATCTTCGAATTATTCAACGCTTAGCTGATTCGTCCGACTTACTCGTCGTAGTCCGACTGAACGCTGAACGTGTTGGCGCTGAACGGCTCGTTGAAGTGCGCAACCGCATTTCTGGTGCCGTAGAAGGTGCCGGTCAAACCACCCCAGACCACGGCGGCCGGTGCGGTTACCAGGCTGACCAACAATACCGAAGGACCGAATTCATGTCCGCCGGCTTTGTCGGCGAGATCATTTGTCCAGGTCTTGTAGGTGGTAACTGTGCGACGCGTCACTGCCACTGGTGTGCCAATAACGATGCCTGTGCCGAGTCCGCCAACGCGGGTGATCATCATCGAACCGTTGATGACCTTTTCGAGCGAGTCGTCGTCACCAGCAAATGCCGGGGCAACGCTGCCTGCCATCGTCAAAACCGACAACGCGGCTATCAAAGACTTTTTCACTAGAATCCTCCTTGGAAACCAGGTTCCTTTGCATCCTTCCACGCATAGGCTGTGCCGAAACGCCTGAGGTGGGTAGAAACCTGTTCTACGTCCCCAATGCTACTGCATATGGTTTCGATTGGGCGAAGAAATTAAAAGAATCCCCCGTGAAACGGCGTTGGCAAGAGGGGTTTTCTTAACGCCCGCGCTCGGTCATTGGCGGTGAGACCACAACCGGCAGAATTGCACGGCGCGATTTTCCGCCCAATGCTTGTCGAAGAAACTATCGTCTTCCCGCTCGCGCGAGAGGAAACCGGCATGTCCACCATGTTGCGGCGAAAGCAATTGCACGTGCTCGTTGTCGAATGCGGCGTGCTCGAAAATGGAAAACGGCACCATCGGATCATCGCGCGACGCGATCACCAGCGCCGGCACTGCGATCTGCCCGACATACTGCAATGCGCTCTGCGTCGCGTAATAATTCGCGGCACTGCCGAAGCCACCATGCACGGCCGTAAACGTGTCATCGAATTCCAAAAGACCGGTTACTTTTTGCAGTTTGGACAGGTCGAAAAGACCGGGCTGCAAGCGCGCCTTGCGCTGAATTTTCGCTTTCAGTGCTTGGACGAAGTATTGTTCGTAGATGCGATTTTCCGGTTTTTGAATGGCACGCACGCACTCGTGCAAATCCAGCGAAGGCGATATGCCGACCACGGCGTGCAGCGGCACGCGGTCGGACTGGTGCAGCGGCTGCGGGCCGCCCGCCTGGTGCCTCCGGTGCTCCTGGTGCGGCGCGCGCGAAAGTTCGGCGGCGGCCTTCATGACTATGTTTCCTCCCAGAGAAAAGCCCACGAGCGCAAACGATTGCAGCCCATCCACAGCCTGCAATTCGCGCATCACGGCAATCACATCGGCACTCATGCCGGCGTGATAAAGCGTTTTCGACAGGTGCAAAGTATCACCGCAATTGCGCAAATTCAGGCGCACCACATTCAGTCCGAGCGCGAATGCCTTGTGCGCGATCCCCTGGACGTATCGCGCATCAGCACTGCCTTCCAACCCGTGAACAATCACTAACGTCGTGCACGCGGCACGGTCCCGCTCGCCCTGCCAACTGCAGCGCGCCATGACGCGATTGCCCGGTTCCACCTCGAACTGTCGCTCTTCCGCATTGGTGATTGCCGGCGCAAATCGCCGACTGAGAAGCGATGGCACAATCGTCATCAGGTGCCCGTTTCGAAGCCACGCCGGCGCCTCATATTGCGGGAATTGAAACTCTCGCTCCGCCATCGTTTGATTGTTCTCAGTCACCATATACAATTGAACCAGAGGCTATTACAGGAGCAGCAACGAAAGTGGCAGAAGGAGAAGGCACATTCTTCCTCATTTTCGGATTTCTGGCACTCCTGGTATTGCTGGCAATTGCCGCGAACCTTGGCTGGATACCGCTGCTTCCTTCGTAGTCGATGCAAACCCCGAAGTTGCTTTCCAGAAGGACATTCCTCCGCCAAGGCGCTTCTGCGCTGGTCCCGGGCGCAGCGTTTCTGGCATCGGCGCAACTGCTCACCGGTTGCGGGCACGTCAGTGAGCCGGAACTGACGGCGCGCACGCAGATTTTCCTCATGGACTGGCATATTAGCGGTTTGTGGGTGATCAACTGCCCGGTCGCCTGGATTAAGGTCAAGAACTACAACCCGGTGCCGATCCACGACATCAAGTTGCGGTACGAAACATTCGATATTCACGGGCGCCCGCTGGACACCGGCGAATTCACGATCGAGGGAACAGTGCCCGCGTGCTACGGCACCATCCCAGGCACGAAAGACTTCATCGAGCTATATCTGGGTCTCGTCGACCTGTATTCAGAGCGTTTGACTTGCAAACTGGTTTCAGTGCGCAGCGCGTCGGAATAGCGCTACATGCTCTGATTGCCGGCTTCAGCAGCCACAACCGAACGCCAGACCATGTAGGCGATGTAGCCGTACAGTAAGAGAAGCAATCCGAGCATGATGAACGGCATCTTCTCGAAGATCTTCGCGAACGGTCTGACGATAAAGTCGATCAGAAATAGTCCTACCGCAGTTCCAGGCATAAGCCCCCCAAACGCCGCAGTGCCGATCCCATCGAGCACATGACAGCAAGTCAAGAACCACGGAAATTAAACTATTGCTTGGCGACCACGTCAACTTAGCGACGTATCACTTCCAGTAATAAAACTGCTTATCCCAGAGTCTTGCCAGGACCGGCAGGACAATTTCCGGGTAAAGGACTCCGATGATCGCAATCACCAAGCCCAAACATAGTAGTGCTGACAAGACCCAAATCATAGTCGTAGAGCCTAAGGACGCCGAAAGAACACCTTGCACTCGTTATGTTGAACCAGGACGTTTAAGGACTGGTTAAGGCCGAAATTTAGTGTAATTCACTTATTACAAACTCGCAATACAACAAGTGTAGACAGCTGCTCCCAGTCTGCTTTTCGGCAGTTTAAATCTGCTCGGTCAGCCCTCAAAAACTGAAGTGATATCACTTCAGTTTCGGCGAAGCAGACGGGGCAGTTTGCCCAAAAGATCCGCATGACATCCCGGTTCCGTGCAAGAAACAGCCGCAGGTCTCGTGCAAGAAACGGTTAGTTTTCGCCTTCGCCGTCGTGCAAATCGACCGTCTGCACGCGGTCCAGATTGCCGTTGGTGAAGTGCCAGACGAAAGAGCTGACGGGCTCCTCGGCGCGGTCTTTCAGATACTTGGCCAGCATGCCCATTTCACAGACGGCGACATCGTCGGTTTCGGTGGCAATCAACAGCCACTCCTGCGACGGAATGATGGCCAGGAGCCCGGACTCCGCTTTCATGTCCTTTTCCAGCGTCCGCATTACATCAGGAACCAGAATCAAAGACGCCGCAAACGGAGCGAAGCTGTTGTCCTTGATTCCGACCATCCAGGGCTTGGTCTGCTGCTCCTCAACGGGAAACTTGGTCGCCGTCAGCCCGGTTTCAGCGGCGATGCGCGCCAGGTTCTGGGCGGCGACGGTGGCCATTTCGCTGGGCTTGGGAAAACAGGGCAGCACGTCGCCCTTGCGCAGTTCGATGCGGTTGCCGTCGCGCTCGATGACAAACTCGACGACGACGAACTCCTCGGGGCGGCTCACCAACTCTTTGAAAACGACCGGCCCCTTGGTGGCGTTCAGGTGCGCGTCGTCTTCGCTGGGCGTGCGCAGCAGGTCTTTGAGCACCGGGCGCGCATGCTCGAAGATGTCGCGAGCGGAATAGCGGGGCGGCTGAACGGTCCAGCCGATTTCGACTACGAAAGGCTGCAGGAGGGTGTCCAGCTGGCTCGGGTCCTCCTGATACATCTCATATATGTTGTGCAACTTGATGGACAGCACCGGCTCGTCTTCGCCGTAGCTGATGTCCAGCTGCAGGGGCTGGGGGCTGTTGAGTTCCAAGAGGTCGAATTTGCGCAGGCGCGACGCAAGTTCGTCGGTAATTTCCTGTTCGTTCAGCACGTCTGTCTCCTCAAGAACAGTATACCGGCGAAACCGACCTGCCATGTACCGGTAAACCGCGCCTGCTTTGCTTCTTGGTAATGCGAAACGGTTGCGCTATAATCCCTAGAGAGTTACCCAGGGGTAACACTTTCGTGCGCCTGTAACTCAGTGGATAGAGTATCCGCCTTCTAAGCGGACTGCCGTTGGTTCGAATCCAACCAGGCGCGAATCTTTCTTCCACGGGCGTGTCATCCCCTGTTTTTCCGCTTACACGCGGGTCGCTAGCTCAACGGTAGAGCAGTTGCCTCTTAAGCAATTGGTTGATGGTTCGAATCCATCGCGACCCAAAATTTTTCTCGATGAAACAGATCAGATAGCGCCTGCGCGATGCCGGGTTGCGCCTGCAATGAAGCGGCGCGCGAGCACCGGTTGCCGGCACCATATCTGGTATTGCTGACGACACCAGATCGAGGGCTGTATCGTTTCCAACGAAACCTGTTGAGCAAAGCCTAGAATCGTCAGCGAATTGAACAGATTGAACACCACCTCCAGCTGATTCTGGAGTTCAACCTTAGTAGGACGGGCGTCGGGATTTGCATCCGGCGCCCGTTTTGTCTTGGTGGGCGGGGCTCGCGGGAGACGCGGGGCTAGTGGCCGTGTAGACGGCCGGCTGATTCTCTTGAAGTGGGGCAAATCACCGACGCGCCCGCCCGAAGTCGCGTCCGCGAACGAGGCGGAGCGCATCCCCCGAATGGGGGATGTGTTGGGCAATATGACCATCGTCGATTGTCTGCGCGGCACCACATCTAGTGTCGAATGCGGTGTGACTTAGGTCATGGGTACGTCATGGGTACAGGCATGAAAGTGTACCCAGCAGGCACTTTCGGGCTTGCGCAGATGCTTACGCGATTGTAACAAATTCTCCAATTGCGATGTTGGAAACAAACGCTCAAGAATGCTGACATGTAGGTCAGCCGCTCCGCTGACCACTGCAACGAAACAGAGGCGGTTTCTGATGAAGTCCAAGATATTTGCCAACATCTCAAAGTTATTCATGCTCGGTGGTAGGCAGAAAGCAAAACCGAAGCAGGAAGCGACGCCAAGCGAAGCCAAAAAAGAAGAAGGAGAGCTAATCGATGCTCTGAACCTCCCAGAGGACAACCCCTGGTATTTCGCCGGCGAGAAAGCCAAAGAGGCCAACTTCCTCACCAAAGTGCACTTCGCGACCGGACCCAAGATGATGCAGAAGTCCGGCACCCAGTCTCACTGGAACACGAACTCCACCGAGCAAAACTATAAGCCCAACGCGAACGGTCCCCTCGGACAGGTCGAGCTCTGGAACAACAAATATGGCTTGACCACGGGCGAGTACGAAGCGTTGACGACGGATGAGCACGGCGTTCCGATTGAGGTGCAGCAGACTATGGGCACCGATTCGAAACTGCAACGCTCCAAGATCGTCAGCGCCATGTACACGAACACCGATCAGGAAGTGAACAGTCTGATGACACAAGAGGTTCCCACTGACGTGGACACGATGGAAGTGCCCATGGAACTGAAGCATCTCAGCGACGACTCGCAGCAGTCCGCGCCGTGATGAACTAATGAGATAAGGTTTTCTCAGAGGAGCGCACTTCAAAAGGCACCGGCAACGGTGCCTTTTGAACTTGGCGGAGCTGCGGCAGTGGACCGGAAAGTGGACTGTGGGGCAATCCGCAATGAAGGCGCCGTGCGGTTGTTAGAAGCGGCCGGAAAGTCCAGTTGCATCCGGCCACCCCATGCCAGATACGCAACCGCAACGCCGGAATCTGGCACAGGCTGCGGCTTTCGGGGACATTTTAGTTGACAAGCGGAGAGGCGATTGCGGAGAATATGCGGAGACGCAAACACGCGTTCCGCATCACGCCGCAACAAGTTCACTTCGTCCGCTCCGCATCTCGTTCACACAGCCCCGCACCCATAACTGGAGGTCGCCATGTCGCACGCCTGCAGCGATATTTTGCTGCGCCAAGATCCCCTTCTGCCGGCGGCAGCGGCGGCGCCCCAAGCCGCTCAATTCGGCACCCGCACACAGTCCGCCACCATCGGCAATTATTTGTCCAACTGGATTCATAAGGATCGCGTGTTCCCGCGCGTCTTCCGGCGCTCGCTTCTCTGGGTCGACATTCTCAACCCGGAGTTGGACGGCAGCAGCGATATGGTGACGGAGTTCGAAGTGCTCGAACGCGCGGCGCTCGCCGTGGCAATCGGCGTCTCGCCTTCGCAAGAAGCACCGTCATTGATTCGCCATTCAATACTGAAGAAACTGGAAATGGACGAGCAAGCCCACCTCGTCTACACGCGCGCCATGGACAATCTGCGCCGCATCAGCAAACCCGAGTTCTACCAGGTGGCGCCCGGCGTCTGGGAATCACAGTGGCGCGACGGACTTGATTCGTCCCGCGTTCTCATACCGGGTCTTTTCAGCAAACTCAAACTGCGCGGACAACCAGTCATGCTGCCCCTCAGCGACGACAAACTGATCGTCACCGGCGTCAGCAATCGCGTCGGATTGAATTGAAGTACCTCGCCGACGCGCAATCCGAATGGTTTCATCACACTGGGCTGGCCGACAACGAGTCGCTGGGCGGCTGGGCATTAATAGAAGAGCGCGGCAAACTGCTGCCGTTCGCACCCGCAGGCGGCGACGCGCTGTTCATGGGCTTCCGCACCATGTCGGTGGTGACCACGGCAGCCGAGGCTGCTTGCATGGCCAGCCTCTTTTCTTTGCGATTGGGCTTGCCGACGCCGCGCATGCGGTTTCGTGACAACGCCCGCAACCACAACCGCTACGCATACGACCTGGACCATCCCCGACCCCGCCGACGTCGGCACCAATGCAGCCCCAGTAGAAGAGCTCATCGTGCCGGAAACAGCGTGGGTCGAAATCGCAGATCATCAAGGCAAAGTATTGGCGAGTGCACCGTTTAAACGCGTCATGGAAATCCTGAAGAACAAGATGACCACATTGACGTGTGGACCGAATGTTTATCGCGTGGCAGTTCCGACGCCGGATGAAATATTCCGCATTGGCAACGCACGCAAACCATAAGTAATCCGCAAACCATAATTTTCAGCGCGCCCAACCACTCGAGCGCACACACTCGAACGCGCGCCGTTGAGGAGAAACCTTCGTGTCACGTTAAGTGAGGGAATCGCGAAGGTCTCCTTGACGCTTATTCATCGTCAATGATGGAGCAGCACTGGTCCTGTAGAATGCACCTCCGAACTACATCTATAGAATCAGGAAGAAACAAAGTGAAGCTGCCCTTCTCAAGCAATCGCGCCGCCACCGTCGCCATCTCGTTCGCCGCCAGCGTCATGTTGTTGAGCGGCTGCATCGAATCCGGCAAGTTCGTCTGGAACGCCGACGGCACCGAAGCCGCCATCTGCGCCAACGACGGACTGCGCTTCTGCGACGCTACAGGCAAGTTGAGCGACACACAGTTGAAAACGCCGGACGAACTGGCATGGTCGAAGGACGGCAAAAGATTGTTTGTCGTCACCCACGTCGACGGATTGACGTGGAATGAAGTCGCAGCGCAACTGCCCGGGGCTCGGCGCGACCTCGTCGAAGCGCAGGGCGACCTGTTTGCGAAAAGCGCGCAGCAACCGGGAGTGACGGCGGCCGAATTCGGCAAGCAGTTGCACGGCAAGATCAGTCACGATGCGTTGAACGAAATACTGCTCTATCTCAATGCGAAGCATGACGACGAGTTGAAGAGCGTTTTCGGAAAAGACTGGAACAACTACGAAATCACGCCGGCGTCCATGTACACGGTGGCGAGTTATGCGCATGCCGGCGATAAGTTGACGGACGAGCAGATTATCTGGAGAAACACGAAGGCTTTGACCGGGGTTCGTCCGTGCCCGACGGGAGACGGGCGCATGCTGGCGGTGCAGGACGGAAGAAACCTCTATCTGCTCGGAGCAGGCGGCGAGCCGATCTTGCTGGTGGAAGGATGTTCCAAGTATTGCGATTGGTCGCCGGACGGGAAGTCAGTTTACTTCTTTCTGGAATCGAGCGAGGAGAAATCACCAGATTGGGTGGCGAAGATTGATACCAGCAAGCTCGGTCCGGGAGCGGGACTGCTTAAAGACCACCAACCCGGCGACATCCAAAAACTGGTGGCATTGAAGTACTACAAAGATTCGCGCGTGCGCTGCCTGCCCGACGGTCGATTACTGCTGGCGACTGCAGAAGCAACGCAAAAGACCAAACCCGATGTCTTCGGGCGCAAGACCATCTATGCAGAAACCTTCTATACACTGGCACCCGGATCATCCATTGCCGAGCAGTTGGGTCACTCCAATGAATTCGTCAACAAGTGCGGATATTGCTCATTTGAGACAAGCCCGGACTCGCATAAAGTGGTGCTGGCAACGGAGAACGGCAGCATCCGCGTGCTGCCGGCGCTGCCGCATGCGGGCGCAACAAAAGAGATCGCCCCCGACAACAACAACCCCAGCCCGTTCGCTCCGTGCTTTCGCACCGATGAAGAGTTATGTTACGCCAGCGGCGCGCCCAAGGGCGACTCGCGCGATGTTGTTCTCCACAACCTGAAAACCAATGCGACGACAAACATCAGCGCCTCGTGGCCGAAGACTGCAGTCGCGGGGATTTTGATTAAGGAAGAGGCGCAACAGAACCGCTTCGAAGACTTCCTCAACGCGCTGTATCAATAACGCGCCGTTGCAAAAGTAAGCGGTTGGCGCTGTCAACAGCCACCCGCTAGCCCCAGTGATATACTGTCTACTCGGTCCCCCGGGCGAGTGGCGGAATGGCAGACGCGCTAGACTTAGGATCTAGTGTAGCAATACGTGTGGGTTCAAGTCCCACCTCGCCCACCATCTACGTTTCCGCCGAAAGGCGGTTTTCTTTTTGGGGGAGGCAAAACGCAATTAACCGATCAATAACCGATCAAATTTGCAAGCGACCTTCGCCGAACTTATTCAGTCCAATGCGACTTGTACCGGCATGCACGTTGATTGATCCTGACGCCAGCAAAAACGCTATCCCAATTGCCGACGTACAATTCTCAGAGGGTATATTTTATAACACCACGCATGCATCACCCAAATCAAAGCTCCGACCCAGACTGTGCATTATCTGCAATGGAATGACAAAATAGCATCCTACTTCTTCAACGCTGACAACGCGGGCAAAGAAGTATACCTCTCCGTATCGCAGAAGCTGATAGAAAAACTGGGTTCAACGGATGGTGATTTCCGTGATTTCATAACTGCTTTGAAAACGGGACCACCGTGGGTCCGTGGAAATCTTCTGATTTGCGATCGAGCGCTAAAGACTTGGGACGAGTGGCGCCAGCGGCGGTTACCATTTCCACCTTACATAGGTTATCTCAGTCTCTTTGTTGTCGTGGTTCCTGAAACCGCAGACCACAGCCCTCTCGCATATCATAATCCGCTGAGGAGACTACTCGGTGAGCCGGCGCAAGTAAACCGGCCGTATCCGCGATTCGATCGAATGATCGAACTGTGGAACGATTTGGAAGTATGGTCGAGACAAGATGAACAAGGTCGCTTGGGCTTGTTCAAGTATAGTTTTGCAGGAAACCATATTCATGTCGGGATTCCGCGAGAACAATTCCTTGCAGGAACCGGTGCTATCTCCGAGGATGCCACCAAAACTTGTCCGCAATGCAAAGAAGTTAAGTCGATAGAGAAGGAGTTCGGTTGGCGAAAAATAGCAGGCAAAGAGATTCCACAGAGCTGGTGCTATCAGTGTAGATCAGGCAGTTGGAAAAAAACGGCAGGAAGTACTGGTGGCATCCCCAGTCAGACACCTATTCAACCACGCACAACGCGGTCCCTCCGACTATTACCGAGACTGAGATTCATGCCAGGCTCCACTGTAGCACTATCTTTAGTACCAAGAAGACTAGCTACCATGCCAGAGCAACTCGACATGATATTTGCTGACGGACAATCGTTTGCTCTGCGAAAGATTCATGATTGCTGGTTTAGTGACGTTGAACCTATCAACCTCGAAAAATATCTATTGCAGGGTGCCAAAGCAACAGCACTAACCAATGGCATCAGCCATTCTTGGCAAGCTAGCGGTCAACACTTGTATGTGTTATCTGGAGCGAATCAAATAAGCGGATTTCTCGCCCATAACGGGAAGTTTGAAATAGGCGGTCACTACGCCGTCTTATGCAGCGCGGCGATAAAGGATCAAACCGAAGCAATATTGAAGGAGATCGGAGCCAAACCAAAGTCTGTCTTTACCGATGCTGATGGATTGCCGAGTGGACTAGTTTGCTTCAAGGATATTGTTCCAACGAAAACGAGAACATCAACTATTCAGGGTTTCGAATTGCTATCCCCTCTACAAAAATTTGATGTTCAGTTTTCCGGCGGAATACGCATAGAAAGTACAACTTGGCTTGCTGGTTATCCACCGGAAATACAAGTAACTGGGGTTCAAGACATTCAGGACATAACGATTGATGGTAATCCAGCAAAGATAGAGGGGAATGGACTCAGAGCATCTTGTTGGGACTCTCCTGGGAAGCATGTCATTTCTTACAGTAGAAAATGTCGCACCTATGAAATTCTTGAACCAGACGGAGATTGGAGCCCTTGGGAGTGTCACCAAATCGAGTCACCTCAAGCCACTTATCAGCTGTGCGGAGCTTCGCTCTGGACGAGAACTGAACAAGGCGATCTGATACCAGTTAGCGGACTCTTTCCGACGAATCGCTTTTTGTTAGGTGCCGTACCAGGCGAAATATACATCTCTCGCGATCCAAATGCCAGCCGAAATGCACTGAGTGAAAAACCTCTCTACGTGCCATTTGAACCAGTTTGGTCCTTACCACATGATCCCATTCACAGCAACAAAAGACGTGAAACAATCCAGTTACTGAACATCACTTGGCCAACGTATTCTCCGCGACTCAAATTGAACAGAAACGTAATGACATGGGCCAGACTCATTCTAGACGGCGGGCGCAAAGGGTTACCTTTGTGTTCATCTGATTATGAAGCCCTGCACTTATGGCAAGCATACAAGGACATTGCTCGAAAACTTAGGAGGCGCTTCAATGAGCGGAACTGAACTCCTTCTTGCTCTTTCTGCACGAAAGAAAGGCTCCTGGCGTCAGTTCAAAGACTCAGTTGATGCCTTGCTTTGGTACGGACAGGTCAATCAAATTGACTCAAATGTTTATATAGATGAGCAAGCAGATTTTTCAATACATCAAACCGTTAGATTCAACTTGCAACGCCTTTGTCATGCCGAATTCTTTGCTCCAGGGTGTGAACGCGGCTGGCGTGTAACACCTCCTGTAATGGCGATCAATAAAGGTGATTATGGATATGAAGTGATTCTGGCAGGGGCCAGATCTGAAACCCAACTCTACAACTTGCTTGGTAGTTCGCTTGGAGATTTCGTCGAATTCACTTCATTCCCAGCTTGTCCCGACAAAGTAATCATCCGCTTTGACGATGTTCTCGAACTAGAGAGAGTGGGAACAAGTCTAGGCTTCAGAGTGCAAAGGGCTGCACCAGAAGTCCTTCTTGGGGCATTACCTATCATTCCCGAACTACCGACGAGTGACGATAGCGGTATCCTACCGTTCGGCAGTGACTGGAAAGTGGAGTATCTCGACCTTGACGCCCGGCGATGGATCACGGCTCAATCAGTTGCAGATATTACTAACAGTCTGGCTCTTTGTCGCTTTACTGGACCTTTCCAGACGCAACTTTTTGCCAAGCAAGGTGCTCGGTACTCTCAGTTAGCAGACCTCGCGATTGCCAAGTACCAATTGCTGTCCCGCCATAGACAACAAGTGTTCTCCTATAACGAACAAACCCAGATCCTTTCCGTTCCAGCTATCTTCAGACCACCGCTTTTGGTAGAGCGCGGCTTAATCCTACATTCGGGAGAACTACCCGCGTTTCGAAAACAAGAAAGAGTCCTTGAATACTCCAAAATATCAGCAAGAGCTGCGAAAATGGTTTGCGCTCTAATAAAGCAGGAATTACAGGGCTCATGACATATCCAAGCACCATATTCAACTCCTTGCGGGATATATATCTTCGATATCTCGATAGTCCGTTCGAGCTGAGATACGATGATTTGTCCGTCGAACGCCGACAATTGCTGGATGTGGACCAGCGGCTCTACCGTACACCAGTTATTGAGCCCGTTCCAGCCTATCAGACTGTAGAAACTTTTGGCGATATGGCGAGGAAGGAGTTATCCGGTTGGTCCAAGCCGGAGATACAACGCCTTGAGGACTTCGTGTCCGCAGGCTTGTTTCCTAAGGATCTCCCGCTCTATCAGCATCAGAAAGAGTCATTCATTCAGTCTCTCATAAATCGCAAAGACGTCATTGTCACCACTGGTACTGGCTCTGGGAAAACAGAAGCATTTTTCTTACCGATTATCACTTCTCTCGTTCAAGAGTCATGCCGTTGGCCCGCTCCAGGAGCCATAAGCCCACAGTGGAACTGGTGGAGTGACGATCACGTACGAATGACCGGCCGAAATAGAAACCGCCGTAGCTTTGCGAGGCGAGTCCGTCAACGAGAGCATGAAAACCGCGACGCTGCGGTTCGCGCACTTATTCTTTATCCTTTGAACGCCCTAGTCGAAGACCAGTTGGCACGACTCAGAGACGCTCTCGACAGCGCGAATGCAAGGAACTGGTACGACACACAGAATCAAGGCAATTCTTTCTACTTCGGCCGCTATACAGGGAGAACTCCGGTCTCTGGACAGCAAAAAGACTCTACCCGTACAAAGCTGCGCGACGAGTTACGAAATATCGAAAGGGATGCTCGTCTCGTTGCAAATACCGATGCTGAGAGATTTTTCCAACGATTAGATGGTGCTGAGATGTGGTCCCGCTGGGATATGCAGGAGTACCCTCCAGACATCCTAGTGACGAACTATTCCATGCTCAACATCATGTTGATGCGCGACTTTGAAAAGAGTATATTCCGCCAGACCGCCGATTGGCTCTCGCAATCCGACCAAAACATCTTTTACTTGGTTGTCGACGAGTTGCATTCGTATAGAGGTACTCCAGGTACAGAAGTCGCATACTTACTTCGTTTGCTATTGTCTCGGCTTAATTTGTCTCCTGACTCCAAACAACTTCGAATCATTGCCTCAAGTGCATCTTTGGAAAACGACTCTAAAGGGCAGGAGTATCTACAAGGCTTTTTTGGTAGGTCAGCAACACAGTTCACCGTCCTTTCCGGCACGAAAGTCCCTGTCGACAATACATTTGTTCAAACCTTATCGAAAAGTGCAGCCCAATTGAGTGCCGTAGCGCAGGCAACACTCGATGGATCAAATCAATTCGATGCAGCAGTTCGTAGCTTCAGCTCATCAGTCAATTTGGCAACGCCCCCCGACAGTCCGAGCGAGAAGATTCTCTACGATGTATTGAGAGAGATTGGTGCGCATCACGCTGTGCGCAGCGCATGTTCTACCGATGGGATGGGAACAAATGTTGCACCACTCACAATTGCCGATCTTGGAGCTAAGCTATTTTCGGACAAGCTCGAAGCAGATAGAGAAAAGCTTGCTGAGTCCTTGCTGGTATGCCTGGGAAACGCTCACGACGAAAAACTCGGATCCCTTTGCCCAATCCGTGTTCACATGTTCTTCAGAAATCTGCAAGGGCTTTGGGCATGTACCAATCCAAATTGCAATGCCGTTCAAAATCGCGCAGATCGGAGCAGAATAGGAGCTCTGCATTTTTCACCAACTCCGTTGTGTACATGTGGCTCACGTGTTCTAGAACTCCTGTACTGTGAGCCCTGCGGCGAAACGTTCTTGGGCGGCTACAGAAGGCTATCGGAAAATCCCAATGAATGGATACTGAGTCCCGATCATCCCGACTTAGAATCGGCTCCCGAGTTGTCCTCTCTTGATCGAGATTATCTCTCTTACGCCGTATTTTGGCCATCTAACACATTGCCACCACAGCAAATCAACTGGTCCTTGAACGGCGTGAATAGGGAATGGAGAGAAGCGACATTTACCGACAGAGAAGCACGTATAGGACTTGGAGGAACTGACGGTTATATTTACTACATAAGGCAAATGCATGATGCGCAACCGCCAGACCTTTCGGATGAGGCAAATACTGCTTATCCACCGAAGTGTCCTCGGTGCGACGCAGATTGGTCCAGCCGCGACATCGGCTCTCCAATTCGTACCTTACGAACAGGTTTCCAGAAAATCGCTCAGCTGCTGGCCGACACACTTCTCAGAGGGATAGCTCCTGAAGGTTCCGGCAACGAAAAGAAGGTAGTGGTTTTTTCAGATAGCCGGCAAGATGCTGCGAAGTTGTCGGCTGGCATGCGGTTTGCTCACTACAGAGATGTCCTCCGACAAGCGCTTTGTGAGGCATTAACGAGTCAGGCAAATGGACCACTTGCTTTTAATAGAAGGTTACAAGGACAGGCACTCACAGCAGAAGAGACGCGAGCCGCTGACGAATTTGCCACCAGTAATCCCCAAGATGCAATGATTCTGATGTCGGCAATTACTCCAGCACTTGCCAGCACCATTGGGCCAACCGGCCTTCCATATGCAAATCATGCAGCTCAGATCTTGCAGCGCGCGAGTTCGGGAACGGTAGCCGTCGTTCGGCTCGGTAACACAGTTTCTAGCCGACTGCTTGCTTTGGGAATCAACCCTGCGGGATTTGGACAAGCGGTGACATGGACAGATCCTGACAATAAACAAGGCCCTTGGAAGAATCTATACAATTGGACGCAGGCAGGGGGAGTCTCAAAACCCGATGCCGACTTAGATAACGCGCAACGCCGACACCGCGATCAGATAGATCGGGTTGCGGCTGACGAACTAATGTCCATTATTTTTGCCTCGGGAAGAAGATCATTAGAGTCTCTTGCCATTGCTTATGCAACCGTAGACAGAGTTTCACATCCTTGCGCAGATCCAGTTCTTCAACAGGGCGCAGATGGTGCTATTCGACTCCTGGGCGAACGGAGACGGATTGATACTCGATTTGCGTCAAGCAGACCTAATGCGCCGCCCTACATCACAAGATACCTTTATGACGTGGCGACACGGCACAACCGCCCCCAAGCTCCATTCGTCCAGGCAGTGTTCGAGTACCTTACTCGCTGTGGCGCAGTAAACCAATATGTATTGCAGAGCCGAACACTGTTCATGGCGACTAGCGGAGAGGTCGTTTTCGAATGCGTTAGATGTCGACGCAAGCATCTGCATCAGTCAGGAGGAAGCTGTACCGACTGCCAAGGTAATCTTCGGCAGATTGCTCGCACACAACTGCAAGGACAGAATGCTGATTATTATGCCTTCCTTGCAAGGGAATCAGGAACGCCGTTCCGACTAAACTGCGAGGAACTGACAGGACAGACGAACAGCTCCGATGCTCGGCGTCGGCAGCGTCTATTTCAAAATATCTGTCTGCCCTCACCGATCGAGATTGAGCTGCTCGACAGCATCGACTTGCTAAGTGTAACTACAACAATGGAGGCGGGTGTCGACATTGGATCACTGCTAGCCGTCATGATGGCGAACATGCCACCGATGCGATTTAATTACCAGCAGCGTGTTGGTCGAGCTGGAAGGCGTAAGTCTAGCCTCTCGGTTGCACTAACTTTATGCCGCGGTCGTAGCCACGATGACCACTACTTTCAAAGGCCGGAGCGAATTACATGCGAAAAGCCGCCGCAGCCTTATGTAGACGTGCGCCGAGAAGAGATCTTGAAACGCATGCTGTGCAAGGAGATCCTCCGGAGGGCATTTGATCACTGGAACCTTTTCCAGGGCGAAGGCGGAGATAACGTGCACGGCGAGTTCGGAGATGCGACCGACTGGAACGCTCTCGCACCCGCCACCGTGGCTGGTGCTCCACAAAACGCGACTGTCTCCGATCTGATTTCCAATTGGATTGCCTCGAACCCCCAACAAATTGGGGCAATAGTCGATATTCTGCTGCGCCAAACCGCTCCAGAGTTGATACAGAAACGCACCACACTTCTTCAGTACGTTCAGAACCAGCTCATTAACGACATCACGAATGTCTCCTTGGATCTTAGACTCAATCAAACATCACTCAGCGATAGATTGGCCAATCGAGGCATTCTTCCAATGTTCGGGTTGCCCACCAGGGTTCGCTACCTGTTTCATCGGCGCCCGACATCAGCACAAACTTGGCCACCAGACGACGTTGTGGACCGTGACTTAGACATAGCTATTAGCCAGTTTGCACCCTGCTCGGAAACCGTCAAAGATGGGTTGGTACACACATCCGTTGCTGTCGTAGATTTCAGGCCCGTAGGAAACCAAGTCGTGCAATGGCAAGATCCTCTAGGACCTCCTATCGACGTTGGAATTTGTAAGTCCTGTAGTTCTGTTGATCTGTCAGACAATCCGGCAGATCGATGCGCCGTATGTGACTCCGACTCACAAAGTCCATTTCCTTACGAGATCGTTCCTTTGTCAGAGCCAAAAGGCTTTTGCACTTGGTTCGGTCCTCTAGGTAGCAGAGATTTTGATGGTGTGTTTGAGTGGGCACCGCGAGCCTCGCGGAGCAAAACAGGCTTGAATGTGTATCCACTCTCCAAACAAGTAAATTTTGGAGTATGGTCCGGCAAAGAAACAGTATGCGTCATCAACGATAACGACGGCAACTACTTCAACTTTGAAAGATTGAATTATCCGAATAGTGAAACTTGGGCTACAAGAACGGCTTTGAGACAGCTGGGAGTTCAAAATGCTCGATTTGATACAGCGCAGCCAGACCGACGCGCTCTCGCTTCAATAAAAGCAACGGACTTGTTGCTGTTGGCCTTGGATTATGTGCCGGTTGGATTGAACTTATCGCCTGTGCACCTAGAAGGAAAGGCTGCCCTTTATTCGCTAGGATTCATGCTTCGGCGAGCCGCCGCAGATCTGCTTGATATAGACGAGCGCGAGTTGAAAGTCGGCTTGCGAGGTATGCGCGTAGACAATGGCGAGATTCGGGGGGAAATATTTCTCTCAGACAGTCTGGAAAATGGCGCTGGGTACTGCACCGTTCTAGGCTCACCGGCATATATGGAGGATTTGCTTCGATTCATTCTAGACGAAAGCCATGGCAAATTTATTCGACCGCTCAAGGACAAGCTCCATTCCAACGACTGCAAGACATCTTGTTATGACTGCTTGCGGGATTTCAGCAACATGGCTTATCACAATATTCTAGATTGGCGTCTAGCGTTGGATCTTGTGAGATTGGCATTAGACAGCAGCGCACCGATCGACTTCAATGTCGATTATTGGAATATCGCCACTCCAGTCGTTCAGAGTTATATCGCCGCGCTGCATGGCTGGACGTATGCCGAATTCGCTGGTATTCCAGCTGGAGTGCGAGCAAACCGTGCGGAGCTGATTGTGCATCCGTTGTGGCAAACACATCCTGATTACATTGGACCAGATTTGGCACAAGCATTTGTCGATGCTAGAGATCAAGGTCTCGCAGTAACCTGCAAATCACTCTTTGAAGTTCTCCGCAGGCCATTCTGAAATGCTTAACATTCCACGCATAAATACTACGAGTCCATCAACAAACGAACTGCTTCGTACCTGCCAACTGAAGGCTGGATTGACCAGGCTTCGAGAAGTCGACGATTTCGTTTTGTCCCATCCTAAAAGCTGGATGGGTTCGATTATTCACGACATTCTCTACGAAGCCGCACGCTCATCAACGCCAATCGACGTCGACAAGTTATGGTCGGAGAAAGTCACTCAAGCGTTGGTGCGAGCTCGCAGCCATCCGCTAAATCAACGATTCGATCAACCAGAGCGTTGGCCCGGATATTACCTACTCCTGGCGGGTCTCCGCAAATTTGTTAGCAGGATTGATGCTGCTGGTGAAAAAGATCGGGCAAAGAACGTGCATCGCGAAGAAGAGTTACTCTGTTTTGATAATAAGTTGAAGGGCCGTCCTGATTTCTTCGATGCTGAACAACTAGTCGATTACAAAACAGGAATTATCACCGATTCGGATAATGAAGGGCAAGCAAAAGAGACGTACATACGGCAGCTAAGAATATACGCAGCTATCATTTTCGAAACGAAGGAGTACTGGGTTAAGACCGCAGCATTGGTACCTGTCTCAGGGTCTCCAGTATCCGTCCAGATTGACCACGCCGAATGCGTGACCGAAGCTCACAAGGCCGTTGCTCTGCTTGATGACTACAATGCCGCAGTTGCTGCCGGTTCGGTAGTAGCATCTCCCTCCGAAGAGACTTGTGCATACTGCCCTTTTCAAATTATCTGTCCATCGTATTGGAATGCAGTTGATGCCAGTTGGTCTGACAATGTGTCCACGCAAACAATTCAAGGAACATTGATTCGCCCGCCGTTTGCAATACGCAGTACAAGCGATTTCAGTCTAAGTGTCCACGCTACTAGTGGAACAATGCCACCCGCAACCTATACCGTACGCATAGGCGGCGCCCAAATGAAATCGGCCGAACCGCTAATCGAAGATTGTGAGGTTCGTATTTCGGGATTGAAGAGACTGTCGGCCGGCAACTCATTAACCGGCTCCGTCCAAACCGTGATTTGGCGCATCGACCAAATACCACAAATAGCGACGTGAGGATTGAGATGGTTCAGAGTATGACTTCAGTCGTTTATGGCGCGAATGCTCGTCGAGATCGAATTGGCGAAATTGCCTCGTTATTGCAAAACAAGTATCCGGCCACAAACCTAGGAAACAAGAATAACCCGCTGGACGAATTGCTATTCATTCTCCTTTCACTGCAAACCAACGAAGATCTGTACATCCGTTCCTATACCGCCTTCAAGAAAGCATTTCCCAAATGGGATGACGTGGTTAACACCAAGGTCTCTAAGATTGAACGCGTGATTCAAGAGTCAGGCCTAGCAAAACAGAAGGCCGTGCACATCCATTCCATCGCGAAAAAGCTCAGAGCGGATTTTGGTCGTGTGACTTTGGCACCACTTAGGCGTATGCACTCGACTGAGGCAGAACGCTATTTGTTGTCTCTCCCTGGAGTTGGCATTAAAACTGCAAGATGCGTTCTGATGTATGCACTGGGTCATGACGTCTTCCCAGTAGACACACATTGTGCTCGCGTAATGGACAGATTGCAGTTAATAACTTGGAACGGAAAGCGCCTGGAGACAGTAGCAAACGCTGCACAAGAAATTGTTCCGCCTGATCTACGTAAACACCTGCACATTCTTTTGGTACAGCATGGGAGATCCGTTTGCCGTTCAAAACCCAATTGCTACTCATGCGTTCTAGCAGCTACTTGTCCATCGGCTCTGACCCAGGAAGACCCTAAGTGAGTTAGCTCTTTCTGTGCATTGCACCGGCAAGAACACGCCGGACGGCCGACGCGACGCTGCGCGCTAATGGTGGTGGCACAGCGTTTGAAATTTGCTCAACTTGCTGCGAGAGATTGCCTTCCAGCACGAATGACTTCGGAAAACCTTGAAGTAGCATGGCTTCATAGATGCTAATTCTACGAGTTCCGTCGGGGTGGACGTGTATTTCCCGATTACCAAACGCGATTGTGGGGCTCGGCAATTTCCAGGATAAGCGCTTAAAGCTTCTCGTGTCCGCTCTCAGTGCTTGCGGATTACAAAACCTCTTCGATTTCGGTTTCATCGTCCAATGATTCGGATGCAAGGGAATTGCATCGGGCGTCAATCCTGGTTGAAAGTACACCGGTGGTTTTAATTTCCCGATTGCCTCTCGGACCGTTCCCGGACCACTCCGCTTTCGAATGTCAATCTTGGCGCCATGGTTATCGGGACGAAGAGCTATTAACACTACTCTCCGCCGTGCCTGCGGAACTCCGAAATCGAGCGCGCAAAGCTCTCTTTCATAGACTTCAAAGCCCAACGCCTTGAGCCCTTTCGTTATCGACTTGTATGTGTGTAGATGTTTAGCATCGCGGATTCCCAGAACATTTTCCAGAATCACAAACTCGACGGCATACTCCGTTTGCAAGCGTTTGATGATCTTCAGGTAAAGCAACGGCAAACGGTTTCGAGGATCGTCAGCCAGTGCTCTAGTGTTCGCCCTTGAAAAACCTTGGCACGGAGGTCCGCCTATCACACCAATTCTTTGTCGTTTCGGGATCCTGTCCTGGACTTCTCTTAGAACACCGGCAGGCCCTATCTTGAGCAAGTCTGCTGTGATTGCATCGCCCGCAGGAAAATTTCTCGCGTGTGTAAGGATTGCAGCCTCTGAAATATCAATTGCTAGAGGAATCTCGAAACCTTCATTTTCGAATCCCCAATCTAGTCCGCCAGCACCACAAAACAAGCTGACAACTTTTGGCAGCTCCCGAGGTTTAGTTGTGGCACTCTGCGATCTCGGCATGATAGAAGCTCGAACGAATTGCTACAAGAAGCCCCGCTTGGCAACGCACAGGTACTCTGATTAAGTATACGTTTAAACCATTGAGACAGCTCAAACAAAAAATGCAGAACGGAATAACGAAACGCATCCATACCGCCTCGCTTTTATATGCAACAGCTATGCTGCGCAAAAATAATCCGAAACTCTGGCAATCTCCTACACGGACTTAGGGTTTTCCCTATGGTCCGATTTTCAAAAGCGGCGGTACGATGAATATGGTGCTCAATGCACCAATCTAACCGAGGCAAGCTGAAGATTCAGGCGCCTCGGCTTTTTGTTTGACCAGATTTGACCAAGATATCTGGGCATTCCTGCAAATTTCTTTTGCTTCTTAAATTTATGCGATCAGGTTTCGACATCTCCTGATCGCTTTTCCGCGCACCTCCTCTGGTGCTCTACAAGGAGAACACAATGTCAAACGAAAGAAACCTAGAGGTCGTTCAGTCGACCGAGATTCCTGCAATCGTATCGAGATTTCAATCAGATCTTCTTACGCGTCGAGAGGCAGCAGCATACCTGGGAGTAACGCCAGAAACCTTGGCTGTGTGGGCTTCTACGAAACGTTACCCGCTCCAGTTTGTGAAGGTCGGGCGGCTAGCAAAGTATAGAAAAGCAGATCTCGACGCCTTCATCAACAGTCGCACCGTCAACTGCGGCTAACTCGCTAATCACTTTTTCTGGAGGACATCATGACAGATGCGAACAACCTTCAGCTCTTCACTGTCCGTGATGCAGCCAAGCTGCTCGACATGTCGGAACACACAATTCGCAGATTGATCAAACAGCGCAAATTGCCAGTGGTTCGAATTGAACAGCGCATCATGGTCACCAGGAGCGGAATCGCACACCTAATCAAAAGGAGCACCTACGCAATACCAAGTACGTGTTCTGAAAGCGGGATCTGCTTCCGCTAACGAAAAACAAAAACTTTTCGGAAGGAGAGGGCTGATTTACTTGGTTCTCTCCTTCTTGCATAAGGAGAAAAACAATGGAAAAACTCAACTTGAAAAGTGCTGTAGCTTTCGGCAATGACGCATTCACACGACTCGACAGAGCCGAAGCGCTTTACGAAGAACTCGTCGAAAGACTTTATGCACTCGGAGAGGACGTTTCAAGCAAAATCCAATCACCGGAACGAGTAGCTGATGCGCTCATCAAAGCCGCGCATGCACAGGTCGGTCGACGCAACGGCTACCGACTTGCAGAAAAGGCCCTCAAGACGGCGTATCGGATAGTCGCGAAGGTTGCTCCAGCAGACAATGCGCGCATCATCGCAATCTACAAGCTTCTCGGTCATGTTTGTTGCAGACAAGGCAAGCATCGCGAAGCAATGAAATACAACGCGCTCGCTCTGGTCCTGCAAGTGCACCCACAACCAATCTCTCTTCTAGAGCGGGCAGTAATGCCCGCTCTTTCCGCTTGAAAGCGCACACTGAGGAACTAAACATGGCTACCATGAACTTTGAAGCCTGTTATGCAGCCCTGGAATTACCGTTCGGTGCAGGTCTGAAAGAAGTAAACGAACGCTGGCGAAAGCTATCACGCATCCATCATCCAGACCGCCACGCGCGCAATCCAAAGCACTATCAGATTGCGCTAGAAAAACAAAAGCAGCTGAACAATGCGCGCGACATCTTGAAGAAATGGTTTGAGACCAATCCGCATGCAACGCCGCCGCGCAGCACGACTAACCAACAGACGAATACGCAAGGCAAGTCGGCAAACTCGAATAGATCAACAAACCATAACTCAAGTCAATCGCAATCCAACAGCAGCAAATCGCAGACAAACCAAGGAACGCGAAATCAACAAAAACAAAACCATGCACATCAGAACCAGCGCAACGCTGGGTCACAGACGGGCAACTCAAGCACATCGCAAGAAGAATCGAAGAAGACTGCGCCAAATACCGGATGGTTTACGGCTTCAGAATTGAAGCTCTCACCACTACAGGAGCTTGTGCAAAAGATCGAAAAGCACTGCAACGGGCCAGAGCCGTCATTCCTGGCAATGATTCTCGGATTCGCCGCGCTGTTCGGACCATTGTTCGTCATATCGGGCACACTCGGTCAAATCTTTCCCGAGCTACCAGGGCACTATCCTGATTGGCTCATGATGACAATGTTGCTTGTTTCAGGCTGCTGCACATGCTACATCTTCCGCTGGTTCTTCGCGGAAGCCGAGCTGATAAGGCTCCAGCAGAAAGAGATGTACTTCCGCAGCAATCACACCGTCAACGATACCGTAGACCTCGCAAAAAGCATTATTGAAAAACATGCCGCTGCGAATGGAACTTGGAAGTTTGCCGCGAACGGCGCGGCACAGGAAGCAACGCTGCATTTCGAAGAAGAAGTGTTTCCAGAAGTAAAACGCTCACGTTGTCTGAAGATTGTCTTCGAGGCTCGACCGGGCGCATACTCAGTGGTTTTCGCGATGCAAGTACAAGCGACATCGCCAATCAATTCCTTCTCCTGCAAACAGATAGCAGAAAAGGTCGTGAGCGACTTCAAAAAAGAGTTGCAGCACATAGCGGCGTAAATAACTTTGACGGGCTCGGCTGGAAGCCGGGTCCGTTTCTTTAGTAGTTCTTTTGAACGTGACGACCCGTCTTGACTCGCCCCGCTTTATGGCTTACGAGCGAAGGCGGGCGATAGACGGCAGATGCAAAACAAGCACGCCTTCGCCCTGAGAATTTTAGCGGAGCGGTCAAGACAAACAAGGCAAGCACCCAGAACGCATCCTACACCTGCCTCGATCTTTCCGCTCAGAACAAACGAATCCGGCAGTAGTAGCCCAATCCTCGGTTCTTGTCACACTGGTTGCTGAGAGAGAGAGATGTCTGACGCGCTTCGACCCGTCCTCGTTGAATTCGGCATGTCTTGCCAGGCAAGCTTCGTGTCGTCGCTTCTCTGGTGCTCACGACGCCATGACCATTCGTTCCAGAGGCAAACCATCATTTCGGGTCTTCGGCTCATTGTCCGCCTTCTTTTGTAACCATGCTGCTAGCCCCTTTCCTACCGCTCGAAGAGCTGAAGATGGCGCACCAACAAGCCCACGAGAGAACCGAGTTGGAAAATATAGCACCACCACTGCATGTCCTAACGTGCGAACGCTGACACAACTTTTTGCTTGCTGCAATGGCAAACCCTAAAGGGTGCTTCGCGTCCATGCAGCAGCAAAAAGCGCTAACGCGGCTGGCGCTTGTGTCATTTTCTGGCGCACTAACACGCACTGGAGGTGCCAATTGAACAACTCGATCACTATCGTCGGTCATGTCGGACAAGCTCCCCATACAGTCTCTTTCGGGGACACCGGAAACAAGGTGGTCAAATTCTCGGTTGCGGTAAAAGAATTCTCTTCCAATACCGACGAAGACAAGACAATGTGGATTGATGTTGATGCCTGGAACGGTCTTGGTGAGCGCGTCTTGAAGAGCATCACAAAGGGACGCGAAGTCGTAGTAAATGGCCGGCTAGCGATCAGCACTTATCCCAAAGAGGTGAACGGTGTCAAAGTGCAGATGACAAAGCCAGTCATCAAGCTCACCAGCTTCCACTTGTGTGGCAAGAAGCCAGCTCGGGATGAGGCACAGACCGCCTAGTTCCGTAGTCCAACGCGGAATCGAAAGCAGGGGCGCAAGTCCCTGCTGATTCCTTTTCTTTTTTGCTTCATGCGCTGTCGTCACTGTCGCACAAGTCCAAATGTGGTTTTTGCCCCGCTGAGTCAACCGAAAACAGCTAGAGCCCGCACTACAACTTTGTCAAAGCGTTTCTGTTCTTCGAAGTTTACGAGGTCGGCGCCACCGTGCGTCAAGCGCTGATGAGAGACAAGGCTTGTCAGAGTTATATTTCCGCTTGACCCACGGAGCCAACCCCGTGCCCCGGTGTTGAGGCGAAACGCCGCAGCAAAAACCGGAGGAAGGAAAGTGAATACGAGACATCTAAAGCGACACCTGAAATACATCGTTCCGCAAATGCGTTTAGCATTGATCAAGGAACCCGGTGCACAGCCAGTTCCCATTGGCTGCCCGGACGACATAGAAAGATTTGTTGAGCCATTGAAACTGTATTCCGAAGAGCACTTCGTAGCTTTCCATCTCGACGCAAAACATCAAGTAATTGGATATCACATCGTCTCGCACGGAACAGTGTCGGCCAGCTTGGTACATCCACGTGAGGTGTTCAAAGCAGCACTTCTCGCCAATTCGCACGCGGTCTTGGTCGCGCACAATCATCCGGCAGGATCTTTGACACCCAGCCCGGAGGACATCGAAGTGACAGAAACGTTGATTAGAGCAGGCGACCTGATGGGCGTCAAAGTAATCGATCACATCATTGTCAGCTCCAACGGCCTAAGCAGTTTGCGCGAAACGCGAAGCTCCTTATGGACCTAAAAAGCGAATAGGTAAACAAAGAGCAGCCCACCAACAAACTGGTGGGCTGCTTATACATTTTCAGGCTTTATAGAAAACTGGTGGAAACGCTCAGAAGTCGGCACGAATAAGATTAGTTGAGTGAGCCGGATGCAGCGCTTGTTAGCGCCGCTAGCTTATGACACCAGGGGCGGTGTCTTACGTCTCACTGGTGGAAAGCGAACCACTTTGGATTCGCTTTTGACTGGCTGTTCTCTAGGTTCGGCGGCATTGCGCTTGCACCCAGTGCACAACCTAACCTCATCGTCTGTCATTCTGGACAGCACGGTGAATAGATGATCTGTCTTCGTCTTTGCCGACAGGCAATCGTAAACCCAGTCCATCCGGGTTACGGGCACGAGACAAACGAGATTGTTATCGGCGTCAACGATGGCGCCGACCGTAGAATCAAACCCTTTTACGTCTTTAGGGTTTCGCTTGGTGACCAAGGTCAGTTTAATTTCCAATTTTCGATCCTCCAGAGACTTGCATCTCTTTTCAATAGCCGTCGGCGCATCTCAAAGCGCCGCTAACGACTGGAAAGCGTGCTCGACTTCTGGGGCGTTTCTTTCTGGCGAGTGGTATGCCACTCGTTCCACCAATACAAGTTTCTCAAATGGCGAGACCGGTTGTTATGGGAAAAACCCTAGACGCGAATTCACCAAGAGCCTGGGAACATCGGCCCGCTTGTTACGTCAAGCCCGCACCTGGTGAACCGAAACGCCCGGGTCAGGTTAACAAGATGATATATTGTCAACCTGTCTTTTTGCATTCCCGCGAGCCCTAATGTCGCTTACCAACCTCTGGCTGAATTCGCCTGAACAAATCACAGATAAATCTGTCGCACAAATCATTGCATTTGCCGGCGAAGGGCGGCTCCGTGACGGCAGTAAAGCTTCAGATGATTTTCGCCTGCTTCTTAGTCATCTTCCATCCGCCTTTCTTGAGCGTTACGCTGACGAATGCTTGAAAACAGCAATCACCGATGGCGGCTTTGCACTCCAAGATGTCATCAACGAGATTGGTGTACGACTTGGATTTACGGTTGAACACGGTAGATATAAGGGAGTAGTCGGAAAAGTAGGTAACGACGGGCTCTGGCGCCTGCCAGACGGATACTGCATTCTCGTCGAAGTCAAAACCACAGATGCATACCGAATCGATCTCAATAAGATCGCGCAGTACCGGCGCAGCCTAATCGTAGACAACTCCATGGCAGCTGAGGCTTCCTCCCTGCTCGTAATTGTCGGGCGCGAAGATACCGGAGACTTAGAGGCACAGATTCGGGGCTCGCGCCACGCGTGGGAAATGCGACTCATCAGCGTTGATGCTCTCTGTCGTCTCATGAAGGTCAAAGAGCAAGTCGAAGATCCAGTTATTACAAAGCGTATTTACGAAATTCTGATACCACGAGAGTTCACCAAGCTGGATGCCATCATCGATATCCTGTTCTCTGCAACCGAAGAAGTTCAGCAACAGGACGAAGGAGACATTCCGCCGGAAGATCTCGATGGGCAGCCTGACCAAACATCAACCAAGCTCACACCGGTGGCCTTTAACGATCAATGTATATCCCGTATAGAGCAGCACCTTGGAAAGAAATTGGTAAAGCGTTCCAAGATCAAGTTTGCAACGCCGGATAATTCATTGGCTGTTGTTTGTGCTGTGTCCAAGGTCCACGAGAGATACAGTCAACCATATTTTTGGTATGCGTTTCATCCTCACCAGCAAGAGTTTTTGGAAAGTGCAAATCGCTCATATCTCGCTTTGGGATGCGGCTCCGAAGCGAATTTGCTTTTGATCCCATTTTCAGACTTTCAACAGTGGCTTGCTGGTATGAATATCACTCAAAAAGATGACCGCTTCTACTACCATATCCAAGTCAGCCAGGAAAACAGCAAGTTTCTTTTGGTGAGGCGAAAGGGGCAACCCAAAATAGACCTGACGAAATACCTGCTGAAGTAACGTACTATCCTTTTCCCCAGGTCGCGCTCCGCAAAATTCCCCATTGCCAGAAAATCGATCGGCAGCGGTACAATGGAATTGTGCACCGAAATTGATGGCGCTGCAGCCGCTTAGCCGGACCATCATCATCAAATATCCATCTCGCGCTCAAATCATGTTTCTGGTTTGAGCTTTTTTGCAACAGCTTTCATTCCTCGCAATGCGTGCGGCACTACTGTTAGTTCATGGTGCCGCCGAACTCTTGCGACCAGTCGAAAAGGTATTAGAACAATGAAAACAAATGAACACACCCCTGACGGAGTGCGCGCAGCGAACTCCATTCTATTAACGCGCAGAGAAGCCGCTGCTTATCTAGGAGTAGCTGAGCAGACGCTTGCTGTGTGGAAGTGTACCGGCCGTCGTTTTTTGCCGTGCGTGAAGATCGGCCGCCTGGTGCGCTACCGAAAAATCGATCTCGACGCTTTCATCCTGCAACACCTGCAGGGCGTCGAGCAACCTCAAAGCACTTAAGAGCCTTCGCTTAACGGAACTGGAGAACTAACATGGAACAGATACTTCTACTCATCTTCACCCTGATGATCTTTGTCGGCATTGCTGGAGGAAATCCAGGAATGGTGTTGAAGCCGGTCTTCGATATCGTTGGACAACTTGTCGGCATGCTTCTAGGACTGCTGTCCACGTTGATCGTCACGGTCTTTCGAGCCGTCTGTACGCTAGTTGTTTCAGCAATACAAGCCCTGTCAGCAATGCTGACAAATTCACGAAACATCAATCGCTAACACACATCGAAACAGCGCGTCAACGCGCAACAACAAATCGAAAGCACCGTAAACGCCAATCACGCACCGTCAAACAAACCGCGCGGAGCAGGCAGCGACGCGCAATACATGACCGAGCGAAGCGAGCCCGAACCGTTGGTCTCACCATACGGTAAGGCAAGATAAAGAGAATTTCCTCTTATCCGCTATGTCACCACCCGTGGGGCTCTATAGAACCGACATGACGGGCTCGCCTCGCAAAATCCACTGTTTTTATCCGCTAAGGCAAGCGGGTTACGCATCTATAGAACCGGAGGACAGATATGTCCAAACTAAGCAACAACCTCAAGAGAAAAATTGACACCTATCTCTCAGCAGTCGATGACGAGAGATTATTGGCCGCATGCAAGCTAAAACGCAAGACCAGATCCGAAATTGCGCGTGAAGCGATCCGCATGTATCTCGATAATCTGGAGAAAAGTAAAGAAAGCAAAAACGAATCCGAGCTATCAAAGAACATCAAGAACATGACTGACCGCATTTGCGGAATGCTGGCTCGCCAGGGCGCGCAAACAGGAACCCTGTATGAGCTGGCTTGGCAGAATCATGTCGAGAACAAAATGCAAGAGAGATTCATCTCGGCATCGAATCTCGTCAAAGGAAAAATGCGCAAGCGTCTTGAAGACGACGAAAAATCAATCGCCGAAAGAATGAGTAAGGTTGTCGAGCAATGATGATTGTCCGCCACAGCTACATTTCGGTAAAGGCGAAACAGCGCGCTGGGGTGCGGTTGAAAACCGCCAGGTCGCTTGCAATCGGCGCGGCCCTCGGACACGTCAAATACATCCAGCATCGTCCCGGAAAAGATTTGGAAGAAGGCGGTCGCGACGTATTCACAGACACCGAAGACTCCGCCGACGCCAAGGAGATGCGAACCAAAATACGCGAGTACGAAGGGCGCGAGGTAGTTATACACAAACTGACGCTCTCGCCGGAAGTACGCCCCAACGATCCAAAAGAATTCACAAGGGAGGTGATGCAGCAGCTGGGATCGGAGAAGGGACTTGATCTTGAGTGGTGGGCGGTTACGCACAACAATACTGACCACCGCCACATACACGTGGTTGTTCTCCCGAGCGACAAAGAAGGACGACTCGTTAGATTCGACAAGAAAGATTACGACCTGATGAAGGAGTTCGGTGACCGCTACCTAGAACGCACTCAGTACTCGGACTGCCGCATGGCTGAACTTGCACGCCAAGAAAAACAGAAGGAGAGAAGCAAGGAACGTCAACTTCAATTCGAGAAGGCGCGCCAAGAGCGAATTCAGAGTGGCGAAGAGCTTCCCTGGCTGCACAAGAAAATTGTCAGAGAACAGCTTGAGCCCTATCACGAATGGAGCGCGAAGCAGCCAGAGGATCCGAAGGACTCATTCGAATACCTTGGGCAGAGCTTCTCAAAGAACGACGGTTATGAGCGACTGACCGGGCTCAGGCGGTTCTTGCATGACAACACTGACAAATCCCTCAGGCTACCGAAGGAGGACTACAAACGGCTGGCAAGTTGGATTGAGCAGAAAGATCGAGCGCAGTTCTCTGGCGAAATAGAACGCCAGTTGAATGACGCGAAGGCGGCTCAAACAAAAGAAGAGTATGCGCGCAACAAGCCATCGGCAAATCGCTGGTACTCACCACTGCAGCAAGAAATGATGCGAAACCCAATCATGGGCCTGTTCATGACGGAAGCAGTAATGGCCGCAGAAATCGTGCGCTGGATTCCTCTCACTGACCAAAGGGATCGGCTCAAAGAAAATCGAGACGATCTCGAAGACGCCAAACGCGACGTTGAGGCCAAACAACGAAGTCGCGTGAATCCAGACGACAAAGCTTCTGACGAAGAAATCATCGACAAGATTGATCAATCGATAGAAGACAACAAAAACGTTCGCAAAGATTCGAGTAAAGAGCGCGAAATACAGAAAAGAAAACGCGACCGCGATCTCGATTTCATGGAGTAAGAAAAATGCAAACAAGCGCAAGCGATGTTGGCGTAGTATATGCGACGCCAAAAGATTTGCCCGTCCTGGCAGTCAATGTCCTGGATAGGCTCGGATACAACGTTTCACGAGCAAGTAAACAGCTTGATCAAATCTTAGCGGTCGAGCGGCTCGATGAAAAAGTCGGAAGAGACTGGTGGCGCCACGAATATCGGGTCGTTTTGAGATGGTCGGAATCGGCGGGAAATTCACTCGTTGAAATTGAAATTTCGGAGCGGCAAGGTGGTGGCACGGAGGAGGATTGCCGGCAACGCTGCAAACAGGTAATAGCGAAACTTCAAGACGATGCAATTCGAGCAAGGAATGTCTCATCGACCAAAGCGAAATCGACCCTACACGGAGGAGCTTCATGGGGCGACGAACAACAGCTTCGCCGCGCCGGATACATAGCCGCGAAACCGGATGCAACCCGATTACTCATCGGCAAAACACAGAAAGGTGAGTACATCTTGGTACCAGAACTGGTGACTAACGCACACGCAATAGTCTGCGGTCGAACGGGCGTAGGCAAATCGCGCGGATTCTTCGTGTGCGTCCGGTAGTCCACGTCGTAGGCAATTTTGCGTCGCCGTGGTTTGCTAATTGCACATGCGGCGCTGCCAGTTTGAAGCTGCGAAGAGCGCCTGCACTGGTATGCCAGGCAATGCGTGGCACGAGCAAGAAAAGCCCAGATAAGCACCAAGACGGCGACGTGCTCCTGACACGGAACGAAGCTGCCGAGTAATATGGCGTCTCTATTAATACGTTGGCGATCTGGAGTTGCACGGGGAGGTATGACTTACGCCTTCGTGAAGGTCGGGCGGCTTGCAAATACCGAAATCCACTCTGGATCAGTTCAGCGTCGCACCAAACGCCTGGGACGGGACGAAGCAGGACGCGCGGACCGTCCGTCAAGCCACGCGAGGTCCATTTGGGGTTCGAATTCCGGGAAGTGAGGCTGGTCGACACTGGAGTTAGAGGACCTGCCGCCATCAACGGTGTGTTGGAGATCGTTCTACCCAGTGGTATCACTCTTCGACTACCGGGAGGATCTTCTCCGGACTTCCTCGCTTCGGTAATCACCACATTGGAGAAATCGTAGTGTTCAACTTGTCGCCATCAGTGCGGATTTTCGTTTGCACAAAGCCGGTCGACATGCGGCGTTCGTTCGACGGACTGTTCAGGGCTTGTTCAAACGCTGGTGCACCAAGACCCATTTTCTGGTTCGCTGTTTCTCTTCCGCAGTCGGCGCGGCGACTTCATCAAATTCTTTGGTGGGACCTGAACGGCTTTGCCATCTTTGCCAAGCGCCTCGGGGTGGAACATTCCGTTTCCCCGAGGGTGCGCTTTGTAAACGGCGAGTATGAAGCTCTAGAGATGGAAAGATCCGACCTTCTTCTGCTTCTGGAGGGCATTGACACCGATTCCGTGAAAAAGATTGAAGCGCTACCGGAAGAGAAAGCCCGGGATCAAAGCAAAAAACCACCCCAAAAGTGCCCGCCATGCGGTGAGCGATCCAGACCAGTGCCACCGGCTGGTACTTTCGAGAAATGCGGAGTAAAACATAATACCTCCTTTTCAGACACTGGCAGGTAATGTCGCCACCACGTGTAGTGTAAGCTGGATCAACTGAATCTGGCTGCCATTTACCCACCGGAGTGGTACCGTATACGGTGTCACTCCGGTATTTGCGTTACTAAATCACCTAGCGAAAACGAGCGCCTCAGAAAAAATCGCAGCTGCCGCCGCTGCATCATCGCCGAGCTGGGCGTTTCGCAACTGCAGGAGCAGCTTAAGCAAACTACCGGGGGCAATGCCGAGCTGCGCGCCTCTCGTTGAAGGTGCAGTCCAAACTGGACAAATTGCTTCAACAGAAGAAGAAACGAGACCGTAATGACTTCGGTCCAAAGACGGAGCGGCATAACCCTCGCCCACTGCTCGCACAAAATCTGAGCGCTCTGCCGACACCGACAAGAAAAAGACCGGCGGCATAAAACATATTCTCGACAACGCCAGCAAACTTCCACGAACCAGTCCAGCACACCGTCAAGCCGGAAGAATTAAATCTGTCCCGGCTGCGAAGTTGACACCGTTTTTGTCAGCAACGCGATTACGCATCAGCTCGAGATGGTCAGCGCTGGCGCGAAGAGATCCTCGCGCACAGCCAGGAGACGCGAGCCTGCCCAAAGTGCAGACAGTACGTCGTCACAGCAGACAAGCCCTGCGCAATCCCCGGCAGCTATGCCGGACCACCTCTTGGGAGAAATTATTGTCGGCAAACTCGACGACGGACTTCCCAACAATCGACAACAAAAAATCTGGCAAAAACAGCGCGATATCGATTCAGCTCACCGTGACGGATGCGTACGCCCAACGCTCTCTCCTGCTCTACGACGCAAAGAGGTTGTTCAGAGATCTGCCATCTCCAGAACGGTGAAACCGTCATCAAAGTTCAGGATCGCTCGCAAAGGGCAATATCCGCAAAGGCAAAATTACTGCCTACGTCGGTGACTCCAAGCACAAAGATCTGGCCCTGACGCTCTGCACTCACAACGCTGTCCTTCGACAGAAATCTTGAATTTCTCAAAGATTACCAGGGCATCGTTCAGGCTGACGCTGCCGGAGGTTTCGACGCTCTGTTCCGAAGACGGTCAGCGAACTGAAGCTGGTTGTAGTGCCCATTCAGGCGCAGATACTTTGACGCCAATCAATAGCGAGGATATTCGCAACACCGTTCTCGACATTTATCGAGACCTGTATAAGATCGAGAAGGACATCAAAGATCAACCGAAGGAGTTCCGGCTGGCGGTGCGGCGCAAAAAATCGAAGCCGCTCGTCAAACAGCTGCGCACCATAATTTCGTGCGCGAGGACCAAACTCAATCCGAGCCATGAACTCATGGCGATCAACTACACATTGAATCACTGGCTGGCGCTCACCGGTTTCTCAAAAATCCGACATTGCGATTGACAATAACGAATGTGAGCGCGCAATCAAATGCTGGGTGCTGGTGCGGAAAAACAGCCTCTTCGCCGGCTCCGACGAAGGCGCGAAAGCTTCACTGTCATCCATCTCTCCTTTATCGCTTCCGCCAAGCGCAACGGCATCAACCCGGTCGATTGGTATGCCGATGTCCTCTCGCGCATCAATAGCCTGAAAACGAACGAGCTTCAACAACTTCTTCCTCGGGGTGGTCTCCACCATAAGGCTCACGCCTTCAGTGGTAACCGTCTTGGGAAATCAGATTGACATTCGCTGCGCTAGGACGTAGAGCAGCGGACGGTTACGATTCTTCATTCCGAACCTAATCGAAAGACTCGGAAGCAACATGATCGTCACCGAGGCTACGCCTGGTTGGGAGGCTGGCAAACTATACACGCTGACCGCAGGATGGCGCAAACAAGCCAGTCACACTATCTACTCATTCAATCCAGCAGATATGTCATCGACACGAATCAACCCGATCGATCGCGTCAAAATGGCATCACCGGCGGAGAAAGCAAAGCTGAAAAGCTGGCTGACCTGATCATCATGAACGGTAGCGGTGAAGAGGCAAAAATTGACCCGACGTAAGGGACAGGTCGAAAACAATTGCTCGTCTCACTGATACTGCATGCGGCGGCAAGCGAACCAGAAATAGGACATATAGGAGCGATCCGCTGGCTCTTGTTATCGGGGATTAGCCAGGTCCGCCACGCACTCGCCAGAAGCCCCTCCAGACCTCGCACAAATGGAGTTTGAAGGGTGGCTAGGGTCAACCTCGAGAACTTCAGATTCGGCGTCTTGTCGGGGCTAATGACGAAACTCAATCCGTGGATTACTGATCAACTCGTAACACTGACCGAAAGAACCGATGTAGATTTCGAAGCCCTCAAAACAGCTTCACCTTCTACATCGCTATTCCAAGCCGGTCACGAGACAGCAAGTTAATCGGATCACTGCTCGTCAACTTCTTGCTCGATTTCCTGCTCGATAACAAATCAGACATGAAGTATCCTACGTCTCTCTTCCTCGGCAATTCACGAACTTCGGAAAGATAGCGAACATTGCGAATGTTCTATCAATCGTCAAGAGAAGGCAAAGCTAAAGTCTCGTACTCGGTTTTCAAAACTATTTCCAACTCGAACGAGTTTATTCGCAGAAGGAGGCGCAAATAATCTTCGACCAACCAGCAACACAAATCTACTTCAGACAGAAGAACTTCCGCGAAATCCTGCATATTCGCATGAATCTGGCGGTTGTTCGCATTGAATCTGGCGGTTGATAGCGTGAATTTAGCGCTCATTCGCATTTAATCTGGCCCGCCTGCAAAGCAGTACCCATCTCAGTGGACTCGTTTAGGTCTTGTTTCCTTTTCTTTTCTGGTTGTGTTCCGGATCGCGTTGAGTGCCACCACCCAGATCCAGCCTGTATGATTCATGTACCACGCGGTCAAGAATTGCATCCGCCAACGTCTCGTTCGCGAATGTTTGGTACCAGGGATTTAACTGGCAGTTGTGACGCAATGACGAGAGAGCTGCGTCCATAGCGGTCGTCGGTAACTTCAGGAGATCGCGACATTGCGCTCTTCTGTGATCGGCACGAGCGAAGTCGTCCAGTATGATGAGCTCCGTTTTTGCCAAATGTGTTGAGGTGTCGGGAGTAGGTTCCTTTGATTCGCGCCACTGTCAGATCCTGGAAGAATCGTGGCGCTCTCAAGTAGAGTGTGCTGAAGCCCATACGGCAAGCTTTCTGAGCCAGTGCGCAGGCAACGTAGCTTTTGCCGACGCCGGTCTTACCGGTGATGAGAACATTCAATCCTTCTCTGATCAACTGTGCAAGTGGACAACTGAGCGATCAGCTTTCGATCCAATCCGCGGGATGGTTCAAAGTCCAGATCTTCAATGCAGGCGCTTGTCTTAGCTTAGCGGCTTCAGGCGTTTGGTATACGCGGCATTGTCTCGATCACTGTATTCTGCGTCCACGAGCAGCCCAAAGCGTTCGTCGAAGGAGAGCTTTGCGGCCTCCGGCAGTTGCGCTTGCCCGCGCCCGAAGGCTTCTGCCATTCCGAGCAGATTGAGTTCGAGCAATTTGTCTAGGGTGGGATGATTTAGCATGCTTCCTCCTTATTGGAACTGATTTGGACCTCGGATGTTTGGATGTGCCACGCGTCAACTCGAGTGGCATTTGCTTCGGCAAGTTTTCGATGCCGCGCTCCAAAATGCTTTTACAACGCGATAGCCCTGGGCTGCTAAGCAGCAAGGCGTGGCGGCACGCCGTCTCCACGGCTTCATTGCCAAACTTCCCGGTAAGTGAGCGCAGAATTCCCCAACACTGATCGAAACACAACTGCGGGTATGGCTTGGACCGCAAGATTTCAGAGATTACGAGTTTGTTGACGGTCCGACAGCTGTCGCGCATTCAAGAAACTTCTCAGGCGACATGCCTTGGTATGCCGCGTGCGCGAGCATGTGTTCTTCGAAGTGGTTTTCTGTCCTTCTGCCCAGTTTCGCATGTGACTCGCAACACGACCGTTTCTGTAAAAGGCTTCGATTGTTGTGTCGGTCAATCTGATGTCCACGATCTCGCCAACAAGGCGATACGGCTTTCAGTAGAAATGTCCATCCACGGAAATGGAAGTAATCCTTCAGGATCTTTACCGATAGGTCCCATTCCTCAAGCGTGAAATCTGCTTGTGGTAATGGCTTCCAGTTCTGGCGCGTCAACGTTCTCAAACCATGTCCGGCGACAACCAGAAAGCTTCTGAAAGGGCTCATCGTTCAGCTCCTCAACTCGCCGCAAAATTTCTTTGTTTATTCGTCGAGGGTAAAGAAGGTCATGTCGCGCATGGGAGCTAGTATCCATTGCTCCACCACTTGAACTCCTTTCTCAACTTTGGCGCTTGTCCTTCGGACGCATTGGTCTGGCCGGTAAAATGCCAAACCCGTAATGTTCCGCCAGGCGCTGGTAACTTCTGTTCAGTAGCGGATCGAATCGCCGCGCCTTGGTGACCGCGCTTTTCAAATTATCTGGTACGACGTATTGAGGAACACCACCGAAGAATCGCAACGTACGAATATGCACGGTGAGCCAGTCACGCAATTGCTCAGAGGCAAGCCTGTGCGTAGCAGTAGTTGCTTGCGCCGAACACGGCGACGAAGACAGGCACGTCAACGACTTCACCGGTAAATCAGCGTCAGTGGAACTTTAGTCAGCGAAATCCACAAACATCTTTTCGCCAGCGCGATGCTCCTGGCGCATGACCAGATCGCGCTGCGTGCCAGCGGCGAAAGCGACGACAGAATTGCGAATAGCTTTCATACCCGTCCGTATGTTCGCGAACGTACTCTTGCCAGAGGAGCTGCAAAAGGTGACGCCCTTTCTTCTCAATTGAGCATCTATCTTTTCCCAGCTCGGCACAGGCGGTTCTTGCTTCGGATTTGCAGCGCGCGCGGATAGAGCCTGTCCGAAAGCACCGTGTCGTCATCCGTGCAAGGCATTCGACGTTCGCTGCTCGAGCCCTACGAATGACGTCCTGCACTTTCCGCGCATTACTCTGTTGCGCGACTGATCTCATTGCACTCAGCTGCAGCTGAATGGAGAGCCGAAGAATTTCTCTGATCTCGTGCATGGACGTCCTCGGTCTGGGCATTTCGATTCTCCTGTTCGCCGGTCGCGACTAGAAGAATCGAAGTCTTCTTTGAGTTCGTCCACTGAGATTGACTGCTGGCTATGCGATCGCTATGCGCCGCATTGATTCAAAGCGGCCGGATTCATGCGAATGCCCGGCCAGATTAAATGCGAAATGCCGGCCAAATTCATGCGAATCGGTGGCCAGATTCGTTGCGAAATCCCGGCCAAATTCGCTGCGAATATGCAAGGCCAAAGCCCTTAGCGAAGCGCTCGGAAGAACTACCATCGAGGAGGTCACAGTAAGCGATTCCGGCAGAGTCCAGGAATTCATTCAAGGAAGATCGCTGGCAACACCGGATGAGCTGATCAATCTGAGTGGCGAAGTAATCACTTTCACAAACGATACATGGCCACTCAAACTGGCGCTCACTGCACCAAACGCATATCACCATTCAACTGCTTATCCGCCGCCTGAGCGAGAACCTCACGAAATCTCGGAGTACGTCCGTAGACGAGGACGAACGACAGATCGACAAGCCACGACCGAGCCTGAACCGGAAAGTAAACCGGAAGGCAAGAATCGAAATCGCGACAGAAACCGCAGCGATAGAAGGCGGAATTCCAATCAACGCAGCAAGCAAGATCGCTTGCACGAGAGCAACACCAATCAATCACAACAACATGACTCACCGGAGGTCGATGACGTATGGCCATCGTAGCAATCATAGTCGGCATATTCGTATTCCTTCTCACCGGAGCATTCATCGGCGAAAGCTTGCATGACGCAGGCGCAGGAGTAATCCCTGGATTAGTGCTCGGCATCTTAGCCGCCTACCCAATCTTCAAGAGCGCTTGCGAAGAACGCTCGAAGTTTCTCCATCCAGAACCTCGCGAATACGCAGTGCCAGCGAAGATCGCATTCGCTAAAATCCGCGACATTCTAGCGGAGACATCCTACAATTACGGCGATAAATGGAACGTCGTAACGGCAGATACACAGTCGGGCAGAATCACTGCAAATCTTCGATTCATGGATGAATACACACACTTCGAAGGTGATGCCCGCGGTCAAATCCGCACACGAAAGGAGCGTCTACAGCGCTTCGTCGCTGCGGATATTTTCATCCAGTCTACAGCGCCTGGCTCTACAACCATACAATTTGAATTCGCGCCTAGGGTCGAAGGAGTAAATTACGCAGCCTGCGACTCGATCATATCCTCATTAGTGGCCACCATTGACAGATCGCTGTCAAGTTCGGTGATTACTTCATAACTTCCACTTCGGGCGCGAGCCATGCGGCATACGCTCTAATATCGATCATCGGAACTGTTGCGCTGCTCTGTAGCCGTGCAATTAGCTCAAATAGAAATGAAGTAGCCGGTCTGTTCTCAGGAATCAACTCATATGATTTTGCGGCATCCTGATAGGTAAAAATTCCGTGAGTCGCAATACAACCAAGATCTAGGCGCGATTTGTCATCGGCTGCATTGAGGACCTTCAACAGCGAATCGCCTAACGCCGGATTCCATTCGCTTTCGAAAGTCAGAATTCCGCCTAAAACATAAATCGGCGGTTTTGGCGGGTAGGTCCCTCCCGCATGTGGTATAGGCAAGCTGGTTCGATGCAGTGCTCGAACGCTTGCGACCTTTGCCTGGGCGTATTCTACAAGGTCTTTGTCGATTGTTTGTTTGGCTTCGAAAACAGCATAAACACTTTCTGCCGGCACAATCTTCTTGCCCTGGAAATCAAAAATAAAAGGCGAGTACTGCCTGTCGAAGACAACAACATCAATCTGATCACTGAACTTACCTTTGCTGTCGACGACATGCGCCGTGTCGGCTTGATAGCGTTGAGGTAAGTACTTCTGCAGCAGTTCTAACCAAACCGATTCACTGGCATCGCCCTTGGTGCCTGGATGAGCAAATGAAGTGCGCGCTATAGATAGCCGCTGCTGAATGTCGTCATGAAGTCCGGCTAGGAGCTTAGGTAGAGACCACTCTTCTTTCATTTTTAACCTCTCTTAATTAAGATAGCGGAAACTTGGGTCCGAACAGCTCACGCCAAGCCTTCAGTGCGTCACCATTGCGTCCTTTTCGAACATGGTCAATGGCTTTTGTTGCTTCGTCGGCAGCCGCCAGAAGCAATAGCTTTGCGCGTTGTTTGCGTGCTTGATCCATTCCGTCACTTACTGCTGGTCCGAGTCCTGCTGGATCCGGCCATTCGTCGAAGATACGATCCGCGAATGTTGAGAACACCGACTGCATCTCACGGTCAAACTTCCCATAAAAATCGCCGTGCAGGCAGTCGAGCGCCATCACTTCGACTAGGAATGATGGCTTTATCGGCTTATCTGCGCCATGCTTTTTATTGTTGTTCCAATACTTGATCATGCGCACGATTGCCTTCCATTCGTTCGAATAGGCTTGGTGGGCGGCAGTAGCTTTGTCTTTGTGAATCTCTGGGTTCGTTTTTATCCATCTCCCAAGTTCAACGTCCGGTATCTCATAGTCGCCATCGCACGCGAAAGCTGGTACGGCATCGATGCTGACTACACGATAGTCGGTGTTGTCTTCAGCATCGACGACAACGCCAAAATCGACGTTGACAGAGCGTCCTTGCTTTCTGACCGCGTTATTGCCGTACTTTGCTACCAGATGATCGTAAAAGGCATCTATCACCACCGACGGTGCCTTCTTCCTATATTCCTTTTCTGATTCGTCGAGGACGAAGAATATATCGATATCTTTTAACGGCTTAGTCTTTGTCCATCGTGCGTAGGAACCGGTCAAAAAGTTCCGCGATTTGAACTTGGTGTCCATGTGTTCTCGCACTTCTTTATGGCGAGCGGCGGCATTATCCCGTTCGCGTTCGTTGAGCTCTAACCGACTTTTGAATTTGCGAAAAGCTTCATCAATACTTAGCATCAAGATCTTCTCCAGTAGGCGGCTGTGGCTCCCAGCCCATTGTGCTCGATAGCCGAGCCGAGACTTTGCTTGACCATTCCAGTCGTTGATCGAAACTCGACATCGCCGAAGCCAGCCACATCTGGCGCTCCTGGCCTGAGGCGCATAATCAAGCTGTACTGCATTTGACTCGGCAGCAATCCAGTTTTTCTGATGTGATAGCGAAGTAAGTCCGTGTCGACGTAGAAATTTCCGTCGCCTGTTTCTGACCAGCCATATACGACATCAAGCTCCCAGCTATACACAAGAAGGTTCGTACGCGGATCGAATATCTCTAAGGTCACGCCTTTCAAATGGCCGGAATTGATCCACGTCTTGATCGCGCGCAGGTTGCTTTCTCTCGAACTAGAACCACTGAGGTTAGTTGGATCTAGCCCGCTCAGTACAAGAATGTCTTTTAGACTTTTCAAGATGTTGTCGGCGACATAAGTTATCGAGTGCGTATATGTGTTTACTGAAACGCTGGTCATTGGCTGAGGAATCCTTCTAGGTTGATACTCAGCTCGCCAGCACGTGAGTCATTTTCACTTTCGTCTTCCGAAACACCGAGGCTTAGATCTCTGGCGGACACACGAGCGGTCATTTTAGAAAGTGCTGACTGCACCCAGAGCAAATCGTCCGCTGTGCAGGGCAAGGAGAGCGCCCAATCGCCTTTCAATGGGTCAAAGCCAAGTTTTGATTCATTGAAGTCGCTCTGATCCAAGGCATCGTCGTCGTACAGGCAATAGATCCTTGTTCGGGGTCCATCGCAGGTGACGATGATCGGCGCTGTCTTCACTGCTTGATCAGCGATGCAACTGGAGGCTATGTCGGCAACCGCTTGAAGCACCTTCTTCGCGTCCGTGTTGTCGGGCGCTAATAGTTCGACAATGACGTTCCACGTCTCCGACGAATCGCGATAGGGACAGCCTCTAACTCTTCTACTCACTAACATTTGAATCCCTCTGTCGTACGCAACAACTTTGCTTTGCTTGCGGCGCTAATGAGATCACCGACGGTCAACTGATTCGGATCAATCGCCGTTTCTTTTCGTTGAGCCATGCCGTTTGCGATGACCTTTCGGATGGTGCGCCCGTCGAGGCCCACACATTCAGCAGCCAAACGACCGAAGTCAGCCGAGTCTTGCACTGCGCGAATTGCCGGGAACGTTTGTCCTAACCCGGTGAGGCAATCACGCAAAATCAAAGCGCATGCTTGGGCGTCCGGCATGGGAATGTGGCAAACGAGATCGCAGCGTGACACAAAGGCCGCGTCTACGGCTTGCGGGAAATTGCTTGTCGCAATGAACAGGATCTCGGGGAATTGCTCTGCAAGCACATCGAGTTGTACCAAAACCGCATCTGTCGCGCGATGTACGTCTATGGGATTCGCATCGAGGCTCAACTTAACACGATCCGCCGCAAGTGTTTCAACTTCGTCGAGGAGCACGATTGTTGGACCACCAGTGGCAATCTCGGCGATTGTTTGGGAGAACAGCTCTGTAACTGTCCGCTGCGTTTTACCCATGGCAGCGCTGGTTAGGGAATGAGGCTCCACTTCTAAGAAGTGAAACTGCTTCCCCGCCACGTTTATGGACTCTGCGGTGCTATTTGCCAAGCCGCGGGCCAGCGACGTTTTACCGGTGCCAGGTGGTCCTACCAATAAGATCACACCATGTAGCGGAAGAACACTTCTTGGAACCTTTGTGCGCACCGTGAAGTTCAGCACTGCCTGATTGAGCAACTCTTTCTTCTTCTCTTCAGGAAGGATGATTGATTTCCAAATTGCGCCAAGCTCGTCAGACGGAAGCATCATGCTTCGCTGAATTCCCTTAGGTAGCTCTACCGGTTCATATCTTTGAATTGAGCTATTCATGTGATATCCCTCTGTCTGTGGAACTGTCCGCAACAGGCTTATATCCTGGCGCCAGCTTCAAGTTTTTAACGCCATACAATGCAAGCGGATTGTCAAGACAGAGCTGAAAACCTTCATCGCCGAGATCGCAGTTCGGTGAACAATCTACTTGCCACTGCCTCAGGAAATATCCGGCCAAAGCCGCTCTAAGTTCGACCTTCAGCATGCCGTTCGTCATTCCATAATCGCGCTCGATAATTTCCGTCCGCAAAACTGCAGGATGAGGCTTGAGCACCAGTTCCACAATTCGGGTCCATTGATTGTCCGCTTGCATGCGCTCGTGCTTTGTCAGCGGCGGACCGCCCTCAAGGACTTCAGCGGAGTCTATTCGCGTGATAACAAAGTCCCGGAATTCCTGCGATTTCCGGTCAAAACTACGAACGTGCCACCTTTGCCCACTGTCGACCAACGAGTGAGGAATTAATTCTCGTTCTCCCCAGCCGCTCGAAATCGAACAATAGCGGACCTGCACGGGCTTTTGCATGTTGATAGCTCGGGAGAGGGCTGCCACTATATCCACTCTTGGCCGGCTGAGCGATCCTGGAATCTCACAAGAAACGAGGCCAGCCCCGCCATCCTTTTCCTGTACGAACCCGTGGGACAAGTGCGACAGCACCCGCTCCACGTCATAATTGAAGACCGGTGAGAACTCTCGTCCGATCACATAGGTCTTGGTGCTGCCCTGCAAATAAATGTTGTCCGGTGCGATCTGCCGGTATACGGCGAGATCTCGCGTTGCCCCCGCGGTGCCCATATCGAATTGCTCAACTATGTCGGCGCGCCGGATTTCTCCAAGGAAGTAAAGGCGGTAATCGATGTACTGCAGGCGCTGGCGCTGGGATAGGCTAGCTTCTGTTAGCGGATCGGGATTGGGGATTGGTGCGATTGGAGTGCTCATGACTCTAATATATCATCAAAATGATTAGGAGGTCGGATCTTCATGATCCCTTTATATGATCATCCCGGGGTGGTTGGACTCATTTTTCCCATAGCCGGCAGCGCCGGCGGCCATTGGCCGGCAACGCCGGCGGCCATAGCCGGCAACGCCGGCGGCCATAGCCGGCAACGCCGGCGGCCATAGCCGGCAGCGCCGGCTATAGCCGGCAACGCCGGCGCCATAACGGCAGCGCCGGCGACAGCCGGCAACGCCGGCGCATAACCGGCAGCGCCGGCGCTCATAGCTGGCAACGTCGCATAGCCGGCAAGCGGCGCATGCCGGCAACGCCGGCGGTCATAGCCGACAACGCCGGCGCATAGCCGCAGCGCCGGCGCTATAGCCGGCAGCGCCGGCGCCATAGCCGGTAACGCCGGCGCCATAGCCGGCAGCGCCGGCGCCATGCTGCAACGCCGGCGGCCCATAGCCGGCAACGCCGGCGCTATAGCCGGCAACGCCGAGGCCAGCCGGCAACGCCGAGGCCATGGCAACGCCGGCGGCATAACCGGCAACGCCGGCGCCATAGCGCGGCAACGCCGGGGCCATAGCCGGCAACGCCGGCGCCATAGCCGGCAACGCCGGCGGCCATAGCGGCAACGCTGGCGCTATAACCGGCAACGCCGGCGGCCATAGCCGGCAACGCCGGCGGACCGGCAACGCCGGCGGCCATAGCCGGCAACGCCGGCGGCCATTGGTGTCCGGGCGACCATGGACCAGGGTTCAACTCGTCCTTTGCCGGCTAAAACTGTCCAGCACCGGCAGAGCTTGCCAACATGTTAGAAATACTGCTATACTTATCTAACAAAACGAGGAAACGGTCATGACTGTAGCAAAAGCTGTGAGGCGTGCAATTGAAGCTATGCCAGAAGGAACGGCCTTCCCTGCGAAGGAACTTCTACCATTGGGTCCACGCACAGCAGTTGACCAAATCCTCTATAGAATGGCCAAGGACAACGAACTAGTTCGCATTGCACGTGGTGTTTATGCGCGTCCAAAATGGAACAAGTACGTAAACGCTCCGGTTATGCCAGAACCATATGAAGTGGCGGAGCTGATCGCAAAAAACAGAGGTGTAAAGCTTGGTCCAACTGGTGCGCAAGCAGCCCATCAATTAGGGCTAACTACGCAGATGCCAACACAACCTGTTTATGCAACTACAGGCCGCAATGGTGTCATCAAGATTGGCAATGGTGTAATTCGTCTTCGTCACGTTGCCCCGCAAAAGATGCAGTATGCAGGAACTCCTGTTGGTACGGCCATTGCGGCTCTGCGCTATCTCGGCAAGGAGCAAGTAACAGCAGGCGTAATAAAGAAATTGGAAGGTGCGCTTACAGCCGACGATTTCCAACAACTACGGCAGGCAACGACAGCGCTGCCCGCCTGGGCGTTGGACAAATTCTTCGAATACGAGGCGCGGCGTGGCAACTGAATTCCTTGATCTTCCTAGCGAAGAACAGAAAGACGTCATAAACGCAGCCGCTCCAAAGATCGGGTTGCTGCCTGCCGTAGTGGAGAAGGATGTTTGGGTGTGCGTGGTGCTCAACTTCCTTTTCTCCATACCTGAACGGAGAGAGATGGTGTTCAAAGGAGGCACCTCCTTATCTAAGGTCTATGGGCTGATCAAGCGCTTTTCAGAAGATATCGACATCTCGGTAAATTTCCTGAAGGATTACGGAACGGAAATTTCAAAAACAAAGGCCGGCAACATCAGAGATGAAATCGAGTCCAACCTGCAAACATACAAGGAATCTATTTTGATTCCAGCCCTGACAGAAAGTGCTAAGAAACACAACTTGACCGTTACGCCAGGCGATACTCCCTGGGAAATTGACATCAACTACAAGTCGGTTTTGGCAACCACTGCGGGTTACATAAAACCCCGAGTCAAAATCGAGTTGAGCGGACGCAACCAGATTGAACCAAACACCACACAAAAAATACGCCCATATCTGGCTCAGGAAACTACGGGGTTAGTCTTTCCGGAACCAACGATTGACGCGCTTTTGGCCGAGCGAACATTCTGGGAAAAGGTCACCCTTATTCACGCTGAGCTGCACAAGGGGAGTTTCGAAGAATCGGCCGATCGAATGTCACGGCACTGGTCGGACGTTTCAGTCCTCATGAAACAAGATGCTGGGAAGAACGCAATAAAAAACACTGAACTTTGCGAGATGGTAGTCAAACACAAAGACGCGTTCTGGCGAGATGGTAAGGCAAAATACGGCGATTGCTTGAATAAAACATTTCGACTAGTACCAACAGGTAACGTGCTTGCCGTACTGAAGTCCGACTATGAAGCGATGATCACGGCTGGCATGTTTTTCGATGAGAAGCCGGCTTCATTCGATGACATGATGAACGACATCGCCGCTCTTGAATCGACGCTAAACAGCTAATTACGCCGCCTGGAAAATGCGATGGAACTGACAGAGCCTTTCATTTTCGATCCGGATGCGCCCAGTGCCTTTGTTGCAATGATGGACAAAGCTGTACCCGAGCATGTAAGAGCCGAGTTTGCGTCATATATCAAACAATATAGTGACCTTACGACTTGGCACATCTTCAGCGATTACTGTATTGGAAATTCTGACTATCCAAACGACGTTCTGGTATTTACAACATTTCCGGAGCATCACCACGAGATGGTTTTGGCGTGTATCAAAGATTCATTACCAGCTGATCTCAAAAAGCGATCTGACATCGATGACAAGGCAATCGAATTTCTCAAACATCGTTCTCTCTTCACCTTCGCTTTCGCGCTTGATAAAAAGCCTCGCTTTTTGCCAACAGTCGAGATAGCCCGAAAAGTGATTGATGAAATCCTGGAGAGCCTGATGAACGGACCAAACAGCAAGACGCCGACGAACCTTGGATTGGTTGCAAAAATGCGGCATTTAAAAGAACAGGCCAAGGCAAAGAATTTCAATCTCTCATTGTTCAATCGCGTTTACATGGCAGTCGTGTTTGCCTCGTACATAACTCTATTGTTTGCTCGAAACACGAAACTTGAGATTGTCTACTGGATCGGCGACCGCGATACGCTCCACGACAGCTGGAACGGACTCTGCTACACGGTGTTCCATGGCATGTCGTACACATACATGAATGACGAGGGCTTTCCTCTTGTTAGAGTGCGCTTTCCATCTCCAGAGGCTGACTTTGAAGCAACCTTTGATCCCTATACGCGCATTCCTGATCATTTTGCAGGACCTCTTGCACACCTGGATTTATCATCACAGATAATTCACGCCAAATCTCCCAAATACGAACGAATACTGAAGAAGGTCTTGGCCGGCAACCCTCGGTTTAGCTTTGCTTCAATTTCGTTTCGAACGGAAAAGCCCTGGCTAACGATGGTCGAGATCAGGCAAGGCCCACCGCCACGAGTCTCTTAGCCACGCCACGCCAGCTTCCAACTAAGCAGCTGCAATTTCCGTTTCGTCTTACGCGTCGTCATTTCCAAGGTCGATCACCAACCCCTTTCGACACGTTGCTCGAATCATTTACGCTTCGACTAATTCGAGTGGCTTTCTTTCAGAGTCACTTCGATAGAGTGCTTGCAATGCGGACATTTAAACAGTCCAATTTCTACCTGCAATGCTCTCTTGCTGAGCACGGTAACCTCACCGTATTTGGTGCGCGCGACTCTTAACCGCTTATGACCACTTTTCCAAAGTTTCACCTGTAGCAGAAGATCTTCGTTGTCTTTGACGAGAAAGAGCATACTGCGATGGGTTCTCCACTGGCGTCCACGAGGTCCAGGGACGGTGATCGGCTCCTGTATCAAACATGTCTGACAGATGATTTCAGCCGTCGGTCTGTTGCTAACGACAATCTTGTCAGACAAGAGCCAGCTTACACCTCGCTCTTTGAAGCAGACACCTCTTTCTTCGCTGCAACGACACCCGCCGCACTTCTTTGCTGTGGCAACAGAAATTGGATCTACAGGGCTTGCGAATGCTATCTCGTCCTCTTCAAACCAAAACACGTAGAAGAAGGTTTCATCAGCTTTGGGTTTTCTTTGAGTGACCATGCTCTTTCAACTGGCGACAATCTTGCGTTTGGTCTTGCGGGTCATCATTTCCCAGAGCCGGTCGCCGACCTTCTCCATCGGCTCTTTCATGTCGTTGACTTTGACGATTAAGTAACCCTTCGTCACATCGTCGGAATCATTAGTCTTGTGATTTGCAAGCTTCTTCAGCATCTCCAGATCATGTCCCATCAGAAAGCCTTGGGTAAGATATGTTCGCCGCAGGTCATGCAAACCGAACGGGACTTTTGTCTGATCCGAGATCAACTTGAAGTGTGCATCTCGCAAATCAAAACGGCCGGTTTTTCCTTCGGCGGCAAATACATATGGATTTGTCTTATCCTTCCTATCCTTCGTTCGACGATCAAAAATCTCTTTCAATCGATCTGTGATCGGCAGCGCGAATTCGAGTTTGTTCTTCGTATCCATGATTTCGAAGTAACCGCGCTTTGTGTGCACATCATCCCATTTCAGATGCGCGGCCTCGTTCTTCCTCAGTCCAGTTAGCAAAACGAACAGGAAGTAATCCGCCATCGCCTTATCTTCCAGCTTGCACAAAGCTTGATACCACAATGGCAGATCCATCTCAGACAGCATGGTTTGTCTGCGTTTCAGCTTGTTCCATGAAT
>JAXLXI010000010.1:0-229564 GCA_046328035.1 Candidatus Obscuribacterales bacterium | reverse complement strand
TTCAAGTCGTACTTCACGCAGCCTGGCATTGCACCGGTCGTGTTCTACATTGTCACCTTCCGTCTCGGCGATGCTCTGATGCTCAAACAGGCGCCGCTTTTCTTGATGGATGCCGCGGATAAAGGCGGGCTGGCGATCCCGCTCTCACAAATCGGCGTCATCAACGGCACGGTCGGCGTCATATTTCTGCTTTTCGGCGGTATCGCCGGTGGTGTATTGATCGCCAAGCAGGGTTTGAAGAAGTGGTTTTGGCCGCTATCGATTTTGATGAACGGTGCGTTGCCGCTGTACTGGCTGCTGGCATTGCTCAAACCAGCTTTGCCCTGGGTTTATGCCGTCAATTCATTTGAACAACTGGCTTACGGATTTGGTACCGCGGCTTACACGGTTTTCCTGCTGACCACGATCAAGAACGCAGAATACAGAGCCGCGCACTACGCTATAACGACTGCGATGATGGCGCTGGGGGTCATGATTCCCCAGTTGGCTAGCGGTCTTATGCAGTCATGGCTGCATTACGACAACTTCTTCCTTGTCGCATCATTGCTGGCTTTGCCGGGACTGGCCGCAATTCCGTTCTTGCCGCTCTGGAAGGAAGAAGACATCGGCAGCGGCAACGGCAAAAGCAAAGGCGATGGCGATGGCGACGGCAACGGTAACGGACAGCCTCGCAATGCGGCTGCGGTCGGGTCGCGATAACGCTGTCTCAGTGAGACATAACAAACATAACCATTAGATAACTCAGAGCTATATTTCTGCTATCATGTGCCCCTCAGTGCCAGGGGGAGAAGGCTTTGGAATATCGCAAGCTCGGTAAATGGGGTGTTCGCGTCAGTGAAGTGGCGCTCGGCAGCTGGCTGACGTACGGCGGCAGCGTCCAGGAAAAAGAGTCGATCGAGCAGGTGCATTATGCATACGAGCACGGCGTTAACTTCTTCGACACCGCCAACGTTTACGCCCACGGAGTCGCTGAGCAGGTAATTGGCAAAGCTCTGGCCAAGATCAAACGCGACGATATCTTCCTCGCCACTAAGGTTTTTTTCCCGATGGGCAACGGACCGAACGATCGCGGATTGTCGCGCAAACATGTTATCGAACAATGCCGCGCCAGTCTCAAGCGATTGAATACCGATTATGTCGATCTGCTGCAGTGCCATCGCTATGATCCGGAAACTCCCGTGGAAGAGCTGGTGAAGACCATGGAAATTCTCACCACGCAAGGGAAGATACTTTACTGGGGCGTCAGCGAATGGCCCGCCGCCAAGATTCAGGAAGCGATGGATGTGGCGCGCCAGCTTGGGGCACCACCGCCGGTGTCAAATCAACCGGCCTACAATATGCTGTATCGCGACATCGAAACAGACGTGATTCCGGTCTCCGAAAAGAACGGTCTCGGACAGGTTGTGTTCTCGCCTCTGGCTCAGGGCGTCCTCACCGGCAAATATCTGCCGGGACAGCCGCCACCTAGAGACAGCCGCGCCGCCGGGCCGAACGCCGCGTTTCTTCAACATCGTGATTCGATGAGCAAAGAAAATCTGGAGAAGGTACAGCAATTGAGTAAAGTGGCTCAAGAGCTGGGACTTTCGATGGCTCAGCTGGCGCTGGCATGGATACTGCGGTTGCCGGCCATCAGTTCTGTGATCATCGGTGCCACCAAGCGCAGTCAAATCGAAGACAACCTGAAGGCTGCCGGTATCAAACTAACACCGGAGACCCTGAAGCGCATCGAAGGCATCCTCGCCTCCGAGCTGGTAACTCAGTCCTGACCTGCCCGGCTGGGCTATCATTTATAGATGAGCGACATTGGAGTAGCATGATGAAAAAGGATAAGGCACTAGTTTTGATGCTGGGTCTGGCGAGCACGGTCGGACAGACTGCCAGTGCCGACATCGCTCCGCCCCCGCAGAGTCTCAAACTGCCGGGAGACCAGAAGAGTTTCGCGACGGTGCCCATTACCGAGAAGAAGATTGTCGTCCTCGCTGAAAAAGCTTCGGTCAACATCAGTCGCTCGCCTGCCGCTCAGGAAATCACCGTCTCCAGCAATTCGCCGGGCAACTGGAACGTCCAGGACGGTTTTGTCCGCCAGGCAGTGATCTGTGGCGGCAAAGGCGTAGGCATCAAGATGGATGCTCTGGGCAGCCGCGCCATCGTCAACGGCGTGATTTATCCCCGACCGGACGGTCCGATGACCGGATTGCAACTGAAGAGCGATGCAGTGTACGTGAACGGCGAAAAGGTCAAACCGCTGCAAGGCAACGGTGAGCCGAGGACAAGCGGTCAGCCGGACATTCTCACCATTACGGTTCCGGATTCCTACACCGGCAGTCTGTCTATCGGATGCGGCGGTGATTCGCAGATTACCCTCTCCGACTGGAAGGGTGGAGACGTTTCTCTGACATTGATCGGCGACAGCTCGATTACAGCCGGCAAGCTGTCTGCGCTGGATAAAGCAGTGGTCGACAATCGCAGCACCGGCAAAGCCAGTATCCAGGGCATCAACGCCAAAATATTTGTCGCCAATCTGCAAGGTGCCGGCGTGGTGAACGTAAATAACGGTGCCGCCGAGATGAGCAACGCAACCGTCACGGGAACGGGCATAATGACTCTCAAGGGCAATTTTAAAAATCTCAAGCAAGCGGTCCAGGGCACAGGCAAAATCGAGGTCATTAATTAGATGGGCAGACCGCAGATTGGACGCAGAGCAGTTTCCGCATTCTTGTGTGCATCCTTTCTGTCGCTGCAAATACCTGCGGCGGTTGTTGCTGATACCGGTGATGGTGGCACGCTCGACCAGCCGGTCAATGGTACTACTCCAGCTCAAGACCTGATCCTGCCGGATCCTGCGAACACGCAGAACAATGCCAACACGCAAAACAATGCGGCACCGACTCCGACGCCGACCGCCGGCGACGGTGGTTCCACAGTCGCACCGGCACCGGCACCGGTGACCAGCAAACCAGCAGCGCCGGTCACGAAACCGGCGCCGGTTGCCCGCCCGGCTGCGCGTCCTGCTGCCAAGCCGGCAGCACAGGGACCGGTCACCGGCCGCATCGAAGAATTGTGCAACACGTCTGGAGCCACCTTGCCACCATTGAAAGCGCTGGTTCCTAAGCTGGACAACAGCAAACCGATGATGCTCAAAGGCGAGATCAAGGAAAACGTTGCAGCTGCAGCCGCTTTGCACGGCTCAGCCGGACAGTCTCAAGCCGGCGTCGTCAAATCGTTTCCTGTAGATTACAGCGGCACCTGGGGTGGTTCGCTGAAAGTCTGGACCAGCCAGTATGGACCCCTGGCCTGGCAATTCGACCCGGATGAAGCTCGCCAGGAGTCGGCGATTCTGGCACCGGGTCGGGAAGGCACGGTCAATTTCACATTTGCCCAAGACTCTTCAGGCGGCGTGCACGTCGAGCCGACACAGGTGGTCTACACCGTTCAGGGCAGCATGTCCACCAGTCAGATGTCCAGCCAGCTGGGAGGCAACAACGCGCAAGCTCAAGCACTGGCTCAGCTGATGGGCGGTGGTTCCGGGACTATCATGGTTCCCAAGATGTACGCCATGCACCTGGGCAATTTGCCGAGCGGCATCGGCGTCACGGGCAACTACTTGCAGAGCCGGGTCGAGAAAAACGAAATCCGGCAGCTCAAACCAGGTGTGCTCGAACAAACCATCGTCACCCGCGATGCCGATACTAACAGCAAAACCGGCAAGACCAGGCAGAGCTATTCAGAAAACGTCCTGCGCTTTACGCGTCTCAACGCCAGCCAGCTATACGTGCAGGCAGCCACCGTCAAATACAACATCAACGGCAAGTTCGAAAATAAATGCGTGATGTACGGCACGGTTAATCGCGGTCAGGCATCTATGCCGGGCATGCCGGGATTGGGTGGACTGGGCGGATTTCCCGGCATGGGCGCCGGCGGTGGAACCGGCTCTATGGGTGGGCTCGACCAGATGTTCAAAGAACTCAACCGACAACTGGGTGGACAGTAGATGGACATCGAACGCCTGGCGAACATCATTGATGACATGGCTCTGCAACATGATTATCCCGGCTTCGACGTGCGGTCGGTGAAATTCGGGCTGCCTCAAGAAGCAGTGAAGTCGCCGGCTAAACTTTTCGGGCAAGGATTGAAACACGACTCCCACCTCGTGCGCATTGCATCGCTTCGATGGTTTCAGGAGAAACCGAGCGCCGCACGTCCTTATGCGAGAGTGATCGAAGAAGCTCTGTCCGACAGCGATGAATGGGTGCGTCTGGAAGCCATTCATTGCTTCGAGAAAATCGGAACTAACAGCGTTCAATACGCACCAACAATTGCAAATCTGCTTTCCGATCAGCAAGTAGAAGTTCGCAAAGCCGCTGCCAAGGCCCTCGGTAAGATTGGCTGCAAACAAGCTCCCGTGCTCGATGCATTGCGAGCGGCCAGCAAAGACTCAGATCACGAAGTGCGTTGGAAAGCGGAAAAAGCATTGCGCTTGCTCGGCGTGTACGCCGAGAGTTCCTCCGGTTGAAACCGGAAAAAGCAGTTTCATTCAGACACGAAAACTCGACAGTAAGCTGTTTCTGAAGAGCTGTTGCCGTCTTGCTTTCATCGAAGCGCGTCGTTGAAAACCTGACACGAAAATATGACACTCGTAGCGCCGCATCGCATGCGGATGGAAGTAGTCATACGATTTTAGTCAATAGCCGATAGCCCACAACGGCTGAGCTGTATTTTTAGATATCACCCTCGAAAGCCGCAATGCATGCGGTACTCGGCGGATGAGCTTTGCACCAGCGGCGGTGCTTGTAAAAGTTTTATTGCACGAATTGCACCATATTTGAGTGCGGACTATCTGCTCAGCATGCAATGTGCGACAAAGTTCGTATAATGGAATCAGTCGACAAGCGCTATTCACGGCGAAAGCGCGTACGGTGACGCGTTAGCGTCGATCCCAACAATTGCCTCGCGGGCAAGGTAACCACACACATGAGTAAGAAAAGAAAACAGACAGACACTTTCCTGCTTGCACTTTCGCAAGCAGTCCGTGATAGACGCGAATCCTTGCGCTTGACGCAAGAAGAAGTTGCAGAACGTGCGCGTTTGCACAGAACCTACATCAGTGATATCGAACGTGGTGCCCGCAACCTGTCGTTGCGCAGCCTGGTCGAACTGGCTAGAGCTCTGGAAATGCAAGCGTCCGACCTGGTGATCATCGTCGAGAAAAAGCTGGCTGAATTGAAATCGGTTTCCGGTTCAGACTCCAGCCCGACCGAAGTCGGCGAATTGCACTGCGCTTAAGTAAACCAATTGCCCCGCGGATAGATTGTGTCTCAAGCTGCATGCACGCAGCGAAATGAGACGCGTCTATGTGCGGGGTTTTAATTTGATCTTGGGCTTCAGTGCCAGCGGGGTTACGCGGCTGAAGTCCGGCTCATCATCATAAGATGCCAGTGCTACCTTGTCTGTCAAATAAGTCCTCACCCGTTCGACCGACAATTCATCCTTCTCAAAATTGTTTTTCGCCAGAGCCAGTCCCTTGAAAGACACGGGAAACTCCAGATAGATGACTTCGCTGTAGTTCTCTGCAAATAATTCGTCGAGCTCTGCAATTACCATCAAGCGAGCTTTGAAAGTGTTTCCTCTGCGTTCGCTCAGTTGAAGAAACTGAATGTGCGTGATGGCAGCTTCGGGAGTGAAAAAGCCTCCCCGATAGCCGTCTTGTCCATAATCAAGCTTGCGCGTCAACCCATCAAGCTCGCGCCAATCTTTAACCGCCCACGGAATGTCATTGAGTGACATGTTGCATTTCAGCTCTTTCTTCTTGAAATCGAGAGGTTCGAAGAACAGATCAATCGTATAGCGCAGATTCTGATTATTTGAAGACAGATCTATCGCAGCACTAATGGACGCTTCGGAAACGATCAGCTTTTCTCTGGGAAACGCAGTGCGCTTATCCGTTGGAAAGCCTGTGCCGTTGGTGTACCACTCGAGGGCCTCCTGCAGTCGTGATTCAAAATCAGCCTCTGATGGCGTTAGAAGTTCGAGCAGGCTGGTGAAACTATCCGCGATCTTGTGGACGCCCGGCTCATCCCATGCCGTTTCACTGTACTCGTCCGCATCTTCTTCCTGATTGACGAAGTAAATCGTGCCAAATGAATCATCGTCGAGGGAGAGGACCAGCAGCTCTTCCAGAGAACAATAGGCGATTGGCACTGCCGCGAAGGGCATCTTGAAGGACAGGCTGTAGTACGCGTTTCTGATGTCAGAAACTGTGGCGTGCTTGATCCCGAGGAACACCTCCACCTTGTAGTCATAGTCAATTGGAGCATCTGCCCACATCTTTCTCTTGAACCCCGAGTTGATTGGCACTCCGCCGTTGAATTCGATTAGAAAAGTGCGATAGTCCTCCGGAAGTTTCCGTCCGAGAGTAGCTTCCAGTTCAGCAATTGCTGCTTCTGTCGTGGGACCCAAGATATTGCCAATCTCAACCATGCTCTACATCTCCGGCAGCGCATTTTGCTTGATTACTTCGCTATACCAGCGGCCGCTGTCTTTGACGATGCGTTGCTGGTTGGTGTAATCAACGTGCACTAGTCCGAAGCGTTTCGTATAACCGTGTTGCCATTCGAAATTATCCAGAAGCGACCAGGCGAAATAACCGCGCAAGTCGACTCCTTGTTTGATGGCACCAAGACAGGCAGACAGGTGATCGTTCAGATACTGCAGGCGCAGGGTGTCATGCACGGCACCATCGGCGGTGACATCGTCTTTGAAGGCGGCGCCGTTTTCGGTAATATAAAGTGGTGGCAGAGTGTATTCCTGGTGCAGGCGTACCAGCAACCTTTCTAATGCCGGCGCGTGCACTTCCCAATCCATTTCGGTGTAAGTAGCCCCCGGCACCGGCTTTAACAGCCCTTCGCGCCCGAGCACCGTCCGTGAGTAGTAGTTGATGCCGAGGAAATCCATGCGCTGGGAAATGGTAGTCATATCGCCGGGCATGATCTGAGGCACCCGCTCTCCAAATGATCGCCAGGCTTTGTCCGGATAGTTGGCCTTCAGAAGTGGGTCAAGAAACCAAGCCCCATCTCGCTGCCAGATCAATTCGGCAATATCGCGATCCGAAGTCGTGTCCTGACGCGGTTCGATTGGCCAGAGGTTGAGCACTATACCCACCTGGGTGTCCTCACGCACGCGGTTGGCCGACCTGATAGCTTGCATGGCGTTTCCATGAGCTAAAAGGAGGTGATGTGACACGCGCAGAGCTAGACGCTCGTCTTTAAACCCCGGGGCGTGCTCGCCGGTTGCGTGACCAATACCTGCGACTACCCAGGGCTCATTTATCGTCATCCAGTGGCGCACGCGATCACCGAGTCGATCCGCCATCAAAGCGGCGTAATCGGAGAAGTACCCGGCGATGTCGCGGTTGCCCCAGCCGCCTTTGTCTTGCAGAGTTTGCGGCAGGTCCCAATGGTATAGGGTCACCCACGGTTCGACTCCCGCGGACAATAGTTCGTCGACCAGTCGGTCATAAAAATCGAGACCGGCAGCATTGGCAGGCACCTTGCCGGCGGGCAGCACGCGCGGCCACGAAATTGAAAATCGATAAGCTGGAAGAGAGAGCGCTTTCATCAGCGCAACGTCTTCCTTATATCTATGGTAGTGGTCGCAGGCCTCGTCACCGGTGTCGCCATTTGTGGTTTTGCCGGGCGTGTGCGAGAAACGGTCCCAGATAGATTCGCCTTTGCCGTCCTCATGCGAGGCGCCCTCTATCTGGTACGCGGCGGTAGCGGCGCCCCATAGGAACCCGTTCGGAAAAGCCAAATTGGAACTCGTACTAGATTCACCCATAAGTACTTATATTGTAGAGGCGCTCAGGCGAATAAATCTCGGTAATGGCGATACCAGTTGCTCTGAAAACGTTCTTCCGGATCTGCTTCGCGTTTTAGCGCGAGCCATTGTTTGAACTGCGGGTAGCACGCATTGATTCGAGCGACATCGGCGAAGCGATGATAAGTAAGGTAGAAACTGCCCTGGCGCTCGATCGCCAGATCTATCAGTTTTTTGAACGCGGTCTGTGCGGCATTCATGCCATCTTGCGAATGCTCCGTGTGCAGATTGAAAATAATGCAGGCGTAGCGCTCTCGTGCCCAGGGAAGAAATGTCTCATCGTCTTTCTCGATCAGCCGAATTGTGCCGTAAATGATGTTGGTGTTGAGACGGCGGCATTCGGTGGCAGCCGCGCACATGAAGTTTGCAAGCCGGTTTCGAGGAACGTAAAGTTCCGTGATAATTTCGGTTGCCGGGACTTGCGCCTGCAGTTTCTTGTCGAGATCAAGATGATAGTGATCGATGTATTTGCTGAGTTGGTGCACATCCGAATAGTAGATTTGCCCGTGCGATTGCAGATAGTGATCGCTGTAGACTTCGAAAGCTCGACGTTTGTCTACGTGCGCCAGATGCAGCAGCCGTTGCCATTCTTCAATAGATAGAACCCTTTGTTGGTCCGGCACGACGGTGTCCGGTGCAACCGGTTTATAAGCGGCGAAAATACCACGCGTTAGAAATTCTTCCGATCCGTTTTCGATGTCGAATTGAAAGTCGCCGTAGACAAACCCATCCTCAATAGCGCTGTCGAAGCGGCTCATCAAGTCGGCAATACGAATTACCTCAACATGCCTTTGCAGTTTAGCGCGCTCTTGCAATCGCAGCGTTACTGCACCGATCGCACCGAACATTCCATAACCGCCGATCACCAATCTGAATAGATCCTGGTTCTCGGTGCGGCTGATGAAGTGCTCTTCGCCATGAGCGTCAACCACCGTCAGGGACTCCACATCGCCGACCAGCGGCTTCCACGTCAAACCCCGTCCGTGCGCATTGGCGGAGATTGAGCCGGCTATGGAGATGTCGTCGGCGCCACTTGGTTTTTGTTTTATAACCCATTGTCGCGCGCGCCCAAGCTGCATGTTTTTCAATTGCTCGATCAGTGCGCCCCACGTGATACCACCCTGGACGGTGACCAGCCCTGCTTCCGCATCAAGCGAAAGCACGCTGGTGAACAGGCTGGTGTCGATCAGGCAGCCGCCGGCCGCAAATTGCTGTCCCCCCATGGCATGCCGTCCACCGGCAATAGCGACGCTCAATTTGGCGGCCGCTGCCGTCTGAATTGCCTGGCTCAAGTCGCCTGTCGAAAGTGGTCGAAAAATCTTGTGAACGTGCGTGGCGTTGAGTTGTGAGTGAATGTCATTCACCACAATCCCCTGTTCGGGGGATATTTCCTCAAGAAAACTTTTAGCCATAGTTTCGTTTTAACCGTAGCGCTTCAGAAGCGCGTCCAGTGCCTCGATAAACCTGTGTTCTTCAACCAACGACTCAAAATAGTCGTGCTCAAAATATTGTTCTAAGAAATTGAAGTTGTAGCGGGCGATCTTCAACAGTTCATCAACTGTGTCTTTCACGCGGCAGTTGAGACTGTTGGTGTCGTCGCGCAGGGCGCTGTCAGGAAGCGTATCGTCGGCGCCTTGCCTGCAATGGTGGTGAATTTTGGTTGCCAGCCGCCCGTAATGCTCAGCCAGTTCGTGGAAATACTTGGCGATCATCTTTTCTTCGAGGGTTGTGCGCTTTTCTGCAAGCAGCAACAGCGTGTCATCGATAGTGCCGATTATGTGCGCTGCTTGTCGGGACAGGCAGAGGCATTGCTCGGTGGGCGGCAGCTCTTTCCAGGGCGGGAGATCCTTCCACTGTGGCACTGTTTCGTCGTTCATCACCATTGGCTCCTCTGTGCCTCTTGGGCGCGTTACTGTTCGCGGGGTGCGCCTTCTGCCTGCTTCGCGGGTGCGCATTGTTCTAGCGGCTCTGATCAGTCTTCTGCGCGATTTTCCGTAGGCGCGCGCAACACCGGCTTCGTAGAAAGATCTTACTCAAAAGCAATGACCGCCGATCGTGTAATCGGCGGTCATTGCGCAAGATAAAATCGGGCGCCCTGATTCAGGGGCTCTAGGTCAGGCTTGTGGTCGTAGCCGGTGTTGTAACCGGGGTAGATTCCAGCGTGCTCACCGTAAACTGTGCACCTTGTGTACGGCGGAAGTTATCGAGATAACGACGCAGCGCTTCGCGTATCAAATCAGAACGCGTGCGGTGTTCGCATTGGGCGATGTAATCAACTTGCTCCAACATTGCTGGGGGCAGCGCAATAAGGACCTTCTTCGGCATCTAGGGTTCACCTCGCAAAACCATTTTTTGTGCATTTCTTTTGTGGCAGCAGCGGATACTGGCTCCCGACTTCAGTCCCGGGAACTATTTTCGCGCTGTGTTGCACACATTAAGCTTCGTAGATCTCGGACGGCGCTCGTCGCTTGCCGGTGAGATTTAACAGTTATGTACTTTACACACCAAATTGAAACACGTAAAGCCCTAGAAGGTGCATAACATCGCAATCCCCGTAGATTTGAGTTAAAAGGTATTTTCGAAATCCGCAAACGTAATCACAGCAAGACTCGCTAGTTTCCACGCGATCAGCATATACACAATCGCCATGTCTGTGGACATGCACCGATAGGATCCTGTTATAGAGCGGCTGTAGAAAACATCGTTCACAGGTGGCGGAATCTGATCGTATAATGCGCGGCCGTTTCTACCGCCGGTAGTACGCCCGACTCTGGTGGCTGGTATCAGTTTCGGTGCGCGGAATGCAGCACGCGCGACCGTGTTTTGGATACTCTATAAATAGCGACTGGCTTGCGGAAACGCTCACCAGATGCCGGTCGAGAACCATTCGAACTTAAGTAGTGGAGCAACTAGATATGATTTTGGCCTCGTGGAACGTCAACTCTATATCCGCCCGACTCGACCACGTGAAGCAGTGGTTGGAGCAGCACGAAGTCGATGTTCTTTGCATGCAGGAGACCAAAACCATCGACGAAAAATTTCCGCGACAGGCTTTCGAAGAGCTGGGATACGAGCTCGCCATCTATGGTGAGAAAACCTACAACGGAGTAGCAATCGCATCCAAATTACCCATCACCAATGTGCAGCGCGGATATGAGGTGGAGATCGGCGGGGGCTCCAAGCGCTTGATTGCAGCCGAAATAGATGGCGTGCAAATAGTCAATGTATACATTCCTAATGGGCAGTACGTCGGATCGGATAAGTACAGCTACAAGTTGTCGTGGATGAAAAAACTCAAGGAGTTTGTTTTCGAAAAATACGAGAAGTCGCAGCCGGTGCTGATCTGCGGCGACTTCAATATTGCTCCTGATGATCGTGATGTATATAACCCGGGGCTGGTTTTCGAGTCGATCATGTGCAGTACGGAAGAACGTCAACACCTGGACGAGATTAGAGAATTCGGCTTTGAAGATATCTTCCGGCGCCATCATGACGAGGGCGGCTGCTTCTCCTGGTGGGACTACCGCGCGGGCGCCTTCCGGCGCAATTGGGGCTTCCGCATCGATCACATCTGGACGACGCAATCACTAGCTGAACGCTCAGTCAACTGTTTGATCGATAAAGAAATTCGCAAGCTGGAAAAGCCATCGGATCACGCTCCGGTGATTGCGGAATTTTCGTAAACCTGATCGTTAAGTTGTGCAGTTCTACATCTGGACGTTTTCGGTGAGATACGCGTGCAGTTTGCCTTTCTGCACTTCGCCGATCTGGCTCCAGACCTGCTTACCGTTCGCGTCCAGCAAAAGCTGGGCGGGCACGTAACTCTGGTAGTACTTGCGCAGCAGTTGGCGTGCTGCTTCGTTAGGTGGGTTATCTACATCGATAACTATAAATTTGGTCGTCGCTGCGTTCTTCTTATATAGATGGCAAAGTCGTTTTGCCTGCCGATTGGTATTCATGTTTTTGGCGGCGCCAAAGAAGATGAATGTAGGCTTGCCTGGCTCGATTGCGACGTCGTCCATCTTGTCGCCGACAATCGGGAAACCCGGTCCGTCATCTTGAGTGAATGATATGCCCGGCAGGAGTTTTAGATTCTCTGCAGCGTGCGCAGAGGGCAGGCTGCTGCAGAAAATGGACGCGATCAAAGCAACCTGTGACGCGCGCGTGAGCACTACAAGAGCAAATCTTATGGAATCACTAAACATTGCGTCACCGAGAAGATGTCCTGTTTAGTAAGACCTTCTCTGGGGAGCAGTGTTCCCAACCAATTGCGCTTGGGGCGCTCAGGAATCGTAGCGGAACAAGATATCCGACTTGGTTGCCTCATCCAGCGACGGCATTTTGCCTGCAATGATGGCATCGGCAAGTTTGCGGCAGTCTTTGAAATAAGAGTCGCTGGGGCGCTCGCCCGTCAGTTTTCTGAGCAAGTCCTGGCAGAGAATGTCTGCCGACGCCAGGGAGATTTCATCGCCCAATTGCTGAGCATACTGAGCAGTGACTAAGATTGTGATGATGTCCTGTATGCGCTGCGACATGTCAGCAATACGACATTGACGGTCCGGTAGCCGCAACTGGTGCTTGACCATGGCAGCACTCAATTCGAGCGGTGAATCGCCTAGCATATCCATGGCGGCCAAAATGTGAGTTTTGAGTTTTGGATCGAATCTGGAAAGGTGCTTCTCTTTCTTGTCGGAAACCGCCAGCTCTTTGCCGATGCGCCAGAATGCGTAGGGCACAAGCTCGTTGCGCAGCGCGAAGGCATGCGCCGGATTGATCGGATTAAAGTTCTTGATCTTGTTTCTTTCCAGAGCTTTGCCGACCGGTTCGAAATATTTTTGTCCGTGGTGCTTGGCGAGCGATTTGAAAAACGCCATACCGAGCATTTCTCCTTCGCCCTCATAAATGCAGGGTGCCAGGAAGTCGTGCACGTTGTCGCCAAACAGATGGCCGTGGAGGAAACTGCGACCGCCATGCGTCTTCATGAAATACTCGATGGCGACTTCTTTCTGGGCTTCGCTGCCGAAGATTTTGGCAATGATGCACTCCAGTTCGCCACGGTATCCCTGATCGAGAAGCCATGAGCCCCAGTTGACCAGAGCGTCGGCGCCGATGATCAAAGCTGCCGTGCGAGCGACGCGACGCTTCACAAGTTCGCGCGTATCGATGGCATGTCCGTAGGTTTTGCGGTATGACGCCCAGGGCAGTATGTTGGCCAGCATGATGCGCATAGAACCGGCCGCAGTGGCACACAAAGCCAGGCGTCCCAGGTTCAGCCCATGGTATGCAACTGTCAATCCATCAGCCTTCGGTCCTGGATCGAGGCGATTCTCTTTAGGAACTTTCAAGTTTTTGAAAATCAAGCCGTTGTTGAATGCATGCTTGAGGGCGTAAAGACCGTAATTGACTACTTTGAATTGGTCGTTTTCTTCCGAGGGCAGGTCGCAAATCAGTGCGGAAGGCTTCCCGTCGATCAGGCAGACAAGCCCGACGGTGCGCCCGGGAATGGCGTTAGTGATGAAAAGCTTCTCGCCGTTGACCACATAGTGATCGCCGTCCAGGACGGCGGTCGTCTTCAGAGCCGTCAGGTCGGAGCCGGCGCCGGGTTCTGTCAGGGCGAAGCCCGACAGTTTCTCACCAGAGGCCAGGTCCGGCAGGAAACGGTCTTTTTGATCTTTGGTACCGAAGGTGCGGACGGGGTCGACTGCGCCTATGCAGCCGTGAACCGAAGCCAGACCGGCGGTTGTCGGGTCGATCATGGCGACGCGGGTGAGAAAACTCATGAAATGCTGGCAGGAGGCGCCCTGCCCGCCATATTCCTTGTCGATGAGCATGCCCCAGTAGCCGGCGGCTCCCAGGTCTCTGAACATGCCGTCGGAAACCTTGCCCTTCTCGTTGCGGAGGGTCTTGTTTGTCACGTGATGGCGGATAACGTTAAGTGACTTCTCCATAGCCGGCAGGCAGCTGGCGTCTTTGGAGGGCGGCGGCGCACTGAAGAGCTCGAGTGGGATGCTGTTATCCCAGACAGCGCGGTGAATGGGGCTATTGACTGTCTTGTATTGAGCCGCGAACATCGACTCGACCTGGTCGTCAGCCTTGTCAACGGCACCGGTGCGCGTTGCCTCTTCTTCGGTCTTGCCGCTCATGCGCATGGCAGTTTCGGCAAAGCTTACGTCGTCTTGCGGCTTCTCTTTTTCGTCGTGCGTCGTTGTCATTTAGCGTTCCTTCCTGAAGCGCCTCGGCTGATTAGATCTAAGTGCCTCTTCCATCTTACCTGATGTAATACGAAAACTCCGTAGATCCTGCAGGCAGAATGAGATTGGCGGTTGAAAAGCCGATTTTCGCCGCGAAGGCTAATCGCGCCGGCACCACCAGTAGTGTCTGAGGTCGGTTGGGTCATGGCATGCGAAATCCAAGACTTCTGGCGGTTTCCGCGTCTTTCTCAGCCAGGGCACTCTGTTTCATTTTCTCATACACCAGGCTCCGGTGATAGAAAGCCTCTGAGAGCCCCGAATCGAGAGCGAGAGCCTGTTCTAGATGGCGCTTTGCCTGTTGCAACAGTCCTTGTTTAGACTCCATATATCCCAACGTATCCCAGTAATCTGCATTGCCGGCTCTCATTTGCACTGCTTTTCCGGCGGCGACAGCCGCCTCATCGCGCCAACCAAGTCCATCGACAATCAACGCCCGGCAATGAAACTTTTTAGCCGTGGGTTGGACTGCCAAACTGCGGTCGATACTCGCCAGAGCGCTGCGGAAATTCCCGAGGCGCATCTCGCAATACGCACTTAGACTGTCATCGGGATGCAGCTTTAGCGCGTCTCGATAGGCACTAGCTGCTCGGTCTCGCTCGCGAGAGGCGAGAGCCACATCGCCGAGCAATATGTATGCATCTGGAGTGGGATGACTTCTTATCGAACTTTCTGCTGACCAACGAGCGACTGAGTACTCCTTCATGTGAAGCGCGGCTTGTCCTTGCAGCAAGCAAGCGTAGTAATTCGCTGGTTCAAGCTCTCTGGCTCTACGGGCATCTGCAGCAACGCTTTTCCATTTCGACAAAGCTGCATATGCTTCAGCGCGTAAGATATGAACCAGTGCATCTTCTTCTCCCATCGAGATCAATCGACCACAGTCCTCAATAGTTATGGCGGGAAGATCAGCATGGAGTGCGGTGCGCGCTCTTTCCCTGAGGGTTTTAACATCTGCTGGGGTCTGCGCCAGAATTGATGTTTGACCCTCGATGGCCCTCACGTTCAGATCAAGAGCCACCGCCCGCGGGGATAGCGGCTGCGTCTGCGAAGAGGATGTTGAGCGCATAAACTGAGCCGGCCAGGGTCTTTTAGACGGGCGGCTACTCGTGGAATTAACCACTGTGCAAAACATCAGCAGCGGTATCAATAGCGCCACCACAATGCGGCAGAGTAGGGTCGGCAGTCTCTTTCCTCCCGGCATGTTAACCAGCGCAGACAGTATTTTTTGCTTGATCTGATTTTCACGCAGATTAGGTTCGGGCGAAGGCAACAAACTCGGTTTTACAGTGCGTTGCAATGGTTTTGATACGTAGGTTTCTTCCAGCGCATACCGCAATTCTTCCGCCAGATGATCGGCGCTTTTGAATCGGTCTTGCGGGTGCAAAGCCAGCGCTCGCATGACTATCTCTTCGTAGCTGGACGGAATGTGCAATCGCTCTGGAAACGGCGGTGGGTCTTCTTGCAATCGCTTGTACATGAGAGCCACGTTGTTGTCCGCATCGAAGGGCGCATCACCCGTCAGCACCTCATACATCAAGCAGCCGAGCGAATAAATATCGCTTTTCAGATCCAACTTCTGACCCTGTGTCTGCTCGGGGCTCATGTAGCGCGGATCTCCGACCACCTCTCCAGTGAGCGTCAGACGCTGAGCGTCGAGGCAAACTTTAGCGAGACCGAAATCGACAACCACTGCCCGGTCACCCATAAGCATGATGTTGTCCGGCTTCAAGTCCCGGTGAATGATTCCCGCATCGTGTGCGTGTTGAAGTGCAGCGCAGATTTGCAGAAAAATCGGCACGGCTTTGTCGGGTGACATCCTACCGGAGCGCCGACTCAGGCTACCGAGTGATTCTCCATCAAGAAACTCCATTGCCAGGTATGGCACTACGCCATGGACCCCGTACGCATAAACCTCAACGATGTTCGGATGCTTAAGGGCGGCAATCGACTGACCTTCCCGCCGAAATCGCTGTAAAAACTCCGGGTCGGCGATGAAGCGCGCGTGCATGATTTTTATGGCTTCGAGCCGGTCCATAGCCAGGTGCCGGGCTTTGAAGACCGAACCCATGCCTCCGGTGCCCAGGCGCTCGAGAATTTCCCGCCCGTCAATCACCTGACCAACGAGAGTGGAGCCGGTGGTCTCCTTTCGAGTAGGAGCCGCATCAGGTTTGTGATTCAAGACGCACCTCGGGGTCGCCAGAGATCTGGCTCTGGTCTCTGTCCAGATAATGCCCAGAGCCGCCAGTTGTTAATAGGCTTTGCGGGGTTTGGGAAGTCAATTAATGACAGGGATGCGGCAACCGGATACCGTATAGCGTTCATATACACATAGAGGCCCTAGAGGTAGTATCCATGAGCCAGACCCCCGTTTTGACCAACCCTCTGAAGGAAGGCATCCGCATGGACGAGACCGCTGAACCATGCGCCATGGTTATCCTCGGGGCAAATGGCGACCTGACCAAGCGCAAGCTGATCCCGGCGCTCTATGCCCTGGAGTTGCAGGGACAACTGCCCTCCGGCTTCTGCGTCGTCGGCATGTCGCGCACCAAGATGACCAGCGAAGAGTTTCGTGAAGCCATGCTGGATGGCATCAAAGAATTTGCCGCCGATCTCGAGCTGGATCAGCGTGTCTGGGATCGTTTCGCTGCCTCCCTCTATTACCTGCCGGGCGACATCAAAGCCAAAGGTGGTTTCGACGAACTGACCAAGTTTCTCAAAGAGCTGGAAGAAAAGCACGGCACCAAGGGCAATACCATTTTCTACATGGCGACAGCGCCGACCTTGTACGAACCCACAGTAGATCGCATCAACGAAAGCGGGCTCTCCAAAACGCACGCCGGGCAAAGAGCGCCGTGGCCGCGTGTGGTTGTCGAGAAACCTTTCGGTCGCGACCTGGCGTCGGCACGGGCTCTGGATCAAAAATTGCACGACGTATTCGATGAAGAGCAGATCTTCCGCATCGACCACTATCTGGGCAAAGAAACGGTGCAGAACATCATGGTGCTGCGCTTTGCTAACGGTATATTCGAACCTCTGTGGAACCGCCAGCACGTCGACCACATTCAGATCACCAATGCCGAAACCATCGGTGTTGAAGGTCGCGGCGGCTACTATGAAGAGTCCGGCAACCTGCGCGACATGATTCAAAACCACATGTTGCAGTTGCTGGCCATGGTGGCAATGGAGCCGCCGATTTCCATGCACGACGACTCGACTCGTGATGAAAAGGCGAAAGTGCTGCGTTCTATCCGTCCCATCGACATGTCCAACGTAGTGCGTGGGCAGTACGGCAAGGGTTGGATCAACGGCGAGGCGGTTCCCGGGTATCGCGAAGAAGAGGGCGTCTCACCCAGCTCGAAAACCGAGACTTTCTCGGCGCTGAAACTATATATAGATAACTGGCGTTGGGCCGGCGTTCCTTTTTATGTGCGTTCAGGCAAGCGTCTGGCTAAACGCACGACCGAGGTGGCGATTACATTCAAGAGCGCTCCGCACAGTTTCTTCAGTACCGAAGGCAGCGGCATGCCTACCGCACCCGTGGCTCCCTGCTCGTCGGCCGGACAGATGGCACCCAACGTCCTCGTATTGCAGATACAGCCTGACGAAGGCATTTCACTCAAGTTCGCCACCAAGCAACCGGGCAACACGATGCAGTTGCGCTGGCTGAGCATGGACTTCAAATATGGCACTGCTTTTGGTGGCAGGACGCCGACCGCCTACGAACGGTTGATTCACGACTGCATTCTTGGCGACGCGACTTTGTATGCGCGTACCGATGCCGTGGATGCCTCGTGGCTATTAATAGATCCGATCCTGGAACACTGGGGCAAGACCGAGCCCAAGTTCCCCAATTACGCCGCCGGCAGCTGGGGACCTGCGGAAAGCGACGCACTGCTGGCGTCGGATGGTCATGCCTGGAGGAATTTATAAGATGTCGTCTTCGTCTGGTAAAAAAGGCACTGCGTTTTTGGAAGGCGAATTGACCAAGGTCGACGTCGCCGCAATTGAGAAACAGCTTAAGGAACTCTGGCAAAGCTCTACGGAAGGCGATCAGGAGTCGACCTCGGTGATGCGAGCCTGTTCGTCGAATTTCATTTTGCTCACTGACAGCGATGAAAGTGCTGTGGACGAAACATTGAGCGAGATCCTGTCTCAACACCCATCGCGGGCGATTCTTGCGATCTTCAATCTGGATGATGAATCGCAGGTGCATGCCTGGGTCTCGGCGCGTTGCCACCTGGCGAGCGCTAAGGGGCAAGACAAAGTGTGTTCGGAGCAGATTACCGTGCACGCAAAGGGCGGCTCCACCGAGCAACTGGCTAGCGTCATTCGTCCTTTGATCGTCTCCGACCTGCCGGTGTTTTTGTGGTGGCGAATGCCGAAAGTGGACAATGAGCTTTTGCGTCCGCTGGCTTCCATGGCTGACGCGCTGATCGTCGACTCCAATGCCGACGCCTTCGATCACGAGTTTCTCGAGTCTATTCAACCTATGGCCACCAGCCGTTCGCGGCTGAAAGCGCTCGACCTCAACTGGATGCGATTGAACGCCTGGCAGCGGGCACTTGCCAACGCCTTCGACGGTTATCCGCTCGAAGTCTTCGATCTGGCTAACATAGAATCGGTCGCCATTCACTTCGCCAGCTCTAAAGATGGACGCGTTTCCAACCAGGCTCTCCTGCTCGCCGCCTGGATGGCCAGCCGCCTGCGCTGGACCGCGGCGAAAAAAGTGTCGGCGAACAAAATTTCCTTCCAGTCTAATGGCAGCGAGCGCAGCATCGAGCTGATCGCCGCCAAGTCATTCGACGCCGAGCAGGACAGCGAGGGCGACATCCTGGAAGTGGCGGCTTCACTCACCGAACAGCGCTCGCTGGCGGTAAAACCTGAGGCTGCCGGTGAACACGGCGCCATGGTGGCACGCCTCTACGCAGGCAAGAGCCTGGAGAGCGAAACCACTCCCGCCAAGTTGAACATCTCAGATGCGCAGCTGGTCGTGCAACAACTGGAGATCACCGCTTTCGATGTGGTATTTGCCGAGTCGTTGAACCTGGCTATCGAGTTCGGCAAGGTCTTGAAATAGCGGAGGCAGCGCAAATCATGGATACGAAACAGTTCGGTCAGGCAACCGTACACATCGGCAAAGACAACGAAGAGATGGCTGCTGCCGCTGCCGCAGAATTCGCTCGTCTGGCCAAAGAAGCCGTCAACGAACGCAAGCAGTTCACGGTGGCTTTGTCCGGCGGCTCGTCACCACCCATGGTGTACAAATATCTGCTCAAGGACGAAACAATACCGTGGGACCGAACCAGATTCTTCATCGGCGATGAGCGGTGTGTCCCGGATGACAGCCCCGAAAACAATTTCGGAGTGGCGCGCCGCCAGCTGCTCGACCACGTGCAGGCTTGTGATGAAGACCTTTTCCCGATTGTCGAGCCCGACAAAAACCCGGCCTGGGCAGCACGCCAGTACGAGGAAAAGATACGCGCGTTTTTCGGGATTAAGGTCGGCGAGATCCCCGTGTTCGATCTGATCTGGTTGGGCATGGGACCCGACGGGCATTGCGCTTCATTGTTTCCCGGCACCAAGGCTCTGGAAGAAACGCAGCGGCTGGTCGTGGACAACTACGTCGAGAAACTATCGGCGAATCGCATCACGTTCACCTATCCACTCATAAACAACGCGCGCGAAGTATTCTTCGTCAGTCACGGTGCCGATAAAGCGCCGGTGTTGGCGGAAGCCCTCACTTCGGATGTTATCAAGTATCCGGTGCAGAAGGTCAAACCGACGCATGGAAAGTTAGTCTGGTTTATAGATCCGGAAGCAGCCAAAGACTTGCTCGCCAGTCCGCAAGCTCGCTAGGAGAGCGTCGGGGATTTAGTGGAACCATTCAGCGGGGAAGTGATGCACCTGCTGGAAGAATTGCAGCAGCGAGGGACCGACAAGCAACAGCATCAGCGCGGGCATGATGCACATCCAAAGTGGAAACGCCATCCAGATCGGTACTTTGGCTGCCCGCTCCTCGGCTTTTTGCTGCTGCCTGGTTCGCATGTAGAGCGCTTGTGCGCGCAGAATGCGTGAGATGGAGAGGCCTAGTTTTGTTGATTGGTTAAGTGCCGACGCAAAGGTTTTCAGCTCTTCAACCCCGGTGCGATTGTAGAGCTCCAGGTAAGCCCGCTCGCGCTGCATACCCAAAAGAATGTCGCGACCCAGTGTAGTCAGTTCGTCGTTTAACACGTGCGACAGCGAATTTTGATCGCGGGCGATGCGCTGAACAGTTGCATCCAATCCCAGACCCGCATCGACGCAAAGAATCATCAGGTCAAGCGCTTGCGGCAGCGACTCGACGATAGCCTGCTGGCGGCGGCGCATGCGCACGAAGATGTACAAATCCGGGATAAAGAAGCAAACCAGGGCCAGTGGCAGTGCCATATAAAAAGGCAGGACGATGGCAGTGGCCAGTGCGGACAGACAGAGGGTTATCTTCAGTGCGCAGATTTCACCGAAGCCGGCATTTTTGCGCCAAGCCGACCAGATCTGTGTTTGCGTCAACCAGCCGAGGTAGCGCGCTGGTAATGCCCGCACGACCAGCTCGGCAGACAGGTCGCGATAAGCAGCCGGAAAAAGATTGCTGGCAGCGTTTTGCTGGCGCGTTGCCGCCCAGAGCATGGTGAAAATTGCCGCCAACAAAAATTCGGGATTTTGCAAAATGGCTTGCATCAGCTCATACCTTGAACGAAGCAAGTCGGCGCATAATCAAGTAGCCGATTACCTGCGCGGCGAAGGCGAGGCACAGCAGCCCTCGCCCGAGCTTCGTTTCTGTGAGGGGTGACATGTATTGGGGATTGATCAGCGAAAATGAGCCGGCGATTAAGAATGGCAAAACGAAAATAACCACCGCTGACAGCCGACTCGGTGCGGTGAGCACTTGCACCTGCCGCTGCAGTTTTAGCCGTTGCCGCAAGGTTGAATTTGTCTTATCGAGCAATTCAGCCAGACTGCCGCCGACGTCCATCTGAATTTCGGTGGCACGGCGAATCAGATCAAGCTCGAATGATCTGAAGCGTTTTACAGAATGCGACAGCGCCTGCGGCAGCGTCTGCCCGAGGTTCATGCGTTGCATCATCTCGCCGAATTCCTGACCGCACGGAGCCGGTATCTCTTCCGCCACTGCTCGCACGGCTTGGGGCACCGCATGGCCACTGCGTAAGACGGAAACAAACAAGTCCAGTGCGTTCGGAAGCTGCTCAATAAATTTAGATCGGCGTTTGTGAGCCAGGGCTGTTACCACAATCCATGGCACTGCTGCAAGCGTGATCCCGACCGCTGCGCCGATCAGCCAGTCAAAACCAAAAATCACCGCCAGGGACAGGCTGGTGAGGAAGAGTGAACCGCAAGTAAAAACCAGATCGCTGAGAGCATAGCGCAGTCCAGCTTGCGCAATCGTCGCCTGGGCATTTTCTATAAATTGCGACATAGCCGGCAGTGACTGACGGTGTGTGGAGGGTGATGTTGCTGCAGCGGTTGCGTCGAGACGCGGATCGAGCAGATGCGAAAGTCGACGAGTGATTCTGCTGCGTTCGCGACGAAGCATTGTCCAGCGCACAGCCAACGCCACCGAGAGTACAAAAGCCAGAGCCAGGGAGACTGCTGCCTCCGGTGGCATGCTTGTCCACTTATCAACGGACATCGGTTGGTAACTCCTCACTGGTGAAAAGATAGGTCGGCAAAGCGATGCCCGCTTCCTGGAATTTGTGCTCGACCAGAGGTCTGATGCCACACGTCACATGTTCGCCCATGATTTTGCCGCTGCTTGCATCTGTCGAGCGCTGGCGAAAATCGAACAGCTCTTGCATGCTGATCACCCCTTCAGCGACGCCGGTTACTTCGGTGACGCTGACCACGCGGCGGGTGCCGTCTGAGAGTCGCTTCACCTGGACGATCAGATCAAAGGCGGCGCCGATTTGTTCGCGGATGCTGCGTTGCGTCAGTTCGACACCGCCGAGCAGCACCAGGGTTTCCAGTCGACTGACCGCGTCACGTGGTGAGTTGGCGTGAATTGTCGTCAGCGATCCTTCGTGTCCGGTGTTCATTGCCTGCAACATGTCCAGCGCTTCCGGTCCGCGAACTTCGCCGACAACTATTCGATCCGGGCGCATACGCAGCGCGTTTTTCACCAGCTCGCGCTGCGAGACCGCGCCGCGTCCTTCAATATTTGCCGGACGTGATTCCAGGCGCAGAACATGACGCTGTTGCAAGCGCAATTCAGCCGTGTCTTCGATGGTGACGATGCGTTCATCGTCAGAGATTTTTGCTGATAGAACGTTCAGCAAAGTGGTTTTTCCCGCCGAAGTTCCACCGGAAATCAAGATATTCAATCGCGCCTGAACTGCCAGCGCCAAAAATTCTGCCATCTTGGCGCCCATGGTGCCGCACGATATGAGGTCTTCGATGGTGAATGGCGTCGGTCGAAAGCGGCGTATCGACAGAATTGGTCCATCCAGTGAAAGCGGCGCAATAATTGCGTTGACACGCGAGCCGTCTGGCAGGCGAGCGTCAACAATCGGGCTCGACTCGTCGACGCGGCGCCCGATGCGGGCAACGATTCGATTGATGACGTGCAGCAAATGCTCTTCGTCTTTGAAACTGACGCCGGTCTGCTTCAGCTTGCCGTTGTGATCCACCCAGACGCTGTCATAGGCGTTGACGAGAATGTCGTTTATATCCGGATCGCTGAGCAGCGGCTCGAGAGGACCGAGTCCGAGCGCTTCATGTAACACGTCGCGCGCCAGCTGTTGTTTCTCGGCATTCGAGAGAGGCAACTTCTCTTCGTCCAACAAAACCGGCAAAAGGTGACGCACCGCTGCTTCCAGTTTTGCGGTCCCCTCCATGCTCGTCAAAGCTGACATGTCCAGGCTTTCTATTAGCCGATCGTGGACGCGGCGCTTGAGAAGCTGGTAATTGCTGTCGTCGGCAGACTGCCCGCGACGGGCAGATGTGGCTGCTGATGAAGACAACGACAGGGTCCTCTGTGATTCTACCGGCGAAGCTGTGACCGCTGTCTGCACCGCTGATGGTGCGGGCTTGAGTGCAGCGGTTTCGTCCCGAGCAAAAAGCAATTCTCTTAACGTCGGCATTATCTCTCCTCTGTCCGGCTATGTTGAGCTGCCAGGGCGGTTGCTTGAGCCAGCGCAGTGATGGCGACTCCATATGGCTCGCGCGCGTGACGTGCCAGTGCCGGTTCGCCAATGGCGCTCAATTTTTCCAAGAGTTCGTATGAATTCGGCAGCCGTGTCACCGGCAATCCGGAAAACACTTTCCCCACTTGCTCTTCCACACCTTTGATGCGACCGCCGGCGCGGTTGAGCACGAGCGAGACCTTTGCTCGCGGATATTCAAGTTGATCGAGTACGTTCAGCCAGCGATGCACAGAGGTGACCGCAACGAGAGTCGGTTCGAACACAACTAAAATCTGATCGCACAGATCGAAAGCAGCAACCAAGTGCTTGTCCAGATGCTTCGGCAAATCGACAATCCAACTCGATGAACTTGAGCGCAAATTGGCGATGCATTGGCATACAGCCGTAAGAGTGGTGTGTAAGTAAGCATCGCCCGTGCGGGACGGCGCCAGCAGCCGGCAATTCGGTGATGTTTCGCTGATGCCGGCTGTACAGGTCTCCAGGACGTCGGCGTCAGCTGGCGACTGCCGGTTGATCAGGTCTACCAGCGAGTACGCGCTGTGCAGATCAAGAAACGCGGCAAGATCGGGCTGCTGCAAATTGGCATCGACAAGTGTGCAGCCGCCATAGATGTTTGCGTAGGCAAGCGCGAGATTAATCGCCGTGGTGCTGGCTCCGACTCCGCCTTTGGCGCCCAGTACGCCGATAATCGGCGTTACTTTTAACGCAGTGTTCGGCTCAGGCGATTTGAGAAGGGACTTGAGCATGCAGCACCTCTATTGCGAAACGTTGAACAGCCGTGGAGAAACCGCTGGAGCCAGCGCGATCGCGCGGGGGCGAATCTCCAGAGCGTTGGAATCGACGATCATCTGGCGGGGAAGAAACGGCGCCACTGGCGCCGGCAGCACTGCCTGCGTAAGCGGCGGAATGCTGGCGGTTCCTGTCGCCGACGATGCATTGCGCACGGGCACGGAGTCCGCCACATCGACGACCAGGTCGTAATCGGTGGCAGCGGTGTTGACTGCTTGAACCAGTCGCAGTCGGGCGAAACCCACGACCTCGTTACGTGCGCCTATCTGCGGATCGTTGCGGAGCACGGGAAAGGTATATGTGCGGGCCGGCAGGCGTTGCAGCGCAGCGAGGATTTGTTGTTTGCGTTGTTGGACTGAAACGTCGGATTGGTCGTACCAGGACAGGCGGCCGCCGCGCTCAATTGCCGCTGGAAGTACGGCATTTGAACTGGTTCCGAAATAATCGAGCGTGCCAATCAATTGATCGATCGCCCGGTTGCCCGTACCGGCGCCGTAGTAGTCACTGCCTCCGTCCGCGGTGATGTTGACGAAGTATCCTCTCAGATGTCCGGCGGCCGCAGGCTGTCCGAATGCCGGCGAAGCGGATGCCTGCATGTCTACTTGATAGCGTGTGCGACTTTCGGAAGGCGATGCAAGCAGTTGAAATTCGCGCAAGGTGATGCCGACGGGCAGCACGGCATGATTGGACAGCTCTGCTGCGCGTCCACTGGTGCCGTGCGGCGCACCGGGACCGATGCGCGATGCCGGTTGGCCGACTACTTCGCACGTGCGCCATGGTTCCACCTGATAGGCATTTTGCGGCAAGCTTTCACCGCCCGCTGCATTCATGGCCAGCACCATCGGAAGAAACATCATGCGCAAAGCATCGGCGCCTTGTCGGCGGGCTGTGACTTGCAACCACAGTTCCGAATTGTCCGCCGGATTGGTGACGAGTCTGGCGTCACCACCCGCGAATGTGACGCCTGAGTTAAAGGGTCCGGTTTTGTAATCGGCTGGACCTGAGGGAGCGGTGTTCCACGCGCTGTCGGCGGCGCCGCCGGATGTTTGGAGGGCACTGCGCATGCGCGCCTCGGCATCGGCTGCCGTATAGCTGCCATTGCTGTCGGTGAAAAAAGAATACGCATGCAATGCGGCAGATTCAGCGGCAAATGACAGGTTGTTGACAGCCTTGACGTTGCGCATGATATCGATCGACAGAGCCAGAAACGCCGCGATAATCAAAACGCAAAAGACAAGAAACGGCATAATCGCGCCTGACTGATTGCGCTTGCTGCTTCTCAATAGACTTGTGATTTCGGGCATCGTCATTATTGCTGCTGTTGGGACTGGAACGTCTGCGTTTCCTTTTTGCTGCCGGAGAAAACCTCCACTAACCAACCGACTGGGTCTGCCGGCACAAGGCTGCTTGGCATTGGTGCCGCAGGCACGGCGATAGCCGGCATCGGTGGCGGTGGCATCGGAGCGGAGGCAGCTGAGATCGAACGCGGACCTTCATATGGAATCAGATCGCGCTCGTCCGAACCGCGCAACTGCAGCCGCATCTGATTGTTAGGGTTGCGCAGCACAAGGCGCAGCTTGCCGCACTCATTTGCCTGTACAACCTTTTCGGCATCTTCTGGCATGAACGCGAGAGTTATCTTTTCCAGCTCTTCAGTCCTGACTCGGGCGCTGAGCACGGCTTCCTTTGGCGTGCACATGAGGACGCGAATGTTCTGACAAATCGTGCGTGTGTACTTCTTGCCTTCTTTGCCGACGGTTGTCGCAATGATGTCGACACGGTCGCCAGGATAGAGATTGTTGTCCAAAATGGCTTCGCCAGCCAGTTTGAGGGTTACTGCTCGTTCCGGAGCTAATACCTGCTTTGACAGACCGGCAGACGATTGAAAGAGTGTGGAACGCGTTATCGGTTCGCCAGTGGCAATGAAAGTGCGTGTCACTTTGCCAATTACCTGCTCGTAAGAGTCGAACATCGTCTCCTGGTGGTACTGCCTGGGTATCTGGACATAATGCAGATTATGGAAACCAAGCCGGCAGCCAGGCGGCAAGTCTTGCGCCACTCCGACCACTCGCACCGTCTCCGGAGGGGCAGGTCTGCTGATCATTCGCATGACCCCCAACCCAACCAATGCCAGGATCAGCAACGGCAAGATGAACATCATGGGACCTTTGCTTTTCTTGCCGGGAGGTGGTGCCACCTGGCGGTCCCGGCTCAGGTAAGGCATGACATCAGCTGAAAGGGTGGGACTCAATTAGTTCACCTCCTGGTAGATTTCTTGAGCTGCGGTTGCCTTCTCGGAAATTGCAAAGTCGGGGAAGGGCACCGGCGTAGCATTGTCTTCAGCGCTCAACTGCAGAGCGACCGAAGTCGTTTCACCGCTCGCGGCTCCGGTAAATGGATTGATCAACAAGCTATATGGATAAATAATCCGCACAGCCACAGTGCCATTCGGCACTGCATCGTCCGCCGAACCGTCGCTGTCCCACGGCAAAATTTTCACGGTGGAACCGGGCGGCAGGTCACCGCTGATGCCGTCCGACAAAAGATGGGCACCGGCAAGTTGCGAATAGATGACTGAGTTGATGTTGGTAGCGGAGCCGCCGGTAGTGAATCCGCGCACCCGATCGCGAATTGCCGGGTCGCTCAGACCGGGAGTGCGGGCTGCAATCCGCGCGCCTTCTTGGGCTGCATAGCTGACGGTCTGAGAAACAAGAAATGCCTTGCCAAAATAAACAATCGCAACGAAACACAGGAGCACGAATGGGAAAGCTAACGCGAATTCCACCAGCGACTGTCCTGATTGACTGCGAGTGTGGATTCCGTTGGTCTTATAAATTGGTTTGATTGAATGCTTCGGTTGCATGCCGCTGCTTCTTTTGGCTGCATGCCGGAGAAAAGAGCGAGTCTCGTTCCGGCATACAGCCTGTGGGTGCTAACTACGTTGTCGGCAATCGAGTTAGTCGATCTGCCACGGAGTGGCGTTGTTTTGCACCATGCGACCTGGCGATGTCGGGCGGCCGCCACCATAATTGATCGTACTCTGCACGCTGAAGATGATGTCGCCACAAATGTGACCGAGGCTGCCTAGTGCCACCATGCACAGTGCCGCTACGCATCCCAAACCGATCGCGTATTCGACCAGGCTCTGTCCCTTTTTACTGCGTTGCATTGGAAGTCTCCTTTTCCCTTGATAGCCAATAACCAACAATTACTAATCAGGCGTTATGACAATCGCTCTCAATAGAGCGGATGTGCGCCAAAATACTTTTGTAATAACCTGGAGTCAATTAACCGCGCTTCATGGCGGCCTTAATTCGGATTTTCAAGCGCTCACAACTGTGCTGTGGCGCAATAATTCAGCCAATACACAGATTCGTTTACGAAAGTGACTCAGTCTCTTCGGTGAGCATGCCAAGCTGGAATGCATTTCAGTCTATGCAAACTTTCGCAAAAACGATGACATTCAAAAGCAGTTAGTGAAAAGTCGCCAAGTGGCTGTTAGCAGCAGCTCGATTTAGCCAGCGTGAAGTATTCGCTCAGCAGCGGATATTTGGCCGGTGAGTCTTCTTCTATCTTGCCAGTCGCAAATGGGGTCAGGAAACAGTTGTCCGTCGCGTCATCGTTCAGACTGGATACTTCGCCAGCGATAACTTTTTGATCGCCGGACTTGCCGTAAAACTTGTGCCACATGCGCGGCGGAAACTCGATGCTCTGGCCGGGTTCCAGAATTAAGGATTCGCCAGGTTTTACCGTGCGCGCGATACTGTCCACTTTCACTTCAACCGGCTTGTCAGAGAGAGACTTCTCATTATCATTGTCGGCCCAGGCGACTTCTACTTCCAGCCGGCCGCCGCCACGGTTGAGCAGGTCTTCGGTTTTCATCCAGTGAAAATGCCATGGAGTCACCTGACCCGGACCGACTATGAAAGCTTTCTCGGCGTAGGTTTTCGTGGTGGCAGGTTTGCCGTCTTTGAGCCAGCCGTTTCTTATTACGCAAAGCAGCAAGCCCTGCGCCTCGAAATCGCCGCCACCGAAGTCGGTGGCGTTCCAACCCAAGCCATGATGGCGGATTTCGTCCGCTTCAGCGCCGATCTGCTTCCAATCGTCGCAGGTCCAGTGTGCCCACGGCGGCAGATGGAATCCATGCGCCGAGCAGAGTGAGAGCGCCTGGTCGATTATCCGATCGATGTGACTACGTTTCATTATGATGCTCGCTCCATTTTGCGTTTCCGAGGTTTAGGGTGGTCCGATCCATCACCTAGGGCAAATCAACAGAAATATTCCGATTTTTGTCAAGACCAGAACTGCTGGAAATGACCCACTTCCATGTGGACGCGCCAAAAACAGCGAATCCGAAATTCGCTGGGAAATGGTTGAAGAACAAGCAGTTGGTTAGGCTGGTTTAAATTCCTCAGTGAACGGTCTACCGTTATGAATGAGCGACCAAGCCGTGATGACTAACTTCCGGATGACAGCCGTTCTCACCAGCGCTCCCGGTTTGCCGGCGGCGGTAAGCCTGTCGCGAAAGGCTTTCAGGGTTGGATTGTGCTGCATCGCCGACATAGCTGGGAAAAGCAATGCATTCCGGACGTGTTTGTTTCCAGCCTTGGTGATCGATCCATTTCGTTTGATCGAAGTGCCTGACTCCCATTTCCGCGGTGTCAAACCGAGAAACTTCGAAAGCGATCTGCTCGACGAAAATTTGCGGAAATCGATCAAGGAAAGCAGCATGACTGCTGTCTTTTCACCAATCCCGGGAATCGAAAGCAACAAGGTTTTGTCATTCCTGAGAATTGGATCTTCTTCGATGCGAGCATGAGACAGTGCGACAACTTTGTTGTACTCCGCCAGCACACGTTCCAATTCGGCGAGAAGCAACGCTTTCACGTCACTACTGTAGAGTCCGCATTTCAGCTGATTGCGAAGTGTCACAGACCGTTTCTGCAGCGAGCGTAGACACATTTGAATGTCACGCAACTCCAGTTGAATCGGCGACGGAGCCTGATACTCGCGGCAGAACGAAGCCCTCTCTCTCCCAAAAACCGCAAGCGCAAATGCGTCAGAGAAGTCTGACTTCAAGTCAGGGTCTAGCGATTGGGCGAATCTGCGGAATTTCCGGATATCTACTCGAAAAAGCTGAACCCGCGGAACCCGCATCGTGACGCCAACCAACTCTTCACCATACCTGCCCGTGGGCTCAAAGAATAAGTGATACTGGTCACAGTCAAACCGGCTAAACCACGCATGGAATCTGGCAAAGCCCGATGCATTGTTAGCAAATCTCTGTACATGACGAGAGTGCTCGATCAATACACAACTGTCGAACCACTCCTTGGCAATGTCGATGCCTACATTCGCAATTTTCATTTGGCCTCTTTCTAGTGTTCTCACCGAAAGATCCGGTCAACAGCAACATCTGCGGCTTTCTTACGCGGTTTAGCTTTGGCTACCAACATATTCCTCGATGTAGACTTATTGCTGGTGTGGACGAGCGTCTGATTTCTGTTTCGAGCTCTGTAGACGGCTTCGAAGTGTTAAGCAGTTCACGCCTGTCCAATGACCAGATCCAACAGGGTTACTTAGGCTCACCTAGGTAACCCTGTCAACTTAAAGGCCATCGTAAGAAGTGTTGATTTAAACACTTCTGTTTAAAGGGGGTCCGGATGAAAAATCGAATCGGGACACCCCCCGGTAGATCGCGAGTGATGCCGGTATGCATTCTCGCGATGCACTTTTAGTGTCGGCTAGCGTTGTTCGGCTTTCGACTTGATCAGCTTGTGCCACTCGGTGTGGATGAAGCCCAGCTCCGGTTTGTCCGTACGCTGATAGGTGTGGGCGCCGAAGAAATCGCGTTGCGCTTGCGTCAGGTTTTGCGGCAACGAAGCGCTGCGGTAGCTGTCGAAATAGGCAAGGCTGGCTGAGAATGCCGGTACTGGAATGCCGTTCAATTGCGCGTGCGCGACGACCATTCTCCAGTTGGCCTGCGCTTTATTCAGCAGGTCGGAGAAGATCGGGTTGACGAGCAGGTTGGGCAACTCCGGTTTCTCGCGGAATGCGCGGCTGATGTCGTTGAGCATCGTGGAACGAATGATGCAACCGCCGCGCCATATCGCTGCGCACATCGCCATGTCGATGCCCCAGGAGTATTGCACCGAAGCGGAGTGAATCAGCGCCAAGCCCTGGGCGTACGAGCAGATTTTGCTGGCGAACAGTGCGTCGGCAAGCGCCGCGATGAATTTCTTTTTGTCGTCCTTGCTTTCGCCGGAAGGTCCGGAGAGATGTTCAGATGCTACGACGCGCTCTTCCTTCATCGCCGACATGAGGCGAGCGGTGAGGGCGGCATCGATGGTCGGGATCGGAACGCCCAGTTCTTGTGCGGCTTCCGCAGTCCATTTGCCGGTGCCTTTCTGTCCGGCTTTGTCGAGGATGACGTCGACGAGCGGGCGCTTGGTGTCGGGATCTTCGGCGGTGAGAATCTGCGCAGTGATCTCGATCAAGAAAGAGTTCAAGGCGCCTTTGTTGTAGTTTTCGAAGACATCGGCGATTTCATAAGCCGACATCTTGAAACCTTTGCGCAAAAAGTCGTAGGTCTCGGCGATCAATTGCATGTCACCGTATTCGATACCGTTGTGCACCATCTTCACGAAGTGACCGGCGCCTTCAGGTCCCAGATATGTGCAGCAGGGCTCGCCTTCTGCCTTGGCGGAGATGTCTTCCCAGATGGGGCGCAGTTTCTCATAAGCTTCTTTGTCGCCGCCGGGCATCAGTGACGGTCCCCAGAGGGCGCCTTCTTCGCCGCCGCTGACTCCGGAGCCGATGAATTTGAAGCCTTCGCCTCCCAGTTCCTTTTCTCTGCGACGGGTGTCCAGGTAGAAGGAGTTGCCGCCATCGACGATGATGTCGCCTTTGGAAAGGTACGGCTTGATCTTATTAATAGTGGCATCGACCGGGTCGCCGGCTTTGACGAGCAAAACAATCATGCGGGGCGAAGCCAGCGATTCGACGAATGACTTTTCGTCTTTGAATCCGACCACCTTCTTGCCCTTGGCCGGGCCGTTGACGAACTCGTCGACTTTCTCGACACTGCGGTTGTAAACGGAGACCGTGTAGCCGTGACGCTCCATGTTGAGAACGAGGTTCTCGCCCATGACGCCCAGACCGATCAAACCAATATTAGACTTCTCAGCCATCGAAACTGTCCCTCCGTTTACGCCTTCTCAACCCCGGGGAGAGGTCTTGCTGGCATTTTCGTTGTGCGAAACATGCATTTTAATAGGTTCTGCTCCTTTTGTTAGCGAGAACTTCAAATCTGCTCCCAAAAGGAACTCAATTAATGGCTTGCCGGCCAGGTCGTAACGCCACCCTTTGACAATCGGCAACGAGCTTTCATCGAGCTTGTTGTCCACATACGCGCGCGCCAGGGCTTCGAGGCTGGATCGAGTCGCTACCAGTTCGGCGGCGATGTCGACTTCGTAACACGTTACCTTGAGCATGGTGAACAACACATCGGCAATCAACAATTCCGCTTTCGACGGAATACGATTTTGCGGCCATTGCGGCAAGTCGGCATCGGCAATCGCCATCCCCGCAGCAACCGCTTTCAGCAGCCCGGCACCGTAGACGCGTACCTGATCCGGACGGATGCCCCGCACACGGCTGAGGTCGGCTTGTTCTTTCGGAGGGCGTCTGGCGAACTCGAGCAGCGTGCCGTCCTGCAATATTGTGCGCAATGGTTTGTTGGTCTTGGAGGCTTCCAGATGCCGCCAGTCGGTCAGCTCTCGTAAAACGGCGAGGCTGCGGCGATTGAGATTGTTGGCTCCTTTAATCCGGAAGAAATCGTTGGTGCGATCTTTGACGTAGTAGCCTTCGCGGCTGTACCGCTGACACTCTTCCAGCACCCAGTCGACGCGCTCCATGGTCTTGAGCTTCTTCATCAACTTGTCGTAGAGCGGCAAGAGGTGATGTACGTCATCGAGAGCGTATTCGATTTGGGATTTCGTCAGCGGGCGATTCATCCAGTCTGTGAAACTTTCAGTCTTGGTCAGCTGCACTCCGAGGGTTTGCTGAACGAGTTTGCCGTAACCGACCGGGTAGCCAAACCCGATGAAGCCGGCAGCGATCTGTGTGTCGAAGACATTTTTCGGAATCAGACCCGACCAGCTGTAAACCAGGATCAAGTCTTGTTCGGCGGCGTGCAGCACTTTCAAGATATCTGGATTGGCGACGCGCTCCCACAGTGGGTCGAGTTCTCGCAACACCAGTGGATCGATAATGTGCGCACCAGTATCGGTGGCAACCTGGACGAGACAAAGTTCCGGATCATATGTGCGCTCCGGAATGAACTCCAGATCCATGGAGAATCTCTGGGTTTCGTCGATCTCGCGACAAACCTGCTGCAGACCCTCAGCTGTGGTGATGATCGTCATTCGGTGCCGACCTGCGGCTTGAGCAATTTTTCGCGTGCCCACGCCAGCGAACCCGGTCGTCCCATGATTATCGAATGCGCATGCACCAGCTGTGGCAGGTTGTAGCTGAGGAAATCGCGCGCCAGCGATCCGCATTCCATGCCGGCTGCGATGGCTATCGCGCTCGGTGCGGCGGTGTCCCAAACCTTCAGGCGCTTGGCCAGGTGCATGTACATATCGGCTTCGTCTTCGAGAACTTTGGCTACTTTAAGCCCGACGCTGCCCGATGGAACGAACTCGATGTCCGGACCTTTCAGATCAGGGTTGCGCTTGCGGTCGCCCGTCGCCATCATGATGCGAGTGCGAGCCGAATGCTGGTGCTCGCGCACCACCGGGTACTGCTGGGGTGGGTGGGAGCCGACTTGCTTCCAGGCGCCGTATGCGGGTCCGCCCCACATGGTGAGTTTATGTTCCGGCGCATACACACACCCGAATACGGAAGTTCCCTTATACACCGCACCGATCATGACGGCATACTGGTTGTCGTTCTTAATGTAGTTTTCGGTGCCGTCAATCGGATCGATCAGCCAGGCACGCTTGGGACCGTGCTCTTCCTCGGCTGGTATTTCGATGTGCGCCAGGTCGCCTTCCTCAGAGATGAAAACATCGTCCGGAAAGCGTTGTTCCATTTTCTCAATCAGAAAATGCGAGAGCTTTATGTCGGCGTTGGTGACCAAATCGTGGGGCCCGGACTTCTGGCTCACCTCGATGGTGGCGCGCATTTCGGACGCCATTGCGCCCGCCTCGGCGGCGATATCGCAGACAAACTTGATTTCTTCTTGGCTTAGCGGCGCGGAGGCCATTAATTACCGCAACCTTCCTGTCGGCTATGTATAAAGTGGGGCACCAAACTCGGTGGCAAGTTTGTTGTCCAGTAAGTCGGCCACGTAGGCGACGTTCCAGATCAGATCGTCCAGTTCGGATTGATCCAGGTTGTTTGTCGCCCGTTGAGCGACCACAAGAACGGAATTTTCGTGTGTGGCAAGCGAGCAACTGCTGAGATTGCCGTTGATATCCAACAGTTTGCGATAAAAGGCTTCCCGGTTGGTAGCCGGAATGTTGTTAATCGGGCTGGTAACCCGGATGACAGGACCCATCTGGGTGTCCTGGACGTAGACGTAGACCTTGGCGCTGCCTTCTTGCAGCCACCAGCCGACGCCTTCGGCGCCAGCCAGTTGATGGGTGGCGACATCCAGCCCGCGTCCCTTGAAATAGGACGCGACCATGTGGGCCACTTCTTCAACGGTCCCCTTGGTTGCCTTGTTCGCGCCAAACAGATTCATATCTTTGCCCTTCGACCAACGCCCAAAGTATAGCGCCTCGGCGCTTGATTCGCCCTTTCGGGGCGCCGGGCATCGGCTTAGAATGCCGTCAGGCATCTTTGCGGTGCCAGCCAAGGGCATTCCCCGCTGCTGGAAACCTTAAATCGTCGACATTTCGGCGCCGGCCGCCTATCCAGGTGACGCAATTCGGACATGGAAAGGTGTCGCGTTACGCGTTGAAACGTACGTGTGTATATCGCCGCATGGTGGTAATATAATCTAGTTCGCGCTTATTCCCGAGTAGCGCAGTGGTAGCGCAGGTGACTGTTAATCACTTGGTCGCTGGTTCGAATCCAGCCTCGGGAGCGTATTTCAGACAACCCGAGGTACACGTCATGGCTCATGTCGACCCGGCAAAAATCTACCAGCTCTGGCAGAAAGGTGGCGAGGCAAACCCATCGTTTCAACTGGAGGCAGGACGTTCCGACCAAGGGTTCGATTATTGGGTAGCCGAGTGCAAGCGCTTGGACAGCGAAAAGACGCCACAACCTCCTGTTGACGGAGGGCGTGAGGATGGCTAGAGGCAGAGACCGTATCCGCCCAATCGGCACATATATGAAGGGTGTCATGAACAGCAAGGGCGACACACGCATCGCCGACGCGAACATCCGCACCAAACTACAGATAAGCACGCTCTCAAACTGGGCAGATCTTCGCCCTGGAGACAAGCACGTCACGTTCGATGCCGTCCTCGATTTCTGTGATGCTTACGAGATCAGCGCTGACGATTTCTTGAGAGGGCTGCTCGGGCGGCCCAAGCCGCAGAAGGAAGAAGCGGTCTAGCAAAACAGCCACAGTGATAGCGTCTCAAAAACATTACTACCGATTTATCGAAAGTCGGTAGCAAAAGGCTTGCGCTGATCACTTGTCCGCGTGTAGTATTCCCTCACTGCAAAACAGATGACATATCGGCACTATATACGGTATCAAATCTGCAAGCGGTGAGGCGTTCTAAATTGATTTGATGAGCACGGGCGCGCAGTCCTAGTGCGGCTTTTGCGTGGTCATCGGACGAAAGTTTTCATAGGGCAGCGTGCAACCCACGCCGCTGTCCCGCCTCAGGAATACACCACCCGTAGTGGCACATCAGCCGATGTGCTGGAGGTTTTCGCGTGGCATTCAGTATCGAGACCGATGAGCACGGCGTCCACCATTTCGCAGGCAACCCCGCCGAACTACTGAAGGCGCTGCTGCTCCACAAGGGCGACGAGGGGGGCATCACGGAAGATGATCTCGACATCGAGAGCTTTACCGAATGGGCGGAATACTGCGACGAGCTAGGGCTCACCGTTGATTGCAGCTACCCGCCCAACACGGAGACGCTAGTCGATACCGGTGCTGGCGACGGCTCAATAAAGGCTGTCATCGAACGAAGGAGGCTCATCTAAATGAGCGTGTACGTTTGCTTCTACGAGTGGAATGGCGACGTGTTGTCTGTTGAGGCGGACAACAAAGGCGATTTAGCGAGTCTGGTTCCGGAGAGCGTGCCACCGGAGCGACGCCTCGTGTGCGACAAGGAAGAGTTCTACGAGAAGCTAATCCGTTTCAATGCGTTTTGCAAACAGAACGGACACACCATGTTCGAGTTCTTCAGTGAGCACAATCGACGCGAAGGGTACTACCCCGGCGAATACGACATGCCGCCGAGGAGGCAGTAAGCCATGAGCTACTACAACACCACCAATCTAGCCGGGGCGCAGCTTAAGGAAGCGCGCAAGCAAGTTGAGACGCAGGACGAAATCGTTCTGTCACTCTTCCCGGCGGGCACGCCCATGGCGCCGTCTTGGATTCTGAGGCGCGGTATTGAGCGCGGACTGCTCAACGAGCGCACACCGATCACCAGTATCCGCCGCAGCATTTTTGGGCTGACCAAAGAAGGTCATCTCGTTAAGACTGACCAAAAGATCACTGGACCTTACGGGAAACCGGAGCACTGCTGGCAGCTGGCGGTCAGCGAGCCGACGCAATTGAGGCTGATCTAATGGGGGCGCGAGGCTGTCAGGCGCAGTGGCGCGAGATTTTACCGCATTGGCGGCCGTTTGCGCTGCCGTACGGGAAGCTGCACAACCGGGAGAGGAACAGCGAGATATACCGCGAGTACATGGCAGGGGCGTCGATGGCGGACCTGGCGCGGAAGCATTACATGAACCCGCACGGGGTGCGAGTGATCGTGAAGAAGTATGGGACGCAGATCAATAAGGAGGTGATGCCAGAGACTGGAGATTTACAACAAGCTTTATAGATGCTCGGTGGTGGCGGGCTCGTCGAGGCTTTCCACCTTATCCGCCACCACATTTACTACCGCTCAGAGGATGAAACGAAATGGCTACGAAAACAAAACCGATAGGGCTTTTGGTGACCACGGAGCACCGGGGGGTGTTCTTTGGATACGGCGAGCCGAAGGCAGAAGGCGGGGAGATCCGGTTGGTTAATGCTCGCATGTGCGTGTATTGGACGCAGGCAATGAAGGGCGTGCTCGGGCTCGCGGTGAAGGGTCCGGATGCGAGCTGCAAGGTCGGCTTTGCCGTGCCAGCGATCACACTGAAGGATGTGACGTCGGTGGCAGAGTGCTCAGAAGAAGCCATTAAGGCTTGGGAGGCTGCTCCATGGCGCTAATGTACTCAGGAGACAGCACCGCCTATGGTGGTGCTGGGGACGGGTCCGGCGGGTCCGGGTACGGGTCCGGGTCCGGGTACGGGTACGGGTCCGGGTACGGGTCCGGGTCCGGGTACGGGTACGGGGACGGGTCCGGGTACGGGGACGGGTCCGGGGACGGGTCCGGGTACGGGTACGGGGACGGGTCCGGGTACGGGTACGGGTACGGGCTTGAAAGCAAAGAGTACTTGACCGCCTACCTCGAACACATTGGTGGTGATGCCGCTAAGGCTGCCATCGCCAATGGTGCCATGCTGGCCGTCTGGCGGTCCAATAAGGACGGGCGCCCCGCTAATGGTGGCAGTGGTGAATCGGCTCACCCCGGCAAGGTCAACACCGAGAAGGGTCCGCTGAACCTGTGCGGCAAGGGCACCCTTCACGCCACGCTCACGCCCAATAAATGGGCAGGCGATCGCTTCTGGTGCGTGGCGATGTACCCACCATTTGAAGAGCAAGAGGACAAGATCGGCTCACTGAAACGGGAAATCATTTGCGAAATTCCAGAGCTGTACAAACAACACACCTAGAGAGGACCGACATGAACAACGCAGACCGCACCGCCGAGAAGGCGCTGGACCTGCTCCGACACAAGGAGCGGGAGCTGGCAGACTCGCGCAAGTGCCTGGAGGCCGTGACCGCAGAGAATCGCGAGCTGCGTCGTCAGAACGCGGTACTCGCCGAGAGGCTGACCGAGACCGCGACGGAAGTGCGGCATCTGGACGAGATCGTGGAGCACCATCTGGCAACAGCAGCGAGGCGGTAATGGTGCGCAATCGCGAGATCGTCAGCGCATACGAGAAGCTTCTTTGGACCTCGCGCGCAGCGGTGTTGATGTCGCTGTTCGCGCTGCTGATGCTGCTTGTGGTGCACACGAAGCTGATGCACGTTGAGCGGTCGGTGGTGCTGCTCCAGGACGGCATCGTCGAGAAGAACATGATAGAGGCGGCGCGCATCGGTCAGACGGTGCGGCCCGAGGTGAGGGAGGTTCAATGAAGCGCCCGCACATGTCGCACCTGAAAACGGTGACGAACAACCTAGCCGCGATCCGCAATCGCGTCGGGCTGCATCAATGGCAGCTCGCCACTGATGTGGGCACCGTGCAGAAGAGCATCTGCGCGTACGAGCAGGGCAGCCTGATGCCGAGGCTGGACACGGCGCTGAAGATAGCGCAGCGCCTCGGTGTGACCGTGCACGACATCTGGGAGCTATCGGAGTGAATCTGCGCGAGGAACTAGATCAGAATAGAGCCTCTGACGTGGCTTATCTCCTGGACGTTCTTTTGGCGGGCAAGGCTTCGTACTACGGTAACCGCCGCGATCTCTGTCGCCTGCTGAAGATCGCTTCCGAGAAGCGTGGCAGCCACTCTTGCTGGAGCGAGGGCTACTTGATCAGCATTATGGAATCGCTATCGAAGCATCTTCCTCAGATGGGTATCACCTTCTATCGCGAAGGGACGAAGCTGGTGTTAGCCAGAGTGGGGCACCCGGCTGAGCCCGAACCGCCAGACACTGCCCGCTTCCTTCCTGTCGTTTGCGACGACCGCCCAGATGAACTGCCAGCCATAGCGCCGACGGTGCCACCAGTCGAAAACATCCCACCGCCAATAGTCACCCTCAAAGGCGAGACATCCGTCATTCTGAAAGCGAGGGGACACCGCAGCATAAGAGTCACCGGCACCATATCTGATATCACCCATATTGCAATAGGATTAGCGTTCGCACCATGACAAAGAACTACACCACATACGTATTCTCCGAGCCGGTTAACCTCGGCAGATCGTTCAGCGGGCTGTTGGAGCTAGTGCGCCGATACTGGCGGATACCCGTCGTGTCCGGCACGCAGTTCCTCTTCTTCAATTCGCGTCGGGACTACCTGAAGGCGATCCGGTATGACGGCACGGGTTTCGTCATTCTGGCGAAAAAGCTGGATGCAGGAGTGTTTCCACCTTGCGCGTCGAAGCTGACGCAGAAGCAAGTAGAGGCGCTGCTTGAAGGTTGCGCGACCGAGCACGTAGCAGCATAGCTATCGGAGAACCCGCCCGGCACGTAGTCGGGAAGGTAACGTCGAGGGCGGCCGCCAGCCTTCCGAGAAGGCGGCATTTACTACGACCGATGGAGAGAGACCGTGTTCAAGAAAGCGACGAGAGAAAAAGCAAAGCTGCGCCTAGCGCTGAACGGACCAAGCAAGACCGGCAAGACCTATTCAGCGTTGGCGATCGCGAGCGGGCTCGGTGAGCGCGTTGCAGTCATTGACTCAGAGCGAGGGCGCGCCCTGTTGTATGCCGACTTGTTTGAGTTTGATCATGTCGAGCTGGAAGACCATCACCCAGCCAACTACATGAAGGCGATTTTTGCAGCCGATCAAATGGGCTACGACGTTCTAGTTATCGACTCCTTTTCGCACGCATGGTGCGGCAAGAACGGCGCGCTCGAACTGGTAGACAAGATCGCGAAGAAGATGCAGAACCCGAACACGTTCTCGGCGTGGAGAGACGTGACACCCGTGCACAACTCTTTGATTGATGCGGTGCTGGGATGCAAGGCGCACGTTATTTGCACGTTGCGGGTGAAGACCGTGTACTCGATGGACAAAAACGACCGCGGCAAAGTGGAGCCCCGCAAAGTAGGACTAGAGCCTATCCAGCGCGATGGCGTCGACTATGAGTTCGATATTTTTGCCACCATGACGCACAAGCACGAAATGATCATTTCGAATGAAACACGCTTCCCTGAGCTGGATGGCGAGCTGATCGAAAAGCCCGGTCCAGAGTTCGGGCAGCGACTCGCGCAGGTTCTCGCTCAGGGCAAGCCGCGCGTCCGCCTACTGGGAGGACCGGTGAACTTTGACACCGGCGCAGGGCTGGCGGAGCCGATGCAGCTCACGCCCGCAGATGTCGAGCCGCCGCTCGAGGACCCGGACACACTGATCGGCGAAGACGGCTACAACGCCATGCTGACCGAACTCGGCAAGAAGCATGACGACGTTTACAACTGGTTCATCAAGCATCACCCAGAGGCGAAGGGCAAAAGGATCATCGACTTCTTCACCGTCGCTGACCGCGCAGTGCTGCGCTCGAAGGTGAAGTAATGCCAGGACTGATGGAATACAACCTACTGATCGCCGATGCTCGTGACGCGGGCATGGAGCCTGACCCGGCTTATGCGGTCGACCGCTTCCTCGCCACCGAGTGTGGTGTGGTGTTTCAGACCGGCATCGACGGCAGCACAAAGCTCGAAGGGTTCACGCGTGACGTGCATGAGCGGGCGAAGTTCTGGATCTTTGAGTACGCGAGCAAGAAACGCCGCGAGGAGCGTAAAGCAAAGGCTATGGAAGACATCGCGAAATTTCAGGAGGTCGAAGAAGACGACGACCCAAAGATGACGACTGGTGTGACGACTGTGGAGGACCTTGCGACGGCGGATTCGGATGCAACGGAGTTACCAGCAGCGATTTCTACGGGCTCGACTGAGTGCGACCAGGAGCACGGTGACGTGCCCTGCTGGAAGTGCACCTACTTTCCGGAAGAGAAGCCGGTGCCAAAGGAGTCCATCCGAGAGCAGATGCTGCGTATCGCTCGGATGCACCGCGTCGACGAAGAGACCGGCGAGGTCACAGAGAAGCGATGGCTGAAGCGCCTGCGCGAGATAGACCCAGAGTGGGACATCCCCGAGCTGCCCGAGAAGCCGACGAAGGAAGAGATCGCACTCGCCCAGGACCGTCTCAACACGATCGCCCGCGTGGTCGTGGAGAAGCGCCAACGCACCGCCAGGCAGCGCGAGAACATGGAGGCGGACTGGAAGCCGACAGAAGAGAGCGCCGACTTCTTTGAGCGTCTGTCCGAACCTTTGGCGGTGGCTCTGCGGCCGCACAAATTGCATGGTGACAAGAAGAGTTTCAAGACGCTCGACGGGACAGTGTCGTGGACGAAGACTGGCGGCGGCTGGGAAATCGACAAAGACATGGTCATGGCGAAGCTGAAGAACATGGACCCAGAGGACCTGCGCAACCTCTGCGTAACAGAGGGCTGGGTGAAGGTCGGCATCATTGTCGACTGGAAGCTCTTGGAGTTGGCGCTCAACAGTCGCGGGCGCAAGGGCGTAGGCATGCCTGGCTGCATCGAGAAGCCGTCCTTTGAGTACGGCAAGTATGAAATCAAGGCGAAAGCCACCAAGGCGGACAAGAAGGCAAAGGAGAAGATCGGATGCGAAGAACAGCAATAGCACTGGCGGCAGTGGCGCTCCTGGCGTTGCCGGCGGAAGCGAAGGACGACGACGAGAACACGACGACGATCATGGTGCCGACCAAGGGGCGCGGCATGGAGATGCCCTTTGCGGGGTCGCGTATCAAGAAGATGAATCTGGAGTTCAGCGGTGAGTATACGATCATCCGCGCTGAGACCCAACCGACGCTAAAGCAGAAGATCGGGCGCAAGGTGCGAGCCATCAGGGCTGGTGCCAAGAAGGTGGCGGGCAAGGCTAGGCATGCCGTGCAGAGCACCGCTGAGACGGTCGGGCACGGGCTGAAGGCTGCCGGGCATAAGGTCGTGGTCGCGAATGAGATGCTGAAGCCAGTGACGGGCGTGGTCAGCACCGTCGCCACGTGGGCTGGCGCCTGGTACTTCCTGAAGGGGCGAGGTGTTATCTAGTGGATGACCAGAGCTTAGACCGCACAGACCCGAGCGACATCACGAGCCCATACGTCGAGGCGTTCGGCTCCGTGATGGCAGAGATCGACGAGGCACCGTACCCGGTGACGGTCGAGAAGAAGTTCGACTCCAACCACGACCAACTATGGACAGTGCGACGCATCACGCAGACCGGCGGACCAGTGTCCTACACCCACCGGGACCTGCGCAAGGCATGGGAGAGCGTGAAGATATGAGTTGGGTCCCTGAGATCGTTGCCGGGCTGGACCCGGGCACCACCGAGAGTGCCGTCGTCGAATACGACGTGAAGCACCGGTTCATCCACCGCAAGGTCATCATGCCTAATGAGCAGCTGCTCGAATGGCTCGGAACGTTGAATCCGAAGACCACGGTGCTGGCCGGGGAAATGATCGAGTCTTACGGTATGGCGGTCGGCGCGGAGGTTTTCCAGACGTGCGTATGGCTCGGCCGCTTTCAGGAGCGGTTCAGCCGGTGCGGCGGGCGGACCGTCCTGGTCAAGCGAGGTGACGTTAAGTTGCACCTGTGCCATACCAGGCGCGCCAAGGACGCGAATATCACGCAAGCATTGAAGAACCGCTTTGGCGAGCAGGGCACCAAGAAAAACCCTGGTATCACATATGGCATCAGTAGCCACATGTGGCAGGCGCTGGGCGTCGCCGTCACGCACGCCGAGCGAGACTACAAAGATGTTTGACTGGCTGGAGTGGGCGGCCGCGATCCTCATCGTGGTGACCGTCGTACTAGCCCTGGTCAGTTGGGCTTGGCTCTTTGAGGAGCACGAAAACATGTCACGAGACAAAGGAGAAAACGATTGAACTTACTCAACGGATCGAAGAAGAACTACGCGCGGCTTTGCCAAACGATAGACGATTACAACAACCTGAAGAAGCCGTCCATCGCGGATGACGAGGCGCAGGCTGAATACAACAAGGCCAGCAAAAAGCTGTCGTCCCTGTTCAAAGCCGAGGCGCAGACATCGCCACGCGACTACCGCCTGCACTTCAAACTGATCGATGTGGCGATCGGTCGCCTCCTGGACAAGCAGGGCTTTGTCCGCGACCCCGAGACCGGGATGCACAATCCGCAAGTGATCCAGAACGAACTGGACGCGATCGAGCTGGAAGTCGAAATCGGCAACATGCTCAGCGAAGAAGACATCGCATCGCTGCAGGCTGAGGACCCGAACGTCGACGAGGATGGCAACCGTCAGCTCACCGTGGGTGATGCCATCGACGCCGCGCCACCCGAAGGCGAAGCCAAGCCCGAGGAGCCGAAGCCATCGAAAGGCAAGGGCAGAAACAAGGACGACGGCTCGACAGCCGAGGCGGCTTCTGACGTTAGCACTCGAAAGATGACCGAAGAAGAGGCAGTAGCCAGCTAATGCGTAAGTGTAGGAAATGCGCAGGACCGATGCCGGCGGAAACCAAAAACCGCATGTGCCCGCTTTGCCTGCCACCGAAGGCGGTGTCGAGGTTCCCTTTCGAACGGAAAGATTGGGCGGTCCTGCGCACCTACACTGAAGGCGAATATACCGTCCAGGTCCTGGAACGTTCAGAGCAGGGTGAGTCCTTCGACACGCCCTATTCCAAATTGGCCAGAGCCAGCGCAGCACAGGCGCAGACAATTTTTCGTTAAGAGGAAACAGTGAGTGACCATGAAGCCCCAGAACAGACGCCACCCAATTCTATTGAGTCAGAGCAGGCGGTACTCGCTGGCATACTGGTCGGTGGCAGCGCTGCTCTCGTACGCGTTGCTGACATGCTTAAGCCCGCGCACTTCTACCGGAAAGCGCATGCCATCATATACGATGCCTGTGTACGTATGCACGGCGTCGAGATGCCCATCGACATGGTCACCGTCTCGAACTTCCTGTCGGACACCGAAAAGCTCGACGTGGTCGGCGGTCGCCTTTTCGTCTCTGACCTGGCTGACTCATTCTTCACTAACGAAAACCTCGAGTATTATGCCAGTGTCGTCGCAGAAAGGGGTATCCTGCGGTCGGCGTGGAAAGCTGGGCAGGACCTCAAACCAGAGAGCCGCGAAGAACTGCTCTCAGCCGTTGCTGACCTCACTGATCTTACCCAGACTGGCACCCGTCACACTGCCCGCGATCTATCGGAACTACTCGCAGAAGAGTACACCGCAATCGAGAAGCGACTCGAACCCGGAGCGGAGCCCGAGACAATCGACACGGGATTCGGAAACTTCGACGCCCTCACAAACGGATTGGAGCCAAAGACCTTGGTAATTGTCGCTGGCCGCCCGAGCATGGGTAAGACTACTTTCGCTATAAACCTCACGGAACGGCTGGCAGATGCAGATCCGCAGCATTCGCTACCCGAGCGGAGACCAGCGGATATTCTTCTACGATAAAAGCGGACAGCCGGGAGCAATGAAATTCATCGACGCCAATGATGGAACCGAGCACACGACCCCGCTCGCAGGGAGCCAGCCCCAGCTCTACCGAGATGGGACATTGATAGTCAACGATGGGGAAAAGTCGACCATCTATTTCACCAATGGTGAGTCACGGGATGTCGACGCTGTGCCGGGAGGCGACTCGAGACCGGGCGGCACACCCATATAGCTATGATTTGTCCGCCGGCGTGGGTTTTCGCCGGAATTCAGGGACTGATGAGCGTTCTGACGCCGGTTGCCAAGTGGCAAATTGGCGTCATTTTTCTGTTTATAGGTCGTAAATCCTGTGTCGGAGAGTTAGCGACGGGTATAAAGAATTTGGACCTCGTCACTAAGCATACATATTTAAGTCGGGAGGACGGCCTCTCGAATTCGCCGCGGTCGCGAATGGCTTTGGTGTGAAAGGCACAGGAGAACGAATCAAAATGAGCATGGATAATGAAAACGAAGCCCTGGAAAACGAAGACCAGGTGCCGCAACCAGCCGGTGCGGGAGTGGCGACGGCGCAACCAGGCAATCTCGATAATGCCATGGCCGCTTTGATTCGCGCTGCCCGTCCGTCGGAAAGTGCAACCAGAAACCCATTTGAACCCTATCACTCATCGACGTCCCCGCAGACGACGCAAATGCCTGAAGAAGACGATGCGACTTCTGCCATCTTCGGTAGTCAGCCGGCAGCCGAACCAGCCGCAGCAGCTCCTGTTGCGGAACCTATGCCGGTTGCCGAACCAACTCCCGAACCAGAACCCGAACCTTCCTTCCATACGGCCACGGCGACCGTCCCGGTCACACCACCGCCGGCGGTATCACCCGAACCTGTCGCCAGTCAACCAACAGTAGCGGAGCCTAAGCCCATGCCAGAAACTGCCATTGCAATCTCTGTCGTTCAAGACACCAATAATAATAATGCCGGGGGTGGCGAACTTTCCGAAAACCACCTGGTAGAAGCCAGCAAATACATCGGCGAATGGTTGGCGGACAATGCCGACAACGAAGAAGTTATCCAGGCCGCTATCGATTGGGCCAGAAAGCATGGCGCCGTCGAGCACAACGGCTATGTTCTCGCTATCCTGTTGCTCCTAGAAGACAGAGATAACGAACTGACATTGCTGGGCGTTCGCTGGCTGACGAAGTTCTCGACGCATCCACTGGCGCCGGAAATCGTCGTTGCCCTCACTCGCAAAAACTAGATAAAAAATCTAGCTACGCGTCACAAAGATCACAAAATTGGCCCGTTCGTAAACCTGGACCTGGTAAGGGAAAAGGCTGCGAACGGGCAATTTATTGACCAATTGATTAATACAGTGAAGTGCCATTTGTGTCACATTACGCGTCATGCACGAGTCCAATTCAACCTGGTGCTCACGCGTTGCCGGCTCGAAAGCATCAACGCAAGACAACAATTCCTGTTTGCTCAGCTCCGATTACGGCATGGCGACGGCGGTTCTGGTCATTTGCTATGTCATCCTGCTGTGTTCATTGTGGGCGTACGGACTGGTCGACCCGAGCGACGGCTGGTATGCCGAGCCTGCTCGCGAGATGTTCGAGAAGCATGAGTACCTGACACCGTTTCTGAATTATCAGCCCTTCTACGAAAAGCCGATCGGTATTTATTGGTGCATTCTGTTCTGGTATCAAATTTTTGGCGTTCATGAATTCGCTGCGCGATTGCCCTCTGCAATAGCAGCGGTGATGACCTCGGCCTTCGCTTTCCAAACTCTCTGGTCGCTGGGCATGAAGCGCACAGCACTGCTGAGCGGACTGACGATAATCGGCTCGCCTCTGCTTGCCACCATTGGGCATATTTGTCTGACTGATATGGTGTTCACGGCTTGTCTGGCTGCCTGCGTGCTGTCGCTGTTTGCCTATGTGAATGGGCTGTCCGTCAGGTACTGGTACTTAGGTTATGTCGCGCTTGCGGCCGCAGTTCTGGTCAAAGGACCGATGGCATTTCTTTTTTCCTTTGCCATCTTTGTTTCGTACGGACTGGTGCATGCCGACACCATTCGCGGGAGTCGAGCTGCGAATGCTTTTCAGGTGTTTAAGTGCCTGAATCCGCTCCTGGGAATACCGCTGGCTCTGGCGATCAGCCTTCCCTGGTATGCCTATGAGACAGTGTCTTCGCATGGCGCATTCTTCCACGAGTTCATAGTGAGGCAGCATCTGGAGCGAGCCAGCGGTCAGGTAAATCACCTGCAGCCCTGGTACTACTACCTGGAAGTACTTGGTGCCGGATGCGCTCCCTGGTACATGTTTTTACTGGGCTATCGCGACGTGAAGCGACAGGTTTTCAACGGACGCACAGTGCGCGCCAATTTGACCAAGTTGTGCGCTCTCTGGATAGTGATAATAGTTGGCGCCTTCAGTTGCAGTCAGGCCAAGCTCGACACTTACGTGCTGCCTGCCGTGCCACCGCTGGCAATACTATGCGCGATTGGACTGGAGTATATCTGGCGTTTCAGACAAGCGCGACTCCTGAAGGCTTTAGCGGCTCTGGTGTTTGTTGTAGCCATCGGTTGCCTGATCGGCATTGCCCTCTCGAAAGGCTTGTGGTCTGACTTCGACGATCTCATTCGTGTGCTGATCCCCCTATTTATCTTCGCAGTTTTGCCGAACTTTATTGTTCTGTTGAGCAAGAAGATATCGCGTCAGGTGCTGGTGATGACTGCATCTTATGCTCTCGCCACCGGACTGGGAGTGGCGTTTATCGTGCACGCCTACGATGAGACCAAGAGTCTGCCGCTGCGTAAAATGATCGCGGTTGCGCGACGTGAGAATGGCAGCCTGGCGACATTTATGCGGGATTCACCGACGGTCGTGTTTTACTGGGGCAGATATGTGCCCTATATGAAAACAGCGGAAGACTTCCAAGCATTCATGAAGAACTCGCCGGCACCGCATTTTGTGCTGGCCACCGATGATGTGGTCCCGGCGACGATGAACGCCTGCCCCGGATTGACGCGAGTGGAAGAGTCCAAGAAATGGTGGCTCTTGCGAGCCGACTGACTGCCTACTGTACTGGAAACGCACCGTTCTGGAAGTGGAACTCCTTGATGGAGTCTACTAGAGCTTGCGCCAATCCGACCCGTTGCAGGTGCCGGTAAGGCACGGTGCGCACCAGGTCGTATTTGGCACCATATTGGACCAGATCATCGTCCAGGTGCCGCAGGTATTGCTTGCCGAAGTTATCGTTGCTGCCAATCTGGAAGAACACAACCGTCACTTGATGCGGGCTTTCCATTTGTTTGCTGGCGGCGATCAGTGCCTTCGCCACCATTGTCGGTTGCTCAGCCGGATACGGCACGCCGTCTGTAATCACCGCAATCAGGAGAGGCTTCGAAGAATCGTTGTGCGCTCGGAAGAAACTGAGCAGCCGGTCGGCAAGCGGCTCGGCAAGCTTGGTGCCGGTTTTGAACGTCGGGTGCTGGAACATGTAAGTGATCTGTTGAGCAGTGACGTTCGGATGAATCTCGTAATTGCTGTTGAAAGTCGTGACCGTCAGTCCGTTCGGCGAGTAGGCAGCCAGTTCTTTGCCCAGATTCTGAGCTTGCTTGCCGCACCAGTTCCAGCGAGAAACATAACCTGTGCAATCGGTCTTCTGCATCGATGCTGAACAATCGACAATCAATTCCACATCGAAATCAGAGAGCACCCGCCCCGTTGCTATGTTGCCCTTCAATGCCTGGGCTACGACCCCCATGGCTGTCGGACCGGCGGCGGACGCTGCCGTTTCCTCACCGGGATTGAGCAGCCTGACTGTGGTTGCGTTCAGTGTGTAGGGACGCGTGCTGCCGGTCGGCTTCGCCCGGGGCACTGGGTTCTTCGCCGTTGCCGGCTGTCCAAGCCCATATGACGAAACTGTGATCGAGAGTGCTGCCATCAGGAAAAGGATTGCTCGCATGGTGAAATTCTAAACCCGGTGCCGGTTTAAGACACGTGGAATTCAGCTCATCTTAATCGGCTCGTCGCGCACCACGAACGCGCGAATGTCGCGCATCAAATCGAGAATCGGCTTGCGCACCGGTGTTGGTGCGGGCAGCCTGAGCAGCACCAGCATTGTCGAGAGCAAAGACGCGGAGCTGTTGATCAATGACGTAGTGCGCTGCCACCCAAACGAGTCATCGTGCAGCCAGAAAAAAAGAATGCCCATGTAATAGAGCCAGAGCAGGCATGGTAAGTCTTCGCGCAGCGCCTCAGGCGGAGTGTCTTCACAGCCTCGCAACACGTCGGCAAAAATATCTACAGAACGCTCGCGCACGCTGCGGGTGTGCGGACCGAAGGGGCTGAGCCGGCTTTGAGGCGAGCCGGCCACCGCAAAGAGACTGCTCAACAAAGAACGATGAGGCTGTAACACCGATAGGCAGGCGCTCACAGCTGCCACCAGTCGCGACTTTAGCGATTTCTCCAGTGCCATGGCACGCAACGAAGCCAATACCTGCTGCTGGCACAGGTCCTCATAATATGCCTGCATCAAGTCTTCTTTGGATTGGAAGTAGTGATAAGCGTTGCCCAGCGAGACGCCCGCCTCGCGGGCGATCTGCCGCATGGTCGTGGTCTCGTATCCCTGCTTTTGAAAGAGCTCCAGCGCTGCTGCGAGGATTGTTTGCCGGGTGCGCTCACCTTTGCCGGTTTTGGGTTCTGCGGTGGTCTCTTTGTGGGGTACCATGCCGGTAGGTCGCTCCCTTTCTTATTAAAGAGTGAACGCGTTCAAAAATATCTTGACGCTATCCATAGTATAGCCTACCATATTATTGAACATGTTCAAGTCTTATTCCGCAGCGACGGAGAAAGTCTCCCCAAGGGAGGTGGACTATGTTCTGGATTGCATACCTTGTCTATTGGACCCTGCTCTTAGCGGTCACATTTCGTGTTGCGTCAAACTGGAAGCCGGGTTCGGGCGACCGGCGTCTTTGCTTTGCCGCAGCAGGACTCCTGGCGTTCTATGTGATGGCGATTTTCGGCCTGAGCGGACACCTGGAACCCTGGCAGCGCCTGTTTCTTGGCTCAATCGGCCTGTTGCAAACCATCAAAACGGCGGCGGTTCTGGTTTCTCGCCCACAGATGGACTTGCCGGGCGTTCTTATATATATGACCGTCTGGCCTGGCGTGCGCGCCATTCCAAAGAACCGCCGTAAACCTGATGGAGAGCGGTTGCCCGCGCTGGAAGAGAAATATAACCGCGGCTACTGGACGTTTTGCTCAGGTCTTCTACTGACCGTCATCACCGCTCTTGCCTACGAGCGGCTTCCCGTCTGGATTGTCGGTTGGTTGGGATTGGCGGCGTTACTGACGACGATCCATTTTGGTTATGCGCAGCTTCTCAGCACGTCCTTGCGTCTGTTGGGATTCGACGTCGAGCCGCTTTTCGACGAACCGCTCATATCAGCGTCCGGTCACGACTTCTGGAGTCGGCGCTGGAACCTGGCTTTCGTGCAAATGAATCAACTGCTGCTCATGCCATTGCTGCGCGGTCGCATGCCTGTTGGAATGGCTCTGCTAGTCGCTTTTGTGGTCTCGGGACTGCTGCACGAGATCGGTATCAGTTATGCCGCTGGCGCCGGTTGGGGCGGCCCACTACTGTATTTCGCACTGCAAGGGATTTGGTTTCTGAGCGAGCACCATCTGCGCTACCACAAGCTGCATCCGGCGTTGTTAAGGGCAGCAGCATGGATAGTGATTCTGTTGCCCCTGCCGTTGATTTTTACCGATGCGTTTCGCGCTGCTTTCATCGTACCGCTTTTTGCCTGGTTGCATGCTGTGCTTACCGCGCACGATCTGAAGTGGTACATTGCTACCGCCCTCTGGTGCGCCGCCACCGGCAACTTTTGCACGATGCTAGCCGGCGTGCAGGTCCCCAGCCGCATGAACTGGAAAGAGGAGTTTCAGCGTCTCGGCGGTTTCAATCGCAAGATTCTCACCAACTATTACTGCTACATCGGATTGATGATCGCTGCCTGGGGCACCCTGACGATCGTTTTGCACAGTGACATGATGCGGGGCGAGCGCGCTGCTCTCTGGCTTGCAGGCTTGATCGCAATTTTCTGGACTGTGCGCGTGATTGTCGATTTTCTTTATTTCAAGCCGGGCGATTACCCGCACGGTACCGACGTGGTTGTTGGCAAAGCGCTGCTCAGCACCCTCTTCATCTTGTTGTCGCTGTCGTACTGGGCATTGATCGCCTGGCACGCGCTTACTTAGCCGCAGCGGTGCTGTTGCGTTTGGCGAATTGCTGAATCGATTCGACCAGCGCTTGCGACAGTCCAACGTTCATCAAGTGATCGAAAGGCACCGTTTTGACAAAGTCGTAGCGAGCACCTTTTTCCAGCAAGCCGTAGTCGAGAAAATTGAGGAAAGCCTCGCCAGCCTGGTCGTTGCCGCCGATCTGGAAAAACACCACCGTCACTTCATGCGGATCCTTCATGCGCCTCGATGCATTCACCAGCGTCGTTGCCACCATCATCGGCTCCCAGGCTGGATGTGGGACCCCATCGGTGATGACGGCGATCAAGAGCGGTTTGGAGCCGGGTTGGCGACGCACGAAAAATTCGTTGAGTCTGTCTGCCAGAGGCTCAGCCAATCTGGTGCCGCCGCGGAAGTTGGGATTTTCGAAGAGGTCGGCAATATTGCCCGGCGAAGAATTGTGATAGACGTCATAGTTGGACGCAAATGCCGTGATCGTCAGTCCGCGGGGCACGTACGGCACCAGTTGCCGCGACAGCTCTCTGGCTTGCACACCGCACCAGTTCCATCGGGAGAGCCCGCCCGGGCAGTCGTGACGACGCATCGACATCGAACTGTCGACGATCAATTCAACATCGTAATCAGCCAGTAGGCGCACCGTTGATGTGGCTTTGCCGGGCAAAGTTGTGGTGGCTACTTTGCCCGGTAGGATGGTGGAATCGGCTTTGCCCGTCTGCAACTGCAAAGTGCCCGGAGCCTGCTGAAACGCCTCAATCGCGTTGTTTTCGGCATGCAGCGGGACGACGTTGCTCTTCACTCCACCGGTGAGAGAATCCTTGAATGGCAGTTGCGGCGCCAGAGGCGGCATTGCATCTGGGCGATGGAGCCGCTGTTCTTCTTCGGTCAGAATCCGAATTTTGCTGGCGCCCAAGGTGTACGGCTGTTTGGCGCCGGACTCGTCTGCCAGAGCCGGCGACGGCAAGACCGAGAGCAACAATGCTGCCGCACTCAGCGCAGAAACCATGAAATCACGAGTGAAGACGTCCATCCGAGCTTATTTTAACCAATCTCAAGAGGCCTATAACTCATAGACGCTCAACTGGTCAAAAAGTTCAATTTGCAGCGACAATTTCATGTTCATTCACCGAACTGGCGATGAACTATCAAAGTTTCTGTCGAGCGCGCCGCTGTCGGACTGGCGAAGTTACTGTTTCTTCTTGCTTTGAATAAAGAAGAAAATCCCGCCAGCGACAACCCCGATAATCAAACCGGGAATCCACATGACGGAGAAGTCGCCGCCGGGCTTTGCTGCTCCACCGCCGGCCGCCGGTGCGCCGCCCGGTTGTTGGCCGAGCACTTGCTGAGCGTTATTCAGCAAACAAAGAACCGGAACCAGCAATGCCGAAGCTTGTTTTAGCCGCTTTTGAAAGTAGTGAGTGGTCTTCATGCCCAACAGTATAAAGGAGAAGGGCCAAAAGGCAAGCATGTGCACAATTCAATGGTTGCTATTGGCTGGTGCGTTCTGCACATTGAGAAGATAGCGATCAGACGTCTAGCACCATATTTGGTGCGGGATGCAAGCGATTGATGAAGGTGTCAAAAAGGCGTACAATGGCGCTCATTCTAAAATTCCGGTTTTCAAGGTGGCTAAGAAGCTCATGCCTGCAAGAAACATTTTTTGGGTCGTCGCCCTGTTCATTCTCGGAGCGCTCGGACTGAGTCAATTTTCGAGACGGCGCGAAACGCTGGATGCGGTTCCGGAATTAGATCTGGAAAGATATCAGGGGAAGTGGTACCAGATTGCATTTATCCCGAACTGGTTTCAGCGAAAATGCACAAGTCAGGCCACTGCGGAATACTGGTTGAACAGTGACGGCACCGTCAGTGTGATCAATGCCTGCCAGCGCAAAGACGGCGAAACTGAAATTGCCGAGGGACTAGCCAAGGTCAATCCTGCGTACATGAAGAACAGCGTTCTCAAGGTTCGCTTCGCAAACTGCCCACTCACCAAATTCTTGCCATTTGTCTGGGGCGACTACTGGGTGATCGATCTGGACACTGATTATCGATACTCAGTCGTCGGCGAGCCTGGTCGGAAATTTCTCTGGATACTGGGACGCGAGCCCCAGATGGACGAAATCACCTACACGCTGCTGCTCGACAAGATTGCCGGGCAGGGCTATGACATTGAGCGCATAGTGCGCAGCAATTGAGTTGGACAGGCGGGACGGGACGGGTGGTCCCGATCGCGACCTGGAAAAAAGTCCCGGTATAACGTAATACGGTCGAAGCGCGTAAAAGCCTGCGATGCGTGCCGAAATGGGCGCGGGCTGGGCTTCTCGTCTGATGCCGCTGGCAGTGACGCGCCTCATGACAATCCCGGACTGCCGGGACCTTTTCCCAGGTGGCGATCAGGCACCGGTAACCTAATACCGGTGGCGCTTTTAATGGTCCAAACATAGGTACAAGTGAGTCTCTTGGAACTTGTCGCAGCCTGTCCCGTCGCTTCATCCGTCAAAGAAAACCCCAAAAGAAGGATGAACGTCGTGTTGCTTAACAGGAGAAACCAGTTTGCACTGAGCCTGGCCGCCACTTTGCTGGTGAGCGCTGGTGCCAACACGGATTGCTGGGCATTCCATATTCCAGGGACTGGAAAGAAGGCTACAGCAGAAGAAAAGCGTGCTGCTTCCGCAGCGAAGCAAGCCGCCAGGGATGCAAAAAAGGCTAAGCACAAAAAGAAGACTCAAGAAGACCTGGCTGCCGAACAAGCAGCCAAACAGATGAAGACAATCTCGGCAGAGGCGCAGTCTGCAGAAACACAATCTACAGAGTCGCAATCTACAGATGCGCAAGCAGCAGACTCCAGTGAGAAACGAGAATTGCCCGCCGTGATTACACCTGCTCCGGCCCCAGCAGCAGTGCCGATGCAGGTCACTCCGCACGGCACCGTCACCACTGTCGCTCCAGCCGGCGATGTCAATCTCAACGATGACAAAGTCAGTACGGAAGAAAAGAAAATCGACGAACAGAATCGCGCTGCATCGGATGCCCGAGTTAACGAACAAGCAGCAGCCGTCAACAAAATACCGGGAGCTAAAGTCGATCCGGAAGATTTGAAAGAAGAAGGCGCCAAGAAAAAAGGCGGATTCTCACTCAATCCCATCACCTGGTTGTTCAAGCCGGTGCTCAAGCTGCAAGAGCAGTCTGTGCGCCTCGAACAACAGATAATGAAACTGACCGGTCCGATTGCCGCATTGCAGCCTTCGATGCTCAAGCTCGAACAAAAGATGGATGGCGTGCAGGGCACCATGGGTAATATGCAGCATACCCTCAAGGGTACCGAAGGCACCATGAACAAGGTCGAGGGTCGCATGCACTCGGTACAAGACTCTATGGGTGGTGTCACCAAGCAGCTTGGGGGCATGAAGAATCAGGTCGTCGGCGTGCGCCATGACATGCGCAGCATTCAAGGCGAAATGAATTCGATCAACAAAGACATCAACCAGCTGCGCGAGCCGATTGAAGATCTCCGGTCGCCGCTGCTGGCAGTGCAAAAGCCGATTGCCGGCGTCGAGCAGCGACTGTCCAAACTGGACCAGCAATTAGCTGATCTAAAATCGCTGATCACAATGGTGTTGACTTCTATCTATATTGCCGCCGCCGTGGTCGCCATCGGCACACCGGCAGCAGCGATTCTGGTGTGGCGTCACCGCGCTAAGATCTTGCCTAAAGCATCACCAAGCCAGAAGCATGAGGAAGCCAAATTGGCGGCTGCCGGTGAAGAAGCCAATCGTCAGGACGGCGGTTCGGTCTGATCGGACTGGATCAAATCAAGTAGACATGACGAAGTCCTGTCCCTTTGCCGGACAGGACTTCGTTCATTGTGCTGTTGGGTTGTGCTGTTAGTTGTACTGATAGTTGTCGGTGCCGTCGCCGTTATCATCATTGGCCGGCGGTTCGGTTTTCGGTTTGTAGTCGTTCATGATCTCTTTGGAGATGTGCAACTGGTTGCCTGTGTAGATCAAGTTGACGTTTTTAATTCCGTTTTCCTCGGCGATGCGGTTGATTACTTCCCAGATCTGCTTGGCCGAAGGTTTCTCAATGCCCTGGCTGCTCAAAATGTTGGACGCAATCCACCATAACGTGTCACCGCCCTTGATGTCATAGTTGTAGTTGCCGTCTTCACCGACCTTGAATGTGCGGTCGCCGAATGTGACGTCGCCTTGAATGTCTTCATCGGGCGGGTTCTGTCCGGTTGCCACTTCAGTGTGACGGTGCAGGCTGCCATCTGGGTTGGTGTAGGTGTAACGGAAGTTGCCGTTTTGATCTACCTCCAGGTCGCGTCCAGGCATGCCGTCTGAACTGCGCTTGTACATACCGGGATGCTCGGGGTCCGGCGTCCAGGTTTCGGTCGTACGCGGCGAGGAGCCGTCGGCGTTTTTGCTGTTGGGTGGGAAGACCTGGGTGACTTTGGCGATTTTGCCTTGCTCGTCGTATTCAAACTGGAAGTAGTCGCCTTCCTTGTGCAGAACACGAGTCACCTGTCTGGTGCCATCGGCGAGCAGCTTGCCTTCGACGCGTGAGCCGTCCAGATTGACGGTGACGCGTACGGCTTTGTCGCCTTCTCCGAGGGTGTAGGAGTACGCACCATTTTCTTCGGCTTTGACGTCGGTGGCGTTTTGCGCCTGATCGGGGTGATCCTTCGGATAGACTTTGACGCCTGTCGGCTGTCCGTCGGCTCCGTAGGTGACCTCTTCTACCGTCGCTGGATTGACGGATGAGTCGGTGTTGACAGTCTTGACTAACTTATTGGTGGTGTCGATGCTGTCGGTACGGGTGTTGCCGTTCTTATAGTGCATCTCGATCTGCTGGCTGTTGTCCAGATTGCGAGTCACTTTCACGTCACCGGCCGGTGTTTCGAAGTGGTATGAATAACCGCCTTTGCCGTCTGGACCGACGCTGGTGACGTCCATTTTGCTGCCGTCTGGACCCGTGCGCACCCACTTGTCGCCTTCGCGTGAGAGAGTCTCCACTACATTGCCGCCGACAGTGGTGGTGATCGACTGATACTCGCCCTTCTCGTTTTTCTTCACTTCGACGGTGGTGTTGCCGCGAATGTATGTGTCGTTGCCGTTCACCTGCTCGATGTGCACGACATCGCCGGTGGTGGCTTTAAGGGCTCCCGTTTGTGAGTCGACTTCTACCTTGTCGACTTTCTCGGAGGTGTCTTCGTCCGGCATGTGGAGGACCCGGCTGGTCTTGGTCCAGGTGCCGTCGGCGTTGCGACGGTAATGTTCGCTGTATTCGTTGCCGTTGCCCCAGGTGCGGCTGACACCGGATAGACCTTTGTCGTCGTAGGTGTATTTGGTGTCGGAACCGTCTGTGCCTTTGGTCTCTACCACGCGTCCCTGGCTGTCTTTGATAACGATGCTGCCGTCGGGCAGAGTCTGCGAGGTCGTCTGATCGGTGCCGTTGTTGTCGCCGTTGTTGTCGCCGTTGTCGGTCGGCGCGGCGATATCTTGCGTGCTGCCGTCGCTCTTCAGGAGCACCTGAGATTTGTCGGCGCGTGTGAAGGTGACGGTGCCGTCCGGAGCGGCGGTGATCGAGGTGAACTTGTCGTTGCCGTCGTCTTTGTTGACCCAGCCGGCGTCGGTCTTGGTGTAGGTCTTGCCGTTGGCCTGGATCTCGGTTGGATTCTCGGGGTTGTTGATCTGGACGCCGCGCGGATGGGTCGGGAAATCCACTTGCAGCACTTTGCCGTTTTGCAAGAAGATTCTGGAGCCGTCCGGTCTCATGTTGATGTCGTATTCGCCGCCGCTGTCTTTCCAGTGGTAGCTGTAGCTGCCGTCGGCATTCACTTTCATGTTGGTGAGTTCAACCGGCGTGCCGTTCGTGTCCCACTTGTCGCCATCGCGATGCAGAGGCAGACCGATGGTGCCTTCCGGCGGAGTAATTTTGGTGACCTTGCCTTCGTTGTCGTATTCGAAAGTAGTAACGGCACCTTTGTACTCTACTTTGATGGGCTGCCCTTCGGAGTTGACGTGAATTTGGGAGCCATCAGCGCCGGTGATTACTTTGGCTTCTTTGTTGTAGTCGACATCGTCGGCTACGGTAACAGGCGGTGCATCACCAGCGACGTCTTGCGTGGTGCCGTCGGTGTGATAAATTACCTGCGAGTTGTCGGCGCGTTTGAAAGTCACAGTGCCGTCGGCCGCAGCAGTGATCGAGACGAACTTGTCGCTGTCATCGTCTTTGTTGGTCCAACCGGCATCGGTCTTCACGTAGGTCTTGGAGCCATCGTTGACTTTGATTTCGGTCGGGTTCTCAGCATCGTTAAACTCTACGCCGCGCGGTTTGTTCGGAAAATCGACTTGCCTCAATTTGCCGTTCTGGAAGTAGAGCTGTGAACCATCGGTCTTGTTGGTAATGTCGAATTCGCCGCCGGCATCTTTCCAGTGGTACTGATACGAGCCGTCGGCATTGACCACCATGTTGGTGAGTTCGACGGGAGAGCCGGCTGCTTTCCATTGATCGCCTTCGCGCGTGAGAGGCAAATTGATGCCACCTTCGGGCGGAGTGATTTTGTTGACTTTGCCGTCGGCATCGTATTCGAACGTCGTGACCTGATCGCCGTGTTCGACTTTGATCGGTTGTCCGGCAGCATTCAGGTGCACGATCGAACCGTCGGCCGTGGTGGTCTGGCTGGCTTCCTGATTGGGATCGACCCGGTCTTGATCGCCGGTTGCTGTCTGACCGTCCAGATTTACTGTTTGATCGCCGCTATCGTCAGGACCAGGTGCCGGCGCGGCAACTAATTTGGCAACTGCGTGCTCGTCACCGCTGGTTACCAGTATTCTTGTCGACTGACCATCGTCGCTGTCCAACATCAATGTGCCGTCGGCGAGCACCGTGCCGTGTTTGCCTGTGACATCGGTGGTGACAGCGTCGCCGTCTTTGGGTTTCATGACGACGGTGGTCAAAGCTCCGTCGGCGCCATATGTAAAGGTACGGACGTCGCCGTTCGGGTAGCGAACTTGTTGCACTTGTCCGTTGGTGCTGGTGGTGACTTCGCTGTTGTCGGTTTTGTGTACGACGGTCGAGCCTGCCAGCGGTCCATCTTGATACTGGAAGCTGAATTGACCGAATTTATAGCCATCGAAATCGACTATGTTGGGTGCGGTGATTTTGGCGCCGGTGGTGGCTTCCAGCCATTGCCCGTTGCTGTCCGGATAGTACATGGCACCATTGCTGATGCCATTGATTTGTGACAGCTGCGCGCTGTAGTAATCGCGCATGAAGACAGTTTCCGAATCCTGTGGTCCCAACCAGGATTGCATGTCGGGAGTGCCGGACGGCTGCGAGTCAGTGCGTTGTCCGACGCCGGTTCTCCAGACTTTCAGTTCGGCTTCGGTTATGTTGTGATCGTGGTCGGCGTCGATGTTGTCGAAGTTGGCTTTGAGAGCTGCGGCAGCCAGCTGATCCTGACCGTCTGAATTGGTCGCCAGACCAGCCACGTCGTCCTGGCTGATGCCGCCGTCGGCGGCCAGCAGGTTCTTGGCTCCGGCGTCTTCCAAAACAATGCCGGGCAGCAAATAAGTCAGCTTGCCCTGCAGGTCGTTCATCGCTTCGGGAGTGTTGACACCATTTGCTTGAATGGTGGCATTGATCTCGTCGTGAACGTGGGAATCTACTTTGCCGCCCGATTGTGCGACTGCAGCTTCAACTTGATTGGCTGCTTGATCGGTGCCTGGTGAAGCCATGACCGAATCACTCCTGGTAATTTAAATGGATGAAGGAAGGTGGCGGGTGGAATGGAAACGCGCAGATAGAAACTCAGCCAACTGGTAGTACTCGCTCCACGCTGGCTTAGCTTTTCGGGGATGCGAGGATATTACAGGGACCGACCCGGCGAATCAGTACGTATTTACGTACTTTCGGTTTGTTCAAATTTCGGCGGGCTACAATGTGCAATGCAAGAGGCACGTTCAATGGCGCGACTATGGAGTATTACGCTTCTGACGGCAGGGTTTCTCTCCCTGTCAGCTCCAGCGATCGGTGCCGACCAGCTATCCGAAGGTATAACCCTCTACAAGGCTGGAAAATTGCCTGACGCCGTCAAGTCTCTGTCAGCGTTCATTTCCAGCCATCAGAACAGTCCGCAAGACTCCACCGCCTATTATTATCTGGCTTGCTGCTACTACCAGAGCGGGCAGACGGCTGAAGCAAAACGGCTCTACGAAACGATCGCCAGCGCCTATCCGAAGTCTGAGGAGGCGCGCACGGCGCAACAGATGCTCGCGCGGCTGCAAGCTCCGGGTAGCGTGTTCCCATTGGCAGTCGGTTCGGCTGTGCCGGCAAAAGCTGCTCCCGCCCCTTCTACCGCTGTTTCTTCCGATGACAACTCCGGCGATACAGCAGAAGAACGGCGCTACGAAGCTGAATACGCGGCGCTGCCGCAGTCGACGCGGGTGGTGTTCAAACGCGACGAGGGCGGACACATGTACGTCACCGTCTGGCTTAACAACCGACCGATCAAAGCCATTTTCGACACCGGCGCCCACGCGCACTTCGGCTTGAACCATCTCTCCCAGGTCGGCATCTCGGTGCCGGCCGATGCCAAAACCAGTAATGCTTACGGGTGGGCCGGGCGCCCCGTGCCCATCTGGCTTATGGACGCCAGCCTGAAACTGGGCGACATGACCCGGCGGGTGCCCATCACTGTTGAGGAGAATATGGCGCTGGCGCCGCTTGTAGGTCAGGAGTTTTTGAAAGAGCTCCGTTATGAAATCGACGACAAGGGCGGCGTGATGACCTTGAGCAAGACCAGGACCAGGGCTGCGAATCAATACAACTCCATGTATGACGTGCCGTGCATGCAGGTGGACGGAGACGACATGATTACGCTGGAGGTGGAGGGCAAAAAGACGGTGGCGATCATAGATACGGGCGCCCAGGTGACTATTTTGAGTCCTGCTACCCTGGCTCAACTGGGTATTGAGATCGACTCCAATGCCCCGCGGGTGTCGATTGGCGGGGTCGGCGGCAGCACTACCTGCCGGGTGATGGAGCTTGACCTGCAGGTTGGCCCGGTGCGTCGCCAGAATTTTCGTACCTTGATAGGCGGAGCGGCCGGGAACGCCATAGGGCAGGATTTTATGCAAGGATGGCGCTACACCGTGGACCACGATCGTCACCTGCTGCGCTTTTTCCACTAACCGGCCACACTTTTTTGCGGCGCCTTTTTGTGTTGTAATTCCAAATAGGTGCTGAGCCCGGGTCCCCCTAATTTCTCCGGCACCGGCCGTGATTGAGGAAACAGAAGAGCCACCGGCAGATTTACTGACCAGGATGTGGCAATATCAAATGAGGTCCGGCTTTCAAGCACGGCGGAGGAAAAAATGAACGGTCTTAAGCGCGCGGGTGTAGGCTTTCTGGGTTGTGTGATGGCACTGTCCATTACACTCGGGCAGTCAACGCAGCAGGCGACAGCGGCGACACCGGCGCCCGGCGGAGCCGGCACCTCCCGCGGCATTCAAATTGGTGCCAAGGATCTGTTCTACAAACAGTTGTCCGACAACACTAATAGTGAGTACACTTCCAAAGCCCTCGAAAACAACGGCAAGCCGCAGACCATTTCCAACATGGGTCTGAATTTTTCGATTATGCGCGAGCGCAACGGTCAGCTGCAGCAAGTCAGCAGTCAGTCGGAATTTCGCAGCGGCGATGCCATTCAGTTCAAAGTTACATCCAACATCGATGGATACATGTATGTATTCCTGACCAGCGGTAGCACCGGTAAACGTGCTCAACTCTATCCGCCGCCTTCTGAAGCCGGTCAAAACAAGATTCTCAAAGGCATTACCTACACCGTTCCGGAAAACGGACAGCTCTGCTTCGACAACAATCCCGGCGTAGAAACATTGCAGCTGGCACTCTCGCAGAAGCCGATGAATGCCGATGATGCTCTGAAAACCAGTCGCAGCATCACAATCACTCCCAAGGACCACAGCAAAGCTTCTGCGACGCTGGTTGCCTTCGAGAATGTCGACGAAGCGGCTCGCCAGCACTTCGCCAAGCTGGGCATTACAGGCAGTACCACCGCGGTCACCACTGATACTTCCAAACCATTTACTGTCGACCTGGTTCTCCAGCACACCGACATCAACGGCAAGCCGGCGCCGGCTGTTACTGCTTCCACCAATGGCTCCAATAAAGTTGCCTTCAATCTCAATGGCAAAGACGGCACCAAGGGAGGTGCCGGAACCACTCGCACCCTGACTCCTCTGACCAACCCGAACCTGTCCAACGTCGGCACTGTCGCGAAGGTGGCCGTCAACTCGCCTGTGCAAGACAAGTGGGCGCTGGTAGTCGGCATCAGTAAATACAAGGACAGCAGCCTTGATTTGCGGTTTCCCCACAAAGATGCCCAGGACTTCGCCAACTACCTGATCAAGGAAGGCAACTTCGCTCCCGATCACGTGCATGTGCTCACCAACGAGCAAGCCACCAAAGAAAACATCCTCGATGAGATGGGTGAAAGTTTCTTGCCTATCAATGCTAAACCTGGGGATCTAGTAGTTGTCTACATCGCCAGCCACGGCACCTCGAAAGAGCAGGATGTCGCGCAAGAAAACTTTCTGGTGGTGCACGACACCGATGTGCATCGGTTGTATGCCACTTCGATCAATATGAATGACTTCGTCCGAGAGCTTAAGAAGCGTGTCCAGACCGATCGCGTTTTGCTCGTTCTCGATACCTGTCACGCCGGTTCTGCCGGTGACGGCGGTAAGGCGTTGCAAGTCTTCTACGATCCGAAAAACCCGATTGCGGTCGGCACGGGACAACTGGTGATAGCTTCGTCATCCGCGGCGCAAAAGGCGCACGACTCGATTCGCTATCAAAATGGTGTATTCACAAAACACTTCATTGACGGATTGCGTAAGTACGACGACATCGACTCAGTCTTCAAATACACCCAGAACCAAGTTTCCGCTGAGTGCAAAGATTCATTCAAAGACTCGCAAATCCCTCAGATCAAAGAGGGCGAGTGGAAAGGCAGCAAACTGGTTCTTAAGGCACCGCCGGCGAAGCCCCGCGGCGCTCTCAAAGAAGCCGATAACCAGTAGCCGGGAAGGATATGACCTCACACTTTCGCGGTTGGCTATGCGCGCTCCTGTCGGTTCTCGTCATGTGCGCGGCTCCAGCCGGAAGTGGTGCCGAGTCTGGTGGCAAGAGCTTCATGTGGCGGGTCGGCGAGGGGGACAACCAGGTATACATTCTCGGTTCCTTGCACATGCTGAAGCCTGGTTTCTATCCGCTGCCGCCTGAGATCGAAGAAGCCTTTGCCAAGTCGAAGGCTCTGGTAGTCGAGATAGATGAGAACCAGGGCGATCCGTTGCAGCGCCAGCTGCTGACTTTGCAGCGAGCTACATATGCCGGGGACGAAACGCTCAGCTCACGCCTTTCCCCGAAGACTCGCGAGGCTTTGGAAGAGTATCTGGCTAAGAGCGGGCAGCGCGACATCGTATTTCAAAAGATGCGACCATGGTTTGCCTCGCTGATGATCCTCATGAAGGAACTGGTGAAGGCCGGTTTCAACCCGCAAGAAGGCATCGACCGGCACTTTCTGGCCGAGGCGAAATCGCAGAACAAAGAAGTGCTGCAACTGGAGACGGCTGAGTTTCAGATCAAGCTGCTCTCCGACTTCCCTGAAGAACTGCAGGACAAGCTGCTCCTTTCGACTCTGGTCGGCGCCAAAGAAATGGACAAAGAAGCCGAAGTGCTCGTTGAAGCCTGGCGGCGCGGGGACGCGCGTGCCATGAATGAAGCGATAACCAAAAACGAACGCGAATATCCGGAGCTGGAATCCGTGCAAAACAAGCTGCTCTACGAGCGCAACGGTCCGATGGTGGACAAGATTGAAGGCTACCTCAAAGATGGTGGCACTTATTTTGTCGTTGTCGGAGCCGGGCACCTGGTTGGCGATCGGGGCATCATCGAACTTTTGCGCAAGCGACAATACAAAGTCGAGCAAATCAAGCGGGCACCCGCCGGCGCCGCGAGAACGACGAAGAAGGCAAGTTAGACGGAGCGCAGGGGGGCTGAACTTCCTTTGTCGATTTAAACAGAAGTGTTTAAAAGTCAAGAAGAGTACTGCTGCCGCCCGCCCGCCCGAAATCAACAGAAATATTCCGATTTTTGTCAAGACCAGAACTGCTGGAAATGACCCACTTCCATGTGGACGCGCCAAAAACAGCGAATCCGAAATTCGCTGGGAAATGGTTGAAGAACAAGCAGTTGGTTAGGCTGGTTTAAATTCCTCAGTGAACGGTCTACCGTTATGAATGAGCGACCAAGCCGTGATGACTAACTTCCGGATGACAGCCGTTCTCACCAGCGCTCCCGGTTTGCCGGCGGCGGTAAGCCTGTCGCGAAAGGCTTTCAGGGTTGGATTGTGCTGCATCGCCGACATAGCTGGGAAAAGCAATGCATTCCGGACGTGTTTGTTTCCAGCCTTGGTGATCGATCCATTTCTGTTTGATCGAAGTGCCTGACTCCCCATTTCCGCGGTGTCAAACCGAGAAACTTCGAAAGCGATCTGCTCGACGAAGAATTGCAGGAAATCGATCAAGGAAAGCAGCATGACTGCTGTCTTTTCACCAATCCCGGGAATCGAAAGCAACAAGGTTTTGTCATTCCTGAGAATTGATCTTCTTCGATGCGAGCATGAGACAGTGCGACAACTTTGTTGTACTCCGCCAGCACACGTTCAATTCGGCGAGAAGCAACGCTTTCACGTCACTACTGTAGAGTCCGCATTTCAGCTGATTGCGAAGTGTCACCAGACCGTTTCTGCAGCGAGCGTAGACACATTTGAATGTCACGCAACTCCAGTTGAATCGGCGACGGAGCCTGATACTCGCGGCAGAACGAAGCCCTCTCTCCCAAAAACCGCAAGCGCAAATGCGTCAGAGAAGTCTGACTTCAAGTCAGGGTCTAGCGATTGGGCGAATCTGCGGAATTTCCGGATATCTACTCGAAAAACTGAACCCGCGGAACCCGCATCGTGACGCCAACTCTTCACCATACCTGCCCGTGGGCTCAAAGAATAAGTGATACTGGTCACAGTCAAACCGGCTAAACCACGCATGGAATCTGGCAAAGCCCGATGCATTGTTAGCAAATCTGTACATGACGAGAGTGCTCGATCAATACACAACTGTCGAACCACTCCTTGGCAATGTCGATGCCTACATTCGCAATTTTCATTTGGCCTCTTTCTAGTGTTCTCACCGAAAGATCCGGTCAACAACAACATCTGCGGCTTTTACGCGGTTTAGCTTTGGCTACCAACATATTCCTCGATGTAGACTTATTGCTGGTGTGGACGAGCGTCTGATTTCTGTTTCGAGCTCTGTAGACGGCTTCGAAGTGTTAAGCAGTTCACGTACCTGTCCAATGACCAGATCCAACAGGGTTACTTAGGCTCACCTAGGTAACCCTGTCATAAGGCCATCGTAAGAAGTGTTGATTTCCCCTAAGGACGGATGAGGCACCCCCCAACCTGCGTGAGTCGAGCGTGATGCCGGCATGAGCGCTACGTGAGCGCCGTGGGCATTTGGCTACGGAAAGTGGAAATGCCAAAAAAATGAGGCTGTTTGACCGATAAAGTATGTTATCGCGAGGCATATACGCATCTTGTGGGTACTATTCTTTCGTGGCCACTGTTAAAGGCCATGTCTGACCCAGGGGTGCCCGTTGGAAATGGGTGAGTTCGGAACAATCGAACTTGTGCTGGCTGTTGCAGCTGGCTTGCTTCTGGTCGGCGTATTCGTGCTGCTGCAGGTGCAGCGGGAGTTGACCCGCAAGTACAGCCGGGAGCTGGCGCAGGCCGACCAGGCGATGCGCAGTCTCACAGCTCAGCTGGAAGACACCAGATCAAGGCTGGACCAGCTGGCGATGGTCGACCCGCTCACCGACCTGGTCAACCGGCGCGGTCTGGAGCGCGTGCTTTCCATCGAGGTCAATCGCGCTAAGCGCGGCGGTTCGCCGATGGTGGCGATGCTGCTCAACTGCGACAACTTCAAGCGTCTCAACGATGTGCTCGGACACGCAGTCGGCGACGTGGCGCTCAAAGAAATGGTGCAGCGCATCACCGGCACCTTGCGCCCTTCCGATTATGTGGCGCGCGTCGGCGGCGATGAATTCGTGGTACTGCTGACTGATACTCAGTTTGCCGAAGCGATGATGATTGCCGAACGCGTTCGTCTGGCTGTCGCCGAAAGTCCAATCCGCAACTCGCATGACACGATTTTTCTCACCGCCAGTATCGGCGTCGCCTCCGTTCCTTATGAAGTCAACTCGGTAGAAGAAATCCTTTCTCTCACTCGCCATTCTTTGAAACGCAGCAAGGTTGCCGGCAAAAACAAAGTTTCGTCTGCAGACTATTTCAGTGCCACCACTAATGGTGAGGCCCCGGAAGTGGACATCGTGCAGATTCTTGGCAAAGGCGAGTCATTCCGCTGCGTCAAGCATGGCATCTTTCGGCTCACAGACGAGACTAAAGTCGGTTACGAACTTCTGACGCGCGGTCCGGCCGGACCCTTTGAAGCGCCGTACGATTTCTTCCGGGTCGCCATCGAAAACAACATTTTGACCCTCGTCGACCTGCGCTGTCTGAAAGCCGCCATCGAGTTTGCGAGAAACCTCGAACCCGGCTTCAAGTTCGACGTCAACCTGTTTCCTTCCACAATTATTGATATTCCGATTGAGACGCTCGTGTCGATGTTTCCTGAAGACAAGACGATGGGCACATTCTGTGTCGAAATCTCGGAACAGCAGTTTATCGGCGATCCCAGCTACCTGCGAAATCACACCGCGGCGCTGAAAAAAGCCGGCGTGCAAGTGGCGATCGATGACGTCGGCTTCGGTCGCAGTTCTCTGGAAAGTTTGATCTTATTGGAACCAGATGTGGTGAAGGTCGATATCAAGTTTGTCGCAGGCATATCTATGGATCCGCAAAAACAGCGTCTGCTCAAGCGCCTGATCGGCGTGGTGCAGGCACTGGGCGCGGAACTGATTGCCGAAGGTATCGAAACCCGCGAAGACCTTCAGGTGCTCAAAGAGATGGGCGTCGAATACGGGCAGGGCTTCCTCTGGGGCATCCCCAGCTAGGTGTAGAGCCGTCAGATTCGGCGTCAGATTTCTTCCGGTTCAGGCTCTTGCAAGAATGTGCGCACTTGCCAGAGCTCAGGGAAGGCGCGTTTTTCCAAAGTGCTGCGCAGGTAACCGACCCCTTCGCTGCCGCCCGTGCCGCGCTTGAAACCGATGATGCGCTCAACCACGGTAACGTGGTGCATGCGCCAGAGGAATATTTGTTCATCCAGGTCCATGAGCGATTCGGCAAGTTCGTGCAGGTCGATGTTTTGCTCTGCGTGTTGATAGAGTCTTGCCAGTTCTTGAACGCGTTTGTCGTGTGCTGTTTGTCTCGCTTCTTCAGAGGCATTCTCAGCCGGCACCGGCATGTCGAAACCCTTGGTTTGCAAAAGCGCGAAGTAAACCTCGCCAAGCGACTTTTCCGTATAGCGTTTCTTCAGTTGCGCGTAAGCTTCGCTGTCGTGTTTGAAATGCTCGAGCAACATCGGATGTCGCAGTCCGGCTAGAAATTCCACTTCGCGAAACTGGCTCGATTGAAAGCCGCTGGCCGGACTCAAATGATTGCGGAACCCGAGAAATTCCCGGGGATTCATGGTTTCCAGAATGTGAATCTGCTGAACCAGCACTTTCATGATTGCCACTACGCGGCGCACAAAGAAGTTCGCGCGGCGCACGTTGCCTTTTTCCATGAACCGAACCACCGTGTCCAGTTCGTGCAAAATCAATTTGAACCAGAGTTCGTAGGACTGGTGGATGATGATGAAGAGCGGCTCGTCATGATGGGCCGGCTCCGACTGGCATAGCTGCAGCGCCTTCAGCTCGGCAACCTTGAGATAGCCGTTGTAAGTCAGTCCGGGACGCTCTGTGTCGCTCTTCCCGTATTCCGGCGTGCTGGTCGGCTTAGCCATTGCTGTCCCTCTTATCCCTCTTAGTCTCCCACCGGGGCTGGCGCGGGAGCTGATTCAACCTGGGTATTATCCTCGGCTGGAGGCGCTTCTTTTGGCTGATCGGGAACTTTTTTATCTTCAGGCGTTTCCGGCGTCTCTTCTGCTGGCGGCGCCTCTACCTCTTTGGGCGCGGGTTTCTTCTCGGGCTCTTTGTCCTTCTTGTCACCCTTTTTCTTCTTGTCGCCCTTGTCTTTGTCGCCTTTGTCCTTCTTGTTCTCCTTGTCTTTCTTCTCGCCTTTGTCCTTCTTGTCTTTCTTGGCAGGCGCCTCCTTGCCTTTGTCCTTGTCCTTCTCTTTGTCTTTCTTGTCCTCGGTGCCCGGCGCCGGACCTTTCTTCTTGAGAGGTTGCATCGGTTTACCGGGTGCCAAAGGCAAGATGGCGTCGCGATCTACAGGCAGTCCTTCATTCAGAATTGCCAGTTGATCGGGATGCTGGCGGTTGTAATCGAAAGCCAGATTGGATTCGTCCAGCGTCTTGCGACCTTTCTTGACGAGGGCCGGGAAAGGCACCTGCCAGGTTTCCATAACGATGGAAGTGGCATCGACTTTGAAAATCTTGAACTGGCAGGGATAGACATCCAGGCTGCTGGAAGAAACGTGCCAGATGTCCGCTTCCTTTTGCACTTTATTGACGTGAATATGTCCGCTGATCACCAGGCGCACCTGGGAGAACGGCGCGATCACTTCGCGCACCGATGCCCCGTCGGGAATGACGTAGCGCTCCCAGGGAGGTCCGCCGTCGAAGGGCGGCGGAGGCAAAATCGGGTGGTGGCAGAAAATAATCGTGAAGTACTTTTTGTTTTTCTGCAGATCTTCTTTGAGCCAGGTTAGTTGTTCTTCGTTGATGCCACCGGCGGTGGTGTTGGGTATGCTGGAATCGAGGCCGACGATGTGCACGTCGGGCACCGGATTGAGTGACCAGTAAGGGTGTTCTGTCTCGATGCCGCGCCCTTTCCAATCTGGTCCGAAGGTGCGCATTTTGTGCACGGTCTCGCCGATCAAATCGGACTCTCCCAGCACGAATGACCAGGGCGGATTCAGTCCCTGTACGATGTCGAGAAACAGCTGCCAGTTGACCTGCTCCTTGCCGACGCCCTCTACCTGATCGCCGCCGAAGACCACGAAATCGACCTTAGCACCGTTCAGTTGTTTGACGACTTCCTGGAGAAAGAGCTGGCTCTCTTGAGTCAGCTTGTAACTGTCGGGCATGCCGTTGACCAGATGCACATCGGTCAGATAGGCAAAAGAAAACGGTTGAAACGGAACTACAGCTTCGGCGGCTGGTTGCGAAAGGGCGCCTAAAAACGGCAATCCGGCAAGTCCGAGCAAGAACTTGCGGCGACTGACCAATCTAAAGGTGTGATTACCATCCATGGCGGATTAGTGACATTACTTCAGCGCGAGTGGCCTGATTAGTTTGTACCATGCCGCGCAGGGCCGAAGTAATGGTTTTGGTACCCGGCTTCTTAACGCCCCGGATCGACATGCACAGGTGCTCGGCTTCCAAAACAACCGCCACGCCTTGTGGCTGTAATTTCTCCACCAGAGCATCGGCGATTTGGGTGGTCATGCGCTCCTGCACTTGCAAGCGTCGGGATGCCAGTTCTACTACGCGGGCCAGCTTGGACAGACCGGTGATGCGCCCCTGGTCTGGAATGTAGCCGACATGTGCGACGCCCATGAAAGGCACCAGGTGATGCTCGCAGATGCTGGCAAATGGAATGTCGCGCACGAGAACCAGTTCGTCTGTCGATTCGCTGAACTCGCAAGTAATCTCGCTGGCGGCGGAGAGACCAACACCGTAGAACAATTCTTGATACATACGTGCGACGCGTTCTGGTGTCTCCAGAAGTCCCTCGCGCGTGACGTCTTCACCGACGGCTTCGAGAATCAGGCGAATGCCGGCGGCGACTTTCTCCTGGTCGACCTGGGCGGGCGCCAGCAGATTGCGCGCGGCAAGCGGTGAAGTCGTGGCGGTCTTGGTAGCCGATGCCGTGCAGGAGGCAGGCGCGAAATGGGTTTGCACGCTTGTAAAGGTCTCCATCTTGTTTCAATAAGCAAAATTTGAACAACAACTTCCCGCCATTAAACCCTACGGCGGGCGTTTGCGCGAGATTGCAGAAACGATAGCAAGTGCCTATCGATGGTGGCACGCTCCTATATTGCAGGCGCGGCCGGTGCCAGTTTTGCGGCTGCGCATTGCAGACATTGCTGGTTTTCTCCTGGCAAGCGCTTATTTATTGCACAGAACAATGAACGATATACTTGCTAAGCTCTGAGTTTCCATGCCGGTGACCAGGGTCACTCCCGTTTTGGGACAGGCAATTAGCTATTAATAATCTCGGTCTTGGATGTCCACACAGTGAGGTTCTACGAAGAATGACAGCCGCTACTCTGGAAACACTCGATGTCGTCAGAATCAGAGAACTGATTCCGCATCGTTATCCCTTCCTTCTTGTAGACCGCGTGACTTCCTACGAGCCAGGCTTGCGCGCCAAGGGCTACAAAAACCTGACCGCCAACGAAGAGTTCTTCAACGGTCACTTCCCCTTCAAGCCGATCATGCCCGGCGTTCTTATGGTGGAAGCCCTGGCGCAGTTGGCTTGCGTTTGCATCATGCTGAAGCCGGAGTATCAAGGTTATTTCGGTGCTTTCACCGGCATCGACGGTTTCAAGTTCAGAAACATGGTCACGCCCGGCGACCGGCTGGACATGGAAGTCGAGCTCTTAAAAATGAAAGGACCGATTGGCAAATTGAAAGCCACCGCTAAAGTCGGTGACGCCATTGCTTGCGAAGGCGAAATCTCATTCGCCATGATCAAGCGCGAGTCGTAGAAGAGATAGATCAGTCGGAGACAGACGATGCCTACTCAATCACAATCACCCAGCATTCACGCATCCGCCATTATTGCCAGCGGCGCAAAAATTCACGAGGCGGCGGAAATTGGACCTTATGCCGTTATCGGTGAAAACGTCACGATCGGCGCTGGCACCAAAGTCGGTGCCCACGCCATCATCGATGGTATCACCACCATCGGCGAGAATTGCAAAATCTATCCCGGTGCATCGATTGGGCTGGAGCCGCAAGACTTGCGTTACAAAGATGAGCCTACCGGTGTAATTCTGGGCAACAACGTCACCATTCGTGAGTATGTGACCATCCACAGAGCAACCAATGAAGGGTTTACGGAAGTCGGCGACGACTGTTTCTTGATGAACTACGTGCATATCGCGCATAACTGCAAGCTGGGCAAGGGCGTGATCATGGCCAACAACACGCAGCTGGCCGGACACGTTCACGTAGGCGACAACTCGGTGTTTTCCGGTTTCTGCATTCTGCACCAGAACGTCCGCATCGGCCGCTTCGTGATGATGGGCGGCATGACCGGCGCCCGTGTCGACCTGCCGCCGTTCACGATTTGCGACGGACGTCCGGCTTTCGTGCGCGGCATCAACGTCATCGGACTACGCCGCGGCAAAATGCCGCCCGACGTGCGTAACGCCATCAAGGCGACCTACAAACTGATTTACCGCAGTGAACTCAACCTCACCAACGCCATTGCTCGCATCGAGGAAGAGATCGAACCGCATGCCGAAGTGAAGGAAATCGTGGAGTTCTTCAAGACCAGCAAACGCGGCTACGCCAGCGCCTTCGGTGTTTCCACCGAAGGGCGCCACGAAGCCAGCGTCATGGAAGACATCCCGATGGACGAGATTTAGTGCTACAAAGGAAACTGTGGATCATTCGAACGTCACCGAAACCTCGCTAGCGGAAGCACCGCTGGGGGGCGGCGGCTATCGAAGTCTGTTCAAAAACCGCCAGTTCATGGCTCTCTGGGTTGCGCAGGTCTGCTGCCAGTTTGCTGATCGGGCGGTCTTCGTTCTCTTTGTCGCCATCCTTACCGCCCAGGAAGCAACCAATCCCAAACTTGCTGAGCACGGTGCCGCGCAGCTGACCAGCTGGCTCTACGTGGCTTTTACCATTCCCGCCATCATTCTCAGCCCGATTGCCGGAGTTTATGTAGATCGCTGGTCGCACCGTGCTGTTCTGGTGCTTTCCAACGTGTTGCGGGCATTTTGTGTGGGATTGATAGTCTTGCCGGCCGTGTCGAAGTCGGTCATGTTCGATTTCTTCCTGGCGTTTTTGATATCAATCGGTTCGCAGTTTTTCGGTCCGGCGGAGACGTCTTCTATTCCGCGGCTGACTAAGAAGAATGAGCTCTACGCCGCCAACTCACTTTTCTTCACGACGATGATGATTGCTTTGGGATTCGGATTTGCAATCGGCGAACCGATCATCTCGCACATCGGATTGAGATCGGCGCCTATCTTCGTATCCGGACTCTTCGTTCTAGCCAGTCTTTTGCTGCTTTCGATTTCGGACAATACACCGAAGTCGTCCAGTCGCGATCCGTGGTGGGAAGAACTGCGCTTTGGACTGTCCTACATATCCAGCAATTCGGTGGTGTTTCGGGCGATTTTGAAAATCACGATTTTGTTCAGCACCATCATTACATTGAACGTGATCGCGGTTGGATTGACCCAGCAAGTGCTGCATATTCAGCCCTTCCAGTTCGGTTATATCGTTGCTGCTGCCGGCGTCGGCATGGCGCTCGGCAATTTCTGGGTCGGCCATTACGGACACGCAGTGCGCCCCAATCTTCTGGTCTTCAGCGGCTTCACGGGACTGGGTCTCTTCATGAGTCTGCTCGGCATGCTGGGAACCGTGCAGGACGGCATCGCCTGGTCACCGGAACAGCTTGGTCAGCTTCACTCGATGATGCTGCCCGCCAGCCTGGTTCTGGCGGCGCTGGTCGGCGCTTCCTGCGCCATGGTGGCCGTTCCGACCCAGGCTGCTCTGCAGGCGGTCGTTCCAGAAGAGCTGCGCGGCAAGGTGTTCGGCGCCCAAAACACGGCGATGTCGGCAGCCTCGACCATTCCTGTCGTTTTGGCTGGACTCCTGATTGACAACCTGCCGGGAGGTGTATCGTCGACGTTGTTCTTGATCGGCGTCCCGACGCTGGTAGTCGGAGCCTACCACCTGTTTCGCACTCTGCGCGGACTCGACCAGACCCCTCAAGACGACGATGAAGACTAGTTAAATTGCCAATAATTGATGAAACTGTTCCATTTATGTGGATTGGTTGGATACACTGGTAGTGGCGTTTCCGCCACACAAAGACATTCAGGACTCTATGCGATACCGGTTCTTATTGCTCGGACTGACCCTGGCGGCGTATATCGTCATCAAAGTGATTGATTACGTGGTGCCCTGGCCGACGCTCATGTTTTTGCTGTGTGTGGCACTGGCCGTCATGATCACCCACTCGCTCTGGATGCTCTGGGCGCAAACTCGCTGGCAGCGACAGCTGCGCCGTAACGGCGGCGAGATTTTGATTTCCGACGACCAGGCGAAGAGCTGGCAACCCGTCGTCGATATTTTGATCCCGGCCAAAAACGAATCGCGCGTCATCGAGACTACCGTGCGCAGGTTCTTCACCATCGACTATCCAGACTTCAATGTCTGGGTCATCGACGACGCCTCAACAGATAACACTGCGGACATTTTGAGAAACCTGCAGAAAGAGTTTCCGCGTTTGCACATCGTCAGCCGCGTCCCTGGTTCGCGTCCCGGCAAGTCAGCCGGTCTCAACGATGCTCTGGCGCTTTGCCGCGGTGAAGTAATTGCCGTGTTTGATGCCGATGCGTATGTCGAGCCGGAATTTTTGCAAACTATCTTGCCGGTGCTGGCCCCCGAGGGTGTGGGCGCGGTGCAGGCGCAGAAGAAGTTTTACCCTCACCAGACTCAGTTGCTCGTCAAATGCCAGGCATCGGAATATGCCACCGACACCTACTTCCAGATGAGCCGCGACCTGATTGGCGGCACAGTCGAGTTGCGCGGCAACGGGCAACTGGTCAAACGCGCAGCTCTAATCGACTGCGGCGGCTGGAACAACAACACCATCACCGACGACCTCGACTTGTCGATGCGGCTGCTGGTCAATAAGTGGGACATTCGTTTTTGCCCACACGCCGTCGTCTATGAAGAAGGCGTTCCGACCTGGAAGGCGCTGGTTAAACAACGTCGCCGCTGGGCGGAAGGCAGCATTCGCCGCTATCTCGATTACATCTTTCCGATCAACTCGCCGACGCGCCTGTCATTTATCGAGCGCATCGACACGATGGCATTTTTCTCGCTCTTCGGCGTGCCGGCGCTGGTGTTTTTAGAAGGCTTGAGCCAACTGGTTGCCTTGATGACCGGGCAGCCTTTCTATCCTCGCTTTTTCTTTGCGGTACTGGCGGTGGTGCTCGCTATTTCTGCCACCAACTTCTTTATCGCCATGCGCTTCTATCAAAACAAAATGAGCGTCCCGGAAACCATGCTGCAAACCTGCATGTCCATGGTTTATGTCTTCTCGCTCTGGATGCCGGTTGTCTTCGGCTCCTTCTTGCGAATTCTACTGACGCAGCATGCCTCGCAATGGCACCGCACCGAGCACGTCGGCACGCACAGCTGATTTCAGAGCTGATCAGCTGGCGCGCTGCACACCTTGAATCAACTTAGACACTATGATCAAATCGCCGCACGTCTCAACGACGACCCAGTCGTCGTCCACGTCTCCGGTGGTGCGGGGAACGCTCACCTGGTCTCCGGTATGGAAGCCGTCGGCGTCGGGATTGAATCCTTGAAGATGTTTTGTGGTGAGAGACTTAGTAATCATGTGCACAGAAGGCTGCTGCTGATGCATGGCTGGCTGTCCTCGGGCGGGGATACCAAAACGAGTGGTTCCAGAGGTATGACGGAAGAGGTCTTGCTAAGTTCCCTCTGCTTTGGTTTTGTCTTACTACTAATCCGACGTCAGTTTTAGCCCGGACCTTCATCCGGCAGCACCTCAACAGAACCCGTGCTTGTGGCGCTGAAAGGTGATCCTGCTTCGCTTCGCGGACGGCGCGTCAATTCTTCTTTCTTAAGGGTTTCAGCGGCTTCCCCGTGGCGTCCCTGCAGACGTAAGTATGTTGCGTAGTGGTGCAAAAAAGTTGCCCGGTCCATCTGGGTGCTGGGTTCGTTTTGCATGTACTCATATGCGGTGAGGGCGGTGCGCACATTTCGGTCGGCAGCGCGGCGATCATTTGCCATCATGCTGGTTACGAACTCCATGATGGCACCGCGAGCTCGAGAAGGTTCATCCATGTCCGCGTCCTGCATCAAGTCGAAACACTGGCGGGCACTTTCGTACTTGGCGGCGATCAGGTCACGACAGCCTTCATCCATCAATTCACTCATATGCGAACTCTTGAACAAGACTTCTGAGACCCATGGTTTCTTGCTCTGCATCTGGACTTCTTTGAAGTACGCAACGCCCTTCTGGTTTCCAGCTCTCTCACAAACCAGTCTGCAGATCGCATTGAATTTCTGATCTCTATAACTGTTGGGATAGCTCATGGTTTTCCAGTCCGACTCATCGTAGATCTCATTCAGGAGATGCTCGGCGTCCTTCCAGCGCTCTTGTTTCGCATAGAGCGCTATGAGCGTATGATGCACATGGAAGTCGGTATAGCCATACTTCAGCGATTCCACATAGGCTGACTCAGCCGCCTTTTCGTTACCCTGACAGAGTCTATAGTCACCGGCTGCGGCTAACGAATTTCTCAGCCAGCTGACTTTGTGGGTGAGGCGGGCTCGCGCTACGCGCAAATCAACCCCCAGCCCAGCCAGCGTTCTGGCTGCCGGCGACATGCCATCGTACTGCCGCGCATCAAATGTATAAAAGTAGCCGTGCGGACCGAGCCACCAGCACGTAGCCACAGCTAGTGCCACTACCAGCGATGCTGCCACCACCGACAGTTTGTCGCTGGCATCTCGGCGCACAGGAACCTCTGCTGGTGGCCGTGACAAGTCAACTTGTTGATGGGAATCGGCTGCCGCAGGCAGTTCGGATTCACTGATCTGACCGTTGCATTTCACTTGCGGACTCGCAGTTGAGATGCCGGGTCCGTGTTTCTTACTCATTCACCTTCCTGCGCACTGGTATCGACGTTAATTCTGGCTATCATTGGATCTGCAGCAGCGGTTTCCAGAGCTCGTTGATGGTGCCTGGCGTCCTCTGCGGCTTCGGTATTCTTTGTGTTTTGCAGGTATTGTCGGTACGCGGCCCAGAAGGATGCGCCCTCCAGGCAGACCCCGCGTTGATGACGAATTTGATTTTGCTCGAGCCAATCAGAAGCAGACTTGGCATCTTGCAAATACTGCGGGCACCGCGTCCAGTCACGGTTTTCCACAGCGGTCACGAACAACCAGACCCTGGCTCGCTGCTTTTGGCTCTCCGAGGCATTCTCGTGCTGCAAAGCCTTAAGGAAATAGGCTCGGGCATCATGCGGCAATGTGTACAGTCTTTCAATTCCCAGTCCCAGCCATAGCTGCGCGTCTCTGTCCTCTTTCGGGTAATCTGCAGAATAGTAGAACACGTCCGGACTGAGAGCTTCTTCTGCAGTAAAGCCGTAAAGTGGAATGGATCTGCCCAGTTCTCCAGCCTGCCGCCATCGCCTGGCGTTGGCGGTATCACCCATCCGCTCGTACAGGTCGGCGGCTACGTCTGCTTCGGCCACGTCTGCCGCAGTAGGAAGTCGATTCGCATCTCTATGCCTGAGTTCAAACAGGCGAAGGTCGCCCTTAATGTTGTGGGTGCCTTTGTAATAGGAACTGAGACGGGAATATGCTTCGCTGCCGATGTGATCGTACGTGTCAAAGTTGGGTTCTTGCACCGGCACGGAAAACAGAGCCTCGTATATTTTTACTGCCGCCTCCAGTTGGCAGTGGTGCCACTTGTAGTTGCCCAGATCACCCAATGCGGTCCTTTCCGCTTCTCTGTCGGAGAGTAGACGTGCTCGCGCAACCCGCAGCTGGAGCCTGGCTGTTTCGAACGGCGAGTATTGGGTGGCGTTGATTTCGGTCTCGGACATCAGTTCGCGCGTGCCAAGCCAAAAATCACTGATGCTGAGGATGACAGCCAGCGTAGCCGCCACGACGACCAGAGCGATTTGTTGTCGAGATTTTTTAGGCGATGAGCGCGTCGTCCGATCGCTTAAGATGGACGGAGCCGTCGTTCCTGCCGATGCAATTTCGGTCAGCTGTGCGGCAGGCTGCGGGTCCACATCTTTGAGCTGAGGACAGCCGGCATTGCGGAGTCTAATCGGTGGCATTCTGATACTAAGCGAGTTGAAAAGCCGGAACCTCAATCGGTCCCGAAGCAATTTGCGGGGGGTGCGAAGCTCTCAGTCTTCGTGGAGACATATTAGACCAGTGTTGTCAGGAGGGCAAGTGGTAATTCCGCCCTCTTGTTCAATCAACCAGCCAAAAAGACGGGAAACGGAGGGCTTGCGCTCTCCGTTTCTCGTTTCTTTTCCGTCCATTGGCAAACTGTGGGCGCGACTGCGACAAGTGCGGGCAAGCCGCGCGTCGCGCCTTTCCTCGAATTGGAGACTTGGATGCGGGGCCGAGTCTCGGGAGCTGTTCGGTTGCGGGGTGAAACAAGTGCGGCGATCTGGGCGAGAACGCCACATTGGGAGTCAGTTTATTGTGATGGTCTGATTTCCCAGCTCCAGAATTCGAGAGAAACCTTTTGTGTTATCTTTGGCTGGCTCTTGCTGCCACTATCGGCGGTGATACCGTCGAGGATGGAGAAAGCGGGGCGCAGGAGGAACGGGCTGCAACTAAAGCCGAAGCTCGTTACCAAGGATGATTTAACTATATTTTGAATCCGGCTATCTTCAAGAGCCAGATCCAGACAGGTAGAGTAGTCCAGGGGCTAAAACGCCTCTCACAATCCAGGAAAGTAAGCAGCCTTCATGGATATCGCCATCCCGCTCGATCCCAGCTCGACAACTCCTTTGCACGTACAACTTTACGAAGGACTGCGAAACGCTATTGTCATTGGGCGCCTGACGCTTGGTCAGCGGTTGCCGTCGACGCGCGAAATCTCCAAATCTCTGGGTGTCGCACGGGCCACCGCCAGCGAAAGCTACGCGCAGTTACTTGCGGAAGGCTATATCAACACCGTCGATCGGTCGGGCACTTTCGTTTGCTCGAAACTACCCGAGAGCCACATCCGTATAGACAATCCCCGCCAGGCGCCTATCCGCCCCGATGCACAGCGCAGCGCTTCGTCCTGGACGCCTCGGGAACGGTTCCATCTATCTGATTACGGCAATGCCGTGGCCGACTGCGGATCTTTAGTTGCGGAAACGCGCATCAGTCTCGGTTGCCCGGCCTTTGATAACTTCCCGGCTGCAGACTGGGCACGCATCATGAACCGCCATTTCAAGAACGCCGAGCGGGGGCTGCTGGATTATTCGATCGATGTTCTCGGATACCGCCCGCTGCGCGAGATCATCTCCGAGTGGTTGAAGCAAGCACGCGCCGTCAACTGCCACCCCGATCGCATCATCATTACCTCCGGATCTCAGCAGGCACTAGATTTGGTGGCAAGAGTCTTCGTCAATCGCGGCGATGAATGCGTGGTCGAGCATCCGGTTTTTCTGGGGATCAAACAGATTCTCACCGCCAACGGTGCCCGGCTGCGTCCGGTACCGGTCGATGAGGACGGCTTGCAAACCGACAAGTTGCCCGGCAAAGATGAGGGCATCAAGCTGGTCTACGTGACGCCTTCGCATCAATATCCCACTGGTTGCGTTCTATCGATGGAACGGCGGCGGCAACTTCTAGACTGGGCCAACCAATCTGGTGCCTTCATTCTGGAAGACGACTACAACACCGAGTTTCGTTACGGTGCCCGCCCGCTCCCGTCATTGCAGGGTATGGACGAGTCCGAGTGCGTCATCTACACAGGCACCTTTTCGAAAAGTCTTTTCCCGGCGTTGCGCCTTGGCTATCTGGTGCCACCAGAGGGGCTGGTGGACATCATGGCTGACGCCAAGGTGCTCTCCGATCGACAAAGCCCGTTGCTCGAACAATATGTGCTCGCTGATTTCATGCGCGAAGGACTTTTCGAACAACACGTGCGGCGCATGCGCGCGCTCTATGAAGAGAGGCACCAGACTCTCTTGAAGTCTTTCAAAGAACATTTCGGTGATCGCGTGCGCATCTTCGGCGAAGATGCCGGCATGCACGTTCTATTGCAACTAGACCTGGGCTTGAGCCGCGATCAGATACTCGAGCGCTCCGCTGATTTCAGCCTCGAACTGGTGAGCACCAATCCTTTCTATATTGAAGAACCACCGGTGGTGCCCGAGTTTCTTGTCGGCTTCACCAATTACACGCCGGCGGAAATCAAAAGCGCAGTCGAAAAGCTTGCCAAGGCACTCGTGTAGCCAATTATCGGACACGAATAGCCGACGCATAAACAGTGTTTGTCAATGGCTAAATTTGATTATCCGTGTTGACAAGTTCAAGATTTAATTTTGGGATTTCAAGTTTGTCACCAAAGATGGTGGCTCGCAAAACCCGCTGTAGGTGTGGTTTATAACCACTGGACATCTGTCGACCATATGCTGACAATTCACGTGACGGCTCTTTGCGGAACAAATACAAACATTTCGCCTATGTGCACAATTGCCGAAAGCCCGTACCGATGAGCTTTTGCGGTGACTGACAAATGCCTGCGGTTGTGGTGTGGTTAAAAGCAAATATAGACCTACGCAAGAAAATGGGTAAAATTGGTTTGTCCTGCGGCCTGCTGGGTCCAAGGAAGTTCAGATTGCTAAGAGATGGAGATTTGCATGTTTAAGAAGTTAGCGACCTCCTTTTTGCTAGCCTCGGCTCTAGTTGGCGGTATTGTTTCTCCGACGTTCGCTGCGGATGAAACCACTTTCCAATCAGTCGTAATGTTTCCCGTGCGCCTGCTCGGTTCAGGCGTGGGCGCAGTAATTGGCGTTCCGCTGGGAATCTTCAAGGACAGCGTAAAAGGTTTTGGTATGGCCGCCGATTGGACAGCCGATGCGGTTGGCGATAAAGACAACAAAGTTTCGCAAACGGTCGGCTGGATCGTGGGCGGACCGATTGGTGCTGCCGGTGGTGGCGTTTATGGTGCGTTTGACGGAATGTGGCACGGCATGAGCACCGGCTACGAAAAACCGTTTAGTTCCGATTCCTTCACCTACAAAGATGAATAGCGTCCAACAAATGCTGGTAAAGGACTAACGTACAGATATTAACCGGGGGTGGTTTGATACCATCCTCGGTTCCACGTGGTAAAGAGGCTTATGAACAAGAAATTCCTTATTACTCTGATAGCCAGTGCGCTTACTATGGGAGCCGCGTTGCCGACATTCGCCGACGACTCGTCCCTCGATGACTTTGCTTCACTCGCCGGCACCTCGACGGCACTGGTAATCGACGTTCCTCAGGCGATGATTGTGGACACGTTGTGGTGGAGTCCTCTCCATGCGCAGCGCTCGCTCGCAGGTCATTTTGGTGATGACAAAGGTCTGACGCAGAACGTAGCAGCATTCGTTCTTGGCGTACCGTGGGGCATGGTCTGGGGCATCCCATCCGGCGCTCTGCGTGGTGCTAAGCATGCTTGCAGCTCGGGCTGGGAAAAACCCTTCAGCACCGAGTCCTTCATGGTTATCAACCAAGAAGAAAGCAGCAAATAGTTCGGCTTTGAAGCAACATCTAGAGACGGTGAAATTATGAAAAACTTGACCAAGGTTCTCGGAGTAACGGCAATGGTGATGGCATCGGCCATCGCTCCCTGCCTTGCTCTTGATTACGAAGCCAAGCCAGTCAATTGGGTTCTTCAAAGCCCTGTCAGATTGGTTGGAGCGTTGACCGGCGTTGCTGTTTCCGGTGGCATGATGGGACCCATCAACCACGGTTACGGCGGTTTCGTTAAAGGCACGCACCACTGGGCTGAAAAGTTCGGTGATGAAAAAGGAATGGGCCAGAACATGGCTGCTGCGCCTACCTTCGGCGTCGGCGGTATTGTTGTCGGTTCCGGCTACGGCGTCCTCAGCGGTATCAAAAACGGCTGGAGACAGGGCTGGGAAAAACCATTCAGCAGATGGTCCTACTTGAACACATACCAAGAAGGTAAATAGTGGTCCGCCACGCTAGAGAGAGAGAATAAAGATGCTTAAAAAGACGATCCTTACTTCCATGCTGGCAGCGGCGGCGCTTGTTTCAACAGTCGCACCTTGCTTTGCATATCCTGAGCGTCCAGAAGACTGGCGCGTTCAGTACGAAATCTACTACTTCCCAGTACGTCTGATTTCGATGGCTACCGGCATCCTCTGGGATGTACCGACGGCAGCCTTCCAAGATGGCATCAAAGGCGCCATCGGTGGAACCAAAGTCGTTGCCCGCAAACTGGGCAAAGAAGATGGTTTCTATGAATTGTCGGCCGGCGGCTTGGTTGGTGGACCAGTTGGTCTCGCCAGCGGCGCTGCTTACGGATTGCTCCACGGCTTCGGCTATGGCACCTGGCACGGCTTCATGGGCTACCAAAGCCCCCACAATGGCAGCCACGTCAGCCTGTTCCAGGGCAGACAATACGTCGTTCCTTACGATGACGACTATTAAACCCGGACACTGACCAGTTGCAAATCTCAAGCAAGCCCCGGCTCCGGCTGGGGCTTGCGCTTTGCAGGGGCGTACGAGAGGATGGAGGTGTCCCCTTTTTCCCTTAGGGCATTACAACACTTCTGTTGTTTTTTTATTTGTCGACTGTATGCGTTGTCGACTGGTTGTTACGTCCAACATTGGTATGATAGACCGGTTATCTCGTCGAATAGTCTACTTGTCGTATTGTCGACAATGATTTGGTCATCAAGCGAGCGCTGTGTCCTTGGCGAGTAGTCCTGGATCCGAGTCTCTATGCGGATCTTCCCTCTGCCTTCGGAATAGCGTGCCATCATATATGGTGGCATTGCGAGCATTTTCGACGACAGGCAAAATAAGGGCGATTCCGTAAAGTGATTAGGGGTTTCCCGTAAGAGCATTCGGGCCATACTGATGGCAGTGCTTAGCGCACTGAATGCGGTTGCCCCTCACCTATCGGAGCCGGAGAAACTCTCCATGTTACGCGAAGATTGGCTTCCCGCCACGTTTTCCAAGGTCATCCACAAGCGCAGGGAATTCCTGCGAATCTCGCAGGAAGAGCTGTCACAGCGCAGCGGACTGCATCGCACCTATATCAGCGACGTTGAGCGCGGCGCGCGCAACGTTTCTCTCAAAAATATGAGTAAGTTGGCTGCGGCTCTCGAAATCTCGCCCTCAGCCTTGATGCGCTGGACCGAGATGCGCAATGCCAATGCTCTGGAAGGGTTGATTCTCGAGCCGGAATTCCTCGCCTACCTCGATGGTATGGGCGCCGGCTACGTGCTGCTCGAACAGGGTGGTGCCGTCATCAACGCCAACGGAGTCTTTGCCGAATGGCTTGCACGCCCAATCGAGACACTTGTCGGTACTCGATTTGTTGAAACTGTCGCCGACGATGACCGCGCCAAGGCGCAAGCTGCCCTGGAAGCAGTCCGGGCCGGCACCTTCAAAGACCCTCTGAGAGTGCGTCTGAAATTAGTGTCGGGCGAGTTGCTCCCTGTCTCCCTGCAATTCGACGCAATCAAAGATGAATCCGACGAGTACTCGATGACGCGCATCAACGTCTGTCAGAGTTTAACTGCTGCCGGCGCATCTCCGTCAGAGAGCGCCGAGCCGCTGGCAGTGCCCCGGATCGATGCTGCAAGTCTGGCGCAACATGCCGTGCATAAGGCGATTAGCGGCGGCATTCCGATGGCGGCGATGGCAATTAAGGATGATGTGATCTCGTTCTGGAATGAGGCGGCGCACGACCTCTTTGGATATTCCGCCAGTGAAGCGATGGGCGCACCGGCGACTTTGATCGTTCCGGAGGCGAAACTGCCGGAACTCAACGATGTCTCAGCGCGGGCTCGCCAGGGATTTGCACGACAGCAGTTGGATGTGCGCTACAAGACGAAATCCGGCTCACAGCTCAATCTTTCCATGACTTGCGTGCCGGTGCCCGATCTCGCTGATGCGCCGCAATTGCTCTGTTTCTTCAGCTCTGCTTCGCCGACATCGGGTGGCAGCGATCTGTTGTCGCTGCAACTAGCGGTGGTATCAGCTCTGGAAGAATCAGAGTCGTTCACTGCAGCGGTGCCTGGCTTGCTTGCAGCTTTCGCTGGGGACCGTTTCCATTTTGCCATGCTCTGGTGGGTCGACCCCGACAGCGGTCACTTGCGACCCTTCGAGCACGCCACGCTCGATCTGCCACCAGATGCAGTGCAATCTTTGACCGAAGGCATTCGATTCTTGAGCAACGGGCTGCCCCGCGTCGTCTGGGAAACGCGGCAACCCTTCTGGATTCCAGACGTCAGCCGCGAGCCTCGGTCGCGCCCCCAGGTCAGCTCCAATCAACTGGGTCTGGTGTCGGGAGTCTGGTTCCCGATCACCGTCGGACGAGAGGTCATCGGTGTTTTCGAGCTTTTATCGAAGGAGTCGCTGCCCCAGGACGATCAGACAATTGAAGTCTTCAGTTCGCTGGGTGCCCGCATTGGCCGCTCGATCCTGCGTAGCGGCGAACGTCCACGGATTAGTGAACCAGGCACCACCAGCCCACCAAAGCAGGTTGTAACCTGAGCAAAGATGCCGGCGCCAGGGCTCTGGCGTGTCGTCAGACGGCGACGTTATCACCGTCTGGTCGTATCGTAGTCATTTCCACTGATCGACAATACGACCATTTGGCAAACCGGTACTGACGACCGTGAACAGAGCTGGAGCGAACCGCAGTAAGCCCTTGGCGAATCTGCCGGCGAGTGCTATATTGTGTTCAGTGCAATTTGTAATCGCGTGAGTACAAAGTGTAGTGGGCGAAAAAACATCAAATATCAGCATACGCATCCCCGATGAGTACCGAAAGCGGCTCCAACTGCAGGCGGACAAGAAGTCGATTAGCTTCAACGCCCACGTGCAGCGGATTATCGAGATTCATTTGATGAACTCGGGCTTCGGACCCACATCGGTGACATCAAACTCGGGACGGCTCTTCCAAATACGTTGCGAGCCATATCTCGACAACGTTGATGAAACCACCTGGGCGTACTTCATAGATGAGCCCAAGTACGAGAAGGAGCGCGCCTATTACTTGATCGGTATCGGCAGAACAATTCTGCGCGACTGGCAAGTGAAGGACAAATCCACCGTCTCCAAAGAAGTCGGACTGGCGCTGCTCAGCTACTACAACAGAAAAGGTTTGGAGGTCGATCGACTCGTCTGGAACCAATATCCGGGACCGGACAACGATGGCCGTCGGGTGCTTCAGGTAGCTGAAGTGCCGGAGACACTGGAAGAGTTTCTTGATCTATTGATGACCGACAAGTGGACCGACAAATTCGTTTCCCAGGACGAGAAGAGCCAGGATATGCGGAGGGGTCGACCAGAATCGGCACTGTATCGCTAGTTTCCCCGTAGTGCGTGAGGACGCACCGACCTGTTAATGACTGAAAGCCAGGAGCACCGCTCCTGGTGCTACCGGCACGCGCTTTTGAAATGCGCTTGCCTGCAGATTGTGGCGCGACATTGACTCGCTCGCGCCTCTAGATTGGTGCACCGTTGTTCGTCGCCGGTGCCCATAGATTGTGGCGCCTGTAAAACCTGAGGAGGTACATCGTGCTTGCTGAATTCATCATCTTATTCTTGTTGTTCTACGTCTGGCACGGACTGGGTGTCACTGTCGGCTACCACCGGCTGATTTCGCACCGTTCCTTCGCCTGCTCGAAACTAGTCGAATATTTCTGGGTGCTGCCCGGATACCTCGCCTTCGAAGGCTCGCCTATCTGGTGGGCAACAATTCACCGGGCGCACCATCGCCACGTCGATACGCCGCTCGATCCGCATTCGCCCCGTCACGGACTGTTCCATGCCCACGTGGGTTGGCTCATGGAAGCCGGCTATCCCGAGCATATCAATCCTGAAACACAAGCCAAAGATCTGATCAAAGATCCAATCTATAGATTTCTCGAACAGGGTGGACGGTGGCAACAAGCACATCGCGTGGCGGCAATACTGTGCATCGGATTCCGTTTGGTACTGTGGGCGGTGTGGGGACCAATCCCGGCGCTGGCCAGCTTGGCGGCTGGTCTGGCCGTGCAACAGATTCCGTTTCTCTTGAACGTGGTCTGCCATCTTCCGAAATGGGGATACCGAACATTTGCCGTCACCGATGACAGCGTCAACATCTGGTGGGTGGCCATTCTGGCGATGGGCGAAGGCTGGCACAACAATCACCACGCCAGCCCAGGTTCAGCCAAGACGGGACTGCTTCCGTGGGAATTCGATCTTTCCTGGATAACCATCTCTTTGATGAAACGAATGAAGCTGGTCAGTCGCGTCAACGTTGTCAGTCAAGAGGAACTCACGGTCAAGATGCTCGCCAAAGCGGCTAAGCAACGGATCAAGAAAGCTCCCAAGTTGCGGACTGCCCGCATCATCAATGGTGCCCGTCATCTGGCTGGCAGAAAAGTTGCTTCTTAGTCGGAGCCGGCACGACGGTTTCGACCTGCCTCCACACAACTTGTGATCAATCCCACTGCGAGATCCCGATTGCTGCTTTTTTGGTGGGCTGAAACGCTCTGCAGCGCCGGACGCGCTGATAATGTATATTATGTTTCACCGCCGGCGGTGCCGGCCAAATCGCTGGACCTTCGTATTTGCGTTTTAAGGCACCTGAATGCGAGCGATCCTCACCATCATACTAGTTGCCTCCCTTTGGACCCCTTCTACGCCCGTAGAGGCGGGTGGGGGTAGTGGGCTCGTCGCTCAGGTCAATCTATTAATAGATAAGCGCCAGATCGGCGAAGCTAAGAAGTTGGTCGACCAGGCGCTGCGAGAAAATCGTCGCGATCCGCGGGCTCATTTCGCAAGAGCGAAAATCTATGTGTCCGAGGCCAAGATCGACGAAGGAGTGAAGGAACTTCATCAGGCGATCAAATATGATCCGCGCGATGCGGAGGCGTATTACTTACTCGGCATACTCGAGTTCACCAGGGGGCATCAACAAGAAGCGGCCGATGCCTGGCGCGAAGCAATGAAGTACAAGCCGTCGCTCCGGCATGCAAAAGATTGCAAATGCGGGAGCATCGATTCACTGCTCAAACAATATCCGCCCCGCAAAAACCGGAAGGCGGTTTAGCTGTTGTCTGAGCACAAAAGAGTTTCTTGAATGAAACGCTTTAAGGCCACCTTCGAAAAAGGCACCAGCAACAAACTGCCGATCGGATAGATGAGTAGTCCAACAGGCAGATAAAGCCAGTCCCAAGTTGTGGTGGGGTGTATAACAAACGCTTCCATCGCCAGACCAATTGCGAGAAACGCTGCCGTCACGGCAATGCCTAGCGGTTGCGCAAAGATTGTCGACCCGTGAATGTCTACCGCAACCCTGGTTCCTGCGCCATCGGCTGATGCTCTGGCCGAGAGCAGCGCGTATGAGTTTGCATAATCAACTCGACACGAGAAGTATTGTTTATCGCTGCCGGCATTGCATGGACCGATGTGCGGTGCCATCTCCTTGCGGCATGATTGCAGTTGCTCGATCAACTGAGTTGGCGTCAGCGGCACATCAATCTCAAATGAATCGGGCAAGACCTGGGCTCCATTGGCGCGACAGAGAGCAGTATAGCCTGGTTAGACTTTGGCAAGAATCGAATCAGTTAATCGCCGGGTGCTGTTGCTTCTGCCGCCGACGAGAATATCTAAAATCGCCGGCTCAATCCAGCCGCGGCGAATCAAAAGCTCTCCGAGACTGTTCATAGAAGTACGTTGATCGAAGAGCACGATCTTGATCATGTCGGGATTGACGATTTCCATCACCATCGCACGTCTTGTCGTATCGTCGACTGGACGCGGTTCTCCGGCGAGGAAGATATGCTGCCCCATCAGCAGTCCATCAAGCTCGCTCTGCGACAGCAGCCGCTTCTCTTGCAGTATCTGTCCAAGTGGCAGGTCTATGTCTTGTTGGTCTTTGATGGCGGCTTCCAATTCATCGAGGGTGATGATGCCGGCGGCAACACAGATGTGGCCTAGCTTTGGATTGTAATTCTCTTGTTTTACGCTGCGTTCGTTTTCAACTTCTTGCTTGTGCTTTTCGCGGCTCACAGCCTGATTTAGCACGTCATACGCGGCTTTGATTTTTATGCGCGCTTTGGCTGCTTGCCAGGCTGCAGGGCTGCCGGGGGTGAAGTTCGACTCATCAAAAGCTTTGCTCAAATACCGGTACAGCCTCTTCCACAGCCAGATCGGAAGCGGTTTCCGGAATTCCCAGGACGACAAAATGGTTGGGCAAGGCTCTTTACCACTGAACATACGTGTCTTTTAACTATACCCGGAAGGGACCTAAATGCCATCCTCTCTTGCGTTTACAAGGACTGAACAGACTTTAGGCACATGATTTTACCAATAGTCGTATTGTCGACGAGACGACTGGTCTAATGGTACTCAATACAAATGTTGTATCATTCGACGACTGACGGTTTTACCAGTCGACCGGAGTTACCGTTGACCTGTCCAAAGATACCAATTCGACAGGCGGACCCATCAATGCCCGGGCAGGCGCAGCAAGCATAGTATTAGCGCTGCGCCCTTTCAGCGATTTGCAGCTTCCTGTATCTTTTAAATTCCTGCCACTAAACGGTTGCCGACGAAATTCTCGGCGCCTCGCACTCTCGTAGCCATGCAAATTCCAGCCACGAAGAAACAACGCCTGATTGGATTTGACCTGCCATTCCTCATGGAAGAGTGGCGGCAAATGTTCAACCCGGCAAGCTTGCCTAAGGATATCTGGGCTGGCACCACTGTCGCACTGGTGGCATTGCCTCTAAACCTGGCTCTGGCTGTTGCTGCCGGAGTTCCACCCGGAGTTGGTATCGCCACTGGTATCGCAGCCAGCGTCATTGCTTCGTTGCTCGGCGGGCAGAAATACGCTATCACCGGACCAGCGGCAGCCATGGCTGTGATTCTCGTGCAAATCACCGCGCGCTACGGCATCAGCGGCATCTGGCTGGTCGGACTCCTCGCCGGCATCATGCAGGTCACCGCAGGGTTTTTGCGTCTCGGCAGATTGATCTCTTATATACCGATGCCGGTGATTACCGGCTTTGCAAATGCTATCGGCATACTGGTGGCATTCAACGCCCTGGACGGTTTCATGGGGATGCCGTTGAAGAAACATGCTCCCGGTGCGGCGCCGGCGGTTGCCCACGAGATCATCCCCAAGTTTATTCTTGATGTTCAGCACCTTGTCCAAGCTATCCTGAAAGGGCAAGCAAATCACGATGCGCTGATCATCGGCGGCTTGACCCTCGCGGTGGCAGTTGTGGTGCCGCGTTTCACGAAAGCAATTCCCAGTCAGTTGGTGGCGATCATTGTCGGCACCGTGGCATCTGTAGTGCTCGGATATCAAATTCCGCGAATCGCTGATGTTGCACCGCTCACCGACGCGTTGCCGGTTCTGCAGATGCCCGCCCTGCCATGGGATGAGTTTGGATTGCTCTTTGCCTCTGCTTTCACAGTGTTCATGCTGGGATCGATCGAATCGCTACTCTCGGCATCGGTGGCAGACGGGATGACGATGTCCAAAAAGCATCATGCCGATCAGGAGTTGATCGGGCAGGGCTTCGCAAACGTGTTCATGCCGTTCGTGGGTGGAATACCGGTGACGGGCGTCATTGCGCGTACTGCGATCAACGTCAGGTCAGGCGCACAAACCAGGCTGTCAGGAATTGTGCATGCTGTCGTGCTGACTGTGCTGATTGTGTTTCTCTCAAAGTATGCCGAGCAAATCCCTCTGGCCGCACTGTCCGCGATTCTTATCCTGACTGGTTTCCGACTGTTCGAATGGGACGAAGGCCGCGAAATCTGGAAAGCTTCCAAGCTGGAAGCGTGGGTGATGATAGTCACAACGATTGTCTCGGTGCTGGTCGATTTGACAGCCGGTGTGCTCGCCGGGCTGCTCTTCACCTGCGGACTGTTCATCAAACAAATGAGCGAGTTGCGGCTGGTGTCGGCAACTGAGACAGACGGTGCTGAGAATCTCTCGCCGGCTCTCAGCATGCCGTGCTGCAAATTTGCTCAGACATTTTTGGTTGATGGACCGCTGTTTTTCGGTGCGGCCGAGCGCTTTACTGAAAACATTTTGCAGGTGCAGGACGTGCGCGTGCTGGTGCTCGACATGAGCCAGGTCAATCATATGGATTTGACCGGAGTAGAAACGCTCCTTTCGGTGCACCGCCAACTGGAGCGCAAAGGCGCGCGCATGGTGCTGGCGGCATTGCCGACTCAGCCGCTTGAACTGTTGCGGCGCACGAAAGCGATCAACGAGATCGGCGAAGAAAATATCTTCCGCGATCTGACGCAAGCCAACATCGAAGCCCATGTTGCGCTGCTCACCAGCAGCTGTTCTGATTGCGCAGTCGGACTGGATCCCAGCAAGAAGCCAGCCGGTCCGCGTGACTGCAAGATGCGCTCCGCTCTGCTGGCGGACAACAGTCCGCTGATCCAGGTAGTCAAAGATCGCCTCTTGAAGAAGGATGTTGTGGTACCGCCTGTAGTGGCGGACGTACAGGGGCGGCTGGTAGTAGTGGATGACGAGTCTAAGATCCCCGGCTTTCTCAAGGGCAGTCCTATCGAAGTATTGTTGCGGGCACAAAACTTCCGCGGCACCGAAATTCCATATGTTGCCAGACCGGAACTCTTAATCGGCATGTGTGTCGACTATGGCAAGACGGTCATGTTGCCCAAAGTATGGGCGCACGTGATACGGCGTGAGGGAGCCAGCATGCAGGGCAGCGAATTCGCGATTGCTCTGGCCGTTGCGGACGGCGTCAAGTACATGGCCTTAATCGCGCATGATGACTGCGCTATGGGCAATACGGTCGAGCACAAAGACGCTTTCGTCAAAGCGATGACCGGCAACCATGGCTGGGATCCGGAGCAAGCAAATGGTTTCTTCGATATATACGTTCGATCTCCTGATCTGAATAACGAAATCGATTTCATCCTGGAAGAGAGCGCCCGATTGCAGCGCCTTTTTCGCGGAATTCTGGTGATACCACTTGTTTACAAAACCGAGAGCGACCAGCTGTATCTGGTCAGCGAGTGGCTATTTGGTCGCTTGGAAACCGTCGGCTAATCGTATCTTAGAGGATTGCACTAGATTCCAAGGCTGTTTGCGGCAATGATGTATTCCTCTTGTCTACAAACCAACGAGCGCGAATGACTAAGGAAAAACTGGTTTATCTGGCTATTGCCATCGTTTTCTGTGGAGCCCTGCTTTCGTACTTTGCGAGACCAAAAGCGCCCCACCTCGAACTGGTATCACCGGAGCAAATCTCACCGGGAGTGATCGCTGAATACGCCTCCGCCAACAGCAACCTTGCGGAGCACGTTCTCAACTCCTATGGACTGGCTCTTGTTCTCGTGCAGAGCTCATATTCGCCGGATAACGCCACAGCTCTGGAAGCCTTGCGCTCGTGGGCTCGCGATAACTATGTGGCTGACAAAGGTTTCTTGCATCCGATCTCGCTGGAGCAACATGAAAAGCCGGCTGACACCGTATTCGGTGCTTTCACCTACAGCGTTCTCGGTGGACCGTATTACTTCTTGCGCACCAAGGTCGGCGATCTGGTGCGTTCGCGCGTGGCGACCTTTCAGCAGTCACAGCGCTACATCAGTGTCTCGGATGCGTACTTCGAACTTTTCGGCGACGATCCGGAAGCCGCAGTCTTGCTGGCTCGTTATCAGTCAGACCGAGCCAAACTCTCACTCGACGTCGTCATGTCGAGTCTGGTCTGGGGGCTGTTCACGGTCGGTTCTTTGATTTACATCTTCACCGCCGAATGGCGCAAATATCGATTTATTCGCCTGCAGAAGTGTCTGGCTTTTCTCTGGCTGATGCTCGGTACGTCCTATTTCATTTCGGCTACCGTTCATAACGAGGTGGGTACGTTTCTCTCCGCGCTGCTTGCCACCGCTGTTGGTCTGTATTCGCTGCGTCCCTGGTTTCTTCACATCAATGCGCACGGCATCGATGGTGTCAAATTCCTGCACACCAATCCCCTCTTGATCGCGTTGTTTACCTGGGCGACATGGTCTTTGATCTGCATGCAGATGTTGAGCTGGATGAAGACGCCGTTGACCGCAACTCCAGATCCGTTGACTCTTTTGTTCTCTGCGCTGACCGGCGATTTCATGCACGATCACTCCGCCGAGAAGGCAGCGGTGAAGCATTTCATTGCCTTGCTCTGGGTGGTCTGCGTGGTCTGGATCATGTGGGTCCGACACCGTGATGGACAGTCTTTTGTGGAAGACCGATTGATCGAGCACTTCCGAGAAGAAGGTCCGATTGCGGGCGAACGCGAGCCGGCTTTGACATCGCACCGCTAAGTGTGCGTCAGCGCGGCAGGCAGTCATGAGCGATCAAATAGCGCAGCGCATTGGACGTGAACTGGACGTCCCCAATCTTTGCGAGCTTCTGGCTGAGAAGCTGTCTGGCGCCGATCTGCACTCGCTGTTGCTGTCCGTGTTCAAGCGCCGCATCGGCGAAATTCTGCCCGCGCGACTCACGCAGGACAATGCCGCAACACTGGCTAGCAATGTCAGCGGACGCTTGTTGAACAAAGTCGCTCAAGTGGCCTTCGAAACTGCGTCGCGTTTCGAAGCCGTGGAGCTATCGCCCGTGACACCACTTGGTAGCGTGGCGGTCTTAACTGGACTTGATCAGGGCAATGTCCTCAGCACGATCAGAGCGCTGGAATGCGCTTCGGATCCGACTATTGGACTTGCTTTGGAATGCGCGAGATTGCGCAGGAAACAACCGGATCGCAAAGAAACTCATCGCCTCTGCACCAGCCAACGCGTGCTCAGATTTCCCTTGCCTTCCACCCCTGGTTATACAGCTCATTTCAAATTGCTCTGTATGGTGAGCGCTGGGCGCGACATGGGTTCGTTCGGCTTCGAAGTCGAAGCACTGCGGGAGCAGATCGATTTCTATCTAACCTTCGTCAAGAATCTGAGAGCGATTGGCTTCTCGTACTCGCATATAGCTGTGCAAATCTGCGATACGCGCGTGGTGTCACATCTTTGTGCGCGTTCCAATATCGACCGCGACAACATCAAAGCCACGGTCCGTGCGCGCGACTCCCAAAGCTCTGAGCGATTGCTACAGAAGTATGCAATCGATTGGCCGAAAGCGATGAAGTCGCCGGCAGAGGAGTTAGCTGCATACGATCTCCCCGAGCACCTGATCAGGCACATGAGTCTGATACAACAAGATGTCTGCGATGTTTTGCAGGACATCCATGATGGAGTCGAGTTTAGTTTCAACCTGCGCAGACTGACAGGACTGGGCTACTATGACGGACCCTGTTTTCACATCAAAATGACTAACGATCGCGGCGAGTCATTTATGCTTGCCGACGGTGGTTTCGTGCAATGGACGCAGCGCCTGCTCGGCGACAAGAAAGAGCGTTTACTCACCAGTGCCATCGGGATCGAGCTTCTGTGTCGTCTGTTCCGCGTTGAGGGCGATACTGCAATATGAGTCAGGCAGAGATACGCATTGTCACTCTGGATGATTTTGATGCGTACTGGGCGCTGCGGTTGCGCGCGCTCAAAGAAGAGCCCGAGTCTTTCGGAAGCTCATACGAAGAGGCGGTCACGCGACCCCGCGCGGACGTCGAAAAAATGATCGTTGGTCCCGGCGGCGGATTTGTGCTTGGTGCGTTCGCACCGGAACTTGTTGGTGTCGTCGGCATGTTTTGTGCCCAGGGACCTAAGGAGAAACATAAGGGCGGCATCTGGGGCATGTATGTAGCGCCTGATTTTCGCGGGCAAGGATTGGGGCGCGCGTTGATGACGAGAGCGATTGCGCAGGCACGGAGCGTCGCACTGATTGAAGAGTTGAGGTTGTCCGTGGTCACCACTAATGAGTCAGCGTACAAACTTTATCTCTCGCTGGGATTCACCGAATATGGTGTCGAGCCGCGCGCTCTGAAACTTGGCGGCAAGTATCTCGACGAATACATGATGGTGCTGCGCCTATAGCGCCGACAGCATCGCTCCGATGTAATTGCAGGTGACTCCGAAAATGGTTCCGTGGGACATCTTGTCGAGCCGCTTGGCGCGGTGGACTCGAAGGCGAGACGTGAACCGGAACCGACTCAGGAGTCGATGGGTGCCGGCTGGAATGCCAGGATTGCTGTCCGCGGATAAAACCCTACGGGTATAGGTAATAGCCTATACATTGACAAGGTAATAGGTAAAAGCATATAATTGCTAATATGTTATAACAGATACAGTTCCAGAGCTATAGGTAATAGCCTATGCCAGCCTCCAAATATTCAATCCAGCCGACCATCGACGTGCTGCGTTCCGCGCGGCAGAACCGTCGCATGAGTCAGGGCGAGCTGGGGCAGGCGATGGGTTTGCCGCAGAGCCATGTCTCAGACATCGAGCACGGCAAGAAGGATATTCGCCTCAGTACATTGATCGAGATGGCGCGCGTGTTGGGCCTGGAACTGCTCCTGGTGCCACGCGAAATGGTACTGCCGGTGGAGACGCTCATTCATGCGTCGCCATCCGAAGACTTGCAGGAGCGCCCGGCTTACGCGCTTGATGATTTGAATCGAGATGAAGAATGAGTCAAACGATGAACGAACTTAAGAGAGCAAAAGCTTTTGCAGGCACCGAGACCCTGCGCATCTATCTCAACGAAACTCCCGTTGGGATTCTGTCGCTGTTGCCTGGGGACACCAGCGTTTTCGCATTCGACGATGATTACGTCCAGGATGCGCGGCGGCCGACTCTCAGTTTGTCTTTTAAGTCGGCGACTGGACAGTTGATGACGCGGGTAAAGCCTCGGCGGACAAAACTCGATCCGTTCTTTTCCAACTTGCTCCCAGAAGGGCACCTTCGCGATTACCTCGCCAACAAAAGCGGCATCAACAAGGAGCGTGAGTTCCTGCTACTGGCAGCGCTGCGCGATGACCTGCCCGGTGCGGTGCGCCTTGAGCAGGCGAGCGATGCCGACACTACGCATGACCTGTCTGATGTGATGCACGTCGATCACGACGACGGTCCGTTCAGCTTTTCGCTGGCGGGTGTGCAACTGAAGTTTTCCGCCGTCAACGAATCTAAGGGCGGGCTGACAATCCGCGCCTCCGGGTCTGGTGGCAACTGGATCGTCAAGCTGCCGTCATCGGCCTATGATTCCTTGCCCGAAGCGGAATACTCGATGATGACACTGGCTCGCCTGTCGGGCATCGAAGTTCCGCAGATCAAATTGGTGGACACCGCTTCTGTCAAAGGTCTCCCAATTGATTTGCCGCCATCGTTCGGTCAAAGCCTCGCGATTGAGCGCTTCGACCGTGGACCTCGCGGCAAGCGCATCCACGCCGAAGACTTCGCACAGGTATTCGGGCTGTATCAGGGCGACAAATATGGCAAGGCGAGTTATGAAAACATCGCCTCCGTACTTTGGGCGGAAGCGGGCGAAAATGATGTGAAGGAGCTGGTGCGCCGCATCGTTTTCTCAACTCTAATCGGCAATGCCGATATGCACGTAAAGAACTTCTCTGTTCTCTATCAAGACACCATCCATGCGCGTCTATCGCCCGCGTATGATCTGGTGCCGACGATCTTGTTTATGCCCAGTGATCTGACTCTAGGGCTGTCGCTCGGCAAGACCAAAAAGATGTACGACATCAATCTGGATGTGATGAAGAAGTTCGCTGCCAGCGCCAGAATCCCCGAGCATCTAGTGCTTCAGACCAGTCAAGAAACTGTCACCGCTGTTCGCGATGCATGGACAAAGAACAAATCTGACTTTCCGCTGTCGAAGAAACAGGTAGAGTCCATCGAAAAACACATGGATGCGATTCCGCTCGCACACGATCAGTAATCAACGGTGCGCCAGTCGCTGGAACTTGTTGTGCAGGTCCCACGAATAGAACATCTCGAACGAATCCGTGTTGTGCCCGAATGCTTTGATTTCCACTGACTGCGGACTGAGCCACTTGGTGACTTTGATGTAGACATGGTCGCTCTTGGTGAGATTGCGCTTGTCGTTCTTGTCGGTTACCGCGTCAACGAATCTGTCGGCAAATTCGACAGGGTGCGTTGGGTCTTTGATTTGCAACAGGTAAGGAAACGCCAGATTGCTGCCCATAAAGTCGTTGACGATGAACGCGGTGCTGTCCGGCGACCAGATAACATCCACATTGCGCTGGTAAGTGAACACCGGCGTGCCCGCTTTGCTGCCTTTCTTGGTCAGAACCAGTTGGTGATTATCTAGTTGCTTTGGATCGAAGTATTTCTTCGATGGGATGTTTCGTCCTAGCGATTCATTGATGTTTCTCACGGTGAACAAACCGTTTGGCGAAACTATCTCGGAGGCATCACCAGGAAAGTTTTGCGAAAAACCAACAGCCGAGGTCGAACTCGATGCGAAAACGGCAATGAACATTGCGCAAATCATAGACGCGATCACACGCCAACCGATCGACTTGATCACGCCCAGAGCAATCAGTTGTTCTTCCGCCGCCAGGAGTTCTCGCGCGACCTTCACACCAGTTTCGTTCTTGACCAGGAATCTCACCGGGTTGCGAAACAGATATGCGCAACTGCTCTCCTCCAGAGTGGAGAATTCGCGTTGTAGCGCGGCGCGCATCTCATCCGACCGCGACAGATTATGTGCGACGAAATAATAATCGTTCCACTGCGACAGCGCATCGCCCGAGACGTGCTCTTTCCCCTGCTCGTGTCCATGTTTGTGATCGTGCTCGTTGTGCATGAGACCTGCGGCTCGCAGCAAGTCCTCCTGTTGCTTCAGCCAGGTCGCTGTGACCTGGTCCGCCAGCTCGGGAGCGAATTCCTCCAGCACCACCTTGCCGTCGGGTTTCAAAAGCGCCTTCGCAGCCTTGACTGCATCCGGCATCGGATTGACGTGGTGCAGGCATCGCGAAAACAAAATCACGTCGTATGGCGCATCACATTTGTATTGAAGAATATCAGCATGTTCGACATCAACACCGCGAGCTCTCGTGTTGTTCACCGCTTCTTCGTCGATATCGATCGCTTTGATGCTAACGTTATGTTTCATCAAAGCGGCTGCTAAGTCACCGTTGCCGCAGCCGACTTCGAGCAGGCGTAACTCCGGACTCAGCGGCAGGTTGCTTCTGAGAAACTCCATCGAGTGTTCCGTCGCAACATCAACCGGGCGAAATGCCACGCCCTCGAATCCGCCTCTTTGTGTTTTCATCATCTAGAACCGCCGGCTTTTACGGGAGCCAGTTCAGACGCGAGTGCCTTGATGCGGTTTGCGGCTTCCTCGATATCTGCCTTGGTGATGCCGTCGTGGGTGACGGCACGAATGCCCTGCGTGCCTTCCACACCCATCAGGACGCCTTTCAGTTTGAGACGGGTTGCAAAATCGGAATTCGCGATACCCGGAACCTTGATGTTGAAGAAGACCATGTTGGTGCGTACCGCAGGACTCACCACATCCAGCTCCGGCACCGCCGCCAAAAGGTCGGCGAGCAACTGCGCATGCTCGTGATCCTCCGGCAAGCGCGCAATCATTTTCTCTAAGGAAACGATGCAGGCTGCCGCCAGCACACCCACCTGCGCATGCCACCACCCAGGACCTTGCGCATACGGCGCGCCTCTTCAACAAAGGCACGCGTACCGCACAGGATGGAACCCACCGGCGAAGCGAGCCCCTTGGAGAAACACATCTGTACCGAGTCGGCATCTTCAACCAATTTGTCCAGGTCGATCTTCAATGCCACGGAAGCATTAAAAAGCCGCGCGCCGTCTACATGTAGTTTCAACCCATTCTCGTGTGCAATGCGCGCAATTGACTTGATGTGCGACACAGGCAGCGGATTGCCGTTCCAGGTGTTTTCGATGCAGATCAGTTTCGTCCGCGCGCAGTGGACGTCTTCGTGCTGTATGGCGTTGAGCACCGCATCCAGATCCAGCGTGCCGTCTGCGTTGTTAGGCACCATCCGCAGTGTTATGCCACCGAGCGTCGCGGCACCGCCCTGCTCCCACAATGAAATATGCGAATGCTGGCCGACGATTGCCTCGTCGCCGCGACCGCAATGTACCAGCAAGGCAATCAGGTTGCCCATGGTGCCACTGGACACGAACAGCGCAGCTTCTTTGCCGCATATCTTCGCTGCCATGGCTTCCAGGCGATTGACAGTGGGATCCTCCCCGTAAACGTCGTCGCCCACTTCGGCTTTCAGCATTGCCTGACGCATCTCGTCGGTGGGGACAGTGACCGTATCACTGCGTAGGTCGATCGTTTTCATGATGACTATTTCCGCTGGGGCATTTGGAACTTGCTACTATAGCGCAATGAAGTTTCAACGCATTGCCTGTGTGGACAACGTTAATCTCACTCCTGAGGCGTACAAGCGGCTCGCAAAGCTGTCCAAAGTCGAGTTCATACCGTGTCTTGCCGATCCCAAAGATACTGCGCAGCTCACTCAGCAGGTTGACGGTGCAGATTGTCTCTTGGTCAGTTGGCGCACCCGTGTCGACGAGGAAGTGATGGCGCGGCTGCCCGCCCTGCGCTACATCGGCTTGTGTGCGTCGAAGTACACCAATCCAGAAGAAGGTAACATCGACCTCGAAGCCGCGCGTCGCCGCGGCATCACCGTGTCAGCAGTGGGGCAGTACGGCGACGAGGCGACCGCGGAATTTATCTTCTGCGTGTTGCTCAATCTGTTTCGCGGCATGCAACCGACCCGCTGGAGTGACACGGCTTGTGAATTGCACGGCAAGTCGCTGGGGATTATCGGCATGGGCGCCATGGGGCAGCATGTCTTGAAGCGCGCGATCGGCTTCGGCATGGATGTGCACTACTACAGCCGTACGCGTAAGCCTGAGAGTGAGCAACTCGGCGCTCGCTATGCGTCGAAAACCGAGGTATTGGCAGCCAGCGACATCATTTCTTTGCACGTCCCTAAGGGCATCAGCGCCATGACGGCCGATGACTTCTCGACCATGCGACCGAGATCGGTGCTCATTAACACATGCCTGGGGATCGTCTTCGCTCCCCAGGATCTGGAAGACTGGTTGAACAGTCCCAGTCACTTTGCAGTCATGGATGAATCGGCAGACGAGAGCTACAGAAAGTTTCGTTCACGCACCAATGTCATCTACCCGAACGTGGTGGCGGGCCGAACTGCAGAGTCCCGCCAGCGCCTCAGCATTCAGGTGCTGGACAATGTGGAAGCGTTTCTCACCGGTATTCCTCAGAACGTAATTAATTGACGCCTTCGTGCTGTAGCCAAGAGCAAATTCATCTCGACTGAGCGTATATTTCTCAGGATGTAAAACAGCGACAGCGCTGGACGTGTCAAGAGAAACTACGAATATGGATTTGAACCTTAAAGGCAAACGAGCGCTGATCACCGGTGCCAGTTATGGATTGGGACACGCTTGTGCCGACGTTCTAGCCGGCGAAGGCGTTAACGTCGCAATATGTGCACGCGATAAAGCCAAGGTCGAAGCGGCAGCCAAAGAGCTGGCGGGCAAACATAGCGTCAAAGCGGCTGGTATCGCAGCCGACCTGACGAAAACAGAAGACCTCGAGCGATTAGTAAAAGAAGCGAGAAAGCAGATTGGTGGCATCGATATTCTCGTCGTCAGCACCGGGCATCCGCCCACCTACCCTTTCACTTCCGCCACTGATGAGCACTGGCAGCAGGGCACCGATCTGGTTTTGAAGCCGCCGATCATGTTGACCCGCCTCGTGTTGGAAGAGATGAAGTATCGCAAGTACGGCCGCATTATCTTCATCGGGTCTATCTTTGGCTTGGAAGCCGAGAAATCTTCCGTGGTGCAAAGCACCCTGCGAACCGGACTCAACGCTCTGGCCAAGTGCATCGCCAGTGAAGTCGCTCCCGATGGCGTGACGGTGAACGTGGTCTGTCCTGGCTACTTCGAGACACCGCTGGTCTACGACCTGGCCAAGCAATATGCCGACAACGGTAACTCGGTGGATGAAGTCTTGAACGAGTGGCGAGCCTATTCGCCGGTGAGATGTTTCGGCAAGCCTGAAGATCTGGGAGCGCTGGTGGCGTTTCTGGCCTCGCCGCGCGGCGAGTTTATGACAGGGACTACCGTCACCATGGATGGTGGCGCGGTCCGCAAGTACTGACGTTGAGGAAATGACCTTGGCTAAGCAAGATCAACTGAAAACCACATGCTGCATCGTGGGCGGTGGTCCGGCAGGGCTGATGTTGGGTTATCTGCTGGCCCGCGCCGGCATCGATGTGCAGGTACTGGAAAAGCATTCGGACTTCCTGCGCGACTTTCGCGGGGACACCGTACACCCGTCGACGCTCAATTTACTCGATGAGCTTGGCATTCTCAAAGATTTCCTGGCATTGCCCTTCGACAAGACTGAAGAACTGGGCGGTCAGATCGGTGATGACTTCATCGTGTTCGCCGACTTCAGGCGGATCAACGCCAAGTGCAAATTCGTTGCTTTCACGCCGCAATGGCATTTTCTCAACTTCCTTGCCGAGAAGGCGGCTGCCTTCCCAGGGTTTCACCTGCAAATGGACACCCAGGCAACCGATCTAATGGAGGAAAACGGCAAAGTCGTCGGCGTCAAAGCAGAGACCAAAAGCGGCACCAGCCTGACTGTCAAAGCAGACCTTGTCGTGGCTGCCGACGGTAGAGCATCTCTGATGCGAGAGAAAGCCGGATTCAAAATAATCGATGTCGGCGCACCCATGGACGTGCTCTGGATGCGCATGTCTCGGAAGGAATCAGATCCGCCGCAGACGCTCGGACGCATTCAGATGGGACTGCTGTTTATCATGCTCAATCGTCATGATTACTGGCAGTGCGGTTTTGTCATTGCGAAGGGCAAGCTGGAGCAGCTGAAGGCCGATGGATTGGACAAACTGCGCCAGCGCATCAGCAGCATCGCGCCATTTGTGAGTGACCGCGTCGACGAGCTGAAATCCTGGGACGACATCAAATTGCTGACCGTGAAAGTCGACCACCTGGAAAAATGGTATCGCGACGGATTGCTTTGCATCGGCGACAGTGCACATGCCATGTCGCCGGTCGGTGGGGTTGGAATCAACCTGGCGATTCAGGATGCGGTGGCAGCTTCGAACTACTTGCAAGAGCCCTTGAAGCATGGGTGCTGTGACGAGTCGGATCTGGAGCGTGTGCAGAAGTGGCGTATGTATCCGACTCGCATGACGCAACGTCTGCAGGTAGCAATCCAAAACGCCGTGATCAAGCCGACTCTCGAAAGTGCCGGGCCGGTTAAGGTGCCGGCGGCGGCGCGGATATTCCAGCATGTGCCTGCAGCGCGCGCCTTGCCTGCCACCATACTCGGTATTGGGTTCCGCCCGGAACACATTCGTCCGATTCCGCTGCATCACAGGTGCGAGCAGAAAGACAAAACCCCGGCTGCCGTCGGTTAGATGCCAAACTTATAGTCGATGACCGGCGCGCCGTCAGGCGTTTCTTCCCCGAATGGTTTTTCCGGCAGAGTTCCGACGTCTGCGGTCAGCGAAGCGGCTAACTGGGTTGGCAGGGCTGCGACCAGGTAAAGCAGTTGCACTGGCAATTTGAGATCGCGCAAGTTGATCTCTGTGACCGTTACGCCCCAGGTCCTCGCGGAGCGGTTCACGAGATCGAGGCAACGGCGTTCTAAAGCGCGCAGGTCGCCTACGCTTTCTCTGACTGTGCACTGCGGCAAGACACTGTTGAGCACGCTGCCCACCAACTGCGCTGTGGCGTCATGGGCATCGAACGTCTCGGTTACCGCCTTCATGGGGTCATCGATTACATAAGAGTACGTTCCGCTGACGATGCTCTGTTTTGCCGCGCCGTCAAGGGTGACCGCGGGCAACGGCATGGAACGCGGCACTATATTGATTTTCCTGGCCATCTGGAGAAACGGCCAGACAAACACCAGTCCCGGTCCAACCACCTTACTGGCTCGGCCGAGATGGAAGACGACCAGGCGCTCGGTGTCGGGAACCCGGCGCGCGGCATAGAGGAGGAACACTCCTACGAGCAGCAGCGGCCAGAAGATTTCGCCCGGCATGATTTGTTTGTCTCACACGACAGAAAGCGGATTGTACTCCCAATTTTGGGGCTTCCGTTGCCTGCCCGGGTCATGACATGTAGACCCATGTAGAATTATCTGCAGGCCTTTGTGTCGGAACTGGTATACGAGACGCACTTAAAATGCGTTGCCCGTAAGGGATTGAGGGTTCGAGTCCCTCCAAAGGCAGTCTTTTAAGTTCTCATTACATCATCTGTACAGCGCCCGGGCGGGCGTTGCGGGCGTCGATTATCCGCCACATTGCCCGCTTATAACTTGATGCCATGGGAGAAACCGTCATAATTCGTTCACTCAAAATCCGGTTTCCGTTGTACGTTATTCCTGACGCTTGGAGTTTCTGCACAATGATGTTTGATCGGTCCACTACAGCTGCAATGCCCAAACCTGTAACCGCCTCGGGATCCCATCGAGTCACCGGGATTATCGAGCTTGCCGACGGTAAGGAATTGCATGTCGACGTCATGCAAAGCTACGGCAGCAACGGACAGAAGCGTGCCGCTATGCACGATGTTCACCAGATGAAAGTCGTACCCTGGGTGGACGAGCCCAAGGGCAAGGCGCCTGGATTCTTTTCCACCATGGCTGGTCGCGTGGGCGGATTGGCAGTATGCAGCGCCGTCGTCGTTCTGGTTTCCTGGCAGATTGGCGTCTGGTTCGCCATCATAACTCGCTAACTCTTCGCTCAGGTCTTAGTATGCCGCACCGAATGTGGTGCAGACAGGTATTGGTCAGTTTCTTGGCTGCCTGTGCTCTTCTCCTGAACTCTGTTCCGCCAATCTTCGCTCTGGAGACTGCCATGGCGGGACAATTCCCCGTACCTGATAAATACAAGGTGACGGCGAGCTTCGACAAGGAGAAGTATTTCCTCGGAGAGAACGTGCTGCTGCACTTCTGTGTCGAGAATACCGGCGCGCAACCGTTTTCTGTCGATGCCGGGGGCGACTATCGGGGAGCCGCGCGTCACCTGCGATTTAAGGTGACAGCAGTGGACGCGAGCGGAAAGGCTGCGCGCGATCCGCATCCCGCCAGCTATTGCATGGGCGGACTCAGTTCGTCATCGTCACTGAAGCCGGGCGAGAAGTTTTATGCCTCGTTACCCTTGATGCGTTACTGCGCCATAGATGCGCCCGGCACATACACTGTCACCGTCGGTCACGACCTGGGTTGGAAGCTTGCTGGGAAGAAACCTCCGATAGCCTCCACCACAATCACGTTTGTGGCGCCCTCACCCGCCGAAGCACAGGCAGTCGTCGACAGGACGGCGAAACTTCCCGCCGATGGAAACAGCGTGTTCGGCAAGCGGACGGACGATTACGAGGACTTCAGCACACTGGCTTATCCAGTGTACTTTCCTATCTTGATGAAGCGATTGAAGACGACTGCCACAACCACTGCCGAGGACGAAGCCAATAAGCACACTCTGGAAGGCATCGGCGCCATCGCTACTTCGGAAGCCACGCATGCGTTGCTAGACCTTGCCGGCGGCAGCAACCCGAAACTGGCGTTGGAGGCTGCCGGTTATCTCAACCTGCGCCTGCCTGACCCGCAATTGACAGGAAAACTCGGCCCGCGCAACGTTTTCGAAGACCCGCAGAAAAGTGAGCGCCAATGGCTGGTCAAACATGCCTGGCGACCGGAGTTTGTGCCCGCGGTGCGCAAATTGGCGCGTGCCTATTTAAAGAGCAGCGACAAGCAACACATAGTAATGGGAGCATTTATGCTTGAGTGCGTCGGCACCGCCGATGACATCACGCCACTGACGGCGGCGCTCGATAAGGCTATCGAACAAACTAAGGGAATGAAACTGGAAGAGGGCATCTATCCCCGTCCTCGAGGTGCGGTCGCTGAACTGATGCGGGCAGCGGAGGTTCTGTCTAAACAACAGCACGCTCCGCCGACGACCAACCCGAAAACACCGGGCGAAGCGGTTCTGTTTCTCACCGCCATCGGTGCTGATGGAAAGTTTCGTCCATCGGGCTGGCAATCGGTCTATGCGCGATTGCTAAAGCACGAGTTGCCTTATGTTCGTGAGGTGGCACTGAACAACTTACCTTCGCCTACACCTGCGGAATTCAGAAAGCAGGTTGCGGACTTGCTGCTTGATCCCGAAGTCGACACACAGATTGCGGCGTGCCATGTCGCAGAGAAGGAGGTCGACTCCACGTTCAAGGGACCACTTTTGAAAGCGCTGCAGCAGGGCAAGGAAGAATGGCTTCTCCGTACGGCGCTCAACGCGGCGGCCAAGCAAGCTATTTACAGTCAAGCCCTGATAATCCTTGCCGAGCGACTTGATGAGCCGGGCATGACGCAGCACAGTTTTGACTTACTACTCGGTATCTTTACCGGCGCGCAGGGTTGGGGTAGCAACAAAGTTCCGGATGCTGCGGACGGTGCCAGGATGAAACCACTTTGGCTGGCGTTCTTGAAACAACACGCGAAGCAGATAGATGGGGGACAGCAGATCAAAATCGGTGATCCTGCATTGAGCAAAGAGATGTTTCCTGCAACCTTCCAATTCAATCTATCGGGCGGCAAGAAATGGCCATGAGCTACTGCGTTGGCTGCTGACCGGCTGTATTTGTGCTTGCTCGATCTGCTGGTGGATGCGCAGCTTGCGGCGTGTCGACGCTGTTAGCCGGTCTTTGCAGAGTTTCCCGATAAAGCTTCCAGTCTCTGTCCAGCGTAATGTCCAGGTTGAGTTTGGTTTCGGTCCCAGTCTGTAGCGCACGCACGGTGCTGGTGACTGCCTTGGGATCGGCGGTATAGAAAATGAAAGTGCGCACACCTTCGTTGGTGACTACACCGGCGAACAGCGAGCGCTGCTTGTTTTCCAATTGGGCAGCCAGCAGGTCTTCGACGTTATTTAGATCCTGGAAGATGTGCTGGTCCTGTGGCATGCCGGTATCGTCTGCCTTATACGGAACGCTAATCGATGCCGCGTACGGGTATTCAGCGGGCGCGACTCGCTTGTCGAGTGCCACCGCCTGCCGGATGAAGATCGGCTTACCGTCCACCTGTCCTTCCGCCACTGCCCAGGGCTCGAAGCTTTCCTTTTGCCCGGTAGTCGTGGACTGCGGTGCCGGTACTTGCGTTTTCTGCGAAGCACAGCCTGATAAAACTAGTGAAACAGCCAGGGACACCAGCAGCGCACGGCTGCCACCGCCGGCGATGTTAGCGGGCGGCCGCATATTGCGGTGCCTTGACTTTGCTCTCCAGGGTGCCGATGCCCTCGGCATGCATGGTGATCACGTCGCCGTCTTTCAGCCAGGCATATTTAGCCGGTGTGATCACTTCACCGGATTGGGGGTCGAGCTTGGCCGTGAACTCGGCGATGCAGCCACTGCCGACGGTGCCGCTACCGATAACGTAGCCGGCGTGCATGGTGATGTTTTGTTGTCCCAACCAGGCCATGATGCGCGGGAAGTTCCAGGCGCGTTTCTCGCCGGTGGTCGGATGTGTGTGGTAGATGGTGTTGTAATTGGTGCGGTTGCGTTCTTCGCCGTTGACGGTGAGCACCATCTCCATGTCGAGCACGCCGTTTTCATCCATCTTCAAGTTCTTTACCGGCACCACTTTCGGTCCGAAGGTTTTGCCCATGATCGATTTGCTGTTGCTCGGTCCCAGACCGGCGATGTCCTTCATCTGGATGTCGCGGGTCGACCAGTCATTGAGAATCGTCAGGTAGCAATGCTCCTTGAAGAACTCAAGAGCTTCCTTTTCATTCGTTAACAGCTGTGTCTTGCCGATGATGCAGGCGATTTCAAACTCGTAGTCGGCAGCCTTGGTGCACTCGGGGATGGTGACATCCTCGCCGGGTCCAAAGACTTTTTCGGGCGGCAGGTCGGCGATGTAATAGGCGGCATGGTCGTACCAGCCCGGCCAGATGCTGGTGCCGCGTTTGTCGCGAATCTGGATTACATGTTTCTCAAAGCCCAGAAAGTCCATCAGCATGAAGGGTTGCGGAATCTCGGCATCGAGAAACTTGACTGTTTTGACTTCGCGTTTGATCAACATGGGACTCTGCTCCTGACCTGATAGACCTGATTTATGGGCAGCGCATATCTTACAATCTTCTGCGGATTGGTTCACCGAGGGTTTCTAACGAAATCATGAAACACAGTGAGGCTTTCGAGAAGCTTGTAGCCGAAGTCATGCCCAGAATCAAAGAGATAACAATTGAAGACGTCCGCAAGAAGCAGGGCGCGGGCGAGCAATTTCACTTTATTGACGTGCGGGAAGACAATGAATTTGCGGCTGGGCGCGCCACAGGCGCGATGCATGTGGGTCGCGGTATTCTGGAAAGAGACATAGAGAAGCATGTGCCCGACAAGGGCGCTGAGATCGTTCTCTATTGCGGTGGTGGCTACCGCAGTGCGCTCGCTGCGGACAACCTCCAGAAGATGGGTTACACCAACGTACTGTCCATGGCCGGCGGCATCAGAGGCTGGCGCGAACGAGGTCTCCCGGAGGACCACTGATTTTGAAGGCTGTCCTGGTTGTTTTTGTTCTGCTGCTGGCTATAGGTGGCGCCGGCGGCTGGTGGTTCTGGAGTCAGATTACGGAGCCGCACGCACATTTCATGGGCGGCGAGCGAGTTGAGATTACCGAGGGCTCGACCACCGAGCAGATTGCCGAACAACTGAAAACGGCGGGCATCATTACAGAAACGCTGCCGATGCGGGTTTACATCAAACTGACTAATGCTGCGCCACGCATTAAGGCAGGGACGTATGTATTCGAGTCTCCGATCAGCAGTATGGATGTGGTGAAGAAACTGGAACAGGGCGGCATGGCCGGCTCCGCGAAGTTGACCGTCATCGAAGGCTGGAACCGCTGGGATGTCGCGAATGCGATGGCTGCCGTGCCGCAGTTCAAGATGACGAAGGAGCAGGCAATGGCTCTGGTCAACGATCCGCGACCGATCAAAGATATGGATCCAGCCGCCAAGACTTTGGAAGGCTACTTGTATCCCGACACTTACTTCATCACATCGAAGACGACTCCCAAGGATCTAGTATTGGCGATGGTGAATCGCTTCAAAGAAATCTGGAAGACGCGCTTAGTCGATGCTGCGAAGCGCCGCAAGATGACAGTGCACAACACAGTCGTGGTGGGGTCTCTGGTAGAAACGGAAGCGAAGATTCCCGGTGACAGGCCGAAAATCGCGTCGGTCATCTATAACCGTCTCAACAAAAACATGACCTTGAGTCTCGATTCGTGCATCGTGTATGCATCGAAGGAAGCCGGCAAATGGCACTACGACGGCAAGGTGTATCAGAGTGATCTCGATCGCAAGACGCCATACAACACCCGCATGTACACAGGCTTGCCGCCTGGTCCGGTCGGCTCACCGCGCGTTGAGTGCATGGAGGCGGCGCTGGATCCGTCGAACACGACCTATCTCTATTACGTGCGTAACCCGGATAATTATGATGGCGCGCACAACTTCTACTCGACGCCGGAGTCGTTTGAATACGGTGTGCAAGCGCTGCGCAACTGGGAAGCGAAACAACAAAAACCGCAACCGACCAAGTCGGGCAGCTAGCGCTTTTCTTCGCCGGGCTTTTGCAGTTTCTTGCCGATCTTGTCCAGCATTTTTACTTGCTGGGTGCTGCGGCCGCCTAGAGCTTGCGCCATCTCTGACATCGACTTGTAGCGGTCCTTTGGATCCTTAGCCATCGCCTTCAGCACTACCTGCGCCAGCGAGTTAGGCACCGACCACGCGTCAGACATAGCCGGCGGCTCTTCGGTGCAGTGTTTGGCGTTGAGTTCGGCGGGGTTGTCGCACTTGAACGGAATGCGTCCTGTCAGAGCTTGATAGAGGATGCATCCCAGTGCGTAGACGTCCGCACGTCCGTCCACCGGCTTGTGCTGACGCTGCTCGGGGCTCATGTAGAGTGGGTGACCGATCACCTCACTGGCAGTTTCCAACTTGCTTTGATCGTCATCGTCTTCGAGCGGTTTGGTGCGTGCCGAACCGAAATCGATAATCTTAATGGAAGCCATTTCATCCATGTTGTGGATGATGATCTCGTCGGGGTTGAGTCCGCGATGCACGATGCCCAGTTGGTGGCATTGCTGCAATGCGTTACAGACAAGCTGGAAGACGGCAATCGCAGTTTGTGGCGGCATCGGTCCGCCGTCATCGAGGAGCTTCGTGAGGCTATGTCCTGGAGCCAGTTCCAGTACTAAATATGGACCGACAGCTTTGCTCAGCGACATTTCACTGAAGCCGATCACGCCGGGATGACTGATGGCGTCCAGCACCTTAGCTTCCTGATTGAATCGCCGTACCGAAACTGCTGAAGAAACCAGCTGCGGGTTGAGAATCTTCAGGGCTACCGACTTGTCGTCGGTTCCGTCTTTTGCTTTATAGACGCGGCTTGTGCTGCCGGTTCCCAGAAGACCAACCAGCGTATATCTGTCATCGATTTTGGTGCCGACTAGAGACTCCGGTGCATGTTCGCTGTCGGTCTGCATGGTAGGACTTGCCTCGTTGTACATATACGTAGGGCAGCAATATTAGCAGCCCGCGGCAGTAAGTGTTCAGGGAGGCGCTTGGCTTCCTACTCGGCTTTGAGCAGCCCGTGTTTCTCGCAAAGTTTCTTGTAGGTTTCCAGCCCGGCGGCGTGCCGTTCTGTGTAATCGAAGTTGAGAAGGCGCTTGTAATAGATGGTTAGTTCGCCACGGGTCAAACCGCTGCGTTTTGTCGCCTCGTCGATAACTTCGTTGAAACGATTTCCCAGTCCAAGGTTTTTGGCACGGGTCAGGGCATCGACCATGCGGTCGAACTCGAATGGACGCTCTTGCTTCCAGTCATTGCGAGCGGCCCAGACGCCGAACACCATGGGCAGATGGAACTTCTGCATCCACCACTGACCAAGATCGATCGTCAAATAGTTGCCTGCCCATTTCTCGTTGAGTGAAAGAGCTTGATCGCCGATCAAAAGCGCACCGGCAACTTCCGGTTTTGTCATGTCTGGTTCGGGCGTCGCGATGATTTTCGGGCGCACACCAAATTGCTCGGCGAGCAGCACTTGCAGCAAGTTGACCGAGGTGGCTGAACTCGAACTGGTTTGAATAATCTTGCCGTTGAGATTGGCTGGTTCTTCCTTGGCGAAGAACAACACGCTGCCGACAGGGCCTACACACGATATCGATATGTTAGGCACCAGAGATAGTTCCTTCGCCTTCTGCAGATAGAAGAACGAACTCATGGCGCTGACGTCCAGTTCTCCGCGCAGCACGCGACGGTTGAGGGCGGCCGGGTCGGCGCTATATGTGGTGGCATTGACCGGAACGTAATGTTTTTCCAGTGGTACCACAATCGGCAGACTGTTGATAAACGATATCTGTCCGAGGCGTGTGGTGGCTGGAGACGGGGAGAACAAGATGCCGTTCTGTGTTGTCGTAGTCATTCTGTCCTATCACCGAACACGGTGCGGGTGCCAACAGTGATAGAATACACCAGTGGTTGCGCGGTGATAGTGAAGGCTCTGTAAGCAGAAAGTCGACTTCAGCAAGCCGAACACGACAACGAGCACAGCGGGTTTTGCTGTGCGGTCCATGCTGTGCTACTGGCGGTGGCGCAAAAGAAAGGGGAGGAGGCCGGAACAACATTTGGTAAGCTTCACGAGGCCTCGCTCCCATAACTTATAAATCATGTTTCGCGCGTCTTGTCAAGAGGCTGCTGAAAGTCTCTTTTCTGCACTCCTGGCGGTATCGCCGCTAGCAAAGATTCGCCTAGTCGATATACAATCTGCGGCACTTACGAGGGCCTAAGTCGTGCGGATGGTAGATCTGATAGTCGCCAAGCGGAATGGCAAAGAGCATTCACGCGAGGAGATCGACTTCATCGTCAAAGGTGTCATGGACAAATCGATCGAGGATTACCAGCTGTCTGCCTGGCTGATGGCGGTTTGCTGGCGCGGCATGACCATGGACGAGACAGCTCATCTGACCGACGCCATGGCGCGCTCGGGAGAGCTAATTGACCTCTCTTCCATTGGTCCTCTGGTCGGCGACAAGCACAGTACGGGCGGCGTCGGGGACAAAACGACGCTGGTCTTCGTGCCCATGCTGGCGGCGGCGGGCATTCCGATGGCCAAACTTTCGGGTCGCGGACTGGGACACACAGGCGGCACCATCGACAAACTGGAAGCTATCCCGGGATTCAAGACCGAGCTGTCTATAGACCAGTTCGTCAAACAGGTGAAAGACATCGGTCAGGCGATTGGCGGGCAGACCCAGGACCTGGCGCCGGTGGACGGCAAGATGTACGCGCTTCGCGATGTCACCGGTACCGTCGAATCGATTCCGCTCATCGCGGCTTCTGTCGTCTCCAAGAAAATCGCAGCCGGAGCCAATCTGATTATTCTGGATGTGAAATGCGGAAGTGGTGCCTTCATGCAGACCGAGGAGCAAGCCATCGAACTGGCTCGCACCATGGTCGAGGTAGGGCGGCGTTTGAAGCGTCCTGTCATCGCCGTAGTCACCGACATGGAGCAACCGCTCGGCAATGCAGTCGGGCACACCGTCGAAGTGATCGAAGCGATTCAAACCTTGTCCGGCGACGGACCGGAAGATCTCCGCGAACTGTGCTTGTCCCTCGGTGCCGTGGCGTTGACCACCGCCGGCAAGTTCAAAGAAGAAAAAGCCGCGCGTGCGCACCTGGAAGAATTGCTATCCAACGGTGAAGCGCTCAAGAAACTCAAAGAACTGATCAAGGCTCAGGGCGGAGATCCCAAAGCCGTCGACGAGCACAAGTTGATGCCGCATTCGAAGATGACAGTTGAGTTTAAGGTGCCTGGCACCGGCAAGAAATGGGTGAAAGAGTTGCACGGACGCACCGTCGCTGAAGCCTGCAAGCTGATGGGTGCCGGACGAGCGAAGAAAGGTGACCCGATCAACATGGCTGTCGGCATCGTGCTCAAAGCTAAAGTGGGCAGCACCGTCAATGGTGGCGATACGGTCGCCGTGGTTCATGCCGACACCCAAGATCACGCCGACAAGGCTTTGAAGAAACTGGAAGAAGCCTTCAGCTTCAGCGACAAACCCGTCGAGAAACCGCCTGTGATCAAGGCGCGAGTGAGTGAGGCCGATGCACTGGCGCGTACTTAGATTTCGGAATCACTCGGCTGCCGAAAACATGGCCATCGATGAGGCCATATTGGAATCGCATCTGCGCGGATTGACTCCGCCGACCTTGCGCTTTTACGGGTGGACACCGCCGGCAGTATCGTATGGCTACAACCAGGTGTTGCCGGAAGAAACGGTCGCGCGCATCAAAGCCGAGGGACTGGACGTGGTGCGTCGACCCACCGGGGGGCGCGCCGTGTTGCACATGGGCGAGTTTACTTATTCGTTTGTGGGCAGCTCGTCGACCCAGGATTTTCAAAAAGGTTTCCTGAGCAGCACAATATCGGAAGCCTATCGGCAAATCTGCAATGGATTGCAGGGCGGTCTGGCTCGATTAGGTGTCGAGGTAGAACTCGGCAAGGCGCAAGCCGCCTACCGGCAGCAACAAGATTGTTTCCTTGCTACAACCGGGGCCGATTTGCATTACAACGGAAAGAAACTGGTGGGCAGCGCGCAGTTGCGCCGCAAACATGCGGTGCTGCAACATGGCTCGCTGCTTCTGAATCAGCCGCAAGAGTTGATGCCGCGCTTACTGGGAGTGATACCGGACAGCGATGCCGCTAAGGCCGAGCGTCACGCCAACCTGTTCGAGATTATCGATCCCTGTGATGTTGAGAAAATAGAAACTGCAATGATTGCCGGTTTCTCAGAGGCCTTCGGCGTTGAGTTTGACGAAGGCGAGATCTCTTTCGCAGAATTGGCTTCGGTGCAGGTGTAGTTCAGAAACTGCGGTTCTGTTCTATTCGTCGTCGGACTCTTCGTCTTCGTCGACCGGTTCTGGTTTCTTCTTGCTCTTCTTCTTCGGCTTCTCTTCAGCTTCTTCTTCGTCGTCGGAGTCCGCAACTTCGGCGTCGACGACATCGCTTCCGCCTTCGTTGCGCATTTCTGATTGCAACGTAGAAATCTCATCCTGAATTTCGACGGTGCGATTATCGATGCGCTCGATCAAGTTGAGCTCGTTTTTCACTTCGTTGGTGACTGTATCCACATCCAGATTTTTGTCTTTCTGGTAAATGGCATAGACTTTGGTGCCAATCGTTTTCAGATGGCGTTCGCGTTCAGTTTTCTGCGTTGCCATCTCGACGCGCAGCTTGGCGATTTTCGCCGCCTTGCTCATTTGAGACGCAGTTGACTTTGCTCCGCTCTTAATTTGATCGAAGAAGTTGCCGAATGAACCAGACATCTGGTGCTCCTAGCTGAATACCCTGGCGTCAACCGGTGGATATATGCAGAATTTCTCGTGAATGTGGTTCACAGCTTCTTTTCTGAACTGCTCGGGTACCAGGGCGGTGACCCGAATATCCCCTGTGGTGAGCATACGAATTGGAATCGATGCGTTGCACAGGGTATCAAATATAGCTGCTACCACGCCTCGGCGGCAACTTAATCCGCTGCCGATCACTGAAATTCGAGCCAGGTCGCTGTCAACAACAACTTCGGGTCTGCCCAGGTCTTCGTGCATACTCTCGATCACAGCCTGCACGCGGCGCGCGCTGCGTTTTTCGCATGTAAACAGCAGCTCAGGGGCAGCACCGTTTTCTTTTCCGATCAACGTAACGTTGTCAGTCGTGACGCCCATGTCGTGCAGTTGCTGGAACAGGCGTCCGACAGCTTCTAAGTAATGAACTGGCGTTCGCGAGCCGTCCGGATTGGGCTGCAGCGGGCGGGTCACCTTAACGCGGAACGACGTGTGGTTGGTATCACAAGCGATACCGCAGACCGTGTATTCAGGGGCCAAAAACTTGTGAGTGACGAGCGTGCCTTCGTCGTCGGGCTCGAAGGTCGAACGCAAGCGAATCGGCACTTGTGTGTTCATTGCCAGTTCAACGGCACGAGCGTTCAACACCTGAGCACCAGCGGCGCTCAGCTCGAGCATTTCTTCATAAGAAACGGCTTCCAGGCGCCGTGCTTGTTGCACCGCCCGCGGGTCAGCCGTGTAGACGCCGTTAACATCAGTGTAGATATCGCACCACTCAGCCTTGAGGGCTGCCGCCAGGGCGACCGCCGTGGTGTCGGAGCCGCCCCGACCGAGCGTGGTGATGTCGCCCGCCTCGGTTATACCTTGAAATCCTGCAACGACCGCGATTTCGCCGTTTTTCAGACATTTTTCGAGCGCCTCGGCGCGTACTTCTCTTATACGGGCGCTGCCGTGAATCCCATCCGTGATTACGCCCGCCTGGGCGCCTGTGAAGGAGCGGGCTCTGCCGCCGAGGCTCTGGATGGCCATGGTCAGAAGCGCAATGGAGACCTGTTCGCCGGTAGCGAGCAGCATGTCCATTTCGCGGGTGGATTGTTCGTCGGCAACACTGTCTGCCAGCGATATGAGCTGGTCAGTGGTGTGCCCCATTGCCGAAACTACAACGGCTACCTGATTTCCAGCGGCGGCTTCCTTGACTACTATTTCTGCGACGCGGCGGAGCTTATTCGCGTCTCCGACCGATGTTCCACCGAATTTCTGGACCAAGCGCCCCATATGGTTCTTCCGTCTTCGCTGATGCCCTCGTCAGGCTCCTCAAAACCGCAGTAAATTGCTGCCTCCACTGTTGTGAAGAGCAATTTTGCGAAATCATGATAGCACCGTTCAGAAACCTAGACTGCGGCACTGCGTTAAAGTTCCCCTTCATGGGCGTTGCCAGTATGCGCCGCATATCGATTAGCCTCCGTGTTCGGAAACCCCTGCTGTGTGAGCCTTTCGCTGATCTGACGGCACAGGGGTCGAATCTGACCCGCGAAGCTGGTTGCATCCCATGGTATGCACAGCGTTGCCGCCCGGGGGCGAGCAATTGCCACCATATATGGTATCGCATTCCATGGCCGTCAGCTCAGCGAAAAGAAGAGGGCACGTCGATTGCTCAACGTGCCCTCCGGCTTCCTGTTAGTAGTCGATCAACCTGGTGCGCCGGCCAGCTGACGGTCTTTGCGCACAGGCAGCGGATACGCGAGGATATCCATCAAGAGCTCCAACCGAGTTCCACCCGCCAGCATCGGCAGCAGGCTGGGCAAACTGTAGTAGTCGCCACTAAATGTATAGGTATCAACCTCGATATTGTTTCGCGTCAGAGCCGCCTCCAGATGGTTGGAGAATTGCCCGCAGTTGAGAATCATGACCGTCGGCAAAGTGCCCAGTTCTTGCTGATATTGCACCATTGCATCAGCCAGATAAGGCTTGCCGTTTTCACCCTGGTCGGTGATTACGATCACTTGTTCGACGAGCTGCTTCTTGCGGCGCATCATATCTAATGGCACGCCGCACGAGGTGCCGCCGTCGGCCTTGATGCCTTTGAAAGCCTTTTCCCAGTCGGAGAGTTCGTTGCCCTTCGCTTCGATTGCGTAGGCGAGGGTATCGAACGCGTAGACATAGAGATTGGCCTGGCATATTGGGGCTACGATGGCGCAGAGCTGTTTTCCAATTTCAATTGCTTGTTGCATGGAACCGCTCTTATCGACAAAGATTGCCGTCGGACGCTTGATCTTGGCTTTGGATTTGATCTGCTTGTCGCCGACCTTCTCCACCTTTTGGGCCATTTCGGCATCGATGTCGGCAGCTTGCAGGGCTTGCCGCGTCTTGAGCGCGGATACGCGCTTATCGCCTTCGGCTTCTTTCAGTTTTGCTTCGATCATGCGGCGCAGATCTTTGTTGTCCATGGCACCACGCTTCTTAAGCGAAGCAAGGTTGTTGATCACTTCCTGCGGAGTCATGGCGTCGACCAGTGCCACCAGCAATGCCGGTGTGACTTGCTTGATCGCCGAGACAGCAACCCGATAGGGAATCTTGTTCTGCACGATCAGTCTTGCCTGTTCGCCGGAGTTGTTGGTCTTAGCCAGTTGCTTCAAGACGTACAGTCGACTGCCCTCAGGCGGATCGTTGTCGAAGAGCACACGCTGTGCGTATTCGCCGGGCTTGATGCGCAGCGACGCATAGAGTGTCTTCAACGAAGAACGCGCGTGCAGGACAACATTGTCGAACTGCTCGTGATTCTTCTCGCGTTGATGCAGGTAGTCTTCGATGGCGGTGCGGACAGAGCGCGGTACGGAACCCGCGACACCAGGAATGAACTTGCCGCCTTCTTCATGACCCTTGATCAAACCGATCACGCGTTCAACCTGATAAGGAGGCAATTCGGTGATCATGGCGATACCGGCGTTTCGGTACTCGTCTGAAAATTTTGAAGTGGCCATGTACGCCGCAAACAATTGCTTCAAGTCATGGACGCTGCCGTTCTTGAAGTACCAGGCGGCAAGCGGTCCGAAAAAGCGCGGATCGCGTTCGTGCACGTGCTCGAAAAGCGGCATGTGCGGCGCAACTGCACGGTGCGGCGTGCGCAGGAGTGCGTTCAGGATAGCCAGACGAAAGTCTTGCTCGCCGGCGTTGCGTGTGCGAGCCATGAGTTCGGTGAAGTTAGGCGCAGGGGTGGTCGCCGCTTGATTGGCTCGCGCCGGTCGTCGTCCCCCTCGTCGTGTAGTCATGGTGTTGTTCCTATACCTTTAATGTTGGTGTCCTTCGGGATACCGACATCCACTATGTTGCCAACGGCAATGCGGCACCTCTATATGGTGTCCGCCTGATTAATACGCGCGCCGGGACAAAGTGGACGGAAAGGGCGTGGACAGAAAGGACTGGTCCTGTACAAGTCGGGAGAGCTTTTGAATTACGTTAGCAGACGTGTGTAGGCTCTGCCTGTTGGAGCACAGGTGAGGTTCACTTTAGCACTTGTCTGGAAAAATCGCCACGATTTCCGAAAGGCCTTTCTGCATGCCGAGACCGGCTCTGCAAGCGCCTGGACGATGCTTTATACACGTTTTCGCTAATACGATTCGGAGAATTTACACCCATGCTGGAGCGGGTTAAGGTGGTGACATAGCCCAATTGCCGGAATCACTGACGGCAGCGGGCGATGCGCTCCTCCCACCGACCACACCTGCGAGGCTACCGCCATGATGCTTACCGCTTTGCTCACCAACATCAAAGAAATAGCGAAGAACTCCAAGCCCACGTACTTCACCAAGGATACGTTCTTCGACAAGAAGTGGGGGCAGAACACGGCGTTCAACAAGACCCTCGATAAGTCTGTGTACGACCATGAGGATTGCGATGAAGATCAAGAGTCTCAGCTGCGCGACGAAATTCTCGTCAGATTGAAAGCCAAGGGCGGCAGCGGCAGTTTTGTATCAGGTATTGCCGGCGAGTCGATTACATTTCTCGAGTCGCTGAAAAATCGCAAGGATGCTAAGGCCAAGCAACAGCGCCTCTGCAGCCAGTCGATGAACGAACTTCTGGCGCTGATCTTCGAGATGCTCAAATCCTACGCCTACGACTACAACCACGCCGTCGGTTACGGACCTCTGCACATCGCCATCACCGATCCGCAAATGGTGACCGAGGTACTGCGTTTCGATCGCCAGCGCAATCCGCTTGAGTCGGTGACTTACTTCCGCGCGCGGCTCTCGACCTCGTCGCACTCGCTGGTGTTGCGAGGGCAAGACGACGGCATCGTGTTTTTCATATTGCCGGTGGCGCGCGCACTGGGATTGACCAAGCAAGAAACGAATTATGAGCCGGCGACTTTGCTGCGCATCAAGGCAGAAAACAACCTGGTGCACTGGGAAACCAAGATCGGCACTCCCCTGACACCATCTTCGGTGGAGGCGATCTGCATGGCTGTCTTCCAGTGGCTGATTGAAGAAACCAAAGCTCACATCGCCGAATAGTTTTTTACCAGGAGGTCGCTTCGACCATGCTTAACGGAATGTTTTCAGGCAGCAATAAAGATCGCAATCGCCCCACGCCGAAACCGTTTTCACAAAACAGCCGTTTCGACAGCAACTGGGGCAAGGCGTCGCCGGTCGAGAAGGCTCCACCGCGCACACTCGAAGCTTCGTCATCTTCTCGGCGCACCGGCAACTATCCGCAGGTGATCACGGGCGAGCATCCGATCGCGCTCGATGCCCGCAGCGTATCGCAAAGACTCAAGGAAACACTCGATTCCGGAAACAACAGCGACGGGCATCAGCAGATCATTTCCGACCTGGCACCGCGCGACTTGCTGATTATTATTTATGAGCTCCTGAAGGTTTACGCCGTGGAATACAACGCGGCGGTGGGACTGGGTCCATTCTATTTAGAACTGACCAGACCGCACGAAGTGTCGGGTCCGCTGCGCCTGCAAAAAGATAGCCGCCCCTCCTCCTGGCTCACCAGAGTACGAGCGGCACTGGCGACATCAACTCATTCGCTTTTGCTTTGTGCAGACGAGGGAGTGGTCACCTTCTATTTGATACCGCTGGAGCAATTGCATGGAAGCAATGCTCTCGGCAAAGATGCGGTCGAGAATCAAGAACCGCAGACCTATTTACAGTTGAGCAAAATTAGAGGCGGCGTATTCTACTGGGAGACGAAGGCGGGGTTGCCTCTGACTATGTCGCGTGTCGATGCCACGTGCCGCGCGCTCTTTCAATGGCTCATTGAGAGAACTGCCGACCGGGTCGCTGGAGACTGATTTTTGGGAAGAGCACGCGACATTATTCGACTGGCTGATCTGCCCCAGGTCAGCCAGTTTTTTATTGGAACTCCATTTGGAGTGGTCGACGGTAATCGAAACCGTACCTTGTCGGTTCACAGCCGACGGCTCTGCCACTTAAGCTACGACCACAGCTCTCGGGGAATTGGATTCGAACCAATATTGCAACGTTCAAAGCGTTGTGACCTACCATTAGTCGATCCCCGATCATCTGCTGCGCTCGGGGAGGAAACGTTTTGGTCACTCCGGCACCGGCACTGCAATAGATCCCGACGGAACTGACACCAGTTGGTTTACTGGTGTCGCGGGGGCTGTTGCTGGTGCTGGAGTCTCTTCATTTCGGTAAGTCTCTGAATACAGTTTAGTTAAATGGCCGGAGCGGTTGGAATCGAACCAACTACCTTCTGCTTCCAAGGCAGACATGCCACCAATGCACTACGCCCCGAGATGTCTCGCTTTTACTGCGGGCGTCTCGGGCTGGGGTGCAATTGATGTTGGCGTCTATTCATTGGAGAGGGATCGAGTTAATGCAGAGGGGACTAAGGTTGATTGCGACCTGCGCAAGTTATGGGAGCTGTTTTTTTGTTTTTGGCGAGGAATCTCTCCTCAAGGGTGGATTCGAACCACAGGCTTTCGCCCTAACCAGTTTGTAAGCTCACATTGTTGGAGCGCAGAACGCAATAATTATAGTAGCACAGATTATCAGCAGCGATCAAGTTTGTAAACCATATATGGTGCCTGGTGTTTACACCACCAGTGGTGCGCGGTGTTCGGTTCCTTCTCCAAAGGGAATGACGGGCACCAGCACTTGGCTGAGCCCGTTGATGAAGTAATGATCGCGGCTGTGCGCGGTTTTTCTGCCACTTTCAATACTTCTCCCATATGTCCGCATATCTGAGTGAAATCGAAAACTCGTATGCGATTGTGGTGGTGTGTGGTTCCAGTGGGGGAACGGGCCTCGGCAGCATGGCCGGACCCGTGAGAATAACTTCGAATTGGTGATATGTGCGGAGTCGGTCACTGGCGAAGTTCCCCCTATGTTCACCGCGTCCGGGGTCAATAGCCCTGTTCATCGCATACGCCCGCTCGGAGATGAATTGGGGATTCATTCCGCACTTATTATTGCCAGCCGCGGAAATGAAGAGCCTTCACTTCCATGATTGGACAATCCCGAGTTGCAATGGGACGTGGTCCAAAGGTCTTGCCTGTACGAGTCGAGAGAGCCACTTTGAACACCTCCATGGCGGAGGCTTTCGGAGTCGAACCGATTCCTTTGAAGGGAATTACCAGATTGTATGCTCTTCCTGTTGGGGTACAGGCGATACTATTAAAGTAGCATGCACAATGCGTGGTGTCAATAGTGGTGCGATACTAAATATGGTGGCACTAGTAAAACAAACGGAGATACGGGCAGCGGCTAGCTATGCCGTGCCCGTGATGATCACTGCGGAGAGCTACTCCGACTGGACCAACCTTTTTCTGTCGATAGTTTATGAAGCCTTGGCGACAAAAACGATCTCCTTTTCTTTCTCTCAGTTCGCGTACTCTCTGTACAAGTCGAAGGAGCAGAGTTTTGGTGCTCTACCACTGAGCTATGAGGGCATAAAAGCCCCCAGTAGGATTCGAACCTACGCCCACCCGCTTCGAAAGGCGATTGTATGCTCTAAATGTTAGAGTACAGATCGTCTGCGGACCTTGATCTATGTATTCTGCATTGTCGCTCGAGCGTCAAGCGCGGCCTCGAATTGCTCTTCCTTTGAGCTACACAGGCATGTTGCCCGCGGCAGGTTTCGAGTCTGCATACTATCGTGGTTGTCGCGCTCGTATGCCGGCGACTGGAACACAGTTACAAGTACAAATGTAGCAGATAACCTTAGTGGTGTCAATAGTGGTGCGCCACTGCCAATGGTGGCATACAAAATACAAATGGAGATACGGGCGCAGCTACGTTTGCTGTGCCCGTGCTGGTCGCCGCAGATGCATCGTCCGGCTTGACCAGTCGTGTTTCTGTCGTGTACTTATAAAGCGTTGGGACAAAAGCGATCTCCTTTGTTGTTTTAGTGCGCTAGATTCTGTACGAGTCGTTGGAGCGACGTTTTGGTGCTCTACCGTTGAGCTATGGGCCCGTCTTGGACCCAGTAGGAGTCGAACCCACAACCTCCCGCGTGAAAAGCGATTGTATGCTCTAACAGTTAGAGTACAGAATCGTTGCGGACTTGTTTTTTACTGTTTCTGTATAAGTCGGGGGAGCGGAGTACGGAGTGAACACTCTTACCATCTGAGTTACGGAGACCAAGGTCTCCGGCAGGATTTGAACCTGCGACCTGTTCGTTATGTATGTAAGCTCAGCCTGTCGGATTACAGGAGCAGTGATTTCAATTTAGCAGACACTGGAGAGCGGTGTCAATAGCGGTGCGCACCAGGGGTGGTGGCGTGTCATTCCAACGGAGAAACGGGCACCAGCTAGCAAGGCTGAGCCCGTTATGACCATCGCGAACAGCTAATCCGCTTGGGTCACACACTTCTTGTCGGTTGTTGCACCAAGGCGACAATGAAGATCTCCTTACCTTGATGAATTGATGCGGCTGTAAGAGTCGATGGAGCGGTCAAGTCGAATGCTCTACTAATGAGCTACAAAGGAAGTCCTTAGGCAGGAGTCGCACCTGCTACCGTTCGAGTCAGACAGTTTTTCAAACTGATTGTATGTATGCTCAACCTGTTGGGTTACAGTTGCATCAGTCATCAATGTAGCAAAGACTGACAATGGTGTCAAGGGTGGTGCGCACCGTATATGGTGGCGCGGATAAACCAGCGGAGAGACGGGCAACAGCCTATTGAGCTGAGCCCGTCGCGATGCTCACGAACGCCAATTCGCGAGACATATATGCTTGTTGTCGGTGATAGCACCAGGGCAACGAAGATCTCCTTACCTTGATGAATAGATGCGTCTGTACGAGTCGATGGAGCTTATATTGATCGTCGAATGCTCTATTGATTGAGCTACAAAGAAAAGCTTCCTTGGCGGGATTCGCACCCGCTACCTTTCGAGTGAATCAGCTTAACAGGCTGGTGATGTATGTATGCTCTACCTGTTGGATTACAGTTGCATCAGTCACCAATCTAGCAAAGCCTAGATGTGGTGTCAAGTATGGTGCGCACCATATGTGGTGGCAGTATTTAGTAAAGCGTTGCGCGGGCAGCGACGTGATTGTCGAGCCCGTGATATGCATCTACGCCAACGGCGGTGCTGGTTGTATGGACGGAAAATGGCTGCTGCATCTGGATGGATGGCTGTTGCATTTTGGAGGACTGGGTCGGTCGAGCCGAGCCGCAATTCTCGCGGCGATAACCGCCGGCTATGACGCCGTGGTTAAACTGCCATTTTCCTAGCGGTGTTCTGATGTCCTTCACGGACCGAACCTCCATTTCCCCTGCTCTTCGCGAAACAAAATTCGCGCGCTGCTACAACAAACAATCTGGCAGGCGGAAATTCCATCTTAGAGCCGCTCCAAGAATCCTGTCAATAGGATTTTGGTCGTCCATGACTTTAATTCTCTGAACTTATGTTTCGCGTGCATGCACGCCGTTAGAGGTCGAACTCTTCATTAATAGAGAGATCCCCCACCGTCACGGAGTAGTTCCGCTTTTGCCCGGTCAGTACATACCGCACCAGAACCTCCGCAGCAACCGAGACCACCAGGGTGACGAGATTGCGGGCCAGTGGGTAATCGCAAACGTCTATTCCTGCGTCACTGGGCACACGGTACTTTTCGTTCCAGATTACTTCCCCGTATGCGTCGTTCATTCCGGCATGCAGGCATGCAATGCCGTTATCGCGGCAGTAATCAGTGACCAGCCGGCGTGAGGCTGTGTTGTCGAAGACGTCAACCACCAGGGTCGCGCCTTTCAACAGCTTGGACACGTTCTTTTCGGTCAATTCTTGTGCTCGCGCGGTAATTTCAACTCCAACCTCACGATAAAGAAGGTTACGTAGCAACTCGGCCTTTTGCCCACCCACATCGTCAAGCGAATAGACCTGGGTGCCGACGTTGTGTTCCTCCACCCGGTCTTTATCTATTACCGTCATATTGGTGACGCCCATACGCGCCAGGGTTTCAGCCAGGTTCGAACCAAGCGCACCGGCGCCGCAAATCAAAACACTCGCGCCGGCAATTTTGCGCATCGCGTCCTGTCCGCGAAAAATTTGCTCGTGATGGAATCGGTGGCTCATCTTTTATCAGTTTCCTTGAACTACTCGGACGCTACCAGAATCAATCCCCTGAAGCGTTGCACGCGGGCGACCGCCCGCGGTTTCTTATCGTACTCATAAATCCATCCACGCGCACCGGCGCTGGTTTCAATCACGCATAAAACCGGCTTGCCGAAACAAAAGCACCAGGCGTCCATGGTGCGATCGTCGCGCCCTGAAGGACCTGTAAAACCCTCGGGGTGCGTGTGATAGAAGCCGATCACATCGCCTTCGGTTTCCTCGCGTTCCAACACGCGCTTGCCGTCGAACCGTACGGAGGTCTCCGACCCCTTTGTCCGCCAGCGCATTTTGGCGTGCCACACACCATTGAGGCATTCCCCGGTGAGCACGTAGGCGATTTCTTTGCCGCCGGGGAATTCACCGCCATCGGCAAATTTAACCGTTGTGGCGTCTGTGGCGGCGTCTTGTTTACCCACGGTAGTCATACCAGCCGCCGGCAGCTTCGCGCAGTACGCCCACGACGCTGGTCAGGTCGAAATCCTGATCCTGTCCGCTCAAACAGACTCCAGCACTTTGCAGTGTCAGGTCTCCTACGGACACGTTGACCACGTGGTCGCGGCCATCCATTTCGAATCGAACGGTTGCATACTGTTGATGTTGATCGGTATAGCGAAAACTTTCCAGCGTCGCACCGGCGTGACGCAAGGCTTCGCTGATGCGGGTGCGATCGTCCAGCATCGTTTCGGCCGGGTCATTGCGATGCTTATGAAGATACATCATGCGATACGCGAGGCGTTCGCTCGGCACCATTCCGCGAGCGCGTAGGTCAGCCGGTTTGGTATCAGCCTCAAGCGACCGGCGCAAAGTTCGCGAAACTGCCGGGTCTCGTTTTCGATCTACAGAATCAAACCAGAAGGTCGCGCCATCAAAGCGCGCATGAATGGTATCGAAATTGGTGCAACCGAGCACCAGTTGCACCGGCACCGGGCCGGACAATCGCAGGCGCGAGTCGGCCTCGGAGTACGCCAGAGCCCACCAGGTTTTATCTAACTGATCGACAAGCACCAGGCGCACACGAGGAAAGAGCGCCAGATATTTCGCGACAAGCGAAAGCGAAGCTGTTTCCACGACTTCCGCTACGCCTTGCTCAACCATGCGCAGGATACAAAATCCGGTTTCTCTCGTGCGCACTTTCATCTCATAGACGATGCCAGCCACGCGAACGCGCACCCTACCGCCGGCAACGATCGGAGCAAGAAACGTTGTCTGCGACAACTTCTTTTCTTCCTCTTCCATTTTTGCAATCATCGCCAGCGGATCGGGCCGCTCACGTTCTGTCATGATGGCGCACCACGCAGTCGGTCGATTAACCGAATACTGCTTCTGGACGCACAGTGATGTTGCCATTTTCATGGCGTTCGATCACGGTGCTGTTCAGTGATTGGGGCGGCACTTCCATAAAGCGTGCTACGGCGGAGCGAATGTCTGCGTCGCTGGAACCCGTGGTCAGCTCGAGCAAATCAAGTGCGATGTCGCGGCTTCTACCTTGTATGCGTACGTGCACGACCGGACCGGTTTGCGTTTGCGGCTCGGTACCAGTGGCGCGGTTGTACAGGTTATTGATGTCATCGTTTGCCATGTGGGAGCCCTCCTTTATCTAAAGGAATGTCGGGGAGAAGTTCCAATCATAGCAGACAATATATATTGCCAAGGACGCTTCAATGCGCCGATGTTTTGCCGCCGGCCGATTTTAATTTCAACACGCGCGTTTTGGCTTCGGTGTACGAGCTGTCATCCGGAAAAATTTGAGCCAGAGTTGAAAAATCTTCTGCCGCCCGGTCGTACATTTTCTTGCCTTCGAAACACAGACCACGCTGCATCAACGCCCAGGTTGCATTCGGGTCCAATTTCAGAACGCGGTTGTAATCTTCGATCGCCGGATCAAATTTATTCTGGTCCTGAAACATCTTCGCCCGCTGCCCAATTACTTCCGTGTCCTGCGGGTTGGCTGCGATGGAACTATTAAAATCAGCCATTGCTTGAGCGTTCTTTTTGATGCCCTGATAGTAGATACCGCGCAAGAAGAGAGCTTTAGCTTGCTTAGGATTCAGCTTGATCGCCTGATTGAGATCCCGCAATTCGTGCACACGATCTTCCATAAATGAGTAGGCATCGGCGCGTCCGGTCAGAGCATCGGCAGACGACGCGTCCCAACCGACGGCTTTGTTGAATGCCATCAGTGCACGGTTATATTGATCGCGATCCATATAAGTCTTGCCGATCTCGACAGCCTTCGCCGCCATCTCAGAATTCTTCAAGCCTTTCTGCGCGGTCAGTGCCACCAGTTCTTTCGGAGGCTGCGTGCGCTGCTTTTCGATAAATGCAATACGCTTCGTCATCTTCACGGCGTCAGCGGTTTTGCCGGTGCGCTTCAAAAAGGCAGCATATTCTTGAATCGGAAAAATCACCGTCGGGCCGTCGTCGCCGTCTTGCGCTTCGCGTCCAGCAATAGCGTCGCGATGCAACTGATCTGCTTTGTCGAGCTGTTTCAGCTTTTCATACACATCGGCGAGCGCAATTTGCTGAACCATCAAGTCCAGCCCTAAAGCTTTTCGCTGCTCAAGAATCGCATTGTATTTCTGCAATGCAATTTCAAACTTGCGATTCTTAATTGCGGTCTCCGCATCGCGCCCCATCACCATCCATTCGCCGCTGCCTTTCTGAATGGCCGCAGCCGTCTTTGGGTCCCGCGATGCAGCAAATGCATTCGCACCCACGATCGAAGCGATGGCGATTGCCACCAGTGTCGCGCGCGCTATTTGAGTTTTCATGTTCCTGCCTGTTGTCCTGTCCTAACCTGACTGAGCCGGCCTGCGCCAACCTAATTGACTCGACGAGAGCTAATGGAAATTTAGGCGGCGCCCCTAGACTTCTTCCATCGGGATGCGCACTTTCTTCTTCTTAGCGAAATCAATCGCCTCTTCATAACCGGCATCAGCGTGGCGTATCACGCCCATGCCGGGGTCGGTCGTCAAAACGCGTTCAAGGCGTTTCGCGGCTGCTTCGGTACCGTCGGCGACAATCACCTGCCCGGCGTGCTGGGAATAACCGATGCCGACTCCGCCACCATGGTGCACCGACACCCAGCTGGCACCACCGACGGCGTTGATCATGGCATTCAAAAATACCCAATCAGCGACCGCATCAGTGCCATCCTTCATGGCCTCGGTTTCTCGGTTCGGAGATGCCACCGATCCGGCATCCAGATGGTCGCGTCCGATTACAACCGGCGCCTTCACCTTGCCCTGCGCTACCAGGTCGTTGATTATCAGTCCCAACTTGGCGCGGTCGCCGTAGCCCAGCCAGCAAATGCGTGCCGGCAGTCCCTGGAACGCCACGCGTTTGGAAGCCATGTCAATCCAGCGAGCCAGTGCTTTGTCTTCGGGGAAGTTCTTCAAGATCGCTTCGTCGATGGTGGCGATGTCTTTTGGATCGCCCGACAAAACAGCCCATCTGAAAGGACCTTTGCCTTCACAGAACAATGGGCGAATGAACGCCGGCACAAAGCCCGGGAAGTCGAAGGCATTCGAGACTCCATGATCTTTTGCAACCTGGCGAATGTTGTTGCCGTAATCAAATGTAATCGCACCGGCTTTTTGCAGGTCGAGCATCGCTTTCACATGCGTGACGATCGATTCACAAGACTGCTTCAAATATTCCTGCGGATCGCGCGCGCGCAATTCAGCGGCCTTCTCCAGTGAGAAACCGATTGGCACGTATCCATTGAGCGGATCGTGCGCCGAAGTTTGATCGGTCAGTGCATCGGGTTTAAATCCGCGACGCACCAGTTCAGGCAATATTTCCGCAGCATTGCCCAGCAACGCGATCGAAACCGCCTCGCCTTTAGCGGCCGCATCCTGAGCCAGTTTAATAGCGTCATCCAGATCTTTCGCTTGCTTGTCGCAATAGCGAGTTTCCACCCGGCGGTCGATGCGCGTTTGATCGATCTCGATGCAGATTGCCACGCCTTCGTTCATTGTAATAGCGAGCGGCTGGGCACCACCCATGCCACCAAGACCGGCGGTGACGGTGATGCGTCCTTTGAGGGTGCCACCAAAATGTTTCTTCGCCAGAGCCGCAAAGGTCTCGTACGTACCTTGCAGGATGCCCTGCGTCCCGATGTAGATCCATGAACCCGCAGTCATCTGCCCGAACATGATCAGACCCTTGCGTTCCAGTTCTCTGAAGTGCTCCCAGTCAGACCACTTGCCGACCAGGTTGGAATTGGCGATCAAAACTCGCGGCGCATCGACATGGCTCTTGAACACGCCGACCGGCTTGCCGGACGCCACCAACAGGGTTTCATCGTTCTCCAGGTTCACCAGAGCTTTGACTATCGCCTTGAAGCAATCCCAGTTGCGGGCAGCCTTGCCGGACCCGCCGTAGACGACCAGGTCGTGCGGCCGCTCAGCGACAGCCGGGTCGAGATTGTTGAGCAGCATGCGAAAGGCGGCTTCTTGCAGCCAGCCCTTGCAGGTGAGCTCGGATCCGTGCGGAGCCCGAACGTCAATCGGGGCTTTGCTTTTCAGGATCGCCGTTACCAGTTCGGACGCAGATTTGGTAGGCATAGCAGTTGATGTCATGAATTTGTCTCTTGTGGCTGGCTCTTGAGAATCCCTGGAGATCCATAGGGCTGAATATAAGGAAGCAATTAGGATACGCGGAGAACTACAATAACTGGTATAAGCTGACTGACCAGTGATGGCATATTTTAGCCTAAGCAAGCCACGGGAGAGAGTCATGGTCAAGGAACTGTCGAAGCCGAAGACGGGCGAAATCAAATACAGCCTCTCTGATATTCCGCTTAAGTCGGTCTATACCGCTGACGACTTGAAGGGCTGGAATTACGATGAGAAGCTGGCCGACCCGGGTCAGTTTCCCTATACCCGTGGCATCCACGAAAACATGTATCGCGGCAAAATCTGGACAATGCGCCAGTTTGCCGGCTTCGGCGGTCCGGAAGAGACCAACGAGCGCTTCAAATATCTGCTCGCCCAGGGGCAAACCGGCTTGTCGACGGCGTTCGATCTGCCGACATTGATGGGTTACGACTCCGACCATCCCAAGTCGCTCGGCGAAGTGGGCGTCTGCGGAGTCGCCATCGACAGCCTCAAGGACATGGAGATTCTCTACAAAGACCTGCCGCTCGATAAAGTCTCGACCTCGATGACTATCAACGGACCGGCGGTGATCATCTACAGCATGTTTCTCGCCAATGCCGAGAAGCAGGGCTTTGACTGGAAGAAACTCAACGGCACCCTGCAGAACGACATCTTCAAAGAGTACATCGCTCAGAAGACTTACCTGATTCCGCCGCGTCCGGCACTGAAATTGATCCAGGACATGATTGTCTTCACGACGATGAATGTCCCGCGCTGGAACTTCATTTCCGTCAGCGGTTATCACATTCGCGAAGCCGGAGCGACCGCCATCCAAGAGCTGGCGTTTACGCTCGCCGATGGGTTTGCCTATGTGGACGCCGGTATCGAAGCCGGTCTCAAGGTCGACGAGTTTGTGCCGCGTCTGTCATTCTTCTTCAACGCGCACATCGATTTCTTCGAGGAGATTGCCAAATATCGCGCCGCTCGCCGCATCTGGGCAAAGCGCATGCGCGACCATTACGGCGCCAAGGATGAGCGCTCGCTCAAGTTGCGTTTTCACACCCAGACGGCAGGTTGCAGTCTGACCGGACCGCAACCGGAAAACAACATCGTGCGTACCGCCATCGAGGCGCTCGCCGGAGTGTTGGGCGGCACGCAATCGCTGCACACAAACTCCATGGACGAAGTGCTCGGTCTGCCGACGCAAAAGGCAGCGCACATTGCCTTGCGCACGCAGCAAATCATCGCCCACGAAACCGGTGTCACCAATGTCGTCGACCCGCTTGCCGGCTCGTATTACATCGAATGGCTGACAGATCAGATGGAAGCCGGCGCCAACGAATACTTCAAGCGCATCGAAGAAGAAGGCGGAGTGCTGGCGGGCATCGAAAAAGGTTTCTTCATGAAAGAGATCGCTGACGCTGCCTATCGATTCCAGCAGAAGCTCGACTCTGATGAGTTTATCTTCGTCGGCTTAAACGGCTTTACCGAAGAAGCACCAGGCTCGAAGATCGAAATCTTGAAGATCGGCAAGGAGTTTGGCGAACGTCAGACGCAACGCCTGCAGGAGCTGCGCAGCACCCGCGACAATGAGAAAGTGGCCCAGACTCTGAGCAACCTGGAAGCCGGTTTGCGACGGGGAGAAAACTCGTTCCCGCTTCTTCTGGAAGCCTGCAAGGCTTATGCCACCCTCGGTGAAATCTGCGACGTCATGCGCGCCATCTGGGGACAATATCGCGAGAGCTCGATTATCTAATTGCAGCAGCAGCCAGAAGCACCCAGGCAAGAAACTGAGAAACGGCGCGTCATGATGAGTCGGGCCACCGACTCGTCGATGAAACTTTCGCGCAAGTGCGAACCGCCGCTACTGGCACGCCAGTTGCAAGCCTCTGATGCAGAAGCGCTCGGTCGCTTGCTGCACGATGCATATAAAGGAACGGTCGACGACGACGGGCAAACCATCGAACAGGCAGTTCAAGAAGTGAAGGAAACTTTTTTCGGGCGCTACGGTGCCATGATCTGGACGGCATCACATGTGGTGCTGGATGGCGGCACCATCGTCTGTTGTTCTGTGGTCACCAATTACCAACACAATCCATTGATTGCATTTGCGGCCACCCTGCCCGAGTATCAAGGCAAGGGGCTATGCACGCAGGTAATGACAGAGAGCATTCGAGCCCTGGCGCGCATGGGGCGACCGCTGGTCAAACTTGTGGTTACCGAAAAGAACGAGCGTGCGCTATCGTTATATCAGCACCTGGGATTCAAACCTGTTGACAAGAAATGATGAACCCCACAGCACTAACTGAGGAAGACCATGGACAATCGTGAAATCGGACGCCTTCTGTCGATTATGTTTCAAGCACATCCCTGGCATGGCATTTCGCCCGACGAGCGCTGTCCTGAGAAAGTGCAGGCATTTATCGAGATTGTGCCCACCGACACGGTCAAATACGAAGTACACAAACCATCCGGTCACCTGCACATCGATCGGCCGCAATCTTTTTCATCGATGTGTCCGACCCTCTATGGATTTATTCCGCAAACATATTGCGGTCCGCATGTCGCCGATGTCTGCGAGCGTCGCGTCAATCGACAAAATATCGTTGGTGACGGTGATCCGCTGGACATCTGCGTGATCACCGAACGCCCCATCAACCAGGGCAACATTCTATTGAATGCCCGCCCCATCGGTGGCATGCGTATGATCGATCACAATGAAGCGGACGACAAAATCATTGCCGTCCTCGACGACGACCTGGCATACGGCAAATTCAAAGACATCAGCGATTGTCCGAAACCGATCATCGATCGCCTCAAGCACTACTTCCTCAGTTACAAGCAATTGCCGGACGAGCCCGAGCACCTCGTGACCATCGCCGAAGTTTACGACATCGTCTCAGCGCACGAAGTAATCGATGCCAGCATCAAAGACTATGTCGAGAACTATGGTGCCCCGGGCGAGCGCATGGGACAACTTCAGGAGTTGCTGAACCGCTAGCATGGAATTCACGCCGGAGAAAAAGAAGTTCTTGATCATCGCTTGCAGCGTCGGTGCATTGATCGGCTGTGTATGGGCTTGTTTCGTCCCGCTGCCGGGGGCACCAAAGCTGACCGCCGGCATTGCACCGGTGATGAGCTACTCCTATTCGACCTTCAGCTACATCTTTATGGCTGGACTGGGCGGCGCCATACTGGCGGCCATGTTGGTCTTCTTCGTGTTTTTCATCTCATCGCAAGACTAGGTAGTGTCCAAAAATCGACTGAACCGGATAGATTAGGTTCTTCCCCCGGCAGGAGTCTTCCACTATGTGGCCGTTTGAGCATGGCGAGACACAGCAAAAGCACGCAGCAGAGCCGGCAGAGACAGCGGCGTGTGAGCGGTTGCGCGAAGACTTCCATCGCGAACGCGTTGCGTGGGCGCAAGCCCTGGCATTAAAGCTTGGGACGGCACCGATTCATGCTATCCACATGAATCAGATCAGGCACGAAGCGCGCGAAGAGGGATGCCACTACACGCGAAAGCGTCACGATTCGCGAACGGGCTGATAGTCTTCTTCGCGCATTCCAAACGACCAGGCGACGCCGGCGCGCGCAGTGCGCGTCCGAGGCGGCACTCGCAGATGATATGTTCTGAACGATCCATCGGCTTCGGGGGTGCTGTTGGTCACTTGCACCACCACCAGTGGCTCGTCGTTCTTCTGTTGAATCTCATACAGAACACCACACTCATCGCGATGTATTTCCGTAGCATCGCTGGCGGCAACGAATTTGCTCAGTCCGAAGCGGTCGACCATCACACGACGCACTTCGACGTTTCTCTCATTGATAATGTCTTCCAGCTTAAATGCACTGCGAATGACGTTTTCGGAAACTCGCACTCCGCGCACCGCGTGTATTCCCCAGTCACCAAATGCGACGGCATGATCGCTCTCGTGGTGCGGCAAACCATTTTGCAAATGCAGTTTCGACGGACCTTCAGAAACAACGCACACATCATCCATCGGCCACCACCAGCCTCCGGCGTCGAGCGCATCGAAGTAAAACTCATGCTTCGTGGGATGCAGGCGTTTCATAAGCTCGCATAAGCGCACCAGCATCAAGCTGCTGCCGTCACTGAGCGGCGAATAGCAATTCTGCAAATGGCGCATCCGCCAGGGAACCGAGCGACAAACCTGATCGGGGTCAGTCACCTCCTGTCCCGGATTGGGCACCGGCACCACAGTTGTGGCCCACGAAAAACGCGCAGCAGCTGTAGCCTCTTCGTTTTCCTTCCACTCTTTATTCTGGAACGGGACTCTTGCCTTCATCTCTTGTTGCGCCAGGACTTTCTGGACGTCGCGATGCGCGAAAAGCTTGGTTGCGTCGGCGAGGTCGGCATTAGCCAGCTGTTCGGCCATCAACGATGCAGCGTTGTACAACGTGTCGATGCGCCATACGTGTCCGGACAAGCGCTCGGCATCGACTTGCAGCCCGTGCCGAAGAGATGCCTGTACGAAATCGTTTACTGAGGTCGGGTCGACCAGAGTGAGCTTGTCACTGAATGCGGAACCGAACCAGCCTCGCAAGTCAGGCGTTCGCAATCCGCGATGGCTGGCAGCACCGAGCAAATCCGGCACCAGAGGCATTTCGCTTGGTTCCGGTCTGAGTTGCGTGTGGATACGCTGCTCATACAGCTGGGCAAGCAGATGCACCGCTGCAATGGCTTGAAGAGGCGAGTCTATCCAGAGAAAGAATGCCGGATGCTTCTGTTTGCGAAACTGATAAATGCGGCGCACGGCAAATTCCAGTTTCTCCCTGTCACAAGGCGCGGCACTCTCGATGCGGGGCAGCATTTCCGCCCGCAACTCCGGTATCACCTTCAGGTAGTCGCTATATTGTTTTTGGGAACTCGCCATTATCGCAACCCGTTGCCGTGCCAAGCCTATCCCGCATGGTCAGGTTTCAACAAGAGGTTCGTATTCATTCTCATCCAAGTTGAACGACCAGGCGACTGCGTGCCTAGCTGTTTGCACGTCTGGTGGCACACGCAAGTGATACACTTTGTATGAACCGTCCGGCTCCGGGGTTTTATTTGTGACCTGAACAACGGTCACAGGTTCGTCTGCTACCATCTCGATTCTATACAAGATGCCGCATTCGTCGCTCTGCAACTGGCGAGCACCACTTTCACGAATGAAGTTGCCTAACCCAAACCGGTCAATCATCAACCGTCGCAATTCAACGTTTCGTTCATTGTGAATGTCCTTTATGGTGAATGTCCTTGTGACCACGCTCTCGGGAACGCGTCTGCCGCCCAGAGCCCAAATGTCCCAATCGGCGAAGCTAATCGCCGGTTCGCTTTCGTGTCCAGGATTATTGCCATCCAGGTGCATCACCAGGGGATTCTCTGAAACCACACAAATTTTGTCGAGTGCGAACCACCAACCACCTGCTTCGAAGGCATCGATGTAGTCATTGACTCGGGCATCTGCCTTGTTCAGCAAACGAGCAATCTGGTGATACAGCAGATAGCCCGATGTGAGCGGTGAATGAATTTCTTCCAGAACCTTTCTGCTCCATAGGATGCGGCGCGATACTTCCACCGAGACTTGGGGAACCATCGTTTCGGTCGGCGTACTATTAGCTCGTTGGAACTTCAACCTGGCTCGACGTTCTTCCGACCAGAGTTTCTTTTCGATCTCGACCTCTAAATCTGGATCGAATAAACTGTTGCTGTGTGCCGAAAGCGTATCTGAAAGCAGAGAAGCTACATTGCTCAAACGCTCCATCCTGAGGACTGTTCCTGTGACTCGGTCCAGATCTAGGTCTTCAGCCGCTGCCTTGATAGCGGCAAGCTCAGTCCACCACCTCCGATAAGCATCGGCTGCTTCAGGGTCTTGCACGGTAAGTTCGTCCTGAATAGCAAATCGAAAGAGTTGCTGCAGGTCTAACGTAGAAGGTGGTCTTCTCGATGTCAGCGACACCACAGGCTGCGCAACCCGTGGCACTGGCATACGATGAAGGTTGAGTCCGCACAATTGACGTAAGAGCAACACTGCAACTACGGCACTCGCAGGCGAGTCAAAGTAAACGAAGACGACCGGAGCCTGCAATCCCCAGTGACCATAGATACGACTGACGGCCCGCTCCAACTCGTCTCTCTGCACTGGACTGGTGCTCGCAGCCTTCTCAGCGAAGTCACGCTCAAGCTGGCGAATTTGTTCTTTACTTTGCGCGTAAAGTGCTTCGTCAAACGGTTCGGTGTGTCGTGTCATATTGCTGCACCGCATTACGTTTCATGCAAAGGATGGTATTCATGTTCTCTCAAATCGAACGACCACGCAACCGCCTGACGCGCAGAACTCATGGTCGGCGGCACCCGCAGATAGTATTTGCGATAAGTGCCATCAGGTTCCGGTGAACTGTTGGTGACTTCCACGAGGCACATGAACGGTTCGACTTCGAGCGGTGTCTCCACATGATACAGAACACCATAGTCATCGCTGCTTATAACGTGCGAATTGGATTGCTTGATGTAATTATGCAGTCCCAGTCTGTTCAACAGAATGGCGCGAATTTCGGCGTTTTCTTCAAATTGAACGTCGGCCACCGTCACCGGCTCGCAGATTACCCGAGAAGGAACGATCCTGCCATTCACCGCAAATACATCCCACTTACCGTCAAAGCTGACGGCGGGTCCGTCCAGGCAATGCGGCATATTGTTACTGATATTGAAAACGGTCGGGTTGTCGCACCAGACCACGATATCGTCGAGGGTCCACCACCAGCCCCCGGCTTTGAAAGCCTCGAAGAAGCCGCGATATTCCTCGGCACCAAATAGTCCGATGCTTTGAAAGAAACTGACTAACAGCAAGTCTGCCGCATCGACGGCGGGTGAATGATAGTGAGCCGGCAAAAATGCCGAGTGGCGCACGGTCGCCATGCCGCCGCCAGCTTCATCGATTTCCGGAATTCGCTTTTTCAGTGATACGGCGTCCTGCCGACCGATTTCCTCAATGATCGAGCGGGCGATGACGGCTGGGTTTCCTTCACCTTTCTTTGGAATCGCCGCATCAAACCAGGAACGCAGATTAATCATCTCGAGCCAGCGATTGGCGGGAGCGTCGGTGCGACCGACCACAATAGGCAGCTGGCTGCGACTGGGAAGGGAGAAGGCAAACCCGCGTATTCCACAGCGATTCGTGAGAAAGTTCACGGTCGCCATGGCTTCCGCCGGCGATGCGCAGTGCAGAAAGAGCGACGGAATGTCACTCGACCACTGCGTGTAGACCTGGTCAGTGGCGGCGCGCAATCGCTCGAAGTCGGCAGAAGTTGTGGTCAGAGCCTGTTGCGTGAACTCGGCCTTCGTTTTGAGGACGTGCTCAGCGAGCAGTTCATGGAGTTGTGAGGACATGTCTCACCTCCGGCTTAACTGGCGGGCGGGTCTGAGTTCTATCTTAATATGATCGGTCGCCGCGCGCCCGAGGTTGTAAGTTGGCGGGACGAGCGCCGGCCAGCCTGCTAGAATGCCGGTAACGTAACTTACCGGTCCGCACGCTAGCGCGTCTGCGCTGCAAGGCTTCTCATGTCGCTTGTCATTTCCGACGAAACAGAGCTTAAATACGACCGCCTGTCACTGATTCCGCTGGGCGGTCAGAGCGAAATCGGACAATCCCTGTGGGCTCTGTCATATGGCGGCGAGATTCTCCTGGTCGATGCGGGCGTCTGCTACCCCGGCACCGACCTACCCGGCGTCGATCTTTTGCTGCCAAACATCAACTTTCTGGTCGCCAATCAACAGCGCATTACCGCCCTGGTCCTGACCAACGGACACGAAGAGCATAGCGGCGCCATCGGCTATCTCCTCAGTCACCTGAAGATACCTCGTATTCTGGCGCCCCGATTTGTATCGGCGCTCGTGTCGCAAAATCTGATGGGTCGCGGTTACGATTCGTCCGGCACCGTCCTTGATACCATCGAAACCCGCTACCCATATCAAATCGGTCCCTTCGAAGTGGAATGGATTCAGGTCAACGATGCGATTGCCGACGCGACGGCGCTGCGTATCAATACGCCGGAAGGCGCGATTGTTTATACATCCAGCTTCAAGGTCGACCAGACGCCCGTGGATGGGCGGCATATAGACATCTCCCGGCTGGCGCAAGTCGGCGAGTCCGGCGTCGCGCTTTTGATCAGCAACTCGGCCGGAGTCGAAAATGCCGGCTACACACCTTCTGAGCGCGCTGTGCAACCGGCTTTCGAAAAGGCGCTGGAGACCGCGGAGAGCCGCATCTTCTTTCTGATGCATGGCACCAATACGCATCGTCTGCAGATGCTGTTTGATCTGGCGAAAAAATATGAGCGCAAGGTGGTGCTCTACGGAGACACCTTGATTCAATCGGCCGTGGCAGCGGTGATCACAGGCAACCTTGTTTATGATCGCAGCATCGAAGCCAGTCTGGATCAATTCGGCAAACTCAAAGACGATGAAGTCCTGATTGTCGCCACCGGCGACGACGATGATGCTCTGAGCATGATGTGGGATCTGGCTTACGGCAAGTGCCGCGACCTTGCTTTGAAGAAACACGATGTGCTTGTCTTCAGCGCCGAGATTTATCCGGGACGTTCGCGCCGGGTAGCTATGATTCTCGACCAGCTGTTGTCGCTGGGCGTCCAGGTGTTCAACAGCATGCGCGACGGTGTGCACGTGTCGAAGCACGCCAGCCAGGAAGAATTGAAGTTGATGCTGTCGATTACCAGACCGCGTTATTTTGTGCCGTCGATTGGAGAGGGGCGGCATATCATGCACCACGCGCAACTGGCGATCGACTTCGGCATTCCCACCGAGAGTGTTTTTCCTTTGAGAAACGGCGAAGTGCTCGAACTCGCCAACGGCGGCGCCAACGTAATCGGCTCTGTCGAGGCGCAAGCGGTCTTGTACAACCGGGATCAAGGTGAAAGCGTCACCAGCTTTTCAGTCAACGAGCGCCGCGCCCTCAGCAATGAAGGCGTGCTGACGATCGCGGTCTTGCTCACTCCCGCCGGAGACATTTTGCAGCCGCCGCATCTGGAGTATGCCGCGCTCGGATTTACCAATACTCCCGAGTGGGAGACGGTGCGCACCGACATGCTGGCGGCCATCGAAGAAGTGGTGGCGCGATTTAGAGCCGCGCAAGAGCAGGCGGCCGGTGAAGAAACTACAGATGCCGAGCCGCCGTCGTTGCGCGGCTCGATTCGCGAAGTAGTGAGCAAACTTTTGCGCTCACGCTTTCAAGCGAAACCGACTGTGCAAATTGTCGTGCACGAAGTGGCGCCCGAAAAAGCCAAAGCGAAATAACTGAGTCAGCGTCCAGCTAGAATTTGCAACCCCGGGCAACTCACGTTCGGCTCAGGAAGCGACTGCACACGCGGGTTTCGAAAGTGATCGATCACTCGGCCGTCTTCGAGAGCCTGGAGAGTTTCGCGTTGCATGAACAGATCGGCGTTCGCGCCACTTAGTTTTAGTTTCCGAGCAGCCGAACCGATTTTTCGACCACTGGCATTGTTTGCCAGGTCTTTTTTCGTGTCCAACCAATTGTCCGGCAATGCCCTCTGGCTTCCGAAAATAAATTCTGCATACTCGTTGCACCGGAAGAGGTAGTCGGCAGCCTTGCTGCCGATTTCGTAAGAGGCAAGCGCTGAGCCGTATGCATGCTGATAGCTGTTAACAAGCTGCTTGTAGACAACCACGGTTTTGCCGTCTCTGACGAATCTGGTAGTTCCGGATGAATATGAATCAGGCGTTGGGGGTTCGTTCAATGCCTGTTTGTGCAAAGAGAGCGGTATCAACCTGCTGCTGCCAAAATACTTTTGCTCGGCGATGCTGACGCGCCACATGATACTCAGGACGTACAACCCCAGGCTACCGGCGCAGGCAAGCACCACGAGCCCAACAAGTTTGTGCTTTGGAATTCCGAATGAGCGCATCAGCCTTACCAGGCGCCTTTGATGACCAGCGCGTTGCGTTCGTTGAGCACGACGTTCGTCGATGAACCTGGTGGCACGCTCACCGGCATGTTCCAGTAATACGTCAAGCCTGGAACTTTATGTGTGCCGACTACCCACCAATTGCCGGGCGGCAGATTCGTGGAGGCACCAAAGTTGCTCAGGCGCTTCATCTTCAGAGGGAAGAGACCATCACGCACTGATTGCATTTCGATGTCGACGCGCTTTTCGTTGTATTCGGCATTGACACCCTGGTAGCGCTCCCAGCGCTCGTCTTCCTGCGCGTTGATGCGGCGGCACTCAGGCAACACCCACTTCACCATTTCGGAAGACCACGGGTAATACGTCGCGAATGTGTGCGGCTCGCCCATGCCGACCTTGGCGGCGGCATGCCGCAAACCTGCGTTGTAGGCTTCTTCCCAGCGCCAACCGAAAGTCGGAATCGGCTTGATACCTGATTGTCGGTTCAGGTAGCCGGTTTCTATTATGCGACCCTTGATGAGCTTGAATGAGGTGGGCAACCCATCCGGCTGCTTCACTACCGGCGGTTTCACCGGATAAGGATAAGCCATGAATGAATCAATCGCTTGTTTGTTATGGGGAACCACCACACGCAAACGCAATAGCGCCGTGCCGCTGCGGAACAGCGTCGAACGCCCCGTCAGGTCGGCAAACAAAGAAGTATCTTCTGGTCCCGCGTTGGGCTGCGCCGGAGGCACTGCACCGACAGGCAGTTGTTTAGTTGTGACCGTGGAGGCAGGCGCCGGAACTTTTGGATAGGGCGGCAGCGGCTGTCCGGGTTTGACCCGTGGAATCAGAACTGCGCCGCGCCCCGATGCCGGCACGATGGGCACCTGGGCAAGTTTCTTATTAGGAGCAGGCGTTGCCGGTGCAGCTGAGGTTGCCGGTGCGGCCGGCTGCGCCGCGGGCACCGTTTCTACCATTTCTGAAGCTGTGGCCGACCCACCAGGCAAGGGCGCCAGGCTGGCGGCTGCTGGTTTCTTCCCGCGTCCGCCGCTGGGCGTGACCTGCACCTGCTGCACGACAGTCTGCTCGACTTCGGCACCGGCTTTCGGCGCGTACGAAGTGGGAGCGTCAAGCAACTGCTCGTCACCACCAACGGTGGCATCGTCGCCGGTCTGTGCAAAGCTCGGCGCGTGTATCGAGATCAGTAGGGCGGCGCTCAAAAAGAATGTTCGGTATTTGACCGAAAACATCACTGGTGCTCTCTCTGGTGGTTTCAAAGCGTCACAGTATTGTAGGCGGTCAGCCTATTTCCATGGCTGGAGAAATCGTTCATGTTAATATTTCAAGGCTGCCGGACACAGCCAGCCCCGCAGCGGACGCCGCCTGATGAAGGATAACCACCAAGATGATTTGCCCGCGCTGTACCGGAGAGATGAAGCAGGTGGAGATTCAAGATGTACCCGTCGAGCAATGCCCCGGGTGCGAGGGTGTCTGGCTCGATGCAGGTGAACTGGAACTAATCGCCCAGCGCGAATGCCACGCCATGCGCGAAAGCTGGATAGTCAAGCTGTGGAATGCCTGCCAGCCCCGCAAAAAGAAGTCGGTAGACAACAGTTGATATTGCGGGCGGCTGCCGGCAATACAGCCTATTTATTCTTTTTCTTCTCGGCCTTGGCTGCCTTCTTCTCTTTTTGAGACTTGGCAGGTTTTTTCTTGGTTTCTTTCTTGGCGTCTTGCGCTTTTCCCATGGTTCACCACCTAGAAGTATTGTTTTACGACTTAAGTCCTGTAGTGTCCAAATTTTTCGATCAGGATACCGATGGCATCCTTCACTTCTAACTCTTTTCCATCTTTACAGGTTAGTTTATCGATGTCTTCTCCCGGAGCCAGCTCTTTCATCGCTTTCTGCGCTTCCGTGCGCACCCAGTTATTGGCGTGCATGCGGTAAACGAAGTAGAGCGGCGGGATTGCTTGCGGTTTCTTTTCCTTCACCAGCTGGTGCATCGTGTCCACCACTGATTCTGCATCGGGGGACTTGAGATTGTCCACCAGCATCTTGAAGGTGAAGTGGTCGATCTTCGACATGACAGATTTTGCCGAGTTGCGAATGAACTCGTCAATTTGAGCAAACTGCGTAACGAAGTCCGACAAGGTGTGCCGCTTTCCGCTGCTCTTGCGCTGCTAGTCCAGTTCCTGATAATCGGCCGGCAGGTTGGCGTTGTAGATGCGCCAGAACGCTTCTTTCAAGCCATCTTCATGCGGTTTTGGTTTGGAACCCTGACACAGTTCGACCAGACGCAACCAGCTGATGTTGCGGAACAGATCCAGTTCTGCCGGAATAGTGGTGCCGCGCTCCGACTCCATGACCTTGAGCACTTTGTCGCAAGGCAGGGCATAGAACGCATCCACGACTTCCGGGTCGAAATGGTTTTCGCGACCGGCTTCCATAATCTCGAAGACCTTGGTCACCGACATTCTGTTGCGGTAGTGACGCACTGAGGTCAACGCGTCGAATACATCAGATACGGTGATCACACGGGAGAGAAACGGAATTTCGTGTCCGCGCAGTCCGCGATAATAGCCGGTGCCGTCCAGTTTTTCGTGGTGGCAACTGGCTACGAAGGGTACCTGAGCCAGGCGGCTCGTAAACGGCAAGTTGGAGAGCAGTTCGTACGTGATGCGCGCGTGCGTTTGCACTTGCGCGTACTCTTCCGGAGTCAGGCGGCCGTTCTTCCAGAGAATGTTCTCGGGAACGCCGATCTTGCCGTAGTCATGCATCATCGCCGAATAGCGCAGCACATCTTTTTCGTCGGCCGACACATTCATGTGTTCGCCGATCAAGAGGCTGTACCAGGTAACGCGCATGGAGTGACCTGCTGTGAGCGGGTCGCGTTTATCAATTGTCTGTGCCAACGTCTCCAGGGTCTTATCTACGAAGTGTTCAATCTCCGTATAGGCTTGCGCCTGTTCGATCAAACCGGCTGCCACCGCAGCCAGTGCCTGCAGCCATTCTTCATCGACATCGGTGAAGCCGCCGCCGTACTCTTTGTTCATTACTTCAAACACGCCGATTACCGCGCCGTTGCGGTTGGTCATCGGCACACACAAAATATTGTTGGTCCGGTAGCCGGTGCTCTTATCCACTTCGGCATCGAAGCGCGGATCGGCATAGGCATCGGGAATGTTGATGATGCGACCGGTGCGGGCGCACAAACTGACGATCGAAGTGCCGGCTAACGGAACGCGAATCGTCTTCGAATCTTCGAGACCCTGCGCGACTTGCGTCCACAGCTCGCCCTGGCGATTGTCCAGCACGAACACGCTGCAACGATCGCACTTGAGCATTTGCGTCGTCTCTCGTGTGATTACATCGAGCAACGATTCGAGCTTGCGCTCGGTGGCCATCGCTTTAACGACACGGAACAACCCGGTCAGCGGCCGTAAGCGGTCGACTTCTTTTTGTAATCCCAAGACTTTTATCTCCCGCTCAATCAAACCTATTTCGCGTTGGCTGAGGTCCGACTCTAGTTTGCGAAGATCTTCCTTCTTCGCAGTGCCATTGTCCTTTGCGTCCTTCGCCTTGGACGATGATATGCGAGAGTCGTCGTTACTGTCTACCTTTGGCTCTGTCTTTGTGGTCGCTGCCGCGCCGTTCTTCTTTGATGCCTTCATGTCTCCCTTAGCCATTTGCGAAGTGTCTCCAATCAGATCGGCAAGGCATGCCAAAGATAGTTATACCCAGATAGAGAGCAATTTCTGTAATGAAACATAAAATCAAGGGGTTCGACAGGGCGGCGCAAAAGCTCAGCTGGGAGCAGGTTTCGGGCACCGCGTCCGAATCGCCTCAAACCCGACAGATGCTTGCCAAGATGAGTGATTTGTACTAGGAAGTGCCGCTGCGCATGAGCCTCGACTCTTTACTGTCCGGCCGGCGACTGCACTTCCGGGCGCTGGCGATTGATGATGTCCGAGTACTGAGGCGGATCCAGCTTCCTCCAGAAGAGCAAACACGCACGCCCGATCACTCGCTTTTCATCTAAGAAGCCCCACACATGGGAGTCTTCGCTGTTATTGCGATTGTCGCCCAGCATGAATACCATGCCGGGAGGCACAATAATCGGCTCGTCGGCGCGATCTTTGTACGGCCGCTTGTCGTCGCCGATGGTGGCATGCCCAATGTCGCCCAGCTTGATAAGGTCGTAGGCGGGTGGATCCTTTATGTAAGAGGTCTCGTTGAGAAACTTCTCGTCGATGAAAACGCCAACCCCGCGCTTGATTTTGATTTTTTCGCCGGGCAATCCGACAACGCGTTTTATGAACGCAGGCTCGTAGGGAAGAAACGGCAAGCCGGTCAGCCGCCCAAGGACTGTGGCCGGATCGTTGCTGAGATCCTTGCCGCCGGGCAGTTGCGAGGCAGGAGGATAGAAGACGAGGATGTCCCCACGCTTCGCTTCTTTGCCGAGGTTCTTCGAAATCTTTTCGACAAGTATGCGATCTTCGGCTTGCAGAGTCGGTTCCATCGAGCCGGATGGGATGTAGCGCGGTTCGACTAATAGTCCGCGAATGACAATCAGAATCAGGAGGGTCACCACAACCAGCTCGGTGATCTCTTTGACGACGCCGAACGCGCTCATCTTGTCCGGCTTTGACTCAGATTCCGCGGCGTCGCTGCCGGAGTCCGCGGCCGCAACAGCGTTCTTGTGTCGCTCGCCATCATCTGTGTCTGCGGCGCGCAGCACTTTCGCCTCCGCATCGGCATTGGCGGATTCGCTGGCAGAGACAATTTTTTCGCTCGAGTCAGTCACAAGTCACGACGAAATCTGAAGATCCATCGGATCACGTGGCCTATTCTATTCGACTCGTTCGATTATCTGCTTGGATAGCGAAGGGGGTATCTGGAGCTGGCGCCAGAAGAGCAACCAGGCGCGACCAATCACACGATTTTGGTCGAGGAAACCCCAGGCGTGGCTGTCCTGGCTGTTGTTGCGATTGTCGCCCATCATAAACAGGTGCCCTGCCGGCACTTTGATTTCTTTGTTGGCGTCCTGCGGGTTGCCGTAAGGGCGCGTGCCGCCGCCAAACGGGTCGACACCAATGTCGCCCAGCACCTTCAGGTCGTAATTCGGAGCGTCCGGCGCGTAGCCGTCTTCAGTCAGCAGTTGCCCGTTAACGAAGACACCCACACCTTTCTGGATGCGAATCACATCGCCGGGCAGCCCGATAATCCGTTTAATGTAGGCAGTTTCAGAGGGAAGAAACGGCAAGCCGGTCAGCCTGCCCAGAATGCTGAGCGGATCGTTGCTCAGGTCTTTGCCGCCGGTTTGAGAGGGCGGCGGATAGAAAACCAGAATCTCGCCTCGCTGATACGGGCGATGCAGGTGTCCGGAGATTTTTTCCACCAGCAGTCGATCTTCGATCTGCAACGTCGGCTCCATAGAGCTGGATGGAATGTAGCGAGCCTCGGCAATCGCCCAGCGAATGGCAATCAGTAAGACAAGCACCATGACGACCAGTTCTACAACTTCGCGCACGAACCCCAATGGTCCGCTGGGCTTGCCTTTATCCGGCGATTTCTTTTCTGAGGTCATTTCTTCGGTTGCGGTCATAGCAGAATTGATTTTCTCACTAACTAGCGTTTGTGCGCCAGCGCCGACTCGGTCTTGGCTGAACGGTCTTTTGCGCCCTGTCCGCCTGCGATTTGTGCAACGGCTTCGGCATATCGCTCCAGCTCTGCCGGAGAATTCGTTTCCGTGACAGCCACCAGCAAGCAATCTTTGTACTCAGGCAAGAAACGACCAAGTTCGATGCCGCCGAGAATGTTCTGTTCTTTCAATTCGTCGAACAGCTGTGCAACCGGCACCGGCGACTGCAGAACGAATTCGTTGACGAAGGGCTGATTGAAACGCAGTTTCATTCCGCCTTTGCTGGTGAGCAGCTCAGCCAGGTGATGCGCTCTGCGCACACTGATTTCGGCGGCGTCGCGCAAGCCTTGCGGTCCGAGCAAAGTCAAGTAAACGAGCATGGCCAGCGCATTGAGCGCCTGGTTGGTGCAGATGTTGGACGTGGCGTTTTGCCGGCGAATATGTTGTTCGCGCGTTTGCAGTGTGAGCGTGAAGGCACGCTGTCCGCGGTTGTCCAGCGTCTGTCCGGCCAGTCTGCCCGGCAACTGACGCACAAATTTAGTGCGCGTTGCCATAAATCCGGCAGTCGGTCCGCCGAACGAGAGGTTGTTGCCGCATTGCTGCGCGTCACCAACGACGATATCAGCTCCGAAGGTGCCGGGCGGAGTCAAAAGTCCCATGGCGATTGGGTCGGTGACCACTACCAGCAAGGTGCCGGTGGCTTCGGTCTGTTTCTTGATCGCTTCCAGATCTTCCAGGCAGCCGAAATAGTTGGGGTATTGCACGACAAACGCCGCTGTGGCGTCATCGAATTTCAGTGCTGAAGCGTCGACCACGCCATCGGCGGCCGGCACTGAGGTGTGTGCGACACCCGCGGTATCGAGCATAGTCCGCGTCACCAACGCGTATTCGGGGTTGACCGATTGCGCGATGACGACTTTCTTGCGATCCGTCAGACGGCAAGCCATCATCGCCGCTTCGGCGCAGGCAGTCTGTCCGTCGTACATGGATGCGTTTGCTACTTCCATGTCGGTGAGAAGGCATATGGCGGTCTGAAATTCATAGATGGCTTGCAGGCTGCCCTGGCTGACTTCAGGCTGGTAGGGGGTGTAGGCGGTGGCGAACTCGCTGCGCGAAATAATGCTGCCTACCGATGCCGGAACGAATCTTCTGTAAGAGCCGCCACCCAGGAAGCATGCTTGCTGCGAAGCCGGTTTGTTCTTGCGCGAAAGCTCTGCAACTTTCTGCGTCAACTCGAGCTCATTCAGTCCTGGAGCCAGGTTTAGCTCTTTGACGCGGATGTCTTTGGGGATGTGGGTGAGTAAGTCTTCGAACGTGCGAACGCCGATGGCTTTCAGCATCGCGTCGCGATCAGCCTGCGTATGAGGCAGGTAGGGGAAGTGGCTCTCATCCGTTTTGTTGCTTTCGCTCATGCTGAAGAATCCTGACTGAAACCTGTGTGGGCGCGCAAACTCGCGCTATTACGGTCTTATGAAGGTTCAATTTAGCACGATTAGCCTTTCAACTCATGCGAAGATCTCAGGGCGTGTAGCGTGGCAACATATAAAATTACACTCAGTTAGCGAGTGCGCGCGCATCCCGTCGTTGTTGCTCACCCGTCCCCCGGCAGTCCACGTGGCATCCGTCACATGACACAAGAAACAGGCAAACTCAAACTCATAGTAGGGCTTGGCAATCCCGAACCTCGTTATTGGGAAACTCGTCACAACGCCGGTTTCTGGATTGTCGATCGCATAGCCACCAAATATAGTATCAACCTGCAACACAAAAAAGACCTGTTCGCCGATACGACAAAAGTCAACATAGGGCGGCAGGAAGTGGTGCTGGCCAAACCTACTACATATATGAATCTGTCCGGGCGCTCGATCGCCGCGTTTTTGCACTGGTACAAAATCGACGCCGCCGACCTGCTGATTATTCACGACGAGGTGGCTTTGCCGCTCGGAAAGATTCGCATGCAGCACGGCGGCGGTGCCGGCGGGCACCACGGCATCGAGTCGACGTTCGAGTCGATCGGCAAAGATAAGGTATTCGACCGGCTGCGCATCGGTGTCGGTCCCGATCCGGGCGGGGATATCCGCGGACATTTCGTCCTCTCGCCGATCGCCGAGGAAGACCGCGAGTTGAAAGAGAAATCGCTGGCTATGGCTACCGATGCGGTTTACATGTGGCTCGCGCGCGGACATAAAGATGTGGCGAACAAATTCAACGGCATGGACCTGCGCCCCAAACCACCGGAACCGGAGCCTGAACCGCCCGCCCCCGAGTCGGCGTCACCAAATTCGGCGGTGCCACCATCCCCGGCACCACCGCCGACACCGCAATCGAAAGATGAACCGCCCCACCGCACAGACGAGATACTCCCTCCGTAACCCCGAGTTTCGATCCAGCGGTGTTATACGTAATACGTATAAATCAGGGGGTCGTTTTATACGTATTACGTATAGACGAGCGGCTATACCCTATACGTATAAAACGAGCAGTCATTCTATACGCATTGCGTATATTTCGTGCGCCGCGGGTGGTGGCGTATGCGGTGCCTTGTTCGGCGGGAGAATTGGCGGGAGAACTAAACCGTCATCGCCTATTTGCATCGTCGGCGCACCGCTCGCGTTCGCCCCATGAAAACAATCGCATGTCACCCATTTCCGGCGCCGGGACATCTGATGCGTATGCTTTCGACAACACCCGGGATTACACCTGCGCAAGGTTAAACGAAAGACATCTTTCAGTCGCGCTGACTGACATCTGCGATTCGCCGGAATCCCGCATGAATACGAGCATTTAACGCGTTACGCATTGTTTCGAAAAATGGGTTGGGTATCAGAATATGCGAGTTCAGCGCTGAAATAATATCTATGACAAAAAAGAAGCGGCGCATGCGGATTCCCAAGACAACACGAATTTTCACTGTGACACCAACCGTGCGTGCCTGGGTTTATTGACCCGGGCATTTCTGTGAGATAGGAAGCAAAGTATGTATTTGACAGACAGGCTGATTAGCACCCAAGAAGGAAGTGCATCGCGCAATTTCTTCATTTCGGCTGTTTTCTGGTCGCTGATTGGCATGGGCGCCGGATTGTTTGCCGCGTTGGAATTCTCATTCCCAGACCTCGTGCACAACGTACCGCAGCTTTCGATGCCACACCTGCGGATGCTGCACGTCAATGCTGTTGCCATCGGCTGGCTATCGATGGCTTATATCGGTTCGATGTTCTACATGATTCCGTCTCTGACCAAAACCAAATTGTGGAGCGAGCGTCTGGGCAACATGACCATGTGGGCCTGGAATTTGCTCATGATAGGCGCATTTTGCACCCTGCTCAATGGTTACACGGAAGGTCGCGAGTATGCCGAGCTTGGAGCAGTTCTGGATACAGTGGCAGTGATCGGACTAATCGGTGTCGCTCTCAACTGCTACATGACCGTGATCAACCGGCGCGTCAAAAAGCTCTATGTCAGTCTCTGGTACTTCCTGGGCGCGCTCTTCTGGTTCCCGCTCGTCTACATCATTGGACAGCGCACCTTCGTGCAATTGAATGGCTTGAACGATGCCATCATCGGTTGGTTCTACGGACACAACATTCTTGGTATGTGGTTCACCACTGTCGGTGTCGGCATGATGTATTACCTCTTGCCGCGTTTGACCAACAACCCGCTTTACAGCCACGGGCTCTCTATGCTGGGCTTCTGGGGCATCGCTCTTTTCTATGCACCAACCGGCACGCACCACATCACCCAGTCGCCCGTCCCGGAGTGGCTGAAAGCAATCGCTATCATCTCGTCCATATTTCTCCTCGTTCCTGTTTTCACTGTCCTTACTAACTTCTTCATGACTATGAAGGGCAAGTGGCAGCTGATGGTGTCTGACATGACGCTGAGGTTCACCATCACATCAGCGATTTTCTACTACATTACTTGCGTGCAGGGACCTTTCCAGGCAACACGCTGGGTCAACTGGTATCTGCACTTCACTCAATGGGTTGTAGGACATGCTCACTTGGCGTTGCTGGGGACGTTCTCGTTTATCAGTGTGGCGGCCATCTACTACGGGTTGCCACGTCTGACCGGAAGACCCTGGTACAGCCAGGGTCTGATTCGTGCCCACTACTGGCTGAAGACATTGGGGTTCGGAGCGATGATGACCGTACTGACAATTGCCGGACTCATCCAGTCGGCTGGTTGGCAGATGGGCATTCCGGTTGACCAATGGGGACTGCAAATTCGCCCCTACTGGTGGCTGAGATCCATAAGCGGCATCATGATCTTCACTGGACAGTGCCTCTTTGCCTACAACATCTACCGCACACTCTACACACCGACCGCCGTCGCGTCGGTGAAGAAAGGTCAGGAGGTTAAGGCGTAATGAACGGCTATCGCCTGGGCGCATCAGGAATCATCATTACTTTCTTCACTATTATCACCGCCACTGTGCTACTGCCGATGGTGCTGTTCAATCCGAAGCCTTCCGGTCATGGCAACGACTATACTTCGGCAGCAGTGACCAAGGTTGCCGATCCGGTACGCGGACGGCAGATCTATGTGAGAGAAGGCTGCGTTTATTGCCACACTCAGTTCACACGCTTGCAGGATCGTGGCTACGGACCGTTGGTCAAGGCCGGGGACTTCACCCAGGAAACTCCACACCAGCTTGGCACCGCACGGACCGGTCCGGATCTAACGAATGAGGGCGGAAGATTTCCATCCGAGTGGCAAAAAGCCCACCTGATTCAACCTCGGGCCGTGAAGCCAGGATCTATTATGCCGAGCTTCAGCTATCTGTCGGACCGAGATATGAATGACTTGGTGGCATATATTCAGACTCTTGGGAACATGCGGGTAGTCAATCACTTCGTGGAGGCGCCGGAGGAATACAAGGCATACCTGGCAAAGAAAACAGTGGATACTAATGCCGATGCCTCAGCTAACGCCGGTCGTGGCATCTACACGCAGAACTGCGCCGCCTGTCACGGACTGGAAGGATACGGCAACGGTCCCAACGCCATCTCGCTCGAGAAGAAGCCAGCCAACTTTACCCGTCCTTTTTATAAGCAGTATCCGGATGACTTCTGGTTCTACCGCATAAGTGAAGGTGTAGCAGGCACACGTATGCCGCGTTTCGGTGAAGTGCTCTCCCCTGAGCAGCGCTGGTATCTGGTTGCATACCTCAAAACTCTGCCTCGCGATCAGGAAGTGGTGATTGACAAGCTTGATCAACTCAACCCGGTCGATGCAGTCAAGCTGCCGAAACTCTCCAAGCAATTGTGGGAACCAGCTTCCGGCGGAGACGAGGAGGGTCACTAAATGTGTCCAAATTGCATTCTTAACCAGGTTGGTCTTCAGTCCGGCATCTATGTTGCCTTCTTCGTTTGCGGGGTTTTCTTCTTAGCCGCCATGGGCGCCATGTGGTTTGCTTTCAAGAATGGTGATTTTGAAGACATGGAGGGTTCGAAATTCGACATGCTCGATGATGTTGAAGATGGAACGGAAGCAGCCCATGCCCGCGCGCGTTTCGAACGCGCCCGCCGCGAAAGAGCCGATGCGCGCGCTGAGTCCGGCGGAAACGGTAGCGATGACATCAGTCACGCATCGACGGCATCATCAGCATCAGAATCATCAAGTTCAGACCGGGAGGAAGTAGAAAGTGCCAGACGATAACGAATCGCTAGCCAAAGGTTCCGGATCGGCCGCGAGCGAAGTGGCCAAGAGCACCAAAGCCGCTGCCACCACAGCCGGTGCCTCCACTGAACCGGCCGAGGAAGGCCACTACGAAGTGGTCGCCGAGTATCGCATCGGCGAAGGGCCACCGCCGATTGCATTGGTCGTTATGTTCGCCCTGATCGTCTTGTGGGCATCCGTCTCATGGGTGCCATTCTTCGGTTATTAGGCTCCGTATTTATACTAGTTAGAGCGCTGAAAGTATCCAACCAAAATGAAACTCAAGAAGACCCTAGCTCCGATGATTATCCTGCCGGCAATAGCGGCATCGTTTCTCGCAGGCTGCGGCGGCGATAACGGCGTAGTGACGCTGAAGGGCGATCAAGCCGCTCAGTTTGGCGACACCAAATTGACCCAGGCGCCGGTCGGTACCGTCCTCTATCCGGACGACAGACCGTCGGAAGACGACGGCAAAGCGCTCTACCAGGCGCAAAACTGCGCTTCCTGTCACGGCGCCGACGGCAGCTCGATAGCGCCCGGTGCCAAGGCAGCCCTGTCCGACCCTCTCTGGGCCGGCAAGAAACGCCCCGTCGAGGAGTTCATCTTCCTTACTTATGGCGACAAAAACATCAAAGGCCATGAGAAACCGCTGCGCGACACCCTCAGCCGCCGCGAAATCTGGAATTTGGTGGCTTATAGCCGCGCTCTGGCGGCGCCGCTTCTGACCAAAGAAGAGATGGATGCAGTACTGCCGGTCTTCGGCGCCAACTGCGCAGTCTGCCACGGCACCAAAGGCGATGGCGATGGTCCGCTTATGCGTAACCTGGAGCCCGCCCCGGCTAACTTCCAGGTCTTTGCCCGCTTTTACGACCGCGATGACGATACGCTCTACGACCACATCGCCAACGGCATCCGCTGGGAAGGCATGCCTAACTTCCTCGGCAAGAAAGATCCTCGCAACAAAGTAGAATTCGATCAAAAATATATTCGTAAGCTGGTTGCTTACGTCCGCGCTTTCCACTTCAGCACTGCGCCGACACTAACGGCAAATTCCAAGCCCAGCACTGTGGGCGGCACCGATTCCTTACCGCCGACTCCGCCTACAGGCTCTGACCTCGGGCACAAAGACCAGACACAACCTGAACAAAGCAAAACTCCGGCCGGCGCAGGACAGCATGAAGTCCCCAGCTCTCCAGCCGAGTCTGCATCTCCGAGTTCGGGATCGGCCACGGGTACTGAACCTATTACTTCACCGTCGTCTCCGTCGAGCAACGCCAAGCCCGACACCAAAACGACAAATCCACAGCATTGAGGACAGGACAATGGCAGAGGGAACATCTAGAAGATTACTTTTGAAGACGCTGGCGGCAGTGCCCCTGGCGCTCACGTTCGGTCTGGTGGCGTCGCCGATGGTGCGCTTCCTGCTGCCGACCCGCAAGCCGCTCGACCTGCTGGGACCGTCGGATCAGCCGTCGGCTATGAAAGACGTTTCCTTCAATCAGAGTGACTTCGCCGAACCGTGGACCTGCCTGCCGTTCACCTTCGAGCAGAAATACTTGGAATACAATCCGGAAGGCATGGAAGTCCGCAAAGTACCGGGTTTTGCAGTCAAACTGCCGTCCGGCGAAGTGGTTGCCTACAGCCGCATTTGCCCGCACCTGGGTTGCATCTTCAACTTCGTCAAAGATCCGGAAGAGTGTGCCAAAGGCTACAACTTCAAACCGAACGGACCGGTATTTGCCTGTCCGTGTCACTTGAGCGTGTACGACATCGCTCAATCCGGCAAGGTCGTCAGTGGACCGGCTCCGCGTCCGCCACGCCAGTTTACGACCAAGACCGAAGGCGACAAGATCTCTATCGTTTCATTGGAGGCTGGGGGCATTGCCTGATACATCAACCACTGCAAATTCCTTTGGCAGCCGCCTGTCGGGAGCACTGGTCAAGACCAATGACTGGTTGAAGACTCGCTTCAACGGCATTGATCTCTTCGATGAGCATTATGGGCTGGAAGCCAAAACGAACCCCTTCTATTCGTTGGGCTCGATCTTCTACCTGGTCTGGTTCATCGTCATGTTCACCGGCCTCGTACTGATCATGTGGTACGTGCCGACGAAAGCTCAGGCCTTCGACTCGATTCTCCATATTCAGCATGGCATTCCGCTGGGCAACCTCTTCCGAGGGTGTCATAAGTACGGCGCGGACGCCATGATCATCGCCGCCACCATGCGGCTTTTCCGCATGTTTCTTGCCGCCGACTACAAACCCGGCAAAGAGTTCAATATTGCCATCGCCCTCGTCACGCTCTTGCTCTCGATGTATTCCGGTCTGACCGGATATCTGCTCATCTGGAACCAGCGCGCCTTTTGGGCGACCAAGGTGTTTGCCACCTTCCCGACTTACATGGATCAGTTCCCGGTGATGGGTGACTTCTACATGCCGCTCGTCAAATCCGTGCACATGGGCTGGAATACAGCCGAGTTTCTGCTCGGAGCCGGCGGCGCCATCACGCAAGAAACGATTACGCGTTTCTTCTCGTTGCACCTGGCGTTCTCTCTGATACCACTGATTTTCGTCGAACTGTATTTCTACAAGACAGGCTTCAAGCGCGTTCCGCTTAACTGGATCAAGCGCTCGGTAATCATCCTCATGCTGATCATCGTTTCGATCATCATGCCGGCTGCGCTCGGACACCGCTCCAATCCCGACGTGACGCCGCTGCCGATTTTGTCCGACTGGTACTTCCTCGGCTTGTATCAGATGTACAAGTACCTGGAGCCGGTGGTGGCAACCGAAATCACTATGGTCATTCCGCTTACCGTCGTGCTTTTGCCGTTCATCGATGTCTGGGTGACCGGACCGGAAAAAGATATCTGGAAGCGCCCGCTGATCTTTATGACCAGCATCATGGGCTTCGTTTGCTGGATCGTGTTCTCGATTTTGATCATCGTCAACATCGCCAACATCCACAACGATCCACCCTACTGGCGCTCATTCCTCTGGTGCCTGCCCAACATCGGCATGCTCTGGCAACTGGTTGTGTACTTCGGCGAAAAGAACCCGGTTCTCAAAGCCAAGTTTGCGGTCGGCGCCATGGCCATGGCGATTGTCGCCGGCATTCAGACCATACTCGCCGTGTTCTACTACTACATGGCTCTCACTGAGATGTTCTTCTCACCGATCACTCAGTCGCTCACTTACTGGATGCTGCGTCCTTTCGTTCCGGATGCCTCACAGCTCGAGCAAGCCATGAAGACGGTGCAGCCGCTGTCTACCTATACAGCCTCGACTTACACAGCAACCTGGCAAGCCACTGTGCTGTCCAACTTCGTCGAGAAGGGCGGACCCGCACAGAAAGCTGCATACGACACGGTGTTGCAGCTGTGCCAGAAAACATCGCCGCTCGATTTCATCTTCAAGGCGATCCCCACCTTCGATCCCAACCACCCCGTCTATGCCAGCATGACCGACTTCCTGGTCACCAACCGCTACGCATACGACTATGTGGTCTTCTGCGGACGCATGAACGGCGATGTGAAACCGTACCCTCTATATGTTCCGGAAGTTGACTGGTTCTGGATGGTGGGCGGCTTCGTGACCATGGTCGCTTGCTTGATCGTCTGGAACAAACTGCGCAACTTGCCGAAGACGGCTCCGGCTGCTCAACCGCAAACCGCGCCGGCGACCAACCCATCATAGGAGAGCCCATGAAAAAGCACTGGTCTCTACGCTACTCGATGTTCATTTTCTCGGTCATCTCGCTCTCATGGTTCTTTGCGGGATGGCGGGGTATTCATGAACAAGGTGGCGTTGCTGACTGGGCGCTGCTTGTCGGCGCAACGCTTTTGACGGGCGGGCTCCTGGCTGTGCAGGGTTACTGGATCTATATAGAAGAACTGGCAAAGGGCAGTTTGAAACGGCGCATCGGAATTTTCGATCGCATCCACGCCAAGATGTCAGCTGGTACTGCGGCCGGTGCCCTACAGGGCGCCACCACCCACAAGAAAGGGGAACTATAAATGGACCTCAACTCAAAGCCAGTCACCATGACCACCATCATAGTCTGCCTTGCTTTCGTCGGGCTGACATTCGTTGGTGCGTTGATGCTGCCGTCTTCCGAGTTGCTCGGGTGGGAAGTGATCACCCACAAACCCCAAGCCGGCGACTCACCGGTTTTGACATTCGAGCCAGCCAAGCACATAGCCACAGCCCTTACGAATCTGGGCGACGACGCCTGCAAAGCCATCTGGCACAAAGACTTCAAAACTCTGGCAGCAGAGGATCCCAACGTCCAATATTACGCATACTCTCTCTTCCTCGCTGCGGCTCTTTTGGCCGCCGGGGTGGCTTTCGCCGTTGTCGGACGGCTGGAGTCGGAAGAGCGTACTCTCATTCCAACAAAGTAAGTACTGAAGGCAAATCGAAACGAAACTGAAGGCAAGGGAAATCAATCCAAATGGCGTTATACACCGAACCCTTAAACCGAGCTAGCCAGCGTGTTGAACACTGGATCAACGCGGTGTCCACCAGCAAGTACAACCCCTTCTATTATCACGGCGCACTGCCGCAGTTTTTCCTGTGGGTGCTCTTCCTCTCGGGTCTGTTGCTGTTTGCCTATTACATCCCGACCATCGATAACGCTTATTCGTCACCGCGGTTGATCAACGCCTATACCTCGGTCGAGTACATCACCAAGACAATTCCTTTCGGTGTCGTGGTGCGCGCCATGCACCGTTATGCCGGCGACGCGATGGTAATCACGATCATCCTGCACGCGTTGCGGGTGTGGTTCACCGATCGTTATCGTCAGTACCGCATTATTCAATGGCTCTCCGGCATCGTCCTCTTCCTCTTGGTGCTGGTCATCGGTCAGACCGGTTACTACCTTGTCTGGGATGAGCGCTCCTTGCTGCTCACCCGCATGACGGTGACCGCATTCGACTCATTGCCGATAATCGGCGAACCGCTCAAACTGTGGTTCCTCAACGGCAAAGACATCACCAACTTGACGCTGGCCAACTTCCTGTTCATCCACATTGGTCTGTCGTTCTCACTCTTGTTCGGTCTCTGGATTCACTACGTGCGCATGCAGCGCCCAGTGGTGACGCCACCGCCCGCGATGAACTACATGCTGATGGCTTTGATCATCGTTGCTGTATTCGCATTTCCGATCACGACCGGCGGCAGAATGGAATTTCCGGCAGCCGATCTGACGAAACCAGCAACGCAACTGTCCATTGACTGGTTCTTCCTCTTCCCGTACTGGATGATGCTGCACATGCCGATGGCGGCATTCTGGGGTGTGACCGTCGTTGTCACCGGACTGCTGTGCTACATCCCTTATCTTGTGAAGACCGCGCCCGTTCAGGCGGCCGAAGTGGTCGACACCAAGTGCACCGGCTGCTCGCTGTGCGCCAAAGACTGCCCGTACGCCGCCATCGAAATGGTGCCCGCACCAGCCGGCAGCCGTTTCAAACTACTGGCGACGATCATGCCCTATCGCTGCTCGGGCTGCGGAGTCTGTGTCGGTGCCTGCGCCTTCGACGCGGTCGACCTGCCCAACCTTCTCGATACTGATGTGACCACGAAGATCAAAGAGCTTGCCTCTTCCGGATCAACTACATAGATAAGGGAAACGAAACCACATGGCTGGCAAAGTTATCACTCTCATTTGTGAACGCTCCTGCGAACTGACCGCAGAGCACCTCAACGGCAACGAACTGAAAGGCGTGCCGGGAGTCAACGTGGTCAAATATCCGTGCTCCGGCATGATTCAACCGCTGATGATCGAAGCGGCTCTGAAAGCCGGCGCTGACGGTGTCGTAGTCACAGGTTGCGAAATTGGTGATTGCTACTACCGCGAAGGCAATCGCATGATTCGCGAGCGCTTGCTCGGCGACCGCCCACCGACCTTGAAAAAGGGAACGGACCGTCGTCGCGTCATGGGTCTCTGGCTCTCCCGCGTTCAAACAGACCGCCTGATCAATGAAGTGAAGGAATTCCGCGCCAGCCTCGATAAGCTGCCGCCGCCCACACCAGAGGCAAAGAAACCTGCTGCTGCTCCCCCGAAAGCACAATCGTGAGAATGAAAAATGGCCGCTAAAGACCCCAAACTTACCGACATTCAATACATCACCCGTTGGACCTGGTTCTTCCTTCTGTACTTTGCCTGCATTCTGCTGATCGCCTCGTTCGGTCTGGTAGCTGAATTCTAGAAACTAGAAACTAGTCCAGGCATCCCGGCAACCCGGCGTCGTACAACAGCACTGCTTTGAGGTCATGCAGATGAAACTTCAGGAAGTGACGTCGCAGCTGCGTGCGCTCGGCACCACCCAGAACATCAAAACCTACCGCAGACACGGCGCTGATGACAACGTGTACGGTGTCAGTTTCGCCGACCTGAAAACGATGGCGAAAAGGATCAAAGTCGATCATCAGTTGGCGCTCGAGCTTTGGGAGACGCAAATCGTCGATGCGCGCTGTCTGGCTACCATGATTATCGATTGCGAACAGATTGATGAAACGCTGGCTAACCGCCTGCTCTCAGACCTGCGCATGTCCATGCTGATCGACTTACTCGGCGGCTGCGTAGCTAAAAGTCCTGTCGCCATGTCTTTGATCGAAGACTGGATCAAGTCTGACCAGGACTCAGTTCGTCAATGCGGATATGTCGCGCTTTCTGTTTGTCTGAAGAACGGATCGATCTCGGATGAAACAGCATCAGAGTTTCTTCGAAAAATCGAGCACGAGATCCATAAATCGCCCAACCGCTCGAAGCACGCCATGAACGCCGCCGTCATCGCCATCGGCGTGCACAAGCCGAAGTTGACCGATGTCGCCATTCAAACTGCCATCAATATAGGCACCGTGAAAGTCGATCATGGCGACACAGCATGCAAGACACCCAATGCGGCCGCCTACATCAAAAAGTCAGTGGCGGCGAAGAAACCGAAACTCAAAACCACCGTTTCCTGATGGACGAGTTGCTCACAGGTCTGCTCGCTAAATTCGATGACAGCGAGCGTTATCGCGCTGTTCTGTTGGCAGGCAGTGCCGCCCGTGGTGACCTCACCACATACAGTGACATCGATCTGGTTTTCTACTGCGACAATCTGCACGCTTTTGCCGGTGAAAGCGCGGATGAGCGTCGTCGGCTCGCCTACCAGTTGAAGTACTTTGATGATGGAGAATCCACTGCCCCACCGAGACTGGTAAGTCTTTCCGTGCGCTCCTTCGGCGATTCAGCAAAGTCCATGTATGACCCGGTGGAAGCGATTCGCTACGTTCAGGGTTTGCGCGACGGTCGCGTTTTGCGAGACACCGACGATCGCCTGGCGCAATTGAAACAGGCTGCCGACGCGTTCGTTTGGGACAGCGAGATGCAGTCCGATGCCTGCCGGCGAGCCAGTTATGAACTGGCGGGTTGCGCAGAGGAGGTGCACAAGATTTTGCGCGGTCTGTCCACCGGCGATCAAGGCGCCATGTTCAACGGTGCCCTGGGGATCATTTTGAACATGCCGATGGTGGTGGCGCTTGCCAGAGGTGTCTTGTCAGGCGGCGAGAACGTCTTCAACTTTCAGGTAAGAGAAAGTATGGGCGAGCACTCTCGCTGGTCGCGCTGCCTGCAGCTGGCTTCGGGGTCCTTCCCTATGTCCTTGCCGCCCGGTATGCCCAACTTCCCGCCGATCGCTTTGCAAGCGATTGCAGCCTTCTGGCTGTTTGACGAAACTGCGGTTGTGATAGACGATATCCTGCTTCCTGAGGACAAAGACGTAGTGCAGGGCGCACTGGGTATAGCAAAATCATCGATGCTGATCCCCGGCATCATTTAGTCGTATAGCAGCAGTGCCGATTTCTCGGAGGGTGATATGGAAAATGCCATCAGCTTGCAGGTGCTCTTCAAGGAACTCCCTCAGCTGAGTGCGCCGATGTTGACCGGCATGGGGGCACGCGCTTCCAAAGCTTTCAAAGAAGTCACTTACGATTTCCCGGCCGACACCACGGTGGCGGGAGCGGGATACGCCACGTTCGGAACGCACAAAGTTAAGTTCGATTTTGTGAAACATCCCATACCCGACAAATACCGCGCCACCATCGTCGATCACATTCACACCTCGGCCGAAATAGCCGGTCTGGTCGAAGACCACGCGGCGTACATCGAACTTTCGTACGAAGGTGAAGAAACCGACCCGATCGCGAAGTACTGCATACTGACCGCCCTCGGCTCGATGCTTTCCACGCAAGATGCGCTGGTGCTCGCCAACTGCAATTCTCACTGCGCACTGAACGCCGCCAAATTGTTGTGCATGTTCGCCGGCAAGGATTGGATGGAAAGCATTCAGCAATTGCCGCTCGTCTATCTGTTCTGCGGTGCAGCCGCGTACGATGTGCCAAATGATGACTCGAAAGTGTGGCTGCGCACCCACGGCAACCACATGCTGAACATTCCTGATATCGGCGCGGAGTTCGATGTCAGCCAGCACGAAGAACTTGTGCCGCAAGCACTGGAGACTTTCGAAACTCTGATGGGCTACATGAATGCACTCGGCGTTCCAATCGCGCCCGGGCATACCGTCGAAGGCTCGACGATGATGATTACTGTCAAAGAGAAACCGACGGCAACCGGCGAGATCTACGACGCTCCGTCGGGACTCCTGACGCTGGCGTTCTCGCCGAAACCGGTCAGCACGAGTATTTAGTCTGTCACAGCCGCCGGTACCGGTAGCGGATCCGTCGCGGCCGGTCGCAGGACGTGTACGCGGTGCGGTACGCGTTGCAGTTCCTGGAACAAGACACTGATGCGATCGTAGTCTGCAATCGTCTTTCCGATCCAAACCGCCTGACGCATCCATCCTTCGGTTTCGTGCTCCATGCTATCGTCGTTTCTTCCCAGCGACTCCGGCTTGGGTGCGAGCATTCCGTCATTTACGACAATCAGCTTGTCGCCGTCTTCTGCTTGCACGTAAATGAGGCAATTGAGAAGGCGCGTCAATCGGCGCGAGCGTAAATAGTTTTGCGCCACCCGAGAAAGTAGACGAGCGATTTTCCAGGAGACCTCCTCGGCATCGACTTCTTTTTCGATAGCCACTCGCTCAGGTTTGATGATCACAGAGGTCTGAGTGCGCAGAGACTCGATGTGCAACTGTCCGTACGAACGCTCGATGAACTGCTCAGTTTCAAGCTGCACCTGTCCACGTTGAGAAGCGCGCAGCAGGCGAGCACCGATCGCAATCGTGAAGCGCGGATCAGCAAATTGTTCGCGGGTCACCGACCAGCGTCGGCAAAAAACATCGACACCCGCCTCTAAAAGATGCGGATCGAGCGACTCCATAAAAATGCGAGCATCGAAGTCTCCGGTCGAAGCGCACCGACACAGTCGCAGCAGTCTGTCGAGCGACCAGGCGCTGGTGAATGGTCCGAGTGTGTGCGTTGCATCCGGACGCTCTGATTTGCTGCCGAAGTCACGCGAGCAAAAGAATATCTGTCGCCCTGTTTCCTTCAATGCCGCATTGTAGGGAGGATTGTGCAGCTTAATCAGATCAGACTCCATGACCGCGGCTTCAATCACGGTGTCGCAGGTGGTGACATCGATATCACTGACCTGAGTGAGCATTTCCAGAAGTTCGGGATCGCGTTTCTTCTGACCTCGAAAATAGCTGTTGACGCGGCTCTTCAATGATGTGGCTTTGCCGACATAGAGTATGTCACCATGGCGATCCAGCATGCGGTACACGCCAGGTTTGTTCGGCAGAGCGAGCCGCTTATCGCGACTAATAGGATATTCGTACTTGCCGCGCTTCATCTTGAAGGGCTGCGTCAGAAATCGAACCAAGTCTTCATCTGTGGTAATGCTGTTTTCGGCCAACACATCAACCAGATATTTCCAGATGATCCACGTAGCATGCACATGAGAAGATGCCCGCTTCAACGGCGGCAGGCGTTTGCCGAAAAATCCGGCTATAGCGCGAATGCCGCGCGCTGGGAAGTTCGGATAGATGCGGCGCACGATTTCGTGAGTGCAGTAGACCGAAAAATTGATCGGCGCGTTGTCGCGATAATTCACCAGCGGATCAAACATGAGGCTGCGCAGAAACGGCATCTCGAATTTCGCATAGTGAATGACGCTGTATGGCGTAGCTATGAGCGCTTGCCGCAGCACGCGCGACACGTCTCGCTGAGAAACCGCTTCGTCGAGATCGTCGACCGTGATACCGGTGAGTTCGGTGATTCTGTCCGGGATGAGATTGTATGGCTGTTTAACGATGCAATATGTGATCTCAGGCAGCTCGGTGCGCGCTGAGGCGCGGGCAAATGCGAGTTCCAACAAGCCACCGGTCGTCGGGCTGGAACCCGTCGTCTGGCAGTCAACAAAAATCACTTCTCGATCAGCTAAATTCATATCCTCAGCTGGTTATACTAAAGTGGCGGTTCCTGCGTCAACAAAAGCTTGGCGCGTGTGCGCGCCACGGAAGCTTCCTCATCCTTGCCGAGCGCCGCCAACGCGTCAGCCATCCCCATCCAGGCTTCTGCGTGTGACGGATCTATTTCGGTCGCGCGGGAAAACAGGTTTCTTGCCTGAGCAAACATGCCGGCATTAAGCCGGTCGCGCGCCTTGCGGCAAACCATCAAGGCTCCGTCGCGTTTCATCTTGTCTTCGCTGACCGGCTGTTCCGGCGAATTGGCATTAAACCATTCGGTGAGCGCATCGTGCTTCGATAGAAACTCCTGCAAACGCGCATCCGTTGGTTTCACCTGATCGATGGTGGCATTGGGATCTCGCTTGCGCGCCTCAGCCAGCCCCTCCATCAGTGCTTCGCGCAACGCACCGGCAATCAAATCGAGCACGAAGTCCGGCATGCCCAGAAGATTTTCCAGTCCCTCCGGCTCCATGTGTTCCGCAAACCTGGCGCGGGCATTCGGATTGTCTCGCAGCTCCGTGAGAATTTCGCGGTACGACATCCGCTGTCGCTTCACGAAGTAATAGCGCGAGGGTGAGGGACTGAGATAACGACCGATAGGGGTAGAATTAGCCATAGAGGAATCATGCCATGTCTGACGAAAACAATGCGGGAATCACAGGCTCCTGGTGGGGCAACTATTATTATTCCTCGGCTAACAAAGCTTACGGCTTTGAGGCGGTTTTTGTCGACAGCAACGGCGCCCTCTCCGGCAATATCCTCGACATGGGCACGCTGGGTGAGGCAACCGTCACCGGTACTTTTTCCAGCCCGGTGGTCGGATTCACGAAGGTTTACTACAAGGGCGGCAACGCGCCTGTTAAGTACGACGGAACCATGTCCAGCGACGGCAAGTCTATGACGGGCACCTGGCAAATTCCGCCCACTGCGCGCGGCAGCTGGATCGCCTGGCGTATCGATGAAGAAGAGGGTCCCGAAGACCTGACGCTCGACGAATCTGTTGATGAAGAAAAAGAGCGCGAGAAACAGCCCGTACGTCCGATGACCATGCCGGGACGCTAGCCGAGCGCAGGGCGGCGGTGGGTAGTCCTCACTCGCTCTTAGAAAAATGTTGATCTATACGATAATACGCCCCGAACGGATCTGGCGGACGCGAATCCCATTGAAAGGCGCAGCAATACTGGGTTTGAGAGCTTATCTAGCAAACAGCTCTCCTCTTCCAGGTCTTATCGTATAGATCAACATTTTCCAAGGCGCGTCTCGACCCCCGCCGATCTATTTCCCGGCGGCGAGTTGTTTCTTCAATAGCGAGCTTATGAATGTAACGTAGGCGTGCTTGTAAGCCGGCGGGTCAATCTGCTGGCAGTCGTTGTGATTGGCGCCCTCGATAATCAGTATCGACTTAGGCTTGTTCGCCGCTTCGTAGTTCTGCGTGGCGTGGGAGCAAGGAATGAGCTCATCGTCGCTGCCGTGAATTATCAGCACCGGCACATGGATCTGGCGTAGATTGGCGGTCGTATTCAAGATTGGCTGGGGGTACAAAATGTCCGGGTACACTCTGCATAGCTCGACCCGCTCACGAGCGAGCTGCGGTATAGAAGCAAACCCAGACTGCAGAATGATCGCCGCGCACTCATGGTTGCGAGCGACTTCAGCTGAGACACCACAGCCCAATGACTCGCCGACAAGTATTATGTCCTTGCCCCTGTAGCCGAGTTGATGCACGGCATAGTTATACACCGCCGTTCCGTCTTCGCAAATGCCCTCAACCGACGGGGTGCCGGTGCTCTTTCCAAAGCCCTGATAGTCGTAGGCGAGCACAGAGACGCCGGACTGCAATAAGGTTTCGATGACATACAGGCGGTGACAGAGATGCCCGGCATTTCCATGGCTGAGGATTGCCACTTTTTCAGAACGGGGCTGCTTGAAGAAAAGCGCGTGCACCGTCGCATCGTGGCTGGTTTTGATAGAGAGATTTTCGACCGGGCACCCTTGAATAGACTGAAGATGATAGACGGGATGATCGTCGTTGGTCGGGAAGAAAATGTACTGATTCCAAAACGAAGTAGCGATACGCGGTGACGTCGCCACATACAGCGCAACCACAAGGGTCACCAATGCACAGCCCAGTATGCCGACAATCACTGAAATCTTCATTTAGCGATCTTAGGATAGCTACAATCGCAGTCCATCCAGCTTTGGACACTTAATGAAGTGTCTCATCAGTTAGTTTGTTTGGGGGATGCTTTCGAGCAATTCTTTGGTGGCTTGCGCGTCGGTGATGCCGCGCAGCGCGTAGGACTTATCGCTGGTTGAGAGGCGCAAGTATAGATCAGTGGTGCCGTCTTTCTCTTCAACGAGATGGACCGAGGTCAGTTTCTTCAAATCGATCGAACCAATGACACCATTGGCGGGCAATGATACGCAGATCAATCTCTGGTTAGTGACCGCGTACGCGCGTCCATCCAGGGTTCTGAACATCGTCAGGTATGAAACAACCATGGCGATCAAGAAGAAAACTACAGTCACCAGCGGATGCGTATCGCGGATCACCATGACTGTGGCGACTCCCAGCAGCAAGATAGCCAGCACCATCAAACCCACACCCACCCACGACTTCTTAGCAAACTGCTCGCCATCTTGAACCAAGCGCGTGATGCAGAGCCCAACACGACTTGGCCAGAAAAGCTGGATGAAGGGCAGACGCTTGCGATTTTCTTTAAACGATGCCGAGACCGTCTCGTCTGGTGCCAATGTGGTGGCAACGATCTGATCGACCTTCGATTGTTCGACCGGTGTCAAGTCTGTTTGCATAAAACCTCGTATTCAGGCAACCAAGTCTACTACGACTGCGGGATTGGCCAAGTGATACCAGATGTCTACCGAGGCGGCATTCACAAATAATGTGTCGCCGTGCTGTTCTTGTCCATAGGCTTCATGAATGTGTCCGAAGCAGTGAACGCGAGGCTGGAGTTTATCGACGCGTTCACGTAAATGTTCGCAGCCTACACGCGTCCCGAACTTCACCCGATCGAGAATGCCATGCGGCGGCCCGTGTGTGATCAAAACATCGACATCGTCAGGAATCTGGCGCCATTTGTCAGCTAGCTCGGCAGACTTGCGCGGCAAATTAAATGCCCATCGTCCGAAGGCGGGCTGCCAGGGGCTGCCATACAACTTCAGTCCCTCCACCTCAGTTCCCTCATCTTCCAGATAGGTGAATTGATTGAGAGCCTGGCGGGCAGCGTCTTGTTCGCGCTGAAACGGCCAGTCGTGGTTGCCGGCGACGACGATCTTGTGTTTGTGCGGCAGAGCCTGGAAGTCCTTGCGAAACTGCTCCACTTCAGGCATCGTGCCGGCACTGCAGAAATCGCCGCAGTGAATCAGAATGTCGCCGTCCGGAACATCCATGTGGGACAAGAGATTGTGTGTGTCGCTGATGATTACAACACGCATCAAAGCGAATCGGTCGTGTGTCGCAACTTGCGCAGCAACTGCGGCAAGCAACAAATGATGGCGCGGGCGGCAGGCGATAACGATTGGTGCAGCACCACGTAATAAAGCTCGCTGGCGCCTTTCGGATGAATCTGCACGCTGCAGGTTTCTTTGTTACGCTTGACGTCGCCGGAAATTTCAGAGTAGTGAAGCTTTCCGTCGGGGAGGGTGAATTCCAGGTCGACGCCATCGAGAAAAAACGTCGTAATCAGTCCTTCGTCCGAGCGGAAGTCCCAGCCTTTGCGTTTGCCGGCGGCCGTCACTTCGGTAGTTTTCTCCAACCAGGTGCGGCGCTTGAGGTAACTGCAGTTGAAGACGATTTCGTAGCCGGCGCCGTAGAATATCGTTCCCGCCGCTTCTGCGTCTTCGGTGAGAGCCAGAGTATTCCATTCTGCTTCCGCAGGCAAAATCATGACGGTCAGGCAGCTCTGCCGGTCGAGCCCGCCACGCCGTGACGCACCCCAGACATCATCGAGGCTGCGAGACGCCAGAAACCGATCGACTGCCTGGGCATGCCTGTGCCGGCGCAGCACATGCGCCACTCCCACCACCGCAAATCCGGTGAAGAGGGCGAAGACAATGATGATTATGTAGGCGCCTGTCATTCTTCTGGGGATTGACTGATCCGGAAAATATGACCATCAGGGTGCTGAATGTGCATTTCACGCACACCCCACGGCTCGTCGGTGGGTGGCCATGTAATCTTGATACCCATCTTCAGGCAATGTTCGTAAATGGGATCGACGGCATCGACCCAGATACTCATCCAGGCGCCGTTTTTCCCGCGTCCGCCCTGATCGCCGTCGCAGAGGAAAATTTCGGCGCCGTCAGCGCACACGGCTCCGAATGTCGGCGGCTCGCCCCAGTCAAATCCTCGCTTCCAACCCCATTTTTCAAACCAGGCGAAACTTTCTAAGACGCTGGAGACATTCAAAATCGGGGTGATGTGGCTTACTTTCATGGCTGAGTTAGATTCCTCCAGACGGTGATCGGCGCCCTGGGCACCGGATATGGTGGCATCTATGAGATGTCGGCTGAGATGTCGGGCGCAGTCTATAGTTTTCGCTTGCCAAGGGCAAATTTTATGTTTGGAGCGATACGCACCCCATACTCGGCTGGGCACGTATAAGTCTAGAACTTCCGGAGTAACGTTACCGATGACAAAATCCCCCGATGTCGCCCAGAAGACTGGTTGCAGGCTGGTAACCCGCAGCGACTTTGACGGTCTGGTGTGCGCTGTGCTGCTCAAGCACCTCAATATGATTGACAACATCCTGTTTGTGCACCCGAAAGACATGCAGGACGGCAAAATCGAAATTACAGACAACGACATTACTACCAACCTGCCGTATGTCGATGGAGTGCATCTGGCCTTCGACCACCACTCCAGTGAGATGTCTCGCAACAAAGATCACAAAACGAACCACATCATCGACCCGAAAGCCATGTCTGCTGCGCGCGTCGTGCATGATTACTTCGGGGGAACCAGCGTATTTCCGACCCGCTGGAACGACATGATGGTCGCCGTGGATAAGGCTGATGCGGCGCAGTTTTCGAAGGAAGAGATACTTGAACCTAAAGACTGGGTGCTGCTCAATTACCTGATGGACCCCCGCACCGGTCTGGGTCGATTCCGCAATTTCCGCGTGTCGAATTATCAGCTGATGATGGATCTGATCGATTACTGCAAAGACCACGACATCGGCGACATCATGAAGATGCCTGATGTGCAGGAGCGTGTCGACCTCTACTTCGATCAAGCCGAGAAGTTCAAAGAGCAAGTGAAGCGCTGCTCGCAGATTCACAAGAATTTGATCGTACTGAAGCTCAAAGACGAAGAAACGATCCATGCGGGCAACCGTTTCATGATTTACGCCCTCTATCCTGATATCAACATCTCCATCCACGAAATGTGGGGACTGAAGAATCAGAACACTGTCTACGCCATCGGTAAGTCAATCGTCAATCGCAGTTCCAAAACCAACATCGGCGAACTGTGCCTGAAGTACGGCGGCGGCGGCCATGAAAATGCCGGCACCTGCCAGATCGACAACGATAAGGCTGAAAGCGTGCTCAAAGAACTGATTGAAAAGATCACTGCCGACGGCTAAGACAACTGGCAATGATACTCGATCGATCAAACACCCTCAAATGGAAAGCGGCTCTTGGAGCCGCTTTCCTGTACTTTTTGTTGGTCTGTGCACCGGCCCTGGCAGCGGAAAGTTTCGAAGAATTGATGGCAGGCGCTGACGCTGCGTACTCGAAGGGCAAGTATGTCGACGCGATCAGTGCCTATCGCAAGGCGTTGGCGGAAGCAGAGAAATCAGGGGACAAGCAAAACATCGGATTGGTGCTCTCAGACATCTCCTATGTCTCGGTGCTGGTCGGCACTTATTCCGAAGGTGTCACTGCTGCCGAGCGCGGTATAGCAATCAGCAAGGAAACTAAAGACGAAAAACGGCAAGCGACCTTTCTGGTCAACCTGGCCAATCTGGTCGGCGCCCAGGGGGATTTGAACTCTGCGCTCAATTACGCCAAGGAGGCGGTTGAGATACGCGAGCGCATCTTGAAGCCGAACGACGCGTCTCTAGCGCAGGCATACAACGATCTGGCCGGCAACTACATGCATCTGCGCAAAGTCTCAGAGGCAGAAACCAACTACAAGCGCGCCTTGAAGATATACGAGGAAAACGGCGATCCAAGAGCCGCAGCATGTTATTCCAATCTCTCGTTAGTGTGCGTCGAACAGGGCAAAGGGGGCGAAGCCGAACAGCTGGCGCAGAAAGCGCTGCAAATCGACGAGAAAAACAAGGGACCAGATCATCCGTGGGTAGCTGCGGACGCGGCAACACTGGCAACTATCTACTTTGCGCAGGGCAAGTACACCCAGGTTGAACCACTGATCAAACGGGCGCTCGCCATTGAAGAAAAGGCAGCCGGACCCCAGAGCGAAGGTCTGGCAGAAATGCTCGATATCTACTCTCAAACACTCGCCAAGCTGGGGCGTCAGAACGAGTCTAAGGAGTGCGCGCTGCGTGCCAATTCAATTCGGGCAAATTTGCAGCATTGAAGCTGTTTCTTCCTGCAATTCATATGACGCAATAACGCGGTGCAGACCGTCGAATACCAACACATAGCTGATTCCCTGCAGCAAGTACTGCCACATCGGTGCCATCGCGTCCGACGACAGCGTGTCGGAGGACATGGCGGTGACAACCTGCGACGCGAATATAAAAAACACACTGCAGACTACCGGCATCAGCAGTCCGACGGAAAATTCCAAGCCGGACAGCAGCGCATTTCGAACGTGGTGGCGCGGTCCGGAGATATTAAACGCCAGTAGCATGCAGGCCGGCAACCCGGCCAGGAAAGGCATCAGAATACCCAGCTCACCCAGGAAGTGCACCTGGTGGAACGCGATTGTCGGCAGCAGCGCAATTCCCAGCCCGCTGGACAGGATCAGAAACAGCGACAACCAGATGGTGGCTGTACGGATGGGATTAGGGATAAGAGCCTTTCGCTGCTGCGACAGCTTAACGACCAGCCCAGCCCAATAAACCAACGGCAAGAATGAACAGAATGACGCAATCGAAGCCCAGACCGCAACCAACAACAGACTCGCCAGTTGCGCAACGATGACACGATAACGCAGGGACCGTAACCCTGCTCTGTCGAGCGAGCCTGTGACGTGTGTAAGCTGCATCATGTACTTCCACTATACCCCCTCCACCGATTTAATGAAGAGTCTTAAACGGAACGCGGACGTTCGAACTGTGCGGCCAGAAGTCGCGAGTAAGACCCGTCGGCGGCGGACAGTTCATCGTGGGAGCCGGACTCGACGATGGAGCCGTTTTCAAGAACGATAATTTGATCGGCGTGGCGGACAGTGGAGAGACGGTGGGCGATGACGATCACAGTACGTCCTTCCATCAGCTTATTCAGCGCTGATTGCACCATCGCTTCCGACTCATTGTCGAGTGAGCTGGTGGCTTCATCGAGAATGATCACCGGCGCGTTTTTCAAAAATGCGCGCGCGATGGACAATCTTTGCTGTTGTCCGCCAGAGAGGCGAATGCCGCGCTCGCCAATGACAGTTTGATAGCCGGCAGGAAACTCTTGAATGAAGTCGTGGCAGTAGGCTGCCTTCGCTGCTTCTTCGATTTCGGCGCGCGTGGCGCCCAGTTTGCCCAGGGCGATGTTCTCTTGAATGGTCGTATTGAAAAGGAAATTGTCTTGCGTAACCATGGCGATTTGATCGCGCAGTGATGCGAGCGTGAAGTCACGCACGGCTGATCCGTCTATCTGTACTTCACCGGCCGTAACGTCGTAGAAGCGCGGAATCAGATGAATCATCGTGCTCTTGCCGGAACCCGACAGACCAACCAGTGCCACCATGCGCCCGGCGGGAATGTCAAAACTGATATCGCGCAGCACCATTTGCGGTGCACGGTCGTCACCGACTGTCGGGTAATGGAAGAATACGTTTTTGAAGGCGATCGAATGCGAGCCTGGCGGCAGTTCACGTGCACCGGGCAGATCGGTCAACTCCGCCTGCCGATCGAGCACATCGAACACTCGATTAGCTGCCGCCAGGGCCGGCTGAATCACACCATTGATGCGACCGATGTTTTTGATCGGCGAGTACAGTAGAAGCAAGGCGATGACGAATGAAGTCAGCGAACCGACCGTCATTTGATGATGTGTCACCTGGTAGCCGGCGACCCAAATAACTGCCGCGATACCGATGGCACCAATCATGGCGAGAATCGGAGAGAGCATGGCTTCGTGGCGGATTGCCTTGGTCGTATTTGCAAAAAATGCCTGGTTGGTCTTCATGAAACGGTCGATCTGAAAACCTTGCAAGTTGAACGATTGAACGACCTTGGCGCCCTGGATCGATTCAGAAATCACCGCCACCAGATCGCCGACATTTTCCTGGCTGCTGCGGCTCGACTTGCGAATCTTCTTGCCGAAGATACTGACGGGAATGACGATCAACGAAAGGATTGCCACCGCGATCAAACTCAGTTTCCAGCTTTGCAAAAGCAAAACCGCGACCAGCGATATCAAAGTTATGGTGCGGCTAATCATCGATTGGAACGTCTGCGAAATGGCGTTCTCGATGATGCCGATATCGTTGATCATGCGCCCGATCAAGATGCCGGATGACTGCGATTGGAAGAAGAGCAGCGGCTGTTTCTCAATGTGCTGGAATACTTGATTGCGCAAATCGCGGATGGCAGCGCCACCGACGTAGCGGACAGTGAATGCTTCTAAGAAACGGAAGAAACCTTGCAGTGCGGCGATAGCCAGCACAACCAGCGGAACGTAGTAGATCAGCCCCTGGTTTCCTTCAATGAAAATCCATTGCAAGCCGCGACCGGCAAGCCAGGCAATTGCCGCATCCATGCCTCCGGAAGGCAAAGCGGCGAGCATACCGACAACAAACGGCACCCAATAAGGCTTAATGTACTTGAGCAAACGTCCGTACAACTGCCACTGAGTCGCCTGCGGTTTGCTCTCCGCCGTTGCGACTTCATCACGTGGTAGCGTCTTTGGTGCCACTGCATTCAAACTGTTGTCTTCGCTCCTGCTTCGGCTCCGTTAATCACAGCCAGGATTTCCTGCGCCGCGACATCATCGAATTTGGTAGAACCTAATTGCTCGTGGATTTTGCCGAGTTTCTCCACGGTCGATTGGCGCGCCCCAGGCACTTCCAGCCAGTCGCGGGTATATTTTACGAACAGTTCCGCTCGACAATCCAGTTGGAAAAGTTCAGGAACTACGCCGCCTGTGAGCAAATTCGGCAAACCAATCCAGCGCACCCTCTTGAAAAGCAGCACCAGCAGGTAGCTGGGCCAGTCGGCGCGGTAGAAGATCAGCATCGGCTTCTTCATTAAACCGGCTTCAAGTGTCGTGGTCCCCGACTTTGCCCAGACGATGTCCGCTGCCGCCATCAAGTCGCTGCTGTCGCCAACATGCGCCACTTTGAGCTGCGAGCCGCTGCGCGGTCCGTACTTAATTATAAGTTCTGTGAGCCGTTCAGAAAATTTGTCGTTGGCTTGTGATATCACAAACTGCACATTAGGCAGGTCGCGACACAACCAGCTGATCGCCTGCATGGCGGGCGGCACGTTATCTTCGATCTCCCGCTTGCGGCTGCCGGGAAAAACGCCGACCAGAGGTTTCGTTGGGTCGAGATGATACTTCTCGCAGATCTGTTCACGTTTCTTTTGATAATCGATGGAGTCGAATTGGCTGGCCAACGGGTGTCCAACGAATCTGGCGGGAATGCCGCGCGCCTTGTACCAGGTTTCTTCGAAGGGAAAAATGACCAGCATGCGGTCGATCACTTTGCCGATAGTCTTAGCGCGCCAGGGGCGAGAACCCCATACTTGAGGTGAAATCAAGAAAATGATTTGCATGTTTGGCAGGCGTTCTTTGATCATCTTCGCCAGCGAGAGATGAAATCCGCCGTAGTCTATTAAAAGCACCGCATCCGGTTTGCGCTCAGCAATCAAGTCCACGAGAGCCTTGCGCAATGCCGCCAGACGCGGCAGGTGCTTGATCACATTGGCGATACCAAAGGTAGAGTAATTCTCGAAATTGACTTCGACGCGCATGCCGGCGTCTTCCATTCTCTGGCTGCCCATACCCCAGATGTCGATGCCAGGCTCCAGTTGACGCAACTTGCTAATCACGCGCGTGGCGTGAATGGAGGCTGAGTGATCGCCCACGGAAAGAAACAGCTGCTTGCCGCGAACCGGCAGCGCCGTCTTTTCGCCACTATCTGTTGATGACGGTACCGACATGCAGTGCAACCGAACCCAGAGCCAGCGGAATGTGCCGTACATTGCTAAGCCCGGCCTGTTCGAACATGGCGGTCAACTTAGCGGGTGTGGGATATGTGTTCAATGATTCCGGCAAGTAGGTGTAGGCGCTGCGATCATTTTGCAAAACCGAGCCGATCATCGGCACTACATGCCTGAAATAAAGTCTGAATGCAGGAGCGAACACCGGCGTGGTGCTGTGCCCGAGATCGAGGTTGATCACCAGCCCACCTGGTTTGACGACGCGCGCCATCTCATTCAGTCCGGCTTGCAAATCGGTGAGATTGCGCAGACCAAAACTGATTACGGCACCGTCGAAGGTGGCATCTACGAAGGGCAGTGCCTGCGCGTCGCCCTGGATGAAATCGACGCCACAGCTGAAGGCATTGCGCGTTTTAGATTGTTGCAGGCGGCGCTGCGCCACCTCCAGCATGCCGGCCGAGAAGTCCAGGCCGACCACTTCGGCTTTCTCAGTCAGGCGCGCCGCCAGTGAAAGCGCCAGGTCGCCCGTGCCGCAACAGACATCCAGATATTTACCGTCAGCACCAGATGCGGTGCGCAGCAATTCGGTGAGTGTGCGCGACTTCCAGCTGCGATGCATGCCCATGCTGATCGCGTCGTTAGTCAGGTCATATCCGCGCGCGATGCGATCGAACTGTTTCTCGACGTAAGCAGCTTTGTCTTCGCGTGTGGGCAGTTGAAATGATGGCATATCAGGGTCTGACGAAGCCGAATCCAAGAATCGTGCAGACGGTCAGGAAGAGCCCCACAATCGTCCAGGTGAGCTTGTCGAGCCCGGCTTCGGCGCCGCGCTTGCCGGAAAACATGACGGCCATGCCGCCGATACCACCCATGCCTTCGGCTTTGGGGGCATGCAACAAAATCATGCCGATCAGCACCAGTCCGAGCAGGCAGGTGACGACGAGCAGAGCTATGTAGACCGGGTTCATTAATGCCTCGATGCAAAGGTCGCAAAACAGGCATTATATCGTGTCTTCGCACCCGCCTGCCCCCTCTGAGTAGCCTTTAAAGAGTCAGGCGGCAACAGCTTTACTTTTCGACATTTGGACGAGAATTAAGGATGCAGTTCGTGCTCGATGTAGGGGAGCAAATTCTGGGCCAGGCGGGTCGTTTCGGTGACGTCCTGTCCGTGATTCTTAGCATTGAGCAACTGTTTGACGGCTTCGTCGTACATAATCTTGGCCGCCGCCGGCTCGTGCTGGTCCAGTTTGAGGTCGGACACTGCCAGCCCAAGCAAACTCAGGCGGTGGGCATCGTGACCCAGGTCAGGGCTGTCCGTGGACTCCTCGTCGTTGACCTGCCGGTTGAGCGCCAGGTATTCCGCCGCCCCTTCCTTCGGGTCAGACGCGTACTTTTGCTTGAATTGGTGGATCACTTCGATGTCCGACATGACGTACTCCCGACTCCGTGAAAGAGTGCGTGGGGAATGCCTGGCTGGAATCTATCCAACAGACCCGCAAATTTCCCAGGTTTCGATCAAAATTCGTGAATTAACGCCGGCCGCTCGCTACCGGCTGACGCGCCTCAGACGCGGTGGGCTTGCGATTGCCCAGTCCCATATCATGCAAAGCACGCAAGTCTGATCTGGTCGGCTTGCGAACTTTGCCCAGCACGTAGTCGGCCAGAGGCAAGACAACGTTGTAGTTCGTATTGCCGTGCATATGGTGCAGGCAATGGTGTCTGGCCAGATATTTGAAAATCGGGTATTCGGCGAAGAAACGCTGCTCCGGCTTATGCATCTCCAGGTGAATCAAGTTCCACAGCTTGTGATGCAGGCAGACGACAGCCACGAAAGTGACGGCACAGGGCCAGGAGAATATGGAAATGAGAGCAGCCACCGGCAGTGCTTCGAAAAATCCTTCCCGCACACTCAGCTTCAGTCCGCGCTCCGTGCCGCGCGGCACCGGTTCGTCGCGAAACTCTTTGTGGTACTGCCCATGATGCAAAATCGCATGGTGATCGAAAACTCTCTTGATCACCGGAAACCGGCAGAGCCAACTTTTGCGATGCATCAAAAACCTGTGCACACCGTGCTCGATGAAAGACATCAGCACTGTCGACACTATGACAGCCACCAAAAATTGGACGATCAGATTGAACATTGAGAGTCTCAAAAGGATTCCAGAGCAACGGTACCACGAACAGTGGCGATAGCCGGCAGTCAGGCGGCATTAATTAAGCCACGGGACCATAGTTTCAAGTTTGCACTATCCGGTGGTTCAAAGGTCGCTCCAGCGCCTCAAATCAAGCAGTAGGCGAGGATGACGGACCTTTGCGGTCGAGGTATTTTTGCAGAATGATCGCGGCTGCCTGGCGATCGACCAGCTCTTTTTCGTGTCCGGTTTTGATGCCCTGGGCGGTCAAAGTACGGATAGCGGATACCGTGGACAGGCGTTCATCTTCGTAAACAATCGGCAGACCGCATTCACGAGCCAGTTTCGCCCCGAATGCCTGCACTTTCTGGGCCTGTTCACCGATGGTGTTGTCCATGTTTTTCGGCAAACCTATGACGATTTCGACGGCGCCGTGCCGCTTAGCCAGTTCGGCAACAGCCCTCAGGTCGGTGGCCATGTTCTTACGCGTAATCGTGTCCAGACCGGCGGCAGTAATGCCGAGCGGATCGGAGATGGCGACGCCGATGCGCCGGTCGCCTACGTCCAGTCCCAACAATCTCGGTTTCAATCGGACCTCCCGGTGTCTGCCGCTCTCAGAACTTTCATTTACTGTTTCTTTTGTGGCACCTTCTGTGGTGCCTGTGCCGCGCCCGTCAGCGGAGGCGTTGTCCTTCGCACCGTCAGTGGTGCGCACTACTTGTAAGTCTGGCCGTTGAGTTGAATCCATCCGCCCTCTTCTGTTCCCTGGGGATCGTGATGCGTCCAGTGCAGCACGCCGCCTTTTTCGTTCCAGATATATTCGCCGCGAATAAGGACGACATTTCCTGGAGATACCGGCACTCTCGGCGCCAAATCAGTATTATGCGCTACCAGGACCGTACTGCCATTATCAAGTTTGAGGAGAAACCTCTGATGACAGGGGGGACGGCGATCGTCCTCGAGGTTCCTGAGAACCGCAGCCTGCACTGTCAGCCAGACTTTCCGGGCATGTTCCTGCTGGGCTTTGAGAATCTGTCCCTGGGCGACACTGACCGAATTGGAATTGCGACCAGCGACGGCAGTCCCACCCACCGGCGCTCCGAAGTCGGACTCGTAGCCTGGCGTGTTGGCGTAGCGCGTGTCTCCGACAGCAGCCGGCTGGGGCGGCGAAGCGACGCACCCGGACAGCGCCACTGCAAGGCACAGGGCAACAGTTGTCCGCACATAGAAAGTAATTGACAGCATCGCTTTGTTTTGATATTTCCAATACTGGTGCGGCTTGGCGCCCTGCGGGAACGTTTATCGCTAGCGATAATCTTTAGATATTGGCTTGAGATACCGATCGACTGCGTTCAATTATCCCTTAAGCCCGCCAAAGCCACGACAAAAGCCACAGAACCGTCCATCCCGTGAGGTTTGGAGAGCCCGCAAGGGTATATATACATGAGGCAACAAAGGTTTCTTCCCACGATATGAGTTCGATTTACCTAACCGGCGATGCATTAGAAGCTCCAGAAATTAATATGCTGGTCGCCGAACAGCAACCCGACTGGCGCGCCGTTGCCATGAACAGACTGCAGCGCTATGGACTGCGCGTGGTCAATCCGATTGTGGAGATGATTTCATCCGCCCCCTCCTCTGAAGAATCGGGGGTCGATAAGAGTGTGCGCCGGGCGCTGGATTTAATCGACCAGTGCGACGCGCTGCTCGCCAATTTAACTTCGGCAAACGGTCCCGGAGCAGCCGGCTACGGCGGCCCCGCGTACGGTCCCGGCTACGGCACGGCGATGGAAATTTTCTACGCGCACCGGCGCGGCAAAATGGTGACGGTCGTCGGGCAGTCGCCCTTCAACCCCTGGGTTCTGTCGCACTCGCAAGCGCGTTTCCCGAACATAGACCACGCGCTCGAATATCTGATCGGTGAGCAGCCGCACGTCGACCCTCTGAGCTGGGCTCTGCAACACGAGGCTGTGGTTTCGGAACGACATGAGCAGCTGCCTCCGCATGGTGAGCCCGATTACCAGTTTCTTGGCGGCGACTTCCCGGTGCTGGTTTTAGCGCCGCACGCATCGGCATTTTTCCGCGAAAGCGACTTCCAGGAGCCTGACGCTTTTACAGGTACTCTGGCGGCGCTGATGCATCGATTTGCCCGCTCGCATGCTTTGCAAACCAGTTACTGCTCGGTGGCAGATCCATGCTTGCATCTGGAAACGCCCATGGTGCGCGCCCTGGCTGACATCGTCAAAACCGGGCGCATGGGTCTGGTGGTTGTGCTCCTGGGCTCGCCCTGGCACGAATCACACGGACTGATGCTGGAGACCGCCGGTCCGCCCAGCGTTCAGGAGTTCGCCAGCCGGTTGCGCCTGTCACTCGGTTCACTCGAACCCGTGGCCGAAGCTCAGCCGGACAGTCAGATTGCGCCTCTGACACGTTTTATCGCCGAGACTCTCAATATGCCGACGCTGGTTTTGAAAACACACCGGCGCTACCGCATGCCTAAACTGCAGCCGGAACCGTTTGTGCAACTGGTATCACGGCTGGCTGAATTCGTCGCCGACAGTGGTGTTGAACTGTTGAGAAACCGCAGCTGATGAGCGGCGAAATCATTGTCTTGGTGACCAGCCCGCAGCAGGATCTCAGCGAGGCGATTGCTCATCACTTAGTTGAAGAAGGTCTGGCTGCCTGCGTCAATGTCGTGCCCGGTATCACTTCGATATACAAGTGGCAGAACGAAGTACAAAAAGAGACCGAGCAACTGCTCGTCATCAAGTCTCATGAGCGGCTCTGGGAGAGCCTCGAGAAACGCATCAAGGAACTGCACTCCTATGACGTTCCGGAAATTGTGAGCATACCTTTGCAGAACGGATTTCAACCATACCTGGAATGGATGAATGCAAATCTGCGGACTTAAACTAGAATGTAATCAGTGAAGCAAGAAACTGTTATTCATGTCTTCTGGGAGCGAGTCGAACAGACTCCGCATCGGCCTGCGATATTGCATAAAGTAACCGGCGAATATCGTCCGGTAGTCTGGGGTGAGTGCGGACGCATAGTCAAATTTATCGCTGCCGGTCTGCTCAAACATGGTGTCAAAAGCGGTGACAAGGTCGCCATCCTCTCCAACAGTCGATCGCAGTGGTCGTGGGCAGACATCGCTATTCTCTCGTCGCAAGGCGTGACTGTTCCCATCTATCCGACATTGACTGCCGGTGAAGTCGACTACTTGCTCAAGCACTCGGAAGCGACAGCGATTTTCCTGGAGAATCCTCGTCAACTGCAAAAGGTGATTGCAGCCGGTGAGAAACTCTCAGAAGACCTGCGCTTCGCAGTCTTGATGGAAGGCGAGCCGCCGGAAGACTGTCCAATCAAAGTTATGAGCTGGGAGGAATTTTCCCAAGAAGGACAGACCTATCTCGAGCAGCATCCCGATGCCGTCAAAGAGCGCGCCGACGCCATAATGGCCGGCGACGTCGCCACCATCGTCTACACGTCAGGCACCACCGGCATTCCCAAAGGTGTCATGCTTTTGCATCGCAACATCTATTTCGTTTGCCAGACAATCAGTCTGAACGTCGGTTTTCATCCCGACGACATCGCGCTGTCGTTCCTGCCTTTGTCGCACATCTTCGAACGCGTCGGCGGGCAGTTTCTCTGCATCTACGAAGGTATGCTGATGGCATACGCGGAGGCTATGGAAACCGTGCCGCAAAACATGATGGAGGTAAGGCCGACCATCATGAATGCGGTGCCTCGATTTTACGAAAAGGCGTACAACCGCATCACAGCTGAAGTGCGCAAGATGCCGCAAGCCCAGCAATATCTCGTGCGCTGGGCGCTTTCCCTCGGTCGGCGCGCCGCCAAGTTTAAAGAGCAAAGCTCGGAGAACGAACTGGACGTCGTCCACAACATCTACAAAACCGAGCTGCGAGTCGCCGACCGCATCGTCTTCTCCCGCATCAGAAGAAGGTTTGGGGGCAGACTGCGATTTCTGGTGTCGGGCGCGGCACCACTTTCGCCGGAAGTACAATCATTTTTCGAGTGCATCGGATTGCCGATCATCGAAGGCTATGGTTTGACAGAAACGGCTGCGCCGGTGGCCTGCAATAAGCCCACCGATATTCGTAAGGGCACCGTCGGCAAACCGCTTCCCGGGCTGGAAGTAAAGATCGCTGAGGACGGCGAAATTCTCGTTAAAGGACCAAGCATCTTTGCCGGTTACTACAAAAATCCCGAGGCGACGGCGGAGGCATTGACGGCGGACGGCTGGTTCCGCACCGGCGACATTGGCGAAATAGATGCTGAGGGCTACTTGCGCATCAAAGATCGCAAGAAAGACATCATCATCACATCCGGTGGCAAGCATGTGGCACCGCAATTCATCGAAAACCTCTTCGCAGGCGAGCGCCTGGTGAGCCGTATCCTCGCTTATGGCGACAAACGGCGGTTTATTTCGGCGTTGATCACACTCAACCCGGACGGCGCGCAGCAGTTTGCGCAGCAGCACGGCATCTCTTTCTCCAGCGTCGAAGAACTGGCGCACCACCCGCTGGTGCTCGCGGAAGTGCAGGCGATAATCAACCGCAAAAACGAGCGGCTGGCGTCTTTCGAGCAAATCAAAAAACACATCGTGCTGGAAAGCGACTTCTCCATCGAAGCCGACGAGCTGACGCCCACCTTGAAGATGAAGCGCAAGTTCATCGTCGAGAAGTATCACAAGGTACTCGACGAGCTGTATTCCGAGGAAGACGCGCAATTCAACAAGAAAGAAGCCAGCTGAGTTGGCGAAAACAGCCTCCAGACCCGGGATTTGTCACAATCGAAGGCTCCAAATGTGACAGAACCCAAAGGACAGCGTTGTACTCGAGCTGGAGGCAGCAATCTCCGGCAGTTCCGCAAAGCCTCAACTGGCTTGTGGTTCAATTGAAATAAAAAGTGCTTTACATATCCTTGGCAACTATATAAAATATAGTCGACTATTAGTCATCTCAGTCCTCACGGCCGAGAGCGCCCTCTCCCCTTACTAAGTACTCGCAACCTATGCAATTCACGCCCCCCAGAGGCTTCGCCGTTTATGTTTGAATCGTTTTCACGCGGTTTCCGGATGATCATGGCCAGCGTCAAAATGGGCTGGCAAGACAAACGCCTACTGATTCCGTCCATTCTGACCGTCTTTACCAACCTGTTCTTCGGCGTCCTGCTGTTCGCTCAAGAAGCGCAACGCATGCAACACCACGGACAGAACCTCGTCCGCCAGACTGCCGCCTTCAATCAGTCGGCCAGCGGCGGCGTCCAGGGCATGCAGAACATGCTCAATATGACGCAGCTGAATGGACCCGGCGACCAGAGCGGCTTCGACGCGCTGGGCGGTCTGTTCACCGCCGACAACGGGCTTCTGGTCACCTCGCTGGTTATGGTCTGGTGGCTGACTAACCGGTTTCTCGAAGGCGTCACCACTGCGCTCGTCTACTCCCATCTGACTGAAGGACGTGGCTCAGGCAAGTTCTCCACGGCTGTGTCCGCCGTCGTCTCCAGTCTGCCCGCCATCGTCATGCTGGGCGTCATCACCTTCATCGCTCGCCGCGCCGCCGGCTGGATGCGCAACAAGCGCAATTCGGGCGTTCTGGGCATGGGCTTCAACTTCCTGGCAGGCGTCGTCGAGGTTTTCTGGACCCTCGCCGGCCACCTGATTTTGCCTGCGATTGTGATTGAGGGGACATCCTTCTGGGGCGGCATGAAGCGTGCCGATAAAATTGCCCAGGGCAACCTTTTGACCATCGGTGTCGGCGAAGTCGGCGTAGACATTATCTGCCGCCTCTCCACCTGGGGTCTCTACGGCATAGGCGCAGGCTGTTTCGCCCTCGGGACCTACTTCAAAATCAACATGATGTCGCCCGTCGTAGTGATGTCCGGCATCATCTGGATGGCTTCTGCCGTGTTCGTCACAGCCCTGTCCATATATATAAGGTCTGCGTTCTACACCTGCCTGTATGTCTGGGCGATTGAATCTGAAGCCGTTGAAGAGGCCGAACGGGCTCGCATCAAGCCGCCAGAGCCACTGGCAGCCGCTCTCGCTTAAGCCGATTTAAGAAACCCAGAAACTACAACGGTTTCCATATATTTAGCTCCTGAGATCCTTAAGGGATAAGTATTCCTTTGCACGTCTTGGTCATGGTGCCCTTATACTCATGACCATGAACAAGATGAATACAGCAATTTATATAGCAAACGCGCTCCTGTTGAGCATTGGCATCGCCTCTGCATCCGCAGCGCCGGAGCAATTGAAGCCGACGGTGCAAGGTGTTCTGACAGGACCTGTAGTGGCAGTTCCACTGAAAGACCCCGCAGTCAAGCGGGCCGTGGAACTCTTGCAGAAAAACAAATCAGCGCAACCATCGCACGAAAAACCAAAAAAACAAAACAAACCCGACAGTCCGATCGGTCTGAGAAGCAACAAAAACTTGATTCTCGGCGGTCCGGAAGTGGTACCCATGTAATCACTCGGTTGGCAAAGGCATTGATGCTAAGGGCGAGGCTTTTGGTCTCGCCCTTTCAGTTAGTGCGTGCGAAGTCAAGCGCTCAACTGGGAATAGAATATAGCAAGAGGTAGGAGGAACTACTCGTGGCTACGAACAAAACGCTAACCGAAGCTGTGAAAGACATCGTCAAAACGACGGGTCAAGTCCGGAAGTGGGACGCCACAGCACTCAAAGAACTGATTCTTGCCGATGGAAGAATCTCCACCGAAGAACGTCTGTTCCTCGAGAAGGCAATTGAAGAAAACCAGATGGACGAGAATGCTCAGAAGATCCTCAAAGACCTTCTGCTGCGCGACGAACTGAAGAACCGCTAGTTCCAAGCACTGTTCGCGTAGCCACCGTCCGTGGTGCATAATCTAGTATCGGGAAGCGGCACCGCTATTGGTGCCGCTTTTCCTTTGCTGATCTTTAAAAATCGCCAACAGCGGGCATAAATTGGGTATGAGTAACGAATTCAAGCCGTCGCAGCCTGGCTCCCCTGAACTGGTGGAAGGGAGTCTCACAGGCACCATCACTTCGGTGCCCTGCCCGAAGTGCGGTCTTGCCGTCGCAGCCACGCTCGACAGTTGCCCTGTCGACGGTACACCGACACGCGAGATTGTCATCGACGCCGACGCGCTCGAGCGCTACAAACTGCTCTCGCCAATCGGTGAGGGCGGGATGAGCGTAGTCTACAAAGCTCAGCATTTGCTGATGGACAAGTTTGTCGCCGTCAAGCTTTTACATGCGCGGGCCGGCAGCGGTAGCGCGGCAGTCAAACGCTTTCAACAAGAAGCCAAAGCAGCTAGTTTGCTTCGCCACCCCAACATTACTCCCGTGCACGATTTTGGCGTCCTGCCCAACGGCACGGCGTTTCTCGTCATGGAATTCGAGCCTGGAGAAAGTCTCGCCAATTACATTAGAGGGCACGGTCCGCTCTCGCCATCGAAAGCATTGCCTTTGTTTATAGGCATTGCCCAGGCCCTGGCTCACGCTCACAAGCAAGGCGTTCTGCATCGCGACTTGAAGCCCGGCAATGTGATGGTGCACATCGACGAATCTGGAAATCTCGAAGGACGACTGGTCGATTTCGGCATTGCCAAAGTAGTTAACGATGGGGAAAACGATGCCGCCAAGCCGCAGCTGACTGCCACCGGCGAAGTGTTCGGCAGTCCTGCTTACATGAGCCCGGAACAATGCCAGGGACAAGCGGTCGATCAACGCTCCGATCTCTATTCGTTGGGATGTCTGATGTACGAAGCGTTGTCCGGCGAGGTACCGCACACGGGTGACACCAGCTTCGACATCATCTACAAACGCCTGAACAACGATGCGCCACCACTTCCGGTTCGTTCAGTCGGCAGCGCCCCGGAGGCAGGTCTGCGCGCCATCATTGATAAGTGCTTGCAACGCGATGCAGAAAAGCGCTACGCATCCGCCGGGGAAATGCTGACCGACCTGCGCGCACTCGTTGACGGTCGCGTCGTCAGCGCTCGTCTGACTGCTCGCAAACGTCCCACTGTTTCTAGAATATTTATCGCGATCGGACCACTGGTGGTTGTAGCGATCGCCATCGCCTCCTTCCTCATGCATGGCGCCAATCGAAATGCACAAAACTCCACTTCCTCACCATCTGCTCCAGCGCTGCTTTCTGAAGCGTTGACACCGCAAGACACAGGACTTGTCTTTCCAGCCAACGGTGCCAAAAGCGCACCAAAAGGCTGGGACGATACACGTGCCGAAGCGCTGTTCAAAGACTCCACCGACTACAGCTCCATAAACTTCAGCGACACTCCGGTCACCGACAGATCGATGCAGGCTGTCAGAGGAAACGTGCGTTTGCACACTCTGATCTTAAACAACACCGCCGTCACCGACAAAGGCTTGGAGCTAGTAAAACACTTCTCGAAAATCAACCAACTCGATCTCGTCGGTATGAACAACATCACTGACGCTGGAATAGAAGCTGTTGCAAAACAAAAGAGTCTGCGAGTTGTGCACATCAACAACACTCACGTCACTGATTCCGGACTCGCCAAACTGGCAACAATCTCAAATCTAGAGTCTATGGGAATGAGCTATTCCGATGTGACAGGCAAGGGCTTCATAGAGTTTCTCAAGCAACAACCGCAGTTGCAGCGGGTCAGCTGTGGTGGCGTCGGATTGACCGACAAGGACATCCAGTCGATGCCGGAGATGAAAGAGCTCGTCTTGCTGAAGATCCAGAACTCCTCCCTTACCGATGCGTGCATCCCCGCGATTGTGAAAGCTTGCCCAAATCTGGTTCATCTAGACATCGCCGGCAGCGAGGTGACAACGCGTGGACTGGCACCATTGGCTACCCTATCAAGGCTGCGACAGATCGATTGCGGCAGTTGCGCCGGCGTCGATACCAAAGAAGCGACTGCGGAACTGAGCGCTCTTTCGAAGCGCAAGAAAATTCTGGTGACCAGAGCGATCGAATAATGTTTGAGAAGAAACTTGTGTCATCGCTCGCCTGTCCGACTTGTGGTCTGCAAGTGGCAGAAACGCTCGATGCCTGTCCCAATGACGGAACCATTATTCGCGGGGCAGAGACGGCAGCCGACTCGTCGCTTCTGGAACGCTATAAGCTGCTTGAGCCGATCGGCGAAGGCGGCATGAGCGTCATTTATAAGGCTCGCCACTTGCTGATGGACAAAATGGTGGCGATCAAGTTGTTGCATGCGCGTTTGGGCGGCAGCCAGACGTCAGTGAAGCGGTTTCAGATGGAAGCCAAGGCAGCCAGTTTGCTCAATCACCCGAACATCATCGCGGTCCACGACTTTGGCGTGATGCCGAACGGTACCGCGTTTCTAGTCATGGATTATGAGCCCGGTGAGAGCCTGGCAGCGTACATATCCAGTCATGGTCCGTTGTCCCCCCAGCAATCACTGCCGCTGTTCAAGGCACTTGCGGATGCACTGGATCACGCCCATCAGCAGGGTGTTCTGCATCGCGACCTGAAGCCCAGCAACATCATGATTGTTCAGAGCGCGTCGGGAGAACTGACAGGCAAAATCGTCGACTTCGGTATCGCCAAGGTTCTGGATCCACAACCACAAACTGAGTCCGGTGCCAAGCCGCAGCTTACCGCCACCGGCGAAGTATTCGGCAGCCCGTCCTATATGAGCCCTGAGCAGTGTCAGGGAGCCGATCTGGACAACCGTTCAGACATTTACTCGCTGGGCTGCCTGATGTACGAAGCGCTGTCCGGCAGTCCTCCGTTTGGCGGTGCGAACACACTTGAGATTTTGTTCAAACAAATCAATCAGGATGTGGCACCACTGGTGATGCCGGGAAATCCGCGCCTCGAGACAGGACTCAACACCATTCTCAAGCGCTGTCTCGCCAAAGATCGCGACGGACGATACGCGGTTGCGCGCGACATTGCCAGCGACATCGCCACGCTCGAACAGGGTGGTGCGCTAGCCGACGCTGCCGGCAGTCGCCAACCCGGGCAGCAGCAGCCCGGTCTCTTGCGCGCCCTCAAACAGCCCAGGACGCAAATCACCGCATTGTTAATCGTGGTTGCCGTCGCTTTGCTCAACGTCTTCGCCTTCAAACCCGCGCAACAGCCGGCACACGAATTGCACGCACCACCAGTGGCGGTGCAGAACATCGACCCTAATCTTCGTCCTCCAGAGGATAAGCCTGACGGTCAGGCTGTAGCGTTTCCTCAGCAGCAGTTCGGCGTCGACCGACTCGATCGCAGGTTTACCGATGCAGACGCACTGGCAATATTCACACCGCAACGCGACTACCGCCGCATCGACTTGAGCCACACCAGCATTACCGACATTTCGCTGAAAGCGCTGGAGCCCTATAGTCACCTGACGTTCTTGGCGCTCGACAATACTGCCGTAACCGACAAGGGTCTCACGGCGCTGAAAAGCATTCCTTCACTCGAGTATTTGAGTCTAATGAACAACGAGCATATCGACAGCGGAGGGTTGGCGTCCCTCTCCGATTTGCGGGGGCTGAAGTGTTTGCATCTCAATCGATCGCCCAACATCGGCGATGGTGGCATGAAGCACCTCGCCAACCTCAACAAACTGACCAAAATCGGGCTCAGTTACACCCGCATAGGCAACGAAGGCATGATCTACGTGCTCAAGACGCATCCTAACCTTGAGCATTTCTCAGCGGGCTCTCCACGAGTTGGTGATGCGGCTGTCATCGGCATGCCGGTAATGAGTTCTCTGCGCTCCTTAAGACTGCAACAGAGTGCCATCACTGACAAGAGTTTGCAGATCATCGCCGACAAGTGCCCGAAGCTGACGTCCCTCAATATTCAGGAAACTGCGGTCAGCTACGACGGTCTAAAATCACTCTTGCTCAAACTGCCTGATCTGAAGCAGCTGATCTGCAAAGACTGCCCAAACCTGAGCCCGGAGCAGCTCGATCTTTTGAAGCAGGTCAAACCGGGAATGAAAATCAACGAAGCGACCGCCGAAGGACGCTGACTTATTGCTTCATGTAAGTGAGGATGATGTGCTTGCTGGCAACCTGTACGTTGGCGGCTTCGACCTTTTTGCCGTCGCCACTGACGTTCTTAAAGCCATTGATCACGTAGGTGTCGCCCTTTTGATCGACCTTCACTTTTTCCCAGCCGCCCTTCTCCAATTCAGTTTTGTAGTACTCAGCAATTTTGGCTGGATCATCTGTGCAATCGAGCACCAGCGAGCGCGCGCCGATGACTTCGCGATAGGCATCATTGGGAGCCGTGGCACCTGGGTAAACAGGTAGTGGATAGTCTGCAGGCATGGGCTTTCCAGACATCCCGCATGCTGAAACTGACACGATAATCGCTGCCGTCATAATCGCCTGGCAGGCGCTTGCTTTGTTCATCCGTTCATCTTCTCCTGGAACGCGCTAACTGATCTATTCCCAGATCATCCGCTTGGAAATACTTGGACCGAGACCAAAGTATTTTCCCAGCAATTCTGGTTTTGTTTCAGTGGCGAGTACAAATCCCGGACTGACATATTTATTCCAGGCATTTTGAAAAGCTTCGCGGCCGCGTTCGCTTCTCGCAAGCAGCGCCGGTACCGCATGATAACTGGCAATACGCGGCTGGGCTCGACCGGCCAGGTAGGATGCAAAGAATTGCTCTTCACTGACTTCGTTCTCTTGTGTGCCCTCCGGCACCACAGGTGGTGGAATCTGCTGCCAGGGCAAAAGTCGTTTTTCTTTCTTTGCCTTTGGAAAACCAAACTCGTACTTGGGCACCACATATGGTTGGTTGGTTACCGGCTCCAATGCCTCACGCACGCTCTTGACAAAATACTCGGCGTGCTCGGTGTCGACATCGTCCAGAAAAACACGATAGCTGCCGTCTGAACGAATGGTGACGGTCACATGTTCCTTTTCGATAGTGCGGGGCAACAGCTTAGCTGCCTGCAGAGCGGAGAGAACGGCAATACCGATATCCTTCAAAGAAGAGTCTTGCGTATTCGGCCTGCAGATCTCTTGCTTGTGCTTGCTGTAGAGCTGATTGAATTTCCTGATGCCCATGGCAATCGCCGCTGCCATCAAAACAATTGCGCAGAGAGGCGGCGCACCAAAGTGATTGAGCGCGACGCCGGCGAATATTGTGAGAAACAGACCCAGGAATCCGTATTCCAGCCAGACACCGCTCAGGGATGCGCGCAATAGTTTTGCGTGCTCTTTGTACGGAACACTCATGCGAATGTTTGGAGGCGTGAGAGCCAATTTGCGAAGCCCTGTTACTTCCACGCAGCCGAGCATGCGGTTGGCGTAGGTTGCGCCCACTCCCCATTTGTCATAAGCATCATCGCGCTTGAGAGCGCGTTCGACCATCTCCGAATTAAAAGCTTCCTGGTGCGCGAAAACTTCCGCCGGAGTCAATTCAGAAAATGAAGGGTGGACATGCCCCACACCACACTCGATCTGTCCATCGTCGGCAATGCCGAAGTAACCGGCATGCTTGCGGGCAAACCGTTGATAGTCGTTGAGCCCTTTCTCCAGATGCGGCGCAATACAGACCACATCCCAGTTGTTGGCGACTTTGCGCGCGCCCAACGGATCTGTGGTATTCAAACGAATCGATCGCCCACGTAACTGTTTGACGGAGACGGGAGTGGTGGTTGTGGTCAAATCGATCAAGGTGTTGAGTGCCTGACAGTCCCAACCTTCTCCAAAGATACCGCGCGTACCGATTAAGCACTTGGTGATACCACGTTCGAGTAATTGTGTCGCCAGTCCGACGTAGAGTCGAGCTTGCCACTCCGTGCTGCCCGCGATGATTTCGCAATATTCAGGCAGCGGCTCCGGAGGTGACGGTGGCACGAAGGACATGGCGCGTGCGGCGAGCGTTTCTGCATCGTCCGAAATTGGAGCATCGAAATCTACATAGTCGATGCGTGAATGCGCAACCGGCTTTGTGAGTAGTTTGCGTTCCAGATCAGTTTGCTCCCCGCCCGAGACCGCGATTGTGTCCTGATAGAAACAATCAACCATTTCGTCGTGCACAGGCTGGCTGGCAGCATCGACCGCATCGGCAGCGTCGACGACATCCCCCTGTGCGTCGGCAAGCGCGGCATCCGCAGCGGCGTGCAACGCTTTGCGGCGCTCTTCGTCGACCAGTTCAGCGCGCACTGTGAAATTGTATCCGTTCTCCTTAAGCAGGTCGTTCATCGCATCGACAAACTGCTCTTGAATGCGAGCGTCGATCATCAGCAGCGATCCAGTCACAAGACACGGATTCGTAAACAAGCCCGCCGGTTTGATCAACACCTCGCGCAATACGGCAATGGCGCCACCTGACTGGGCATCGAGGATACCCTTGGCTGACTTCACCGATGTTGCCGACATGCGTTCGAAGTCTGTGACTACTGCCACGCGCAGTTTATCTCCGACGTTGCGATATTCAACGTCGAGAATCTCTGCCACCGCCTTTGGTTTACTCTTGCTGAAGGCGAGGATACGATCCACGCTGGATGCTTTTTTGCGCAGTCCTTTTTCCGTAAGCCCATATCCCAGTTTGCCCACAGCCGATCTGACGCGTTCGTAGAGCTGATGGTGCTCCGGCAACGGACTGATTTTCAAATAGGCGAGGGCGAATTCTTCGAGCAGGCACATCCAGTCTTCCAGAGTTGGTGGCTGCCTGAAGGAGTCGGCCATTTCAATGTGCGGTACATCCAGTTTGTTTTTGAAGACGTAGCGCCCTAATGCCTGTGCCAGATCTGATTTTTCAGAAAGAAACTTGCGCCAGCCTTTCTTGCCGGCTTGAGTTCCGACTTCGATCACCCAGGTGGAGAGAAGTGAAGGCTCTGCCGCCACCAGTTCGTCCAGCAGCTGGTGAAACTCATCGTGCTGCTCTTCTAAATAACGCTCTTCCTTCTCGGTCGGCTGTGTGAAGTAAACCAGATCTTGAAACGGCGCCAGTCCCCCTTCGCGCACCAGGGCCGGTGTCGGCACCTGATAATCGATTTCACCGACCAGAGAGATGTAGCGATTTTCCTGCTTGACTGATTTGCCCTCGGGAGGAGTGCCGGTCAGTCCAATGACAACTGCGTCATCGAGACGGCTGACGACCTGAGTCATGACGGCCGCCCAGTAGTCTGTGAGGTGGTGGCACTCGTCGAAGACCACAACTTTAAACTTCTGACGCCGCAACGCCTGCAATAGCGCCAGCGCATTCGGATGCAGCACTTCTTTTAGATCGATCACGTCGGAGAGCTTGCGACGCAAGCGACTGATGTGGCGCGACATCTCTTTATCGAAGGCGCGTTTGTTGTTTTGCATCAACTCCATGATGCGCAGTTCAGCGTCGCCCTGAGTTGGGCAGGTGCTGCCAATCAACTCCTGCACCCACTCATTGTGAGCCAGCTTCTGCAAGTATTCCACTTCTCGGCCCGGCGTCGACAATACCTGATACGTGAGCAGCGTAATTGGCTTGAGAGGCTTTTCTTCATGGGTGCCAATCAGATCCTGCACACCATAGCCGACTAACTCAGGCGGCAGAAATAGATCCAGCTTCTGCCCCCACTGAGCCTGAATGGTAGTCGTAGGGCAGACTACAAGCGCGTTATATTTCAATTCAGAGATCAGTTGCAGTCCAATAATCGTCTTGCCGGCTCCCGGAGGAGCGACGATGTGCAACTGCTTCTCACCGCGCTCAATCTTGAGTTTGACCAGCTCGAGAATTTCTTGCTGGTACCGGCGTAGCGGGTAGCGAAAGTTCAGTCCATCGAGCGGACTTTTCTCGACCGGCTGATCGGACACTGGCTCCACCGTCGGCACCTTTTCAGGTTGCGAAGATTTGTCTTCCGGCAATGGAGCCCCACCACGATTGAACAAGCCGAGCAATTGGACCGCTTTCTAGTGATTTTGCATCACCAAAATAGCCTACTGAACGGCGACTTGCAACCGACTGAGCGTCTATTCTTCCTCGCCGACTTCCGCAGACGGAGGCGGCGTTTTCGACTCCGTCTGCAGGTAGGCGGTGGCATCTTTGAGCGTCTTCATCTTATCGAAGTCGCCGTCAGGAATATCTCTATCAAACGCCTGTTCGAGTGCCAGATGTATATGCACCTTTGTCAGGTCATCAGTCTTCAAGTCTTCGACAAAACGGGATTGTCTCGTCAGCGATTCCGGCTTCATGTCGACCTCGTGAGCCACTATGTTGCGCACTTTGACGAATATTTCTTCTTCCTTGGAGGTCGGCGCCGCCGCGCTGGTTGTGGATGCGGAGGTAGCCGTCGCTGTCGCCGTCGAAGTCGAAGCCGCCGTCGACGTAGCTGTTGCAGTCGAGGTAGAGGTTGCGGTGGCAGTTGAGGTTGTCGTTGTGGTGGCAGGACCACCGGCACCGCCTGTACATCCGGCCGCAAACATGGCTCCAACCATTGCACCGAGTACGAGTGTGTTTCTCATATTGATTCTCACAAAATCACCTTTAAATTCTGGCGGCTTCCTGCCGCAGTTGCTCTGCTCGTAGTTCCAACGTTTGAATGGGTTTCAGCGGCTCATACAGTTTGTATGAAATAAACGCACCAAGGGCGAAGACGGCCCCTGTAACCAGAACGGCATTGCCGACTGGATGCATGGAGATAACCTTCACCATCGCATCGCTAAATGTCGCGTGGTTCGAATCACCAAACATCATTCCGATAGCGTCCACACAGAACACCAGAAGTACCGGAGCCCAGCACACGGCGAACAATGCACCGAGAATGTAAGTCACCGACTCCAAAACAACAGCCGGTACCAGCGATGGATGCTTTTTCTTTTCCGCTTCAGCTTCGAGTTGATAGTAACTTGCGAGCTCTTTGTACCCTTCGACGATGGCAGGATCGTGCTTGTGCAGCAGGCGACTTGTCACTGCTGGTTCCAGAGCCACGCGGGCCGCATGGTACTCGCCGGCACGCGCCAGTTCCTTTGCTTTCTGCCTGGCCTCAAAGACCTCGTTTAGATCGTCTTGAATTACTTTGTGCTTCGCATCGATCAGCGATTGCTTGGTTTCGATCAGCGCTTGTTTCGTCTGCTTGACCTTCTCGGTGACGTGTTTAATTTTGTCAGACCAACCTTCCGCACCCACAGGTAGTGTCAAGAATAAACTCGACGCGGCAGCAGCCACAGTCGCTAAGGCGACAGCCCAAACACAAAAACCGCTTCTGCCAAGTGCGATGGTCACAAAATAAACACAAACCGCCTGCCAGCCCGCCCATATATTAGCACCAGCCAGTAACGAGCAGCATCACGGCCCGAGCCTATGCGAACACAGATTGCTGTTTATATTCCGACTGTTGAACTCGGGCAGAGGTGGTTGATCGGACACTGCGGACAATCGGGATTGCGTGCGTAACACAGGCGCCGTCCATGCCAGATGAGTGTAATCGAATACTGATGCCAGGGCTGATCCGGAAACATCTTCTGCAAAGCGAACTCTATCTTCGTTGGATCAGCTTCATCTGTGAAACCAAGCCGTTTCACCAGTCGCTGCACGTGCGTGTCCACGGTCCACGCCGGTTGGTCGTGAATCACACCGAGCAACACGTTAGCAGTCTTCCGCCCCACTCCCGGCAAGGTAATCAGGTCTTCCATATGATTTGGAACTTTGCCGCCAAAATTTTGCACCAGCGCCTGCGCACACTTTTGAATGTTAGTAGCTTTGGCGTTGTAGTAACCGGTTGGAATAATCAGGAACTTCACTTCGTCAAGATCAGCCTCAGCCAGCGCTTTCGGCGTGGGAAATTGTTTGAACAGAGCCGGCGTCACCCGGTTGACGGTTGCATCGGTGGTCTGCGCTGAAAGAATAACCGAGATCAAAAGCTCGTAATCATTACTGTATGTCAGCTCGCACTCGGCGTCCGGATAGCGCTCACATAGGATGCGCATTTCGGCCGACGCCGTTTCCTGTCCTACTTTTCTAAATGCAACATCTGCCGACTTCGCCTTGCCTTTGCTTTTGGCAGGCGCCTTACCTGTCGGCGCGGCACCACCGGTGGTTTTTCCGCCGGCTTTCTTTGCAGTTGGATTTTTTGCAGCTGTTTTCTTATCGGCAGGTTTCTTGGGCATGAGATTTCGTGCACACACCGTGGTTAAGAGTCTCGGCAAGATAAAAGTCCCAGGGCGGACCTTTCATAGTGGGCGACGTGGAACCATATATGAATCCATCGTCGTCGTTGCGCAGCATGCGCCGTCTAATGCTATGCGCCATTTGGCGGTTGGCGACAACACTAAATATTGTCGGACCACTGCCGGTCATCTGGCAGTACCAGCTGCCCAGATCATACAAAGATTTTGCGATGGCTTGCAACTCAGGATGCTCTTCGAAAACCAGAGGCTGGAAGACATTTCCGAGCCCGGCAAGCAGCTTTTCGAGATCGCCTTCGCGCAGCGCGTCCATGGCTTGCTGCACATTCGGGCGCCGGATCAGCGAAGCGGCGTCGGACCGCTCTTGATAGCGATCGAAAGCGGAATAGACCCACGGCGTCGAGACGGAAAGCTTGCGCGGCTTTACGATGCAAAGAAACATCTGACAGTTATTTTCAAGCGGCGTCAACAGGTCGCCTTTACCACGCCCGAGCATAGTGCCGCCGGTCAGACAAAACGGTAAGTCGGCTCCCAATGTCCCGGCCATTTCCGAGAGCCTGTCAGAGGAAAGCGGCGAACCGAATAATTCATTCAATCCAAACAACATCGCCGCACCGTCGGTGCTACCACCAGCCATGCCACCACCGATAGGGAGGAGTTTGTTGACCTTGACAGTGCTCTGAAAAGTTTCTCCAGTGGCTTCTGAAAATGCCCTGGCAGCGCGCGCGATCAAGTTAGTTTCATCCAGAGGGAAGTCCGCACACGGAGCGCCTTCGCGCAGGCACTGCAGCTCGACGCGCGTATCTCTGGCTGCCGCGACTTCAATCTCCAGTTCGTCGCAAACATCGACAGACTGGAAAATAGTTTCTATCTCGTGATAGCCGCCAGGCAACAGCCCGAGAACGTCCAGCGTCAGATTGATTTTGCCCGGAGCCAGCAACGTGATGGAGCGCATCGCAGATCACACACTCTTTTGATCGATCGCGTCTGTAAGTCTAGCAAACTGTTCCAGCGAAAGCCGCTCAGCTCGGACTTGCGGATCAAAATTGAGGCGCTCGAAAATTTCACCAATCTCGTCAGGCGATAAGCGTAAGAAGGACAGGTTGTTTTTCAGCATCTTGCGCCGCTGTTTAAAGCCGGCTTTGATCACCTGTCTGAGCAATGTGTGATTGCGGCACTCAACACGTACACCCGCAGCTGGAGTCAGGCTGACCACCGCCGATGTCACTTTCGGGCGCGGAAAGAATGCATCAGGTGGTATCACCTGCACAATATGCGCCTGGCAAAAATAGGAAACCAACAAACTGACCTGGCTGTAATCCTTACTGCCTGGTGTGGCTACCATGCGCTCGGCGACTTCTTTCTGCACGGTGATCACAATGTTTTCAATGCGCGAAAGCCAGGGTGCGGGTCTGCCGATTTCACCGAGCAGATGTCCGAGGATCAGTCCTGCTGTTCAGCATGGCACATTGCCAACTACTTTGAAGGTCTTCCGTTCAGGCGTTATTTGCTGCAAGTCCATCTGCAGGAAATCGCCGTGCTCCAGCGTCAGGTTGTCGTAGTTTCTCGCCTTCAAATAACCGATTGCGTCGCGATCGAGATCGATCGCCACCACGTGCGCCCCGGTGTTCAGCAAAAAACGTGTCAAGAAACCGGCACCCGGCCCGATTTCCAAGACAGTATCACCGGTGGTGGCATGGCTGGCGGCGGCAATCGATTGCAGCAGTTCGGCATCTACTAAGAAATGCTGGCCCAGCCGTTTCTTAGTGTGAAACGACCGCGCTTCCTTAAGCATGCCTTCCGTCGTGGTAGTGATGGTGGTCACGGCGGACTGACAACTCACTTATTGGCTTCGAGCGATTTACTGTGACTGCCGGTATCTGTCTTCGGCTTGGCATGCGAACCGGTCTCGGTGGTAGAGCCTTCAATCGGGAAGCCGGCACCGTTGGTTTCCACTCTCTCGGGTTCTTCCTTGACCTTCTTCATCAGGCGCACTTTCAAGATGCGATGGCGGTCCGCTTCTTCAACCCACAGTTGCGCTTCATCGTCTTCCACTTCATCGCCAATCTTAGGTTCGCGTCCCAAAAGACCAAAGACGTGTCCGCCGACGGTGTTGAATTCTTCGTCTTCGATTTCTAAATCGAGAGCGTCATTCAGTTCGTCCAGCGACATTCTGGCGTCGATAACAAACGAACCGTCTTCGAGTTCCGTTATGTATTCCTCGACGATTTCGTGTTCGTCGGCGATGTCACCGACCAGCTCTTCGATCAAATCTTCAATGGTGACCAGTCCGCGCGTGCCGCCGTACTCGTCGACAACAATCGCCATGTGAGTCTTGGTCTTCTTGAATTCGGTGAGCAGATCGCCCACATCTTTATTCTCAGGAACAATCAAGATCTTGCGCGCGAACTCGCGCACAGGAGCGTTCTCCTTGTGTTCCACAAGAGCACGCAATCCGTCGCGAATATGCACCGCACCAAATATAGTATCGATATCTTCTTCATAGATCGGCACTCGCGAATGCCCGTGTTTGAGGGCCAGCTCGACGAATTCCTTAATGGTGGCAGTAGCCGCCACGCAGATCATGTCAGTACGTGGAGTCATGACCTCATGAGCGACCGTGTGCGCGAAGTCGAAGACGCTGTGCAGCATCTCTTCTTCTTTCTCTTCAATCACGCCTTCTTCATGACTGGCCGACACGAGCATCTTCAACTCCTCGCCGGAATGCACGAAATGGCGGCGCGGGGGCTCCTGAATATTCATCAGCCTGAGCACCAACGCGGTGAATCCGTTCAATATCTTGAGGAAGGGTGAAGTCAACCAGATCCAGAGTTTCATCCACCACATGAGCGCGAAAAGCACAGGCTCGGCGCGCTGGAATGTGAGGGTCTTGGGAATCAGCTCACCAAATACAGTTTGCAAAAAGGCGGTGATGCTGAATGCGGCGACAAAGGCAAATGCCTGAGCTATTGCCAGCGCATGCCCGGACATCAAGCCCATGCGCTTGATCAATTCAGACAACTCGCTGGCGAATGCTTCTTCACCGGTGGCACCCAGAGCCAGCGTGGCAAGAGTAATGCCCAGCTGACAGGCGGATATAAACCTGTCCGGATTGTTGAGGTGCTCCTGAATTTCCAGCGCCATCTTGCCGCCTTCCGCCGCCAGTTGGTCGACGCGCGTTCTGCGAATGCGCGCCAATCCCATTTCGGCTGCCACGAAAAATGCGTTCAGGGCAATCAGAATAACGATTAAAACGACTTGTATACCAGCAGTTTCCACTGCGATCCCGCGTTACGGCACTCCTTCTCGGGGTTACATCAGGGGCGCCAGGACTGTGACTTTGGCATTGTCCGCGCACCACGTATCAATGCGCGTCAATCTTGCATCCCCCTGCTGGACATGCCGCACATTGAGAGGGATGCGGAAACTTATGAAGTTGAAATTACTCTGGGGTTCTTCCATTTACGGGTTCGCAAACTCTGGCAGGCGCCAGATTTCCTCTCAAGATATCCTATCATAAGCAGATCTGAATCTAGAATCTTTGGAATAGCGGTTTTTACACGCCAGCGGCGGTTTTCGGACACACGATGCGCGATTTCTTACGGCATGATCATTAGCGATTGCTAGTGTCGTTAAAAAGACCGGATTTGTGCCGCCAGGCGGAACCTTTCCGGGTGTTATCAAGATATAATTCACGCGCACGTGAGACGCAGAGCCACTCATGCGATAATCAGGTCGCTTGTTTGGCGAGGTGTGAGATGTTGAATCGCGCGCAGATGCTGATAATGTTGTCTGGTCTAGTCTTTCTGACCGGAGCTGCCAGCCTGCCTGCTCAGGCGGAACGGGATAACAACAAGCGCCAGCTTGCTGTTTCGATTCCGGTCGCACCGGTGACAACAACCATCAAACCGGCTGCGGTGCCCGTAAGAGCAAAATCCGCTGATGCGGTCGGCCTTCCGGACATGAAAGTGACGCCCGAAATGCAGAAGGCGTTCAACGACGGAGCCAAAACCGCCGGCGACCTCAGCAAAGTGGTCTTCCATAAGGCAGCTGATGTAGCTTCGTGGATGGGAGCAGTCTGGAAGAAGATTGATACCTCCCCGACCATCACCCCGTGTGGTGGACCGTACAGCGGCGAGACCGCGCTCGGACCGATGCGCCCGCTCGAAGAGTGGGGACCCAACCACAAGGTTTTCTACACGAACGAACGACGGATGAAGACCGTCACCAATCGCTGATATCGGTCAGGGATTGCGTTTTGTGCCGCTAGGCCGAGGCAGATTGTCGGACTTGCCGTCTTTGTCTGATTTCTTTTTGAGCGGCTTGACGTTGGCCGGGGTCAGTTTCGTCCATGCCTGCGTGAGAACGTCCGCCGCCATCACCTGAGCCGCAAAGACGGTCGACGGCACGAAAAAGACGCCAACTATGGTCAAGCTGGGCACGATTACCGCCGCCCCGAACAGCCCCATAGACAGCAGCCAGGCTCCGACCAATCCCGAAGGATCGCGCCAGGCGCGCTTTATCACCTCTCTGACGGCAAAACCTGCCTTCAGGTCTTCCTCGAGAGCGAAGTTGACCATCAAATACGACGCGAAAAAAGACGTCTTGAGCGCGCCTGCGATGATCAGGAGGACGCCGCCGGTGATCCAGAAATTGATCGTCTTCAGCGTCTCGAACTTCATGCCGACCATCACAACGATCGTGGCGAACCCCGCAAAGAGGCTCCAGTAGCCGAATTGCAACGCCACCCAGGTCAGTCCTGAGACAAAAAGTTCGAGCCATTCGTTCCAATCCGGCAGCTTGTCTACGACTTCCAGAGCGCGATAGCGAACGGCGCGCATCGCATAGCCGGTGGTCAGCGCGGAGAGTGCCAGAAGGGCAGGAAACATGAGCGGATTGGCGAGACCGGTGACCAGCCCGCCGGCGTTGATCATGCCACCAATGCCGGCCTTGAACATCCATTCCGGGTCGCGGATAAAGCCCTTTACCGCCAGATCCGCATCGAATGACGGTCCTTCTCGACGAGCCACTACGCTCATTTGCTTTCTCGATGCGCCTTCTGCTCGCCGACCGGCGCTGCAACGCCAAAGCCTTCCATCAGGTGCTTCAGCTCATCCCAATGTTGCATCTTGCCCATCATGTCGGTGTCGGTCATGTTGAACTGAATCGGCGTCAGCGAAATGTAATTGTGGAAAACTGCCCAGGCGTCGGTGTCTTCGGCCTCACCGCCCTCGATAGCTTCACCGGCGAGCCAGTAGTACACCTTGCCGCGCGGGTCGACGCGCTTTTCGAAGTGATCGTTGTAGGCTCTGACACCAAGTTTGGTGACGCGCAGACCCTTCAGTTCGCCCTCGGAGGCGTTGGGAACGTTGATGTTGAGCAGCATGCGCTTAGCAAAGCGAGCACGCGGCAAAATCTTGATGAAACGAGCGACAAAGTCGGCTGCCAATTGATAGTTGCGATTACCGCTGCCGCCCATGCTGACGGCGATGCTGGGTATGTCGAGAAACGCGCCTTCCATCGCCGCCGACACCGTGCCGGAGTAGAGCACTTCCGAACCCAGGTTGGGACCAGCATTGATGCCGGATATGACGTAATCGATGGGCTCCTTGAGCAAAGCACCGACAGCGAATTTCACGCAGTCGCTCGGCGTACCGGTGGTGTACCAGGCGCCTTTCACCTTGGCATCGAGGTGCGCTTCTTCGACTCGCAGCGGCTTGTGCAGGGTGAGCGCATGTCCCGTCGCGCTTCGCTCACGGTCAGGCGCGCAGACAAAAACCTCGTTCGCGGCATCCTCAGCCAGCCTCTGAGCAAGCACCCGAATGCCACGAGCGCTGATGCCGTCGTCGTTGCTGACTAGAATCCTCACAATGAACTCCTTGGTCTCGCCTTCGGACGCCCGCCGAGAACGCCTCTCGGCGCTCAGTCGCGTAGCCGTCATTGTACACAATGCGGGCTTGCGGATAAGTAGCTGAATTAGTACGATCCATGAGTGTTTATTGGGTGCGCGGCTCTCTTATTGATGAGCTTTTTTTCAGCCGACGGCTGATTCAAAGACGACCCGGCAAAGCAGGGGCTTTTACAAGATGTTTGAAAAAATCAGTGAACCGGTTCGTTTGTCATTCGCACAAGCTCAAGAAGAGGCGCAGCGTCTCAACAGCGAGAGCCTCAACTGCCAGCATTTGTTGCTCGCATTGACCAAACTGCAAGATGATGTAGTCACCAGTGCGCTCGCCGACATGAGCATCACCCACGATGCACTGCGCAAAGAGATCGATCGCGAAGTCAGCATGGCTGGTGGCAAAATCAATGCCGCACCACCGGCGATGCCGCACGCCAAACAAAAAGAACTCGATTACAGCGCCGGCGTCTATAAAGTCCTTGAGCGCGCCCATCATTTCCAACTGTATCTTGGCCGCAAGCAAATGTTGCCGGAACACCTCTTGCTCTCGATCATCGAATGCGGTGAAGACGGAGTTTTGAAAGTCCTGGAAGAAATCGGCGCCAACGTCAATTTCTTGCGCCGCCAATTAATGGTGCTCGTCGCCAAACGCGACTGCTTCTCGCAAGAAACCTGCGGCATCGGCAAAACGCTGACCACGGGACTGGGCCATCTAGTTTCGGAACACGCTCGCAGCGCCGAAGAACTGAAAGAACTGGCCGCCAAAATCGGCAAGCCTACTGAGCGCTTTCCGGAACGCAGCGAGATTGCGCTATTGATTTTCGTCAGCCACTTGCCCGAATTCCTGATGATGCAGGTAGCATTCCAGAGATACCTTCTGGAAGCAACTTTGAAGCTGGTGACAAGTCGCACCGGCACACTCGATCAAGAAATCAATGCAACGTTGGTTTCTTCGTCGGCTCAAAACGTTCGCGCCGAAGTGCGCGCTGCGATCGAGCAAATCTGGAGTCACGAATTGCGGTTGTTCAATCAATTGCCGCACGAAGCGGAGCACGATCTGATCGGCGTGGTGATCGAAGATCTGTGGTGGACGCACAGTGAAGAGATTGCAGTGCACGAAGTCTTTGATGAAGCCCTGGACGATCATCGTCGCCAGCAAATGCTTAACTTGCAGAAGCGTCGTTTGGAGATCGCCGATCGCCTTTTCAAGCTGCGTATCCGCCTGGAAGAAGTCGTTAAAGAATCGCTTCTCAAAGCCATGTCGGTCTGACACCGGTCTGAACTTACCTAAAGCCTACTGACGGAGGTAGCTAGATGCTTCTTCGGCTTCCCAAAGTGGTTAAATGAGATTATGATTCGAAGGCTCGGACTTGCTTTCGCGGTGCTCGTTTCGCTCAGTGGCTGCGGCATGGGTCTGAGCGGGGACGAACAGTATCCGCTGCCGTCAGGCGTTCGGTCGTTAGATCGAAATTCCTCGATCCAACTTACGCCGCATTTGCACATCGATGCTGATGAGAGTGGGCCGGTTGTGCATGTGAATTACGCCGGCGCGGAAGATGCATCTGGTACTCATCCGGACGAGTTGCCGCTGACCAATCGCGTGGAGCTTTGGGATTCCGGCAAAGCGTTCACCGTCGAATGCCTGGGTTTGCGGCGAGACGTCGAGAACAGCGACGAACCTGTGTATGCCGTTCGCGTTGTATCTAAAGATGCACCGGCACCGGAGGTGTCTGCCACAACAAAACCGATAGCAGGAGTCTTTGCCTGGGAAGGCGGTCACTCAACTGCTCCCACAAGTGGCGATTCCCGAGTTGCCTACACATTGGTGTCGCACGCTCCCTTGCTTGCAATTGGAGTTGATGCGTCAACACACGCAACGCTGATCACCAACTTTGGTATCAGGACGGTAGACATAGCCAGCTTGTATGAAACACCGGAGATGCACGACACGAAAGAACTGCCGCCTGCGGAAAACAAAATGACAATCGAGATAGGTCCTGCACGCATCACACTAACGCGTGCTAGGTCGTCCGGCAAAACGACGGCGTCGATCAGTGTCGTAGATCCTCAGAACTACCATGGCACCATTATCAGCAATTTCGACGTGCCAGAGGAAAACACCAGTTCGCTGGGGATGGCGACATACATAAATCCAAATGGACCTCAGCCGCCGGAGCTGTCTGCTTTCCAGAGACCAGATCCGGCTTTTGGCAGGTCGTGGGAGTTGCAACTCGATCCACCGATCAATGTCGAGCACGGTCTGGGCAGAGGTGGTCGTAGCAGCGACGGTCCGGCGGAGATTCACGCAATACTTTGGAAACTCGGCGATCGCATCTACGGATACGCAGGCTACAACTTCAGCGATACCCTCACGCCGGCCGGCGGACGAGTCGAAGGTATTTTTGGAGACGACGGCAAGTTGGTCTTGCGCATCATCGGCGAACCTAATATGCGGCTGGAATCAACCTGGGTCGGTGCCGACGAGATCAGCGGCAACGCATCAGTCTGGGGACATCCGCCCGGGGCAAGCACCAAGCCGGAACGCTATCACAAATTCAAGCTCGTGAAGAAACGCGACGATGCCGGTCGCGAGGAAGACAAACTTTGCGCCCAGATAGATATGTTGACGCCAAGCCTCGAATACTGGGACGCGATTACTTGCGCACCAAGTGAGAGCTATCGCACATCGATGGTGGCAGAGACGGTGCGGTTGATGCGAGACGATCAATCGGCAGGACCAGAATCTCGCGATTCACTGAGCGCTGCATCGACGCTGGCGCATTCGCAATATACTGCCTGGCTGTCGTCGCGCAATTTCTGGGGCGAGAACCATCCGATTACCCAGGCTAACAAACGCATCGCGACGGCGCTGTACAAGCGAGTTCTGCAAACCAATCCGCTCGATTACGAATACGCCATGGAAGACTACGTGAAGATGCTCACGCAAGCTCATGACGACAAGGCCGCGAAGAACGTGCGCACCGCAATCAACCGCGCCAAGGCAGCAAATCTCGACTAGACTAGATTTGCGCTGGACTAATATTTGATGATGGGTGGTTTCATCTCTATTGCATCGCCGACGGGCGGACGCAATGAGAATGTGCCGCCTTCGTCAAATGACAAAGTGACGTTCACTGAAGGATCATCGGGATCAACCGGCAGGGCGAACGACAGTAGTTTCTTCGCTTTGTCGTAGCTGACTACCGCCCCGCTTTGAAGTTTGCCCTGACTGATACCATCTGCTGATTGGGTGACCGGTACGTCTTTTAATGCTTCTTGATCGAAGACGGTTATGGTGCCGTCAGCCTTGATGAGCACATTCGGCAAAGCACGGCTGCCTTCAAAACCGGCGGTGCCGTCCGCGTTGCGATAATATCCCGCGCCAAAGGGATACTTGACCGAGATACTACCGTCGCGTTCTTTGGACATGAGAATACCGTTGTCCGGATTACGCGCGATGGTGGCAACTTTGCCATCCTCGTTCATCGTCACGGATCCGTCCGTATTGATGAACATTGCGAAGTTAGGGTCGCCGGGATCGCGAATATAGCCACCATTGGTGGTGAGCAGCATATCCATGTCATCGCTGCGCACTCGCACTGAATGATCGTCGATAGACAGTTCAAGCGGATCGCCGCTCTCCGTTACTCCCGACCAGACATTACTGGCGCCTTTGGTCAATTTGATCTCTTTGGCTTCGGTGCCGCCACCGAATAGTTTCGGCTCCTGCAGGCGCAGATAGCCGGAACCGTTGGCTGCCAACTCCATTTGCACGGTGGACGCCTGAAAGTGCATCGAACCATCCGCGTCCTTCTTGAACAAGTCACCGTTATTGGTGCGGCGTGTGAGACTACCGTCAGGGAATGTCGTCGTCACGTCGTTGTCACTGCGTTTGACGGTGCCGCGCCTGATCAGTGTGTCGATGTCTTCCTTCTCCACGGAATCTGCCGTGGTGCCGCCGAGCGCCAGAGTATCGAAATGCGATGCGACACGTTTTAGCATGCGCATGTCTGACCAGAGAAACTTGCTGTTGTCGTTCCACTTAGCCGATGAGTAGCTCTCAATTATGTCGTCCTTGCTGACGCCATCACCAGGGGCGAGATTAGCCTCGGTCAATCGCGAAAAGTGGCTGGTCAACCAGTTCCCCATCTCGCGTCGGTCCCGGTCGGTTAAGGCCGCCTGGCTCTGGTGTTCGAGCAGACCAGTGATCTCGTCGCGGCGGGTGAGCTTTCCGCCGTTTCTCCCAGCGGTTGCTTTTGCTGCTGCCGCGGTGCTCGCATCCCCGACTTGGGTCGCGTTTTCGTCGAGAAACGCGGCTGCAACTTCCGCCGACTTCACTGCTCTGTCTTGAGATGCCGCGTCTGAAAGCCTACCGGTGCCGCTCATATGGCTGCCTCAGTGTGGGGGAACGGGTTTGCCCCAATGTACGCCATCGACGGCCGGTTGGGTAGAGTAGAACCACGCACGCCGACGCGTGAAATACGCCGTCCGATTATGAAATCTGGGGCCAAAGAACTGATTGAACTGGTCGCCCGCTAGTTGATGCGGCTCTGAACTGGGCACAAGAAGATTAAATGCTTGACATCGCAGACAGGCAAGGCTACGCTGGTGTTTCACTTTTCCCTTGTATGAATTACTAAGAGGCGAACCATGGTGCAATTCAAGATTGCGCGATTTACCCTTGTCGCGCTGATATGTTTGTTTTCCCTGGCACCCATAGTTTTAGCCGACAACACGGTCCGCTCCTCCAAAAACGCAGATGGCTCGACCAAGTGGGAAGCCATCGATGACGACAGCGTTGAAGCGGGCGCTGCGGCGCCTCCACCTACACCCGTCTATAGCCCGGCGCCGGCCAGGTCGGGAGGCAAGACCAATTTCCGTACTGGAGGCGGAGGCGGCGTATCGCTGCACAGAAACAAAGACGGCTCCATAGAGACTTATAGTGCCGGTCCCAGCGGAGTTATTCCGCCCGGCGGCTTCACCGACGATGGTCCGATCGGCGACGGCGGAGGTTATTCCGGCGGCGGTGGCGGATCCTATGGTGGCGGTGGTGGTGTCACAGTCAAACGCAATGCCGACGGTTCGATCGAAACATCGAGCGCCGGTCCCAGCGGCAGTTGGGGCGGTGGCGGCGGTGGTGCACGGCGCGCGCGGCGTCCGGTCGCACACAAAGTTGCCCAGCACAAAGCGGCGGCAGCACCGGTGCAGCACAAGGGTCTGCAGGCAATGCAAGCCAAGGCCGCACCGACGACAACAGCTAAGAAGAGCAAGTAATACGCGGCGTCATTAACCAGTGCCGGAGACGAGTGCGAGCCGTCGCCGGGACTGCTGCTCGGCGGCGTCACCGCGGCAGCGCTTCTTTTCGCAAATCTTAGCTGATGCCTACCGGCACTTTGGCTACCGGTAGCGGAGCGCCGAAGGTCGGTTGCACTTGCGCAACGCGCACGATGTTATAGAGAGTATCGCGCTCGACGGGCGTGTAGCCGGCTTCAGCGATCAAAAACTCCATGCGCTCTTTAGCCAGTTGCAGCGGCGTTTTGGCTCCGGCCGCGTGTGTGATCTTCTCTTCTTGAATGGTGCCGTCCATGTCGTCGGCTCCAAAGGAGAGCGCCACTTGCGCCAGCGATTCACCAAGCTGAATCCAGTATGCTTTGATGTGCGGGAAGTTATCCAGCACCATCCGTGATATCGCGACATCTTTGAGCAAATCGTAGCCGCTCGGTTCTTGCACTTCGCCCGGCTCGATAGTGGTGCCTTCGTAGTAGCACTTCAACGGGATGAAACACATGAAGCCGCCCGACTTGTCTTGCTGTTCACGCAGGAGCATCATGTGATCGATTTTGTGTTCGTCTTTCTCGCCGATGCCGGTGAGCATGGTGGCATTGCTCTTCAATCCGAGATCGTGCGCGATACCATGCACTCCCAGCCAGACGTCGGCGGGAGTTTTCTTGACGCGCATTTTCTTACGCACCGACTCGTCGAATATCTCAGCGCCGCCGCCCGGCATCGAGCCGAGACCAGCTTGAATCAACCGTTCTAAACATTCGCGCTGAGAGATCTGCGCCAGGTTGGCGAGGTATTCGATTTCAACCGCAGTCATCGCTTTCAGATGCAGATGCGGGAATTCTTTTTTGATGGTGCGGAAAACTTCTTCGTAGTAGTTGAGATCGCACTTGGGGTTCAGTCCGCCCACCATGTGGATTTCATTGATGCCGTCGGCAACGCCTTGACGCGCTTTTTCCATGACTTGCTCAACGTTCCATGTATAAGACTTGCTGAGCGGATTGGAATAGGAGCAGAAACGGCACGTCTCAACACAGAAGTTGGTCGGGTTGAGATGCATGTTGTGGATGTAATAGACGTAGTTCTCTTTGCCGGCGCCTGCCTTGCGCTGACGCGCGTGTTCGCCGAGAGCACCAATCGTCACCATGTCGTTCGACTCATAGAGACGCAGGGCGTCTGCTTTGGAGATACGTTCTCCGGCAACGATTTTCTTAGCGATATCGTTGAGGGGGTGAGATGCCACCAGAGCTTTTTCGAGAGCTAAAGACACAACAGACTCCTTACAACTTGCCGCGCACGTCACGCAGACTGGCAATTGCTCGGATATTAGCACTAACTGACAACCCGCGAATGTGCGCCATTTTAGGTCTGCGCTCGCTGAGAATTTCGTTAGATTATGCTGCGTCGTTTGCGTGATTCTTTGGGGCTTACGCGGACTTTTCCGACCCCCAGGCTGACCAGATGTTTGGTTAGCAGATCGAAAAACTTGCTGCGGTCACTGGCGCGAATTACAGCCAAATTATGTGCTTCTGACAGCGCGACCGGATAACCCATGCCCTTGTCAGCCTGAGTGAGCGTCGCCGATAGCATTAATTCGAAGTACTTGGAGTCGGCGAACACCCAGTGAGGAAACTCCAGACGCGCCACTTCGTGTCCGACGTTGAGATACGCAAAGCAAGTTTTCTCAGGCAAAGGGAACGCATCAAGCGCCGCGGCCGACGATTTGAAGACGCAGGTGCGACGGTGCTTGGGCAACGCCGCCATCAACAGTTGTCGGTCGGTCATCGGCCAGAGAGACGAACATGGGTACTCTTCCTCATTGAGCGAGCCGCAGTGGTCGCGACAGCGCGCCTTCGGATAAGGACAGCGCCAGACACGCAGATCGTTGATCAAGTCGGAACTGCGACTATGACTGATGTAACCGACAATCGGCACCTGATATTGCCTGAGGCGCTCCAATGCACCGATGATGCGGACGGTGAACTCGGTCTGATAAGGCAACGGCATGTCGTGCATGCCCCAGGGAATCAGGCTGCCGTCAACGAATGCCACCACCGGTTGCAAACGCTCACGAGCAGCAATGGCCCGCTGACAGACCTGCTCCAACTCCAGTAAGTTGCGTTCGAGGGCGACAAACTGTTCGTCGACATGCATGCGCCGACCGTTGATCAACGGATACAACTCATGCGGGCGGTGATACAGATGTGGTTGGGATTCCAGAATCGGCGGCTGCAGCGTTCCGTAGGTAATCAGCGCGCTGCCGATGTTGAGCAAATAACAGCTGTAGACCTCGTGATGACTTGGCAAAATTTGCGAGCCGTCGCAGGCTACCACCGTATGCGGTGACGCCAGCGGCTGTACAGATTTCTGTGTGGAAATCGGCTCCAGCGGAATCGACAGCGGCCACTGCGCGTGATCAACGTTATCGAGCATGCGCACCGCGAAAGAGTCCGGATTTTCTGTGACCTCATCGAATGTTTCCTGCGCCGCCAGCAGACGCGCCTCTTGCGAGTCCAGCTCGTTGACGCTTTCCTGCCCGACTTCAGCAATCTGCGGCATCAGCTTTCCGAAGTTAAGCATGCTTTTTCACCTCGGTTTCGGCGCGTTCGATTACTTTGCGCACCGCGGAGCGCAATTTGTGCATCGTATTAAGCGCCGGCGGCAACTTATCCTTCTTCAAGTCGCCGATGATCTGAGTTAGCTCCGCGGGCAACTGCGAACGTTCGGTAGCATCAGCGATTTGCTCCATCAGCCCGGCGGTCTGCAGTAGCAAACGCCGCGATGTTTCTTCCGCTGGCGGATTCTCGTTGAACACATATTGATCAAATGAGCAGTCGATGACGATGTCATCTCCAAAAATCATCACGCACTCCGAAGTCAGATCCACTGGCACCGCTGGCGGTACCAGCCCCTGCAAGTAAGCTAGCGCACCGATCAGCTCATTTATCCAGCGCAAGGCGCTGCTGACCGAAAGAGACTTCTTTGCCAGAGCAGAGCATAGAGTCTCACCCTCTAAATATCGCCAGACAAGAAATAAGCTGCTGTGCGTCTCATCGGGATGAAAATCTATGAGCCGATTTAAGCAGGGATGTTCGATGTGTTGTAGCACACGCGCGCGTTTGACGACGTCTTCCCAGGCGACTCGCAAAGCGTTCTCCACTCGTGGTGTCGCACGCTTTATATTGACGCGGTTAGTGCTCCAGCAATCGCGCGCTACGACCGGGCGCGCGCTTTCGCCGTTTCTTCCAGAAAAGCCTTCATAACGCAGCAACCAGCTCTCCAGATTGGCACTGGCAATCGTGCGTTGCTGAACTTCGGCTGTGCGCCTGGTGATCTCGCCATGCTCGTCCAGGGTGGCGCCCACTTCATGCAACATTGCATCAATGTCGCAGACTGCGTCGCCGAGATGGGTAAAGAGCACTTCTCCCTTCGGCTTCAACGTATTGCCGTCGTGCTTCACCTTTGCGTCGGCGATAATCTGAACAATGCGGGCGCAGGCCTGTTCGACCCCACTTCGATCAGCTTCCGGCAGAAGAAACAGGAAGAAGTCGTCAGCGGGTAGGCAGGCACGGTCCTGCTGGCGCAATCCTTTTAAGCACGCTCCGAGCAACGAATCACCAGCCAAAAGTGCAGCCGTCGCTCCGTATTTAGTCGACAGATCGGCGAAATTCGTCACTCGCACGGAGAGCAGCGAGAATACAGCCTCACCCTTGACATGTCGCACGGCGTACTTCTGCAACGACTGCTTGAAGGCGTCGGGCGAAAGAACGCAGGGGTGGCTTCTCTCAAATTTGCGCATTGTCACAGTCTAACGCAGTATTTTCGTGTAATGCAGCGCGTCTAACGAAGCCGAAAGCACCGCGCCTGCGCATGATTCCGGGAAACATGTACTCCTATATGGAAAACATATCTACCTTCCCGGTGCCAGGAGGATTTTAATTGACTCATAGGCGCCCGCGCTCAGGCACGTGGGTCGCCTACTTCACCGGTTGACTCTAATGAACACAGATAAGAGCAACAAATCAGGACACCCGAAGTCCCTTAACGAGAAAGAAATCGCCGAGCTCAAAGCTATCGCGTTCATGTATCACTCGCGAGGCAAGTCGGATGAGGCGGCAGCTATTTTCGAGCTCATCGACAAGATGAGCGGCACCAACAGCAGTAAGACCAGCGAAATCGCGAACGACACCAGCGAAGCCAGCTGAGAACAAAATCTTTCCGTCGCGTCAATGCAAGATAGCGCGGCGGTCAGGCATTAAGAAGTTTATAGCCACGGGGCATCTGTGTTGCTCCGTGGCTTCTGGTCGTTGCGCTACTCCACATCTTGGCGGGCGATTCGTGCTAGAAATTACGCATGCCACAAATCAAACGACTACCTTCGGATATGCCGCTGGCCTCAACTCTGGCGCAGCGCCTCAGACAACTGCGGGAATTCCGCAACATGACCACGAAAGATCTTGCTAAGTCTTGCCGCTTCACGGTGCAACGCATTGAAGATCTCGAGGCAGGGCTGGAAGGCTGGCTCTCGGCAGCCGACCGCCAGATTTTGTGCAAAGCGCTGGTAATTGAGCCTGCGCTGCTGCAAGAAGTAGAGGTGCGCACAGCTTTCAACGAAGAAAGTACCGAAGCGCAAGAACAGCAATTGATTCGATCGATCTTGATGGGTAACCGCGAACTGGAGTGCCCCAAATGTGGTGCCACCTTGCACTGCAGGGTGCAAAACGCACTTGATATTGAAGAGAAACCGGTCCAGTTTGCTAAAGCCTTCTGCACCCGCTGCCCCTTCGTGCTGAAGTCGTGAGATAGTGCACAGCTTTTCATACCGCCACCTGGTCACTCTGGCATTTGTGCTGGCGGCGTCGATCTCGTTGCTGCTGCCGTGGCAGGACTCTGCACCTGCTTATGGGCAAGTCGGTGAACCCTCGACGACATTGTCTCCTGGTCCATCCGAATCCGCCGAACGTCCGATCAACTATATTTTTCTGATTGATGTTTCGGGCAGCATGGTATCGAAACGAACCATGGTCACCGGTGCCGGCGGCAAGCAGGTGACACTCTTCGAAGCATTGCGCGATGCGTTGCGCGCCATCGTCAACGACGAGCGCGTGATACCACCTAACAGCAAGCTTTCATTTATTACATTCGGCACTGCCATCGAACCAAAATCCGACTGGCCGGCGAGCATTGCTTCGCCGGACGATCGCACGCAACTGGTGGCGCACATCTCAAACAATACCGAGTTGCAGGCCGACAAACACGGCGACACTTACATGGCCGGCGCACTTGATAGTGCGTACACAAAGATTGAAGAATTGACGAAAGGCGCGGACCCCTGTGCCACCACGTTCGTCGTTATGCTCACCGATGGCTGGGATGAACCTCCGCCTGGTGCATCGCTGAAAGTGAAAGATGTGGCAAGAACCTTTGTCGACAAGCAGCGCGCCCTCACCGATAAGCTGGGCGTCAACACGCTGCAAGTGCGCGTGATCGGGTTGCAGCGCCTGCCGGATCGCAAGGCAGGCACCACTACCGCCAAAGAGCTTGCCACCATATTGGGTGGCGATTTCCTTGACGTGACAACCGAAGGTGGCTCGACGGTAGCCAACCGAATTTACCGGGCAGTGCAGAAAACCATCGCGGACTTGCGCGCCAAAATCGACATAGCGGACGCAGCCAGCGGCGGACTGGCCGACTTCGGCGAAATCAAAGGCGCGCAGAGCCTGACGGAAATCAAGGCAGCTTCGCGTTCTTGCTATCCGGAAAAGGTTACCGGTCTTTCGGATGAAACCCCGCGACTGACGCCGGCAGAGCGCCAGAAAGTGCTTACCGCTGTAAAACAAAACGGCAAGTCGATCTCCGGACCGCTACAACCAGCATCGACTTTGCCGTCCGGCATGATGAAAGTTCATCTGAAAGAATCTCAGTACGAACTGGCACCGGCGTTCAAGCAAAAAAACAATAACGCCAGCTGGCAACCGATCGAACTGGTAGCTGAAGTAGACCCGAAATGCCAGCCAGGAAACTATTTTGGTGCCGTGCGCCTGGTATCGACCGCACTGGTCCCGGAATTGGTTTGTTATTGCGTGACTGTGCCCTCCCGTATTTTGTTCGAGGAAACGGAGAAACAGACAGCTGTCAGAAAGCCCGGATTTTTCTTTCCGGAACCTACTTCTACGAAAGTGCCTCTATCTATAAACGCTCGAGTGGGCAAAAAAGTTCAATCGGACACGAAAGTAGTTTTGACGCCGCAACCGGCGCAATTCGTTCCGGAAAAACACCACGACGCGGCGCAGCAATCCGCGACGATTCAACCGTCCCAAATTAACGGCGGCAAGCCCTTCGAAACAGTACTCGAACCCGGCGACACAGCGAAAGTGATTTCCATTCCGGTGGCTGTTCCGGCGGATCAGCCACCAGGGCTGTATCGCGGCGTTTTTAAGGTGCGCATCGATGGCGATTCGTCCATGAAGTCTGTCGACGAAATCCCATACGCCGTGCGCATTCAGCCCAGTGCGTGGGAGGAAATAAGCCCAATCGCAATCCCGCTAATCGCGCTTCTGACGCTGATGCTCGTCTTAGGTTTTATCTTGACCGTAGCGCGGCTCAGGCGCTGAAAACCAAGCATATTCACAAATTCTTCGTCTTCTCAAGCGTTTGATCGGCAGGCCGCAAGGGTATCAGCTATATCAAGATCAATCTCGCTATACTTGCGCAGGGCGCAGGAAAAGGACAACATCGCAATGGAATTGACAAGCTGGTACGTAATACTTGGCGTCGTGGTTATTGTCATCGCAATTATCGAGCGCTTCGCCGTGTACACCATTCTTGTGAAACACAATCGCTGGTTGCCGGAAAAAGCCACCAAGCTGGCCAATCTCACAAGTGGTATCACACTCGGTATCGGCGTTTTGTTGCTGGTTGGGAAGGCCGTATTCTTCAGTCATTGATGCACGTTGGTTTGGTAACTCGATAGGACAGGTAATTAGTCCGAGCATGTAGCTCGGCACCTCTTTCGCATAAGCGGAGTTGAAAGACAAAACATGGCAATTCGCACTATTCCGTCACTCGTCGTCGGTCTGGGAGGCACGGGCAAGCGTGCACTCACGCATTTGAAGCGCCGCATTCTCGACACCTATCAACGCGACAATCTGCCCTGGGTACGTCTGCTATCGATTGATACCGATGATGGTGCCGTCAGCAATCCGCCCGTGATCAGTCAACTCACAGGCGAGATTGTGCAACTGGGCATCAGCGAAACGCGCGTCATAGATCAAAGCGACACGCCGAAGATCATCTCCAACCTCGATGCTCCGGAAAACCGCCACATCAAAGACTGGTATCCGGACCCGGGTATGAACGTCGATTTCCCGAAAGCTGCCAAAGGCTCCGGACAGGTGCGCATGTTCGGACGCATTGGTCTCTACAAAGGCGAGAACCTCTACACCAACTACCGCTGGCTGCAGCAAGCCGCGCAGGAGGTTTCAGACCCGGCCGCCTGGGATGAATACAAAGGATTCGCCATCGATCCTGGCACGCAATTTATCTACGTGATCTGCTCGCTGTGCGGCGGCACCGGCAGCGGCATGTTTCTGGACATCGCATACATGCTGCGCAAACTCGTGGGCGTCGACCCCTCGACGCGCCGCTTCGTGGGTATGCTGGTTTTGCCCGAAGTCTATGAATCGGTCGTTGAGAACCAGCACTTAAAACGCATCAACGCAAACACTTACGCTGCTCTGCGCGAGCTGGATTATTTGATGAACAGCCCGATGCGCAGCTACAAAATCCGTGGCAAGGATCACACCTTCGTCGATTTCGAACGCGATGTCACACCATTTGACTTTGCGTTTCTGTTCAGCAATAAAAACAAGCGCGGCGCCGTGGTGTCGCAGCGACAGGTTTCTTCAGACACGCCGATGGCGGCGGATGACCGCATAGCGCAATACATCTCGGAAACGATCATGACAGACATCCTGTCGCCGATTACCGAGCGTAACGAGTCGATTCTCAGCAACATCTTCACCAATATCGGTGACCCTGAACAATTCGATGACCGCACTTTGCACCGCTCTTATTCCGCGGTCGGTGTGTCGTCTGCTAAAGTGCCACCACTTGCCGAGTACAAAGCGCTGCTCGAACAACGCATTGTCCAGACCGTAGTCGACTTCCTGCTGCGTCCAGATCCGGACGTCACCGAACGCGTGCTCGCCAAACAGTTTATCAACGACCACCTGGGCAAAGTAGAAGACCACCTGCTGCTGCGCAACAGCTTGAACAATGACAGCTCATACGCCCGCTTCCTGTCGCGCAACTTCCTCGATGAGTTTCGTGTCAACAGACCGGCGTGTTTGAACAACGTCAAACAGTGGGTCGAACAAGTCGTAGCCGAAAAAGTCGATCCCAACAATCCGCTGGAAATCGAATGCGCCAACGCCACCTATTACAAGGACACGCTTCAGGCGTTCAAAAACTCACTCAATTCGACGATCCGCATGTACTGCGTCGATCCCCGGTACGGCTACATATTCGTATCCGAATGGGTGGCCGAACTTTTGGCCGGCATCAAAACCAAACAAGCTCAAGTGCCCGCTCAAAAGAAAATGGACGGCGACCCACGCCGCGGTCCCATGGAGGCGCTGGATTCATTGCAGCGCATCGGCAGCGACATGCAATTGCCGATCGTCAACGACACCGTTTCTATCCTGGTCGAACGAGTTGCCGACTACTATGACGGGCTCGGCAAAGAAACGCGCCAGTACGGCATGATGCGATCGCTTTATGGCGATCTGATCACCGTGCTGGAAACAATTCAAGAGCGTCTGAAGACTCTGGTCACCTCGGTCACCGATCTAGATCAGAAAAACGACGCTGCCTTCTCGGCTGCGGTTTCAGAATTGGAAGACGTCGGCACAGAACGGGTGCTGATCGATAAACCGCTGGTCGGCAGACGCGAAGTGGAGCGTTTCCTCAACTTCCTGCTGACACCTATCTGGTTGAACGGCGACTGGAAGGCTGTGGTGCCCGAGTTGTCTGACACCATGAAGCAACGGATCAATGCGGAACTCTCATACCGCCTGCTCGAAATTGAAGCAGACCCGGATATCGAGAATGCCGCCAAACCTGAGAAACAAAAACACGAGTTGCACCAATTCGTTAAACAGCGTGTCTTCGATGAACTCTTCCCGATCGACCCGGCGACCGGTCGCCTCAAAGAACCTCCATATGCCGACGCCGACGGCAAGAGCATCGTCTTCGAGTTTGCTCCAGAGAATCTGATGCAACTGATGCTGGCTCACAGCAGCCCGCTCTGGTTCGTGCAGACGCACCAGGTCGCTTCCGCCACTTCGCCGATCACATTCCTCGGACTGAACGGCACCAAGGTGCCTGAAAAGCTGATGGAAGAAATGCAGAAGTCGGTGCCCACATTCCGCCCGACCGATGTGGTGCTCTCGGATGTCGAGCCCCGTATTGTCGTCAAACAATACGATCCTCTCTACTCACTGGCATCGCTGACATCGATCATCGATTACGAGACGTTCTACAAAAACACTGATCGCAAACTCAACCCTATGCACACTGACGTGCGCTTCGTGGCTGAGCCCAACCCATATCTGCAGTGGCTCTCGTACAAGCAGCCAGAACCGCCGGCAATGAAACTCTGCGCTCGCGGTCACGATGTTACTCGGGCATTGAATGAACTGCGCCAGTTCTGCCCCGATTGCTTCCGCGTCGGCATCAAGACCTTCATCGTGCCTGGCAAGATCATGTGCCCACAATGTCAAAAGGTGATCGAAGAAGGCAGTCGCAAATGCCCAGAGTGTCTGTCCATTCTCGAACAGAAGAAACAGTACTGCCCTGGTTGCATGGCGGAGGGTCGTCCGAAGCCGGAGATAATCAGCCTGCCCAAAGAAGCAATGCCCGGCGGTTGCAGTTGCGACCTCTGCGGTTCGCTCTGGTCTGATATTTGCCCGTACTGCGCTGCGCCTCTGGAGAAACTGACACTGTGCACCAAGGGTAGTGACCGTTGTATCTTCGATAGCCCGCCGATCGTGCTCTGTCATGCTTGCAGTTGCCCGGTGACGCCGGACGCCACCAAGTGTCCTCGTTGCTTCAGACAACTGAAGGAATGCAAAGAGTGCAAAGGCAGAAACGAATCGCGCCGCATGATTGCCAAGGAATTGCGCAGTTGCCCGATGTGCGAATCGCTCGCCAAAGATGTCGTGACTGCCTCGACGTAAGGAGTAGAATAACAGTCAATCATGGACGTCTATCTAGCCGATACCAACCCCGATGTCATCAAAGCCTGGCGGTCCTTCTTCGACCGCGCAGGCAGAGTCAAAGTCGAAGACAAGAGCGTTCTCGAACTCGACGTGTCGGCGGTCGTGTTGCCGATAAACAGTTTCGGCATCATGGAAGAAGGGCTGTCGGAAGACCTGAATAAGAAAACCGACGGACTCTTAGAATCCCGAGCGCGAAAAATCATCACTGAAAAGTACTCCGGCGAACTGCCTGTCGGCAACGCTGAAGTGATGACCAGTGGCATCGACAGTCCACGCATCGTTGTGCTCACGCCGACGACACGCGTGCCCTTGCGCATGACTAACCCGGGATTGAATGCCTACCTGGCGACGCGCGCCGCACTGCGAGCGGTGGCAGCATACATTCGCGAAGCCGACCGCCATCGCGGTGCCGAGGGTTTGGATTCCGTGGCATTCGGCGATCTCGGTCAGGGCACCGGGCTGCCTCCGGCCACTGCCGCCTTCCAAATGTACGAAGCCTACTGCCAGATCGTCCTGGGGCAATTGCCCAACTTCGCCACGGTCGAAGCCGCCAGCGCTCATGATGCCGAACTCAAAAAGCAACGCTTCGTTTAAGCAATCAACGACGAAATCAATCATAGCCGTTGCGCGGCGCAGGTATGTCTTGATTCTGGGACTGACCGCAGTCGCCATGTTTGCATTTTTCGTGTTGGCCCTGTTTCTATGCCTGTTGCTCATCGTTCTGCCGCCGTTAACTAGAAATACCCTTCACCTCGCGCCAACGCTGTTCCTTTATCCGGTCTTGCCATTGGTACTCACTGGCGCGTTTCTCACCTACGTATTCTGGAACCATCTGTTTCGGATCAAAGAAGTATCGGCCTTGGAACAGATTGTGCACGCTCGCTCATGCGACGTCACGGCGGAATTTGACGGCGCCTGGCCGACACGCGTACCACTGATCAAGATAGCCGCTTCTGCGATCTCAGCCGATGCCGCACCAGATGAAGAGAGGCTCTTCACCGCGCGTGGAAAGGGCTTCAAAACAATCGCCGCCGATGGCTCAACTCAAGTGATGCTTTTCCTGGGACCAACAACCACACAACCACTGGCGCTGCAAAAAGACAACATCATCTTGTCTTTGACCGAGACAGATCCGACTGCGCTATCAAAGATTCACAGAAGAAACCTCAACCAGTGCATCGTGTCCATGGCACTTGCACTATCTTTGGTAGCGCCTCTCATCTGGCGTCCGTTTGAAGTTGCCTGGCTAATATTGCTTCCGCAATTCATTCAGGACGGCCTCGTCGAAAGTCAAACCAGCGAACAAGTGCGGAGTAGTGCCGCTGATGTCAGCTCTCACTTTGAAGCCGATGACAGTCGGCACTTGTTTTGCACTATGGCCCTCGCGACCAAGCTCCTCGAAAAAGGCAGATACCAGGAAGCCGAAGAGTGCGTTGTCAGCGCGGCTGAAAGGCGCATAGCGGCCCTGCACAAAAAGGGAATTACCAGGGATCCTTATGTATCCATGGCACTCATCCACGCGGCTAACACCCGCGTTTTTCAAGGTGACTTCGCATCCGCCGCCCAGTTGACGCAAAAAGCACGGTCGTGGCTACCAGAAAAAGATCCGGGCTTGATTGCTGTAAAGCTTCTCCCCGGTATCAGCATGGACGTTAGCCAGGTCGTAGCGGCGCCGCAGGTGACATTGTTCGAAGCCAGGCACATGTATGCGGCAGAACGTTTTCCTGAGTCTATCCAGCTTTACCAGAGATGTCTCGCCGAAATACCCGACAGTAAAAAGTACGCTGGGCTCACAGCGTCGGCATGGGAAGAGCTGGGTCTCGTACACTTTGAATTGGGGCAGACCAAAGCTGCACTGGCTGACTTTCGCAAAGCCACCTCCGCACTTCCCGACGAAGAGTGCAAAGACAGCAAATCCTTCCACCTGCGCGGTCATGGTTGGCTGGAACTGGCTGCTGCATCGGCAACCGATTTCGAGGCAGCAAGGCAGGACATGAAAAACGCCTTGAAAATAGTCAAAGCAGAAGAAAGCAATCAGTCGTTTCCAGAAGCTATTATCGAAGCAGAAACTTCGCAGATGTACGTTGAGCAAGGCGATACTGAAACTGCCCGGACCAAACTTGATGAATGCATGCAACGCTGGAAGAAGGCTAAGGGAACTCAATGGGTTTCCTACGCGGTCCTTCTGATCGCGCATGCTAATTTGCTCGATTCCGATTCCCAGACTTTATCTGATCTCGATCAAGCCATAAAAATATGCTCCGGCAAACCCAATGCAGTGGGTGAGCTTGCGTTGGCGGCCACACAAGCTGCAAACATCTATCGCAAGCAAAATAATCTTCCGAAAGCAATGGAAATGAATCAATTGGCGATCGACAGCTATCAGACCAAACCTGGATTATATGCGTGGCAGCTAGCTGCTACTCTCGTTTCATCCGCAAAGATGTCCGAGCAGATGCGTGATGAGCCTCACGCTGAGCAGTTTTATAGAGATGCAGTCGCGACATGCAAGCTGGCTCATTACATCTGCGGTCCTTCGCGCGAAGCGGCTGTCGCCTTGAACGCGTGCTCAAAATTCTTAGATCAAAAAGGCGAACAAAAAACCAGTTCCACTTTCAAGAAGTTAGCCGGAATCAAAGAGAAACAGTTGCATATGTCTGCGTTCTACCCCCTCGCAGAGTCCAAGTAGTAAATACACGCCAGTAAAAACCCGGGACTAAGGCCGACTTCCACGGCGTACAATTAGCGCTATTGGCGACCTTTGGCTCTTGGCTGACAAATTACGGAGATTGGCAATGAAACTCGCTCGCCCACTGGCTATTGCTTTGACCGCTGTTCTGGGGGCAGCATCTGCAATGCAAGCTGCCGGCACGCAACCCACAGCGGTTACCTCCAGTTTTCCGCTCAAGATCTTCAAAGAGGTGGCAAAAGGACGCAGCACCGAAAACGTGCTCATCTCTCCATACAGCATCTCCACCGCCCTCACCATGACCTACCTGGGTGCCGCCGGCGGCACTAAAACTGCCATGGGCGATGTGCTTAATCTCACGGGAACCGAAGCTGACATCGGGACACACTGCAAAGAAGTCCGGGACAGTCTGCAAAATCCTGGCGCTAACACCCAACTAGCAATCGCCAACGCGCTTTTTGCCGATAAGGAAATCAAATTCAAAGATCAGTTTCTGAACGCCAACAAACAGTACTTCAATGCCGGTGTTACTGCGCTCGACTTCAAGGCACCATCGAGTCCGGGTGCAATCAACAACTTCGTTTCTGAAAGCACACACGGCAAGATTACCCGGATCGTGGACAAAATTCCCGACGACGCTATCCTCTACCTGGTGAATGCCATCTATTTCAAAGGCAATTGGGAAAACAAATTCGATAAAAACGCCACCCAACCCCGAGCATTTCACCTTGCCGGCGGTCAAAGCAAAGACATGCCGATGATGAACATGCACCGCAGCGATTTTCGATACTTCGAAACATCAGATTTCCAGGCGATCAATCTCGGTTATGCAGACAAGCGGCTCAGCATGTATGTCTTTCTGCCAAAAGAATCTACAACCCTCGATGCATTCGAAGCTCAACTGAATGATACGACCTGGAGTAAGTGGAAGGGACAATTTCGCTTCAAGGAAGGAAATCTCTCGATGCCGAAATTTCTCATCTCGGACGACATGAAACTCAAGGCACCGCTTTCGGCTATGGGCATGCAAGTTGCATTCTCGCGAAAGAATGCCGACTTCACCGACATGAACTCAATAGAGCATCCGTGCATCAGTGAAGTGCTGCACAAGACCTACATGGAAGTAAACGAAGAAGGCACCGAAGCCGCGGCTGTAACTTCCGTCGGCATGATGAAAACGGCAACCATGCATATGCCTGAGCAACCCTTCAACATGATTGTTGATCGCCCCTACTTCATCGCGTTACGCGACAGCAAAACCGACACACTGCTCTTCGTCGGACACATCGCCGACCCTTCGGCAAAATAGCCGCGGCTAGACTAGTCGCCGTCGTTTGTTTTCTCGTCCGTATGCTGACCATGCAGGTGATCCTCTATCCACGCCATCAGATGATCGATCGCCTGACGGGGATCCATGTATTGGGTTTCTTCAAACATCAAATGTTCGGAATAACCAAGGACGATCATAATTTTGTCCTTGACCGCGATCTGCGTGAAAAGATGCTCCGTCCCTTCCGGCTTGATCAAGGTATCAGAACCACCTTGAAAAACGCAGATCGGCGTCTTCGTAATCAGCTTCGCGTCTTCGTGGTTTTCATTGCAGAATATTTGAAACTGCAGCAAGTCGACCGGTGAAAAATTCAAGCGATCCAGCGGATCGGTTTTCCAGCCTTCCCGCTCCATCGGATTTTTTGTCGCTTGATCGATCACCTGCTGTCCTTCGTCAAACTTCTTCTTCAGTCCTTCGAGGGCATGCAGTGCCACTTTCACGTCGGTGATTTTCTGCTGAAAGCGTTCATTGGCCGGCACCGACGAAACCGTTCCGGTCATCAGATCGCCGTGCAGCGCCGTCGTGCGCAATGCAATCGCACCGCCCATCGATTCACCAAGCAAAAACACAGGCAGTCCCGGATTTTTCTCACGCACATACTTCAACATCGTGGCGACATCATCGATGGTTTGCGGGAAGTTGAGCTTGGTGTGTCCCTTTTCCTTCTGCCACTCGCCGAAGCCCCGCACATCCATGCCGTACACAGCAATACCTTTAGGTGCCACGCGGCGGGCAAAGTCGTCGTAAGAATCGCTGTTCAATCCCAGCCCGTGCACGCAGAGCAGCACCACCCTCGGTGCAGCGGAATTATCAATCCAGCTGCGCGCCGGTATATCGATGCCTGCCTGATTGCTTGGTACAGAGAACTGACTTTTCACTGTCTCGGCATAGCACGGTGCAGAGGGCACCAACGCCAGCGGCGCAGCGACAAACAGGGCCGACAAAAGGGGCAGGAGGAAACGGCGCATTATTTTGATTCCCATGACATCAGATTTGACCGGTGAGTTAAATTACGAACTAAGGGGTACTTTAGCATCGGCAATCAAATAGAAGTACTGAAAGAAGTCTTCGAAGTAAAGAAGCATGGTAATTCGGCTGTTGAACGGGTCGATTAGAGCAATAGTTCGCTCTTTGGCGTTCACTTCCTTGATTACATGGTCATGCCATGGATTGATTTTGCTGCCCGGATCCAAATATGTCTTGGAAGCCGGATGGCCAATCGAACACGCTGTTGCAACGTAGCCGCCTCGATTTGCGGCGAGCTCTTCCAGTTTCTTTTCGACAGCCTCCAGGTGTTCGGCATTTTCGACCGCATAGTCGGCAATTGACAAAACACTATCGGCGGCATTGGCACCACCGTAAAGTGTGTTCACCGTCCATCCGGTAAAATCGCGCATCGACTCGTCGGCCTGGAAGTGGAAATTGCCGTTTCGATAAACCTCGAGCGGAGTTTGCTCAGGCACGTCGGCGTAGCGTTCAGGAAACATCGCCTTCTGATATCGGGCATAGGCAATCTCGAGCACCTGCACAACATCGTCACCGGAAACATACGGTCCGCGATCGAGCGGCATCACCCACAGGTAGCCGTCCCCATCGAATTCATTGCGCAGAGCGGTAATCGCTCGATTGCAAAACTCGACGTCCCAGCCGACCGGCGCACGCGTACCAAACTCCACGGCTCGCACCAGTACCGGCTCGTTCAACGCCGGAAACTTGACGAGGTAATCGTCACCCTGCCGCGACACCATGTCGTGCAGCATTCGCTGACCGTGCTGGTTCATCAACAGCGCACCAATCGTCGCCAGTGTCTGGCACGAAGGCAAGTGTCCCTGACTAAAGCGCGGTTTCACTAACTTATAGATTGATAACTGCCAGGTTGCCGTTGCGCATAATCATCATTTGCACGGGCTGATTGAATCCTTTGCGCGAGAGAATTTCATTGACTTGCTTGGGATCGTAGACCTCGTTGCCGTCGACCGCGCGAATCGAATCGCCGGGCTGAATGCCGGCGGCAGAAGCGCGACTGGCGATACCAACAGTGGTGACACGCACACCTTCATTGGAACCCTTGCCGACCAGACCATACTTGGACATAACGTCAGCCAGTGGCGTATTGAGGTAGCCACCAAATACGGGGCTCTGCGGCGCCGCCTGAGTCGCTTGCGGCAGCGAATTGCCGCCAAAACTAGCTCGTCCTTTCGGCATACCGGGAAACGCCGGAATCTGATCCGGTGTCATCTGCTTGAAATTACCGTTTTTGTCCTTCTTAGCTTTCGGTGCCTTTCCGGGATTTTTCAATTGCTCTGACTGGCGATTGTTCTCCGCAATGCGCTCATTCAGTATGTCGACCTGTCCCTTCAGCTCGGAATAGGCTTTCACATAGCGCTGCTCGGAAGGATTCAACTTCACGGCCTGCTCATAGTATTTGAGAGCGTTCTGCGAGTCTTTGACCATCAAATACAAAGTGCCGATGTTGTATTTCACGAGCGCCTGATTTGGTGCCTTTGCGTCAAGCGACTTATAGAGGTCCAGCGCTTTCACATACTCACCTTGCTTGAAGGCGGCCGAAGCTGATTCGGCCAGCATCCGCAGAGCCGCTTGCTGGCCCTGCGCAACCTGCTTCTGCGCCAGTTTCTTCTCGAGAGTTTTTACCGCCTCGCCGTACTCTTTTACTTGCGGTTGAGCCTGCGCCGCCTGCTGATAGCTCGAAAGTGCCTCGACAAAATTACCGGTCGACTCTTCGATAATGCCGAGACTGAAGTGCGCCTCCGCATTAGAAGGATCAAGGCGCAACACCTGTTCAAATCGCTGGGTTGCTTCCTGAGCGCGCTTCTGACGCCACAGCTCAACACCTTCTGAAAGCAGTTGTCCGATTTCCTGCTCGCGAGCATTAATGATGTTCTCGCGGGCGCGATCGAAATCGTTCTGCTGCTGTTGCTGCTGCATTACTTGTTGTTTTTGCTGCTGCTGCTTTTGCTGCAACGCTTGTTGCTGACGCTGCTGTTCTTCTTGCTGAGCAGCCTCTTGCGACTTCTTCTCTTCGAGCATCTGGCGCAATCGAGCCAGACGGTCAGGAAACGGCTGCTGCATCGCTTCGCCGAACACTTGCTTCTCAATGCGAGCGACCCGTTCTTCGCCGTCCTGGTCGGCATACTTGACGAAGAAGAGACGCTGCTCGAGTTCGCCAACCATAGCGGCATCTTGACCAGACAACTTATCAGCAGCTAGAGCCGGCATATCTATTGATGTCGAGCAGAGAATGGTAAGTGCGACCAGTGAATAAACTGCGTATCTGAAGCAGACCGCGGCTACCGCGATAAATTCCATCTGTTCACTTTCTCCTGCGGAAAGCCTTGTCCAAAACTGCCGGGTTGGAAGTCGGATTCACCCGGACGCCGGGGATGTGCTTCCCATCCTTGCACAAGTGTCACACTTTTGCGCAGTGTGCCGTGGGGGAACGGGTGCACGGGCATGGTTTGGACCAGGGCTTGGATCTGCAATTGATCGTAAGTGGGAACCCCTGAGCTTTGCTCGAGTGAAATATTCCCAATTGTGCCGTCAGGATAGCAGGTAAAGCGAATTTGAGCCGCACGCGGGCTGTGGAAGTCACGCCCGGTCATGGTTTCCAGGCGCTTGAGGTTAAAAAACCAGCGATCAGCAAGCTGGGTGACCCATTGCGACCAATCGACCGAGTAGAGGTCGTCATTTGGTCCAGCTTTGGCATGGGCGTTGAGCGAGGCGGACGGGACTTTGTGGACCGTTGTCGCTGCCGTGGATTTGAGCGCCGGGCGAGTAGCCGGGGGCAGAGCAGGCGCCACGGCTGCCTGGATCGGCAATGAGTTGAGGGCGATGGTCGGATCAACCGGCATGACGGACGCTCCGCCAAACGGAGACTGAGCTATGGTCGGCACACCCACCGCCGCCGGATTCACTTCTTCGCGGGTCAGGCGCGGGCGCTCGGTCATCGATGCTTGCAGAGAAAAACTGGCGTTGTCGACGCTCTGTTGCTGAAAGTCTTGCATCTGCTGTGCTCCGACCGGCATCTGCGCGCCCGCCAGCATCAGCAGCAGGGTGGCGCCTGCCATGGCGATGAGGGCGGGAATAGAGCCGGGAATTCGCACTTCCAGAGATACCTTTTCAAATTGTTCGGCAGATGAGGAACCTAATATAGGAATGAATCAGGGGTCTGTAACTGGGGAATCTACGAAGGAAGTTGAAATGCTGCTCACCCTTTGTCTGTGGGGCAAAACCAGGGGCAAAACCAGGTGAGGAATTGCCCCCGTGGCAGTTGGTACAATTGCCCGCTATGGGCTATAGCAACAAAGACGACCGCGTCCCCGACGACGAGCTGAAATACTGGCTTGCACTCACGCAGGACCATAACCTGCTGGGCAGTAAGAAAATCGCGTTGCTCTTGGACCGCTTTCGGAGCATGGAAGTTGCCTGGCATGCTTCGGATGATGAATTGCGAGGCGTCAGCGCAGACCTATTCACTCCGGTGATACTCAAGAAACTTGCCGCGTTTCGCAAAACTTGCAACCCAGACGAAATTCTGGCTCGGCTGCGCAAAACCGACGTGGAAGCGATAACCTTCGTCGACCCTGCCTACCCTTTTAAGCTGCGGCATGCCCACGAACCACCGATGGTGATTTACGCGCGCGGCAACTTCCCGCCGCCACAACGGCTTAATTATGTGTGCGCGATTGTCGGGACTCGCAAGGCGACACAATACGGATTGAAGACTGCCAGGGACATCTCGCAACAACTGGTGCAGTCCGGGTGCATCATCGCCAGCGGCATGGCGTCAGGCATCGACTCCGCAGCGCACTGGGGCGCCATCGAAGGTGGTGGCGTCACTATTGCCGTGCTTGCCGGCGGTGTCGATGTGATTTACCCACCACCCAATAAAAAACTCTATGACGCGATTCTGTCCAACAACGGTTGCGTTGTGTCCGAATATTTCCCCGGCACACAGCCGGACAAGTGGATGTTTCCTCAGAGAAACCGCATCGTAGCCGGCATTTCCCAAGCCATCACGATTGTCGAAGCACCAGAGAGTTCCGGCGCTTTGATCACGGCCCACATGGCTTTCGACAGTGGCGGCGAAGTGTTTGTCATTCCCGGTCGTATCGACAGCCCCACGTTCAAGGGATCGAATGCGCTGGTAATCAATCGCAAAGCGCACCTGATCGCCAGCGCCGAAGACCTGCTCAAGGAAATGAACTGGGTGAAGGTTGAAGCACCACATATGGTACCGACAGTCGTTGAACTATTTGGACGCGAGAAAGAAATCTATGATCTGCTCGTCGAAGTTCCGACCCACTTTGATGTACTGTGCGAACGCACCGGTATGCCGGCCGGTGAAATGTCAGCGACTCTGACGATGCTCGAATTAGCCGGCATCGTCGTCCGCCACCCCGGCGACTGGTACAGCAAGGTCACCAAAGACAACCCCGCCCCCAGCCTTCCCATGTGATTTATCTCAGAAATTCACAATGAGTTGACGCGGCAGGGGGGTCGGGATTATCCTTCGCCTTGTATGCAAGCACTAGCCACAGTTAAAGCAAATAACGCCCGGAGCGCCAGCTTCGGTAGTTTTGCGGCGGCTAACGCTAATAATAACGATGCTGACAATAACGACCGCTCGCGGTCCTACTGTTTGCATCGCTAATTCTCAAAGAAGCATCAAACAGGTCAGGACCGCGAAGCACAAGCCTCGCGGTTTTTTATTTTGGAGATAAAGGAAGACCATGAACAGCCAAGCGACGTTAGTCGAAGAAGTACCCCAGCAGAGCGTCGGCAGCGAAGTGACGCTCAGCGGTTTCGTGCATGCCATTCGCAAACTCGGCAAGATTGCCTTCGTGCTGCTGCGCGACCGCTCAGGCATCATTCAGTTGATTGCAGACAACGAGGCTCTGGTCGCGCAGGTGTCGGGGCTTGGTTTGGAAACCCCGGTCCGCGTCACCGGCAGGGTGGCTGCGGCGCAGAGCAACGGAAAACCCGCGAGCAACGAAATCCACCTGATCTCCGTGGAACCGCTCTCGGCGTCCCGTGAAACCATACCTGTCGAAGTCAACAAGTCTTCCAAGGTAGACAGTCTGTCGCTCTCCGCGATGCTCGACTACCGTCCCTTGACCCTGCGCGCCGAGAAAGTGCGCGCCGTCTTCAAACTGGAAGCCGAGTTCTGCCGGGCTTTTCGTGAGTTTCTCACCGGGCAGCAATTTACCGAAATCCACTCGCCAAAGCTGGTCGCCACCGGCACCGAGGGCGGTGCGGCGCTGTTCGCCGTCGACTACTTCGGCAAAAAAGCGTTTCTTGCCCAGAGTCCGCAGTTCTACAAACAAATGATGGTCGGCGTGTTCGAACGCGTGTTCGAAATCGGACCAGTGTACCGCGCCGAAGAGCACGACACGACACGCCACCTCAATGAATACATCAGCATGGACTTTGAGATGGGTTTCATCGAGAGCGAGCAAGATGTGATGGCAATGCAGGTCAAACTGCTGCAGCACATGTTTGCATCTGTGCGCGAAAACTGTGAGCACGAGTTAGCGCTCTGGGGTGCCACGGTACCCGTGTTTTCGCAAATACCGCAGCTGACTCTGGAAGAGGCGCACACTTTGCTGCGCACAAAACTTGGGTGGAAGCGCCCTGCGGACGCTGAGAGCCTCGACCTCGATGCCGACGCTGAGAAACTTTTGTGCGAGCATTTCCAAACCGCTGAAGATGTGCCGCTGGTTTATGTGACCAGTTATCCGAAGGACGTGCGTCCGTTTTACGCCATGCCGACTGCTGAGGGCATGACGCACAGTTTCGACTTGCTCTACAACGGATTGGAGATCACAACCGGCGGACAGCGTATTCATGAATACGAGCAACTGGTCGGCAGTATCGCCGCACGCGGCATGAACCCTGCCGACTTCGGCGACTACCTGCAGTGCTTCAAGTACGGCATGCCACCACACGGCGGTCTGGCGATCGGTCTGGAACGCCTGGCCAAACAACTGCTTGGTCTGCCAAACGTCAAGCTGGCGTCGCTATTTCCACGCGACCGCAACCGCCTGACACCGTAACTCATTGACCAACAGGGTGTCCCACACCAACGCGCGCTGCGACCTGCTCAGGGGTGCGTCGAGATGGTTTGCATCAGTATTGACGCAGCCAACCCGATTTTTGCGTCAGCACACCGGTTTTTTGAGCAGTCGGCAAGCAAAATCGACAGCTCCTGCATCAAAACTGATGCAGACCGCTTGACCCTCTGGCGCAGAGACTTCGATCCAATGGCGCCGGTAGAGATCTGTTTAATGGGCACCGGCGGCGGACCCGCCTGACTGCGCCTTTTTCAAAATAAACGCGGTGCCGGCGGCAACTATCAGGACACAGCCAAAAAAGAAGAAACAATCGTTGAACGCCATGATGAATGACTCGCGGCGCACCAGCCGGTCGATCATGGCAAAGGCTTGTTGATGCGCCGTCCACATGTCCGCGCCGCGAGCAGCGAAGCTGGCCGTCATTTGATTCAGCCTATCTTGCGTAGCTGGATCAAACAACGTCACCGACTGTCCAATGATATTGGAATGAAACTGCTCGCGGCGGGTCAGGAATGTGGAGATCAGGGCAATGCCGACGGAACCGCCAAGGTTGCGCAGCATATTGAAGAGTGCGGAGGCGGACGCTGCTTGCTCAGGCGCGATACGCGACATCGCCAGAGACGAGAGCGGAATCATGATCAACGGCTGACCCAGCGCGCGCACCACCTGGGCAAAAGCCAGTTGATCGCCTGAGTGGTCGGCAGTCATGAACGCGTTCATAACAGAGCTGCCGCCGAAAACGATTAATCCGACCGCGATCATGATGCGCGGATCGATCTTCTGCATCAGCTTAGGAATAAACGGCACGATAAACAATTGAGGCAGTCCCATCCACATCAATACGCCACCGATCTGCTGCGCATCGTAGCCCTGGATTTGGGTCAAATACATCGGCAGCACGTAGATCGAGCCGTACATGCCCATCCCCAGGATGACGTTAGCGGTGGCACCGACGCCGAAGTTTCGCTCACCGAGCAAACGCAGATTGATAAATGGTTGCTTCGCGGTCAGTTGCCGCCAGAGGAAGAACGTCAGCGTAATAGCGGCGACAATTGCCAGATTGAGAATCAGAGGCGAACCGAACCAGTCTTTGCGATTGCCTTCTTCCAATACGACTTCCAGCGAACCGAGTCCGACAGCCATTGCCAGTACGCTGAACCAATCGACTGTCCTGAGAATTTCCAGCTGCATTTTTTGTTTAGGAAACGAATAAGCAATCGCGGACATCATGGCGATGCCAGGCAGTATGTTGAGGAAGAAGATGTATTTCCATCCGAAGTTGCTGGTCAACCAACCGCCCAGCGCAGGTCCGATGGACGGAGCAAATGTCGCAGTGAGTCCAAAGATTGCCATTCCGATGGGCTGCTTGGCTTTGGGAAGCTGGGTCATCATTGTGGTCATTGCCATAGGAATCAGCGCACCACCTGTGAAGCCCTGAGCCATACGGAAAACAATCATCGCTTGCAGGTTCCACGAGAAAGCACAGGCAACAGAGAACACAACGAAAAGCGCGGCCGTAGCCAGCAGATAGCGGCGAGTTGAGAAGACGCGGCTAAACAAAGCTGTCAGCGGTATCACCATAATCTCAGCGACCAGATACGAGGTGGCGATCCATGAACCTTCATCAAGAGTGGCACCAAGTGTGCCCTGAATATCGGCCATGGACGAGTTGGTGATCTGAATGTCGAGCACCGCCATGAAAGCGCCCAGTGCCACACCGAAAACGGCGATCCAACTTTTCATCGGCACCGCATCGGCAAGCGTGGCGGCATCGGGTCTAGTCACCGCTTGTGCTTCAGCTTGCAAATTCGATTTTGATTGCGGTTGTGATTGGGCTGACATTACTCGGGCTCTCAAAAGTTTTAGAACTAGTCGGCAACTCTCACTTTGGCGATCACAGACATGCCAGGGGTGATACGAGTGCCGTACTTCTTCATGGACTCATTACTGAGGAGGATTTTCACCGGAACGCGCTGAACGATCTTGGTGAAGTTACCGGTCGCGTTGTCTGGCGGCAATAAGGCAAACTGGGCACCAGATGCCGGCGAGAAACTATCCAGGGTTCCTTTCAGGTGTGCGCCGGGCAGAGCGTCGACTTCAACTTCGACTTCTTGTCCTGCCTTCATGCGTGCCAGTTGTGTTTCTTTGAAGTTGGCAACTACCCAACGCTCAGGGCTGACGAGCGCCATGAGAGGCTGCCCGGCTTGGATGCGTTGTCCTACTTCCACTGTCTTGCGGCCGACGGTTCCTTCCACCGGAGCAACGATGGTGGCATACGACAGATTCAGCTGGGCGGAGCGCAGCGATGCAGTTTGCTCCTCGGTGGCAGCTTTAGCTACGGCAACTTCCTTGCGACGTACATCTGTTTGTTGCACTTGCGACTTGGCTTGCTGTGCAGTGCTCTGTGAGCGCAGGACTTTAGCTTGCGCTTGTTTCACGCTGTCGCTGGCTTGTTGCACCCGCGTCACCGACTGGGTGTAGTTATCTTTGGCACCGGTCATGGCAGCGTTGGCTACATCCAAGTCACGCTTGGCCGAATCAAGTTGCTGCGTGCTGATGGCACCTTCGGCTTCCAGATCTTTATATCTGAGGAAGTCATTTTTGGCGCGCACGACCTCTGCTTCTTGTTGTTTCATTTTCGCTTGAGCCATGGCAACGCCCGCTTTGGCGTCGTTGACCGCAGACTGAGCGCGCGCCACGTCGGCCACTGCGTCTGCATAATCGCTGGCGGCGCCGGTGGTGGCGGCATCGGCTGAGGTTCCGGTCGACTCAACCGTTTGCGAGGCAACATCTAATTGACTGCGTGCGCGGTCGAGTGACGCTTGTGCATTCATTACTTGCGTCTGAAAGTCGCGCGTGTCCAGGCGAACTATCGGCGTTCCCGCCGGCACTACCTGGTTGTCGTCCACAAGTACATCAGTGACGACGCCTTCAACGCGCGAGGAAATGTTGTGAACGTGTCCGGTGATGGTGGCATTGTCGGTTTCTTCCCACATGGAAGCAAAATGCCAGTAGGTCAATCCGCCGGCAACCAACACCCCGGCAGCCAAGCCACCGATGAGCCACTTGAGATTGCGCTTGTTCGCCAGTTTCTTGACCGGCGCCGGCGTAACCAGTATCTCTTTCAGGTCGGGCAGGGTATTGGGAGTTGGGATTTTTAGGGCTTGCATGACGTCACACCGGATTTCCGAAGCTGGGTTATTCTATTAACTAACCAGTCTGTTAGTGATACTACCTCTTAAAACGCCAAATGGCAAGCCCCTGTTTAGAACTAAGCCGAACGGCGACACCCGTGATATACTTACTAAATGGTAAGTTAAGCGCCAGTGAGCCATCCAGCCATGCCAAGACCAGCAGCCACCCACCAACGCGATGCCGAAGCCACTAAGGCCAGCATTCTCGATGCAGCCGAAGAGGAGTTCGCCCAGAACGGACTCCTAGGGGCGCGTACCGAGTCGATCGCCGCACGCACAGGCGTGACCAAGGCAATGATTCACTACTACTACAAGAGCAAGGAAGGCCTGTACGAAGCGGTTCTGGAACGTGCCTTTCTTGACCGACTGCGCGCGCTGCAAGGACTGGAGCTGGAGTCGCTGCCCGCCGATGAAGCTCTGCGGGTGGTGATTGATCAATTTATAGACAGTGCGGCCGAGCACACCCGGCTATCCGCCATTTTTATGTATGAAGCCATCCAGAACAAGGGCAAGTACTACAACAAGCTCGGCGTGATCACTTTATATGGAACGATCGCGCACATCATCGAGCGCGGCGTGAAAGCCGAACTCTTCCGAGATGCCGATCCAAAGCACACCGCCGTCAACATAGTCGGCATGTGCATCTTCTATTTCTGTGCGCGTGAAAACGTCAAACATCTCTGGGACGGCAAACCCTTGCTCACCAAAGAAATGATGGCGCAGCACAAACAAGAAGCCACAGCGATGGTGCTCAACGGATTGCGCCCATAGCATCACCGAATGTGGTGCGACTAGATTGTCACGTCCATCGATAGATCGGAGAAGGCGTCTTTCAGCTTGCCTTTGGTGCGGTGCACGTAGTGCAACGCAATAATCGCTTTGCCTTGCTCGATCTTTCCGTCGGCGATCAAGCGCACGCACTGACGCGCAGCATCGGTAGTTTCCGGACCGGCGTCGTGAATCTTCGCTGTATCGAGCAATTCTGCAACATCGAAGTCGCCCGCTTCGGCACGGGCTTTTTCTTTGGCTTCGGCGACCATGGCGTCGTCGAGTGCACCGTTCTTGTGAGCTGACATCTTCAGTACTTCCAGAGCCAGCTTGTCGTCAAGCTTGCCGGTGCATACCATCTCCTGAAGTTTCATCGCAGCGTCAACACAGAAACCGGGCAGCACATCACTGACCAGCATCTCACTGATGATTGTCTTCGGATGCTTGTCGATGTACTGAACCAGCATGTTGACGGCGACTTTGTCGGCAGGACCACTGGGCTTTTGTTGCTGACCGGTTGTTTGAGAGTTCCAGACGCTCGGTTGTGCAGTCTGCTGCGCGCCATACGGCTGGCCATAAGGATCTAGTGGCGCGCCGAACGGTTGTTGCGGCTGACCATACGGATCAGGCGCACCGTAAGGTTGTTGTGGCGCACCGTAGGGCGGTTGGCCATATGGCTGTTGCGGAGCACCATAGGGCTGTCCGTAAGGTTGCTGCGGCGGCGCACCGTAAGGCGGTTGTCCGTAAGGCTGTTGCGGTTGTCCATAACCAGGTTGTTGCGGTTGTCCGTAACCAGGTTGTTGCGGTTGCCCATAACCAGGTTGCGGGGCGCCATAAGGCTGTTGCGGCTGCCCATAACCCGGTTGCGGCTGTCCATACGGATCGAGCGGATAGGGTTGTTGTGGCTGACCATACGGATCCGGGGCACCATACGGAGCCGGAGCTGGAGCTGGAGCCGGTGCCTGTTCGATCGGTCTGCCGTAAGCATCAACCGGAATGGGCACGCCGTAAGGATCGAGCATTGGAGCTGGTTCTGCGGGTTTGGGCGGCTCTGAAGCCGGAGCCGGTTTCCACTCGTCCATTTTTCCAAGCTCTTCTTTGTCTTCGCCAAAGCGATAAGAGTGAGACTCGCCCGTTTCATAAACTGGCGCAACCGGAGCCGCAGCTGGCTCGGGCGGCGGATCGCAAGTCATTCCCAGCGTCGTTTGGATCATCTCGAACGAATCCAGTTCGTACGCCCACAACACAGAATTGCCGGCTTCGCCCTCGTAGAGCGTCCAGGTCGGCATCTGCGAAACTTCAGGCCACTGTACAACTAGCAAGAAACCGCCGAGGTTGGTCCTGATCGGCAGTTTGACCATGGCGTTTTTGTGTCCGGCGGCATCGTTCATCAAATCTTTCAGCAGATTTGCATCGGGCACGCCAACACAGAGTTCGCGCGGTGCTAGATGGGCTCCGGTCCGTTTGGGTTTGAACATATCTTGAAATGGTCCCCAGTCGTTCTTGGGCCGTTATTCCCAAAAGCAAGTAAGACTAGACTACTTACGAGAAAGATCTCATAGAGAACTCTCGCTGTATATACGGCATGAGAGCGTTGTCAATCGCTGACAACAAACTACCACCGCGTGGAATGAGTCAGGGCTCTTTGCCACTACAAATGGTATCAGCTTTCCGCACGAAAACCAACGCGGTCAGGGCTTCCAAGCTTTCTTGACTGGTCCGCACAACCCACCTAAAAACGGAACAGAGATGCTTGACTAAGCACCTCCGGCCGCTCGGCTAAACTTTCTCGGGCCACGCCGCGCAGCTTGTGGGCTCCCGGCGAAATTCTTGGATGACCAACTCGGCGTTGATGTTTGAATTTTGCTGGGCAGTTTTCCAACAACGCAATTGGAATTCTGTACACACAAGCTTTACGTGTGATGAAACTAATAAAAACCAGCGTCCGTGACGGTCTCGCTGGTTAAGCCGGTGGCGGCAAATGAAACAAGGCGCGAGCATTTTGTGACGTGGAAGCTGCAATGTCGCCAACAGCACTGCCGCGCAGCTCAGCCAGTTTTTCCGCCACTTTCCAGACATACGCGGGCTCATTGCGTTTACCCCGGAAGCCCTGCGGCGCCAGATATGGACAGTCTGTCTCAACCATGATGCGGTCTGCGGCTACTTCTTTCGCCGCAGCCTGGATGTCGGTGCTCTTGGGAAACGTCACTATGCCTGAGAAAGAAACATAGAAGTCGATTTCTCTGATTGCTGGTAGTACGTCCGGGCTGCCGGTGAAACAGTGAAAAACCCCACGTACTTTGCCTTCGCCGACGCGGCGCAAAATCTCGAATGTGTCATCCCACGCCTCGCGCGTGTGCAGAATCAGCGGCTTATCCAGCTCCCGAGCCAGTTTCACCTGCTCAGCAAAAACGCGCCGCTGCGTCTCCGGCTCCGAGTGGTTGTAGTGATAGTCCAGCCCACACTCCCCGATGGCAACCAGTTTTGGATGACTCATAAAATCGCGAATCACACGCGGCGACTCGGCATCGGTCCAGTCTTTTGCCTCGTGCGGATGCAGCCCGACAGCGAAGAAAATGTTGGCATGGGCTTCGGCGATAGCGACAGTTTCTTCCATGCCGGTCAGGTAGACGCCAGCCTGAACAATCTGCGAGACGCCACTTTCAAATGCCCGTGCGATCACCTCGTCGCGGTCTTCAGCGAACGAATCCCAGCCCAGGTGGGCGTGGCTGTCGACAATGGTAGGTTGGGGCGCAGACATGAGGACCGCTATGGTACTAGAAGCCAGCCCAGTCCACGAAAAGCCCTTTGCGGGAAACCACCTTTAGCACCTTTACTTAATTGTTAGTCAACGTTAAAGTAGGGACAGGGTGGATCACCTGACATCTTTTCCCGGCGAATACACGATGCTCCGAAAAATACTCTTCCTATCCGTTGTTTTGGCTCTGGTTGCGACCACTATGCAGCCCGTGCTGGCAGATGTGCTGAAAGGCAACGTCCAGCAAGACCAGATGATGCAGCAGAAGCAGCCTGCACTCAATCGCACTAAAGACATCGAAGCTGACCCATTCAGCAACAAAGACGACACGACGCCGGGCATGGACGCCATTGACGCGCCCAGCGACGCGATGAAGGCGATCAACCAGCAGCCGCTGCAAGGCAACACACAGACCACCGGCAACCCATACAACATGCCGCTGGCGCCACAAGAACAGGCCATGCCCCAGCAGCCGGTACAGCAGCCGCAGGCGCAGTTCAATCCCAACGATCCCGACAGCGGCAATCCAGCCATGCAGTTAGCCTGGGATGCCTGGCACCGTCGCGTTGCCGAAGCTATATACACTCGCTACAACTTCTTCGCCAAAGCCGCTTTTCACAACAGCCAGCCGCTTCTCTGCCAGGTGAGCTACGTCGTGACGCGCGACGGACACATCACCCAGATGAACATGGCGCAGAAAAGCAATAACGTGCTCTACAACGTGCTTGTTTTCCAGGCCGTCAAGTCTCTGGACGGCGACCAGATGCTCCTGCAGTTTCCGCCGGGCTCTCGGCGGCAGTTCGTGCAGAAATATGGAACCTTCGCGCAGAACTACGGGGCGAACGGCTTCAAGTATACTACCGGCGATCAGGAAAGGCTGGGACAGCAGCAGTAGTAGCCAAGTCGTCTTCGTCGAGAACCGTGCGCGTCAAACCGCGAACTTATCCGGAATTAGAGAGAGAGCTGCGCGCCATTGTCGGCGACGAGTATGTTCTGACGTCGATTGTCGATCTGTCCGTCTATGAATCAGACGGCGAAACGCTCGACACGGCAATCCCCGACATCGTCGTGCTGCCGGCATCAACTGAAGAAACGCGCGCAGTGATCATGGCGTGCCATCGCGCCGGAGTTTCATTCACGCCGCGCGGCGCCGGCACAGGACTCTCCGGTGGTGCCACCACAATCTACGGCGGCGTCTCGCTGGTCTTGACGCGTCTGACGAAAATCTTGTCTATCGACCCGATCAACTTTGTCGCCCATGTGGAAGTGGGGGTTCCCAATTTGTCGGTTTCACGCGCAGCGGCCAAACACAACTTGTATTTCGCTCCCGATCCCTCCAGTCAGGTGGCATCGACCATTGGAGGAAACATCGCAGAGAACGCCGGCGGCGCGCACACTCTCAAGTACGGATTGACCACCAACAACGTGTTGGGTGTGAAGGTGATCTTGCCGGACGGACGTGTCACCACATTTGGTGGCCCGGCGCGCGAATCATTCGGTCTGGATCTGTTGGGATTGTTTTTGGGTTCCGAAGGCACACTGGGTATAGCGACGGAAGCCTGGCTGCGACTCATTCCGCGCGCGCAGAGCGTGGAGACGATGTTGGCATTCTTTCCATCGGTCGAATCGGGTGGGCAGGCGGTATCAGATATAGTGGCAGCCGGCGTCATTCCGGCCGCCATGGAAATGCTCGATCAACTGACCTTGCGGTGTGTGGAAGAATCGCTGCACATGGGCTTGAACACCGAGGCAGGCGCTTTGCTGATCGTCGAGTTGGACGGCCCGCGCGCCGGCATTGAAGTGCACCGCCAGGAAGTCGAAAAGTGCGCACAAGCCAATCAGTGCATTTCGATAACCTGGGCCAAAGACGAAAAAGAACGCGCGCAAATCTGGAAGGCGCGAAAAACCTCATTCGGCGCCATGGGGCGCCTGGCGCCGCACGGCTACGTGCTGGACGGCGTGATTCCGCGTTCGCGTCTGCGCGAAGCAATCGAACGCATTCAGAAGACGAGTGACAAGTACAAAATCGTCATCGCCAACGTCTATCATGCCGGCGACGGCAATTTGCACCCTTGCCTTTTGTACAACCGGGACAACGAAGATGAAGTGCGCCGCGTCCTACTGGGCGCCAAAGAAATCCTCGAGATGTGCGTGGAACTGGGCGGCACCCTCTCCGGCGAACACGGCATCGGCATCGAAAAGTTGCTCGAGATGTCCATCGCTTTCGACGAGCCGACACTGGCTTCGATGAACTGGGTGCGCGACGCATTCAACGCGCAGCAATTACTCAACCCGGGCAAACTGATTCCGTCGCCCAAATCATGTGGCGAATCGGGAGGGCGCGCTCTGCTCCGTCACCAACTCTCCGCCTCCTGCTGATCTGTCTATAGGCTCAGCGTCTTTTCTTCCGGGAGTCCCCCGTGGCGACAACGCCCTTTTTTGACTCCAAAAAATTGTGGTGTCACCGCCACCCTATATGCCTGACCTGGGAATAACAGGTGTCAGGAAACGAAACGGAAAGGTGAGCGACGTCATGAAAACGAAACTTCTGCTTTGGGTGCTCGTGCCGGCGATTTTCCTGTTGTCAGCCTGGCAACCGAGCGGCGCCCTCGATGGCGGCGGCACTCTTGCCGACGGTATGAAAAGGTTGGTCGGATTTACGGTTGGTGGTTTCGCCCACATCACTAATACTGAACGCGACGAGCGCACAGGTTTGATGCGCGTTCAGCTATCGAACAATATGATCTTCGCATTGCGAGTAGGAGACGATCAGCTTATCGATTCGAGTACCGGAGACACCATCATTTGCTTCCGCCAGATTCCTTTCGGAGTGGAGCATCGCCTGGTCATCGAAGACATGGTCTACACGGCGCAGCGTTTGCAATAAAGCTGTGCCGGGCACCTTCTTCAGCTCTTTGCGTCTGAAGATCTACAGCCCGAGGACGAGTTCGCCAGCGCGATCATTAAATTCCAGGCTGCTTGCGCGTCCAAGGAGTATGATCCGGTATACAGACACACTCCCGTTTCATTACTAACTAGAGGAATTCTGATTGCACGGAAAAGTCGATTTATCGAAAACTAAAGGTCTCAAGAAGTCCGAGATTCAAAAGCTCAATCGTCTGCTGCAACAGCGAATTCCCGAAGACAAAGTATTAACGCTCGACCTGGCTGAAACGCTGGCTGAGATATCTCATGAGATAGGCTCTCCCGTGTGCGTCGTCGCCAACCGCCGGGGGCAAGTGGTCAACGTCACAGTCGGCCAACCTAAGGATGTGAACGTTCCCGAATTGAAGGGCGTGCGCGTCGGACCCGGCCGCCTTTGCGGTCACCGCATCATCTATACGCATCTCGCCGGCAAAACTAGCGGCGGGCGCAACACGCCGTCCAAAGAAGATTTGCAGTGCCTGCTGCGCAATCGCCTGGACGTACTGGCATTTATCGAAGTTGATCAAAACGGCACTTTCAGTAAGAGCAAAGGCGATCAAATTGATTTTGCCGACCGCGTTCAATTCGCTCACCTTCTGCCGTCGCGCGACAGCGAAGGCAATCTTTGGAAATTGCTGGATGCAACCACTGCCCGCAAATCGCAAAACGAAGATTTCGCCAAGCTGATCGCGGCCCTCGAAGACGAGTTCCGCCGCGTCTCACCGCGCCTGCCTGTCAAAGAAGGCGAAGAACGCACCATCCTGGCAGCGCTGATAACAGAAGGATCGGATGCGTGGCAGATCGAAGATGATCTGGACGAACTGACACAACTAGCGCGCACCGCCGGCGCCACCGTCTGCGGACGTATGACTCAGGCACGTTTGCAACCAGACCCGCGTCAATATTTCGGTTCGGGCAAGGTGCAAGAGCTGGCGCTCCTGGTGCAGGAATTCGGCGCCAATATGGTGATCGTCAACAATGATCTCAGCGCCAATCAGCAAAGAAACCTCGAAGATATCGTCGGCGTTAAAGTCTTGGATCGCACTGAGTTGATTCTGGATATATTCGCGCAACGCGCCAATACAAAAGAAGGAAAACTGCAGGTCGAACTGGCGCAACTCAAGTATTTGTATCCGCGTCTGATGGGTAAAGGACATGCTCTGTCCAGACTGGGCGGCGGCATCGGGACCAGGGGTCCTGGCGAAACCAAGTTGGAAGTCGACCGCCGTCGCATTCGCGATCGCATCAATCACCTGGAGCGCGAGACCGAACGCATTCGCAGTTATCGCGATACGCAGCGCCGCAAACGCATTTTCGAGAGCCTGCCCGTGGTGGCACTAACCGGCTACACTAACTCCGGCAAATCCACTTTGCTCAACGCGCTGACGAAATCGGAAGCGCTGGTCGAAGACAAGCTGTTCGCGACACTGGATCCGGCGACGCGGCGCACGGTTCTTCCGGACAACAGTCCGGTGCTGCTCACCGACACAGTCGGATTCATCAAGAAACTGCCGCCAGATCTGGTGAACGCCTTCGGCGCCACGCTTGAAGAAGTAACTCTGGCTGATGTGATACTGCACGTAGTGGATGCTTCGCATCCGGGCGTCATGGAACACATCGTCAGCGTGCACGACATCTTGAGCGAACTGCATGCCATCGACAAGCCGATGATCACCGTGTTGAACAAGGCGGACAAAGCGCGCCACGAAGATCTGATGTGGCTATCCAGTCAATTGCCCAATCCGGTAATTGTGTCTGCGAAAGAACGTCAGGGTCTGGGCGGACTGATGGAAATCATCCAGGCGGTCGTGCAAGAAACTTGCCCGGGTCGCCAGCGCTCGCAGACAGCCTAACAACTCAGCCGCTGCGCGTAGCGTTACGTCCGCAGAAAAAATTATACACTGGGGCCTATGATAAGCCTCAAAACAGCATACAAAAGATGTTGTCAAGTTATACAAACTCAGCAATAGTCGTCGAGCGTGACCAGTGGCTTACGTCCTGAGAAACCCTCATCAGTTGGATGCCAGTGATCGATGTCACTTTCTCCGACTTTCCAACACAGGAAATAGTCGAAGCCATTTTGTGACGCCGGAAAGTCCAGCAGACCCTCCTGCAAATCACGCAGCAGCACGCCCTTTGCCGAGATCTCATCGACCCATTTGTTGAGGCAGCGCAGGTAATCTTTCTGCGTTCGAGACAATTCTTCAATTGCGTTCTGAAATTCTGCACGACACGCGCGCAAATTCTCCACGTCCCCAGCCGCTCCTGATGGGCTTCCCTCTTGATCCATCTTTTCTTCGGCAGCCAGGTATCGCTCATTGGCGCTGCGAACTACGTCGGCCAATTCCATTAGTTCGCTGTTAGCTTCTGCGAGCAGACGTCTCAACTCGGGCAGCAGCTCGCGCGCTTCGGTGACGGTGAACAGTTTCGGCATAAACGCTCCTGGGCTACGCTTATGTTACCGCGTGCAACTTGAATTAATAACGACGTCTCCAAACTTCGTCAAACTAACGCGCAGAGCCAGTCGAAGAAGATGATGAGGAAACCGTGTCTAAATTAGTTGATTTGACTCGTCCGTTGAAAGCCGTTGAC
>JAXLXI010000001.1:0-663192 GCA_046328035.1 Candidatus Obscuribacterales bacterium | reverse complement strand
TGATTTTTCTTCAAAAATCCAGTTGACATGGTTCAACTTTTGGGGGGCAGGTCATTGGGAATAGCAAAAGTCATGCATAGCTCTTGAGGTCCGAGCCATAGCAGAAATTTCAGCCAAGGTCAAAGCATTCATCAGCCGGCACATCCATTCTGTCTGGCAGCTAGAGCTGCTTCTGCTTGTAAAAAATAGCCACAAGAGCATGTCACTTCAAGAGTTAAGCCGCGCACTGTACCTGGAGCGCCGCGTCCTCGAGCCGGCCATCGACTCATTCGAGAATGCTGGAATGCTCACAAGAAAGGAAGACTCTGACATAGTGACTTATGCACCGGAATCCGACTCGCTTGCGGAAGTGATCGAGGAAACTGCTGATACCTATCGCGAACGGCGAAGTTCATTGATTAACGTTATATATGCGCCGCCGCTTCAGCATTTCGCAGATGCTTTCAAATTCAAATCCGATCAGGAAGAGAAACAATGATTGCACAGATTTCCTATCTACTTTGCGCCGTTACGAGCTTCGTATGCTTTGCCCTGCTGCTACGAGCTTATGTGAGCAGTCGCAACCGGCTGCTACTTTGGAGCAGCCTTTGCTTTGCATTCTTCACAGCACAGAACGGCATTCTCGTTGTTGATCTAATTGTGTTTCCAACACAAATAGACCTTGCATTGGTGAGAGCTCTTTGTGGATTTGTCGGCGGCCTCATATTACTGTGTGCGCTAATTTGGGAGAATAGATGATGCCCGACGGTACAGTTGATTTTCTTCGCGGCGGCAGCTTCGTAGCATTTCTCGGTGTCGCACTCTTCTTTCTCAGGTCTTGGCTCACCAGTAAAGACTTTTTCTTCGCCACTTTCGCCGGCGCGTTCGCACTCATGGCATTGGCACAGCCGCTCGTCCTTGCCACTGGCGAACACTCAGAAACCGGTCCCATAGCATATTGGTTGAGAGTGACTGCATTTCTGCTTATTATTGTAGGCATCGTGTCCAAAAATCTTCCACGCTCTAAGACCAAATCTGAAAAATAGCCCGTCTTACAATTTCGGTTGAGATTCGAATGAAACTGAGACGAGCGTTCCTTGACCGTTCGAACCATCCGTCAGAGAGACCTTTGCCTTGTGAGTCAAAGCTATCTCTCGCACAATAGCTAAACCAAGACCACTACCACCAACATCAGTACCCAGGACTCTGTAAAATCGTTCAAACACGCGCTTTCTTTCTTCGTGCGAGATTCCAGGTCCGTCATCCTCTACCGATAAGCGAATGCCGTTTCCGTTCGAGACAGAAACAGAAACAGTTCCACCTTTCTGTGTGTAAAGTACCGCATTTTCGATCAAATTACTTGCCAGGTACCGCAGCGCCTCCTTGTCCCCCAGAACGAGAGCCGGCTTGCTCGCGGCCTGAAATGTGAGATCGATGTCTTTAGCCACCGCAGTTTCGATCAGCTCCGCAGCGCTGTCTGATGCGATGAAATTCAAGTCGACCAGAGAATGTAGAGTCTCCGAAGAAGGCTCCACCCTCGCCAGGCACAGCAATCTGTCCACCAGACGAACCATCCGATCGATTCCCTGGTCGATATGCTCAATCAATGTGTTGGTTTTTTCATCCTTTGATAAGCGCTGAGCTAAGCCCGTGTAAGTTCTGAGTCCAGCCAGAGGAGTGCGCAATTGATGCGCTGCATTGGCGACGAATCTGCGCTGTGTCTCAAGGTCGCTGCGGAGCTGCTCCAACAAATCATTTATGGATTGAACCAGAGGTTTTACTTCGGTCGGTACGGCATCAAAGACCAGTGGTGACAGATCTTGAGGATTTCGTTCGGTCACCGCTTGCTGAATGTTGCTCAACGGTCGAAGACCGCGCCCAATTCCTAACCATACGGCCAATGAGCCCAAAACTATCAAACTGATCTGTGGTGCGACAATGCTAAACGTCAGCATGCGAGTAAGATTATTGCGACCTTCCAAAGTTTCTGCGACTTGCACAAGAACCGCATCCTCAGGCTGATTAGGATTGAGGCACCGCAGCCTGGCAACGCGAATTTTGACACCATTCAAGCTAGCATCCCTAAACCCGGGTTCGTTCGATAATGGATCACGCACCGGTCCCGGTATTACCGCATCGCCGGAGATTCTGCCTTGATCTTGGTTTAAGACCTGGTAGTAAACCTTATCCTCACCACTGTATCTTAAGATTGCTTGTGCCGCCGGTGGCATATCAACCACAACCCCACGGCTCTTCCATCGCAGCCTACCCGCTAACGCATCAGCCGAATTGAGCAAGGCTCGATCATAAGTATAGTTTGCTACCGTATAGGCGATGCCGTAAGCAACAAGAGTTCCCAACACCACAAGACTGCATAATGGAATCAGCAGGTATGTGAGTAGTTGCTTGCGGATTGATGACTCAGCCATTCTCAGTGCCGACCACTGCGGAGTATCCCAAAATTGAAGCGTCTGCCGCCTGATCTGCTCCCTCGAGGACTCTGCTCAGTCGGAGAAGAAAGTGTGACGGTCCGAATGTAGCGGACTTTCGGGGTAAACGAGTTAGAAATAGATCCCGGACCGTCAACGACTATCCTATGCCAACTGTCTTTCGACAGTCTTTCACCAAGCCAGTTCTACGGCCGCAGAAAATATTTCAGGAACATGTCTATGATTGATTTCCAGCAGGCATCAAGACGCGTCTCACGCATGGGAAAACATTGCCTGCGAGAAATCAGTTCCAGCTCGCCCGCATCCAACCACAATCCCTTGCAGGCGGGACATTGATCTATAGGCACATTCTCACGCTCTAACTGATTTAGCTCTATCGAACAACGAGGACAGTTCATCACTAGTAGCCGCTGCGACATTTGTAGCCGCTGCGATCTTTATTTTCCAATCGAGTGCGTTCCGCACCGTATATCGTGGCATTCTGAAATCCAAGCGTAGACGCGCTAACATCCGCGTCAATGTATGCGTCACCGTAGCCGTTCACGGCGGACGTCTCCCGGGCTACCACTGTCACTCGGTCGTTCGCAACGACTTTAGCATTTCCGGCCGCCTCGACCTTCGCATAGCCACTGGCGATGATCGTTGTGTGATCCCCTGCCTTGACCAGACAATTTCCAGCGGCAGTTACAGTTGCATGGTCACCGGCTATGATGCGTGATCTCCCGCTTGCGATCACGTCGACTCTACCACATGCTTCTATGCAACTTGTGTCGTGAGCGAATAGCTTAACGGCATCCGCTGCCTCGACCCAGCTATTGTCATAGGCAAACACGGTACATCGACCGTGTGCGGTCACAACCGCATGATCGTAAGCATGCACGGTCGCCTGATCGAAGGCGAAAACGCGGGCATTGTTATGCGCCTGCACAATGGCTGTACCAGCGGCAATCGACATACCTTCGTTAACCATGTGAACTCCAGATCTATACAATGCGGGAGGCGAATTTTGGTGGGCGGGCGAGATAACTATCGGACTAGAAATCGAATCAGCACCGTTGGCGCCGGCCGCCATCGAGTGCCAGCAGCAGAAGAGTATCAGAACGGTAGTAACTACTAACGCGATGGAATTCATCGCTGCAAACCGATTGCACATTGATCGATGATTGCTGATGGGACATACGTAATCAAAATATAGAGAATCTGTCTTTCCGGACTCTTTCGTGTTGGCGGCTGATGAAATTCCGTGATCTCGAAGTCGAACATGGGCTGCCGCGCCCACAACGTCTCGGTTATGGCGAAAGAAACAGGAAAGAAAGTGTTTCTACACTAGAAAGCATGTCCCAGCATCGACTGACAGTCTTGGCCGCATCATTTTGCCTGTGCCTGAGCGCCTGTACGCCTTCTCCACAACGAGTAGAAACACAGCCAGGTCAACAGGCAACTGACTCTGATTCGGAAGTGAAGATTGTCGTAGCACGAACAGAAAGTAGAGAGATTGCCCCGGTAATTCATTGCACAGGGCAGATTAAGCCCGACTTCGGCAAGGAATGCGTGATCAGCATCAGGCTGAACGCAAGAGTTTTGAAAGTACTGACAAAACCGGGCGACAAGGTATCGCGTGGACAGATCCTCGGATATTTGGACAGCCAGCAAATTAGCGAGATAGAGGCACAGGCAATCGAGACCGCAGCTCGATTGAACATTGCGCAAGCTCATGAAGAGAGAGAAAGAGAGGTCTATCAGGAGGAACGTCTCCGACCGAAATCGCTTATTCGGGCCAAAGCCGTTGCCGACAGGGCGAAATTGGCTCTTCAAGCTGCCAACCGCGATCTCGACCGCCTGACGCAACTTTACAAAGAACGCATAGTGGCACAAAAAGATTATCTAACCGCACAAACAGCAAAAGAAAAGGCAAGTTTGGATCTGCAACAAGCGGAAGTTGAGGAAAAGAGAGAACAGGAGCTGTTCGCAAATGATGGACTCATAAAGAAGGACTGGCAGATTGCTCACGCAGAGACAGAGAGATGCCGTAACGAATTAAGCGTGCTGACGGCGCGACTGAAATTCTTAGGCGTGGATACCGGCGTTGTCGACGAAGCCATCGCTAAGCGAGAACTGCAGCCCTTGATTCCTATCGTGGCTCCATCGGCAGGCACGATTGTCCAGCAGTTCGTCGCTCCCGGTGAGATCATTCAAGCGGATGAGCCGATTTTTTCGCTTTGCGATATGAAAAACGTCGCCATCTCCTGTGAATTACCCGAAGCAGATCTAGACCAGATCAAAACCGGATTGGCGGTGACTGCTCGAGTTAAAGCCTACGGTGGGCATACCTTCTCGGGAAACATAGTCTATGTAGGCAGCAAGGTCGACCCCAAGACACGCACAACTTCGGTCCGGGCGCTGCTAGCCAACGACGAAGGACGACTCAAGTTAAATATGTTCGCGTCCGTCGACATTCAGGGACAGCCTCGCAAGGTGACGGTCTGCCCGAAAGAGGCGCTACACGAAAGCGCCGGCAAGATGGTTGTCTACGTTCGCTCTCCCAGAGGCAAATTCAGCGAGCGAGTCGTAAAGACCGGTATCACTAGCGGTGACTGGATTGAGGTCATCAGCGGACTGCAGTCCGGTGATGAGGTTGTGACAGATGGAGGTGTGCTTGTGAAAACCGAACTTCTGATCGGAACTCGATAGCCGTGACTGACAGATTGATCGCGCTTGCGCTCAAGCAGCGCCTGGCCACCATCGTCTTTGCCCTGATCTTGATTACGGCAGGTTTGTTCTGCTTCGCTTCACTTCCGATGGATTCCTTCCCGGATGTTAGTAATGTTCAGGTACAAATCATTACCGAGCCGGAGAGCATGGCTACCGAAGAAGTAGAGTCACTGGTGACCATTCCCATCGAAAATGCCATGGCTGGACTGCCAGGACGGCAGACCATCAGAAGCAACTCTAGCTTCGGGCTCTCGGTGGTGACTGTGATCTTCGACGACAATGTCGACGTATATTTCGCCCGCCAGATCGTTCAGCAGCGTCTGACCACCTTGCAATTTCCGGACGATGTTCCAAGGCCACAGCTCGGTCCGGTGGTATCCAGCTTCAGCACCGTCTTCATGTACTATTTGGCGGGCTCGTCAGACACCACTTCGTTGCGTACGCTGCAGGACTGGTCGATCGCTCGCAAGCTGCGTAGCGTGCCGGGAGTCGGCAATGTGGTGAGCTACGGCGGCTTCGTCAAGCAATACCAGATACTGCTCAACCCGGATCGCTTGAAAGCATTCGACATTACCTTGAAAGAAGTAATCGATGCGGTCCGCGCTAACAATAGAAATGCTGGCGGCAACTTTGTCGAGCAAGGTGGGGAAGAAATTATCATTCGCGGGCTTGGAAGAATCACTTCCGTGAGAGATATCGAAAGTATCGCCCTGCGCGAATACCAGGGAACCCCAGTGACGCTGGGCGAGGTGGCTTCGGTGTCCATCGGCGGCGCATTCCGTCGGGGTTCTGCATCAATGAATGGACACGGCGAGGTGGTAACCGGAATTGTGCTGACGCGCAAAGGCGTGAATACGAAAGAGGTGGTACAAAATGTAGAGAAATGCCTGGATGAACTGCAGGCACAGTTGCCTCCCGGCGTGCGAATTGTGACTTACTACAACCAGATGGAACTGGTTGACAAGACGACAGACACTGTCAAAGAGATACTCTTATTTAGTGGTGCGCTGGTAATCGTCATTCTGGCAGCGGTTTTGCTCAATGTCCGCGCCGCCTTGATCGCCGCAGTGATCATTCCCCTTTCACTGCTGTTCAGTTTCATCCTCATGAAATTCTCCGGATTATCCTCAAATCTGATGACACTGGGTGCCGTCGACTTCGGCGTCATTGTTGACGCTGGAGTGGTTATGGTGGAGAACATTTTTCGCCATCTAGCGGAGAAACAAAACGAGGAACATTCGTCGTTCACCGCACAAGAAACTCTCGAAACTGTGGCGATTTCTGCAAAAGAGGTGGGAAAGCCCATTGTGTTTGCAATTCTGATCATCATCGCGGTCTATATTCCGCTCTTTACGCTCGAGGGCGTGGAAGGAAAGATGTTCCAGCCACTAGCTCTTACTTTCATTTATGCGATCAGCGGTGCGCTGCTGTGCTCCTTGACCATAATTCCACTCTTGTGCTACTTCGGCTTACGCGGCCGCCTGAAAGACAAGCAAAGTCCTTTACTCTCATATCCTCAGAAAGCATACATCCCGATGCTGCGTACGGGCCTGCAACATCCAAAGCTCGTTGTGTCCATTGCTTTGTTTACACTCTTCAGCTCAATAATGCTAGTTCCTTTCCTGGGTTCTGAGTTCATTCCATCGCTAGATGAAGGGTCTATTCTCTTGCGCACCAAACTCGCTCCCAGTGTTTCCCATACTGAAGCAATGAAAGTAATCGGTGTAGTGGAGACGATCGTTCGCCAGTCTCCCGAGGTATCGGTCGTGGTGTCGAGAATTGGCCGGTCGGGCATGGGTTCTGATCTAGACGGAGTAGACAATGCCGACATCTATGTTGGTCTTAAGCCGCGTTCTGCATGGACAGTACCTTCCAAGGACGAACTTATCTCTCGCATGACGAAGCGGCTAGACCGCATTCCCGGATTGACCTACAGCTTCTCCCAGCCTATTGCAGATATGGTCGACGATCTGGTATCAGGGGTAAAAGCTGATCTGGCGGTGAAAGTGTTTGGTGACGACTTGAAAGTCATCGACCGCGTCAGTGAGGATATCCGAAAGGTAATAGCTGATGTGCCCGGCGCGGCAGACTTGCAACGCGAACGAATCATGGGCTGTCCCCAGCTGGACATTAAACTCGATAGAGATGAGATTGCTCGCTACGGATTGAGCGTGGAAGCAGTTCAGGACTATGTAAAAACCGCATTGGCAGGCAGCGTTGTCACTGAGGTATTCGAGGACAACAAGCGATTTGGCGTCCTGGTTCGATTGCCGCTAGAAAAACGAGACTCCCTTGAAGATATTAGCAATCTGCCTGTAGCAACGCGCTCAGGGATAGCTGTCCCATTGAAAATGCTGGCAAAAATTTCGATCGAACCGGGCGTGGTGATGGTCAACCGCGAGGGAGGGCAAAGGCGGACGGCGGTGTTGGCCAATATTCGCGGGCGCGATCTTGGCAGTTTTGTGCGTGAAGCCCAGCAAAAAGTCGAAAGCCTGGTGCATCTCCCAACGCACTGCAAAATTGTCTGGGGAGGACAGATCGAGAATCAACGTCGGGCCATGGCGCGCCTGGCAATAGTTGTTCCGATTGTGCTTCTGTTGATTTTTCTCTTGTTGTTTGCTGCTTTCAACTCTTTCAAGAAGGCATCTCTCGTTATGGCCAATGTCCCTTTTGCCATTATTGGCGGCATCGTGGCTCTCTTTCTATCTCATCAGCCAATTTCAGTTCCCGCCATCATCGGCTTCATTGCTTTATTCGGCGTAGCCGTGCAGAACGGTGTGATTCTGGTTAGTTATATCAGCCAGTTGAGCGCCGGCCGGACGCTGTCTCTCGAAACCGCAATTATAGAGGCTTGCACCGTGCGCTTTCGCCCGGTTCTGATGACCGCACTGGTGGCCACCATGGGGCTTCTGCCTAAGATTTTGTCCGATGGTACCGGTGCCGAAGTGCAGCGTCCGATGGCAACCGTCGTTCTGGGAGGGCTTGTCTCAGCAACGTTCCTGACCCTTCTTGTACTGCCGATCATGTACAAGCTAGCCGAGAGAACTGGACGTCGAGTCCTCAGTGACGACCAAGCCCCCGCGACAGCACTGACGGTCGAGAATATCGACTGTGTTTCTAAGTAACCTTTGCCAGAGGCGTGGCTATCTCTGACGAACCAGTGCGAGCGAACCATAACGAAGAACTGTTTCGGTCTACCGCTTCCTGACCTTTTCTCATGCGCGCGTATCTCTCGCTGAAGGGTGCTGTCAGAGCATTGCTCAAACCGTGCACAACGTCTTCCGCGGACCGCGGGTCAATCAGGAAAGCCGCTGCCCCCAACTCTGTGGCCACGCCGCATTCTCTTGACAGAACCAGTGCACCGGTGCCGTTTTGCTGGCACACCACGTATTCTTTAGCAGTCAGGTTCAGACCATCGGCGATTGACGTAATCAGCATCACATCGGCGCGCGCATACAATACGGCCAGTTCAGGAGCGCTGAGAGATTCTTCAATCCAATCCACCGGTCGCCAGTCGTGAGTGCCCCATGTCTTATTGATGGCCTCTACTTTTTGACGGCAATGTTGCCAGTACTGGTCGTAGGAATTTATGCCCTCACGCGTTCTCGGCAATATTTGCAGGAAGCGAATTGAGCCAGCCTCGTGTTCGTTGCGGCGCAAATACAGCTCGATTGCGTGCAACCGCTCCAGGACACCTTTCGTGTAATCAGCTCGTTCGACGCTGAGCACCAGCTTCTCGCGTTCGCCGATTGACCGATGCTGCAATACCTTTTGTGCCTTTATTTGATCCTGAGACAAGATCATCCAGAATTCAGGGTCTATAGGCACAGGCGCGACTGTAATTCTTTCCTCAAGCCGGCTCGAATCTTCACAATACTGACGGCAAAATGCCAGAAAGTTGCTGGCATCTTTTTCAGTTTGAAAACAAATCTTCGCCGCCGCCGAAATGCCCTGCGCTATTTCCAGAGCCCGTTCGACGGACGCGATCGGTAGTTCTTCGGGCCATGGGATATGCCAAAAGAAACTCGTGGCACGTATTCCTTCAGCATGCAACAATTTAGGCACCATCGCCAGTTGATAATCATGAATGAAAAACTCGGTGCCCAAGTGTGAATGAGTGATCGTTTGAGCCAGCAATCGATTAGCACGCCGGTAACCCAGTCTGAGCTTGGCATCATAACCCGCGAACTCATGAAACCCGTGGAACATCGGCCACAAGTACTGGTTGCAATAGCTGTAGTGATGATCCACCAGTTCATTCGAAAACGCTGCGAGAGTCAGCGGCGATGATTCAACAATCTGATTGAGACGATTAAATCTGTTCTTCGCGAAAAACCACCAGCCATTGAGTTCTAAACGGGGATCACAGAACACTGTTTGCAACACATTTGAGACACCGCCTGGTGCATGTGGTCCACGGTACGAAACAATGTCCATCGGATTCTCCTGTGCTACTGGTTTCAACTACTGTACAGGCACAGGCTTTCGCAATTCTTTCGATCGATCGACGCGGCTTTGGTCGTTTCTCGACCTGTCTTTCTAAGAGTGAGCGGTCCGCCTGACGAGTGGTGGTGATTGCTAATACGCCAACGGGAGATCTTCGAGGCTGTTAACCTGGACCGCTTGCATCTATCTTAAAGCGACCGTCTTTCTCCTGTCTTTCAACCGATCAACCGAATCTTGCGGAATGCGATAGTAGCAGGACCAACGCACCATACCTGGTGCCCGCCCCGCGCCCGCCAGTCTGGTACAAATGTGGCAGAAAAGCTCGACTACTGCGCTTACATCCTATTTGCCGCTGAAAGAAGTTTGAAACACTGCCGCTGATAAGTTGGGAGCATCGTGTATCGCAGCCACTATTACCGGAGGGTTAACAATGACGTGGTTCGGAGCTAACAAAAACAATGTAGAACGGTCCCCACACCGAAGCGGGGACGAGCAGAAATATCTAGTCGCGACTGGTGCCTTGGTATTCACGCAGCATGCCTCATCAGCAAGAGCCGCTTTGATGCAGGTGAAAGCTCTACTGAAATCAGCTAGTGAGGATGAAGGAAACCGTCAGCGGCCTGGACGCATGAGCCAAGCTCTTTTGGACTCTTTCACGGCTGGAGAACTCGACTTCATTGTGATGGATGGAGAACGTACCAGGCTAATATGCGGAGAGTACGCAGGTGTATTTCAACAGCCGGTAAGCCGCAGCTTATCCGAGGGATTGAAACATCTGATCCCACCGGTAGCTGAACTCAACCGACGCGCCGAGGCTGCCGCACTCGACGAAAGAGCAACTGATTTGTGTGCGTGACGACCAGTACGCCAGTTAAAATAAGGAGTAAGAACATGTATGTTGAGCCGATATCATCGGGAAAAATGCTGCCGTTGATGTACCTCTGCCAGATTTGCGAGATAAGTTTCGGCGCTCAAGACAGCGCTCAGAGTTGTCCAGAATGTTTCTCGACGGATCGCAGCAGTCTCGTGATCCTTCATATGGAGGAAGACCAAGCGCGCGCAGAATGGCTTGAACTGGTAGATTTCTGTGCAGGCGATTAACTAGATTGTGTCTCGACGACGCTTCACTAATGCATAATGAAAGGAAGGTGCTTTGAAGATCCTATTGGTAGAAGATGACCGCTTAGTGTCCGACGCTGTAGCTCGGGCATTAATGGGCTCTGGTTACCTTGTGGATTGTGTGGGCGATGGCTCGCATGCGGAGGTAGCTGCCGTTACGGAGCCATATGATCTAGTTATCCTGGACCTCGGACTGCCGGGAATGGACGGACTGCAGTTTCTTAAACGCATTCGCCACAGAAAGATTTCTGTTCCGGTGTTGATACTGACAGCCAGAGCCGCATATGGAGATCGAATCGAAGGACTCGATTCCGGTGCGAATGATTATGTCACCAAACCTTTTCATCTCGGTGAATTGGAAGCACGAGTGCGCGCGCTTCTGCGTCTAGGATGCAAAAATGCTCCGGCGGTCCAGATCGGAGAATTGACGTTTGATACCATAAAGCGAGTGTTGAAGCGCGGCGACGAAGCAATAGATCTGTCTCGCAGAGAATATATGGTTCTCGAGATCCTGGTGCACAATCTCGGAACCCTGGTCACTAAGCAAAAGCTCGCCTCTCTGTTGAGTGACTGGGATGCGGAGGTCACCTACAATGCAATCGATATCGTCATTCACCGCTTGAGAAAAAAAGTAGAGCAGCATGGACTGAATATCCAGACCATTCGGGGGCTCGGTTTCCTTGTCGAAGCATAAAGCATCGAGCATCTCCATCAGGCGGAACTTGCTCCTCTGGTTGCTCGTGCCCCTCGTCTGCTTATGCTCTCTTTCTTCGCTGGTTGCCTACGGCTTAGCCGAGCGCTTTGCCAATGACTCTTACGACAAACTGCTAGTGAGATCGGCTGAGTCTATCGCGGGGAGGATCGGCCGCAACGAAAGCGGTGTGGTTGTTGCGGACCTGCCATTGGCTGCTCAAGCGATTCTTCGGCATGAGACCAAGGACGGTCTGAAAGACCAGTTTTATTACCAGATAGCAGACAGCTACGGTCATAGACTGACCGGAGATGCTGTCTTGCCACTCCCTCTCAACACCTCGGACAAAGGTCCGCGCTTTAGATACGCTGAAATTGAAGGGCAGAAAGTACGGATGTACAGGGTGTTCGTTCAAATCAGTCCCAGCCCCGACGAGATCTGGGTTCAAGTGGCCGAAACCCTGAACCGCCGGCAGCAACTCCTGAAACAGATATTTATCAGCATTGTCGCACCACAGGTAGTGCTGGTCATTCTTGCCAGTCTGTCCGTGTGGGTAGGCGTAAAGCACGGCGTGGCTCCCCTGGAACGGCTCGGTAAACTTTTGAATGCCCGGCGAAAGGTGGATCTGTCCCCGGTTGATATCGGCAAAACTCCATCCGAACTGGTGCCCGTGACAAATGCTCTCAACCAACTTTTTTTGAATGCGACCAACCACATTCAGCTGCAAAGACAATTCATCGGTAATGCTGCCCATCAGCTGCGAACGCCGATAACCGCGCTGAAGACCAATTCCGAATATGCGCTCAGAATTGCTAACAGCGGAGGAGCGACACTGTCAGAAGTCCTGGAACAGACTTCCGAAGCAGCAACCAGGTTAGCCCACATGACCGAACGGCTCTTGAGCTTGGCGCGGACTGAAGAGGACTCTGTGCGAATGCTGGAGAAGATGGATATATCGGAGGCTGTAAATGATGCTGCCGCTCTGGTTATCTCCGAAGCGCTGCGCCGAAATATCTGCATGGAATTCGAAATTCCTGAAAGTCCGGTCTACGTCAATGGCGACAAAGGCGATCTCGTCGAGCTTCTGGCTAACCTGTTTGATAACGCCATCAAATACACATCGGAAAAGGGATCAATATGGGTGAAATTGAAGGAAACTACCGAAGCCGTCGTCATCAACATCGAAGACAACGGTCCAGGCATTCCCGATCCTGAGAAACAATCGATATTCGAAAGGTTCTATCGCATACCAGGGACTACCGAACCAGGCTGCGGGCTTGGACTATCCATCGTGAGCAGAACAGCCAGCAATAATAATGCGACGGTCAAGGTGATAGATCGCCTCGGAGGCGGTGCGTGTTTCTGCATTACTTTTCCACGCTTAACCGAAGCCTTTGGTGAAACAGTCACGGACAAATCATCGGAGTTGTTCATTGCCTCTGGCGAGCCACATGAGCGTCAGCACCGCCGCCAGCAGTGGTCCAGTTAGATGCTCGCAAAGGATCTTGAAACATTTCAGCCTTGAGGATTCATACGTCAACGCCAACGTGGATCCGTGAACAGACAAACAACAAGAAGCCCGCTGAACACGCAGGCACCAGCCAAGACTGCCACGGAGGCGACGCAGATGACTTCCGTGAGGGAGATGCCCTGAATGCCCAGGAAAAGATAAGCCAGATACGCACTAAGCGTAATCGATGTTAGCAGGGCAGAACCACGACACACTCGTAGCAGACAAAACGTTCTGCGCGATCCTGTCGTGCGTCTAAGTTGAGGCAGCAAGGACAATTCCTAACAAAGCTCGTAGCGAGCCTACAACGTCAGTCTTTCACAACTCTTTCGTAGCATCTTAAGATTTTCTTTCCAGTTGTGCCTAATCGCGGAGGCTTCGGAAACGGCCTCTTATTCTTTAGGGGACAACCAGCGAATCGTCCAAAAAGTACCGAGCGTGGCGAACACAGTGGCAAGTAGCCATGCCCAAAAGTCATGCGTAAAGCAGCAGACCAGCATCACCGCAACAGTGAAGGAGCTAAAGGCTGCTATGTAACGGGCATGGCAAAGGTTGCACCGGGTGACGGGTATACCCAATTGCTCATTCAGTGGGGACTGCGGGTATGGTTCGCCGCAGGTAGGGCAGTTTTTATCGGTAAAAACAATGCGTGACATTTGATGCCACCAGTGGATGATGCTTTCAGTGTAGTGGATGAGTGTCGCTAGCGCGTCAGTCACAAGGAAAGTTCAACAATTAAGGTCTCCCTTCTGCTTAACCGTTGTTTTACCCCTCACGTCGCTAAAGCCGTGATGCCATCCGATTTGCTCCAGCAAAATCATGAGACTCCACGAACCCCGGGCACGACCGAAACACGCACAGTATCACATATGGTGGCACCGATTTTAACACAGCTGCCGAGCCGACATGCCGGAAGATGGTTATTCTGGGCTTGGTTCAGGCGGAACAGAAGGCGTAGGCTGGTCGACGCCAGCGGCGGCAGTAGCCTCCACAGGTGCGCCGGAGCTTTCGGAATCGATTGGTTTAGTTTTCATGACACTAACTTTCTTGCGCGGGCTTTTTCGCGCAGCAGTGCGGTCCTGACGTCGCATCGACGGACCTGTTTCAGGGCTTTCTTCAACTGTTTCCACCGTGGTCATCGTTGGTTGCGTATTTGAGGGAACTTTGCGATGCATGAACAGTGATACCGCGATGGTAATCGCGCCCAGTATTACGGCCATGCTTACATTCTGCGCAATGTTGTCAATCGAATGGTGCAAGCTACCAATTTGTCCATGTAATTGCCTCATTTCCGCGCGCAAAGTGCTGACTGACTCGCTCAGCTTTCTCACGTCGCCCGGAAGTCCGTGCATGGGTTGAGATAATTCCGCTAACGGCTTTTTGAGAGCCGTCAATTGGGTGGAAACCGTGCCTAACGGAGTTCTCAAATTCGCAAGCGGACTTTGCAGCTGTCGTGCCGAACTTGCCAGTCCTTGCACGGGACTGCGTACCCCAGCCAGCGAGGCTTGCAACTTATGCATTGGTTGTCTGAGTTGGTGAAGGTCACGCTGCAAACTGCCCAACGGTTGCTGCAGATTTGACAGTGGTTGTTCTAAGTTCGATAGTGGTCGCTGTAGATTCGAAAGAGGTTCTTCCAGGTTTGATATAGGCTGCTGCAGCCCGGACAGAGGTACTTGCAATCGTTCAACCGGCTGCTCCAGGCGCCTCACGGCTCCAGTCAGCTTATTAAGTGGCTGAGCGACATTGCTCAACGGACGCTGTAGTTCTGCCAGCCCCTGGTTTACATCCCGAAGTTGACGTTCGGTTCCTCCCAGCGGCGAGATGGCACCGAATACGGAGCCGATCCCCGTAATCGGGGTTGCCGGACTCAAGAGAGAGCCTCCTGGCTTTTGACGTAAGGACGAGTCCGATTCTTGCTCGATCTCTCTTTTTCTGAAACTCAAATCGGCAGATTTCCCCTTTCCACGCACGACACGGAGGCGCTGATTCCGCAATGCCGAGTCCAGCACGGGAGTTTGATTGCGCTGAAAAATCTCTGTAGAGCCCCGGAGGAAAACATTGCCGTCACCACTTCCCTGTGCACAACAAGCTGTGGCGCATAAGATGTGAACAAACAACAATCGTATTGGAATCCAGACTTTATTCACTGACATTGCGACTTGACCTCTCTCCATCCGCGGATAGAGACGAAGTCGATGATCACTTTTGTGCCTTCACATCAGCTTCTTCTGCAGTGAGCGATATGCCTCTCTCAATGTGCGTTAACGAAATATTCTCTGACGAGTGAGGTCGGCAAGGCTGCACAACACCAACGTGGCATTGAAAATCAGGAATCCGTCAATCATTGTCAGTGCTGCTCCCATTAGCGCCTCGAGCAGGGTCGATCCGGAAGAGACAAAATAACAATAGCTGCCCAGTCCTAGTCCCAATTCCAGAACGCCCAAAAGATATGAGTAAGTAACGAAGAGACGCCGCCGCAGATTCTTACTCGCGGCAATACGGCGTGCAGCGGTTCTGCCGGAAATAGGTCTGTTGGTGATCATAATTTTTCCATCCACACACACAGCCAAAATGCCTGGACTAAATTACCAATCCTCCATTTCGCCAACCTTTCATGCTCCCGCAGTGCAAGTTCTGATCAAGCATCTGCTGGATTGGATTGGTCTCCAGCCGCAACGCACAGTGCGCTAGTTACGCGTGATACCACACGCGGCACTAGCGCCCTGTACACGGACACTACAACTCTGAACTCAGCTAACACGATTCAAACTCTGAAAGAATCGCGAAAGATACTTCGCCTATAGTAGAAGATGGTGCAAAGAGACGAGCTCAGACCATCATCTGGAAAGGCGATGAGGATATTCCGATGAATCGATTCGAACTCTTAAGAGGCATGGACGGGCATTACTATTTCTTGTTGAAATCCGAGAATAACCTGGCACTGGTAATGTCGCAAGGCTATGCGACCAAACGTGCCGCAATCAGAGGCATCGAAATGGTGCGCCGCCTGGCTCTTCAAGCCGATGTAGTTGACCGCTGCGTCGAAACGGAACCAACGTCTCGGTCGTGAGCAACCGTCATGCAAAGAGTACTGATCTCTGGTGCCGGCATAGCGGGCCCGACCCTAGCCTACTGGTTACTTCAATGGGGTTTTGAGCCAACGATAATCGAACGATCTCCCTCTTTCCGCACCGGTGGCTACATTGTTGACTTTTGGGGTGCAGGGTTCGAAGTCGCGGATCGGATGAATTTGCTTCCTGAGTTGCGCAGACAGGGCTACGACGTCACAGCAGTGCGATTGGTTGGAGCCGACGGCGCCAGAGTAGGCGGATTCAGCGCCGACATTTTTCGCCGCTACCTAAGTCAGCGTTATGTCAGCATCAGACGTGGCGACCTTGCCACTGAAATTTATGAGCAAGTTGCGTCTGACGTTGAGATTTTGTTTGGCGACAGCATTAAAGCCATTCGTGAAGAGAGCGCGGATGTGACCGTGTCATTCAAGCAAAACGCAGATCGCAAATTTGATCTGCTGGTCGGTGCCGATGGACTCCACTCGGAGGTGCGCAAGTTGGTGTTCGGATCGCAGGACCATTTTGAAACAAACCTGGGATACAACGTAGCCGCATTTAGTGCGACGGGTTACAGTCCACGCGATGAAAATACGTACGTTGCTTATTCCTCTCCGGGAAAACAGATCGCCCGCTTTGCTCTGCGTGACGACACTACAATCTTCTTCGTGATCTATAAATCCAACCAGTCTGTGGCGGACCTCGATCCTCAATCTTCACTGCAAGCTGTCCTTCAGGATGAAGCGTGGGAATGTAGAAATATTCTCGAGGCAATGCGCGACGCCGATGATCTTTACTTCGATAGCGTCAGCCAAATTCGTATGCCGAGTTGGTCTAAAGGGCGAGTTGCGCTCATCGGCGATGCCGCATTTTGTGTTTCACTTTTGGCGGGAGAAGGTTCGTCGCTAGCTATGACCAGCAGTTATGTACTGGCAGGAGAATTGAAACACGCAGCAGGTAACTTTGAACAAGCTTTTCGACGCTATGAAGAACGGCTCAGACCATTGATCTCTGAGAAGCAGAAGTCGGCAAAAAAGTTCGCCAGATGGTTCGCGCCCGACAGTCCAGTCGACCTTTTCTTGCGTAATCAGTTCACCAAACTATTCGACATTCCTATGCTGGCGCGCTGGTTCGTTCAAAACAGCTTCGCGGATAATGTTGTTTTGCCGCACTACTAACGAATAACTGCGAACCACCTGAGGTCAATGTCCGGGCTTGCAATTGCAACTATCCGGTCTCAATGAGCAATGAACAACAATACGTTGGCCATGATGCATACGAACAGTATTGCTACAGCATCACCAGCCAGAAACAACACCTTTTTCTCCGACCTATAGGTCAATCCGACTACGACTATCGCCATGGCAATTATCGCTGTCAGCGCCGTCAACGTATTGATCTGCGAGACTGACCGAAGCAGCGGCGCCTTCAAGTAACAAAAATCGATGACTGCAAGAATAACTACATTGAATAGATTGCTTCCGAGCAAGTTGGCCACCGCCATATCGAAAGCGCCCATTCTGGCCGCAGCAACGGAGACTGTGATTTCAGGCAGCGATGTCGTAATGGCTATGAAGGACGAACCGATAAAGCTTTCGCCCCAGCCTGTCATCGCTCCGATCTTCGTGCCCAGTTCAGGCAAATAGCAAGCAGCAATCACTATCAGAATGGCATTGAGTACGAAGAGGAATATCGAGCCGCGCAACGATCTTTTCGCAAAGGGCGAAGCTTCTGCCGCATCTTCGACAAACTCCTGCACACGGTGCTGTTCGTAGGCATAGATTAGTTTCATGGCAAGCAGATATATGCCAATGTACAACAAGCTTATGGGATCAATCGAATTGAGCGACGTCAAAATCGGGAGGTGCTTACCAAAGAGGATATCGATTGCAGCAAAACCAATTAGCACTATCCCAAAGCCAGCAGAGAGCATGTGCCCCTGGTGCACTCTGAACGACACCGGGCAGCGTTTCGAAAAGAGGTCAAGAATTGCAATTACCATCATGTTGAACATACAGCTGCCCAGAATTCCGCTTACAGCCATGTCTGGCAAGTCATTGAGCGAGACGGCAGAAACTCCAGTGATCAACTCCGGCAATGACGTAATGGTGGCTAACAGAATCAGTCCGATCCAGTTTCTGCCAAGACCCGTTTTCTCGGCAATCACATCAGCTTGACGGCTTAGCTGGCTTCCAGCATACAAAATGACTCCAGCGCAAATCGCAAACTGCAGCCAAATACTCATATCAGAGCACCTTCTTCTTCCGAGAAAGCCATTATCGCAAGAAAACCGAGACTTATAGCAGCTCAGAAACCAACGATTCAAAGCACAACGACTTCGTCGGCCAGCCACCACTTCAATTGTATGTCGCTGCCGGCCAATTGTGTCTACTTGAAAAGACATCCGACAAGGTAGGATTCGCCGGTCATTTTGATGGTTTCTTCGCGGCAGCAGCAGCGGCTGCGCCGGGTGCTACCTTCAGTTCGGAGAGCAGCGTTTTGAACTGCACCGCCGCCGCACTGGCATTCGCCTCCGGGCAGAAAAGCCCAAGCAGGACGGTGCACCCCGCCGAATTAAAGGCGACGGACTGAGAGTAGTTGCGGGCGCTGAGCATAGTTTCTTCCACCCAATTGGCGCGTTGCGCCGCGCGCACCGATTGACCCGGCCCAATCTGGATTTGCGCGGGCACCGCAACCGGTATCACCTTGCACCACTGATTGCGACGGTTGTATTTCCAACTTTGATAGGCGGCTACTTGCCCCTTGTTCAGGAAGTGCTGACGAGCCCTGGCGTCTTCCTCGTGCCAAGCTTGCTGTCCGCTGATAATTGTCGGTCGAAGGATCTCCGAGGCACCCATCAGCCAGACTTTCTCCCGGGCAGTCTCGAACGTGTCGCGCGGATCGGCAGCCACCGCATTGGCAGGCGTCACGTCCTTAGCAGAGTAAACCTGCATCTCGATCAGTGAAGGAACACCCGCCGCACCAGGCACAAATAAACGAACCAGCGTCGCACCTGAACGCGGTGCCTCGACCTGCCAATCGGTCGGATAGTTGAGAGTGACACCATAGTAGGAGCAACTGTTTCTGCGTGCGGCGGTTCCAACTCTAATCGGGGTGCTCAGGGGCTGCTTTGCTGCTGGGGAAGATGTCGAAGCCTTCTTCAGCATTCGCAAGGAAGACAGCAACCTCTCTTGAGAAACCGCTCCGCCACCAAATGCTGCCACATCACCGACGGTTACCGAGATTTCGTAATAGTTCTCGGGCGACCGCACATCGAACAACATCAAGGTCGCGCGCGTCAGACCAGGGTCACACTGAAATGCCGTCTTAGCCAGAAGCACAGCATCGATTTTGCAATCGTTTTCTGTTTCGCTCTCAGACTTGTACGCGGACGTGACGATCTCCTCGCCGGAAACTTTGCAGGAGATCTTGGCTTCCGGCGGAAATATCTTGGCCTTCTCGATGGCTGCCTGCACCTGTTCCACCGCTACCCGTGCCGAGCACCACGGAGCGCTCAGAGCCAGGAGAATCAAAGTAGCAAACAGTCCGACGGATGGTTTCATCGCCTTTAGGATACCATCGACCATTGTCTGTATTCAAGAGATTGTCGGGCGGGAAAGCTCAGAACCAGTTAGCCGGATTGAATACGTCGATCACATCGTGCACTACCTCCGAGGCGACTTGTCCGGTCTGCTGGAACGCGCTCTTCGGCTGCCCACCGTATGTGATGCGGGCGAAGTCGTTTTGGAATGTTTCCAGCGACATGGTCATATAGCCGTCGCCGATGTCTGTGACACCGTCCTTGGTGTTACCCTTTCCAAGATCATTGTGTCCCCACGGATTGCGCACCGTCACCATGCCTGTTTTGGGATCGTAGCCAGTAACGGTATAGGCATGATTGGTTTCGACCGGTCCATCCTTGGGATTCGAATTTCTGGAACTGACCACAATCGGCTCGCCGTTCGCCAGCGCCGTTTGAATCGTTTCGGCGAGATGACCCGTGTCGGTCAAGTAGTTGTGGATGTCTTCATGAATGATGTGTTTGTCTGTCAATAAGTCGAGCGCCTTCCAAGACTTGCCACCCGAATTCGCGGACTCGGGATCTCTCTTTAAGATGGCCGCCTCCATTACCTTCGCCCAAACGGCATCATCATTGATCTTCGGATTGCCCAGCACTTCCTCCCCACTGACGGTCACCGGATGATCCTTGTCGCCGGGGAAAGTCACGGTGTACGAACCGTCTTCATTCCGTTTGATCATGTTCGACAACTTCTCGCGACCTTCCGGAGTTTCTGCCAGAGCAGCTACTGATGACATAAACCAGCAGTCACCCAGCCGCGTCTGATCGATGCCCGACGGAGAGATCGATTCGGGTGAGAAGGGGCGGTCGTTTGCACCGGTAGGTCCGTATTGCGTGCGGGTCACATCGCCGCCTGGCTTATCTCGGTATTCAGTGATCTCGCTCAGACCAGTCCCTTTGCTACGAACTTCCTTTCCATCTGGTCCCACTTTGGTGCGCCAGCCGTCCTCAGATGTGTATGAGAGCGTGCCGTCGGGGCTGACCGTGACATCGTGCTTTCCGTCGTTGGATTGTTTGTCGGAACCGATTTGTATATCTATGTTCGCAGCTGGACTTTTGTAGGCGATCACGTTGCCGGTGATGCCATCAGATCCGGTACCGTCGGTGGTCACGTGCACGCCATTCTTCATGGTTGTTTCAACGGAACCATCCGACTTCACAACTGACTGTCCCTGCTCGGTGGTTATGACTGGCGCACCACCGGGCCCGTCGGGATTGTACTCTGTGACTCCGGGAACCTCTGTACGCCTGCCGTTGGTGTTGACCTTCACAGTTCCAGGCTGTCCATTTTCGCCAGGAACAAATTCGAAAGTCTGGTATTCGCCGTTTTTGCCGAGGTAGCTGCGGGTGTTTCCTTCAGTGACAATCATCACATCCTGGTGCCCGTCATTGCTAAATCGAATATCCACACCTGCTGGCACAGGTAAGTCGCCCATGTGCCCGGCGTCACCACTAAGAAACAGGTCCGTCGCATTCACCAAACCCATTTCTTCGAGCAACGCCGGATCATCTTTACCGGAATTGAAAACTTGATTGCGAAACTCGGGGCTCGAATGTGCCAGCGTCGATATCACTTCATCGGATGCCGCGCCGCCGTCCTTGCCGCCATCCTTTATCTCGGTAAGAGCAGACTCAGGAGACTGTGTTTGTACTTTGCCGCCTGTCATGTTGCATGCTCCAAATGAGCAAACGCACTGAGCGTGTGATGACACGTCTCGAATATGGTTTGCGGGTGGTGTGGTGGTGGGTGGATCTAGTAACTAGTAGCTGGGTTGGACCACAATCATAGACTTCGGGTTTGGAAAACTTCCGGAACAACTTGTGTACATTTTGTGTAAGCTCGGTTTTGAGCAGGGCAGAGGCTTCCCGCGTCTACGGGAACAACCTCAACCGTTAATAAGTCTCCCTGGCAGAACTATTAGTTAGATGGCTTTACCGAGGGATTCGAGCAATGAACCGCGTTTTTTCAGCAATAGTAGTGATTCTCGCTTTAGCAGGCACGGTTCAGACCGCTTGTTTCGCCGCCAAAGTCGCGGGCAAAGCAACGGTCTACTCAGACAGTTATCAGGGCAAGAAAACCGCCAGCGGCGCTCGCTACAATCGCCATGCCATGACCGCGGCCAGCGCGCAGTTGCCGCTCGGCACCAAAGTTAAAGTGCGAAACAAACAAAATGGTCGCTCGACGACCGTCGTGATCAACGATCGCAAAGCCCGCGGTGGCGCCGTGATCGACTTGAGCAAATCGGCGGCCAACAAACTGGGCGTCAAAGGCACCGCGCCCGTCGAAGCGCACACTGTCAAATAAGCGTCGACCAGATTTCGGCTTTGAGTTGCAAAGTTGTAGCACAGCGCGTCGCGTCGGAAAACACTTGCTGCATGCTGACCGGAAAATAAATCGCCGCGTCGTCCAACAACCATTCACTTATCTTTGGAAGCGGAGCGTCGACCTCTCGCTGCAACAAAGGCAGAAGCGCCTCGGCAAACTCTTCGCTCCAGTCCCAAGCCAATCCTCTTATGGTGAACATCATCACCTGATGAATAGCGTCGTCCGCAACAGGATTTACGTCCGCAAGTCGCCACGTGCCACCATTGGATGCAATCATCTCTAGCGCCAGTCGCTCGCCAGCGTCTTGCGGCACACGCACCAGCATTTGGAACGCCAGGTCGTAGAAGAATCTGCTCTTGGTTAGAGCCGAAAACCAGTTTTCATCGCAATATCTAATGGCTGCCGTGCGCCAGCTTTCCTTCAAATACTTACGCGTCATATCGTCGCAGTCGATCGCAACCAGTTGCGCAGGGGTCAACCTGAGATGGCTTTCCCAGATTGAAGGCGGCAAGGCCGCCCCCAGTGTCGCGACTTTCTCCCAGCGGTCGACAAAACCGCCCGGCAAAGAATCAGGATTGACTGAAAGCTTGCCGTCGCCAGTCACTTGCACCAGAGGAAGCAGAACCCGTTGAGCCTCGGCTTCCATATGGGGAGGCGGCAGCCGGTACTTCAAACTCTCTTCCTCTGGTGGCAGAGTAACCTTACCGCGGAGGGCCGCGGTTTTCAAAAACAGCTGCGCCAGAGTCAACTCGTAGTCGCGCACCAGAGTGGTGACTTGTTTTTTAGTCAAGCCGCACTCGGTCAACTTCGAAGCAGTGATCTTCTTCGAAAGTATCATGGCACGAGGACTGAGTTAGTCCATCGTCAGGTTGTCGGTGCTGATTCCGCAGAGCTGCTGAATGCGCTGGCAGGTGAGCGGGAAGTGCATATCGACCCACTCTTTCTTGCCGGTCAACTCTTCGCGCGCTTCTTTGATCGCATGAATCAACGCGAAGTAAGTCGAGCAACCTAAGGTCAAAGCAGACTCGGTGAACGCCTTCGTAGATTTGACTGCTTGTTTTTCAGCCAGCAGTTCGCGGGCGTTACGCTCCGGATCTACCGGGTGCAGGCGAGTGCGAAAATCGAGCGGAATCGACTTGGTGCAAGGCGGCTTGTAGCTCCAGATGTTATCTGTGAGCAGACGTCCGTCTTCGTCGTAGACGAGTTCTTCCGTCGTCGCCATACCGGCGCCCTGGATGAAACCACCTTCGGCTTGCCCGATATCGATCGCCGGGTTAGGCGACTTGCCACCGTCGAATACGATGTCGGCACGCAGTATCTTGTGTTCGCCGGACAGCACATCGATTTCCACTTCGGTGCAGGCCGCGCCGTACGAGAAATACAGGAACGGCTTGCCTTGCGGATTGCGGTATGTCGGTCCTTTGTAGTGCGGGCTCTTGTAGAGTTCCGACACTGCCAGGTTGACCCGCATGAACCATGCCTGGAAGATGATCTCAGGCCACTTCTCCGACCACTTGGTGCGCCAGTCTTCGATGCGTCTCGTCGGCGTGTATTGTTCGACGTCGCGGCAGAAGTTTTCCAGACGCTCGCGCAACACGCGGCAAGCTTTCTCCACGGCACCACCGTTGAGGTCGAAGCCGGTCGAAGCTGCCGTTGCCGGAGCGTTCTGAATCACTTCGCTGGAGTTGCCGGCGATGCGAATCAGTTCCAGCGGAATGCCGAGGGTGTTAGCCGCGACTTGGGCAAGCTTCGTGCTGACACCCTGTCCCATTTCCACAGCGCCCGTGAAGATGATCACGGAAGCATCAGCCATGTTGACACCGATGGTGGCACTGGATGCGTTCAGCGAGCCGCGCGGTTCGGTAAACGCGATGCCGTGCTTTTGCGGCATCATGACGATACCGCGCTTGCGCCACTTGTTTTTCTTGTTGAAGTCTTCGACTGCCTTGCAGCGTTTATCGTATTCGGCGGTCTTCTTCAACTCATCCCACATTTCGCGGATATTGCAGAAGTCCAGTTCTTGCCCGAAGTGGGTGAGGTCGTAGGACTCGGCCGTGCCGTTGCGATACATGTTCTTCTCACGAATCTCTTCCGGCCAGACTTTGCGTCCCAGTTTCTGCGTCAATTCGTATGAAACACGCTCGATGACACTTTCCAGAATCGTCCACATCTGCATGACACCGAAGGTACGGAACGCCGTATTCGATGTTTTGTTGGTGCGATAGCAGGTGCCGTTGGCTTGCAATGTCGGCACGTTGTAGCAACCGTCGGCGGTGAGCAGACTCAAGTCGAGCACCGCAAACGAGCAGTCGTACGTGTCGCCGGCTTCCATGCTGAAGTCGAGACGCATAGCTTCGATCTTGCCGTCGTCTTTGTAGGCGACGTGGTATTCACCCATATAAGGATGGTGTTTACCAATCATCTGCATGTCGGTGAAGCGATCGTAGAGCAAGCGCACGGGGTGCTTCAGTTTGTGGGCGGCAACAGCGGCTTGCGAAGCAACGATGTTGGCGCGGTGTTGCTTGCCACCGAATCCGCCACCGATTTGCTCGAGCATGATGTTGACTTGATTGAGCTTGACGCCCAGCGCTTTGGCAACCATCATCTGGGTGCCGTTCGGGCTCTGGGTCGAGGCATGGATGGTCATGTGGTTGTATGGACCCGGCACTGCCAGCGCGCAGTTGGTCTCCATATAGAAGTGCGCGGTCGGCGGTGTCTTGATGAAACCATGCGCATAGCTGGTGCCCGGCAAAGCTGTTTTAGCCGGATCTTTCAGCCAGGCTTCGTTGCTGCTCACTGTTCAATGGTCGGAATGCGCTGTTGAATATCTTCATCAGGGTCAGACGATCTGAGCAGCATCGGCATCGCCGTGTTCTGCTTGATCGCTTCCTCGATGTTGGTGACCGCCACAGGATCTTCGTAGGCAACGCATTCGTATTCGACGAAATGAGCGGCTTCGCGAGCGGTCGGAATCGAGTCGGCGAGCACCATAGCCACCGGTGCACCAACTGAGGTGACGATACCGTCAGAGAACACCGGATCGTCGTCACCCAGACCGACCAATTTGGCGCCAGGAATATCGGCGGCCGTCACCAGATCTTTGACGCCGGGGAATTGCTTGCGCAATAGTTCGACCAGCGATTCGAGGTCTTTGGTGTTTTTGGTGAAGGTAAACTTGGCGTGCGGGCGTGTGCTCATCACGATCACACCGTGCATGCCGCCGGTGGGCAGCGGAATGTCGTGGGTGTACTTGATTTCGCCGGAGGTCTGCACGAACGCGGCGCGTTTAATAATCGGCTGCGTGAGTGGGAAGTTTTCCGGATACTCGGTGTATTCCTGCATGCCGGTCGAGAGCGGACGAATGTCGTGACTGGCGGCCGACAGAAGCTCGGGTTTTACCGATTTAGGATTGGCTTGCGAAGCCGCGTGCAGGAAGAACTTGTAGAAGAAGGTTTCCGCCAATTGCTTGCGGTACTCGAGAGTGATGCCTTCGCCTTCCATAGGAACGGCTACTTCCTCGACTTCCTTCTTCAATACAGGCAGCGCTGCTTTTAGAGTTGCAGCGTTCCATTCTTTTCCGTGCAAGAAACTTTCGGTCTTGCGGGCGCGGTAGATCATCCGACCCAAGCCACCGAATATCAAAGTCAACTCGCCTTCCGGAACCTTGTTGTCTTTGCCGAGCACAACACGCATGCCGGCGTTGACGATCGGGTGAGCCATCTGCGGGCGGCGGGCGATGCGGTATGTCTGCACATACTCGTTGGCGCGGGTGAACGGAATTTCGAACTGCACCACGACCGCATCTTCCGGAAGTTCTTCGGTAGCCGGCATGTCGATCAGGTCAAATGACTGGCGTCCTCCGCTATAAGTTTCGGAGGCGATGATGATCTTGGTTCCCAAGCCCGACATCACGCAGAAGAGATCCGAGGGGAAGGGTTCGCCCTTCTTGGCGTGGTCGCGTGTGATGAAGATGTTGCCGGCGACGCTGCCGGCGGCACGCACCTGCAACCCGGCGATGAACTGCCCGTGATAGGCCAGCACTTCGAGCGAACGCGCTTTGTCACCCTTGACTTTCTTGGCGGTCTTATCGGCAAACTCCAGCATCATCTGGATCGGGGTAGTGGCACCGACTGTGATACCAGCATCGGTTTCGGCGAGAGCGGTTAATTCATTGACGCGCGAGATGTCTATGAAATAACGCGGTTTTTCGTGAGCGTAGATACCGGAGGCGGTGTTGCCGAACACCAGGCGCACGCTTTCGCGGCCGCCGCCCAGTTTCACCAGTTCGCGCTTCAGGCGCATCAGCTCGGCGAGCGAATTGGGACGGAACCATTCGCGACCGCTGCCTGTAAAGTGCAATTGTCTGGCAGGCAAGTTATGCGCAGGCAGCTTATCGAGATCGATGACTGCCAGCTTGTCATTCGCCTTGACTTCGAACGAAGGATCGACCATGCACTGCTGCGCTTTGTCGCACTTCTTGTCGTAGTCGCACGCAAGTGTGCGAACCGCGGTGAGAATCGGACGGTAGCCGGTACAACGGCAAAGGTTGCCGCCAAAGATTTTTTCGAGATCTTCTTGCGTGGCTTCCGGGTTGTGCTGCAGGTAAGCGTGCGTGTTCATCACGAATCCTGGCGTGCAGAAACCGCACTGCGTGCCGTTCTCTTTGGCGATGCAGTATTGCGCCGGGTCAAGCCCGTCATGAACGTTGCCGATGCCTTCGGTGGTCGTCACGACCATGCCGTCCAGTGCACAAATCGGACGCAAGCAGGAGTTGATCGGACGGTGCACGGCTTTCCCGGTGGCCGGATCTTTGTGCGAAACCATGACCGTGCAAGCGCCGCAGCCGCCCTGCCAGCATCCCAGTTTCGTGCCGGTCAGACCGACCGAATGCAAATAATCGGTCAGCAAGATGGTTGGATCCGGATTTTGAATGATGACTTCCTCACCATTCAACCAAAACACCAACTCAGACGAGTACGAATCATCGACCAGGGTGCTGGTGGGAGACAAAACGAGCTCTTTCACGGCGATCCTACCTCGTGCGAATAATGCTTTATGACGGACCGGCGAGACTTCCGACCCTACCTTATTTATGTCGTCAAATGATACCGACTCACAGTGATTAGGCCATTAGTTGGCACATTAATTCGATGGCTCCGCCTGCCAATTGCCTGCATGCATAAACTAAGCTTGTTGGCGGCGTCTCGTGGACCATCATTCCAGGGGTAAGGAAAGCACGGAGATTTTGATATGAGCGATCAGGCTGTAGGCGCTGATGTCGGCAACGCCATCGTCACCACCTTTAGCTGCGGCAAAGCAGGCAGGGCAGACGTCGCGAGCTGGCTGGTGAAGTCGATGATGTTGGCTTCGAAACAGCCCGGTTTTGTCAGCGGCGAAGTCACTCCTCCGAAAACTGCTGCGGACATAAATTGGACGCTTGTACAAAGGTTTCGCACGCCGACCGAAGCGACCGCTTGGAAGCAGTCCGACGAGCGCAAAAGGTTTCTCGCCGAACTTGAAGGTGCTCACACCCAGGAGCAACTGCACATCAGCGAGGAAGATCAGATCAGTGAATCGTCTACAGTGACGACCGCGATCATGACTCACATCAAACCGGGGATGGAAGACGCCTACCGCGACTGGGAAGGCAAAGTGCAGGAAGCGCAGGCTCGCTCCTCAGGTTATCGCGGCTCTTATTTTCAGCCAGACACAGGCGAAGCAGGCGTCTGGGTCTCTTTGATGCGTTTCGACAGTTCAGACGCACTCGATAAATGGTTCACGTCGCCGGAGCGCGCGCAATTGTTAGAAGACGCCAAGAAGCTCGTAACATCCACCGACATTCAGCGTGTGACCGGCTCGTTCCCCGGTTGGATTCCCGTCGATGCCAAAACCGGCAAGGGACCGCCCAACTGGAAGGCATTTCTTCTCGTCTTGCTCGGTCTCTATCCGATCGTCACGCTGGAGATTCGCTATCTCTCGCCGATACTGGGCGGCATGCAAATACCGACCGCTCCCGCCAACTTGCTGTCCAACGCACTGAGCGTCGCTGCTACCACCTGGATAACGATGCCGCTGTTCATCAAGTGGTTCACGCCATTCATGTTTCCACCCGAAGACGCCAAGCCTGACCACAACGTCAAATGGCTGGCGATCATTGCAGTGGTTTTCCTGGTCGAACTAGCAATACTGTGGAAGCTCCTTTGAGCCTCCACAGCTAGTGCTATTTGACGCCGGCTTTGATCTCATCCAACGAGCTCGGTCCTGTGCCCGACGCCGGATTGTCTTTCCAGGGAATTTCGGTGCTGTTGAACGGCACCAGCGGCGGCAAGTTTGCCTTCATGCCACGCTTTTCCATTTCGGCGATGATGGCTTTGCGTCCGCCGCCACCGAGCAGTTCGTAGTCCATCAACCGATAATTGTCGAAGAACACTTTGCCCAGCGCACGGTCTGAAATGATGCGGATGAAACCATCCATCATCGTCTCCGGAGTGGCGGTGAAATCGGTTGTTTCCATGAGAATCAAGCGATCGTTGACTGCGCTTGGTCCCATGAACTGCAGCAACACCGAGAACAAGATGTTGTTCTGACGTGCTACATAGATAGAGTTGCTGAGGGCGTAAGTGTTGTCCCAGTCTTTGCCCAACAACGCCTTCCACTCTTCCATAACTTTGAACCAGTGAGCGACTTGATTGGACGAAGCGACGCCGATCAGTTTTTCGAGATTCGGCTCGATGGTGCGTGCATAAGTTTGCACGTCATCGTAAGTGAAACTCTTGTTCTTCAGGCACTTGTCCTGGAACGCAGCGATTTGCTTGAGCGTGTCACGCAGTAATTCGCGATCGTCAGTGCTGATATCGCAACCGTCGAGACTGTCGAGCGCAGTCTGCACGCGCGTGCGATATGCACTCATTTCACCGACCCACTCCTGGTTGGTGGCGGAGTTCGTGGTGTACGGGCCGCACAGGTCTTCGGTGACCATGGCGCAGTGTCCGACCGACTTGGCGAGACGATACACCTGAGGTGGTGACGGCGCTTCCAGAGGCGGTTTACCGGCACGATACAGAATGAAACGACCGCCCTTAGCACTGAAGAGAGCCATGATCAAGTTCTGGCGAGCCAGGAAATGCTTGCGATACAAAGCAATCCGCTTTTCATAGATCGGGAACATGCCTTCGTTCAAGTCATAAACATTGGAGAACGCCAACTGATCTTTGGTCGGGATTTCGTCGGGATCGTTGGCGACAACGATTTTCATGAAGTCGGGCACCGCTTGCGCCTTGGCGTCGTCAGCCCTGGCAGCGGGTTGCATGCAAAGTACAGTGGCGGCTGCAAGCGCAGCAACGGATTGCTTGTTCATATCTCTCCTCTACCGAGACTGTGGGCCGTCGTAATGATACGCGAAGCTGGTTTAGAAATGCGCCCCTGCATTTGTTTGCTATCATGGCGGCATGAATCAAAGAAGTTGGCTGTTTCGTGTGCGGGTGTGCGCCATTACTCGCACCCATTTTTATCTTCGGAGCTTACCTCCGTGCGCGTCCGCCGAGTTGAAGTACGCGGCGTCGCAACCACCATTGCAGGTGGCATTCGACGTATCGGGCGGACACTACAACGGTGTCGTCCACGGCGGCGAACTGTTTTTGCAGACTGACATCGCGAAGGCACCAGTTATTCGCTATCCGGCGGTTGCGCCAAGAAACTGTATACATTGATCATGCTGGACTTCGACGGCAATGCCAACGGATCGTGGCCAGATTCACAGGCAGTATCCGAGAGAATTCGCCGGTACGACATTGGATCATCGGCAACATCCCCGGCTCCGTACTGCGTCAGGACGGATACCGCGAAGCCAGTGACGATGCCGCTTCGAAAAATGTCACTGTAATACAACCGTATCGTCAATACACATTCTGATGGTTTCGATCGCTACGGTCTGTATTTGTTTGAACAAGGAAGAAACTGACTTCGCTCCCGTGACCGGCGAGATCACTAACTTCGATCACAACAGCTTTCAAGCAAAACGGGCTTTGTGACAGCCTGTTGCGTCCAACTGTTTGCTGGTTGCCATCTATACATCCGAATTCTTCAGTGGAAAGCCGTTTCAAGGCAACGACGTATCCAAACCTGGCACAAAGGTCTGGGACAAGGAAAGCTGACTGAGTAAACTACACCGGAATCCGTGGTAACCAACAATATCGAAGACCATTCTTTGCTGGTGAGCTGTCGCGATCTGGTTGTCTGCCTCAGTGATGGGCGCTGACGCGTTCGGCGTGCCAGGCGGAAGACGCCGCTAGTCCAATTAATCAAGATCGGCGTGCTGCTGCCCTTTTCCGGTGGTGTCGAGTTGTGGCGGAACACAAAGACCGTGCGCATCGACCATGGGCAAAGAAATCAACGCCGATGGTGGAATCTTAGGAAGGCCGGTGCAACTTGTTTATGAGGACGACCACACGCGCCCAGAGCATGCTGATCCGGCGATGCGCAAATTGATCGATCAAGACAAAGTGCTGGCGGTGATTGGACCGATCACTTCGCAGAACCTCGGCGCGGTTTTTCCGATTGCAGAAGAGAAAAAAACACCGCTGCTCTATGCCACCAACTACGAAGGCGGCAAGAACAGCCGTTACTTTTTCTCGTTCAGTACGGTTCCCAATCAAGAGCTGGCGCCGCTGTTTCCTTTCATGAAAAAGAAGTACGGCGATACTTTTTATATGCTCGGTCTTGATGCGGTCTGGCCGCACCTGATGTTTGCTCTTTCCGAGCCGCTCATTACTGAGGCGGGCGGCAAAGTCGTGGGCAAGAAATACATACCGGGCGGCAACAACGATCTTACCTCGGTGATCAAAGAGATTTCCGATTCGAAAGCGAAAGTCCTGGTCTACGCCTTGAAAGGCAATGGCGTCACTTTCATTCCGCAGGCAGAGAAGCAAGGACTGTTGAAGAAAATCACGGTCGCCTACATCGGTCTGTCGGAAGCCGACTTGAGTTCGCTGGGTGGTGGACAAAACATGCACGTCGTGGTGCCTTTCGTTGCTGCCAGTGATGCGCCCAAGGCAAAAGAGTTCGTTTCCCAGATCAAAAAAGATGCCGGTGCCGATGCGGTGGTTTCAAACTATGCGATGACTCACTACAACGCGATGATGGCGCTCAAGGCTGCGCTTGAAAAATCCGGCAAGGCTGACGACAAAGAAGCACTGATCGATGCTCTGGTCGGGGTGGAAATCAGCACTCCAGCCGGGCACCTGAAGATGGAACAGAATCACCACTCGACGATGAATGTGTTTCTCGCGAAAACCAAGGGACCTGATCTCGTGATAGAAAAAGAACTCGGCGAGATTGGTCCGGGCTCAGCTACTGCTACACAGAAATGAACGCCCGCGCAATGGAGACACTATGAAACACCGCACTACTACTGGGGCCGCGACGCTGGTGCTGGCTTGCCTGACAGCAGCGACGACGGTGTCGACGGCGTCAGCTTGCACGGACTTCAAAGTCAAATCAACCGACGGCAATGTGGTGGCAGCCCGCTCTATGGAATGGGGCGCCGACCTGAAGTCGCGAATCGTCGTACATTCGCGAGGCGAAGAAAGACTGTCGAAGACACCATCCGGTGCGGATGGCATGCGCTGGAAAACTACCAACGGTTTCCTGGCGGTCGATGCCCTCGGGCTGGATGTGGTCGTGGATGGCGTCAACGAGAAAGGGCTGTCTTTCGGGCTGTTGTGGTTTCCTGATTACACACAGTACGCGGCTTTGAAGCCCGGCTCCGAGAGCAGTGCGATCAACATCACAGACCTGGGGCACTGGTTGCTCGGCACCTGCACCACAGTTGATGACGCTAAGAAGGCGCTGGCTAATGCCACCATATTTGCCACCAACATCCCGTCCTTCGGCGGCATACCCACTGCGCACGTCGCGCTGCACGATGCCGCAGGAAACAGCGCAGTGGTCGAAGTCATCGGCAGCAGGCAACTGGTCATGGACAATCCCGGTGGCGTTCTCACCAATGCACCACCTCTGGAGTGGCAGCTGATTAATTTGAAAAACTACATTCACGTGGATGCATCCAATCCTGAGCCGATGCAAGTTGCGGGCACGGTGTTGGGTTCGCCCGGGCAAGGTGGTGGCTTCCTGGGCATTCCGGGAGACTGGACGCCGCCGTCGCGTTTCGTGCGTACATCAGCGATGTTGCACTTCGCCAAACCGGCGTCCGACCGCACCGGCGCGGTCAACGTCGCCACACACATTCTCAACGCCGTCGACATTCCCAGAGGCGACGTCCGCGAGAAAGTAGCCGGACAAGACTTCACCGACTACACGCAGTGGGTCGTGATCAAAGACCTGAGCGGCAAGTCGCTGTACTTTCGCTCCTACGACAACATGAATTTGCGCAAGATCGACATGACGAAACTGGACTTCAGCCCCGGCAAGCCGCCGCGTTTCTTCCCCATCGCCGGCGGTGCCGCCGCGATGGAAGTAAATCCGGAATAGCCCGAGCGGGGGAGCGCACCGCGGAGCGCGCGCAATATACCATATACGTATGGCAATTCGGATTTGGCATACGTATATGGTATTTTAGAGCCAGCTGCAACCTAATATACCGTATTGGTATCCTAAACCCGAGTTAGCATACCAATACGGTATATTAGGTTGCGAGCGCGCTGACTGGGGAGCGCGGCGTCGACTAAAGGGCAGCCGCACCAGCTTCGGCAACGGATTGATCTTGCTCGCCGGAGCCGCCGCTGACGCCGATGGCGCCCACAACTTTTCCATCTTTTTTGAGCGGGATGCCGCCGGCAAAAATCATCACCTTGCCTGCGTTTGATTCGTGAATGCCGTAGAACTGTTTGCCGGGCTGCGAGTGCTCAGCCAGGTCTTTGGTGGCAATATCAAAGGCGCGCGAAGTCCACGCCTTCTTGATCGAAATATCGATACTGCCAAGCCACGCGCCATCCATGCGCACATGTGCCACCAAATTTCCGCCGCCGTCAACTACCGCGATGTTCATCGGTTGTCCGATCGCCTCGGCTTTCTTCTCCGCGGCTTCAATCATTTTTCGCGCAACTGCAAGGGTAACCATCTCTTGACTCCAATCGAATACCAAATATACAAGTACTTATATAAAGGATGGGATTATAGCGCCGATGTGCGACATCCGGTATGATAGGTTTCTTCGCTAGCGAGCCGCCTGTTTCATGCCACAGTTGGAAGCCGTCGCAAAACACCTGGAGTCGCTGCGCGCCTGTACGCAGTGCCCATTGATGATCGGTCCGGTTGTGACACCACAGCCGGTGCTGAGCAAAGTTTATCTGGTCGGGCAAGCTCCTGGACCGCACGAAGGCAAATTTGGCAAACCGTTTGCGTGGACGGCGGGCAAAACATTATTCCGCTGGTTCGGTACCATCGGTCTGGACGAAACTCAGTTCAGAGAAAGGGTGTTCATGGCGGCTGTATGCCGCTGTTTCCCGGGGAAAGCACCGGCGGGCGGCGACCGTGTTCCGACACCGGCGGAGATCGAGAATTGCTCTGCCTGGATGAAACAGGAACTGGATCTCCTCGAACCAAATCTCGTGATACCAGTAGGAAAGCTGGCAATTAACCAGTTTCTTCCCGAGCAGCCGCTCGTAGACACTATCGGCAAGCAGCTGAGCGGCGAGAGATTCGGACACCGGTTTGACCTGATACCACTGCCGCATCCATCCGGCGCGTCCACGTGGTTTAAGCGCGAGCCGGGGCTTTCTCTTCTCGCCAAGGCACTGACATTGATCGAACAACACCCGTCCTGGCAGTCGATCCTTAAGTAGCAGGTCGCACCGGCACCCGTCGCGGCTGCGACGCCTTGCGTTTGGAGGCGGCCGCAATCCCCTTGAGCATGCCGCTGAAAATCAGCTCGTGCAGCGGAGACACACCATACCAGTACATCAGTCCGAGCAGCCCCGAAGGCAAAAACTTAGCGGTCTGCACAATCTTAGTTGAATGCGCGCTCAGCGGAACGACGGTAAACTCAAGTGCCGCCTGCCCCGGCAGTTTCATCTCGGCAATCAGCAGCAAGCGCCGCTCGTGATCTAGCCCACGCACCCGCCAGAAATCCACGGCATCACCCACTCGCAGTGTGTTGGGATGACGTCTGCCGACTCGCAACCCGACTCCGCCGACAAGCCAATCTGCCAGTCCACGCAGATGCCACAACCAATTTGCGTAATACCAGCCGGTGGTGCCGCCGATTTTGCTCAGCGCCTGCCAGGCATCAGATGCGGTGCCTGCAATTGTCAGTTCGCGAGTGTCGGTATACAGCTGTCCACCAGCCCAATCAGGGTCTGCCGGGTTGACCCATTCCACGGGCGGCATGGCACCGGCATCCGTCCAGTGACTCTCCACCAGGTGGTGCTGCATCTTATCGATCGCCAGTCGAATTGCCCGGCGACATGACAGCAACTCCTGTGGCACCACATTCTGAATTTGCGACTCGGTGCAAACAGCCGGGTTGCGCAAACCCTCGGCAAGCGGGCGCGCTATATAGGCAGGAATCGGAGTGATGAAGTTGATCCAGTAGGAGCTCAGGCGCGGCGTGAACACCGGCACCGGCAGCACCACCGGTTTAAGGACGCCCGCCTCCTCTGCATAGAGATCCATCAGTTGCCGATAAGTCACCACTTCCGGTCCACCGATATCGAAGACCTGATCGAAGGTTTCCTCATTGTCGAGACAGCCGATTAGATAATTGAGCACGTTTCTGATGGCGATCGGCTGCGATGGCGTGCTCACCCAGCGCGGGGTAATCATAAACGGCAGTCGATCGACCAGATATCTCAGTATCTCGAATGACGCACTACCGGAACCGATAATCATTGCTGCCCGCAGAACAGTCGTCTTGAATTTCCCAGTGGTCAAAATTTCGCCCACTTCCGCACGCGACCGAAGGTGCTTGCTGAGGTTCTGGTCGGTCTCGCCCAGCCCGCCCAAATAGATCAGCTGGCGCACACCTGCGGCATCGGCAGCCGCAACTATGTTATGCGCCGATTTCCGGTCGGCGCGAGCGAAATCCTGGTGCTGCGGGTTCATCGAGTGCACAAGATACAGGATGTGTGTGCAACCATCGACGGCATTGCGACAATCCTGCTCGCGGAGCGTGTCAACCTGCATCAGTTCTACATTTGGATGCGTCGACCAGTCTCGCACCTGCAACTTGTCGAGCGAGCGGCTACAGGCTCGGACCCGGTAGCCGAGAGCGAGCAGCATAGGCACCAGGCGGCTGCCCACATAACCGGTGGCGCCGAGAACGGCGATTGTGCGGCTGAGGTTGTCGGTCTCTCCCATATGTCACCATTCAGGTCTCCTTTAGCAGCTTAACTGACAGCAGGTAAACATCAGGTGAACCGGTAGCTCTGCCATTCTGTTATAGTTGCGGCTCGTATGAGTGACAACCTGCGCCGCCTGCGCGTCCATGCCATCAACAACACGCTCTTCCTCCAGACTACTCTGTCCGGCGCGCTCACGCGGCTTGGTTTTGTGCAGGCAGATCCGATTCGTTCACCAGCTACGGCGCAGGATCTGATTCTCAGGCATCGGGTAAAAAACTATCGCGCCGGCGACCTCGAACGTCGTTACGCGTCGCTCGATATCGAAGAAGATTACCTGTACGCGTATGGATTTCTGCCTCGCCACAACTGGCGCCTCCTGCACCCGCGCGATACCAAAAACCTCGTCCGCCTCGAGAAGAAAGTGCTCGACGTCGTGCGCGCGCATGGCGAGATGCATCCGCGCCAACTGGAAGAACACTGCGGCTCTGAACGCGTCGTTAATGCCTGGGGTGGTTATTCGAAGGCGACCACGCAAGCGCTGGAAGATTTGCATCATCGTGGACTCTTGAGAGTTGTGCGCCGCGAAAACGGCATCCGTATCTACGCGGCGACAGCGCCGCGAGCTGAGGAAGATTTACTCTCGCCTGAAGAACGCGGCACGCAGCTCGTCATGTTGTTAGCCACCATCTTTGCTCCCACTCCCGAGAAGCATTTGCAAAGCCTCCGTTTCTCCAAGCCGGCATCGTGTTCTACTCGCAAGGCTCTGGATAGTTTGATTCACAGCGGACAGATCAGCCGCATCCTGGTCGATGGCGTTGCCTATCTTTATCCGCCGGAGAGTTCAGCCGCTCAAGATGAAACTGAACCACGAGTGGTGCGTTTCCTGGCTCCATTCGATCCGCTTGTCTGGGACAGAGCGCGATTTAAAATGTTTTGGGGTTGGGACTACAGATTTGAGGCATACACTCCCGTGGCAAAGCGAGTGCGAGGCTATTACGCCATGCCGCTCTTGTGGGGCGACGACATCATCGGTTGGGCTAACATTACTTCGCCGAAAGGTGCGGGAGCCATGACCGTCGACGTCGGATTCACCGGTCGCCGCCCCCGTGATGCCGCATTCAGGTCTGCTCTTGAAGAAGAAGTCGAGCGCATGCGACGTTTCTTGTCAGTCGACAGTCTTCGATTCGGCTGAGTTTTTCTGACGCAAGAAGATAGACAGGATGGTCAGCGAAGCGACCGCCAGAAATTCCGATTGCCAGTTTTGCGTTGACTCGAACCAGAGTTCGGGCGACCGCATAAATTCCATGAAGGTCGGTACGTGCTGTCCGAGCGCAGCAAGCTCCTGCGAATGCTCTGCATAGCTCGATGCCGCGTGTCCGGCAAAACAGCCGGCAAACAACGACAACAGAGCAATGCCGAGCGAGTTTTCGTAGAGGATGCGCAACAGCTTGCTGCGAATATGGCTGGATTTAGTGCGTTTCTTTTTCGACGAGGTCTTCTCATCGTCATCATCGGATTCGATAGATCCTTTCTGCTTGAAAAACACTGTCAACACCACCAGCGATCCCATCTGGAAGAACTCGCTTTCCCAGTTTTCCGCGGTAGCCTCCCAGAAGTGAGCGGAGCGCAAGTATTGAATATAGGACAGGTGGGGCTGCCTCGTGCGCGCAGAGTCGTCTTCATAAACAAGGTAGCCCGTGTAACTCTGAGCCCCCCAGAACATAAGGAACAACGTCACCATCAACAGCGACAGCGCGTTGTCTTTGAGAAATCCGCGAATGGTCGCGCTTCGACGATTGGGACCACCCACACCGTGGCGCATATGCAGAGCTTTGGGATGTCGATAAGGTGTCGCTGAACTCATGGGTTGCCTCCGGCGGGAATGACGCAGAGCCGCCAGTGGAGTTCCGCTAGGACATAGGCTTAGCGGTTTGGAACCGATTTCAACACAACTCGTCTGCACAACCACCGAAACATGAGATCTGCACCGGAGGCGTGTGCAGGTCTAACCCTCGTGCCCGGAGGAGACAGGCAAGTGGACCTACAGGACAAAACCGGATTTAAAGGTTTGGCTCGCAATTTCTTCGGTCGCTTCGACAAGCGTCCCATGACTCGCATACAAAGGATAACTGCGACCGGTCTGGTGGTGACAGCCGCCACCTGCGCCACCCTGCTGGGAGTGCGAACCGCACTGCAAGTGCCGGACGCTTCGCTGGAAACGCTCGCCGAGACCAAAAGCGGCATCACCATCTATGACCGCTACAACCGAGAGATCTGCACGATTCAAACCCGCGACCGCGAACCGGTCCCGCTGGAGAAGATGTCGATCAACATGCGCAACGCAGTGGTGGCAGTTGAGGACCACAATTTCTATAAGCACCACGGTCTCGACCCGGTCGGCATCGCACGGGCAGCTTATGTCAACTGGAAAGCCGGCAGCACCGTGGAAGGTGCCTCCACACTGACGCAGCAGTTGGCTCGCAATTTGTTTCTCGACAAAGACGATCGCTCTTATGTCCGTAAAATACGCGAAGCGTTCGTCGCCTGGGACCTGGAAAATCGTTACTCTAAAACCAAGATTCTCGAGAGCTATTTAAATGAAGTCTACTTCGGCGGCGGCGCTCACGGCATTCAGCGCGCAGCCGAACATTACTTCAACAAGCCGGCGTCGCAGCTGAGCGTCGGCGAGTCAGCATTCCTGGCGGGCTTGCTCAAGTCGCCGACGACCTTAGCCGCCCCGGGTAACGAAGATCTAGCGATAGCTCGCCGCAACGAAGTTTTGGACAAGATGGCGAGAAACGGCTACATCACACCCTTTGACGCGCAACGCGAGAAGCAGACCGAACTGGTGTTCGTCGAAGGTCCGCACAAGTTGCACTACCCGCATTATGTGGCATTCGTCCTGGACCAGTTGGAAAAAGAACTCGGCTCGCAGATGTGGACGCGCGGTTACAAGGTATACACTCATCTGGATCCGAAGGCGCAGCAACTAGCCGAAAAGGCATTGAACAACGGCATCAAGAATGCACCGCACGGCATCGACCAGGGTGCCCTGGTGTCGATGTCGCTGCATGATGGTGGCATTGTCGCCATGGTCGGCGGCGTGGGTCGCTACAGCGGCAACGAATGGAACCGCGCAGTCGCACCACACACCGCCGGTTCTTCATTCAAACCATTCGTATATCTGGCCGCTCTGATCGACGGAACGCTCGCTCAAGACAGCCTGGTTGCCGACGTTCCTTTTAAATTGGAAAGTACCGGCATGCCGGTGTGGGAGCCAAAGAATTTCGATGGTCGCTTCCTGGGGTGGCTCTCGGTGCGTGACGCCTTGTGTATGTCAAGAAACGTTTGCGCGATCAGAGTCGGACAGGCAGTCGGTCTTGACCGCGTGATCGAAACCGCCCGCACAGCCGGCGTCCGTGCCCAGATGGATGCGTATCCGTCGCTGGCACTGGGAAGTTGTGCGGTCACACCGCTGGATATGGCAGCTTCTTATGGAACGCTGGCGCGCTACGGTACATATATGCAGCCGCAAGCCATCCGCGAAATCGACACCGAAGACGGTGTCAAGCTTAGAGAGTTCGTGTCGACACCGAGTTCGAACCTGCCGTCGCAAAACTGCGCTCAGCTCGTTGATGCCATGCAAGACGTGGTGCAACGAGGGACAGGGACCGCCGCTCGCCTGCCCGGCGTTGCAGTGGCTGGTAAGACCGGCACCGCCGACAAAGGCAAGGACCTCTGGTTTGTCGGCTTCACACCAGAGACGGTGACCGCCGTCTGGGGCGGCAACGATAAGAACAAACCAGTGCGCGGCACGCATGCAACCGGCGGCACCGTCATGGCACGCATCTGGCGCGATTACATGGCACCGTACACCCAAATGCACAAGCCGGTAGTGACCGCGTTCGCACCACCTGCCGAGCCCTTGATGCGCGGCATCCCGGTGTTCGGCGATAGCGAATTGGCATCGGGCATGGACTACGCCGGGCTGGTCAACGCAAAAGCCAAACCAACGACTGTGGTGGCACGACTTGATTCCAAGCAAGCGGCTGAAGCTCTGGCGTACCCAGAACTGAACAAGGTCGCCACCGAGACCGGTATCATCAGCGCAGTCGGTCTGCAGCGTTATGTGGCGAGCTATCGCAATCAACTGGCGCAAGCCAATGCTCAACAGACAGGCGCCTACGGCGACCCAAGTCAACTTCAGTACGGCCACCCGAGCCAGTACAGCATGCAGCCGGCGTACGGCGCCCAGCAGCAGCCATCCAATGCCACCACTCAGCCGGTGTCCGGCGCCCAACAGTCCTTCAACTCTGCGCTGCCGCAGTATGGTGCGCAGCAGCCAGCCAACCCGAGCTACGGCGCTGTGTCAACAACACGAGGCATGAGCATCCGCGAACGCACACGCACCATCGAGGTGCCGGTTGCCTCTTCACCTGTCAGCCCGTCAGCCGGCACCATCTGGACGGCTCCGGAAATTCCCGTTGCCGCAGCACCCGAGCGCGAACCGCACATGTAGTCGTCTGCTAATATAACCGTTACTCAGGTGACGGTGCATGACGAACCCGTTCTATTTAGCGGCGGCAGGTGTATGCGTGGCGAGTCTTATCGCCGCATACTACATATTGCGGCTCGTCACCCAGAAAGAGGTTTCGATCGAATCCGATTCCGACCTCATGCAATTGCGCAAGAAGACCGACAGGCATCAGCGGATATCGAACATATTGGGAGCCGCAGCGCTGGTGATGCTGGCACTGTTTCTCGGCACCGGGTTCACGCAAATCTGGTACACGGACTGCTTCGCAGATGAAGTCGATCACGAAGTGTTTCTTTTTGATCGCAAGAGTTCGCTCGCTGACGAGTACACGAATCAGCGCTCGTTGATTGACCTCGTGCACGCGGTCTGGATTACGCCATCGCATCCCGGCGGCAGCCACGCGATCAGGCATGGAGACTTCTATCGTGCGCGCGGCGAGTATGACATCGCCGAGAAGCAGTTCCTCGGTGTATTGGGATCAAACTCAATCACTTCCGCCAAACAAGTTTCCGCGCTAGCCTCCCGCTTCGATACCTCGAACGATGCGAATGTCGGTCGCGCGCTGGCGGGGCTCGGAAAGATTTACTTCCTGACCGGTCAACCTGACAAAGCAGAGAGCGCTTACAAAGTAGCTGTGGATGTTTTTCGTCGCGCTAATGAACACCAGCTTTGCGCAGCCGCAGAAAACAACCTTGCCATCTTATATGTCAGTACTGGCAAGCCAAAACTGGCACACTCATTGCTTGCTGACGCAGCGCATCTCACATCCAGTCATCCAAACGACAAGGCGCGGCTCAGCCAGGTCGTCGCCGAGAACTTGCGGAACATCAGTACCGCCGCGAAGTGATGGAACCGGACTGCGTCCGGCTGGTATAATTCACCCCCTTGGAAAGCGCAAATGCAACCAAGCCTGCGGTGAGTTAGACCTAGATGTCAATTGCAATTGCTGACGCCACTAAGAAGTGCGCCCACGTCCTTGCGGCAGCGTGTGTGGCTTTCGCATTGTTTCTTGCCGGCTTTTCTCCACAACCCGCCGGCGCAGCAGAGGAGTCCATCGACGACGCTCTTGCTAACACGCCCATCTCAGATAAGTGGGCGGTAATCGTCGGCATCAGCGAATTCAAGTCGAAGGAACTCAACCTCCAATATGCGGCAAAGGACGCGACCGACTTTCGCAACTTCCTGGTCAACAAGTGCAATTTCGCGCCCGACCACGTCAAGCTGCTTACCAATTCGCAAGCAACGAAAAACCGTATTCTCGATGTAATGGGACAGAGCTGGCTGCCATACGTGACGCTGCCGGACGATCTCGTGGTGATCTATTTCTCCAGCCATGGCAGTCCATCCGAAATGGATGTGGCGGGAGTCAATTACATCGTCGCGTATGACACCAACCCGGACAAGCTGTACACGACCGGCATCGACATCGAAGCGCTCGCCAGCGCGATCAAAAAACGCGTACACGCAAATCGCGTGCTGGTAATCTTCGACGCTTGTCACTCTGGTGGCGCCAGTGATGCCAGCAAGGGCATCGCGCGCAAGGGCAACGTCGACACCTCTTTGTTGCAAGGCACCGGATGCATGGTGATCTGCTCGAGTCAGAAGAACGAGGCGTCATGGGAATCGAAGAAGTATCCCAATGGTGTATTCACGCACACTCTGATCGATGCGCTGCAATCAAAAGGGACCCAGACGAGACTGACAGACGCGTTCTCGTTTCTGAAGTCCGGCGTGCAGCAACAGGTGGTGTCGGAACGGGGAGTGATGCAAACACCGGTTCTGGAAATGAGTAAGTGGAAGGGGCGCGATCTGGTGTTGGCTGCAAAGCCTGCCAGCCCGCGCAAACCGATGGTGGCGGATGAACCGGATGTGGTGCAGCAAGAAACGCCTGCGGCGCGGCCGTCCCAACAAGTTGCCATGACGAAGCCGCCGGCAAGCGCCCCGCCAGTGCAGGTTGCGCCTCCGGTACAAGCTGCACCTGCTCGCATTCCCAACATCTCCGGGCACTGGATTGGCACCAACGGTGCGGACTACGACATCTGGCAAGACGGTCGCAATTACGGATGGACCATGCCTGCCGGCATTATTGGGAAGGGCACCATCAGTGATGACAATAAGACTTGCATTGCTCAATGGACAGGCGCCCTTAACGGCAGCAGCACCGCCCGCATCGAATGCGACGCCGCCGGGAACGTAACTCGAACCGTCGCCTCAGATGGACATATTTTTGTGCGTTCCGAAAATCGACATCTGCTGCCGAAGGCGGTTTGCCCAGATCTCGCAGGAACGTGGATATCCCCCTATAGGCAGCCAATCACAATCTGGCAGATCGGCAGCACATTCGGTTGGAATCTGTTGCCGATGTCGAATGAGATGGGCAGCGGCAGCATCAATTTCAAAGGTACCGAAGTAACAGTTTCCTGGACCGGTCCTCACGGCGGTCAGTTTACCGGCGACCTTGTGTTCAACGGCCGCCGTGCCGTGAAGATGGTCGGTCCCAGCGGACTGACCTTCACCCGTATGTGAGCATGAGGTGAAAAGCAAATGCCAAAAACTACTGAAAAGAAAAGCACTACAGCTAAGCCTCCACAAAACCTCGACTTTGAAGAGGGCGAGGAAGGCTAGTGGGCGTCGACGACAAAAAGGATACGTTGGACGATAAGCCGTACATCTCGCAGGGCAACGACGAGCGGAAGGCGGTCGCAGCGGCGTTGGACAATACGGTGCGCACACAACGAGATCCGCTCATTGGCAAAGTGATCGGCGATCGATATCTTGTCGTCAGCGAAATTGGTTCGGGCGCGTATGGCAGGGTCTACGAAGTCGAGCACACGCTCCTGAAGAATCGTCTCGCCATGAAGGTGATGCATTCTAAGTATGCGACGGACGAGGCGAAGATTGGACGCTTCAAACGCGAGGCGCAGGCGCTCGTCGCTCTCGATCATCCAAACGTCGCTCGCGTGGTCGACTTCACCATCAACGGAGACCAGCAATTTTGCTTGATGATGGAGTTGCTCAAAGGTTCCTCGCTGGCAAAAGAGATCAGCACTCGTGGCGCGCTGCCTGTCGAAGAAGGTCTGAGCATCATCGAACAAGTCTGCGTCGGTCTAGCCGCGGCACACGAGAAAAACATCATCCACCGCGACATCAAGCCAGAAAACATCTGGTTGTCGCGCGACGAGTCGGGCGCACCGCGGGTGAAGCTCATCGACTTCGGACTGGCCAGCATCATCGACGAAGAAGCTGCCGCGTCGGCGCAATTGACCGCCACAGGCGAAGCAATCGGTACGCCTATCTACATGAGCCCCGAACAGTGCCGCGCCAAACGGGCGGACGCGCGCACCGACATTTACTCGACAGGTTGCGTGCTGTACGAGGTTTTGACTGGCAAACAGGCATTCGAAGCGAAAAGTTTGATCGAAGCTTTGATGAAACACATCGAAGGCAACTACGAACCTTTGAGCAAAAGCGCCGGCACCAAAATTAAGGAGCTCGGCAGTTTCCAGAATGTCATCGACAAAGCATTGGCAGTCGAGCTATCAGACCGCTATCAAACAATCGACGAACTGATTGCCGACCTGCGACTCATTAAAGAAGGCCAGCGCGTCGCGCAGAGCGCCAAGCTTTCTTCTAAATGGAAGAAACTGCAGCAGAAGAAGTCGCCGACGGTGCTCGTGTTCGGACTCGGCTTTGCCACCGTCGCGCTGGTGATGCTGCCCATTATTTTTGGTGGTCGCATCAACTATCAGATGCTGATGTTTCGCGCCATGTTCCTATTTATGCTCTGGGCGCTGTTCGCCAACATCAAAAAGATGTTTACGGCGCCGGCTTCGAATGAACGCGTAGCGGCGCGCTGGGGAACACTGGCGTACGCGATTATGCTGCCCAACGCGTTCTGTTTCGTCACGCAAGGTCTGCTGCCTGATGCCATTCGCACACCGCTGGCGCAGGTGGTGTACAACCCGCTTTACGTGCGAGCCAACATCGCTATCTGCGTGGTATCACTGGTCCTTTCCTTCTGGTTCCACAAACGGCGTCCGAACAATGCCTGAAACACGCAAAACCGTATGTAGTAGAGATTGCCCCGATGCCTGCAGCATCGAAGCTACGATCGATGACAACGGCAAGGTGGTCAGCCTGCGTGGTGACAAGAGCCATCCTCTCACGCGCGGGTTCCTTTGCTACCGTACGACGCTGTTTCCTGCATTGCAGAACTCACCCGACCGCCTGATGACGCCATTACTGCGCGGCAGCGACGGCCAGTTTCATCCGATATCGTGGGATGAGGCTCTGGATCTCTGCGCTGAGAAACTGAGCACCATCAAAAAAGAATCCGGAGCCGCCGCCATTTTTCACTATCGAAGCGGCGGATCTCTCGGAGCTTTAAAACATCTTTGCGACTACTTCTTCGAGCAGTTCGGACCGGTGACCATCAAGCGCGGCGATATTTGCTCGGGCGCGGGCGACGCGGCGCAAGTTATCGACTTCGGCGACGAGGACAGCAACGATGTCTTCGACCTGCTCAACTCGCGACACATTCTATTGTGGGGAAAAAACGTCAGCGTCAGCAGCCCGCATCTGGTGCCGGTGTTGCAGGAAGCGGCGAAGTCCGGCACCGAGTTGGTGCAAATCGACCCGGTGTACCAGAAAACCGCGTCACTCGTAACCAAGTATTTGCAACCTCGTCCCGCCGCAGACTTTGCATTAGCGATGGCGGTGGCTCGACTTCTCTTCGAGAACAACTGGATTGATAAGGATGCGGCGAAGTACTGCGACAATCTGGACGAGTTTCGTGCGCTGTGCTTTAGGCATTCGGTCGAAAAGTGGTGCCGGCAGGCGGATGTTTCTGTTGACGATGCACTCGACCTGGCCCGCCGGCTGGGGGCGGAAAAGCCGACGGCGATTCTGGTGGGCTGGGGCATGGGACGTCGTCGCAACGGTGGTGCCATCGTGCGCGCGCTCGATGCTCTGTGCGCGATATCTGGGAACATCGGCATTCCCGGTGGTGGCGTCTCCTTTTACTTCAAGCGACGCGGCGGATTCGACTTTTCGTTTATTAGAGGCGCCGACGCAGCACCGCGCACCATATGCGAGCCGCTATTCGGCAAGGAAGTGCTGGCTGCATCAGACCCGCCCATCCGCGCGATCTGGGTCACCGCCGGCAATCCAGTTGCCATGCTTCCCGAATCCGACACAATCGTCGAGGCGCTTAAGTCCCGCGAGTTTGTGGTCGTTGTCGACTCGTTCATGACCGACACCGCCCGGCTGGCGCATCTGGTATTGCCAACCACTACCTTGTTGGAAGCCGACGATCTGCTCGGCGCCTACGGGCACCACTGGATCGGCGTGGCAACCCCGGTGGTGGCACCACCAGCCGACATTCGCAGCGATCTGGAAATCATGCAAGGCTTGGCTGAACGAGTCGGTCTGGCAGATAAGATGAACCCAACGGCGCGTCAGTGGAAGCAGCGCATTCTGAGTTCTAAGCTGACCGATCTTGGAATCACCCTGGAGAAACTGGAAGCGGATGGTCCGCAAAGAAACCCGCTGGCACCAAAGATATTATTCGCCGATCGCAAGTTTTCCACCGAAACCGGGCGCGTCAATCTCATTACCGAAGCACCACCGGCGCCGCAGCAGACGGGAGTCTCGAAGACGGACTATCCTTTGCAACTCATGGCACTGTCCACTGAGAAAGCTCAGTCGTCGCAGTGGTCGGTTCCGCAAGACGGGTATGCAGAAGTGGTGGTGCATCCCAATTCGGCAGGCGGCATCGCCGACGGTGCAACGGGCCTTCTCGAGTCTTGCGTGGGTTCAATGACCGTACGCGTCAAGCATGACGCCCGTCAGCGAGAAGATGTATTGCTCATGCCCAAAGGCGGACACTGGCACGCGGGACGTTGCGCCAACTCGCTGGTGCGTGCCGCCACCACGGACATCGGCGAAGGTGGTGCTCTGTACGACGAACCGGTCCGACTTGTGGCTGTGACGGTTGCGCCATGATCGGAATTTTTAAACCGGCACCATTCATCGAGCGGCTGCCAGAAGATCAGATTGATCCGCAATATAAGAAGATGCGGATGCAGATAATATCCACAATCTTCGTGGGTTATGCGGGCTACTACCTGGTGCGCGCCAACATCAACGTAGCGAAGCCTTATCTGATGACTGAATTGCATCTCAAGACAGGTGATGTCGGCTTGCTTGCCGCTTCGCTGACGGTCGCATATGGCATCAGCAAATTCGTTATGGGCAACGTGTCTGACCGATCCAACCCACGTTTTTTCCTGGCGACCGGGCTGATCGCTTCGGCGCTGGTCAATCTCGTGTTCGGATTTATGCCGAGCTTATACTTCCTGGTGGCACTGTGGTTTTTGAACGGCTGGTTTCAAGGTATGGGCTGGCCGCCTTGCGGCAGAACCATGGTGCACTGGTTTTCAGATCGCGAGCGCGGCACCAAAATGGCAATCTGGAACCTCGCCCACAACGTCGGTGGCATGCTGGCACCACTGATTGCCGGATACGCGCTGCTGTTTACTCATTCGTGGACCAGCGCCTTCTGGGCACCAGCAATTCTGGCAATGGGATTGGGCGTGATCGTGTGGTTGTTTCTCAGAGACACTCCTCAATCCGTGGGGCTGCCACCAATCGAGGAGTACAAAGACGACTACCCGGCAAGCAATGTCGAAGACCGCGAGAAAGAGTTGAGTAGCCGCGAAATTCTATTCAAGTACGTGTTGAATAACAAGTTTCTCTGGATATTCTCAGCCGCTAACGTGTTGGTGTACATCGTCCGATACGGCGTGGTCAACTGGGCACCAACTTACTTGACCGCGGTGAAAGGCTACAACATCACCGACTCGGCATTGCAATCGAGTCTTTATGAATTGGCCGGCATACCTGGCATGCTCTTCTCAGGTTGGGCGAGCGACAGGTTGTTTCATGGACGCCGGTCGCCCATCATGATCATCTTCATGACGTTGGTGACCGGTGCGGTGCTGCTCTATTGGATGAATCCGAAGGGCAACTACGCGGTCGACTCATTAGCGTTGACGGCGATTGGATTTTTGATTTATGGACCAGTGATGCTGATTGGTGTGGCGGCGGTCGACCTGGTGCCGAAGAAAGCCGCGGGCACCGCGGCCGGGTTGACCGGGTTGTTTGGTTATATCGGTGCCACCGCGGCCGAGTTGGGTATCGGACTGGTTGTGCAGAAGTGGGGCTGGAACACGGGTTTCTCCGTGATCATCGGTGCCGCACTACTGTCGGTGGCACTGCTCTCGCTCACCTGGAACGTCCACGACCGCCGCAAGCACGAAGCTGCTCATTGAGCGCATGAGTTTGTTTATTCAAGTTTTAGCCCATCAACAAATGTTCTGACCAAGCTAATTGCATCCGACATGCTGAATGGCAGATTGCTCTCCGCTGCAAGAGCATTAAACTCCTCCGTCCAACTCACCGGCGGGTCGTCGATTGGATCAGGTTTGTCTTGTCTATTCCGTATCGCGAAGATGAGTTTGACGGAGATCTCAACTGCGTCCTCGGCAAGTCCTTGCCGAATCATTACAGCCAAATCTACGAGGTCGCGAACGCGCGAGTTCTCCTCATTATCCTCGCGCGGCAACGTGTACGCATGCAGTTTCTCAGCAAACTGCTGCTCCTTCGGTAAGACCCTAATCCGAGGAGGTTCTATGCCAGCAAAGCCGAGCCAATCTTGCGCAACAATCTCCTCGTCGAAAACAGGATCTAGTTCTGAAACCACAGCATCGATCGTGAATTGCTCGTACACCTTCCCTCCGACAAAGGCTTTAACGGTGAATCTAGCACCACCCTTGGCTGGGTGAGTCAGTAGAGTCGTCGGTCCCGTGACTTCAAACGAGAAGTAATCATTCAAGTTCACAGCAACTACTAATCGCAGTTTCTCGCGCAGCAATGCTGCCTGGTCTTCTCCTGCATTTTGCCTGGAACTTGACTGGTCGCGCGTCATCAGATCTAGGTCTTTGGTGCTGCGTCCGTGTTGTCCTCGCAGCTGAAGAGCGTATCCACCTTTTAAGACCCATTCTTCCGAGTCCAGCGCAACGGTTCTCGCTAAGAATCGATCGAAGGCAACCGCAACACGAACTGGACGAATTGCCACTTTGTGTTTGGTCGCATGATCCCTGAGTCGTTGATCAAGCGACGCACGGAAAGCTGCAGGCGTAGAGAATTTCTTGACCTCATCGAATTGCATGTCCAAACCCTGCCATACGGTCGAAAAATTCTTCTTTGACCTTAGGCGGCAGAATCATCCGGTTCACCTTTTCCCGAGTGATTCGCTCGTCATTAGTGATCTTCTCTACAGCTTGAGCAAATATGTGTTGCGCTACGGGGAATGCACTTAAGTCCACTAGTGTTCGAATCCGGGTCGTTACTCGGAATCCGAGATGATCATCGTAATCAGCCGGGGTCAAAAATCCTATGTGAGTGACCAGTGGTGGTGGCACCGACTTTCTGCGAAAGTCTGAAGGCACAGTCAAATGAATTTGCGAAGACAAAGAATCGGAAATTCCCAGAAGCTCCAATGCAGTAGTGTGCGAAAACACCCCTTGAGGTTCGCCTAATCGATTTCGCGACCAGAGATACCACCGCCAGTACTCTTGATTTGGAGACCAGGCATACAAAGCCAGTCTGTACAGCCCGCGGTTTTCTCTGAGCCAGTTTCCTCGCGCGACATGATAGGTAGCGTCGTCCGCCCCAAAGCCAGCAGATGCGGCTTGCTCTGCTGTGAAATAGCCGTCTTGCGATTCGGCTATTTCAAATAGAGCTTGCTGTTTGCTTTCAATCACGCCCACGCCCCTAGTCGAACTAGTACGTACACACTGGACAAAATCCAGTATACCAGTACGAGGCTTTGTAGTACATATAAGCTTGATTAAATCCTACATTTTCGTACGTGCGCCAATAGTAGATAAAGTAACCAACCCGAAGAACGCCCGCCCACGCCGCCTGCCACCAATTGGTCGATCATCGAATAATCGGACCTGGTATCGTCGGAAAAGTGACATCGATTTGGTCCTGGCAGTCTCGGTCGAATTTGTTGATAAGCCCTACTCCTAAATCTGGCACGTCACTCTCTAAGGGATAAGGAACATTGGGATCTGGCGTGGAATCGACGGTAATGTCTAACCCTGTTCGATTGATAAAGGTCCTGGCGTCTCGCATCAGTCCGCCTTTTGAATGCCCCCCTAAACTTGTTACTCCTAACAGGCTATGACCAATTTCGTGAGCGACAGTCTCTCCTATGTAACGTCCAACAATCTTGGCAATTTGCGAGAACTGCTCCGGGATGCTCTGAGTACTTGCCTGGATATTTTCTAGAATGTTCAACATGATGCTGTCAATCTCTTGGTTCTGGGATTGTCGATCGAGCTCACCAGGCCAGACGTGAATCGGTGTATTCAGTTGTATCACAACGTCCGAAGCCACGAAATTACTGTTATAACCGAGATAAGTACCCGCCGGAATCAACTGTCCAGTGGTCAATGTAAACGGAGCTTGCCGATCCTCTAGTGTCACCTCGTTCAGTGCGCCGGGGTTGTACACTTTGAGCATTACCTCAGGTTCCGCGTCTGGACTGGCACCTAAGCGCCATATCAACCTGACGTTCGCGGTGGTCAACGCTGCCTCGGCAGCCTCTTTCATATGGGCGATCACCTGCTCTTTCACATCGAGCAGGCTGAGTCCAACAGACGAAGTTGGGAATCGCCCTAGAAATTGATCGAAACCGGGATCTTCCGAGATTCTGTAATACTTTGGCACCGATAATGGTATCACTATGCTCTGAAGCACCTGCGCAGTAGTCTTACTCGTCCCTCCAGAATTCTCATCATTGTCTGCTGGTACCCTTTGAAGAAGCAGGCACTCAAGATCAATTTGACCTGGAAATACCGCCTTGATTTCATATTTCTTGGACAACTTATTAGATGGCGTCAAATCTTTGATCGCCACGTCAGCTATCGCATCAAGCTGATATGTCTGAATTTTTGCAATCTCCAGTCGGAAGAAAGCATCGGGTGGTGTTTGTGAGTTAGCCCTCACCTCCAAAATGATTTGGCCGCTCTTATCAGAACCGGGATTGAAGGCCCTCAGTTTCTGGAGTCCTTTGTCAGCGGCTTCTTGTGGTAGCAAGATACGCGCTGCAGTGTTGCCACCGACTCTCAGGTCGCCCAACCCATCACTACCCTTGGCACCGAACGTCAACGTGCCATCTTTGTTGCTAATACTTCCGCTGATCTCCTTAGCCACACCACCTACCGCTTCCTTAGCTCCACCAAAAACATCGCTCAGGGTACCTCCCAATCCTTTGCGGGTTTCGCCTGGATCGGTCAATTGTTTGGATAGAGCAGTAAATGCTTGCTTCGCTTCGTCCTCCCCGATAAGTCCGTCCGCACGTCCTTGCTTTATGAACTCTGTGATCGGTCCCATGTTGTCGACTAGTTGCTGCTTGGCCGCTGCTCTCGCAGATTCAGCAAGTGCGCTGCTGGTCCCAAACCCTGCTTCCAATGCAGCAGCGGCATTCAACTGATTCTGATTCAACCCAGTCAAATCTCTGAACGAATCGCCCTTGCCGATCAATCCCAACATCGCCGCCAGTCCGGTCGGGTCCGGAGCGGCTGGTGCGTTCTGCAAATTGATGATCGGAGCGGCGAAGTCCTTAGCAGTCAAGTCCGGAGCGGGTGTGCCCCGACTATCGGTGTTCAGCATTCCGATTGGCGACGGCTGATCCGGCAGTGGTGACTCTTCCCAGCGCCAGAAGCGCGTTTCATCCTTCTTCTCGCATGAATTGCACGAGCCCATAACCGATTCCGCATAGACACCGCGCGTGGGCACCGCCACCAGAAGCGGTGGCGTTGGCTCCTCCGGCATGTACGCATCGAGCAACGAAACCTGATTCTCAGACTTCTCTTGCTCCTGCTTGTACACAGGATCCAGCTTCATGCCCGGCACCACCGGCAGGATCATCGAATTGCCAGCGATTCCAATCAGTCTATTCTCAACGACGGAAGCCACGCTGCGTCCATTGGCGTTAGGCGCGACAATTCCATCAAGCAGCATAAATCTGCGCGAGGGGTCCATGCTCTGCCAAATGGTGCGGTGATAGTACTCCATGTTGTCGTGCAGGTGCGTCATCAACGCGTTGGCGCGCTCGCGGTCTTCATTGCGCGGATTGCGAAGTTCAGCCGGCATGATCGGACTGGAAATCGTGGCACCATCGTCGTCGATCAAGTTTTCGGAGAGTCGCCCCGACGACAGCAATGAGTAATGAATATGATCGGTTTCGTAGCGGAGTTGTGCCAGTTCGAGGGTCATCCGAGTCCCTGATGGCAGATCCTGCGAAAGGGGCACATTCGGTTTCAACCCTCTCACCCGCAGTTGCACATCAGTAATCTTGCGGCGCGTCAATGAGGCTGGCAACTTTCCGGTTGACCGCACTCTGACTTGCAGCGGCACCTTATTTTTGAAATCAGAGACCAAATCAAACTGCAGCGTGATAGGAGTCTCGACACCTTTGTCGACGACAACCAGTTGGATCCGATCCACCAGTTCCGCAGCGATCTGCGGCCCAAGATATTCGAGGAATGCCTTGTCCTTATCAGTTGCGTTGGCGATTTGTCCGTTGTTGGTCGTGTCTGCGGAGATACCAAGCAACTGTCCAATTCCGGACCATGCTGCGGCGTCAGGCATCATCTGACCGTTCGCCACCTCTTTATCCGACGGTCTGACCAATCTGAAGGAAACGCGCAGCAGTCCCTCGATGCGGCTAATGGCTTCATCGGCATACGAACCGACTGGAACATCGGCACCGTCGTAGTTATGCGCGATGCGATCGAGTGCATCGAATGCCGGCAGCAACCGCCTGTCGCGCAATCCTTTTTGCAACGGCTGGCGCCAGCGCAAAATCTTGTCGCGATCGAAGGGCGACATCAGCAGCGGAACGAACAGACACTCCTGCACCTCCACCAGTTTGTGTTCCACAGCGAAGTGTCGGAGCACTTCGAAGTACTCAACGGTGATGGCATGACAGTGGTTGTAGTTTGCGATCACTTCGGTCTGGGCGCGCAGCGTTTCTCCCTGAGCCACCGACTGGACGACGGTAGAGCGCTGGCTGCGCATCGACGAAGCCGACTGCGAAATGCGATCCCTCACTTGTTGCAGGGAATTAGCTGATGCCTTGCGCGAGCCATGCTGAAATCCGACGGACGCACCGCCACCGATACCGCTCGCAGAACCGGCAACCATCATCAACGCGCTGGCAGCTCCGCTCCCGGGACCAGACGAACCAGAATTACTTGCCGATGACGCGGTCACCGACAGTGACGCACCAACGACATCCTCCTTCAGGCTCGCCGAAACAATTTCCTGAATATCCCTGTCTCGGGTCAAGTTGGCTGCCAGTTGCTCCTCAAGTTCCAGCGATTCCGAGCGCGATGCCACTTCACGCCGCTCCCAATCAAGGATCGCCACCTGACGTTTCTGACCAGGCGCAAGAGGCAAGCTATACAAAAGATCGCCCAGCGAAAAGCCGTTGGCTTTCCACGTTTGCTTGAAGTGCAAAATGTGTCCATGCGCAATCGTCGCGGCTTGGTAGAAGGTCGGATCCTCATCCCAATCCAATGGGTTCAAAACCGACAGTTCCGAGCGCGCGGCTGCCGAGCGTGATGCCCTTGCCATCACCCTATCGATTTCCGATTCCTCGGTTTGGCGCGCCGCCTCAATCAACACATCATCGGTGTATCCGCCTTTGGTCTTGGCTAGCTGTTTCAGAATCTTGGGATTGATCAGTTTCTTCAAAATGTCTGCGCTGATCGTAGTTGCGCCCCCGCCGGCTGAGGCAGCACGCTCCACCGTGATCGCAGGCATCGGATTAGACCGGCGAAGTGCACTCGATCTTGACTTGGAAGACTTGCTGCCTTTCTTCGTACCGCGCGGATTTGTCGTCGTGGTTTTCGTCCCGCCGCTTGTTCCAGTGTGGGCACCGCTGGCGCTACCTTGTCCAGCCGTTGAATCAGCCGTAGGTCTGTACGGTCTGAATGGCATCAATGCTTTGACTTTGTCTGCCGGAATGAAATTTGGTTCCGGCAACGTCATGCCGACGATTTCCGGTTCGGTTGTCCTGACTACTCCGTAAAAATCGAATTCTTCTATGGTGCGGTTTGGCTTAGTGAACGAAACGCAGCCACCAGTCACATCACTGGTGTACGCTTGGGGACTGCTGATAATGTCGTCCGCATCGGGGAGTGCTGGCACCGGAGTTTCACATGCACAGCCATCCTTCTCCGCTTCGTAATCTGTGTGCGCCGCCACCGCCAAAATTATTTGTTCGGGTAGCTCCCCGGCTTGCAAAGTAATCGTCTCGGCAGGATAGTTTGCAACTTTGACGAACACCTTACTAAAGGTCCGCTTCGGGCAATCAACCGAGAAATACCCCTGCGAATCGGTTCGGGTGACCGCAACAATTTCTTGCGGGTCGGCATCGGAATCAGCAATGACAGCCACTTGCTCTCCGGCAATGAGAGCCTGTCCGGCTATGTCGATCACGCGTCCGCGGACTCTCATGCGTGTACTGGTCGCACCAGGTGATTCAAGAACGTCGTACTCCACAGGCTGAGCCAATATCTCGCATTCCGAACCTTCGGCTCCGGCTAACTTGTGATGGTGCTCCTTGATAATTGTGCCGTCCGGTGCCACCACTTTCAGGGTGACCATATCTTCGATGGCAGACTTCTCCGGCAAAGCAATTGCGCACTGCCAGACGTCGTTCGAAAGCTCCAGTTTGCCCGATCGGTAGCCTGGCGACTCCAACTCGAATCCATTGGCATTCTTCGAGCCGTTCGACTTCTCAGCCGGGACCTTCTCGGTATACAAGCAGATTACCTTGTGAGACTGGAAACCGCCGTTGTCTGCTGCCTTTACTTTGACTGTGAGTTTGTACACGACATCGTCTCCCGATTGGTATCTGTCGGCGCGAAGAAACGCAAGCGCCACGCGCTCGCGCTCAGGGCGACCGCATGTCACTGCAAGGCTACTGATTTGATTGGGACAGGCTAAAGTCTATCAATCTTTAGGCGATCGCATCCGAAGATTAATGCACTAACGACCTAATCAAGGTGCAATGAAACTCGCCGCCGACACCAGTTTTCCGTCGGGTCCGAGCATCAATGGTTGCAGCCAGACGCGCTTATCGTCGCGCCACCACCAGTCTCCGCTGGCAGCGTGTTGAGCCGGCGTCGTGAAGTGATAGTTGTATGTCCAGGCTCGGATGTACTTTGGTGGATGATCGGGAAACGGATTGCGCTCGAAGAAACACATCACACCAGGATCGTTTGTCAACATGCTCTGAATCAACGAAATCACCCAGATGCTGTCGCCGGGCGGACCCATCGCGGCAAACCACAGTCGCCAACTGAGGCGCTGCATGTGCGGCGCGACCCAGGGTGGCGCGCGGCGCGGATCGTCCGGCTTGTTCTGCAATTCATAGGGCAACCACGTTTTGCCGTCATTACTTCCTTCGAAGATGATCTCGGGGCGCGTCGTCGTCATCACCGCAAACACACCGTAGTGTCCGGCTATATATAAGGGATCGGCAAGGGTCGACAACTGGTAGAGAAGCGGCAGGCGCACACCCACGGTCGCCAGCATGGCGGTGAGTGCCAGAACAAACATCGGCGCCGCCAACCAGGGTAAGACACGCGCGCGCCTGGGTTCCTCCTGAGCTGACTGAATGTTTCCTACCAGAGCTTTCGGCAAGAACCGCTCGAAGAAACGATCGTCCAGCATCGAAACCGCAAGCACGATGGTCAGATAATTCAAAAACGTGTAGTTGCCGGTCAGGATGATACCAACCTGCAAACCGCAGATCATCAGGCATCCGAGATAACGCATCCATGCGGTCCCGAACATCAGGAACGGCGCCACCAGCTCGCTGGCAAACATGCCGGCGACCAAGAGTTTCAGTATAGGCATGGGCAGCTGGTGCGCGTACCATCCAAGTGGGGTCGGCAACGGCTGCGTTTCGAAGTGATAGTGCAGCGCCGTGAAATCTGCCCACGTGGGATCGTGGCTGAGAATCTTCACCAGTCCCGATGCGAACATAAATCGGAAGATCATTAGCCGCAGCAACCAGATGCCAGCCCAGTGCGGCGGTCGCTGCGCGCGCCAGGGTTTCTTCACCGGCCATGGTGGCTCGAAAAGAGACCACGGCGCAACGAACAGCGAGAGCAGAGTCGCCTCCACCAGCATGCCGTCTGACTGAAATCCGGTAAACTCGCCACCACCTGTCACCAGTGAGAGCCACAGCACCATAAGTAGTACCAGCGCCGGCCCGGTACACACGCCGAGAATCACCAATATCGACAGCACGACACCTAGATTGGCCATGCTCTGAATAAAGAAGTCGCTGCTATTGAACCAGGCAAGTGTAGGAAACAGGTAATAGCGCTCCGGTCCGACCTGCAGATTGACTGCGTCCAAGAAGCTCCTTGTCGAGATCACCCCGTGCGAGCCGTTGAGCCCCAGTATCTGAGTTGCATACGAACCGAAAGCCATCAGGTGAATCACACCCATGAGGCGCAGAAACACCCAGCGCGTCACGACCCACTGTTGCGCCTGATCAACCAACTTTTGCATTGGCCCCGTCATCGCAACCTAGCTGGATAGCCTGTCTAGCGAGCTCATCATTCACCAAGAGGAGAATTCGCTATTATACTTCCGGCACCCCAACCGGCAGACTTGACATGCATACTAAAAGCACCTGGCGCGCAGCAGTCGTTCTTCTGATGTCCATCAACCTGACTGGGTGCCTGGTGGCAAATAATCCGGTCACCACGGCTCGGCATGCGGAACCCAATGCGATCGGCATCTGGACATGCACCAACGACACGAACAACGCTAAGTTCCCTATGCGTCTCACAATCTCCGAAGACAAAGACGGGCTATACAATGTTGAGCAGTCCGAATACACCCAGGACGGCAAGGCGCGAATTGAGTCGATGAAGGTGTTTCTCTCGCGCGGACCGCACCACAACTACGTCAACATGATGTATCAAGCGCCGCCGCCCGCGGACAAACCGGACGCCAAACCACCAATCCAATACATGATCTTTGAATACGAAATCGCGCCTGATTCGCTGACGGTGCGTTCGATGAATTATCCGGAATTGGCTGCCGCCATCCAGTCCGCTAAGTTGCACGGGAAAGCCTGGGAGACGACCTGGGGAGTCAACGCCGAGATTACTGACGAATCACCGCAGCTGCTCGAGTTTTTGGAGTCGGAAACCGGTCAGAAGGTCTTCACCAACGAGCACCTGCTGACCTTCGCCCGCGCCAAGAAATAACCGCAGTCTTGAGACTGTAGAATTCCACAGTCCGCTGTACGTCTCGCCATATTGAGACACCGTGTGGCGGTGACTATTATGCTGTCAAGAAACGACCCCTTCATACGCATAATTACTCACCCCCAGAGGTTTTCGATATGACAGACCCAACGCGCCTGGAAAGCGCGCCGATGCCGCGCGTCGTGGAAGCGCCGGAACCTTCCGGTGCCACCACCCCAGAAGTCGATCCGCTTTCACCATTCATTAATTCGAGTTGGAAGCAACTCAGGCAGGCAATGCAAGAGCAAATGATGGCGGAGATGGCCGAGCCACGACTTCCGTATGACCTGCCTAAGTTTGATCCTGACTTTCTACAGGAACTCAAAGGTGCCGGGTCTGGAGCTGGCGCAGAGAAGAAACCTGAACCCCTGGTCGGATACGACAAGCAACCACAGGCGGTGCAGGAAAAAATAGATGGCTTGATCAAGCAGTTGACGTCCGACGATCCTCAGTCCGTCAAACAGGCACAGCAAGAATTACTGAAATACGGACATGCAGCGGCACAACGGCTGGTAGCGCAACTCGACAGCGAGAGTTTCGCTGAGAGAGAAGCAGCCCAACGCCAATTAGCGAGAATGGGAGACAAAGCGACCCCGGCATTGTATGAAGCGCTAGACAAGCCGGTGTCGCTCGAACAAAAAGTTCGTGCTCAGCGAGCTCTCAACGACATCTATCAGGACTCGAAGGAGACAATTTTCCGAGATGTGAACGGTAACATCCGCAAGGTCGTTGACGCTAAGACGCGCAAGACAGTCCTCGATGCGACCTACAATGAAAAAGGTGAGCTTGCCACAGCTGAAATTCGCGGGGCCACTTTTGTTCGCGGGAAAGACGGCAAATTCACACGCGCTGAGGTGGACGGTACCTACAGCGACGTGCGCATCACCGAAGAGGGTGGCATCCGTTTCAAGATCGACGGATCCAAAGGCGAAATAGAGTGGGCACCAGACATGCGAACCCTCTTCTACGATGCAAATGGAAAACTAAACAGCGTGGTTCTTCCCAACGGTCGCACCATTTATCCCAACGCCCCCTGGCGGATTCCCTTCGAACCGTCGTCTCCTTTCGGATCCTGGAGTCCCAGTGCATCGCCATACATCGATAGCTCGTTTCCTGGCGGCAAGCAGAAACCTAATCCGTAAAAAGCAAGGCTAACGTTGCGGCCCCGCGTCGATACGCATTTGGTATCTACGCGGGGCTTTCTTTACGCCTGACAACTTGAATTTTAATGCGGACTGGAGTATGCACGCGATATCAGACCTGATACTGTTTGCGGCATTCATTGCTGTCTCTTTTATGGTCTGAGGATATTTGTATGCCGCTGTCGACTTCCGTAGCCCCGACCCAACTCACCGAACAAGAAGCCTACGAAATAGGCGTCGAGGCGTACTTCTACTTCTATCCGCTGTTGAGCATGGAAATCACCCGTCGGCAGACCACCAACCTCGAAGCCGGAGTTAAGCCGGGGCACTGTCCCGTCAACAGTTTCTCCCACATACGCACCTACCCTGACGCAAATTTCAAAGCGGTGGTGCGTCCCAACTTCGACACGCTCTACTCGTCGGGGTGGCTGGATCTCACCGAAGAACCGATGGTCGTCTCGGCGCCGGACACCGCCGGTCGTTATTACTTGTTGCCGATGCTTGATATGTGGACTGACGTTTTTGCTGCACCTGGCTGGAGAACAACCGGGACCGCTGCTCAAAGTTTCCTCGTGGTGCCACCAGGTTGGTCCGGTACCTGCCCACCAAACATCGAAGTCATCGACGCGCCGACACCGTATGTCTGGATCATCGGCAGAACCAAAACAGACGGTCCCGACGACTACAAAAAGGTGAACGCGCTGCAAGACGGATTCCAAATCACGCCACTATCGCAGTGGGGCAAGACACCGACGCCCCCGAAGGCGCACATCGATCCATCGATCGACATGGTGACACCACCACTGGATCAGGTCAACAAAATGTCGGCTGCCTCCTATTTTGCATTGGCGTCCGAGTTGCTCGAACTGCATGCCCCACACATCAGCGACTGGTCGATTCTCGCTCGCATGAAGCGCATCGGACTATCTGTCGGCACGAAATTCGACGCCGCCAAGCTTGATGCCACCATATCCAAGGCATTGGACAAAGCCGCGGCTGACGCACTGAAGACAATGCTGGGCAAACTGAAAACACTGGGAACGCCAGTCAACGGTTGGCAAATGAACACCGACACGATGGGCGTGTACGGCAACTTCTACATGAAGCGCGCGATTGTCGCCATGGTCGGGTTGGGAGCGAACCAGCCAGAGGACGCGATCTATCCGTTGAACTACGCGGACAGCGATGGCAAGCCTCTGCAAGGCGATCAAAACTATGTCCTGCACTTCGAAAAGAATCAGATACCACCAGTCAATGCATTCTGGTCGATCACCATGTATGATGCCGCTGGCTTCCAGGTCGCCAACGAACTGGATCGATTCGCAATCAGCTCATGGATGCCGTTGAAGACTAACGCTGACGGCTCACTGGATATCTACTTCCAACATGCGAACCCTGGCGCCGACAAAGAGTCAAACTGGCTTCCGTCGCCAGCCAGCGGCATACTCGGTGTGACAATGCGCCTGTACGCGCCCAAACCCGGCGCGCTCAATGGCGACTGGGTGCCACCAGCGGTTAAGAAGGTGAACTAGCCCTAGCGCTTCTTCGTATCGAACTGGACAATTTTGAGTGCCGGCAGTTTCGACAATATTCGCTCCATCCCTGGAGCTGTGATACCTGTCCCATCCATGTCGAGTTCTTCAAGCGAAGTCAGTTTGCTGATCGCATCTAACGAGGCATTGGTGACTTTTGCATTGCCGGTCAAAGTCAGCTTAGTGAGCCCTTTGTGTTTTCGCGCCAGTTTGATCACTCCAGCATCGGTCAGTGCAGCGCCATGTATGCTGAGTTCGGTCAAATCGTTCGCCAAGCAGAGACTTTCCGCACTGCGATCAGTCAGCTTGCGGCTGCTCAAATAGACTTTGTGCAGACGCGGAATTTTAGCCAGCGCCGCCGTGGTGGCGTCGTCTACTTTGTCACCACTCAAAAATACTCCTTCCAGATTTGGGAGGCGAATCAATCGCTCCACACCGGCATTTGTGACGGCGGTCCCATTCAAGCTGATCCAGACCACGCTATCTGGAACCGACTCGATAAACGCATCAGTCACGTGCGTGTTGTCCATTCCCAGATCAGTGAGATTTTTGAACTTCGAAATGGTGGCACCGCATTTATCGGTAACCGCCGTATCAGCTAGATCAAGAATGGCGAGACTGGTGGCAGGGGCAAGGTAAGCGACTCCGTTGTCGGTGATTTGGTTGTCGCCGCGCAGCCACACCTTGCGCAAATCTGATGTCTGCCCGATACTCTTCAGCGCATCATCAGTGATACCAATATTACTCAGGTCAACTTCCGTACGTGTACCGGATGCCAATCCGGGGTGCTGCTGTGACAACGTTTTCTCGGACGACGACGACGTATTGACCGGCGGCAGCGGACGGTGCAGCGGGCTAACAAACGCGCTGCCACAATACGCCGCGATACCGATCACCATTACGCAAAGTGCCAATAGTAGAGAAGTTCTGGCAGGATTCCTTGTCGGTGCCCGCTCCTCGTTTTGAGAACGTCGAGAAGAAACGTCGGCGGCGCCGCCGCTATGCAACTCGCAGGCATCCAACTCTCGCAAGACTTCCCCCGCCGACTGATACCGTTTCTCCGGGTCTTTGTTCAATAGCTTCGTCACGATCTTTTTTAGATCGGGCGGTATGGTGTTGCCGGCGCGAGAGATTGTCATCTCCTCAGGCTCGGTATTGATTTGGTTGAAGATCACTTCCAGAGGACTGCTGCCTTCAACGGCCGGCTTGCCGGTGAGAGTTTCGTACATCAAACAACCAAGCGAATAGAGTTCGGAGCGAACATCTACCTCCTCTCCACGCGCCTGCTCGGGGCTCATGAACATCGGCGAACCGAATATTTCGCCGGTAGCAGTCAGGCGCGCCGCCTCACTGTCGGCGCTGGCAATGCGAGCGATACCAAGGTCAACCAGGGTCACCAGCGGCTGTCCCTGATCGTCTCTGCCGATCATAATATTGCTCGGCTTCAAGTCGCGGTGCAGCACCCCGCGATCGTGTGCGTGCACCAGCGCGCGCGTCACTTGCTTGAAAATGTCGAGCGCCTTCGTCTTGTTGACTCCGCCTTCGCGATTGATGATGCGTTGCAGGCTCTCACCCTCGACATAGTCCATGACGATATAGGGTTCGGACGTGTCTTCGGTGATACCAAACTCGTGGACGCGCACAATGTTGGCGTGGTTGAGTTGACTGATCGCGCGTCCTTCTTGTCGCAATCTTTTGAACAGCGATTCGTTATCGGTCAGATGATGGTGCAACATCTTGATGGCGACGGTGCGATCGAGCAGCGGGTCGTGGGCTTTGTACACGGCGCTCATGCCACCACTGCCAAGCGCACCGAGATAGGTGTACTTGCCGGCGATCTTCATTCCAGGCTTAAACTGTGATGTCCGACCGACAGGCGCCGCCTGGGTCTCATCACCCACCTTGAACTTGAGTTTTTCGCGCTCGTCTTCTTTGAAATCCATCTATATGTGCGCGGTTCAGTGACTGGCGGCTTTGAAGAAAAAGAACAAGAACACAGAACCAACGATCAGTAATGCGACGATGGCACCGTACACCAACAACGGTCCGACTTCCCTGGCCAGATCACCCACACCTTTCGCAGGAGCGTCTGCGAGTTCGGCTGATTCTTCATCCGACAATCGTTCTTCAGAGAAGGTTGGAATTCTGTCTTTATCGCTCATGATGTTCTGCTCGCAGACCGCAATGACACTACTATGTTACTGGCAAACCCCTCCGCACGAGTGTCTTGCATCATCGAGCAACGAATCGCGATCACAACTTGGTCGCCTTTTGTCGTCTACAATTGCCGCGGCAAAAGCAATTGTCGGCGCCAGAGAGCGCCTGACAACACACTCCGGGAGATTGAGTATGAAATCGATTCTGACTTTGGTCGCGTTGGCAAGTGTTGTGTCCGGACTGACGATGAGTTCACCGGTCCTGGCAAAAAACGCTGCCGAGCGTGCTGCCAAGAACGAAGCGAAAGCCGCCGCCGAAACCACCAAAGAAACCAAGCAGATTGAAAAAGGACACCCGCGCAGAGCCGGTCGTGCAGCGAAGAAAGCAGAAGAGGCCAACGCTCGCGCTGCGAAGAACGAAGCCAAAGCCGCCGAAGGCAAGTAAGCACAATTCCTGTTGCCAATAAAGAGGAAGGGGCTGCTCCACATTGGTGGCAGCTCCTTTTTCCTGTGAGAAAATAGCGCCATGATCGCCAAATTCTCGTTGCCTGGTTTGTTGCTTAGCGTGCTGGCAATTTCAACCTGTGGAGTCGGCGCCCAGCCCGCCGAAGAAATTCAGGGCTACCCGCCTCCGGAAAATGGCGGCTACGAAGAATTTCCCCAGGCACCGCCGCAAGCGCCCGCGGCCCGTCTCGAACAACTTGACGGCATCATGCAACAGGCGATGGAACAGTATGCCGTCCCTGGTGCCACACTCGCCGTCGCAAAGGGCGGCAAGCTCGTCTACGCCAAAGGATTCGGCGTCGCCAATTTGCAGACCGGCGAGCGGGTGACACCACAGACCTTATTCAATTTGGCGAGCACGACGAAAACAGTTTCGACGCTCGGCATTTTGACTTTGTGCGACGCCGGCAAACTGAATTTAGATGCGCCTCTGTACGACGTGATTGGTCGCCCGCAACTGCCTAATCGTCCAGACCCGCGCATGTATCAAGTGACCATCAGACAACTGTTGCACCACTCCGCCGGCTGGAACGATGACGGCGGCTACGCGCGCGCCACCAAACGCTTGCGTCAGATGGAACAGGGCGGAGGCGGACGCATTCCATTTTCGCAAGCCATCACAGTTTTACTTGCAACACCACTCGATTACACCCCCGGCACCGACGCAAAATATGCCAATGGCGACTGGAACATCATCAAGTATGTCATCGAAGTTGCCTCCGGCGAACGCTATGGGGTGTTCATGAAACAAGTCCTGGCGCGCATCGGCATCGCCGACATGCAGGACGAACACAACGAGTACGGACCAGGCGAAGCCGCACGCTATCAGGGTCGGCCGCCGCGACAGCTGGCTCCCGGTGTCAGTCAGGTTCCGTTGAATCCAGGATTCGGCAATTGGCTGGCATCATCGGTGGATATGGTGATGTTCATGACTGCGTTGGATGGGACGCGATGCCCGCCACCTATTTCGGGTGCAGCCTACGACGCGATGCTGGCGCCCCTGCCACCGCCCATGGAGAATAGACCGAACGGGTCGCATTACGGATTGGGGCTCGATGCGGTTAAGGTTTCTCCCGCCGGAGTGTTCTACACCAAGAATGGTGGCAAGCCCGGCGTGCACACGCAAATCGAACACCTGCCGAATGGAGTCGACTATGCCGTCATGTTCAACGGCGGCGCGGACGAAACCGGTGCCGTCTACAACCCGCTGGATACCGTGCTCAAGCAGATCCGCGGCACTCTCACCAATGTCACCAACTGGAACACCCAGCCCATCGACTTCGGCTCCGCCCCGCGTTAAGGTTCAATTTATGAAAAGAGAAACTGCAACGGCGTATCTGATGGCAATCCTGCTTTTGCAAGGTTGCACCGGCGGTGGTGCACCGACTTCGACGCCGACTCCAGCAGTACCCATTCCCGAGGTCAAGGTCAAAGTCAGCAATCCGCTGGCATCGAAAGCGGTGTCAGTCGCGGACGCAGTCACCATCAATGCCTCCGGCGAACTCAATAAAGGCACCTATCAGGTCGGCAAACACAAAATCACCGTCGACAAAAACACTACCTTCACGCTCGCAGCATCGATGCCCATCAAAGGTTCCGCCGAACCCGATCTCGCTGCCGGCACCGGCACTCTCACACTGTCCAACAGCATCTCGTTCGACGGGTTTCCGGTGCCCACCAAAATCGAGGTCAAGTCCCATTCCGCATCCGCATCGCTGGACTTTGTCGGCATCATCGTCACGTTGATCAACAACAGTCTGCCGCACCCCGGGCAACCCGCCTCCGATCCGCTCGCGAATATCGTACACAAACTCGACGTCAGCAACGCGGAGATATCGCTGCGCCCCGATCAACCCGCTGAAATCGGCGGAGTCATGTTTAAGCTGAAGCCCGGTTCGAAGTTTCTCTTCAAAGACATCAAGTACACAAGCCAAACCAATTACCAGGGTCACTGCACGATAAACCTCGCCGGCGCCCAGGACTTGCGCGCCAAGTTCGGCGACAACGATGTCACCGCGAAGGAACTCAGTGCGACGCTGACCACACACGTGGCGGCCGCCAACGGAAAACTGACATTCACACTGGACGATCCGAAGGCATCACACATAACGCTCACGTCGTGCAAATTAGCTAGCGCCAGCGACACTATCGATCTGGGTGCCTCAAAATTAACTCCGACGCAGTTTCAAATGGTGGTGACGCCGGGCAACTGGAAGGATGCCGCCGTAACCCTGGCAGGACATGAAGATGCGCAGCAAGTTTCGGTCAACATAGATCAGCCCGGGAAGAAACTGACCGGCAATCTGCCGGCAGTCGACGCCAACTTCTATATTGCGCTCGCAGACAACAAGGCTTCCTCGGTATCGCTCACCGTCCCTGGTGCCGTCGACGCCAATGCAGTCAACATCGGTTGGCACCAGGGCAACCAGAACATAGATTTAGACCTCACGCAAGCCAAGCTCGACCAACTCTCGGTGAAGATGCCCGGTGCCATATCAGTCGAAGCCGCTTCGGGCGAATTCGGACTGTCCGAGCTGCACTGGCAGCAAGGCTCCAAGGCTGTTTCGCTGAAGCCTAAGGCGGGTCGCACCACCGCTGCCCGCATCGTGTTGCCTTCGGGATTGAACATCAAGAGTGACGGCGCCAAACAACTCAACTGCAAGGTCAAGTTGGGTCCCGGCGTTATCGATATCGCCACCGGTGGCAAGAAGCTCACCCTCGACGATCTGACCGGCACCGCCGACGTGGCGATCAACGGAACAGATCTGAATCTGAAGGGCGCATTCAGCACCACAGTGATCCCGCGCGGAGGCGCGTTCGGCATTCCGGGTTTCGATGCAGAACTGGGCGCCATCGGCTTGCAGTTGAGCGGGCAGAAGACTGCGGTCACCTTCGACAACAGCAAGCTTCTCCTTTCCGAAAGCGAATTGACCGAGCTGGTGCAGAAGCACCTGCCCGCATCGACGAAGATCAATGTCGACAAGGAATTGATTCAGCAAACGCCGTGGCGGTATAAAGCCGTGACTCTCAAGAAAGTCGAGGTCACCAAGCCATCGATTCAAGACATTCACTTCACCGGAGAGAACAATGCCACCGCCAACTGCAGTGCGCCGGCGCGGTTGGACGGAACCGTCGAGAAGCTGCATCCTATCGGTGCATTGCTGAGGAGAAACGAGGGCGGCGCCGACGTCAAGTCATGGTCTGCGGCGGCAGTGATTTCAGGTCCGGCGACCGCGAAGTTCGTTGTGGTGCCTGGCAAAACCCTGGCGGACAGCAAGGTCAAAGCAGACGTCGGGTTTGAATTAAAGAAACTCGACCAAACCAAACTCGACTGGTCGGGCGTATCGGAGAGCATTCTGGGCAAGGCGGAGTCCGGTATCCTGACGGCAACGCTGGCGGCAGTTAAAGGTTACATCGGCAGCCACAGCATTCCACTGCACACAAGCATCGAAAAACCGCTCGTTAAGCACAGTGACCCGCGCATGAAAATGATCTCTATCCGCAGCGTGAAGCTTGCGCCGACGGCAAAAGGCGTTCAGATATTGCTGAGCGGTTCGATCGCGCTCGACTAACTGACGAGCGGCTAACTGCGGTGCAGCAGTCGTTTCATGGCTAGCCAGCAGCGGCGAGAAGCGGAACGCTTGCGCTGTTTCCTGTAGAAAAGGCTCAGACAGAACAATGCATCAGCCACATTGGTCGAGTCGTCGGTCCAATTGCGCTCAGCGAAACGCAGCGCCGCCCTGTACATACGCTCAGCGCGGACGACATCTCGCAGTTCGCAGGCGCGTGCCGCGCGCAGCATCTTCCACATTTTCTCAGTCGCCGGGTCAGCTGCATCTTCCTCCGCAGGAGCGATGGCATCCGTAACAAGCACGAGCGGCGAAGCGGACTTTAGTAATGGCAATGACAAGGATGACTCCTTTACTCAGTATGTGTTCGAGGCGATGGGGTTAACAAGCAGCCACATCATGCAGCGGCTGATTGAGTGATCGCGCTGCGGCGCTGAGAGTTCCGGCTTTGATATTCAACCTGTCTAATGCAACAGGAACAACCACGCGCCTGCGCTCGACAGATAAGCCATGTTGATCAGCGAATTCTTCAAAGACAAGCAAGGCAATATAGTAATAGCTCAAAGACCAAATGCGCCCCTGCGCATTTGGTACGCGGCTTCGGTAGTGCGGGCGGTATCACGCGGACCAATCCGCCGCGGCGCGCAAACCGTGGCGACCGGTGCCTTGGTCGTGTGGGCATGCGAAGAACTCTTCGACGGCGACAGTCCCTTCCGCCGCACAATCGGTTTCCTCACACTGCTGGGCATGCTGAGCCCGAAGATATAGCGGGCGACTACGCCACGGTGTCCGTGTACACGGCCGAAATACGATGATCCGGCCGCGTACCGGGCCGCCAGCGGCGGTTTGCCGGTAAAAGAGGTTTAGAGTGGCCCGCTACACGGCCACCCTCAACCGGAAAGTGAGGGTGCTCGAACCCCCGTTCAGCAAGGCTCTGAAGCCCCGTAAACGCGGTCAGTGAAGCGTTTTACAACTTTTTTAAAAGTAGGGTGTAGGTTAATCCTGCACGCATTTACTAGCTCGACCCGACCAGCCAACCGGCAGCAAGCTCGAAAGCAGCGCGTGTGTTTCCTCCCGCAAACGACACCACCATGCGACTCATATTCGGAGCTCGACCTAAATGGGCGAATTGATTGACTTTATCCGTTCAGGCGAATCGACCAAAAATCCGGCAGGCGGACCGCGCCTTGCTGCGACCCACGAACTGATGCACGAGGTGCCGCTCCTCACTCAGTCGACGCAGAAGAGCCAGTCCACTGTCGACAACCTTTTCGGCAACCTGACCCTGACCAACCTTACTAATGATGCAGAGACCGCCAAGTTAGCCACGCGCCCGCGCATCGTGGACACCTCCGCGGTGAAGACCGACGACCAGCCGCGGACCTATAAGGCGGAAGTGCCGAAGAAGTCCGCTGAAACCAAGGACGAAAAGAAGGAAGAGAAGCCGGAGCCGAAGGACGAGAAGAAAGAGGCGAAGAAAGAGGCGAAGAAGGAGGAGAAGAAGGAGGAGAAGAAGGAGGAGAAGAAGGAAGAGAAACAAGAACAGCAGACCAAGCACAAGTCCACCGAGAAGTGGGGCGGAGATGAGAAGGCGACGAAACAGCGCCACAAACCGCTCGAAGTCGGCATCAATGAAGACGGTAGCGGCGAAATCACAGTCAAGCCTGGCGACACAGCCTGGGACTACGCCCGCCGAATGCTCGAAGAACAGGGCAAGAAACAGAATCCGCCGCATCAACCCACGAATCAAGAGATACTCGCCAAACTCAAGGAACTGGAAACTCTCAACGGCCGCAAGCTCGATGTGATTCATCCCGGCGAGAAGATTAAGGTCAGCCAGAAGGACGTCAACGACACTAAGAAGGAAGAAAAGAAAGAAGACAAGAAAGACGACAAGGGCGACGGCAACAAGGACAACAAAAAAGACAACGGCGACGGCACTTCGACCACCACATCGAAAGCCGGTGACAAGACTTACGCCGTGACGCGCGACGCCAACAACGATGCCACCAAAGTCGAAGTGACCGACGCCCAGGGCAACAAGCATGTCTACGAAAAACACGACGATGGACTGTGGTACCTCGACGGCAAGGTGCTTCCGGACGCACAACAGGTAGGCATCGGCTTCAAGCACACCGGCGTGGTCGTTCTGAAGGACGGAGCCGGCAATGAAACCCAGATCTATGCCAACGGCACCGTGGAGGAAACCAAGAACGGCAAGAAAACCATCACCACCACCGACGGTACTACATACACCGAACAAGAAAACGGCGACTACGTGAAGAAGACTCCGGACGGGCAGGAAACCACCATCGCAGCCGCCAACTTCCACATGAAAGGTGGTGTCGTCAGCGACCAGCCTCCGGCGCAAGAAGAGCCGCCAAAGGAAGAGGAGAACAACGAGTTCAACACCCCCAACGGCCGCCACTACAGCATCGCAGCCCGCGACGAAGCAGGCAATCCGACCGACTTCTCAGTGACCTACGGCGGTTCGACCTATCACTACAAGAAAAATGGCGATAGCTGGACATACCAGAAGAACAGCGAAGCCGAGGTACAGCTAAAGGGATTCGACTGCCGCATGGATGAACAGGGGCACATGGTAATCACCGAACAGCAAGGTGACGTGCCAGAGCAACGTTCCACGCGCATCGCCACCGTCGGTGCCGACGGCACTGACACTGTAGTGATCGCTCCGCCCAGACCCGACGAATACGAAACCAACTCCGGCAAGTATGTAATCACTCACCGCGACATCAAGGGCGTGCCAGATAAATTCACGGTCCAGGAATCGAGCGGCAAAGAAGTCCACTACAACTTCAAAGACGGCAAGTGGTTCTCAGACGCCAATGGTCAGGAGCAAGAGGTTCCGGAAGTGAGCGTTTCGTTCACCGAGAAAGGCGTCATCTACGTGACGCGCGTATTCGGAACCGGTACCAGCCGCGGCACCTCCACACTCGAACTCAATCCGGACGGCACCAGCAAAACTAGCGTCACCACCCCGCGCGTCGCGTGACAAGTCAGTCCCACGCGTTGCCTGACTACCGAGTTGGGTCGCCTTCCTTACTTCGGAATCTGCGCATACAGGTCATCAATATCAATCGACTTACGGTGGAGGGCACTCCATGCAACTAGCTGAACCACAGTGTTGTAAGCCATGTTGACCAAAGCGATTGCGACGATCACCGGGAACACGGAATTCTGTTTCCACTGCGCGAAGTGCTGATAAATAAAGAGCACGGACCAAATCCCCATGCCGCCATACCAGGCGCGCGTCGCCAACAGCATCAGTCCGTCAAATCCCTTCAGTTGATGCCGACGCTCTAGCTCGCGGATTGCCGTGTGGACATTTTCGGGGATTTTCAAGGCTTTGTTCTGATGTATCACCGCCAGCACTGCGGCCGGCAGTGAAACCACAACCAGCGCGATCCAAGCCCACAGGGGTAGATACGCGCTTGCCGGGCCGGCGTGCGCCCGCTCCAGCAATATGCGCCATCCGACGAAGCCATAGAATGCCAAAGCTACAATAAGTCTCAACAGCACGAGTTTAATCCTTCCGACCGTTTTTTCATTCTACACGCAATGCTTCAGGGCGGTTGCGGTTGCCTTTGCTTCGAAACTTCGTTTTCCAGCCTGGAGACTCGTTCTTCAAGAAATAAGGAACAGCATTAATATGGGACGCAAATCAGTAACAGTGCGGTCCATCCCTTCTTCATTTCCTCTCCTGTCTGCCGGCACGCCTTCGTTCCAAACCCAATGCTGACATTTTACCGCCGTCAGGACGCTTCTTCCCGCGACTTGCCGTTTCTTCCCGCGACTTGCCGTTTCTTCCCGGGCTGTACTATCTCTTGGCGCGACTGGCGATTACATGCTGAAGGTCTGCTGGAATGAAACGCTCGAGCGTTCCTTCGTTGACCGCTTGACCGGCTTCCAATGTGCGCAGCACCACTTCGAATTGCTTCGATCTGATCGCCAGCGCCGTCGACGCGCGCAATCTGCGATCGGCAACCAGTTCGTCCAAATCTGAACAATTGGTTTGCTTGCACCAGTCGCGAATGTCCTGCGCGGTAAGTTCGAATGGACCGACAGCCAATGTACGAACGCGCGGATCAGGTTGATCGGCAGCCATGCTCAGTCGCGAATATTCCGGGGAGCCCTCGCTGGTCGGCGGCGGATTGTGCAACCCGATCGGAATGATGTCGGTGACGACGTCTTCATAAGCCGCTTCAGGCTTGGCGGCGGCGGCGATGGTTGCAAGTCTTGTATCGAATCCTGCCATGTTGTTCGTTTGCGCTCCGTTGTTTCGTTCTTAGTAAGTGTTATCGGCAGTGTGGGCAGGGCATTCCTGGAACGTGGTTCTTAAATGTGATCTCCGGTAATCCGGACTGTGCCTGCGGCGACTTGCGCACTTCCTCTTCGTATTTGGCGACTCGCTGCCTTTCCTCTTGTGTCGCCGGTACGATTGTGCCTTCCGGAGAACGAATGAATTTCGATGAGCCATCGGGGTTGGTGCCGAACCGCGGATCCATATCGATTTCCTTCTGGTCCCACTCCTTAGCTATGCGGTACATGTCCGGGCTCATCGACAGAAGTTCGGCGCGCGAGCGACCATCGGCTCTGAAGTAAGTGAGAGCTTCGGCGCCCATTTCCTTCTCGTTCTTGAAATAGGTGCTGCCGGGACGCACCGCAGCTGCCTCGCGCATCTCGTTATTGGAGCGGATCGCAGCGGTTAGATCGTTGAAACCAGTAGCGAGCGTCCCATCCGCCTTCAGCGTTCTGCCCTGATCGTCGACCCGCGTCCAGGCTCCGCCGAAGGGCTGCTCGTAATTAGCCGGGTTCTGCGCCCAGTAGTTGCCGTCTTTGTCGCGCATTTGCAATTGCACAGCACCAGATGCGGTGGTCACTCTTCGGAAGCCCATGTCGGCGGCAGCCTTGTCATAGTATGCCTTATTGGCAGTTTCCATTTTGAACTGTCCGACGTGTCCCCATTCATGGAGCACTGTGTCTTGCATGCCGCGGAAGGTTCTGCCCATCATCGGTTCGAATACGACGCGGTCGCCGCCCAGCACATAAGCATCGGCGCCGGGGTTTGTCGGCTCGGTGGGAAACTGCACTTTGATTGGCGGCGTGCGCGGTCCGGCGCTGGGCACCGAGTTTTGCAAGCCCTTGTCGAGAGCCAGCAATTCATCGATGCGCGGCGCGCGCAGACCGACATCTTTTCCGAGCAGCCGCTCGCGATCGCCATCGCGACTGAGTTCGACTCCATAGTTGGTTTCCATCTCGCGAGCCTTCTGGTCTCTCCATGCACGCAGCTGGTCGTCGATTTTCGCCGGATTGGTGTCTGTGGTTTGCAGAACCGGTATCTTGTCGCCATTCTCACCGGGCACATAAAACTGCCGTGCCTTGGTGCCATCAGGTCTGGTGATCTCTTCGGATGCCACACCATAGCGACCGGACACATGCTCGATTGTCGGGGCGCGGTCGAGAAGCGTCTTCTCGAGTTGTGCAACGCTCTCTTTAGGACTGAGCGCCTTGCCTTTGTCGTCGGTATGCGTTCTCAGAGCTTCCGCGGCTTGAAGATGCGCGCCGATGATCTCATCGGGTTTCATCCCCTGCTCTTTGGCACGCTCACCGAATTCAGTGATTGCCTTGTTGGCGCGCTCGAATTCTGTGGGATTGCTGAACTGCTGCGCGACGGTGGTGCGCAATTGTGATTCCGCCAGGCGTCCGAGCACGGCTGTCGATGCGTCACGTTTGGTCGGATCGCTGGCTTGCACTTTCATGACGTCGGTGAGCGATTGACCGAACAAGTCTTTGTGTCTGGCATCCAGTGCCACCAGATCGGCCGGCGTCATCTTCTCAACTGCTTTGCGCAAGCCGCTGTTATCGGCATCGGGACGTCCGGTCTCGGTGTGCGCCAGGCGTGCCGCATCGGTAATTTGATCTCTGGTCATCGAAGTGACCGACGAGCGTCCGGTCACGAAGTCGCTGTGCAGTTTGCCTTGCTTGTCTTCGTAAGAAACAGTACCGTCAGGTTTGACTTCGAGATGTTTGCGCAAGTCGCCGTTACGCGCACGGAAGGTATCTGTTACCTTTCCGTGCGCGTCGACTACTGCATCAAACTTTTTGCCTGCCGGATCGGTGACCGAGCGCAGGTTTCCTTCTTTGTCATAGGAGAAGTTGGTGACGCGGCGCTGCGGATCTTCGACGGATGTGACTTTGCCGTCCGGACGCTGGCTGATTACCGACAGGTCGCGGTTGGTGGTGACTTTGCTGCCATCGGTATCGGTGACGATGGTGCGTCCTTCTTTGTCTCTGATAGAGAATCTGCCGTCGTCATAAACGCGCGGGCGGGTCTGTCCGGTGGGGGTGCCGTCTGGTCCGTACACCTTGTCGTTGATGACGGTGGACAGGCGACCGTTCTCTGAAAAAGTCAGCAAGTTCCCGTCGCTTCCGTAGGTAAACTCGCGGCGGTCGCCGTTAGGATACTCAATGCTCGCAACGCGCGGAATGCCGTCGGGTTTGGTGTCGGACTTGATGACGGCGCCTTCTTTGGTTTTGGTTTCGCTGGTGCCGTCAGGATTGATTTGGGTCTTGCCGCCTTCGATGCGGTCGAAGGTGAAGGTGCCGTCTGCGGCGACCTTAGGATTACGGAATGGAGCTTCGCTCGACGAAGAATTGGACGAGGACGACATCGACCGGTCGAACGGTGAACCGGACGTCGACATGCCACCACTTCCATTCAGCCTGCGAGCTTCGCGGCTGCGCTCTGGGTCGAGTTGCCAACGGCCGTTCTTCAAAACGAAGGTGTCGCCATTCGGTTGTTGAACGCTATTGAGGTTTCCCTTCGCGTCGTATCCGAATTCGCGTTTCTCACCATCAGGATAGGTAACGCCCGTGACGCGTCCTTGCGCATCGCGGGTGATACCAGGTGTCGGCAAGCCGGGACGCGGGGGACCTTCCATCTCGGCCGGCGAGGGTTTTTGTTTGTCTGCGCCGGCGGGTTCCGGTCCGCGATCGCCGCCGCTCAATCTCAGATCAATAGAAGGGAATTCGGAAGAAACAGCAGCTGGTCTTAGCGAACGCACCAGATCGGAGCTGTTCTTATCAGTGAGGTCTGCGGCGCCAACGAGGTTTCCGCGGGCCGCGGAGGCGGTTTCAGCGCCTTCAACTGGAGCTTCGATAGCATCCGGTTTGGCGGCTGCCCGTTTCTCAACAGGTGGATGTTCAAGTGTTTCCGACAAAGGAAATACCTGCAAGCAGAGAAGAGGAAGCGCTAAATAGTAACTGCGATGGGGGTAACCTAATTATGGTAGGCAGGGCGTGCAATTAACGTGACAATTTCCTGACCGAGGAACATGCCGGGGGGACCGGCGTCGGTTGGTGTACGTGACGCAAACACCTTTGCCAGGAGGTTATTATGAGACGCTTTGCTGCATTCGCACTGGTTGGACTGGTGACACTTATGGCTGCTACGCCCGCCAATGCTCAATATCAATTTGGACATGGTGGCAATCCGCAATTCGGATACGGCGGCAACACCATAAATAGCCAGCAGGCGCAAATGCAAACCCGCATCAATCGCGGCGTACAGAGTGGTCGGTTGAACAGCAGCGAAGCTGCTCGTCTGCAAAGCAAACTGGCGCAAATCAATCAAATCGAAGCTCGCATGCGGATGTCCGGCAACAGACTGAGCTTCAAAGAAAGACAAAAATTGCAGTCGATGATCGCTCAATTAAACAGCGACATCACTCGTGACCTCAATGACTTCGAGAGACGCCGGGTTGGTTTCTACGGCAACCGCCACTGGCGCTAACACCTGGTGCATTCACCAACTAACCACTGTGGTCAGCCATCAAATTGGCTGACCACTTTATTTGGCACCGAAAGAGGCGCTGGGGAGTACTTGCGGGATGCGAGGCATTTGGGATGCAGCCCCGTCGGGCACCATCTGCGGTGCTGTTAGTTGCGAGGATTGCGGTGCGGTGTAGGGGATACCTTGCGGGGCGGCGTATAGCGAACCCGGGGCATACGGCGTGCCCTGGGGAGCAGTGTATGGAACGCCCTGCGGAGCGGCATATTGCGGATTTACGTTGAGAATGCCCGGAACATGCACGTTGGCGCCCTGTCCGGTGTTGTAATTCACGAAGGGAGCACTTACTCGGACGTCGTGTTGCCCGTTTCCGACATTCACGTTGACGAATGGCGCCTTAACCCTCACCCCGCCTGCATTATCCACGTCAACCTTCGGAATGGCGCCCGAAAGCACGCGCAGCAGAGTCGATTTGGCTCCGCCGCCGCCGGGCTGGGTTGGCAGAAATTGAGACTGGGCTGGCGCCGGGTAGCTTTGAGGCGTCCCGGTCGCCGGAGCCGGCGCCGACTGCGCGTACTGCGGCGGCAGCTGGTTCGGGTCTACATTAAAATCCTTGAGAAGCTGGTCCCCGCTTTGGTTGAGGATGCCTTGCGCCGAAGCCGCCAGAGCCTGAGCAACGAACCCAACAGCCAGAACCGCCGCCAGGCAGGCAATTTGAACTGATTTCATGATTTCACTCTCTACTGGACCAACGTATCTCATAAATTAGAGCGCAATTGCGACCGAGGCGCAACCGATGAGCTAATCTAGATTAATGAGCAAAAACGTCTCGGTTGAGCTTGAAGAAAAGCAGGACGTCGAAGAACAAGAGAGCGTCCGCTGCCGCACCTGCAATTTCGAAGTTACCGACCCGACCTTCGCCATTCCGCCGCACGAACACACATTTCGCAATCCGGCTGGTTATTCCTTTCATGTGCTGTGTTACAGCGATGCTCCCGGCGCCGCCGAAACCGGCGAGCCCACGACTGAAGCCAGTTGGTTTGCCGGGCACGCCTGGACATTTGCAATCTGCAAGCAATGCCACAATCACCTGGGCTGGTGGTACAACGGCAAAACACGATTTGCCGGACTGATTGCCACGCGTCTGATTCGCTAGGCTCTACATATGTAGTGCGCTACGAGTCTTCGGTTCACAAGACGTGCGCAATTGCGTACTGCCACCATTCGCCGGCATCACTAGAATGGTGGCATCCCCCTTATTAGTTTTCACTTTCACCGAGCGAATCACGCACGGGGAGGGCATTACCATGGCTCCAGAAGCAGAAGCGCATCCAGCGCGCCGGGTCGAAGATCTTCACATTGCCGATGCATCTGAAGGCAAAACACCAAGCAATGGTGGCATCCAGGATTTCCTGGCTTCAATGATGCTTGAATACAAGCAATCCAAACTGCCCCAGATATCTGCGCCGGAAAAACAGGACACCGGTCCGACCGACACGGCAGACCAGCATCTCAATAATCCTGATTACAAACAGCACTACGGACCGAATGGTCAACTCGAGAGCGTCACCGGTCCTGATGGCAAGCCAGTCATGACGTTCAGCGACTATCAGAACGGCAAACCAATGAACATCGGCATGCCGGACGGCAGTCATTTCGTCAGCAAAGACGGCGGGAAAACCTATTTCCGCATCGCTGCCGACGGCGAAGTATTTCCCTTCGAGTTTCGCAATCTGAGCGTGGATAAGCGCGGCAACATCACCTTCGATCACCCGACCGGGGAAGACGCGCGCGTGACAATCGCAGTGGACGGCGCTGTCATTAAGAGCCCGCATTCACGCGACGACTGGGCCGAGCGCAGCAAGGACGCGACAGTAGAAAGAAGTGCGGACGGGCGCACCATGACGGTTGTCGACAGAGACGGCAATCCCATTCGCACCGTCAACTTCGATGCCAAAGGCAATCCACGAGAAATCATCAATGGCGACGGTTCACGTTGGAGCACCACAGACGGTGGTAAGACCTGGTATCACACTGGTGTGCACGGAAACCAGTACTTTTACAGAGACGCCAACATGCGTGTGGACAAGAACGGCAACATCAGTTACGACAATCCATACGGCGAGCGCATGACAGAAACCATCGACGGACGCATCATCACGGTGAAGAAGAAGTGACTAACGCGCGTCGTTAGGCAGGTCCGCGGTGTTCCTCAACAGAACTCCCAGCTCGCGCGCCGAAGCAGGGTTCTGTCCAGTCAGTAGCAGCCCGGCGTCCACGACTTTTGGTTTCTGTGGTGGTGCCGCCTCGAACACGGCGCCGCGCTCTTTGAGTTTCGTCTCCAGCATAAACGGCACCACTTTTTCGTAGCCGCCCTTAATTTCCTCAGCATTCGAAAAGGCAGTTAGTTTCTTGCCTGCCACCAGATATCTGCCGTTGCTGAGTTTGACGTTCACGAGCGCTGCAGGTCCATGGCATACGGCTGCCACCGGACACTTCTGCTCGTACAACACTCGAATGATCTTCTGCGCGTCAGCATCGTCGGGCAGATCCCACATCGGTCCGTGACCACCGACAAACAGAACACCCATGTAGTCTTTTGGATTGATCTTGGACAGCGGAATGGTGTTTTCGATCGCCTTCTTCGTCTCGACGCTTTCCATAAAGCGTTTGTTGTCCGGATCTTTTAGATCAATGCTGCGCGGATCGATGGGTGCCTTACCACCTTTTGGGCTGGCGAACACCACGTCAAAACCGCTGTGCCCTTCGGCGGCAGTCGTCACTCCATAATAAGGATGCGTCAGTTCCGGCAACCACAGCCCGGTCGGTTTGCCTGTGTTGCCCATCTTGTCGTGGCTGGTTACGACGAAAAGGATCTTGAACCGCGGACCCACACCACCTTGTGCCGGCGGAAGAAACATGCCGAGCACAAGAATCATAAGTGCCGCGCACCAATTCCACGTCCAGGCATTTCGTTTGTACATAAGTTCAAGTCCTCTGCCGATACTTCGCTTCTCACAAAATATACACAAGTTGCTCCGGAAATGTTCGGTTAGCGTGTCCTACTCTGTTCGCATGGTTCTTGGCAAATCCAAGTCCTCCCGCAGCCCCCTGTCCTCCCGCAGCCCTCCCGCAGCCCCCTGTCCTCCCGCAGCCCCAAGTCCTCCCGCAGCCCCAACGCGACGACGCACGCCCCACCGCGTGCGTACGCACCAATACACATCAATCCCCAAGGAGAGATCAAACATGGACAATGGCGAATCCGGCCCCATCAACCACCCACGCGACCACACTCCGTCGAGGTTGCACGATGATGCCTATGACCGCGCACGACGACACGATCACATTCCTGATCCCCCGCATCGCGAGACGCCGGCAGTGGTTTATAGTGTCAGTCCGCCGGGACATATCGTGCCACCATTAAAGATCAAGATGGGCTAACATCTCGAAACAGTCAAGGCGGTGACGCATCAGCGTTGCCGCCTTTTACCAGCGCACTCCCAATCCGGCAAGAACCACTTATGGCATCCCTGGAAACCAACGGCTGCGAAATGGCATTTGCACAATCCGCGCTACACGCCGCACTCTGACGCAAGCGGGCAACTGAACAGCATCACCGACAGCAACGGCAAACAGGTTGCCGTCGACGGATCGACCATCGAGAGAGCTAACTAATCTTGAGGCGGCGCAAACTTTCCGCGCATCGTGGTCAACCCGTGCCCGTCGTGGTCGGCTTTGTTCTTGTCGAAACCAAAAACGAACGAGTCGAACATCTCCACACCCTGCGGAATCGGAGGGAACGGCGCCGCGTTGTGCATTGCATCCATAGCTGCTTTGTCACAGGCATCGATACCGGAGGACTTCTCCATCCGTGCATAGACCAGACTGCCATCCGGAGCGATTTTGAATGCGATCTCGACAGGTTGGCTGCCCTTGACTGGATGCCAGTTACCGGAGATGTTCTTGTGTACCTTCTTGATGAAGTCGAGCGCTTCCGGTTGGCTGAGAAGCGCTTTCGCGTCGTTGGTGCGCTTCGACTTGTTGGCGAGACCGCCGGTGCGCACGGTTCCCTTCCAAAGATTCTTCTTCGCAGCAGACACGTCTTTGCTCGCGGCTTGCGGTGGCAGCGAGTTCACATCATCGTCAGGGGTGTCGCAGGTGATACCGCCCACATTCGATTGCGACGCCGATTGAGATTGTGACGCCGATTGAGCATGCGACGCCGATTGAGCATGCGCGACAGGGGAAGAAACTGACACCGCCAGCAGTGCGCCGGCGATCGCCAGGCTGGCCGTTATGCGAGGCGCCTGGTCTGTTGATTTCACGAAACGTTTGCGCGCAAAGAAGAAAACCGCGTAGCCGGCAAGTCCCAACAAGCCGAACTGCACGGCAGCATCGAACAGCATCGGCATGAGATTGACTCTGTCAGTTTCCAGACGCTGTTTCGGTGTCATCGCCTTATCTTCGGGCGTCATGCGCTCCCAGATTGCCGGAGCCTGCTCCATGCGCGCGTAGACCTGTTCGTCGCCGCGCAGGATTATGAACTGGTCTTTGCCCTCAAGTCCGATTGCCCCGATATAGACCGAGGACATCGTCCCCACAAACCCGATGATGGCGCAGACCATGAACGCCATGGCAAAGCCGCTCACCGACTGCAGATGATGCGATTGCGTTACCCGAGCAGCGTTTTGCGACATCACTGGCACTGGCTCCTCACGTCACGGCGCTCTTGCACTCGGCGCTGTCACCTTCGTGCGCTATGACACAGTTTAGGCGCGCCCGGCGACAGACGACACCGGAAAACTACTGTTCTTGGTTTTTCAAATTTGCGATGCGGTCTCGCAAAGCTGCCATGGCGGTGGCTTCCGACCGCCCCTGCGCCGCGAACAACTTCGGTATTTCGGCGGTCGTGTGGTATGGACCGATGCTGTACTCCTTCACCGCTTTTATGCAGTTGCGAGCCTCATGATCAGCATTGGAGCAAACGGAACACAGCATGGGTGCGCCTCTAACGAAATCTTGACCGTATCTAGGTTGTACCCATTACGGCTGGGCTTTAGCCTCTGTGTAAACGTACACAACGGCGCAGAGAGAGTGGAGGGGGCGTCGCGTGAGAGCCGCTGACCAGTGATTGGTTGAACTGGTGGACGCCGGGGCGGCCACACCGATCAACACGAGGACGAGCGCAGACGTCCGGTGTTGCACAGGCCGCCTTTCGTCGACATTTTCTAAAAGTCGGCGAGCGTCGTAATCCCACGATGGCGCGCCGAAGCGTTCGCAACTATAGTGCTTTTGGCTGGCTGGCTGAGGGTTACTGATGGCCAACGATATCGAAGTTCAAAGACAGCTAAACGAAGCTGTTATTCCTGAAAAGTTCTCTCTGGAATCCCTGCGCAACAAGACAGCACATACCGCGTCAATTCTATTCAGCGATGAAGGCTGGTCGCACGACGACGCACAGACGCAGAATCTCGCCGAGATTGCCAGTCTGGTGCCGAGTCGCGATGAATTCCCGAAAGGCAAGCTGGCGGCGCTTGGTGACGCTACGACTCGGGGCGCGGTCACGCTAGTAACCGCCGGAAACGCCGAATTCGGGCTCACCTTCGGACAAAGCGGTCGTGGAAGGCGTGGGGACCGACAACCAGGCGACGCTGCCGGCGTTCAGATTTCGCAGTATCAGCCCCAACAAGAAGACCTCGATCCGCGCCGCGGCAAGTCCATCGGCTTTTACGTGGGCATAAAGTTCTAGACAGCATTCCTGGTCGGCATCAGCAGCTCGATGCTGTCGGCACCACCGACGGTATCTGCACATGTCAGGGCCACTCACTAATGAACAGAAGATGCGAATGACTGCCGTGGCGGCAGGCTTCCTGCTGCTGTTCACCGTTAACATGGCGATGGCCAATTTGAGAGACCTTCACAAGTCCAGCTTCGCCGCTGTACAGGCGACAATCCTCTCAACGAAGCAACGCACCGGCTTTTCCAAGGTGTCGAAGGCGAGCGTTCCCAAATTGCTGACCGACATCGAATACCAATATAGGGTTGGCGACAAAGACTTCAAAACAACTGAAACATCGGAGTGGATCAGCGATTTGCAGGCCGCAGATCAATACGCCGCCGGCAAACAATTGACCGTCTATGTGAATCCAGCCGACCCCACGGAAGTTTCGATGAACGGCTCGCATTTCGCCGCCTCGGACGTGGTAGGCACCGCCCTTTTCGGGATTGCATTCCTGATTGCGGTCGGTCGGTGCGTCATCCTATTCCGCCGCCGTCACGAAACACCGACGCCATAGCCTCCGCAATTGGACACACGGGGTTCCGTATTTATTCACAACTCTGTCAGTATCCTCACTCAACAAGATCACTCACAGTCTCTGATCCCCGAGGAGTTCTCATGGCAGACGTTGCTTTGCGCACGGCAGATATTCGGACCGGGGGCGATGGTCGAGGGGCTGACAACATGGCGACGTCGACCGCTCTGCTGGAACTGCCGGCACTGCCGGCACAGCAGACTTCCCTCACTCCACGTGACACCTTACTAGGGCGACCCGACAGCCGGCTGCCTCAGTGCGAAATCATCGATATGGGTTTTGGACTGCAGGTGATGGACAACTTGATCAAAGAGCATCACCTGACGCCAGAGGGCGCAGCCGCGTTGGTCGGTAACTTTGTCGAGGACAGCCACCTTCACTTAGATGGCTCCGGTGATGGCGGATTCGGTCTTGCGGGCTGGATGGCGCCGCAGCGGGTAGAACTGCTGCGTGCATTCTGTGTCGCGAACCATCTGTCAGCCGATACTGTTGAGGGACAGATGGCTTTTCTGATCAAAGAGATGGAACGGTTCAATCCCAGTCTGCTCCAAGAACTGCGCACCACAAGTGATACCGCCGGAGCAGCGCGCCGCTATCAAAACGAGTTCTCGCGACCGGGACTGCCAGACACGTGCTACGGTAGACAAGACTCGGCGCGCGAGTTGATGAAGCTATACGAGAAGAAACACTAGGGAAGAAACGCTAGTTCGCTCCGCTCTCTTTGCGGATTTCGTTTAGTTGTTTCTTCTGCTGCAAAACGGTCTTGCGCTGCCCGCCGAGTTTGGGCACCACGTTCTTTTCGTATTCGAGTTGTTGTTCTTCTGTCTTCTGCTGCATCGCCTGGTTGTACTGACGCAATTCGCGTTTCTCTTCTTGTTTCATCTGCTTGTGCAAAGCAGCGGGGTTCTGCGCACCATCTAATCCAGGCGACCACTCTGGACCGAGCACCTTCTCGGAGTCGACCTTTTTGGTGCCCGCGCCCACGAACGACTTGATCTGACTATTGCTCTCGTTGAGCACATTCTCGGCGTGCTTGAGCTGTTCGGGTTTCAGTTGTCCACCGTTCGCCTGTCGCTCCGATGCAACCTGGTCCGCGAGGGCTTTCAAACTATCGCGCAAAGACGTCGCCTGCTGCGCGCTCAACGCACCACTATCGACACCGCGCTTGATGCGCCCGTGTTGATGCTTGATGCGAGCATCAATATTGTCCATGCTGACATTGGCACTCAGGGCCGGTTTCTTGTTATCGGCATGAGCAGCGGGCACCACGACGTTACTCAAACTTGCCAGACAAACAACGCAGGTAATGAATGAAAGCGCGCGTGAATTCATGTGTTGCTCCTTATTAAGCTGAGCCGGCGGGGCTTTAGAGGTTATACCCCGATCTCGCCTTTGCCCAGACCTTTTAATTTGCGGTATGCTTGCCAACATAATGAAATGGTTTGGGACATCTTCGCTTTTGCGCTTCGCCTGTGTGGTCGCCGTTGCGGCGTGCGGCGCCTTTGCCTGCACCGGGACCCAGCAAGGACCACCGGTGCGCAGCCTGATAGACCGCACCTTCAAGTTTGCCGACGGAACCGAGTTTCGCGGCAGCCTCACCCTTACCGCCCACGACGGCAAGCTCTATTCACAGCTAAGGTTTGTCAGCACGCGGAATACGCGCAATGCAGCGCACTTCCAGCAGTACTTTCAGACTTTAAAGGATTCGATCACCGAGACTAATGAGTCGCTGATTATTCACCTCATCGCCGCTCGAGGCACACGCCTCAAGCAGCAAGTCACGATACCGGCAGCCGACATTCAAAACTCGGCGACGCTCGTCTCAGCATCAAGCATCACACCGATCAGTCACGTGGATTACGAACGCGCGGACACCTGGCGGGTAGAGTGGCTCAAGCTGCTGACTCCCGCCGGAATGGGCGGCGGCAAATATCTCGAGAATCCCAAATTGAAGAGATGATATGAAAAAACTATTCATGGTTGCTACGGTTCTCGGTTTCCTCACACTGACCGCTGAACAATGCGCATTGTCCGCGCCGGCGGCTAGCTTTGAGACCATGCAGAACCAGCTCAATGGCAAAGAAGCGAATTTCAACATCGACGCGAAAACGCTTGCCGAATACCACGCGCAACTAGACGAAATGATTGCCGGCAAGAAGCACCTCGCCGATGCCTATTACTTGCGCGCATTGGTCAACGAACGCGAAAAGCATATCGACGCAGCTGTCGCGGACCTCAGCGCAGCCATTAAAGCCAACCCGAAGATGGGCAAGGCGTACTGGTTTCGTGGCGTGTACACATTTGGGGAGAAGCCGAAGGATGCGCTGGCTGATTTCGATGCCGCCATCACCTGTGGTGAGACGTCTGCGATGGTGTATTCCAATCGCGGGTCGGCGCACCAGCGACTCGGCGAGTTCGATGCCGCCCTTAAAGACTACAACGAGGCATTGCGGCTGAATCCGAAACTGTTCCCGGCGCAAGTCATGCGTGCTTCTGCATATCTTGAACTGAAGGATTACAAGTCAGCGCTTCTCGATGCGAACACAGTTTTGAGTACGCCGGGCGTGCCGCCATCGATGTCCGAGACTGCGGCGGACATCAAACGAGTCGCGATGGCGAAGTTGGCGCCGCAGGATAAGATGCTTTCCGGTATTCAGGCGAAAATCGATGAAGCGATCCGACCTTATGTCGAAGCCGCGCGCAAGACCCTGCCCTCTGCGAAACAGCGCTACCTGAAGGGCTTGCCTAAGGGACAGAAATTCTTCGTCACCATCAAGCTCAAAGATGCGAAGTCGGCGCGCACCGAACAATCATTCGTCGCCGTCAACAGCTGGAACGGCGATACGATTGAGGGCACCATCGCCAATGAAATTTCGATGCCCGGATACAGGGCGGGCGACAAGATCAAGTGCAACGACAGCGAAGTACTGGATTGGACCATCTCCAAGGAAGACGGTTCCGAAGAAGGCAACGTCGTCGGCAAGTTTCTCGATACCTACAAGCCGTAGCGCGTCGTTTCATCACCGCAAAATTCAGCTGTTATAAAAGTACGGTACTTCGCAAGGGAAAGTACGTGTTCAAAGAATGAACACGCGTACTTTCACGATTGTATCGATGGATCGTCGATTGAAAGAATAGATCACAACGCGTTGCCACGTTAGGGAGAAGAATCCTCATGCACTATGAAGTCGGTGTACAGATTGACTGGGACGCTCAGCTCGCGGACATCCGCAACCACGAAACCTTCGATGCCGCTCTGCGGGCAGACGCAAAGGAGGCCACGGGCTCCGTGTACATCAAGACTGGCTATCTCAGTCCCAACAGAGTTGAATATTTAGAGCCCGTGTTTACAGACCTCCAGGAGCGAGGCGTCGTTGTCCACGTCATAGCGCAGCAGCCACGCGACTGGGAGCGGCGCCATGAACTTACTACCCGGGCCATTGCCGTCGCCGAAACAGCAATCAAGATGCTGCAAGCGCTGGGTGTTCATGTCATCCTGCGTAAGAAGGTTCACGAGAAGATTTGCGTCTTAGATGGCTGCACTGTGCTTAGGGGCAGCCTGAACATTACAAGCTTCTACGACACCGAAGAAGAAATGATTCGGACAGTTGAGCCGTTGGAAGCTCTACGCACCATTCAGATACACAAACTCGATCAGTGTGAGGAATGCATGATGAATATGAATAACGGGTCGGGCAAACGCCGCCACTGTCTACTCGAGGGGGTTGGTCCACTGATCGCCGAGTTACGGGAAGCTGCGAAGCTGTCACAGGACGAGTTGGCTCAGAAGGCTGGAGTTAGCCGTAGTTCGGTGATACGCATCGAGAAAGGTTTCGACGTGAGCTATACCGTTTTAAAGAAGGTGTGCGCATGTTTCGGCTTGAGCGTTTGGATTGTGCCTGATTCAGGCGATCGATATCTCTCACAAATCAACAACATCTTTGCTAACGCCATGACGCGCAGCAAATGAGTGCCGTCTCGCCGCAGCAGACTAAGTTCGCATGTGCCAGTTTTGACACATACAAGGCAAATTCTGTTCCTGAGATGGGTCTCCAGAGGGGGATCCAGACACAAAAACCCGGCTTCCTGTGTCAAAACTGACGCAGCGATCCTGGGGCAGACGACGGGAGTTATTCGGCTGACGCACCGATTCTGGAAACGTCTCGGCGGAGGCGTGGTTATGCGGTCAGCGGCGGCGACGGGGTTATGCGATGAGCGGATGGATGCTTGCCGTGAAGTCGGCAAGATACACCTCGTACATGGAGCCGGGCGTCTGCCCCACATAGCTCACCCACTCGTTTATGCCGCGCGGTATCCACGAGGAATGCGCGCGATCAAACACGTGTACGAAACCCCGCGACGCGTCGGTGATCTGACTCATCGTATGCGCCGACGCCGAATAGATAAACTCGCCCCTCTCGTTGCGGCCGAAGCTGGCTCGCATTCCGGCGGGGCAATTCTCCCGGCTGACGACGGCCATAAAGATGGCGTAATTAAGGAGAGACGTGGAAAAAATTGCCGGCTCGCCGTCGGCTTGGGTTTCGCCATCCACCATTGTGTAAGCCTGGCGCGGTTCCAGTCCGCTCAGGCACAAGGCAGAGCCGTGGAAAAGAAACTGGTCCAGTTTCTCAAGCGCTCTAAGTGAGTCAACATCACGAATGGGAGTTTGCGGCATGCGAGATTAGAGACTGGCAAGATTAGGGGCAGGCGAGCTTACTTGCCCTTTTTCTTATCGGGCTTCTTCCCGCCGGACTCGCCGGCATCGCCGGGTGCGGCGTCCGATTGGTCCTTCTTGCGCTCCAAAATTGCTTTGGTATCTCGCTCTTGCACCAGTCGCGCCACCACATCATCGAGCGCCATCGCCCCCAGGTCGCCGGAATCGCGCGTGCGCAGCGCCACCTGACTATTCTCCGCCTCGCGGTCGCCCACCACCATCATGTAGGGGATCTTCCGCAACTGCGAATTGCGAATCTTCAGATTCATGCGCTCGCTGCGATCGTCGACTTCGACGCGCAACTTGTGTTTCTTCAGCGAAGCAGCAACCTGTTGCGCGTACGGAATATGCCGGTCGGCAATCGGAATCACCACCGCCTGCACCGGCGACAGCCAGAGCGGGAAGTTGCCTTCGTATTCTTCAATCAGCAGCGCCACCATACGCTCCATCGTCGAGAGCACACCGCGGTGCACCATAATCGGCCGCGCTCTGCCACCATCTTCGGTGACATACTCCAACTCGAACTGCGCCGGCAGGTGGAAATCAACTTGCACCGTCACCAGAGTTTCGTCCTTACCGGCAGCTGTCTTGAACTGCACGTCAATTTTCGGTCCGTAGAAAGCCGCTTCGCCCTTCGCTTCGTAAAACTCGAGCCCGACCTTCTGCAGCACGCGGCGCAGTAGCGCCTCGCCTTCTTCCCACATGGTCGGATTGTCGACGTACTTCTCTTTGTCTTCGCGATCGCCGAGCGACAATCTATAAGAGTAGTCTTTCAAGCCGAGCGTGTTGTACACCTCTTCCATCAAGCGCAGCACGCCTTCGACTTCGCCTTCCACCATAGCGGCGTCGGCGCAAAATATGTGCGCGTCGTTCAAGGTCATGATGCGTACGCGGCTCATGCCGGACACCTGTCCGGATTTTTCCCACCGGTGCATGTTGGCGCATTCGGCGATGCGTATCGGCAACTCGCGATATGAGTGCTGCTCGGACGCGTAAATCATGATGTGGTGTGGGCAATTCATCGGACGCAGGCAATACTCTTCGCCTTCGCGTTCCATGAGCGGATACATCGCATCTTGATAATGAGCCCAGTGACCCGAGCGCTCATAGAGCTGCTTCTTTGCGACCACGGGTGTAATCACATGACGATATCCGCCGTCCAACTCCAGATCTTCAATCCAGCGCAGCAATTCGCGCCGAATCGTGGCGCCGGCGGGCAGCCAGACCACGTGACCGGGCCCGACTTCGTCGAAAAGGTCGAACAGCTTCAGCTCTTTGCCGATACGGCGGTGGTCGCGGCGGCGCGCTTCTTCCTGAAGGCGCTCGTGCTCGACCAGTTCAGCCTCGGTTTCGAACAGGTGCCCGTAAATGCGCTGCAGCATGGGGTTTTTCTCGCTGCCGCGCCAGTAGGCGCCGGCGATGCTGGCCAGCTTGAAGGCGGGAATCTCGCCTGTATCGTTGAGGTGCCCACCCTTGCACAAATCGGTGAACGCCGCGTGCGTGCACTGGGTGATGTTTTCATCATCGATGTCCTTCAGGAGATCGAGCTTGAAAGTCTGGTTGGACCAGCGTTTTTCGGCTTCGGCGCGTGTGATTTTCGCCATCTGGAAGGGGTGCTTCTTCGCAATCGACTGGCGCATGCGGTCTTCCAGCCAGGTCAGGTCTTCCTGGGTGAGCGGGCGCGGCAAGCGGAAATCGTAGTAAAACCCGGTATCGATGGGCGGTCCGATGCCGAGTTCTGCCTCGGGCATCAGTTCGACCATCGCCTCAGCCAGCACGTGAGCCGCCGAGTGACGCATGCGCGCCAATCGGTCTTCGCGGCTGAGCGACGACAGGTCCACGCGTTGTTCCTCCAATTGTTCGGGCATGGCGAAGCATTCTCCAAATTTCCGGGCGCATCGAAACCGTAATCATAAGCCAGATCACGCTTTTCCTGCCAGAAACGGCCGGCGGCGCTTTAATCCGGGCAACAATCCGGCCTGATAGACTGGGTAAGAATCCAAGTGGTGGGCCACCCGCCGGACGGGCGGTAAGATTGTGCACTCCAGTCCACTAAAACGGTAATCGAGGGCAAACCGAATGCTACGCAAATCAGGCGGTCGCAAAGACGATAGTTCCAAGAAGAGATCGGATTCCGGCTCTGCCAAGGAAGGAGCCTTCGAGAAAAACTGGGGCAAGCTGGACCAGTCGGCCGGCGCTGCCGGCGACCGCGGCGTGGCAGTCGGTGCCAGTCAGGCGCAGTTGAATGCCACCATTTTGGCGGCTTTGAACTCCATAGATAAGGTTGACTTCAGCGGAGTCGGCGAAGGCGGCGGCGGTGGTGGTGGTGGTACCGGGGGCGGTATCGCGACCGACAGCCCGTCGGGGGGACCGGCAAGCTTCCAGTCCGGCTTCGATACCAGCTTTGGCGGAAAAGATGGCATGTCTCCCGGTGCGGCGGCCGCCACCACGGCAACAGATCCGTCGACCGCCAAAACCGAAGCCACCGCAACCGGATTGGGTCCCTCGGAAGTCCTCAATGTAATGTGGGAACACCTCGAACTGATGGCCAACCAGTACAACAATATCGTCGGGGAAGGTCCATTCCACGTGAAGTTACAGCGCCATCATGAGGGGCAGTCGCGGTCCAGCATGTCGACCTTGACGCACGCGTTGATGCTGATACCGGACGTAGATGCGGTGCGGCTTTATGTGTTGCCGGTCGAGATGAACCGCGACGACAAATACAATCAGGGTCCGCAGTTCGAACCGAACAGTATCGTTCTTATGACGCGCAGAGGCGCTCGCACCGAGTGGAACACCAAAGCCGGCGTACCGCTGACTGCCAACGTGATGAACTCGACGTGTCGTTCGCTGTTCCAATCGCTGATCGAACAGACCGCGTCGTACTACGCGTAAAGTCACCGGCGCCCAGTCACCAGCGCAATCTGCTGAGCACAAACGGAAACACCAGGCGCTGCACTGCCGTATAAGAGCAGTACAGCAGCGCCGGCACAACCGGCAATCGCAATGCCACCGGCATCAAGTGATAGATCGCATCCAGTCCGACGATGGTCATACCGACCGTCACGACAAAACAGACGGTCCAGACGAGTCGATGCAGTTCAGCTTGCCAGTCGCACCCTGAGAAATATTGATTTATCAGGTCCATGACCGCGTCGACATACTCGCGATAACCCGAATCGCTTCTGGAAGAATCCACCTGCGAAACCCCCTACGGTGCCCGCTGGGACACCTATGCTCTTATCTTGATATGGTTCGTCTTTAATTCGGACGAGTCCATTGCAACTTTGTGCCTGATCGCCCAGAATGACGGCTATGGAGTTACGCAATCTGCTTTCGAAATCGAAATGGCTCGCGGTCGAGCTTTTGTGCGGCGCGATGCTGGCAAGTGTCCCCGCCGCCGGTGCTCAACCTCTGATGGGCGCTGATTTCATGACCGTGCCCCTGCACGACTTCGTTTCGCACTTCGAGTTCAAAGAACGAGAGACGCATGCCGGTGTTGGCGGGCTGACAGAACACACGTTTCTCACCAGCGAAGGACTGGAACTGAATCTCGGAGTGACACCAGATCGAAAAGTGGTGCACATGCGACTGGTGATGCCGCGCGACCTGATCGACAACCCGGCGCAGACCCTGGCGGGGCGCGACATCGTCATGAGCTTTCTGGCGGCGACCATGGCTGGTCCGGCGGACTACCCGACACTGCATCCCCTCATTGAAGAAGTCGAGGTACGCGATCTCGATCTGCACCCCGTGACTATTAATGCCACGTCGTTCGCCGACAGCGGCAAACCGATTCCGAAAAATGCATACAAAATCGGCGGCGGACCTCTACAGAAGGGCGACCGCATCACGTTCATCGACAAAATGCCGACGTTGGCGAAAACAGCCTCGACGATGTACTCCGCATTCATTGGGCGCAGCGCGCATGCCGGCATATCATCGGTATGCAGTCGGCTCGATTTCCAAAACCAGAAATCAGCCGGCGCGCAGTCGCTGATTTGCGAATCGTGGGACAGGGAGTTCTACGACAAAAATGTGGCATCATCGCAAGCCGGACCTTCCGCCGCGGACGGACAGGACGGACAGTCACACATTAGCCAGGCGCTGGAGTTGCTCGCTACTAAAGATCCGATTCAATCGCGGCTGGCAGAAAAGGAACTCGAACAGGCCGAAAGCTCCGGTTCCATCGATTACCGCCTCCCCAGTTTGAAAGCACTGGCAGCCATTCAGATGGGACGCCAGGCAAAGGGGCTGGCGGCGCTGCGCGACGCGATCAAGAAAATTCCGTCCGGAGCCAAATACGAGAGTTTCTCCAAAGAGATGACAGCGGCAGCAGATGATATGGAGAAGAAACTGGCGCAGCGCGCACCATCACCGGTGCCGGCGGAGAAACGCAAGTACGTCATACCGCCGGGAACCGCCGCGATTATTGCAGAGAAGGACAACGAGACCGGGCTTGTAACCATGGCTATCAGCGGCGGACACGACCCTGACGGCGGGCAGCAGGACGGCACCGATGACGGTATCATCCAGGTGCTCTGGGAAAACATCAACAAGCCTTCGGAAGTGCTGCGCACCCGTTAGTGCCGTGCCTTAAAAGTGCAATTCGAGTACGGCGTAAGGGGTGTTTCTCCCATTTACGCAAGGCGCCGTTTGCAGCACAATCGTGGTAAGGAATGAAGTCTCTGTTCGCGGTTGGGCTATCACCGCACGAGCATCGCATTTTTCATATGAGCGAATTTTTGAACTACGGAAGGTCACCGGAGCCCGGTGGCGATCAATCTGTATTGTCACCGCTCAAGCTGGCGAACGAATCGTTCGCCCCGCTGACCCGGGCGACAATCGAACCGGCGCGCGGACCAAGCGACGGCGACAGGCTTACGCGCGCCATCGTCATCTCCACCGCCGCAGGACTGGCAACGTATTACATTGCCAGAAGACTGCCGATGCTGCCCAGTGTTTTGCGCGGAACATTCGCCATGGGCGAAGCCGAAAATCTCCTGGCACCATCGGTGGGGCAGCGCCTCAAGTTTGCCCTGTTTCACAAGCCGTTCATCAGCGGTCCAGCTGCTTTCAGCGCCAAAGAGGTGCTGCGCAGAGGAGAGCTGGCTGCCGAACAGACCTTGACCAATGTCCTCGAATACGAAAGCCACAAGATGCACGGACCGTTCACACAAGTGCTGGAGAGCAGCGCCAAGAAAGTGGCGGCGGAGGGCGGACTGACGAGAGGCTTGTCGACCCTGGAATTAGGCGCGTCCAACAGCACGCTGGTGCCGCGCACACTCGGCGACCGGCTCGGAAAGTATGTTTCGACCGACATATACAGATCCGACCTGCTGAAGCAGCGCGAATTGCTGAAGGCATTTCCTGAACTCGCCGGCAAAGCAAATCAGGTGATAGCCGACACCAGAGCCCTGCCCTTCAAAGCCGAGTCATTCGATCTGGTGGTGGCACGGCACCACCCGCCGTTCACGGTACCCAACCCGAAAGACATGATGTACTCGCTGCAGGAAACAGCACGCGTATTGCGCCCGAACGGACTGTTCGTGCTGGACAGTCACCGACTCGGATATGCCGGACAGGCTGTTCGCAACGAAGTGCAGCGCTTGTTCGAAGTGGTACTTCGAAATGATGCCGCCAGCCTGGTCGTCTTCAAGCTGCGCTAAGGCTACCGCGCCGGTGCCGGTGGCGGTGGCGCCGTGCCGTGTTCGTAGTTCTGAAAGATCATCTGGTCGAGCTTAAATGAATCAGCCTGCACCGCGAAATCGCCGACAAACGGATGGCTGAACACAAAAGCCAAAAACACATTCAGTGAAATGGTCAGCGACACGAGCAAAGTCATGAGCGCTTGCGCCTTGACGTTTTCGACACCGAAGAAATACGTGAACACGATCGTCAGGACAGCGCCGGCATTGAGAAACCCCCACATCAGCGGATTGATACCATGACTGGCGCTGACGATGCGCGTGCGACGGTTTTGCGTCATGCTGCAGATTTCGCTGGTCAGCTGTTGGGACAAAATTTGCTGGCGCTCGGTGACCGGGTCGTAAGTCGTGATCATCGTCCACAGTGACCAGACCAGGCGAAACGCTTCCGGACTGTACGAGCGCGAGCTCATTCGCGCCCATTCGTCATTGACCACCACATCGGCGTAATCTTTGCAGGTCTTCTGAATCACCAGTCTCTTATCGGACGGCAGACCGTTGGCGCACAGATAGATATTCGCCAATCCGCTCGCTTCTTGATCGACGAGCACGCGCAGCTCCTGCGTGTGTTGCATCGCATCCACGACGACGAAGCCGAGCAGCACCGCATATAGTGTGCCGACCACCGACAGCATGTAGCCGGCCACTTCGTGATATGACAGCAGCTTTTCGATGCCGACGTACTTGCGCACCAGGAGCATGCCGCCGATTGCAATAGCCGTGGCCGCCAGTACCCAGATCAGACCAATCATGTAGAGATTCATAATTTAGACGCCATCCTCCGCACCCATCATAATACGTGCTCAGCGCCGTTCAGAACCCATTTTCTAATGACAACGACCCTGGGTTCCAAAGCGTCTAGAGTAGACTTATGGCTGAAGAGAAATCTCTGGTTCGCGATTTCTGGAATGAGAAGATTCGAGAACTGATCGATGCGCGCGAATTTTTCCGGCAACGCTCAGAGATCTTGAAGTCTCCGGATCTGATGCTGTCACCGCCGACCGAGGAGCCGGACAAATGGACCGATCCCCTCACTTTCGCTGTGCAGTCGATATTGCTGCAGGTGATCGTGTTTTCGGCGGTCAGCCAGCTTTTCGTCTATTTCCCGCACACAATGCAGCACTGGTTTCATCTCAAACGTGCGGCTCCGCAAATCGAGATACAGAAAATCGTCAGCGACCAGAAAAGCCAACTGCACGAGACTAATCTGGTGATCATCGAGGTGCAACGATCGGCTCCCGCGACGGTGTTTTTCTTCGCACCATATGCGGAGCGCCTCACGAACGAGTCGATGTTGGCACCGGAATTCGATGATGCACCCCACCCGCGTGATGAGTTCGTGCACAAGCTGGAGGATATCAAAAGCGACCAGTCTCGTGAGTTTGCCTGTGCCAGTGCGCTGCTGAACCTGACGCAGAGTCTCAACGAACTCGCCAAGGAATGGGGCGGGCTGATTATCGTGCTGATGGCGATTGTGTTTCGTCGCATCGTCCGCCTCGGGAAATTCAAGGCGACACGCGAACTCAATCACGCCGACTCTTTCTTTCTGTATTACTTCACGGCCGTGATGTTTCCTATCAACATCGCGCTCAAGGTAGTCGCCACGTTGCAACTGCAACTTCAAAGATATGGTGCACCGAATGCTTACCTTTATGGACTTCTGGCGGTGGTGGCTTCAGTCTTTGTCGGCGGTTGGTTGTACGGTCTCTGGCGCAGCTTTCCGGTGTTCATCAAATTGCTTGGCTTCGGGGACGAAGACGGCAGCGGTCGCCCCAAACCTGGAACCCACGTGGCCGTCGGTCTGGACTTACTTGCAACCGTCGTGGTCTCGCAGGCGCTGGCTCTGTTATCTCTGTTTCTGGTGTTCCTGCTTGCGGACAGTCTGCAATCATGGATGCTTTCCCTGAATTTGTAGCCGGCGGCTGGATTTGCTAAATTGCTGGATCGCAGATACCAAGCCGGATACCCTGACAACACATTTATGCGCAAATCTTTGATCGCGATTCTCTGCCTCGCAACTCTGATTCTCCAGACAAGCGGTCGCGCGACCGCTGCGATGGTGCACCTGGTTGACGGACGTGGCGACAGCTCGCCATCATCATCGTCTACTACATTGAAACCCAGCGAAACCGCCCCAGTGAAAGCCGCGATCTCTCCCGCAGCAAAAAAACATTGGAAGGATGCGGGAGCAGACCCTGATTTTCAGCTGCTCAGCAAATGCGTCGGCGCATTTACACGTCCAGGCGCCAAGCAGGTGGCGTACCTCTATTCCTGGTGTGAAACCGGGCACAGCCTCGGTATCGGGGGTGTCGCCATCATGGAGAATGGCAAACTGGTCGCGCACTTCGGTTACAACAGCGGCGGCGAACACGACATTTCACGGGTCCCGGACATCGATGGAGACGGTGTCGACGAGTTGTGCATCGAAGCAGGAACCACCAACCAGGGTTATACGATATCGAACGCCTCAATCATCAGCGTGCGCCAGACAGCAGTAAGGAAATTCGGACGCTTCGACTTATACGACGATAATTCCGGCGCCGTCGAACGCAACCCAACATCCAACGCATCCAGCTACTCAGCGGATGTGCCGACCAAAAAACCAATTTTCATGCGCCAACACTACAAGAGCGTCAAAGATAAGTGGGTGCCGCAAGGCAAGCCGGCGGCGTACAAACCGGCGAATGACGAAGTTTCCTACGAAGACCTCAATCATTAAACCAGCAGAGCCACTGACCCGCGAAGAATGTACAAATTTCGGTTGAGACTCTAGGATAGAAATATGAGCAAGCGCATCCTCGGAGTAAATAAAGAAACCGGCCATACCATGCCGCTCGTCGAGAACTCGCGGATGGTCGAGCTCACTTCCGCGGATTGCTCCTGGAAGTTCGGACTTCTAGAACTCGTTTACTGCGGTCCCTACGAGAATCCCGACCTGATCTCCTTAAATCCCACGATCTGCTTGCTCCAGTCAGACAGTCCCGTGGTCGGCGAGATTCGCCTGCGCGGCAAAACGCAGCGCGCTACATTCTTGAATGAATACGTGTCGCTCATTCCGTCCGGCGAAGTTGGTCAGTGGAGCTGTCAGGATCCGCACAACACGTTGATGTTCTCCATCAATTCCGGACTGTTCGCAGATATCGCTCTCGATGCCGGGCTACCTGCCGACGGCGACCTGCCGCTGGCGGCGCCGTTGCATGATGAATTCGTCCGGGCTGTAATGCTCGCCCTGCGTGAAGAAGCCCGCTGCGGATTTGCCAGCGGTCAAATGTATGGTGATTCCATTGCTACCGCTCTGGCAGCGCATCTAATGACCAAGTACAGCCTGAGTAAGCACAAGTTGACTGCACCCAAAGGAAAAATGGGCACGGAAGCGGTTAACGAAGTCATCGACTGGCTCAACGAACACTACACAAAGGACGTCAGCGTCGCGGACCTTTCTGAACAAGCAAATCTCAGTCCGTATCATTTCTGCCGCATGTTCAAAACTTCGACCGGCATGACACCGCATCAGTATTTGATCAAGATTCGTTTGAAAGCCGCGAGAGAACTGGTGAAGTCGGACAACACCCTGACTCTCAAACAGATCGCGCAACGGGTCGGCTTCTTTGACGCCAGCCACTTGTCGCGACACTTCAAGCGCATGTACGGTATCAACTTGATGGAACTCAAGAAATAGCCGTCACTGACTGAGAATTTGTACCTGCCCATTGGTGCCGATGCGAATAGTCACGCCGACCCGCGAGTTGTGGTGCCCGGTGACCATGCGCTCCCACCACTTTTCGGGATTGGTCAGTTTGGCATCGAGAATGGTTTGTCCGGCTGAATCACGTCCTAGCGTAATATCGGTCAACTTGGCGGTGTGCTTGCGCAAGTACTGACTGTCGCGAGCCTCGACCGCGATGCCGCGCACATTGGACAGCATCAGCACGTTCTGCGACAAGGGCACGATATCGAATTCCACATCGCCGTCGACTCTGATATCGTCCACGATACCACCCTCGACTGTGATGCCGAGCGGGAATGTTTCGATGGTCTTCTTTTCCATGGCGATGTGAGGACCGTCCTTGGCGATGGTCTCCACTTGCTTCAACATGTCGTACTGCTCGCGGGTTACAGGAACTCCGAGCCCGCTGAGCGCCATGCAGGGATCGGTGCCCAGACTGGCTGTCAATGCTTCGGCACCAGCCACGATGGCACCGACGTTGACCGTGCCGTTTGGTAGCATCGAAGTAACTTTGATGATGCTGTCGATGTGTTGCGTAAGCGCTTGAATCGCCGAGGTAATTGAATCGACGGGCGCCACGGGCGGGGTCGGCTGCATCGGCATGCCTGGTGGCATTTGCATGCCGGGTTGCATGCCTGGCTGCATGCCGTATGGCATCCCCGGCGGCTGTCCATACTGCATACCCGGTCCCACGTTGTACTGCATCTGCATTCCGGGTTGCATTTGCATTTGCGTTTGCATTCCGGGTTGCGCGTTAGACTGAGCACCCGGTGCCGCATTGTACGGCAATCCCTGCGGTGGATACTGCGGCTGCGAAGGCGGTGGATACTGCGGCTGCGAAGGCGGTGGATACTGCGGCTGCGAAGGCGGTGGATACTGCGGCTGCGAAGGCGGCGGATACTGCGGCGACGAGTACACCGGCTGCTGCGTGCCGGGCACCGGCTGGTCTTGAGCACGCACCGACTGTGCTCCAGCAATGATGGCAACCACAAGTAAAATGTTAGGGTAGTGACGTCTCACTGTTCGCCTTCATTTAATATCCAGATCACTCTCGCTTCGGTATGATGCAAGCGGCACAGCACGCAGAGTCACCCATTTCAGGATTTACCCGGAACGCAACCTTGGCAAACTCGCTGATATCCAGAGCCGTCCTCTGCGCCATCGTTCTCGCCAGCGTCGCGGCATGCAACTTGCCTCCGTCGATCGAAACAATGAAACGGCAACATCCGCCGATTTCACAGAGTCGCCCACTGGGAACGGCGTGCAGTGAAACAGATTCCGCCAGCGTCAAGCGAGCGGCGTTTCACCCGCTGGGTCCGACCGGCGGCTGGTATGCACGCAAACCATTCGTCGACTACTCCCGTACGTTGGACAGACCTACGAATCATCTCGTATTGGGCGAGATGATCACCGGGTATGTGAAATTTCCCGAGTCGGGCTACCTGCAGTCGCGTTCGTACGACGACTATTTCGGCGATGTGTATTGTGGCTGGAGTCCCAACAAACTTTATTTGAAGCCGACGAAACAACATGTTTATGTCGCACTCGACTGCTGCGCCGTGGGCGATGGCGGTTTGGATCAAGTCCACGAGGTTTGCTGGTTTCCTGACGGGAAGTCGGAGGGTGTCCTGATTTTCTCCACCGCACACCCATCTCCTGAACCGAAATTACGTCCGGCAGATTTGTATCAGCGCGCGTTTCTCGGCAATCAGTATCAGTTTGACCAGCGGATGTTCACGGAGCTGATGACAGATGACCTGCAGCAAGGCGATCTGACCCATGCCGATCTGGTTTGCAAAGATGCGCTGACCGTCCTGGGAAAAATGCGAGACGGAGTCGATGGCAGCACACGTAAACCGATTGCTGCGAAAGAGCTTCATCACCGAGACTGGCTGGCACCACTGGCATACCGAGCCGGGTTATGCATTGGTGAGCCATGCTTTGGCGACGCGCTTCAAGACCTAGAAAGCACCACTTCCGGTACCAGCCTCACCGGCGCTCGATACGATGATCAGGCGATGCACGATATGGTTCCACTGTACAAGTGCCTCGATCAGGCGATTCGGTCTAAGACGGTGGTGCCGCTCACCGGCGTCAAATCGACTCAGCGTCTTTATGGTCACGATCCCGAGCTGATAGCCGGTTTCGTACAGCCGGATCTAAAATTGCCGCCGCCGCCCAGTGACGCCAAGCGATACAAAGGCGAAGTCTCATCATTCTGGCGTGGTGTCAAAGCTTATTTGCGACATGATTATCCGGTCGCGCAGCAGAGGTTCGAACAGTTTCTTCACAACGAGAGACACGGCGATACGGATCCTTTCGAAGTTGCCGTCGCCGCAAAGCTTCGCGACAAACTCCTGAAGCACAGCACCACCAAATCGAATAGCACCAAGCCCGCAGCAAAGTCGGACAAGTAGGATGACGGACGACGAATTACACGACAAGATATCTGGCATTCTGTTTGGGACAGCCATCGGCGACGCGCTCGGTCTGATGGCGGAAGGCATGTCAGCCGAAAAAATCGCCCGCCGCTTCGGCCGACTGGAGAAGTATTGCGTGCTCGGCGACATCGGTTTCGTGACGGACGACACGGAGCAAACCGCACTGGTGGCAGACGCGCTGGCACGGTTTCCCAATGACTGTGAGCGTTTCACGAAACTGTTTCGTTCTCACGTTGCAGCCTGGTTCTGCACCATGCCACCAGGAGTTGGCAGAGCCACCTCGCGTGCGTGCATGCGCATCCTGGTCGGCTTGAAAAATAGCGGCATCAACTCGGCTGGCAACGGCACCGCGATGAGAGCGGCAGTCGTCGGCGGTTTCTTCCATGACCGTCCGGAGTTGAGGCGCTCCTACGGCGAAGCGCTGGCATTGACCACACACAGCGAGCCGCGAGCGACTGCCGGCGCACTGTTTGCGGCGGATGTGGCGGCGGAAGCAATGACTCTGCCACCAGGTACGTTGCCTCTGACTGCCTTTGATGCGGCAATGACAAATGTTGTGCAATCCGATTTGAGAAACGCGCTGGCGCGCGCGCGCGAACTGGCAGTCGCCGACACCAACACACTGGTGGCGGTCAAAGAACTGGGGAACAGCGGCTATGCGGTGCACACCCTGGGGCTGGCGGCGTTCTGCTTTCTCAGGTTCGGCACCATTCCACTGCTGGCGATCACAGAGACCATCAGTGCCGGCGGTGACACTGACACCACCGCGGCCATCGTCGGTGCTTGGTGCGGCGCGCTCTGCGGGCGGCAAAGGTTGCCTGAAACTCTCGTGAAGAAACTGTACAACGGCGCGGCGGCGCCGACCGATCTGGATGATTTGGCAATGTGTCTCGTCAAGTCCAGAGGAAGAACGCCTTCAAAGCCGCGCCCGTTTAACTTTCTGCTGGCGTTCGTTCGCAACCTGCTTATTATTCCGGTGTTGCTGTTTCACGCTGTTATGCGTTTCATCCCCTGATCGGCTATATTAGGTACGCGAACGCAGCATCTAGTCGATTTGAGTCGGGTAGTGAGCCAATCAGCCGCGATTAAAGAAACGCCGCCACCATCGACAGTGGTGATGCCCATCCTACTGGGCTTGAGTTTGTGCCACCTGCTCAACGATATGATTCAGTCGTTGTTGCCGGCGATCTATCCAATGGTCAAAGACTCATTCCATCTGACGTTCGGACAGATCGGCATGATTACGCTCACCTATCAAATCACTGCCTCGTTGCTGCAGCCAATGGTCGGCCACTACACCGACAAACACCCGCGGCCATTCTCGCTCGCTATCGGGATGTGCTTTACCTGCCTCGGTCTGTTTTGGCTCAGTCGTGCGTCTCTCTACCCCGAGTTGTTGAGCGCAGCCGCAACCGTCGGCATCGGCTCTTCGATTTTCCATCCCGAGTCTTCGCGCATGGCGCGCAGTGCATCGGGTGGACAGCATGGACTGGCGCAATCGCTGTTTCAAGTTGGTGGCAACGCGGGCACTGCCATTGGTCCGCTGCTCGCGGCCTATGTCATTTTGCCGCGCGGGCAGGGCAGCATCGCACTATTCTGCGCGGCGGCCATGCTCGCTATAGCAATGCTGGTGGCGATTGGTTTCTGGTACGCACAACGGCTGCGTGAGCGTGCCAACCAACCAAAACGTGCTTTGCCGGATCCCGGCATCCCGCACAACAAAGTGGTGCTGGCACTGGCTGTGCTCGTGATGCTCGTCTTCTCGAAGTACTTCTATTTGTCGAGCCTCACAAATTTCTACACCTTTTACCTGATGAAGCACTTCAGCATATCCATTCAGGATGCGCAGGTGCACTTGTTCATATTTCTGGCGGCAGTCGCTGCGGGCACTTTCGCCGGCGGTCCGATTGGCGATCGCGTTGGACGCAAATTCGTGATCTGGGTTTCAATCTTAGGAGTGCTGCCTTTCTCGTTGATGATGCCGTACGCTGACTTGATGTGGACCAGCGTGCTCAGCGCCGTTATCGGCTTGATTCTGGCATCGGCGTTCTCGGCGATTCTGGTCTACGCACAAGAACTGGTGCCAGGCAAGGTGGGCACCATCGCAGGATTATTCTTCGGGCTGGCATTCGGACTCGGTGGAATTGCCGCCGCCCTGTTAGGCAAGTGGGCTGACTCCATCGGCATCGAAGCCGTTTATCGCTACTGCGCATTTTTGCCGGCACTGGGAATTCTCACCGTCTTCCTGCCAGACTTGCGGCGCAAGAAGACTCCGAACACACCAGATGCGCCACCACCTGAACCAGCCACGATGTAGGTGGTTCAGGGGCGCGTTTTGAAGGTGATTACTTGCGGCGGCGTAGCATCGGCAGCGTAGACCAGCTGGATGCGAACCTGGCGGGTTGCACCGGGAGCAATTTGCAACGTAGCCATCTTGATGCCGCGTTCGCCACGACGCTGAATGATGTGGAAATAGTCCGTATGCTCGGCACCCCGGTCGTCAGTGTAGGTGATGCAGACTGTTCCGCGATAAAAGACCAAGACATGCGGCGGATCCGCGAAAGTCAGACAATCACTTTTCTTGTCAGACTTGAGCGGAGTCTGAAAAAGAACGTCAACGCCATGCGCTTGCTCAGTGGAATTCTTCAAATTGAAGTTGACATCATAGTAGAGTCCGTAGTTGCCCTGCGCACGACACGCAGAACCCGGATAGCGCACCAGCATTGGTGCCGATTGATCCTGTACGGTACCGAGGGTTCCGAACTTGAGCGAACTGACCACGTACGAAAACTGTTCGCCTGGTTTGGCGATGTCTACAGCCTTTGTGTTGCCGGCAGCACTGCGCCAGTGAGTGCCTTGAGAAACACCGGCAACGCGTCCATATCTAAAGGGTCCGCCCTTCTGACCCGGTTCCGTCGCTGGTGGCTCCGGAGGACCGGCGCGACGCCCTTCGTTGAGCATCGAAATGAACTTCTCGTCTGCTGGGACGACATCTGTTGCGGATTGGTTATCGAAGTCGGCAAATACAGCAACATCTGCGACTTGAACACTGCCTTTATCAGCGTCGAGATAAAGAAGAGTCGAACGCTTGTTACAAGGGTCGGGCAGATTGCGCACTGAGATCGGAAGCTTAGCTAGTACTACAGTTTCTCCGGAAGCAATGGAGACTTCCTTTTTGATCAGCGTATCCTCTGGACTCAAACCCCGTACTACCTCGTCAGATGCCCGACTGCCGGCTCCCGAATACACCTGCCCATTCGGACTCGCCACCATCGCATTCGCATCGTTATAAGGAGCACCCGGTTCCATCAACGAAGATGCCCCACCTGTAACGATAACATGCGCGACACCGTTGCCCGGATTGTGCAGCAGCAATCCCTCGTAGAGAGTTCGCCGGTCATTGCCGGACGGCGGTTTTGCTACGTGGTGCGAAAAGATTCCAAATTTACCAGAGAATGCAAAGTCCAGGTGTGCATCAGGTGTCGCCTTGCCGCCGGTACCCATGGTGGAAAGTAGAATCCCCTCCGTACGCACCTCTTCGGGATTGTTGCTGTTGAATAAAGGCTCCGCCGACAGCTCACCGGGCAGCGGCAGCACCACCTGCGGTTCCAGCACGGTCTTCCGTGTCAATTCGCGAAACATAAACGCACAAACCAGTGCGCAGATGGCCAGCACCACCGACACGCCGACAAGAATCAGAAACAATTTCAATTGCTTGCCGGCGCTGGTCCGTTTCTTCCCAGACATCGCAGTCACTCTTGCGCAGCTCGCAACTGCACGGTTCGCATCGACATTGGGAACGGCTTCGAGTCGCTTCCGTTTCCTTCCTTAGCCCAAACGAGAATGTAATACAAACCGGGCTTCCAACTCTTGGGTGGGGTGATGCGGCAAATAAATGAATCGCCCTGCAACTCGATATTGCCCAATTCGTTGCGGGTTCCGGCAGATGTGAAAATGCTCGTCACTCTATCGTTTGCCAGGGTGTAACCACCCGTATAGTCATGATTGCTGCGCAGTTCGTCAGGAGAGAGCGGCTTCGGTAAATCTTCGCGATAGACATCGACGGAGTAGACTTTAACGCGAGGATCGATTGGACCCGTCAAAACAAAAGTAGACTCCGGCACGAAGTAGCGCGCGTTGGCGCGAATGTTGCCGTACTTGTTGATGAACTCCTGCGCGCATGCCACCAGCGGATGAGACGCATCGCGGTCCTCATACTTCACATGCACCAACACGAAACCAATTCCGACATGAGTGTGTTTGGGATCGAGGATGTTTCTTCTGTGCCCGTCGTTAGGGGGTTTCTCATCGAAGAAACCCTTCTCTTCGCTCTCGATTTGGGCGCGAGTAAAGACTTGCTGTGGGTCGACAGACAGATTCCAAGGTGGCAAAAGTCCGGTGCCGTGCGAATTCTCCATGACGTAGTCGTTGCCACCGCATTCGGTGTAGCGCTGCGGAGGCTTGCTACCGTCGGGATGCCAGTGCGAGTTGGTGTTGGAGGTTGCCATGGTTTCGGCGTGTAACTGCGCGGCACGGCAGGCGACTTCATCCAGAGCTACGGGAGCTAATCCAGCCTCAGCCCGGTCGCGATTGATCAACTCCACCATGTACTCTCGCGCCTGCTGCAAGTTGAGCACTGCGCTTTGCGGGGAGGCAGCTGTGCTGGATGGAGAGTCGTCATCGGCGCCAGCCTGGAACTGGCAGGTCGCAAGCAGAGCAAAGAACAGCGTCAAAGCCAACAAATATCGCATGCCTGTATCTTCTCACATGGGGACAAGATGAGCTTGCCTGTCCCCGAATCGGGCAATCTGTTGACAAATGATACTAATGGTCCGACCTCATGGTGGTAATTACGCATCGGGTCATAGAATTTGCACGCTCTGGCTGGCGACACTATCGCTGGATGCCTGGCATTGGCAAATTGAGGGCGAGCAATGGCGACGACCGATCGTCGAGTAGACTGTGAGCGAGCACCGGTGCAGCAACCCGGTCGCGATACGCCTCTTTTCGATGTAATCTTTGATGTAGACGCGTCCAATCTTATGTTTCAGCAGTTCTACGCCGAACGCCAAAGGCTCGCGCAGGCCGAAACGGTCGACAAGATCCAAAAGATCGAAAAGATCGAAAAGATCGAAAAGATTGTAGAAGTCATCGCCGTCGAGCCTGAGCAAGAGGCATGGGAGACACACCTCTTGCTGCTCAAGTGGCTGTTCATCATCACTGTGGTAGCATTTCTGATCGCAGCGATAGCCTTTGCGGCGGTGATGGTGCATTAATGAAAATCGGGTTCGTCCGCGTCTTCGTCTCCGACTTCAACGAGTCGCTGCGATTCTACACGCAGACGCTCGGCATGAAACTCGATTACACCGACAACGCGCACTGGGCGCAGTTCGTGTCGGGCGAAGATGTCAGCCTGGCAATCGAGAAATGCGATCCCGATCATATGGAACAGGGGTCGAAATTGGTCGGGCGGTTCGTCGGAGTCACCATGATGGTCGACGATATTAATGCGGAGTACGCGCGACTGACCGCTAAGGGAGTGAAGTTTTCCGGCGAGCCGGAGAAACAGTCTTTCGGGGGTACACTGGCCCACCTTCACGACCTCGACGGCAACGTCCTGACACTCATGCAGGAAGGCGAGCCGTCACCTAATACTCGAATAGATCAGGAGTTTCGCCATTTTTCAATTTCTCTATCCACTCTTTTAACTGGCGCTTCCCCATCTTCCAAAACTGCGAACACCTCTTCAGATACTGAATTACAACTTCGCGCTCGTCGTGTTCGAGAAGCAGATCGCGTGCAAGTCCGAACTTGGGTCCGAATGAATTGAGCTGAGGCGAGCCTGGTGTGTCGCCGGCTCTCAGCAAGTAATCGCATGCAGCGGACACGTCACCCCGATTCAGGCAGACTCTACCGAGCACGATGTTCGCTATATGGACCGCATTCCCATAATTCCAATCATCTTTGTAGTTTTCTGCGATCATAAGAAGCTTCCCACAGGTTTCTTCAGCAGCAATGATTTCACCAGCCGCGAACTGAGCGCTAGCTAAGTCACTCATCTTGTAAAACACTTTGTGCTCCCTTGTCTCCAGAGCCAAAGACTCAGAGATCGAGCGCAAGCGTTCGACAGGCTTCTTCCACAAGTGATACAGGTGTGACAGCCTTTCACTCCAATGCGGGTTCTCCGGATCCAGCGCTTGGGCTCTGAGGAGAAGTGATTCTGATGTCTCTATGTCAGAATGGATAAAGAAGTGGGCCGCGTTGCCGAGCACCACAGGTCGATCCTGGTCGATCTGCTTCAGCCAGTGCGACTTCACTTCCTCATAATTCCCGGACGACTTTGGTCCTTCAACAACAAGCGCCGCACAATCGCCTGCAGTTGGGCACTCAGGAAGGTTATCAACTATCCAAATGATGTGCTTGATGCGCTGCTGAGCCGCAGCCTTATCCGAATATTGCCTGCGCGCATAATAGCCCAGCAACTTTATGCGACTAGCCAAATCGTTAGGATTGCTGTCAACAGCCACTTCCAGTTCATCTGCCTCTTCGCTCGCTAGATCCGACCCGATCATATCAAGCGCGGTGGCGTCACCAAAGTTCATCGGATCGAGTAGTGAGTCACATTCGCGCTGCTTTTTGCGCCGTTTTCTGGGTTTTCTCTGGTCAGCCATCTATGTTTTGCCAAAGCTTGTGCTGTTCTATCTTACAATGCCTGTCTTTTCGTTCACAGGGAGGTCATCTTTGTAATTGAAACAGGCTGTTTTAATTACAAATTGGGGCTGATCAGCCGATTTTGTAATTGAAACGGGGTGTTTCAATTACAAAACAGAGGACTCCCCGAGCAGCGGCGCGGGAACCGCCACCCGAGGAGCCTTAGTGAGCGAAGCCTAGGACCCGAAGTTTTTATCCTATAGCCCGCCTCCGAGGCCGCCGTAGTTGTTGATGATGAAGGTGCCGAGCAAATGAATAATCACCGGCACTATCCCGATCAGTCCACCAGATTTGGCGAGCACCGGCCAGCTTAGCGATTTTCTCGACTTGAGGAAAAATCCCGCCACCACCAGCGACACAAGGAAGGAAGCTGCGGTGACCAGACGAGAGATATCGCGGGCGGTATCGTAGCCATAGTCGGCCAGCATTCCTACTTCATTCGATTGCCCATACCGGGGATTGACCGGAGCACCGACGAGACCAGTTGGCGCATTGTTTGCATAGCGAGCCGAGCCATCGACGTACTGCCCCGGATCAAGTTTGAATTTCTTGTACTCCTTGGCTGAATCCAGCACCACCGCACCGGTCACCGGGGTAACCAGACGATAGCGTGACGCCAGCTCTTCTGCATCACGTTGGTCCTCACGAGCGAGGAGTCTTGCCACCTGATCGTTAGCCCACAAACAAGTCAATTCTGCCGACACCTGGCGGTCACGGATGATCGGAATCGCTGGTTGCTCAGTCTGAGCGGTCCGCTGAATTATGACCTTGGTTGCCGGATGCTCCCAGCTGTCGACGAGGTTCTTCACGTCGTCGCTCACAGAAGACTGATGGTCAACGGAGATGTACGTGAGCAACTTGGAGAAGTCTTGTTTCTGCAAGCCTTGAAGTGGTGCCGATATCGGTCCCGGCTCAATCTGCAAGTCGTACATCTTGACGCCATGCACCAGATCCAGTGGCGGCGTATCATCGGACTCCCTATGGAACGGCTGCGCTCCGTGAATCCAGAGGACCGCACTATTCGATTTCTCACCGGCGATTTCCAGTACCTCGCGCAGTATGGCTTCGTTGTCCTGACCACCGATGAACAGTTCCGGCTTTATCGCACCCTTGGCTTCATCAAGTTCCATCAGCTTCACGCTCGCCGCCAGGGGAGGTGACGCTGCAGCCGGGTGCGCGCCCTCCGCGCCGGCACCGACATCGGTATCAGCATCGGACTCGACATCAGCATCGGCATCAGTTTCTGCACCACCATCGTTTTTCTTGATGACGGCGTCGGCGCTGTGCGACGTTTCTTCCGAGATAATGCATACCGCCGGCTGTAATCGTGTCGGCAAAGCGGCGAGACTTGCCTTGAGCGCCTCCGCATCTCGCTTCATACCAGCCGACGCGTCAACGACAACGAACAAACGTTGGGGTGTCGACGCTCTGACTTCGCGCAGCTCTTGAACGATGAACTGCTTGTGAGACGAAAACCAGTCCGCCGTCGCGCAGCGCGTGAACGGCGTCGTGCGCTCAACACTAACAACGCCGAGCGAATTGTTCTGGTCAGCCTTAAGCACACCGTTCATCGCGTACTGAGCTCCCGTCATGCTCACGACAAGTCCGGGAATGTCGCGCGACAGAGGATCACTCGACACCAGTCCCACTCTGTGGCGCTTTGGTTGAGTGAAGTTGGCATTGAGGATACGCGGCAGTTCCATCGAGCAGGCGTGCGCATCGCCGTTGTTCATTGGAATCTTAAAACCGATGCGCACCTTCATGTCGCCGCCATAACCGGGAACCGGATAACACTGCACAACCACATGCTCAGGCGACGCCATCGTCACAAGCAACGGATCGCGGCGTGCATTCACCACCGAGTGGTAGGCGGCCGCCGACTTGGCGCTGGGAGCGAACGCGCCCTCGTGAGGCTGCCCGTCTATCCATAGTGTCACGCGCGATACCGCGGTGCCCTTCGGCACTTTTATCTCGGCTCGCGCCTCTGCATCGTTCGAGCCGGAGTTGTGAAAGGACATCACCCAGTCGAGCGAGCTCGATAACGTCGCGGCATTGAGCGTGCCGGTTATCTGCGATTTGCTCAATCCCAAACCTGAAACATTAGCTCCAACAATCGAGCCGTAATCAGGTTCCTTGCCGCCGCTGTCCCTGGTCGAAGCACCGTATGACCTGCCGGTGATCTGGAAATACAAATCTTTGTCGGCATCAGAAGACTCCTGCAATCCGAGATTCGACAGCAGCATTTCGGCTAAAGCAAATCCACTTACTTGTCGCGTCGCTCCCTTCAGCTCGGCAGGAGTAGCCATAGCACGCAGAAGATTGACAGCCTTAGTGCGCTCCGCACCTTTGTGATCGCGAGCATCGGTGATCAGAGATTGCAGAGAGAAACAGCGCACCATCGGTGCGAACACAAACAAGAACGACAGCATCGCCCCGATCACAGAGAACGTTGTGACAATCACGCGAATCCGTGACTCGGTCTTGCGCCAGAGATCGACGCTCAGGCACGCGCCCGCAAACAACATAAAGGGTGAAGCGCACAAGAGCAGCATCCATCCGAATTTGCAGGAGGCACCATTCGGCACCAGCAATGATTTGATCCAGATCGTGGTCCAGGAAACGGACAATCCGACCGCCAGACCATTCATCAATCCTATGAGTCGCGGTCGCGTCAAGTAACCTTTTCGCACTGCCGACCAGACAGTCAGATTGAAGACCGGAACAATGACTAGCAGACCCAGCTTCGCGGCTTCTTCCAAAAGACTGCCTTGCTTCGCGGTCGTCGACAATGAATGAATTCCGTACGCGAGCAAGCCCAAGCCCGGAAGAACTGCGCCGAGAGTGACGACGAACATTCCTTCAAATGGTGCGCGAATGCCCTGGTGTTCCTTTTTGCTTTTGAAAAGAAACCGCTCAGCGACCATGTGAAACACAATCGCCAGCACTGACGACCCGATGAACGAGAGCCAGAACATCATCGGCGTTCTGCCCAGGGTTACGATCGATACGACGAACATCACCGCGATAGAGAGATACAGGGACGGCTCCATAAATATAGATCTAGTGCCCGCATCAAACCCAGTGATCTCAGGCTCCCCATGCGGCGCCTGCTCCGCAGCTTGCTCAGTGGCCTGCTCCGCACCCTGAGCCTGGGCAACCGCCTCCGCACCCTGCGTGTGCGCAGCCTGATCCGCCGCCGGCTCTGCCGACGGTTTCTCCAAAGTATTCATATTGTTATCCTCCGAGACATGCACTGCATGTGGAGGCACCCAGCAGCTGCCCGCACCACATCAGAGCGATGAGAAACGGCTTCCTGAGCCGCTTAGCAGAGCGGCCTCCTACAACCGCTCGACGCTGAAAGAAATTAGCGTTCGGGCATTATGCGCCCATCCAGGGCACTCGACAAGATCGCATTTTCCGCTGTCTATGGGAAATCTCCCAACCTAAGCGCCGCAGCGGATGGTGATTTTGCGTACGTCGGCGGAGATGCGTATCAATTGCTGCCCTCGTCTTTAAAGGGATAAGTGGCGAACAACACCGGCTTTAGACCCAGATATGGATCATCGATATCTGCGTGCAACACCTGCTTGTAGAGCCAATGTGTTATGTCATCCGGCTTGGACAGTGGTTCGGCGGCCAGACGTTTGTGAATCTGGCGATAGCGCGGACCGTTCTCGCTGATGTCGTCCTTCAGACCAGGGGAGTAGATGCCGCTCAATGCTCGCGCCGCTTCACTGTCGTGATACGCCGTCAAATATTGAGTTCGCTCCGGTCCTGCCGCCGGCAGTTTCTTCACCAGCTCTTCAGCGAGCTGCAGGCGCTGCAGGAAGTCTTCCGGTTGGTACATGCCGGCGATAACATCGATGATGGTACCGTCGCTGGTGCAGATGAAAGTGGCGATATTGCCGTTGAGTGTTCGATTGACGACTGTTCCGTTGCCGAAGTCGATAGAAACCTTCGGCACCGGCCGCAGTGACTTCCAGCTGGCCTCATAATGATTGTTGATGTAATCCGCGACCTTATTATTGGAGAACAACACGGTTCTCGCTAATCTGGCGTTCGTTCAGCAGAACTTGTCGTCGAGGCTGCCGATCATGGCAAACTGCAATACGGGTCTGCCCGACGCTGCAGCGGCGGCGCGCGCCAGTTCGAAGTTACCGCGCCAGCTGACTTTGCCGGGTCGGACTTTGGCTACGCCGTTGGCGTCGACGCCCACGACTTGCTCATCAATTACCGGACGCATGGAAGTGCGGCTGGCCGAAGGTTTCACCACCGGAATCGGTGCCGGCTTGGGCAGCGGCGCCAGGGACAATGGCTTTGCCGGTACGGTTAGTTGCGGCGCACCGTACAAGGGATTAATCGCTTCCTTCAATGGGGTCTCGATGTACGACTTGCTGCCCGGTGGGCGGATGCGGCTGCCGGTGCTCGCCGGTTGGACCGATCCGACAACACCGGCTCCCGAATAGACCGCAGGGGTCCCGGCGACTACGCGCCCGGAGGCTTTCGGTTTCTTCACTGATGACGACAGGGGATAGGCGGGATTGATCAGACTCTTGAGGGGCGCCTCAATCGTGCCTTTGCCCATGGGAACACGCATACGGGAGGCCGGCATGGGGACGTTGTTGGCGGAGTTGCCGAGGTCCGGCTGGTTCTGTGCCAGCGACGGCGGCGGCTGCACGTTGGCAAGAACCATGGACAGAGCCAGGAATGACAAACAGATTGAGCGCTGCATCGGAGGGTCCTCGCATTGAGTCCATAAAATCAGTCTCTCCCTTTGAGATCCCGACCGACACAGGGAAAACCCTGACCGGATATCAGATGAAATCCGGAATCAGGAGTTATCATTAAGTAATGCGCAGGACTGGAATGATCGCCTTCAGCCTCGCCGCAGTCATCGGCGGCTGCCTCAACTTCGCGGCAGGCGGCGTGCACCGCGTGCAAGCAGATGAAGCGCGACCGGGCATCAAATTGCAGGGCGGCGTCGAGTTCAGCGACAAGCTCAAGGCGCTGCCGGAAGACTTGCATGAAGGCGGCGTTTTTCAGAAACAGCGGCTGGCCGGGCAGCCCCAGGTGGCGACATGGTACCGAATTCCCCGGGCGCTGGCGGGAGTGTGGCAGCGCGAATCACAGCTGACAGCGACCATCTACGATTTCAAATCCGGTCAGCTAGTCACGGTCAATCAGGTAAAGCCATCGCGGACTCTGTCCGAATTTGGATTACAGCGGGACAAGCTCGGAGACATCTGGGACATGCGAGCCTTGCCTTTCACCGCATATGGTGACAGCGGCAACATTCTCGATGTGCAATACATGCGGCGAGATGACCTGAAATTGATCAACGAAACGTCGGCGGCTACCTACAACGAGTATCTGGAAGTGATGGTGGACAAGCGCAGCATGCGCATTGTGCAAAGCAGTCAGGTGCAGGCGCAATGTCAGATTACCGCTCACGGCAGGTTACTCAAGTATGTCGGGCGCCTGCGGACATTCGACCAGAACGGCATGCCGCTGCAGGAAGAAACTACCATGACGCAAGAGACTCTCGTGCAGCCGTTCGAACCCATGGACAAGACCGAAGAAGGCGAAGACCTCAGAGCCAGCTTTGTGAATTTCCTGCGCGCCAACGGACTCAAAGATCGCATCCCGGACAGCTAGAAGATGGGCTGAAGACCGTGTTCATAGTCAACGAAACCATACTGGACGACAAATTCGAAATTCGCGGAATCATCGGTTCCGGCGGCATGGGCGTCGTCTACGAAGGCTATCAGCCGGCGGTCGATCGATTGGTGGCAATCAAGCTGTTGACCTACGCGCCCTCCGACAACAGCGAAGACTATGCGCGCTTCGAGCGTGAAGCGATGGTGCTCAGTCGTCTCAGCCATCCGCACATCGTGCGTTTCTTCTCATACGGCTTGTGGCAGACCTACCCTTACATTGCCATGGAGCGATTGCCGAGCAACAGCCTCCAGCAACTGCTGGCCGCCCACGAGTCCGGACTGCCGCTCAAAGATGCGCTGGACATCACGATTCAGATTGTCAGCGCTCTGCAACATGCGCACGAGCAGGGCGTGTTTCACCGAGACATCAAGCCTTCCAACGTCATCATCACCGAAGACGGGAAAGTCAAACTGATCGACTTCGGGCTGGCAAAACTGACCGGTGTCGATGGCAGGCAGAAGCTGACGCAAACGGGTCAGGCACTGGGCAGCGTCATGTACATGAGCCCTGAGCAATGCGTCGGTCAGCCGGTGGACGGACGCACCGATCTTTACGGCGTGGGCTGCCTGCTATTCCATTGCTTGACCGGGCAGCCTCCGTTTGTGGCGGACAATGGCGTGGCAGTGATGTTTCAACACTTGAACGAACCGGTGACGCAAAGCGAGGGCTGGCAGAAATTGCCACCACCGGCGAAGCAAATCATCGGACGCTGCATGGCGAAGAAACCACAACATCGATATGCCGACGCGGTCGATTTAGCCGCCGACTTGAAGAAACTGCAGGCAGGACAGGGCGACGACATACACTACGAAGCCCCGCAGGATTCTTTGTTGGCGGCGCCGACCTCTTCAGATTCCGCAACCAGCCCGGCTCGTCGCATGGCGCTGATGGCGCTGTCTGCTGTGCTAGTAGGCGTTGCCGCGATCCTGGCGATTCAGTTTTTCCAACCACCCGGCGGCGGTCCCTCCCTCGCCACCACTGGTGATGCCACATCGACAGCCGGCGAGCCCGATTTGCAGCGACTAAAACTGGAAGCCGCAAGCATCAACAGTCCGCAACTGGCGCTGGTGCGCGGCAACAGACTGATGGATAGCGGCCAGCCTCACCAGGCAGTTGTGTTTCTGGAGCGTGCGAACACGCTGCTCGATAATATCGGCAAGGATGACACCACCGCCAAGGGGAAACCAGACCAGCGTACGTGCTTTCGCATCAAAACAACATACGCGCACATCTTGATTCAACTTGGAGATTTCAACCGCGCATTCGGTCTTGCTCAGCAAGCCATCCAGTTGTCTAAAGGTCTCTCAAAACAAGACCAGGGCATGGCGCTGGATTTCGCCTGCGCCGCGCAGATCGAGGAAGGACACGATGAAGAAGCGGTTGCCTTTGCCGAACGAGCCGCCGAGGCATTCGAAGGAGCTCTGAAGGACTGGGGACCCGGTGCGACAAGCACAGGCAAGCGCATGGCCGCCTATGGCTGGATCCGGCTGGCCGAATGTTACATGCGGGTCGGCAAGATCAAAGAGGCTGAGGCGGCGGCAGATCGTGGACTACGCGAAGGGCGGGAGTTACCAGATCCGGCAGTGCAGCTGCGCGCGATCAAAACTGTCGCGCAGGTCAAGTTCTGCCAGGGCAATCTGCGGTCAGCACGCGAGTACATGAAGCAATGGCAGGACATCGAAGCCGCTGCCTCCAAAGACGAATGGCGAGACGAGTATCCGGACCAAAAGGAAATCACCTGGGCTGAGATGGCATATGGACGCCGGTTTCTAGGGGTGTTGAACAGAGAGGCGAACAACACGTCGCAAGCGCTGACAGACGAAAAGCTGGCTATGGAGTACGCGACTAAGGTCAAACCTGGCGGCGCCACGGAGTTTGCAGCCAAGAAGTTCATGGAAGAAGCGGTGATTTACTACCGGATCCCAAACCTGCAAGCCGGCGATCAAACCTGGGCGGTAGCCCGCGAGTTGCTGCAGCGGGGCAGCTTGAGAGAAACGGTTGCGCGTGCCGACGCCAGAATTGCTAAAGCAAGAGCTGCTGCCAGCGCCGCCACCACCGGTACTAAAGGCGCCGCCACAGGCGGTGCTGCCGGCGGAACCCCCTGATTGACCCGTTATTCGTATTGCCTACGACATGCTCCACAAATTCAGCATCGATCTGCCGGCTAACGACAATTAGCGGTCTGACTTGGTGTCGGCAGCATCTGACTTGGTGTCGGCGGCTTCGGATTTGCTCGACCAGTCGAACGCGTACTGGTGTTTTTCCGTGTCTGATTTGTGCGCATCACTGATGGTGACGTCGGTGACTATCTCTGATTGCGCAGTCTTGGGTTGCAAGGTCTCCGGATTGGTGACCACACTGAACGTGGTCGTGCGCTTCAACTCCTGCACCATATCCGGTGTGAATGGTTTGACCTCCGGATTGACAGGCATGTGCGACCTCAACTTCAACAACATCTCGCCAAGCGCCTTCGTCGCTTCCGGTCCTTGCAAAGTCGTCACACCGGTCAGCTGAATGTTGCCCGGCGCATCAGCAACCTTGCCGTCGTTGCGAATCACCATCGGCACCGTCAGCACATTGCCGTTCATGAAAGGCACCAGCGTATCGACGGTTTTTTCTTTACCGGGAGCCAGTGCCACGCCGATCCACGATTGCACCCAGACGCGCCAGAAGTCTTTGGTCTTTTGCTTGATTTGCGCAATGCCTTCCGGAGATTTGAGCACCGCTTCGATGGACGCCCGCATCTTCTCATCGGCGCTGGGCAACATGTTCAGCGCTTTGTCGGAAAGCTGCTCTACACCGGTGACGTCGATCGCCCTTCCTTGCGAATTAATTATCAGTCCCGGCAACGCACTTTGTATTGCAGTCAACTGCGAGATGGTCGGACCCATCAATGCTTTTGCTTCAGGCGCCGTCATGTCCAGACCGTTCAACTCGAGAAACTCGAACTTATCGAACTTCAACTCCATGTCGTCGCCGTCTTTCTGTTTCTCCAGAACGATGTCGTAGCGCAACTTAACTGTCTGTCCCTTTTTCAGCGCCGTCTCCGTGACGGTCACTCGGGAGGGAACCGGCCACTTGAACTTCAGTTCTGGTGCCGCGCTGACAGCGCCACAGGAGATGCGCAGGGCGCAAGCGAGCAACAGCGCAACGCACGCAAGTTTCGACGCAAAGCGGCGGCCGCCGCTAAGGTTTCTCATCATGAATTTCCTATGCCCGTGAAACTATTTTGTCGGCGCCGCTGTCGGTTGCTTTCCCGGCTGTTCAAGCATGGTCGTCAGTTGCGTGTATTCTTCGAAAGCGTCCAGCATCTTGATGCGGAAGTTTTCGACCGCCGAGATTTGCTTGCGCAGAGTATCGGTATCGCCGGTGCCCGGAGCCGCTGCCTTAGCCTTTTGGTACAGCTCCTGCAATTCTTTATCGATGATGTGGTCGACGATATCGCAAGCATCATGCATGTTCATCTCGTCGATATCAGAGCGCACCTTATGTGGTGCCTGCTGCTGCTGCTGAGCATCGAAACCGACGGCGAGGTTTTGTCCGAGGGAGGGCTTCGCCGCAGACGGTGGTGCAAAGAGTTCATCTTCGGTCATGACACCGCTCGACACGCGAATCAGGTCACCGAGCAACTCCTTCGCCAGCGGGTAGATGCCGCTCATGGGGGCATTCTCTCCGCCGATAGTCCATTGTCCCGGACCAGCATGAACGATTTCCATGAACGGAGTGGCTTTCTCATCCTGTCCGAAGCTGAAAGCCAGCAACATGGAAGACGGCAAAAGATAAATCGAGACCTTCTTGTCGGAGCCTTTGACGACCATTGCCCATTGTCTGGTGGTCAGTCGACCCGAATATGTTTTCTCAACGGGGCGATACCAGACTTCATCGGTCTTCTTCTCCTGGAGTTCGGGTTGCTCCCAACCCACCATCAGTTCTGTGCCGACGGCGGATTTGTTGAACTCGAACGACAATTCGGCAAATTCTTTGAATATGCTGTTGATGAGAGCCATCACTTCATCGAATGCCGAGCCGCCACCGCCACCGGCTCCGGCGACCGGTGCCGGAGCACTCGGTGCAGCGGCCGCACCGCTCGTTCCTGCTTCGGCTTGCAGCCCCATCAACCAGCGTCCGGTTTCCTGCCCGCGACGGGTGCTAAGCGCCGCCAAAATATTGCGCGAGTTTTCCGAAATGGCGTACTCGGGACCGAGGTCCTGTCCAAGCGCGATGGCGTCCGCGGCTTGCGGCTGCTGTTGTTCTGCTTGCGGCTCAACATCTTTGGCTTTGGCCATGAAACGGCCCGAAGCCCAGAGATCTCTAAAACGTCCCATACAGAAACTCCTTTACAACGCGCTGTTGCGATCCGCCTGTGACAGGCTCGTAATTATGCAGGGTTTTCGTTACTATCGTGTAAGACACCACAACATAGTTGAAATGCCTGACGAAACGAGAAAGGTTGTCATAAAGAAGATGTATTGCCCAGCCTGCTATCGGCAGTTTGAGGGCGAGGCAGAAGTCTGCCCCGACGACAAGACCAAACTTTGCCTGCCGGGCGACAGTCCGCTGGTCGGGCAGGTCTTTGCGGAGCGTTACGTAATCGACTCTGTGCTGGGTCTGGGCGGCATGTCGATCGTGTACAAAGCGACGCACAAGCTGATGAACCGCACCGTCGCCATCAAAATGCTCAAGAAGAAATTGATGGAAGACGTGCTTCTGCTCGAGCGGTTCAGGGTCGAGGCCCAGGCAGCCAGCTCGCTGAACCATCAAAACATCATCACCATCTATGACTTCGGTGTTACCTGGGACAATGAACCGTACCTTGTCATGGACTGCCTGGACGGCGAGAGTCTTGATGATTTAATCGAGCGTTCGGGACCTCTATCCGTCCAACGTGCGTTGCCCATCTTTAAGCAGATATGTGACGGATTGGATGCAGCCCACAAAAAGGGAATCATCCACCGCGATCTGAAACCAGCCAATGTGGTGCTGCTGAAAAACGAAGACGGCTCCGACCTGATCAAACTTGTCGATTTCGGCATCGCTAAGGTGGTGCCTCAGGAAGGTCAACAAGGGCAGCGTCTCACCCAAACCGGCGAGTTGTTCGGCAGCCCCATTTATATGAGTCCTGAGCAGTGCCAGGGTAGAGCCCTCGATGCGCGTTCCGATCTGTACGGACTCGGTTGCTTGATGTACGAAGTACTGGTTGGCTCGCCGCCTTTTATAGGTCAGAGCTTCCTCGAAACCTTGAACATGCACGTCAATGACGTTGCGAAACCGCTGTCGGAGGCGGCTCCCAAGGCGGAGATTCCGCTTGAACTCGAACAAGTGATCATGCAATGCATGGCGAAGGAACCCACCGACCGATTTAACAGCGCCGCAGAAATTCGTGACTTCCTTTCTGCAATCAGCGTCACCATGCCTGGTGGCGCCGGCGATGGCACGCGTCCGGGCGGCATCACCACCAGTATCTTGAAGCAGACCGGCGGACAAACCCAGACAACGGTTGCTCCCTGTCCAAACACGAAGCGTCCACCATTCCTGTATATAGGTGGAACTGTCGTCCTGGTATTGGGCGGCGTTCTGGCATTCATGTGCCTCTTTCCTGGTCCGGAACTGGATCGCGGCAGCCCCATGGACAAAATCATGTGGCAGGTCGGCATGTCAAACGCTGATGATGCCATCAAAAAAGGTGACTATGCCAGCGCGGAAGGCTGGTTGAAGATGGCGGAGCAAAAGACCAAAAACTTCAGCGACGGCGACTCGCGTCTGGAAGCCACGCTAAAACAGAAAAGTGTGCTCTACGACAAGTGGGATGGTCATGCCATGGAGTTGGAGGCGGCTAACAAAGAGATTACCCGCATTCAGGTAGCTCAGCTCACCAGAGAATATCAGCACCGCCTCGCGTCGCTAGCTTCACTCTCGCAAAGTGGTGACTCTGCAGTGCAAGCCGAGGCCAACAAGCTGCGCGCGGAAGCGCAATTACCTGGAATTCTGTCCACTGCCGCCAGATTGTACGGGCGGTCAATGTACAACGAGAATGAAGAGCTCCTGCGAAAGACCCTGGACCTTTCGCATAAGATTTTGGGAAGAAACGCTGTGTCGCTTGCTCCTGTTGAAACTCGACTGGCAGAATGCCTGATGGCCCAGAGAAAGTTTCCTCAGGTGAGAGAATACTTGTCCCATTCGGCAGCTTTGTGGCGCGACCACCAGGACGGTCACGAGGCGGAATTTGCCCGCGCGCTCAACAAGCTGGGGCAATTCGATCTCGATCAAAGTGACTATAAAAATGCCAGACCGGAGCTTGAAGAAGCGTTGAGGGTCGCTCGCACAGCGAAGGATCAGGACATCCTGCTGTTGTGTTTGCGCAGCTACGCCGACCTGCTTCAGCAACAGGGCGAGAAAGCAGAGTCGACAAAGATTTACGCTGAAGCGGATGCCCTGTCGAAGTCAGCATCGCCGAGCAAATAATGCACGGTCTTTTTTTGTAGATCAGTTGGACCGGAAAAACTCGATCATACTGTCGATCGCCGGCGACAATGCCGTGAAGTGATCCTTGTGTGGAATGGTTTCCACCGTAATCTTCTTCAACTCTTTCAGTCCCTCCCGCCGCATTTCTTCCGCCTGCTCGGCGTACATCACATCGCCTTTGTCATCTCCGCCGTAAAGCAACAGCAGCGGACACTTCAACTCACTGACGAACTGCTGCGGTGAACGGTAGAACCGTTCTTTGGTTTCGTCCTTGAACGGTGCGTCGGGATAGGGTCCGGTGTGATACATGTTGGGATAACCACCGCATGCAGCAACCTTTCTTATGCCGGGACAGACCTCTGCAAGCAACATAGCATTGGTGCCACCAATGCTGTGTCCCGCCACGAAGATCAGGTTTTTATCGACCTCCGGCAGTTTCGAGACATACTCGACTGCGGCCATCGCATCTTTGACTTCGCCGAAACACATCTCGGATGATCCAGGGTTGCCATTTTCCCCGCGCATGCTCGGCATGAAAACGATAAATCCCGACTCGTAAAACTTGCGGGCGGCATCATCGAAATCACCGGCACCCAGTGACGTGCCACCATGCAAATAAACAACAGCCGGTCGCTTCAGTGTTTTCATTGTCGGTGCCGGCTTCGCGGATTTACCGCCAGTTTTCGCAGCAGCCTTCGCCGCGGCTGTTTTCGCCTTTTTGCCTTTTGCGCCTTTGCCACCACCGGCACCTGGTTGTTCAGGAATCGCCAGCCAACCCATGAGTTTCGCGCCGTCCGACATGTATGTCACCGGCTTAGTGTCGGAGGGATAGCTGTTGTCGTATTTCGGATCTGCCGGGCCTTCCTTGATCAGCTCCGTCTTGTACGTCTTATATATCTCCGCCAGCGGTGCAGACTTCAACTCTTTGGTTTGCTGTTGCTGCATGATGACCGATACGATGCCACCAATCGCAAAAAACAAAACCACGATTCCGATTGCGATAGCCTGTTGTCCTTTGCTTAACTGTACTTGGTTCAAGGTCGCGCTCCGTTCAGTTTGATCCGCCCAGTCATATCTATATAGACAGTATTTTGCCTCAACCAGAAACGCAATACCAGCCTTACCCTGATGCATGCGAAGTTCTACATATGCCTAGCTCGTTTTCAAGAACTCACTTGTCGTATATCGGGTATTTACACTTACCCAATTGTAGGCACAAACAGGACCGGTTTCGAGATGCTCGCCGATCTTCCCAATTAGTGCCACTAGGGTCGATCTGGTATCGCAAACTGGCTGATCACTTTGTCCCCGCCGCTAATCGTGAAAACGCGTTGATTTGCCACCGGCTTACCGATAGAAATCGTGCATGGCGACCGATGTTGCTTTAACTGATTGTTCACATGTGCGACAAATGTCTGCGCATCTTTTTCGCTGTCAAATCGGTCGTTGAGAGCTTCGATAATCACAGCCTTTTCAGGGACGGCAAATGTGCCCGTACCGATGGCGCGCACCATCAGGTCTTCGAGGTGTTGCTGTTCACGCTGCTTCAGCTGCTGTTTCGTCACCGGTACTCCTGCTGCTTGCATTTCGTGCGAGACCAGCACCAGTCCCGCTTCGGCCTCGGGATCGAAGTAACTTATCTCCTCAGCCTTGCGTTTCGAAAATCGTTGCAGCTCCTGCGGCGTAATCACTCCATCACCGTTGAAGTCAGCACTAACACTGGTGAGAAACTGGTTGTAGCCCTTGAAGAGTTTGTACGAGCGCAGCACATCCGGATTGAGGCGGCTAATCTTGTCTGGTGTCACGATGCCTTCGAGCAACCTATCGCGCGCCGACTCCTTCGCTTTCAGTTTCTTCGAAAGTTGCTCAGCTTCGCTTTTATATCCAAACTCGGTGAGAAACTCTAAGTGACGGCGCGACACATCCGGCGACTGCCAGAGTTTTTTGGCTTCTTCATACTCTTGCTTCGCCAGAGCCTTCTTGCCCAGATGAGCGTTGGCATCAGCGAGATTCATTAATACGACGGCTGTCTCAAACTTGCTGTGTTCGTTTTGCAAGCAGTACGAGCACACTTTAGCCGCCTCGGCATAAAGCTTTAAAAGCAGACACGTTGCAGCCAGTCGTCGCGAATAACTGTCATCGACCAGATTATGCGCTTTGTGCGACTCGCGCATGCGCTGCACTTCGGCGATCTGGCGCAAGAACGGCAGCGTCGTGGTGACGCCGGCAGGGGTGTGGTCCGTCCACGTATTGATGATCACCAGAGCCTCGTACAATTCTCTTTTTTGCGGATCCGGAATTTTCTCGAGTCGCGCTGTCCAGTCATGCCCAACTTGAACCATAAATGGAATGTCGCCTGGATACGTCGAGAACAGGCGTGCGGCAGTGGCGTTCAGGGTGCGTGCATCGTTGGGCGCCTTGTCCTTTCTGATCTTGTACACTTGCGCAAATAGCTGGGCTGCTTCCGCCTGATTATTAGTTAGCGGGCAAAGCGCTGCCTGATAGTTCGCCAGCTCCAGAGTTTCACCATGCTGCTTCCGCTCCAGAGCAATGGCTTGTCTGATCAGTGCAGCCTCCTTCGCCCGATCTGGTTGAGTCTGGGCGGCAGTCACCGTCCACGCAGACAATGCCGCAGCAGACGCAATTGCAACTGCGACCGCCATTATCCTTGTCCGGGGTCGTGACACAAACATGCTAGCGAGGCAATTCCACAAAGAAGGTACTGCCCTTGCCGACTTCACTCTCAACGCTTATGGAGCCGTGATGGAGTTCCACGATTTCCCGGCAGATTGCCAGTCCTAACCCGGTGCCTCCGAGTTCAGTATCGTCCGAAACAAATACTTGATGGAATGGTAAAAACAGTCTCTCCAACGATTCCGGTGGAATACCGCGCCCTTGATCGCGCACCGCGATGATCACCTTGCCGTCGCTTTCACTCCCGATGACAGAGACCGTGCCGCCGGCGGACGAAAACTTAATGGCGTTGGACAATAGATTGACCAGGACTTGAGTCATCCTGTCGTTGTCTACATTTATTCTGATGTCGGGCTCCGGAAGTTCGATCTTAACTGCAACTTGAGCCTGGTCCGCAAGTCGGAGGACGGACTTTACCGAAGCATCGATTATGGTGCGCAAAGATACTTCATTGATCGCAAGCGTCAGTTTGCGGCTGGCGAGCCTATCCAGTTGCAGCAGGTCCTGACACAGTGTCATCAGTCGCTGCGCCGAATCTTCGGCCGTTTGCAGAACTTCCAGCACTTCAGCATTTACCGGCGCCACTCGTCCGCTCGACACCAGTTGCAACGACCCAATGATGGCCGTCAGCGGTGCCCGAATGTCGTGGGTCACCATGTTGCGCACCTGCTGTGCGAAACGCTCAGCCTGTTTGCGCTCAGTGATGTCGTGCATAACGCAAAACCAGGCGCGCTCAGCTTCAGACCAGCGCACCGCCCACAACATCTCAGCGCGCTGCCCCGATTTTGTCAGCATGGCTTTTTCAAAACTGACTTCCGACTTGCCCAATTCAGGCGCCGGCTCGTCCGCAAGCAGCAAACTCGATAGCGGTTTTCCGATCACCTCATCTGGATCGAACCCAAGTATTCTTGCGCAGGCTGGATTCATGGACCGAAAGATTCCAGATTCGTCGACGGTGCAAATGATGTCGGAAGCATTAACTACGACTGCGCGTTCGCGGCGCCTCGCATCCGCGATGACATCGGCGACGTCGTGCAGCACCTTGTCCAATTCCGACAGTTCATCCTGCCCACCGACCACCTGCCGCAGTGGCTGTTCTTTCGCAAGCAGCAAGGTGTTGTTTCTCACACTCTCCAAGCGGTCAACGATCGATCTGCTGAAGAAAAATCCCATCGCAATCGCCAGCGAAATACTGATACCGACGCCGACAATCAGAAATCCTAGGAGCAACGCGCGAAATTGCACTTGCTCTTCTCGGTCGAGCGCAGCCTGTCGCAGGTAGTCTTGTCTGATCAACTGCACTTGTTCTTTAAATCTCCTGGCAATGTCGAAGCCTTTGCGAGCAAACACCAGGCGATCAGCGAAAGAGTAAGTTCCCGTGGACAGCTTGGCTTCGAGTTGATCTAACAGTTCCAACGCCACATGCCCGTTATCGATGATCGCTTGCAGTCCTCGCAGAGAAGCAGGATGCGCCTGCCTGTATAGCGCCAGACTTTGAATCTCACTGGCGTAGGCCTGTTTTGAGCTGCGGAAAATTTCGATAGTCGACGGATCTCGATCGGCGAGCATCGTCGCCAGCAGTGTTTGCATGGCGGCAGCATTGGCTAATCCGCCGGCAGTCAGCTCGGAGAACTGAGTCGACCGCGCCAGCGTTTGCTCGTGGGCGCGATGCACCACTACAAATAGAAACACGACGAGCACGATCTCGAAGACCAACGGAATCAGTACGAGCAGCAGTCCTTTGTGCAGAATCGAGGCGCGCATGTTCACGACGATAAATCCTGAGTCTGTAGTTTATAACCCAGTCCTCGAACGTTGACGATGCAGGGAAACTGCCCATCCGGACTGAGTTTTTGACGCAGTTGTTTGATAAAGGTACGCAGCGTGTCTGCCGAGGTTTCAGAGGCCGACTCCCAGACGCGATTGAGCAGCGCCTCGGCACTGAACACCTTATCGGGATTGCGCATGAAAAACTCAATCAACCGATATTCCTTAGGCGAGAGCTTGATCTCCTGATTGTCGCGCAGCAGCTTGTAGGATTGCACTTCCAGCGTCAGAGATCCGGCGCGCAGAATCGGTTCTTCAAGTCTCCGGGGGCGTTTCAAGAGCGCTGAGAGCCGCGCGATCAGTTCCAGCATTTCGAAAGGTTTCGTCAAATAGTCGTCAGCGCCGACGGCGAAACCCTTAACTTTGTCATCCAGCATTGCCTTGCCGGTCAGCATCAAGACAGGGGTCTGACCGCCCTCGGCGCGATACTGTTTCAACAGGTCGATGCCGCTGAGCAAAGGCAGATCCCAGTCGAGAATGGTGGCATCGTAATGATAGGTACGCAGTTTCTGCAACCCATCCATGCCCTCCTTTGCCGTGTCCACATCGTGATGCTCAGAGACGAGCCATCGCTTGATCGTCATGGACAGGTTCAGATCATCTTCAACTAGGAGAATCTTTGCCACGAAACTTTCACAAACCCCTCACCCAGTCCACACATTGCGCGGCATATCGTATGGTCCAGGAGAAGATGCGCCGACATGAGCGATCAACCAAAACCGATTGATGAACCAGTCATCGACGACAGCACCTCGGGAAGCGGGGCAGTCGAGCTGCAACCTGATCTCCAAACCGACCCGACCCCTCAATACACCGACAACAGTCCGACCCCTGCCCAACAGATTGTAGATCAGCAAATTGACGGTGCGAATCCCTTTACGGTCAAGACAGGCTCCGATGTCAAGCCGGTTGCGCGGCAATCTCAGTCAGGCTCATCGGATAGCGCCTTGATGCGTGAGAGCCAGCCGCTTTCGGGCGTAATTGCCGGAACGGTTGTGCCGCCGACCGCGACTGAGAGGCGTCCGGAGGCAAGCGGCAGTGGAGCAGTCGGTCCCCGCTCAGGGATAGTGCCGCAATTGGTCGCGCCGCCCACCGAGGTCCCGCAAGACAGGCCCAAGCCGACCAGCGAACCGCCCACACAAGTTCCTACCGAATTACAAGCTCCTACCGAATTACCACCGACCGCACGACAGCTTCCCCAAACAACTCCACTGGGCTCCATAATAACCAGAGTCCCAACCGATGAAGGCGCTCAGACGCGTCAAGCCGGCACTCCCGATATGACACGTTCTACCGTCGCGGCAACCCTTGGAGTCGATGGTGGAGTTCGCGTTCCTGTTGACAAAGGGGTTGTGGTCGGCGGAGTCCAACCTTCTCCAGAGATGTCCGGAGCTAAATCGAGTCTGGTCGGACTGACCGGTGTGACGACTGTAGGTGGGATGACCAACCCCGCAGAACGCGGAGTGTCGCAAAACCTGGCAAGCCGCATGGACACAGCCCAAGTGATGAGAACGGCGAATGATCGAATTCTCGCTGAAGATTCAGGAAAGCCGGTGGTGATGTCTCCAGAGTCGAAGTCAGCCATGGTGGCTTCGCTTGACACCATGGCACGGCGGGTTCAGGCGAGCGATCTGCCCGAGGACCTGACCCGGGGCTTCACCACACCTAAGTTTGCCGACAGCTCCGTCGTCAAGTCTTCCGTTGATACCACCAGATTGATAAACGACGCCAACAGATTGGTGGCGGTGTCACCAGATAGCATGAAATCCGTATCCGAAGGCATGAGAACCATATCCGAAAGCACTCGAGTGGTGGCGAGCGACAGCGTCAAGACTGCGCCTGATGGTATCAAGTTCGTCTCCGAGAACACGAGATTTGTAACCGATAGCGCCCGGTCCTCTTTCGACGTCGCCAGACTTGTGTCCGAAGGAAACAAACTTGTATCCGACGGAACCAGATTGGGATCATCCGACAGCACCAGATTCGTGTCGTCCGACAGCACCAGATTGGCAGCGGACACGACTCGACTGGTGACCGACGCCAAGGGACAAGTCTTAATGCTCATGTCACCGTGCACGACACCGGAAACGAAGACACGAGAGGTGTTGGCGGCGACCGACCTTCGTCCAGGCAGCAAAGAACCAAGCCTGCTGGCCAGCAACCCTTACCGACTTCTGGAAACACAATCGGCAAACGACACACGCGTGCGCACCGCTGCAAGCCTGCAGTTGCACGGCGAAAGCGGACGTGCCGCGATTCTCTCGACTTGGTTTGCCGCCGACGGCGGCCGCATAAACCCAATCCGCCCAGTTGAACGGACCGACCTGGTAGCGCGGGCCTTGCCCCAACAACCGGTTGCCGAATTTGAACCTTTATCTGTCCGCGCTCGCAGTGTGGTTGCGCTGGAGATGGCTGGCACTAGATCCAGCGCAACCACCGGAGCAGCGGAACGATTTACGACTCTCAAGATCGACAGCAAAGAGATGCTCGATCAAGCGCTCCGCAGCAGCAGACAGCTGACGCTAACAGGCACTGCAAAACTCGATGCTTCACTTGCTGCAGCTGGTCCAACTCAGTTTGTGGCAACTATCCGCCGACCAGGTGACACCGCTGTGTCAGGCACCACCGGCAGCGCCACGATAGGCAACAGCGCCCTCAGCAACGGCACCGCAGGCAACGGAGCCATAGGCAACAGCACAGTCGGCCACGGCACCCTCGTCAGCCACGCCATTGTCAGCGGCGCGGTCACCAAACCGAGTGACTCTGCGACGACCAGAGAGCCGGTGACTAAGGACGCAACTGCAATTCCTGGTCTTGTATCCGGCGATCTCTGCACGTGCCGCAACGGTCAGAAGTGCTCGCTATGCCTGGAAGCCAGTCGCACTCGGCTCGAACAGCTGACCGTCGACACCTCGCCGGAGAATCCCACGCTCAACATGCTGGCTCTCGAGCTAGCGTTGATCGCCCTGGTGACTGTGGCGGCAGTAGCCAAAGAAAACGATCGCGATCTGGAAGAAGCTGAGCGCACGCAAAACGACAACAAAGACGAACAGTCCACACCAATCCACGCGGCTCGCCCGACCCACGTGGTTAAGAAGGGCGATACGTTGGACAGCATCGCTGAGCAGCACTTCGGCGACCGCGCGGTGGCATTCCTGATCGCTGACTTGAACAAAGGCAGAACGAAACAGACCTACGCAGACGGCAAGCTGATCGTCGAGATCTACGAAAACACCTCCATCGAACTGCCGGTCTGGAACGAGCTACGCAAAGCCTACAGAGAGGGAGCTCTCAATCTCTCACCGAAGGTGCTCACCATCGTACTCGGAAATCCGCTCACATCGGCACTCAACCGACAATCGCTCAATCAACTGGCCGTCGTACTCGGCGGAGGCAGCATTGGCTAACGCTATTGATCCGAACCCAATCTCGCTTTCAAATCATTGATGACTTGATACCACTCGTCAGGATTCTCGCTTTCATCCCAGAGTTCCTTGAGTTCTGAATTCTTGCCGAGAATCTGTTCCACAGTACGGCGAGCGTGTTTGAGCAAATTGAGATCCGGGGTGATCGGACGGGCAGCCAATGTTTCAGCAGCCTCGTCCGGAAAATCCTTAGGCGGCTTGCCGAGCGCAGCAGCAACGCATTCGACTGCCGCCAGGGCGATGCAACAATCTGGTGCATCCAGATAGTCACTCTCATCGCTCTCAATCACAACGGCAATTGCTGTGCGAATGGCATCCATCGGCTTCTCTTCGAACTCGGCCAGCCAATCCATCGCATCGTCGTTGCCAAAGGAACCAGCATCCCAAGCGCCCATGACTCACCTATCTGACGGGGGTCACTATGATACGCGCTTGAGAAGTTTTTATCGCGGTCAGCAGCAGGGAGGAGGTTCCGGTGGCGGGCAGCCCGGACCATAAGGGAAGCCCGGCGGTGGTTTCCAATCCTGCAGTTGATCCAGCAAACTGGGCGGCTTCGGAGCCGGCGGTTGCTCAGGCGGAGGCGGCACTGGTTTTTCCGGTTCCTTGGGTGTGGGCTCGGCCGGCATGCCCGTCACCGGTGGATCGGCGGTGCCGCCCTTGGTGTCCGGCAGGAACTCGACCGAATGGAGACCGGTGTTGGCGGAGCTGTCGGTCATGGCTGAACGGATCGAGCCAAAGTCCTCGAAACCAGACAGCACTGCTGCCTGCACTCCGGGTCCAATGTCCGGTTGTCCGGCTACGCGAAAAGATTCGCCTTGAATAGGTTGATCTGCGCCCATGGTTCGCCTCCATGGCTGGGCACCACGCCGCAGACGTGGTGGCATTTGGTAAGAGAGGGTTGAGTGCCATTATCACGGCACATGCGTGCAAAATCCGTGCAACACAAGGAGAAACTAAAACCCGAGATCGCTCAAATCTGGATGATCATCGGGGCGGCGCCCGAGCGGCCAATGATATTTGCGGTCAGCCTCTTTAATCGGCAAATCATTGATGCTGGCAAGTCGCGCGCGCATCAAACCGCTTTCGTCGAACTCCCAGTTTTCATTGCCGTAAGAGCGAAACCAGTTGCCTGCATCGTCGTGCCATTCATATGCGAATCTAACTGCAATGCGGTTGCCGGCGAATGTCCACAGTTCTTTGATCAAACGATAGTCCAGCTCTTTGTTCCATTTGCGGGTGAGAAACTCGACGATCTCGTCTCTGCCGTTGAGAAACTCTGCGCGGTTTCTCCAGCGTGAATCGGCAGTGTAAGCCAGCGAAACCGATTGTGGATCGTGCGAGTTCCACGCGTCCTCGGCAAGGCGCACTTTTTTAATGGCACTTTCCAGATCAAATGGTGGCAGCGGCGGGCGTGGTGTCATATTCCGAAGTATAATCAGATTGATGTTGAAGATTCAAATCTTAGCTTCTATCGCCGTATTGCTTGCGATTCAAATGCAGTCGGTGGCACTTGCAGATGTGCCGCTTCCGCCGTCGCCCAGCAAGTCTAATGAAGCCACCGACGATGATGCCAAGAATCCTAAGCCGCTATGGAAGTCGCGTGTGCGCGAGATGCCTGATACTGCTGCCACTGCATCGACGGCGAAAGCGGCTAAAAAGGGCAGGTTCGATCCGGTTGAATTGGACGAGTTTCTCAAAAACACTTCTCGCAAAATCAAGCGCAACTGGTTTCCTCCTAAATGCGAAGCTAAAGCGGTCACAGTGCAGTTTACGCTCAACGATGCGGGACATGTTTCAAATTTGAAGGTGACAAAATCATCGGGGTTGGAAATCGCCGACAAAGCCGCCATGCAGGCGGTGCAGAATGCACAGCCTTTCCACAAATTACCGACCGGCGCCAATGCTACTGAAGACCTGCTGTTTCATTTCGATTACAACATCTTCGACGAGAAGCACCCGTCACTCAAAGTGATTGAGAGTTCGCCGGCAGCGCCACAGCCGTCCAAGCAACCGGAAGCCTCAGCAAAACAAAATTAGCGTGTGCCAGCTGTTAATGCCGCCCATGCCGTTTCGCTGTAGGTCTGTGCATTGGACATGAAGATGCGCTTATCCTCTTTGCGGTACGCACCGTCTGCGAACACAATCAGTTTGGTTCCGGGTGCGTAGAAAGTGGGTGACAGTTGCGCGCTTTTCAAAACTCTCTCGTTAGGACCGAGCAAGACTTCATGCACAACCACAGTGGAAGAGAGCAAGTCGCCCTTCGCCACAGCTATAACTTCAAACTCGACCGGCTTGTAGCAAGCATAGATACCTGACCAGATTCCTCCGGTCAGATCTGCCTTGATTACCTTGCCCAGAAAAATGTATCGTGGCGGAGTTACCGGCTTGGAAGTTGTCGGAGCTGACGAGCTGTTCGATGCTTCGCGTGCAACCGCAGCCCCGTCCGAGTTCTGCTGGATGCGCGCATGCACTTTGGGCTTCGCTTTAACTGCGGGCGCCTGCTCATCGGTAGCCCGCGCCACATCACTGCTCCCGCCTAACATGAGCCACGAACACGCAAAAATCAGCAACCTGCGTACGTACATTTTTCCGACTCTGGCAGTAGCCTCTCTATATTAAAGAAGCGTCCTGCGGCACTCCAGCGGAAAAACCCTGAATTTACCGTCTCACGAAGTCAGTCGGGTATAGTTAACGGTGGAAAGCGACGGTCACGCAGGAGAACTTATGTTTGCCGACAATGCAGGCACCACTGGTGGTTACTGGCACAGTTCCAAAAACCGACTTTGCCTGGCATTGCTTGTAGCGTCTTGTTTCTCGACGCAACATCCAGCTTCGCACGCCGCACCATCCGCACCGGTTTCCGTGCAGCCCGAGAATATTATGACGCTCAGCAAAGGCACAACCTTGCTTACTTATGCATCTGAGTACTCGGCTGCGCAGTGGTCTTCATTCAACATCTTCGACGGCAATCCCGAATCAGGATGGTGCAGTGCCACCGGCACTGCAAACAACAACACCTTTCTCGTCGACCTGCCTCAACGCTACGATCTGGTGAGCATCGCCATCGACAATGCTGGGGTTCAGGATAAAGAATATCCGGGCATCTCCGCCAAGACCATCGAAATCTGGGGTTCGACCAAATCCTCAACATCCGGATTTACTTTGTTCGCCACCGTGACAGCCGCTAGAGCCGCCCGCAAGGAATTTGCAATCAAGGGTCAGGCACAGTGGCTGAGAATCGTAGTCAAAGACAACTACGGCGATAAGAAATACACCGAGATGATGGAGTTCGAGGCCTACGGCAAACCGGTTGGTACAGCAACCACTCCGGCATTGACCGGCATCTATGAAACCAACTACGGACCGATGAAACTGAAGCAGACCGGCACTCACATCGCCGGCTGCTACGTATGGAAAGGAGTCGATCGCATCTCGGGATCGGCGTACGGGCGTGCCTTTGTTGCTCAATGGGATCAAGGTAAAAACGATGTCGGCACGGCTTTAATGACAGTCAGTTCCGACGGCAAAGTTTTAAACGGTGTCTGGTATCGCAATGGTGCTCAGGAAGGCGAATGGCGAGGCACACGCAACGACAAGGCGGCGTGCAACTGTACGCCGGCCGGCACGGAACAGAGCCAGATCGACGCCGACTTGCAGGCGCGCGGGCGCAGCATCATATATGGTATCCACTTCGATGTTGATTCCGATAAGTTGAGATCCGAGTCAGACTCCACCCTGCAAGCCATTTTGCAAACATTGAAAGCGACACCCAATCGCAAGCTGGTCATAGAGGGACACACTGATTCAACCAACACCGAGGAGTACAATCAGAAACTCTCAGAACGGCGCGCCAAGGCTGTCGTCGCCTGGCTGGTAAGTCACGGCATCAGCAGCAGCACGCTGACGGCAAAAGGGCTGGGGGAAACAAAGCCGGTCGCAGCCAACACGACTCCACAGGGACGTGCGTTGAATCGCCGCGTCGAACTGTCGCTGGCTAAATAACTCGCGTCAGCACACCAAATGACTCCGTGGTGAGCGAACTGGGATAGCCAGCCGGCGCCAGCGTGAACGTCACTTCTTCGGGCAAGCTGATGCCGCCTTCCGGCCAGCTGAGAAGAAACGTGTCGTACGCAATCGGCTCCAGCGATCCGGTTATCTTATGGGGACCCGCCTGCCAGCGCAACTTGCCGTTTTCCGCGAAAACGCGCACCACACCAAACAGCTTATTGCTGTATTCGCCTTGATATTTTTCCAGAGGCAGACTGGTGGCATGCACATTCGTGGGCGGGCTGACGGCGGCGGCTCCAAACATCTTCTGCAGTTTTTCCTCCGATGTGCGAATCTCAGCTTGCAGATCGCGATCGGTGGGCGCCACCATGGCAGTCATCAGATAAGCGCGCACAGCCTCGGGCAAGACGGTCATGTTCTGATTGGCGAGCACTGAAATACCGATTTTCTTTTCAGGAATCAGCGTTACCGACGAACGAAAGCCCATGCGAGCGCCGGCCTTTTCGACAATCTTGTAGCCCTGATAATGATAAACATCCCAGCCCAGAGCGAAGCTGAACCCCGAGTTGTCATCGATGGGGGCGAGTTCCGCAAATCCCGGCATAGCCACCATGGCCGGTGTGTGCATTTCGCGTATTGTCTTGGCGGAGATAATCTGTTTGCCGTCCAGTTTTCCTTCATTGACTTGCATGCGCAACCACGGACCCATGTCTTTGCCTGATGTAGATATGGCGCCGGCAGGAGCCAGGGGCGACGGGTTATCCCACGGCACTACTTTCGAGCCCTTGTTGCCGGGCAGCGGCATGTGTGCTTCCGCGGCGTTGCCGCCTTCTACCAGATCAGCGCTTTTAACAGCGATGGCGGTGCGTGTCATACCCAGCGGTGAAAAAATGCGCTGCTGCATCTGCGACTCATACGTGCCACCGCCAAGAGTGGCTGCCACCACGCCCGCTGCTGTGATACCGGGATTGGAATAGCCATCCTTTTCGCGAAAGGTCCAGGCTGGCTCGATGTCTTTTAGCTTGGACATGATTTCGTCGCGCGAGAAGCCAATCACTTCCAGGCAATCGCCGTAGAAAGCAGGCAGTCCGCTGCGGTGCGCCAGCAAATCGCGCAGTGTGCACTGTCTGGTGGCATACATGTCGTGCAGCGCAAATGACGGGTACTTATCCATGATGTGATCGTCCCAGCCGATTTTGCCATCATCGACAATGATTCCAGCCAGGGCGGAGGTGAATGGTTTGCTGTTGGACGCCAGCATAAATACAGTGTCTCCATCGACCGCACCAGGCTTGTCGACGCTGCGCACGCCGTATCCGCGCACCGTCACTCTGTCGCCTTCCACGATCGTGATGGAAACACCCGGCACATTGTGGTCTTTCATGTACTGGCGCACGAAGTCGTCGAGCCCTGCCGGCACTTCTGCGGCGGCTTTCTGGTTTCCTCCCAGACATACTGACAAGAGCGCGGTCAGAACAACCGCACGCACTCTAGTCGACGCAGACTTCTTGGTTCGGTGCAACGCCATGTTGAGATCCCCTTGGCTTTAAACTGCGATGCATCATACAACGAATCGGAAAGTTGCAATTTCTGCAGCTGGTAGCCGATAATTGGGAAACGGTTCGTGCTGCTTCGCGGCGGCAAAGTGAATAGGATGTCCAGCCACAGCCCACTGCGGATATTGTCCGTCGAAAGTTCTGACGAAAGTCGGTCGATTTTGCATGGAGTCTTGACAAAGATTCCTGATTTCGTGCTGGTCGCCGACATGCACAGCACCGACGAGACGCTGCTCAAGATTCGCGCTGACGACTCGATCGATATCATGGTCGTCGACCTGGCTCTGGACGGTGATGCGGTAGGGCTGATCAAACAAGTCAGACATGCAAATCCCGCGGTGCGCGTGCTGATTTACACGGCCAGCGACTCACCGCAAGACATTTTCGCCGCCATGGATGCCGGTGCCGACGCCTACGTGCTCAAAGAAAACCTGCGCACAGTGCTAGAGACAGCAATTCGCAGCGCGCGGCTGGGAACCGTCTGGCTCGATCCCGGCATCGCCAGACAAGTACTGCAAATCATGGAGACCGCGGCATCGACACCATCACGCGTTTTGCCGACAGGATTCATGCCGATGCCGCTGATGCCGGATGAAGAATCTATTTTGAGTGAAGTGGCTGCCAGTGCCTGCACCGACGGCGTCTGCATGGTAGATCCCTCATTCGTGAGAAAGCTGAAGCGCTTCGCTCGTGCGGCGTCTGAATAGTTACTTCGTCGCCGCCGGCACTGCCACCACACGCAGTGACACGATTTCGCGTACCCAGCGCACGTGAGCCTCATCCATTTTGCAGATCAGTTGCACACCTTTTTCATTGGGTTTGCCGTTGCGATCCGTCGCCAGGATAAATCTGTCTCCGCCAGCATTCATCGCCAGCTCCAGCGCCGTCACCAGTCCTGGATAACCATCAGAACCGACAACCTCAACTACCAGATTTTTGCGAGCCAGCTCTTTCCACTGCGGCATCGACTGCAACTTGTACTCCGGGAGCATTTCCTGGAACACGACGCGCAGCGGGACGCCAGTGTATTTGACCTTCTTGCCGTCTTCGTCCACCGTCACTGTGATCGGCTTGTATGACTTCAACATCCCATCGCGTGAGATCGCTCTGGTCACTGGCACGTCGGACAGCGCGACGAGGCAATTGCTCGTTGTCATTAAGCTGGTGGCGATTGCCGCAGCCGCCAGGATAGTTTTAAATGCGCTTTTGTCAAACACGAATTGGACTCCTTCCGGTGCGTCCCGCCTATTTTATCCGGCAAAGAAACTTTGCTGAGCATCACGCCGGTGCCGACAGTCGTCAAGAAATCGCAGAGCCGGAGGATGGCAAGGGTTGCTAATATACTCGCTACGGCGCAAGCCATCCCCCCTCGTCGCGGCACAGCATGAAGTTTCCTGAGCGCGCTAAAAGTTGTGAGCTGCAGATCGCAGCAGTAGAAGCTGAGTCGGGCGTGAACGCACTGCCGCTGGCACCACTGCTGGAAGAACTTGCCTATTGCCGGCATGCGCTCGGCGATCTCGAGACAGCCCGCAAACTCTACGAGCGCGCGCTAGGCATCTACATTCAGGGTGGCATGCACGGCACGGAGAGCGTGCTCAACAGCATTCATTCGCTCGGGCTGCTGCACCGTCTGCAAAACAATTTCAGCATGGCGCATCTCTATTACAAGCATGCCGCCGATTTGAGCACACACCTCTTTGGAGAAACAGACCGCCGCACCTGCCGCCGGCACAACTACCTGGCCGGACTGCATTATGCCAGTGAGGATTACCAGGAAGTGGTGCGCATCGTCAGCCGATCGCGAACCATCTACGAACAGCAGCTCGGAGCCGACGATGCAAGCGTCGTTCTGTGCGCACTGGCGCAAGCGCTGGCATCGTTTCAAAATGGTCAGCCAAAGGAAGGCGAAGCGTTTCTCAAAGAAGCCACCACTCTTAATCACGACGCGCAGGACAAAAGGTTTCTCAAAGCACACAGCGAAGGCACCAGATTGCCGGCACCGGACAGATCGGAGGCGCTCTCGGCAGATTTGCTGGAGTTCGTCATGGAACAGCTGCGCAAGCGAAATTACAATGACGCCGCGGCTTTGTTCCGCCATATTCTGGTGGCAGAGACCCGAGAGCTTTGGCCGAGCCATCCGCTGGTGGCAAAAAACATGAAACGTGCCGGTGACTTGCACCGCACTTTCGGACAAATAGAAAAGGCGGTCGAGATCTATCAGGCGGCACTTGATCTATATATGAGCAGTCTTGGTGAAGCCGACGAAGACATCGCTCAACTGGCTGAAGCGCTGGGGGCGGCGTCATTGGAAGTCAACGACGTTGAACGTGCGCGCACGGCATTGCGACTGGCATTGGACATGCGCGAAATATTTCTTTCCAAGGACTCGCCGGCATATCAGAAGACCAGAGAGATCTTCGAACGCATCTCAGCACGCAGCAGCCAGTGCTAGGTTTAGAGAGCGGAGCGCAGTTGTTTTTCCATCTGGTCGAGTTGGCGACGACGTGCCGCCACCAGTTGCGCAGGCAGTTTGCCTTGTTTGGACTGGCGGTGACGGTTGATTTCGCCCTTAACTTGAATGCGTAGAGTATCCAGCATCGAGTACGCGCTGGCCGGTACGCCGACCACCGCCGATGCAAACAAATCGCTGTTGGTGACGAACGAACTGCGCAGAGACTTGGTGTTGAATTTGTGTCCCGGAATGATGAACAGGATACCGGAGGCGACTTTGCTGCCGCCGACATAAATACCGGAGCCGATGTTCTGCGTGGCAATCAACTTAGAGTTGTTGCGGGCTTTTTCTGCCGCGGCCACTTCGTCCTGGAAGACTTTGCTGTGCAGTCCGTACATGTCGCTGCGTTCGACCGGTCCGACGGTGAAGTCGGCGGGTACGTTGCCGCTTGCGCAAAGAGCATCAAGCGCGGCTTTGTCCTGTAGCAACGCCTGCACTTCGCGAGCTTCGGCGTCTGCGATGGTTTCTTTAAGGGCATGCTTGTGCATTTTGCCGACCGAGGCAGAAACAGCACGGCTGATAATCGGACCACCCATGGTCAGTGCACCGGAAACCACGAACAGCACGCCGGCATTGAAGTTGTAGCGGCGGTCGCGCAAGTGTAGTGATTGATAAGCTTGCTGGGCGCCGATAGCGTTGGTGACGTTGCGGGCTACGTCGAACAGGTATTGCGTTTGTTGAAACGCCAGCAACTTGCGGGCACTGATGTGAAACCTTTGAAATTCCAACAGCGACTGATCGCGCAGGTCGCGCAGTATCTTGCCCTCAATCTGATCTATGGCGACGCAAGTTTCTTGTCCCGGCACGCAGGTTTCTGCCGCCACCAGCGCATCGCGCTGATCGAGCAGCCGATCGATCTCCGTCCTCATTGCCTGCACTTTAAGCCGCGCAGTTTTTGGTCCAAATCCATTGCGATGCGCCTCAATTTCGTGCCAGCCGTTGATACCAAATTCCACAATGGCGCCGCTGGCACCAATAATAGAACCGGTCATCGGAATGTAGTTGGCGCTTTCCTGAACTCTGGTATTGACCCCGGTCGGATTGTGTAAATGGCTGCCCCGCTCGTACACACTGATGATGCCACCAGTCAACCCGAGTGCGCTGTTAGCCTCACCGATCGCTGCATAGCGCAACCCCTTCCATCGACCTTGCTTAGCAACGTTTTGCTGATAGTCGAGATTGAATCGCTCCATTTCGATCAAGGCGAGCAAAATCTTCCTGGTTAAGACATCGATAGCCCGCTGATTTACACCTTCGCGGAGAGTGCGAACGGTGCCGGGAGCAACCGGTGTTGCGTCCGCATCATCGGCTGCATAACTAAATGCCGGAAACAACAATTGCGGTGCGGCACCCAGCACCATGCCAAGGGACAGGATCAATCGCTTACGCGCGTTGCTTGAAAACACCCTTGACGCCTCATTCGTCGGATCGCATGTGCGCTTGAAATCCCGGCGCACTGGATCCCTGGATTCCAAAACAATGGTATCGCTTAGCTATAAGAACGTGATCGTTTCGATCGGTGAGCTTTTTGTTCACTAAGAGGATTTCAAGCTGCGCGCGATCACACGCTGCAGATCGCCAGGAATGAAGCGCTGCACCATATCATCAGACGGAGTCTGACCGGATTCGAGTAACTTCAACATCGTTTGGAATTGAGCAGACTTGACGGTCAGAGCCGTTGCCGGACGAATCTGTCGACTCTCCACCAGGTCGTCCAGATCGCTGGAAGATATGGATTGAGACCACCCTCGCATCTGATCCGCAGTTAATTGAAACGGACCGACCATCATAGTCTTCCCGTCCTTCGCACGGGAGGTCGAGTAATAAATCGGGTCATCGGCTGCCGGTGCATCATTGAACATACCGACCGGATACACTTCGCCTGCACTGCGTGCGCCGCTACCGTGGCCGGTGCGTTCAAAAGCATCTGCGTAGCGCAATTCGTTTTCTGCGGGGCGATGCAGTTCACTCTTATTCGGCTTATTGCCTCGACCGCCACAAGTGGACGCATCACCACCATCGAATATGAAAGTCATCGGGGTCCTCCTCCGTTCGAGTTATTACCGCCATTTGGCGCGCGGTCGGATTGTTGCTCTTGTTCGCCATGCTGGTGTTTATCACCTTTCGATGGTGGTTTGTCACCCATGGCCGCTCTGTCCTTCGCCAGTTTGAGTTCGAATTCGGCAACTGCCTGGCGGTTTTCTTCAGTGTTCGGAGCGATTGTTCCGTCGGGCAGGCGGATGTATCGCGAAGTGCCGTCCGGATTTTTGCCGTATTTAGGATCGCCGTCGAGTTCGGCCTGGTCGAATTCCTTAACTGCCTGATAGTTCGCCGGGTCAGTCATGTACAGCTCGGTGCGCGACTCGGCATCCCCTCTGAAGAGACGAATCGATTCGGAACCGCTCTCCCACGGATACGGGAAGTAGCTGCTTGCCGGTCTGACTGCGGCGGCTTCACGCATCTCGTTGGTCGAGCGTTTTGCGGCGTCTTTGTCATCGAAACCGCTAGCCAGCGATCCGTCCGCTTTCAGTGGACGACCTTGATCATCCACGCGATACCAGTTGCCGAACGGGAATTGATCCGGCCCTTGCGTCCAGTAGTTGCCGTCTTTGTCGCGCAGTTGCCACTGCTCGTGCTCGTGTTCGTCTGCATCCTTCCAGGTGACTTTGCGATACCCCATCGACTCGTACCACTTATCGATGGCGGCTTTGTTGTTGGTCTCCATGTTGTGTTCGGCATTGTGTCCCCACTCGTGAAGAATGGTGTCTTCCAAACCGCGGAAGCTGCGGCTCAGTGGCTCAAACAAAATGCGCCGCTGACCGTCGTGATCCGATACATATGCATCGTACGGCGAGGTTGGTTGCACCGCGAACTGAACGAGCACCGGCTTGCCGTTAAGTGTGTTGACGCTAGGACCGGAGTGAGCAAGACCGATTTCCATAGCCAGCAATTCATCAATGCGCGGTGTGCGCAGATCGACTGTGCGTCCGGTGTCGCTGTCAGTTTCGCCGTCACGGCTAAACTTGACGTTGTATTTCTCTTCCAGCTCTTTGATTTTTGCATCTTGCCATTCTTTTAGTTTGGCTTCGATTTCTTTTGGGTCATCGCTGGTACTGTCGAGCACCGGCAGTTTCGCCCCCTTGTCGCCTTCGACGTAGTAGTGGCGCACCTTGCTGCCGTCCGGCAAGGTTTCTTCTTCGAATTTGACACCATACTTGCTATTGAGACTGTCGAGCGTGGGCGATATGTTAGTAAGTGTTTTTTCCAGTTCTTTGAGCAAGAGACCCGGAAACTTGTCGCTGCCGGCCAGATCTTTGAGGGCTTTGTCTTCCGCGGCGATTATCTGATCGAGCGGTACGCCTTGCTTCGCTGCCCGCTCACGAAACTCATCGATCAACTGATTACCTTGTGCAACCTGATCGGGGGCGAACTGCTTAAGAATCTCGTTGCGCAGATTGGCATCGGTGAGCAGGTCGAGTGCAGCCTGGGCGTTGTCTTTGCGGAACGGATTTCTCAGATCGTCCTTCAGTCTGTCAGTGAGCGACTCACCATATTTGCTCTTGTAGATCTGGTCGAGCGCAACGCGATCGGCCGGCGACAGCTGCTCCAGCATTTCTTTGTAGCCGGCATCGGTCGTCATCCAGTTTGTTTCTTTGAACTTCTCGGCGAGCTCATTCAGCTCTGCGGAGGTCTTCTCGGTCTTTGTTGAATTGCCGGTCGTGTAGTCGGCATGAATCTTGCCGTCTTGATCCACATACGTGATGGAGCCATCGGGCTGAACTTTCAGTCCATTCAATTTGGTTCCATCGGCTGCTTCATAGGTGCCGATATGAATGCCCCAGATGTCGAGGATCGGCTTGTATTTGAATTCTTTGCCGTCTTTGTCTGTGAAGCTCTCGAGATGACCGTCTCTGTCGTAGGTGAACTTGCTGGTAGTGCCATCCGTATAATCAATTTCGGTGACATGTCCGGCGGCATCGGTTTTGACAAACGAGCCGTCTTTTTTCGCTGTTTCAGATGTGCCGTCTAAATAAGTAGTGGTAAGGTCTCCGTGCGGGTTCTGCAGTGTGTACTCGCCATCGTCGCTGATAAACGGGCGCTTCATGCCGGTGGGCTTGCCGTCCAGCCACAGTTCGCCGTCACGCACATCGTAGGTTTTGTCGCCCTCGGTGATGGTCTTGATGGCACCATTCGCATCGTAGGTGAAACTGCGCTCGGTGCCATTGGCATAGGTGATCTTCGTCACGTGTCCGTCGGCATCCATGTAAGCGGTGCCACCATCTTTAGTGGTCTCGCCCGTACCGTCCGGATGGATGGTGACTTTGGACCCGTCTTTGTGTTCATAGGTGAATGTGCCGTCGGCACTGACTTGCGGATTTTGAAAATCGAGGTCGTGCTTGCCGAAAATATCGCCGATACCGATGCCGATGCCTCCGCCATGGCCTTTATTGTCATCGCCCTTGTCGTCGTGGGTGGCGTTTTCGCCTTTGCCCATGCCGCTGCCGTCGCGATCATGCGGCGTCAGGACTTTGCTTTCAACCTGCCATTTGCCGTCTTTCAGGATATACACCTGACCGTCGGGCTGCTCAACGCGATTGAGTTGGCCGGATTCGTCATAGCCGAATTTGCGGACCTTGCCGTCGGGATAGTCGACTTCAACTACACGACCCTGATCGTCCTTTTTAACGGAACCACCCTTGCCGTCGCCACCATCGCGAACGGGTTTGTCTTCGGCTACGAACTTAACTGAGGCTGAGTCGTTGAGGTTTTTCTTCTGTTCGTCGGTCAGGTAAATCTCAGGGAAAGCAGTCGGCAGCTTGCCCGGATAAACACGCGCCTGCAACCAATCTGTGTTGCCGCGGTCGGCGAGGTCGGTTGCCACTACAAGTGGTGTCGGAGAATCCTGACCGTCGGCGCCTTTGTTGTTGCCGGCATCATTGTTGTTGGCGTCGCCAGGCGTATTCTGGTTAGCCGGATTCGCGGGTTTTTCCGCATAGTCGAGTTGCTCGGATGACATAGACAGCCGATGACCTTTGGTAAGTATTAGACAGGGGATGGATCGATGAAGTAGTAAGCCGCTCACCTGGGCGAGCGTGACGACGCACGAGAAACAGCGGGTTCCTCTGACTTGCAGTACATGCTTGCGGCGGGTACGGATGCCGGGTTATTGGGGCGGGCCATTATTGTGCGCAGGTTGGGTGGGTTAAGTCAGTACGTAATAGCGCACTTTTTGTCGGGGCTCAGGACCGGGAGGGGCTGGGATTTGGGCTGGGCTGGTGTTCCGAGCCCCATCCCGCCCTGGCGCGGGCGAGATGGAACTCAGAATGGTTGGAACGTAGAACGGTACGGTGGTCGGGGAGTTCCTGCTGGACTTGCCCTGAAACTCAGTGCACAGCCCGCCGTCCGAACCGGCGGGTCCGTGCTATCTGACTGGTTTGCGGGGGTTAGTTTGTATATTAGCCGCCCCGCATGGAGGAGTCTTGGAGCGTTTCTGGATTTTTTATGGAGTGAGCCCGAATCCTTATATATAAGTACTTATATACAAGCGTGAGCAGGACCATAGGTCTGGGCGCCGGCGGCAGTTTCTCACCCTATGCCTTAGGTTCTAGCGGACGGGCGAACATGGCACCCGTTAAGTCAGACGACCAACTCAGTGCTTTGCTGATCGGACCCGGCTCGATGGTCACCTTCATGTTCGCCTTCTTCGACGATGCATCCATGAAGTGCGCGACACCATCTTCGGTGCGATAGACCAAGCCAGTATGCGCAATATCCAAACCGGAAAACTTCGTGCACACGCCGACGAGATCTCCAGTCTTCAGCAACGGTTCAACCGCAGCCAGCTTATCTAAGGGAATGTACTTCAGCGACCGAGCGTTGATTTCCGCTTCGTGGTGCTTCATTTTCTCCACCAGTTTCGGGTCGGCTGCCAGCTGTTTGTACTTATCCGGATTAGCCGTCATGAATCCGACAGGCTGCGTGAAAGGCTGGGCGCCCGGCATCTCTGGCGCCAGCAGTTTGATGACATGCTTCTGAACATTATCCGCATACCAATCGGTGGTGTAGTGCAGGCGCGTACTGTAGTCGCCAGGCTTACCGCCGCGATAGCGCGTGTAGCGCACCTGAGCCAGAAGATCCGCCGGTTTGCTGCCACCCAACTTCAGCATGCGAGCAAAATCGAGAGTCGACTCGAAAAATGTCACACAATCGAGTGCGCCCAGATTGACCGAACACACCTCGTGGTCAGTGGCAATCTCCAGCGTACCGCCTTTATAAGGAGTGCCTTCGAACTCCTTGGCGATCTTTCCCATCAACTCACCAATCGGCAGCGCGCGCCAGTTGTTCGCCTTCGCTTTTTCCACGATGCGGTTGAAGACATCTTCGCCCTGGAAGGAAACTTGCGACTGTGCGGCGTGTACTGCATCGAGACGTTCGATGCCTAAAAGTGCGCAAGCGGCAAATGCCGATTGAAGAAACGCGCGGCGCGACTGAACGATGCTTTCTATTTTCATTGATGGGATACGCAGGGAACTGAAACTCGTAGTTGATTATATTACGCAAGCTAGCTTTACAAGCAGGCGCACATCAGCCGTCGAACGACACCGCCGCCTCTTGAAATGAGGTAGGCTGGCGCGGCTTTATCCTGGATAATAGGTGGTTGCTCGAATCAGGAGACATCACCGTGGCGAACAACTCCGAGTCCGACGAAAAGGACGCCGCCAAAACCGAATCTTCTTCGAAAGCCGAAGAGCCCGTCAAGAAGTCCTTCTGGACTCACGAACACATAATCGAGATGCTGAAGGTGGCGGCGACGCTCTGGGTCGCGGGCATCGGCACGTTCGTGACCATGGAGTTTAACGAGCGCCAGCACGAGTTGAATCGCATCGAAGCAATTGCGAAGATGCTTCCACACTTGAATGACGCAGCCAACACCGTCAGCGTAACTGCCACCACTCCCGCCACCACGACTGCAGGTACTACAACTTCGACTCCCGCAGCCGACCCGGCGACCACCAGAAAGTTGATAGTCGCCCAGCGCCGCAGCACCATGAGTCGCGACGGTGCCATCTGGGCCATATACAGAACGGCAAACAATAGAACGATGCTGCGCGACCTGGCCAGCTTGTTTCCCGAAGACATTTATCGCGTCATCAGCTCTACCGCCGAAGGCGGTGCATTGGGTTCGGACGAAGACGCCGTCACAGCCTTGGAAGTAGCGTCAGAGAAACTGGCCGCCAAGTTCAGCGCCGAAAAACGCACCGACCTGGCGCTGCGGCTCTACCAACAGGTACTGCGGCTTAAACAGCGCACTCCCGGCGATACCACACCGCTGCACATCGTCGACGTCACTGACGCAGAGATTCAAGACCAACCGGTCACGGACGAAACGGCACTGCTAATTGCCTCCGTCAACAAGCTGGGCGATTTGCACATGCAAGACAGTGCATCCAGCAAAGAAATCAATACGCACCACTTCCAGGCGAAGCAACTGTACAAGCGGGCGCGCGACCTGGGCAAAGGCTCGACAGACCCCAACGTCAAGGCGCAGGTCGCCATCGCTGACGTCGACCTCGGCATCATCTTCACCAAGGAAGAACGCTACGAACAAGCGCGCGAGTATTACCGAGAAGCACGCGCACTACAGGTTGCACTCTTCGGTGCCGACAGCACTGCGGTCAGGCAAACCGACAAAGCTATCAGTGACCTGACTGAGAAAATCGACCAACGCAGAGTCACGGTTCCCGATCAGAAGTGAAGCGCCTGCTATATAATGCTGGGGCTCTCAGGGAGGAATACTAGATGCTAAGGGGCTTTTTCAGAAGCCGGCAAACCCGCACTAGCGCGGTGTTTACGACTTTGGCCGTCAGCTTCTTTTTAGGTCAGGCGGGAGCTTTCTCCGCCACTTACGATGCACTGAATCCGGCATTCGATGCGGGCATGCAGTCTTTTCAAGCCAAGAACTACAGCGACGCCGTCACTCACTTCGACGAAGCGATTGGCACCGACGCCAATCTGTCCAAAGCCTATTACTGGCGCGCCCGCACCTTCTTCGAACTCGGACAAAACAATCTGGCGCTCGAAGATTTGAACACCGCGTTGACGCAAGAACCGCAAAATGCCGTCTACTATCTGTGGCGCGGCAAGACGTTCATCAAGATGGGTCAAAAGGATCTCGCCATTCGTGACTTCGAACGCGCGGTCAACATCAATCCCAAACTCGCCGAAGCTTTCAACGCTATCGGTGACTTCCACAAGAGCCAGGGCAACAACGACCAGGCTATGGCGGCCTACAATCATTCGATCGATGTCGGCGACAACGATCAAGATGCGCTGGTCCGCCGCGGCGTGCTGAACGCAACGCTCGGCAAATCGGACAACGCCATAAAAGACTTCGGTGACGCCATTGCGCTGGCTCCCCAGTCGGGCATCGCCTACTTCAACCGTGGTGCCGTATTTAGTGGCTTGCACCGTCCGGAAGAGGCGCTCAAAGACTTCAACCAGGCGCTGACTATCAATCCTAAAGATTCGAAAGCGCTGGCTGCTCGCGGTGGTGCCTATTATCAGATGAAACAACCTGAGCAGGCGGTCAAAGACTACAGCGATGCTCTGGATATGAATCCGCAGAACGACTTCTTCTACTACCAGCGCGCTCGCGCTTACGAGCAACTGGGCAAGAACGACAAGGCGCTCAATGATTTTGGTTCCGCCATCGAATTGAACGGCATCGCCAAGTACTACCTGGCACGCGCCTTCCTATACAACACGATGAAGAAAGCCGTGCTGGCAAACTCGGATATTCACAGAGCGCAAGTTCTCGATCCGGCGTTGCCCCGCAAGATTGTTTTCGAGCCCGGGCAAGAAACAGCGGCGGATATCAATGAATCAGGCGGCGGTGCCACCCTCATCCCACCTTGATCGGTGGTGTGTGAAAAGCAGCTGAATTCACGGGCGCCAGACTTGACCCGCCAGGCTTGCCGGGCAGGATTTGCGGACTGATCTATAATGAGATCAGTCCCTCAGATAAGCCCGCAGCTGGGCTTTTTCGGGACTGGTGAACGACCGCAATCAGGTCGCCAACCGAGTCGCAGTCTCCGCGATGGACAACTATATGAAGAAGCGTGAAATACGTGCGCTGAGCTGGGGCGCGCTCAATGGTGCGCTGGTCGCATCCACGGTGGCGGTGATCTGGTCGCAACAGACAGCGATGAAGATCGGCGTGACGTTGATTGAAGCGCATCTGCGCCGACTGGAGTGGGATTCTCTCACTCTGAGTTCTCTTGATCGAACTGGTTTCTCGGTAAGCATTCTGATACCGGTGCTGATTTTCCTGGTGCCGATTGGCACCGCAGCTGGTGCGGCATTGCTCTGGCTTTATACAGTGCTGCGCACAGACTGGCGTCAACATGCCTGGCTGGAGATTTTCGTGGTGTCGCCGGCTCTCTTCGCAGCTTGCACGATAATCTTGTGGAACTCGCTCCCGCATGTCCAGCCACAGTTCGTCGCGTTGCTATGGAAGTCTGACGTCGAATCCCGCCAGTCGATGATGCCCGATCTCCAAGCTCACTATAAATTGAAGGGTATGACGCGCGCCGCAGTCACACAACTGCTCGGCGAACCCGACGAAACTCTTTTGACCGGCCATACAGATGAGCGCCTGGGGATACTGCAATACAGCCTGGAAAACAACCAGTCTCTACGATTGTACTTCGATAAAAAGACAAATGTGGTAGTCGACTATAAGCAGTTCTAGGTGGCGGTAGCGCGAGATAACGCCGCCCGGGCAAGCAGTCGCGTTGAGTCCAGTATGGGTAGAGACGAGTCGGTCTGCGCCACCAATAGCGGTATCTCGGTGCAGCCAAGCACCACCGCATCACAGCCTTGATCGGCCAGTTCCGCAATCACTCGCGAAAAGTAGGTGCGCGATTGCGATTCGAATTTGCCGTAAACAAGTTCGTCCATGATGATTTCGTTGATGCGGTTTCGTTGCTCCACCGGCGGTGTCACGTAGTCGATCCCCACAGCATCGAGTTGTCCAGGATAAACGGGACCTTCCATCAGGTATTTGGTGCCGAGCACGCCCAGCCGGCGATAACCGTTACCATGGGCAACCTTGGCCACCTCGCCGGCTATGTGCAACCAGGGCAGGGGCGATCGCTGCACCACCTGATCGAACGCCTGGTGAATCGTGTTGTCCGGACAGATTGCAAGGTAGCGCCGGCGGTGGCTAGTTTCTTCACTGAAGAAACCATGAGATCGGCGACACCACTCCAGTCATCAGCGTATATAGAACGCATGTACTCGCTCAACGGATATGTGTGCATCGTCACTTCCGGATGCGCATGTGCCCCGAGAACAGCCGGACCTTCGGCACAGATGGTGCGGTAACAAAGTGCGGCGCCCTCGGCGCTGCAAGCCACGATTCCTATGTGTTCGGTGAGCGCCAAGTCGTTTCCTCCCCTGGTAGCCGCCCTCGACAACCCTTAACAATAGTCATACTTGCCAACCGGCAAATCACTCGCCTGGTGCAGATAATATCGCCATTGCCAAGCGGAATTCCGCACATTTGCTAATGATTAGCCAATTTGTCTTTACAGCTGGGCGCCCGCCTCTTATTCTGGCACGCACATTCCCCACGCCGATTAGGTAGAGCCAGAGATGAAGTTAGTTCAGGCTGGACCGCGAGCCAACACTCCGCCGCAAAAACCTTCAATTCAGTTTGATGTGGCAGCTCTGCTGGAGTCGGGTCCGCTTCTCGGTTCGATTCTGGTCGTGATTACCGGGCTGACTCTGGCGATTAACTACCTGATGTCCAGTGCGTTCCAAGCGCCGCCTGTCGATTCGGCTGCCACCATGCGCATGGACGACCGCAACATGGGCTGGAGCAACAACACTCCCATTCAAGACCGCCCGCGCCTCAAGCACTACGTCGAGCGCTAGTCACAGCCGCCGCTATTCGCTTTTCATCACGTTCTGCGTTATCTGTTTCTTCTCCCGCTGCAGCTGTGCTCGCATGCGCAGCAGATAGAAGATCAAAGTGATAAACACCAACCCGTTCGACACCAGCGCAAAGCCGGCGGTAAAGGAAAGGTGTTGCTCAGTGATGGCCACTTTGTTGGTTACACTGTCCAGTTGGCGTTGCTGTTCACCCTGCGCTTCCACCAGCATGCTCTGTAATTTCGTGGTCTGATGCACGAGCGCCTTCATACCCGGGGTGATGCGAAAGAATGACACTTCTTTGTCCGGCGGCAAATTCCCGATCGTCTCAACGAATTTCTCGGCGCCCATTTCGAATGCGTCACCGGTATCGCTATAAAGTTTGAGCATGCTCGGCTCGTCCTGACAAAGCTCCTTGATCGCATCGAAATTTTTTCGAACTTTCGCCCGCTTCTTTCTGAACTCTACGAGAGCTACTGGGTCGCGAGTTTTCACGTACTCGGTCGCCAGTTCGTAAACCTGAGTCATATTCACATAGGCTTTCAGATATTCGAAGCGTGCCCGATCGGCGGTGACCGCAGTCTTGTAGCTGCGGTAAAGGTCGGCGACATTCACAACCGTCCAGATCGAGCTGATGATCGACAGCGCCGACATTATCAGCAGCGTCGAGACCAGGATGGGAATACTGGTTTTGCGGCGCGCAGCTTGCTTTGCCTGTACCAGATTCCAAGCATTCTCGATGTATGACAAGGCACTACTGCCGGTGGCTTGGTCAAGCTTGCGCAGTTCCGCTTCCACTTGCGCCGAAGTCTGATAGCGATCGCGCGGACTCTTGGCGAGACATTTGAGGATGATGCCCTCCAGACGTTTCCTCACCGCATCGTCACCGACTTGCGGTGCCTTCAGCTCAGGCGGCGAGCTGTTGATATGCCGATTTATGGTATCGAATACGGTTTCACCGTTGTGTGGCGGTGCGCCCGACAGCGCCTCGTACATCACACAGCCGAAGGAATAGATGTCCGAACGCGGATCAACGGGCGTCCCTGTGCATTGCTCCGGGCTCATATAAAGCGGGCTGCCGAAAGTTTCTCCAGTCTGAGTCAGGCGGTTGAACGTGTCGACATCATCGTTGATCATTTTGGCTATGCCGAAATCGACGATCTTGGCCTGTTCTTTTTCGCCAACGCTGCTGATCATGATGTTGCTGGGTTTGAGATCGCGGTGCACAACATTTTGCTTCTGCGCGTGATCGAGAGCCGATGCCACCTGCTCCATGATTTTGAGAAACCGCTGCAGCGGCAGCGGTCCGTCATTCTTCAGAGTCTCAGCCAGCGACTGCCCCTCGATGAAGTCCATGACAAGAAACGGCGTGCCGCCGTCGTCGAACTCCATGTCGTGCACACCGACGATATTGTTGTGCGTCAGGGCACCGGCGGTCTTCGCTTCCTGCTTGAGGCGACGCACCGTCATCTCGTCGCGCGCTCGCTTCTGGTGCAAAATTTTGACGGCGACGGCTTTGCCTGTGATCACATGGCGCGCCTTGTAGACTTCGCTCATGCCACCACTGCCGACAAACGCCGTCAGCTGAAACTTCGCCGCCAGTATCTTGCCCGTCTGGTCTTCGCGTGGACCCGGTTCCAGCGGAGTTGACGAAGGCGCATCCGTCGCATCGTCGACCAGACGCGGCGCAGCCAGGTCCTCTTTCTTGAGTCGATCCGGAGTATCGGTGGTCATCGGACGCCTCATACGCGTGAAGGCATTATACCCAGGCATGTGCCGGGTAAAGCCTCGCGGGGTCGGTCACACGGGGATTTTTCGGGATATTTGCGGGTTCCACCATATACATCTAATAAAGAGAGTCCTAATATGGCGACATGTCTCATCAGAATCCCATATTAGCCTCGATTGCCGCCCGGCGCGGGCGTGTCACGCCTGCCGAGGTGGCGGCGGACACCGGCAAAGGCGTGCGCATGTGCGCCCGTGTATTAAATCGCATCGCAGTGGCCTGTGGCGGCGCGGCGCACATCGAAGCCTCGCCGGCGGGCGAGGCAGTCTACGTCTTCCCCCGCAACGTGACGGGCGCTTTTGCCGCCACCAGAATGCAAGAAACAGCGGGCACGGTTATGCAGGCTTTGCTGCATTTGGTGACGTTCCTGTTTCGCTGTTCGTTCGGCTTGCTGTTAATCGCCAGTTTCATCTGCGTGCTTTCAATGTGCATCGCCACGTTCGCCGTGCTGGTGATTTTTGCCACCGTCACCGGCATCCACGTGCACGGCGAGATTCACCACCTGTTGCAACAGTTCGATTTCCACAATCTGGGTTACTTCTTCTCCTGGCGCGAGCGCGACTCCAAAGAAGAACAGTACATCTACCTCGGTCAAGCCATCGACTTTCGCAGCGATGGGCTTTTGTACAACTGCTACAGCTATCTCTTCGGCGACGGCGACCCCAACGCGCACCTGAAGCTCAACGACGAGTGGATGCGCAATATCGCGGCGCTGATTTACGACAATCAGGGCGCGATTTCGTGGGGTCAGGTGGTGCCCTTACTGGTATCGCCGACAGTGCCGGAGGAAAAGGCGATATTTCCTTTGCTGGTGCGCTTCGATGGGTTGCCGCAAGTGAATGCGGCCGGCAATATCATCTATGTCTTCCCGGAGATGCAGAGCACCGATAAGCCGTATCCGCCGGCGCCGGCTTACGTCGAGGAAACGGAGTGGCGCTTTACTGAGGAACCGGCGTCTAAGATGCGCCTGGTGGTGATCTTTGGACTGTTCAACCTGGCTGGCTGGTGCCTGATTGCGAACTCGCCGGGGCTGTGCGAACTGGTCAGTCCCTATCAGTGGATAATTCCGATTTTCGCAGAGTATGCGGCGTTCTTTTTGCTATTTCCCGTGCAGCGGCACGTGGCGAACTCCATGCGGAATGCGGCGGTCGATTGCCGCAATCAGTTGCGCCGCAAGGCTGCCGAGAAATTGGCACCGCCCGCGGTGCCGGGCGGCAGGGGTGCCGGCGCTGCCGGTGTTGCGGTCGCTGCCGGAGGGGTGGACCTCGCCCGCGCCCACGCGCACGCCTCGCAGATGCTTCAGTCTTAGGAAAAACGCGCGCGCACGACGCTTGGCTTGGCAAATTTGTTGCCAAGGACATTGAACTTTTTGCGCCCTCCCAACGTATTACTAATAGGGCCCAATCGCTCGGCATCACGGGGAATCGGCTCGCTCGGTGAAAGATACGTGCGCGTGCCGGTGATGGATCGCATAGCCGTGTTGGAGGGAACAGTATGGTGGCAGCAAAGATCGTTCCTTATTTAGACGAGCGTGTCTACGACCACGAGACCTTTTTAGCCGAGTTCGACAAGGACCTGGCTAAGGCAACGTCCTGCGTGTTCTTGCAAAGCGCATTTCTTTCCGAGCCAGGCTTTGAGCGAACCATCGATCGCGTGAAAGAGTTGACTGCCCGCGGAGTGCGGATTTGCATCTTTTTGAGACCACCAAGAGGCTGGAGATTTCGCAAACGCTCTCCTAAGAACGAAACTCAAAAAAGAGAGCGCGCAGAATGCGCGTACTTTGAACAAGCAGTGGAAGCCTTTCGAGCAGCCGGCGCCCACGTCAATTTGTGGAACCAAATCCACGAGAAGGTCTCAATAATTGACGGCGTGATTTTCTGGGACGGCAGCCTGAACATTCTCAGTTTCGAAGTGGGGCATTCCCGCGAGCGCATGACGCGACACCTGGATCCTTATCTACTTGCTGACGCGATTCAACGACATCACTTGAACGAATGTGAGGAATGCATGAAACAACAAGAAGAAACACCCGCGCCCGTCCACCTGGCAGTAGATGCGGAATCGTTCGGCGCAACTATGCGCATGCGGCGCAAGCTGCTAAACCTCTCGCTGAATGACCTCGCCGCACGACTCGGATTGAATCGCGGGACACTGAGCGCAATTGAGACTGGCGAACGAATACCACGACTGGATACAGCAATTAAGATCGCAAACGTCCTAGAGTGCTCGCTCGCCTGGGTACCATCTGCTGGCTTAAATGTCCTTCGTCAAATCGTCACAGCCATGCCCGCCCCACGAGGGACAACTAAGGTGAAAAACTCTCCCCCAAAAGAGAAAAATCGCCAGCAATGATACCGCTCCAGGATTCACAATCAGAAAGCATTGCCAAGGGTTGCGATAACTCATCTTTTTGCCTTGAAAATGGTGAGTTATCGCAACCCCTCTTCGAGTGACTTCGCGATGTGGTGGCAGCGCTCGTGGAGGAGGTGGAAAACTTCGCGAAAGTGGGACATTTCGCCGTGATAGGGGTCGGGCACGTCGGCTATGTGGCGCGCGGATGCGGATGCGGAATGCGCCGCGGAATGCGCCGCGGAATGCGCCGCGGATGCTGACGCCGCGGGCGCGCAAATGCGGCGAATTTTCGCGCGCGCGGCGGGCGGCGCGATGGAGAGCAGGGCGCGCTCGTTGTCGCGATCCATGACGTAGATAAGATCGAAGCGCTCGAAATCCGAAGCGGTGACCTGCCGGGCACGATGGTCTGTTATATCGATGCCGGCTTCCGCCGCCACCTTGATGGAGCGATGGTCGGCGGGATTGCCGACGTTAAAGTTCGCGGTGCCGGCTGACTCGACGAGCCCGTCGATCTGCAATTCCTCGTAGATAGCTTTCATAATGCCCGCCGCGAGGGGCGAGCGGCAGATGTTTCCGAGGCAGACGAACAAGATATTCACTGGGCAAAATATACCCTACAACCGCTACCGCCAGCTCGAGGTGAAGAGCTGGCGGTATAACCCCTAAACTAAAAGCGCCGCGAGTGCGTGAAGAAGGGCATTCACGCCGCAAGCCGTGTCGCGCATTACTAACTGGATCGGCGCGCAGCCGAATCGGTGCGCTACACAACCTGGCGCGGCACCTCTGTCTATAGGATGAACTTGGCGGTTAAATGGATTAGATGGATTGTGCTCTGTGGTGCTGGGGGGAACGGTTTCATCCAGAGCACAACACCATAATGCGGCCAAAATTGCCTTTTGGACCAGAATTGATTGTAAGGGCAATGTAAAATACCCGAATCGCGGCGCCCTGCGGCTATTCAGCCGTGCAGTGCATCTTCCAGACGAAGGCGAGCAGGTCTTTCTTCGAAATCACATAGTCAAAAGCCTTATCCAGCCCGGAAAAGTCCTCATGCGACGAGCGAATCTCATCGAAATGCAGCCACAGGTACAGCAAAATGCCCCGCTCGTATGAATTCATGGCGATCAAGATGAATTCGCCGATTTCATCCAGAGAAAGGTAGCCATCCGGCGGATTGGGCGCCGAGTCCAACCGGTCGAAATTCTCCAGCGTCCAGTCGCGCACTTCTTGGGGGATGACCTCTGCCAGTTGCTCGAGCGTTTCGTCGAGAAGCGTCGGCGGCAATGTCTCGAGCGCTTCTTTGAGCAGGCGCTCGCTTTTCGAATCAGGATACGTGGACAAGATGAAAAAGATGCGCTCGCGATCACTCGCTATCGTCGTCGTCATCGATTGATACACTCCGTGGCGCCCGCCATTCGAGCACACGAACAATATACCCATATGACTGGATCAAGAAGCAGATAGTGAAGCCGTAGTCAGGTCGAGCAGCGCTTCGCTGATCACTTGGGGTGGAATCAGTTGCAGCGCCAGGCGTTCCGTCTCGAAATGCAAATCAACCTTGCGCATTCCCTTGAGGAAGAAGAGGATGCGCTTAGTTTCCAGATCCGCCTTGCTCTTCGCCGGCACTTCGTCGGTGACCGCGGTTAAATCAAAGCCCGAGAAATAACGAGCGAACGGCGAATGAAGCGGACCACCTGTGCCAAGCACCCAGTTAAGTGCGACGATGTTCTTCTCGAATCGTGTTGCCGAGACCTTGCGCGAAAACCCGCGTCGCATCGTCGTCTGTGCGCCTTCGCCAGAATCGAGTCCGAACAACTGACGCCCCAGCTGCGGAAAGAGTTGCTCAATCTCATAGTCGGAAAAAATCTCGCCCCACTGCCCGCGGATATCAGCCGGCAGGCAAAATGGATGGATGATACCGACAGCCGTGCAGCCCGCCAATCTGGTGGCAGCGTCCCGCTCATCGGCAAAGGTGTTGTCGTCCGCGATACGAAAAGTTCCGAGCAACTTGCCGTCGGCGTCGTACGCGCCCCAAACCAGTAATTTGATCAAGTGCGTCATCATCGGATGACTCATCAAGTGCTCGTCGAATTCGGCGCGCGTCCATCGCCTGTTGTTGATCATCGCGTGCTCGAGGCGCAGCGTCTGCGCATCCACGATCGATTGCAATATCTCGCTCACCAGCAGCCAGTCCATCATGGCTATCTCAGCTAAACGTGCATCATCACTCGCTTCCGGCGCCGGCAACATGGCGAATTTGTTGCCGTCCTCGTCCATCACACCCGGTCGCAAATTATGAATAATCAGCCGAAAAGACCTGGTTCCAAAATCGAAAGTCCGCTCACCACTGCCGCCACGCAATCCACAATCGGGAACGATGCGGTCTTCCAGCTCGCCAACTGTAATTCCACGCTCCTTCGCGACTCGCTCCATAATCTCGCGCGCTCGATTTTGAAGCGATCGCAAAGACATGAGATAACTCATCTCGCTGATCTCAGAGAGCGCCACCTTCTCGCCGCTGGCGTTCAGGCATTCGAGTCCGAACTTGGCGCGGTCGAAGAAACTTTGCACGCGCCATTTACGCACGAACGGAATCAGGCGAAACAAAAGCATCTCCGAGCCCAGCATCGTCACACAAAGAATCACCCACTTCTGTTTTGGTGCCGCTCCGGCATCGATCCATTGTTCCAGCAACTCCCAGGCGAATTCATCGAAGGCGCGATCAGCTCGAGCCCGGCGCAACTCCAGAATAAAAGGGTGCACTTGCTCAGGCGTACTGCGCTGCAGCGCAGCAATAATCAGGTCGAGGCAGTCGCGATCGACACGCCAGCCATCGAGCAGTACAGGCGGCAGCGCATCGACCCGAATATTTTCGACCGGCTTGCCTTTCTTGATTTTGGTGGCAGTTTCCGCCTCGGACAACCACTGCGGTTTCGTTGCCGCAACCGTTTCCTTGCTGGTCATCTATTCATCACCCCTGAAACAAGGCGCTGCCCAATAATAGATTATCTACCCTCTTGTTTTCCGGGTGTGCGGTAATATACGAGCGTGACAACAAACGATGACGAAAATTTGATCGCTGTCTTCTCGCCGCCACTCGCGCTCATGCTGGCGCGCGCCGAAGAACTGAAGGGCTCGCCACTCACCCACGAAGATGTGACACGTATCCGCGACAACTCACCTTGCATGATGATGCCGCCCGAGGTTGCAGATGAAATGTCGAAGAGCCGCGGCTATCGCGATGTCGAACCGGAAAACTGCTGGGCTGACTGGCATCGTCTACGCATTCAGATAACCGGCAAGGGCTGTCTGCCCAAACTGGTGCTCTGCGTGCCAGGCGACAACTCTTTCCCGCAAACCGCTGCCGAAGCGCTGGAGATGAAACTAAAACCGGCGCTCGAACATGCCGGACGCGACGAGCGGCTGGTGCACGCGTTTCGAACGGCGAACGCCTGCGTCGGTCCGTCGCTGGAAGAAACGGATTTCGAACAGATTGCACGGCATCAATCGTTGACGTTTCTTGTCAGTCCCAATTACACATCGGAGCAGGCACCACTGATAGCGCATACATGGATGCGTGCCGGTGCGCAGCTGCTGTCGGCCGGCGGCACTGCCATCAAATGCGAAAGCTCCGGAGTCGGTCACTCACGAGAACGCTGGCTGGAACTGGCTGACGAAGCCGGCGAGGAACCCGAAGATACGGCGTCTTTCTGGAAGTCGCTGTTTCGGGCGTATGTGCAGTTTCCCATCGCGTCCGACATGGACTTCTATACGTGCGGCATGCACCTGCTCGGCAGCCCGGATGCGATTATCTCCAAATCGCTCTTGCGCGACGCCGCCGCTACCGGCAAACGCGATGACGACGCCGCCGCGTACTTGTTCTATATGTTCTGCCTCTATGTTTTGATCAAATGCGGCAACACTGGTTTCGTGCATGGACACACTTTCCAGCCCGATCAAGACTGGCCGCGCCTGCGACTGGTCTGGGAAGAGTGCGACGGCTACGAAATCGACGACTTGTTTTTCAATCCTTTCGGTCGCTGGCGCTTTGTCGAAGTCGAAGAACCTTAGTTCACTGATTCTTAAGTGCACACGGCTTGGCGATCAACTGCAGATAGGCGAGATAGAGAGCCGGCAAGCAGAAGATGACCAGCAATCCGATCAATCCAGCTGTGTATGTCGGCAGTCCATGAAGCGCCGCTGTCGAAATCGGCAGCAACAAGAGCCACCATCCGCAAGCCGGCACCACCAATGGATTGCGACGAACTTGCGGCCAGACGATAAACCAGAACACGGCGATCGCCACTACAGCCGGTGCGTTGAGCAGGAAGAAGTCCGGCAGATATTTAAGGCGCGGCTGAAATAAATACACAGCGACCAGCACCAGCGGCGCGCAAATCCAGAACTTTCCTCCCAGAAAGCGCTTCAGCATCGCCGGAATAATGATCATGAAGCACGAAAGGTAAATAAAGTACTCCACCGCTCCGGCTCCCATTGCACCGAGCGGGAACCAGATGTTATTTGCACCGACCATTTCAGCCGGCAGGTTGACGATGGTCGGTTCGTGCGCAAAACGAATCTCCAGCAACTCGCAGATGGCACTGCCCGCAGACAAGGCGGAGAACCCGGCCAGCACCACGAGAAACGCATCCAACCACAACTGGCGCTGGGCGCGTTTTTCGTCAGCCGAACGCGCCGCCTTGAACGCGCAGTCAAAGGCGGTGGCGATGAATTTCCGTCCCATCTCTTTGCGCACCAGCGCCACAGCGATACTGGACAGAACCACGAGCACCAGCGCAAAGAAGAGCCCCTGAGAAAGAATGCGAATACTGTATTCGGTGATGAAACTGGGCACCGGCTGGTCCGGACTGTAGTTGATGTAAAGCCCGGGCAGGTTGTTGAGTGCGAAGACAGCCCGATAAAGAATAACCGCTCCGCCGATCGCCAGCGGCACTTTCCAGCGCATCCACCGCCCGCGCAACAGTTCACCCCAAAACCAGAGCAGCAAACCAAACCCGATAAATGCGACCGACGTGCGCACGACGACCAATTCTGATTCCAGCGGTCGCTTGCGATCGTAGGCCCATTGCCACTTGTCGGGGACCTGCCAGGAGTGCGTGACGTTCGAAACCAGGTCTCCCGCAACGTTGACATAGACCTTCAGTTTGGCGTCGGCGACCTTGTATTTGGGCACCTCGAACGTAAACTTGTAATCAGTACGATGCTTGCGAACGTTCTTCTCGACGTCGACAAATTCAAACCCCTCATAAACAGGTCGGTGCTTGCGCAGGTACTGCTCGGCCAGTGCACGAGCATCGGCTTCGCTGAGATTGGCACCGGTCGCGTCTTCGGGAAGAACGACGTGCGTGCCTTCGACATCGCCGTTCTGATTGACGTAGGTTTCATACTCGAACTGCGACATCGGCTTGGTGAAACGCACGTGCCACAAGAATGGTCCTTCAATCTTTTCTATGATCTCCCTGGTTTTGTCGAAGCCCAGGTTTTCGTTCATATAAGTAGCGGATGCGTCAGCGTTGAGCGGCGACAACAGCTCAGTGCTCGCTTCATATCCATTCAGGACAACCTTGGCGTCTGCGAAGTACTGGCGCGACTTATCAACCGCCACCTCGCGTGTCGCTTTCAGTGGTGCCGTATGAGCCCCGATTGGGCTTCCCATCTTTTCCAGAGCTTGCGTCGCCACCATCGAGATGACAGCAATCGCGAGCAAGATGACTTTCCATCTCTTGGAGAGTGCATCTTTATATGTGAAAACAGATTCCGGTCGCTCCTCGGAAGAAGCTTCTTCGGCGAGATGTTTCTCGTGCTCTTCCTTGTGCTCGCGCTCAGCGTGTTGCTCGCTGGTCTCCGCCGACTTCAACAACGCCGTATCGTCAATCAGTCCCTTGCGAGCGGCGCCCCACAGTCCCGCCACCAGCGCAATCACCGGTATCGCCACCGGTATGTACGCCGTCCAGGCGACCGACGCCGGAGCCGAATGCATGGGCTCGATCACCCATACCGCGTCAAACAGGTAGTGTGATACCACGCACGGAATCAGACCAAAGCGCCTCAGCAACCAGCCATCGAATAATCCTTCGATAGTCAGCTCGACGCCACGTGCATAAGGCGGCTGCTGCGGATAGCTGCTGTGCCCAAAGGCCCAGGTCGCCGCTTGCACAAAGTTGGCAAGCCAGAAATTACCTCGGAAGAGTCGCTGAAACATCCCGAGCGCCATCAAACGGAACATTCCCTCTTCCATGGTCGACGCCAGTATGCCGATACTCAACGCATCGATGAACGGAAACGCATCGCCGAGAGCCTGATATTCACTAAGTTCCAGAGGGCACCAGTAACCGAATTTCTCGCCCAGGAAGTAGTAGACAATTTGATAGCCGCGACCGATGCCGCAAGCGGCGATACCGACTATCAGTCCGACGAGCACTTGCGGGCTGCGCAATACATCCCACTTGAACCAGCTTTGCAGCGGCAACTGAGTGGGACAGAGCTTGCGATATATAGGTTGGCTGGGTGCATAGAGGATACCGATCAGAATGACGGAGAGGGCGGCTCCCACAAGATTGAAGCAAATGTTTTTCAGAATGAAAGACGAGTATGTCTCGGACGTGTTGTAAAAGGAGACCCATGAAGGAAACGAGTTGAGTCCATTCGCTGCCGTCGCCAGCCCATACAACCCGCCCCAGATGAGGGCAATTTTGAAACTGAATGCCTTGGTGACAATGCCCCGGACAAACAATATGGCGGTGCCCAGAGCAATCAGAGCAAACCCGAAGAAAGCAATCGACGCGAGCAGCTCGTTATAGCTGCGCATAGTCTTATAGCTGTGCTCCCAATCTTCGGGCGTATGCAAAGAAACATCGAAGAGGCTGATGACGTTTCCTGAAACTTCAACCGTTATTCGCCGGTGCGCGCCTTTATACTCAACCGGCTCTTGCCACTCGAACTCGTGGTCGACGCGGTTGATCTGCGTTTCATCCTTGCTCTTGATCAACTGCCACTGGTCCAGCGAAATCTTGCCTTCGTCCCGAACGAATTTGATCGCCATCGCCTTGGCTTCGTCAGACGTGAGTGAGGGCAGCTTGCGATCGTTTTCCAGTCTGCGGGTGAAGTTGATCAGCTCACCTGTAGGACTCAATTGCACCGAGGCGGTTTCTTTATCAAACTCTTTTTTGAAATCGCAGGTCCAGAACCAGATAGGCAGCGTGTGCTGCATCAGCCGGTTCGCTTCCGCCTGTCCGAAGGTGCGTTCGAGAAACACCTCCGCCTTGTAGTCGCCACCGAACTGGGTGCCGGAAAGTTCGTTCTGTTTGTCGTAACCGAAGCGTCTGGTCATCTCTCCGGCGCGACTGAGAATCTCCTTGCGCGACATCTTCAGGTCGATGGATGCGGTAGGAAACACCTGGCGCTCCATCGCCGACGTGTAGATGCTGCCGATGATGCCAAGCACGACGAGCACCACCACCAGTGGTGACCGCTTGATAGCTTGCCAGCCGGACGAAACAGTCAGCCTTGTAGTCGGCGTTGAGGTCGTCGAAGACTCGCTGCTACTCATCCCTGAAAACCACCATCGCTGACTCAGCCTTGTCCATTATAGTTGGTCGTAGGTCGCAAAGAGATGCCTAAGGCACGAGCGTGAAACTGGCTTGTTTCACGTCGCGGCTGTTGCCGCCGACAAAGACTTCGAAGTCACCTAACTCCGCAACATAGAGGAGAGCTGAGTTGTAGAAGCGCAAGTCTTCGGAGTTGAGCAGGAAGGAAACTGTTTTGGTTTCGCCCGGCTTGAGAGAAACTTTTTGGAAGCCCTTCAATTCCTTCACTGGTCGAGAAATGGTGCCGACCAGATCGCGCGTGTAGAGCTGGACGACTTCGGTGCCTTCGCGGCTGCCCGTGTTTGTCACCGGGATTGACACCGTAAATGTCTCGTGCGGCTTCACCTTCGCTGAACTGATGGCAATGTCGCCATAGCTGAAGGTGGTGTAACTCAATCCGTATCCGAACGGATAGAGCGGCGAATTCGGGACATCGATGTACTTCGAGACGTATTTGTCGTCGCGCTCCGGATCTGGTCGCCCGGTGTTTTTGTGGTTGTAATAGATGGGCACCTGCCCAACATTGCGAGGGAAGGTCATCGGCAACTTACCAGATGGATTGGCGTCGCCGAAGAGCACATCGACAATCGCCTCGCCGGACATGGTGCCTGAAAACCAGGTTTCCAGAATCGCATCCATATTTTGATCTTCCCAGGAGAGAGTCAGCGGTCTGCCGTTCATAAGTACGAGCACGATTGGCTTGCCGGTCTTTTTCAACTCCTCGAGGAGGTGCTCCTGATTTTCGGGCAGCCCAATCATACTGCGGCTCGCGGCTTCACCAGTCATGGCGCAAGATTCACCGAGTACAGCCACGATGATGTCAGCTTTACTGGCGGTATCAATCGCCTGGCGAAGCAATACGTGCGGAGGGCGCTCATCGGGAGTCACTCCTGCATGTGCGAGATTGGCGGCTTTCTTCAGAAGCGGATCGTCAAGCAAGTTGCATCCTTTGTCGTAAAGAAATTTGGTCTCAACGCCGCCGCCGACCTTTTTGTCCAGCGCTTGCCAGATGCTGTCGGCCTTCTTCCAGTCGCCAACCGCAGCCCAGCTGCCAATCAAGTTTCGCTGGTCTCTGACCAGGGGACCTATAAATGCAATCTTGGCGTCGCGGCGCAGCGGCAGGATGCCGTTGGAGTTTTTCAGCAGAACCATGCTCTTGATCGCAGCTTCTTTGCTCAGCTGCAGTTTTTCCGGCGTCATCATCACTTTTGCCGGACGAGCCTCGTCGATGTACTTATATGGATCGTCGAACAATCCGAGTTTGTACTTCGCCTCCAAAACGCGGCGACACGCAGCGTCAACCACTGACTCACTGACGGCGCCGGACTTCACCAACTCGACCCCATAGCGTGTAAAGAGATCCGACACCATGTCCATATCGATGCCGGCGTTGATTGCCAGTTCCGCACACTTCTTGTCGTCTCCCATGCCGTGTGCCACCATTTCGTGCACGGCGGTGTAATCGGTGGCGATGAAACCTTTGAAGCCCCACTGCTTACGCAACAGGTCTGTCATCAACCACTTGTTGCCGGTGGCAGGAACGCCGTCCACTTCATTGAACGAACTCATTACCGATGCCACACCCGCATCGATGGCGGCTTGATATGGTGGCAGGTACTCGTTGTACATGCGCACGCGGCTCATGTCCACGGTGTTATAGTCGCGACCAGCTTCTGGTGCGCCGTAGAGGGCGAAGTGTTTGACGCAAGCCATAACGGTCTTCGCATCTTTGTAATCGTTGCCCTGGAATCCTTTGACCGTGGCGCTGGCGATCTTGCTGCCCAAATACGGGTCTTCGCCTGAACCCTCACTGACTCGACCCCAGCGCGGATCGCGGGCGATGTCGACCATCGGTGCGTACGCCCAGTTGATGCCGTCTGCACTGGCTTCCTCAGCGGCACAACGAGTGGCGCGTTCGATCAGATCCGGATCCCAGGAAGCGGCCAATCCGAGGTTAATCGGAAAAATGGTGGCATAGCCGTGAATGACGTCGAAACCGAAGAACAGCGGTATCTTCAGACGTGACTCGTTGACAGCCATCTCCTGCAGCTTGCGCACCGCAATCGGCGTGGTTGTGTTGAGCACACCGCCCACGCGCCCCTGCTTGATGCTCTCGGCGACATCCTTGCTGATTACAGGTCCGGTGACGTCGAAGCCGATGGACGGCAAGTTCATTTGCCCGAGTTTTTCTTCGAGCGTCATGCGCTTCAAGAGTTTCGTCACGAAGTCATCCATAGCGCTCGCCTCCACTTGCTGCGGCGTTGGGTCCTGGAGATAGGCAATACGAGAAGAGTTATCCGCTCTCGCGGCGCCTGTAATTATCAGACTTAGTTGCAAGAGAACGAGTAAGAGGGCGAGTTGAGGTTTCCGCACGAGAGGCTCCTGATCCGTCGAGGCAAGCTCTATTCTCGCAGCTTGGCTTCGTATCACCCCTTGATTTCACAAGTTCGTGACGACGTTAGGCGCGCAGACTGAAGCGCATCGACTCCAGGTATTCGTCGGCGTAGGTTTCCCAGTCGCAGTAGAGATCATTTTGCGCCAACTCGATGGCGATCCGATCGGGCAAGTCGAGGGGCAGGCGAGTGACTCGTCCCTGGGCATCGAACTTATTGCGATACCACTTGTCGGCACAGCGCTGTTCATAGGAGTACGCGACCGTCCACTGACCTTCGATCTCGACTTCCAGTGCGATGTTCATTTCGGTGCCGGTGGCTTTGTTGAGGCAGACGGCAAGCCGCACGCCTTCGCGAAGAAACACATATTCCCGGCACACATCGGCAATATCCCTGGCGATGGTTGTCAATTCGGATGCGGTAATACGCGTCGTGGACGAGTCAATCGTCGTCGCATCGACTGTGGTGGCGCCATCGCGGGTCTCGTCTGCGGCGCCGGCGGCTTCTTTGAGGCGGCGGTTGAATTCGGTGATCTGTTCATTCGTCGGCAGGACAAGCGTGGTTCCTCGCTGCAGGCGAATCGTCGATTGACCAGAATCATCGCAGTCAGCTGACAATCCATTGGTTTCGGCAAGCAACAACCACAGTGTCGGGTCTTTAAGCACGCGCTTCGCCAGTGAATTAAGCGAGTCACCGAGTCTTACGACGCAGGTCGCCGACTCCGGCTTCGTGGTGGCATTACCTATGGTGCCCAGCAGTTTCTCGATATTGGCGCGGCGGCTGCCACCGTCGGCGGCAGTTACAGCTGACTCAGGCTGAGTCGCATCCGCAGGATCGGCAACGTCATAACCAAAGGCCATCAGCGCCGGGCGCCGGGAGTAGAAGGTTTTGATGTCTTGATGGTTTGGCAGGAACAGTGAGGTTCCCGGCTTCAGAGTCAAGAAAGTCTTGTTGCCCGACGAACGTGTCGGAATCGTGCGCTTATTCAACTCGAAGATCAACTGCGCGATGCGCTTATCACGAAAACGCTTGACGGCAATAGATTCGAGTGTGTCGCCGGTCTGCACTACATACTTGACGCGGGGCATGTCGGGGTATTCGCCGCCCTTGATGCCTTTGTTATTCAGCAAAATCAACTTGCGCTGATATTCATCGAGCTCGCGCTGGCGCCTCACACGCGCCTCCTCTTCGCGACGCTCACGTTCTTCCCGTTCTGCCTCGCGGCGCTCGCGCTCGTCCCGCTCTGCTTCGAGACGTTCGCGCTCTTCCCGCTGCTGTTTCTCGCGCAGGTCGTAGGCATCGACTTCTGCATCACGCATCGCCTTCATGGCGGCGGCGTGATCTTCGTATGCGCTCAGTTCTATTTCTCGCCGTTGTTCTACATCAAGCGCACCAACGACGTGCCAATCATCCTGCTGGTACGCCGGCAATTCCTCCGTTACCGCTTCCACGTATTGCGAGCTGTCAGCGACAATGGTGGCTAAGTCTTGCGCAGCAAGGGGCGGCGCATCGAACTGCGTTGCTGGCGCATCGAATGGTTGTGTCGGCGGCGCGTTGAATTGCGTCGGCGATGCTTCATCTTGATTCGAGCCATTGAGGGCAGCACCGGCAACTGCCGCACCATAATTGGTGTATGCGTTGTCGCCACTGTCGTAGGATTGGGTAGCACCGTCCTCACTTGCGTACGGCTGGTGGGCTGCGGAAACAGGCGAGTGCGCAACATGGTGCGCATGCGCAGTGTCGGGCTGATGCAAGGCATCCGGTGCGTTCGCGGATTGGCCGGGATGCGAAACATGCGCTCCATGTGGCGAATGCTGTCCAAGAACATGGGCGAGGTTGCCCTGCACCACTGCTTCCGTCGCGATGATTTGCTGGTCGGGCACCGAATGGGCGTGATGACCGGAATGGTGGAGTCCTTCGTTGCCGACAATCTCCACCGACGGCAACACCGCATCAGGATCGACCACCGTGCCACCACCATTGGCGCCGGCGTTGGAACCTTGTTGATTTTGCTGCTGCGACTGTTGTTGAGACGGATCGTTGTTGCCGCTCGCAGCAAGAAGTGCCAGTTGACGCTGACGCTGCTCGTCGTCGCTGAGCGCAGTCTCTAATTCTTCCTCTTTGCCTTCCTCTTCTTCCTCCGAGCGCTCGGTCGGCACAAACGCATGCTGTACGTGAATCGTGCCCGGCAATTCTTCTTCGTCGGGGGTTCTCGTTTCTTCCGGGACAAATTGCGTAGGATCGTCTTCTTGTTGCAGCAAACGCCGATTTTTCTTTCTGGCTTCTTCCTCTTCGGTAGATGTAGTCGGTGCAGTGTGGGCACGTCCGGCAGCATTGCGATCGCCGGGAATGTTTTCACCGCCCTCATTGTTTCTCTCGGTCTTGCTGGCACTGTCGGTCGAACGCTCACCGCTGTGTGTGCGGCCGGTATTGTTTTCGGCGGCCGGTCCGCGCGCTGCGCCGCGTTCGTTGCCGTTGGCGCGAACGGTGAACTCTTCTCCGTTGCGGCGCCCGCCCACTTGCTCCTGGCGCTGATCGAGATTGCGCCGGGTGTTTTCCAGAATGTCCAGTCGTGCATCAACACGATGAGAGCCGGCATCGTGGGCACCACTTGCACCCTCAATGCCCGCACGTCCTGCTTGATGTGGCAGTCCGCCGCGATGAACGGCGTCCGACTGCGCGGTGCGTTCGCCGCCGTGCGTTGGCGAAGGTTCCGCTTTTTGCCCGCGATTTTCCGGGCGCAATATGGTGCGTAAATCGGGTAACTGCGCAATCTTCTGAGCATCCATGCCGTGGCGTGTTCGCAGTTCGCCGCCGCCATGCGCGTCGGTGCCGGGTCGACCATGACCGCCCGCATTTCTGGAGCCGTCGCCGTGGTGATTGTCTGCACGTACTTCCGGTCTGACAGGGTGCGTTTTCGACTCGACCGGTGCGTGCTTGCCACCATGACCGGTGCCTTTTTCCGAACCGATCCGAGTGTGCTCCGTGCCGCGTTGCGTGCTGGTCGGCACAGCGCTGTGTTTTCCATCGCCATGCTGCCCGGGTGCTCCAAGGGCGGGCAATCCGCGGCCGACGGCTCCGCCGACTTTTGCTGCGGCATGTTTGTCGCCCGGCTCCGGAGAGACGTGATCGCGTCCGCCTTTTCCTGATGAACCCGAGCCGCTCAATTTATCTAAGTTGTTCTGGAAGTCGCGCAACGCGAAGCCATGTCGTCCGCGTCCACCGCCGCCACCGCCGCCGTGACCATCGTCGCCCTGTCCGTCGGCTCCGCCGCCACCACCGGGTCTACCACCTTTGCCGTTACCGGTCGCCGCCGGCTTTCCGCCGTGTGCATCGCCGGGCGGTGCCGGCGGCAATTTCGGCGCCGGCACGTCGGCATGTTTTGGTCCAGGCACATCATCTTTATGTTTCTTGCCGTTGTTGTTGTCGTCACCCTTCGGCTTTTTAGGCGGGGCGTCGTCGTCCGGTTTGCGCTTTTTCGGCGGTCCGTCACCGTCATCGTCGCGGCGCTTGCGTGGCGGATGCTGACCATCGTCGTCGTTGTCTTTTTTGCGTTTGCGTCCGTTCGCGTTGCCGTTATTGTCGTCATCGTCCCGGCGCTTGCGTGGTTTGTCTGCCTCGAACAACCGCCCGAAGAAACCACCGGCGTCGCGATCTTTAGGTTTGCGATCGGGATGTCCGTCGTCGGCTACTTTCACGCGCTTGGTGCCGGTGATGATATCGTCAGCCACCATGGTGACGAGTTTGCCGATCTGTGTTGCACTGCGGCCGCCTTTATCCGAGACGGCAACACCTTCATCCATACTCTTCGGATGCTTGGTGCCCAGTTCCACAAACTTGTTGAAGAAACCACCACTGTCTGTCGCCGTGAAAACTTTCCCACTCATTTCGTTGGAAGTAGCGGTGAATGTCTTCGTGCCGGGTTTCTCGACAGCGAGCGTATCGGCGTTAGTCTGCAGAGCGCCGAAGGCCGTGAATTTTACCGGTTCTGCCGTGCTGAATTTGCCTGGCTCTTTGCCGTCGGCGCCGGGCAGTGCCGCGGTGGCGGTGAATGCCGGTTTGATGGCTGGCGTGCCGACAACAGCTGTCGAGTCAGCATTAAAGTCGCCAGTTGCAGAAACGCGACTGAGCGAAGCCGGCGCTGTAAGCGGAGCGACCACTTTGTTGTCGGCAACTGGAGCCACTGCTGCTGCGGCCGGTTCGGGCGCCACAGCCAACTGCAAGTGCGGCGTCGACTCGACCGCCTCTTCGTTGGAAGGCAGTTGCATTTTGCGCTTAAGCGTATCGTTCGATGACGGCAGGGTCAGCCCGTTGTCGAACGAAGCGGAGGCTACGGCGCGCGGTTCCGGTCTGCCTTCGACGCGGTCGTCGTGTTTTGGTTGTTGCGGCTTGTCTGTCAAAGGGGCTTCCTGGTTTCCACTGCACGCATCGGGCAGCGCAGCACAAAACGGCGCGCACTGTTCGTGCGTTTGTGACGACAGCAAAATTTCCGGGCCGAGCGGAGATGTAGCTTAAGGTCTGCTTGGTCAGCTATACATGAGTTCTGGTTCTAGCTATTTACCCGTTTTCAAGTTGTTTCCTATGCTTAGAAACACGAAGATCGGCGCTCGGTTCGGAATTAACAATACGTCTGCAACTGTACGCTTCCAGAGCGAAGTGTAGCCTGGGATACAGATTTAAGCAGGCATTGCTCCGCACCATATGCGGTACCACGCCGACCTTCAGAGCTTTCGCGCTTCAAGAGAGTTTCTTCTCACTCTCAGGCAGAGTGATGGTGGCATCTTCGGACAACAGCCCGCCCGACTCGATTTGCTTCGACTTTTCAAAGGTCGGAAACCAGTAAAACAACTCGCCGGCATCGTTCACATCCACACGACAAACGCCGGTCAAGGCCAATCTTTCGAACGCCTTCTTAGTATCAGAGATGCCCAGTTTGCATTCCAGCGCGGCATCAGACACGGTCAGCGAACCGCCTTTGGTCTTAGCGCGGCCGAGAATCAATTGTTCTTCGTTGATCTGTTTGAGCGCATGGCGCTCCCGCAACTGCGATTGGATCAGTTTCAACCCGACGAAAACCAACCCGGCGAGGAACGTGATCAGCCCCAACTGGGATGCCACGCCATGCCTTGTCGTGCCCTGAATAATCTCGCCGATGTACGTGACGATCAGTCCGCCGCAGAAGATAATCAGGAAAGTGCCGCCGCACCAGATAAATGCTTTCATCTGACGTCTTCCCACTCGCCGCTCTTAAGCGCTTCCTCGAACGTGCGCTTGTCGATCACGAAGGCATCAGGTCCAATTACCACATCGCCTTTGAACGGGTCGTCGTAAGACACCAGCAAGAAGATGTTCAACCCAATAACAAGAGCGATGATCGCGGTCATCGACATCTGCAGTTTTCCGTTTTCCGCACTGAAGAAAAATGTGAACAGCACCGTGGCCAGTCCGGCCACTCCCAATACAATCCACAAGGCGGGAGGTAGTCCGTTGTGCATCGACTCGATGCGCATGCGGCGATTATCTCCGACACTCACCATGCACGGCAAGATACACTGCAAAACACATGCTTCGGAATCGTCCTGCGCCTTCAGCCTGGTGAGTTGGTGCCACAGTTCGTTGTAGGTTTTCCAGACCTTGGCACTGGACTTTCTCTCCGCCAACTTCGGCCACTCATCGTTTATTACATCATCGCAGTATGCCATGCACAGCAAGCGAATCTTGTCTCGCTGTTCCGGATGAAATCCTTCAGCCAGTCGAAACACATCAGCCACCGAGCACGCCTCTTGCTGCACCACGGCGCGGGCGGTGGCAAACCGGTTCATCGCGTCACCGCACATGAAGCCGATCAAGATCGCAAACATCATGCCGACCACTTGCAGCAACGGATCGGTCACCGGATGGTGCACAATCAAATCGGCGCTTTTGAAAATGCGCCTGACCGCCACCAATCCGAGTACCGAGAAAATCACGAGGATGGTGATTCCAATCGCTGCAGTCAATAGTGTCATGTTGGAACTTTCACCCTTCTACCTGAGCGGAAAATCTGATACTCACTTTAGTTGATCAGCGTCTGCGGGTCCAGCCCCCAGCCTCGCAGGATATCCTTTTCTTCCTGCGGAGATTTTGCTTTTTTGAATTTGGCATTGCGCCCCTTCACTACCCGCTCGCACTCCGCCCAGGTCTTGTGTCTGGTGACGACGCCCGCATAGTAACTTAAATACGTCGCCGGACCGGATGCCGCTGCGACACCACCCCCGGTTCCACTGCGCGCGCCACCGCCGGCACCGGTTTTGGTGCCTCCAGCCACGTCACCGGTCTTCTTCTTGGGTTCCGGCAGTGGCTCTTCCACTGGTACCTCGGTGAGATCAATGAAATAGCCGTCGCGATTGCCGTTATAAAGTTGCTCAGGCTTGCCTGTGGAAAAGGAAACTGCAATCTCATCGCAGCGTTCGTTTGGCGGATAGCCGGAATGTCCGCGCACATATTTCCACTCGATGGTGGCGGGTTTCAGCCGCGCCACCTGCCGCGATAGTTCTTCCCACAACTCGCGGTTAGCGACATCTTTGCCCTCGGCGTTTTTCCAGCCGCGCGCGCGCCAGCCCCAGATCCACTGGGTGATACCACGTATCAGATATGTGGAGTCCGTGTAGATGAGAATCCCACAGGACGGGGAGTCGTCCAGCGTCGCCAGGGCACGAATCGCCGCCGCCATCTCCATGCGGTTGTTGGTGGTTTCAGGAACGCCCCCACCCAGTTCTGTAACCGTACCGTCCGGTCTGGCGACAATGCTCGCCCAGCCGCCGGGACCGGGGTTTCCTGTGCAAGCACCGTCCGTGAATATCAATATTGAGGATGAGTCGAGCGGCATGCGAGTCCTGCTGGAGTGCCTGTGCGAGCCGTCCATTATATCCTGCATCGCTTCACGAATTTTGCACCATAAATTTGCATAAATGAACCCGACCGGTGACCCACGCCGGTTTTCATCAGCGCTTACTAACTTACGGTTACGCATATCCGATCGCACCGGTCAGCGGTCGTCGCTCGGATGTGCGTGCGCCGACACAGGATCAGTGAACCCATGGGCGAACGTGATGCCATCAGCGACGGACAGGGTGTGCGTGCCAACGCACAGGCCGATATCTCACCGGTGGAAATTTTCACAGGCAGCTCCATGTTGACTGCCGGACAGCAGGGAGGCGCGCTGGATGCCACGAGCATTTCACCAACGGGCACCAACTCGTTTCAGTTCGACAAAGACGGCAGCATCACGTTTCTTGCCAGCGGTCAGCAGAGCCTCAGCGATGAGCACTCCTGCTCCATAGAACCGGGATCCAAACCGGTCAGCAAAGGCAAAGCCTCAATCTTTTCCGAACGCGAAGGCACTGCCACCGGTGAAATGAACGATCCCAACAAATTTACAGCCGCACACAAATCACTGCCACTGAACAGCGAAGCATGCGTTGTGCGCCCTGGAGAAACAGAGGGCACGCGCGTGCGCATCAACGACCGTGGTCCCTATGTGGGCGGCCGCGTGATCGATATGACGCCGGTGTCCGCCAGGCATCTCGACCGCAACTTTACCACCGCCGGTCCGGGACTGGCTGATGTGGAAGTCTATGCCATCAAGAAGAAGAAATAGGTTGTTTCTGCATGTGAGCCAGCGCGGCCGTCAAGACGCCGACATTGGCGAAGTCGCGGTACGAACAGCCACGTGAAACATCGTTGATCGGATGATTCAGCCCCTGCAAAATCGGTCCGGTAGCCGTCGCTTTGCCCAGGCGTTCGGTGATCTTGTAAGCGATGTTGCCGCAGTTGAGATCGGGGAAGATAAATACGTTGGCACCCTGTTCGACAAACGGGCTGTCGGGCGCCTTCTTGTGTGCAACATCAGGAAGCAAGGCGGCATCAAATTGCACTTCGCCGTCGATTACGCAGCCGGGAATTTCTTGTCTAGCCAATCGCGTTGCCTCTTTGACTTTGTCCACCAGTGGACTCTTCGCAGTGTCGCGCGTGGAGAATGAGAGAAACGCTACGCGCGGCTCATACCCGAACATGCGCACAGTCTGGGCTGTGGCTTCCGCGATATCACAGAGAGTTTGCGCGTCGGGGTCGATGTTCACCGAGCAATCGGCGAAAAAGAGCAGGCGCTCGGGCCACTCCAGAACGAACAGGGATGATGCGCGCTTGAACCCTTCCTTTAGCTTGATAATTTCGAAGGCGGGCAAAAACGGTTTCGTCTCGCTGTTCAGCCCAGACACCATGCCGTCGGCGGCACCAAGACGCACCATCAACGCACCAAAGTAATGGGGCAACTTAACTTTGGTGCGGGCATCGTCGAGCGATATGCCCTTGTGTTTGCGCAAGTCATAGTAGGTCTCCACATACCGGTCCATGTCTTCCGCGTGCAGATAATTATTGACAGTGACTCGACTGATATCGACGCCATGCGCCTTTGCCAGACCAGCGATCTCCGCCGGATCGCCAAGCAGTATCGGCTTGGCGAGATTTTCTGTCGCCAGAAACTCCGCCGCTCGAATGGCGCGTTCTTCACGCCCCTCTGGATAGACCACGCGCATGCCGGTGCCGCGAACCTTTGCGCACATCGAGTCGAGAAACATGGAAACCTTCTTTTAGCCTTGCAAAGAGACGCCCCTGGGCTCGCCAGCATTTTATCGCCACCGCGATGCCATATACTGGTTTGCACAAAGGATCAATCGTCATGCGCAACAACATTGCAATCAAAAGCATTCTTTCGACGTCACTCTTCGCCGCTGTCGCATCATTGATGTTGTCTGGGTGCACCGGTGGTGGTGGTAGCGGTGGCGCCGCACTCACCAAACCGACAGCCGACAGCTACTTCCCACTCACCGGTGGCAGTTGGTGGCGATATGAAGAAGCGCAAGCTGCTGCGGGTCCTCTGCAGAAGTCATACTTCGAGTGCCGCGCCTTGAAGCGTAGTGAATACCCCAAAGACATGCCGCCCGGCATTCCCGCCAGTCAGGTGTATGTGGTGCAAATCGACTCGTTGCCTGACCCCGCCGCCGGTGCCTGGGACGCGGCGCCGACCAAGATGGCCACGGGTCCTGCCAAATACGCCTACTACGTGATCAGTGACGGCATGGCGACACTGGTGCAGGAAGGCGATACAAAACTGGATCCGCCCCGTCCGATAGTGCCTCTGGCAGCGCGCCCCGGACAGACCTGGCAATATGGCGGCATGACCCAGAACGTGGTGTCGGCTCGACTGACCCAAGAAAAGGGCACTCAGCAGGTGCGCGTGAAAGCCGATAACGATGCCTCGCAACTTGTGTGGACGTTCCAGAAGGGCACCGGTCTGCTCCGCAAAGATTGGCAAAAAGATGGTGGACCAGGCCAAAGACCATCGCTGGGACTTCGCGTTTTGAAAGACTCGTACATCGCTCCTGACGACCCGAACGACACCGCCGGCGACACCGCCGCAAAGTGAAAACCCGCTCAGGTTTCGTCACCACCCAGGGGATCCTGACAAGTCGCCGCACGCATGTCTGTCAGGGCAAAAGCGAACTCATCGATGCGATCACTTGGCGACTTTCGCGCACGCAGTGCGGTTATCAAATGCGTTTTAGATTAAACAATTGTCCCCTGAAGCAAAGAGGTGGCCACTGTCTATATAGGAGGTGCTATAAAGCAGAGGAATCGTGACCTTTTCGCGATTCTTTTCATCTGTCGCCAGGCTTAGGCATCTCGCGGGTACATGCGAAACCTCTTTTTGCACTTCGTCGCAGCATTGGTTTTCCTTGCGTCTTTTGCAGGAAACCCAGCGAACGCCGCACCGGTTTGCAAGAAAAACAGTGCCATCGGCGAACAACTGCAGCTGCCAGTCTACGAATGGGTCGACGAGAAAGTACCGCGCAAAGGCACCATCGTCGCACTGCACTCTTACTTGTTGCACGGCGCGATGTACGATCAACTGGCGCGCCATTTAGCATCAAAGGGCTACGCCGTTTACGCGCCGGACATGCGCGGCTTCGGACGCTGGAAGACTGAATATCAGAAATTCGGCGGCGACGATCAAACGCACTTCACTCAAACCAAAGAAGACGTGTTGCGACTCTCGACACTGTTGCGTCTGAGAAACCCGCACATTCCGCTGATCTGTCTGGGCGAGAGCCTGGGAGCGAATTACGCACTGTGGATGCTCTCCAACAACGACCAGTTATTTGACGGTGCCATTCTTTGCGCACCAGGGATGAAGGCATACTTGCACCCCGGTCCGCGTATGGCAATGGACCTCGCGAAGGGCATCATTCATCCCAACAAGCGACTCGATCTGCAAAACTACATCACGCCCTACATCTCGCACAACAAGTGCGTTGCCGAAGCCTGTCTAGCCGACAAAAATATCTCGATGGATCTCAGTCTCGTCGATCTGTTGCGCACGCAAAACGTCAAACGCAGCACTTTGAAAAACGTCGGCAAGATCAGTGCCACCACGCCGCTGCTGGTGATTGCCGGTCACAGCGATAAGGTGTTGAAGACTTCCGCCTTGCCCGCGCTCGTCAAGAAAATGGGATCGCAAAACATCACAGTCCACACGATGCCGGCCCGCGGACATCTGCTCTTGGAAGCGCAGAAAGTCGATCCCGATTTGCAATACGAAATCGATAAGTGGCTGTGGGCAAACCAGCCGCGTCCAACCGCCGCCAACACTGTGCGCGCCCTGGCAGGCAAAGTCACCCCCAGCGGCGTGCAAACCGACAACTTCTAGTTAGTGCTTTGGTTCTTTGCGAAGCGACGCGTCGATCGTGTTGTCGAGGATGAACGCGAACGGTGCACCGAGTGGGTTTTGCACACAGATGCGCGTTAAGCCGCCCTTGATAGACGCCAGGTTGCCGTCGCTCTCCGCCTTGCAGAACACGCTGGCAGAGTTGTGGATGACATAGCGAGTGGCTGTATCGCAATTATATGGACCGTGGCGCTGCCAGTCCCAGGCGGAGGGATCGTTGCCGACCTTTTTGGCTTTCCATAGCCAGTAAGAGCCGGCGGGTACATCATGCGCAGGCGATGTCTGCTGCGGCTCGAGAATGAAAATGTTGGACGGCAAACCAGATGCCGCGTCGACCTTGGCGAAATAAGGCAGCGGTCCCTTGGGGACACTCGGTGTGCTGCTGGCTTCGGTAGTCGTAGTTGTCGTGGTGGTCGTGGTCGTGGTCACCGCAGGCGGTGCGGTGGTCTCGTCCGGCACCGCGGCAACTGGGGGCGCCGCCGCCTCAGCCTCCGCTTTCGCGGCGGCCGAACCGGGAGCAGGCGCGTCTTCTGATGCGAATCCTTTTATGACTTTCGCATACTGCTCTTTGAACGCCGGCGGCACGTCATCGGGAAATACCAGCTTAGCGATCAGGTGCGCATTTTTCGGCCGGCAATAAGGCGTCAATAACAAGGTGGTGTCCACGATGTTGCGAGTCTCGCCGGGCATTTCGCGGGCCGTCTGCGCATACTTGCCGGCAGCAACGGAAATGTCACCGTAGATACCTTGATATAGAGTCTCGGGGCGATCACCATAATAAGTAGATCGCATTTTCACCTTGTGTTCGAAGTGAACGTTTTCAGGTGTGGCAGTGAGCGTCGCTTTCGGATAGTACTTCTTCACCAGCTCCTGCAGCTCGGTGGCTACGGGCTGGAATGCGCCGGTCACCTCTTGCTTCTGGCTGCTCGCATCGGCAGCCTGGACCACAGACGCGGGTCCGCCTCCAAACAAAACGGCGGCTACTGCCACCATAAGTGCCGAACGCGTAATTCTAAATGACAACACTCTTCCGCTCCCCATCGACAAAGTTTCCTCTATCCATTCTAGCTATTCTTCACGTAATGTCACGCCACTTGCCGCTGGCGGTTGCGCGAGCGATGGCGTCGAAAATCGACCCGGGCTCAATGTGTTCGTTGGAATACATCACCTTGTTGTAGAAGTGCTCCGGCAAGACCCGCAGCACCGTCATCAATCCGTGCACTCCCTGAAACCAGTGGGCGCGCATACCGTGCGTTTCTCGCCGTTCGTTGAACTTTGCCACCGCCGCCGCGCTCATTTCTTCGCTCATCATCATGCCGCGCATCAGTTGAGGGAAGCCGGGCACCTGCCACGCCGGCTCCTGCAACGCAGACGGCGGCTCCGGAACCGTGTCGAGATTGCCGAGATACTGCATGACATTGGACATATAGTCCGGTCTGACGCGCGGTCCGCTCTGGCGCACCATGTGATTCATCATGTGGTGCACCATGTGACAGTGAAAAATCCAGTCACCGGGATTGTTGGCGATAAACTCGAAATCTTGAGCCATCGCCACGCCGACCAGAGTGTTGTTGCGCGGCTGCCATGCTTCATGCGGGATTCGGCCGCCTTCAGTGCCCGTCAACCAGAATGTGTGTCCATGAAAGTGAATCGGATGGTGCTGCATGGCGCTGAAATTCATCAGACGCACGCGCACACGCTCGCCGTGTTTCACCACCATTGGTGTCGTGTAGGGACCGCAACGGCCGTTAATCGTGTGCCAGTTCCAGTCCATGAGCGAAGTATCGGCTATGTCCGCATTGGGCGGTATCATGAAGTTCTGATAAATCAATGCGAAGTCGCGGTCGACCGGCGGATCGTACGCCACGCGCGGATGCACGATGAAGAAACCGGCCATGCCCATCGCTTCTTGCATGGCTACGTGTGAATGATAGAAGAACGTGCCCGTCTGGTGCAGGTCCCACTCATAGACGTGGCTCTGCCCAGGCGGGATGAGATCTTGCGTCAAACCGGGAACGCCATCCATGATTATCGGCAGTTCAAAACCATGCCAGTGCATGCTGGTCGGCTCGGGCAAATCATTGTGCACGACAATTCGCACCCGGTCGCCCTGAAATGCTTCAATAGTCGGACCCGGCATGCTGCCGTTGTACCCCCACACGGTCATGAAGTAGCCCGGCAAGAGCTCGCGCTTGACGGCAGTCGCGTGCAGTTCGAATTCTTTAGCTCCACGCACCACCTTGAAGGGCACTTTACCGATATCGGGAGTCTCGACCGGCACGGGCGGCAGACCTGACTTGCGCAGACCAGGCACCATCTTGCCCAGATAGTGCGGGCTGCCGGGAGGGCCACCAAACGATGGTTTGTATCTGGAGAACTCAGTGAAGTCGCCCGCCTCCTGTTTCGGCGACGCCGGCAAGCTGTCAGCGGCGGCCGCCGTGACGCTGGACAGCGCACCCATGGCTAATGTGCCGCCTTTCAAAAAGTTTCTTCGCGAAAAGTTTCTCTCGTTGCTCATGGTCTCGCTCTCACTGTCTGATTTTTATCGCGGCTGCGGAGTGGCATCAATATGACCAGGTGGTGTTACCCCTGGTGGCGCGATCAATCCGCCGGTCAACAAGAAACCACCGAGCTCAATGTCTGCTTCCCGGCAAGCCAGCAGATGATCTATGTACTGCAACCGTGCGTCGGCGTATCCTTTTTGAGCCTCCAGCACTGCGGGCCATTCGAGGCGTGTGTCCATATAACTGCGCAGCACCACTTCGTACCTGGCACGCGCCTCGGGCACAATCACTTCGTGATACGACTTGACGAACTGCGCGGCGGTTTTGTATCGCCAGTACTGGTACGCCAGACGCCTGCGCAAATCAAGCTCGACCAGCTTCACCTGCGCGTGCTGCCGACGCAAATCAGCCTCCGCTTGCTGGATGGTGCCCTGATTGCGATTGAACAGCGGAATATTCGTCACTGTAACACCAGCCCGGGCAGCAAAACTCTTGTCAATCTGGTCGTAGCCGGCACCGCCGCAAAGCACCAGATTTGGTATCATCTGTCGTTTCTCACGCTGCACGGTCAGTTCGTCGGCGCGCAGTTTCATTTTGGCTTCGCCGAGTTCCGGGCTGTCCGCCAGAAGTTTCTTCCAGAGCGGGTCCCAAGCAACCTCAGCGGGCGCGTAAAGTAGATTTCCGTCAAGAAGTCCATACTCGCGCGTGATACCAATTACGGTGGTCAGCTGCTGCCAGGCCAGTGCCAGCTCATTTTCGAACATGATGGTCTCTGCCTTATGCTTCTCGAGATCGATGTTGGCGGAGTGAACGTCAGCCTGGTTTGCCTGCCCTTGATTGCGCATCTCGTGCGTCGTCAGCCAGCGATCTTTCGCGGTCTTCAGTAGTTCTTGCTTGAGCACCAGCCGCTCGCGCGCCGCCATCACCCGGTAGTAAAGGATACGCACATCATTGAGCACACGCAGTTGCTGCGCGGTCGCTTGCTGCTCGGCGGCGCTGACGCGCGCCTGATATTTCTTGCGGCTGTATTTCAGTTTGCCGCCGAGAATCACTTCCTGCCCGAGCATGCCGCCTTCGAATTCGCCCAGCGGCGCATGTTTGACACCAAGCAAATCGCCCACATAACCAAGCGCCGGATTGGGAAACAAACCCGCTTGCAATGCCTTCCCGCGCTCACCGGCAATCTGAGCTTGCGACTCCACCAGAGTCGGGTTGTTTTTCAGCGCCAGACTTTCCAACTCACCGAGGGTGGTGCCGCCTGCGGCTGGCGGAGCTGGTTTTTGCATCGACGATTGAGGCGCCGCGCCGGGCACGGGACCCATCTGCGTGCCGGGACTCATCTGCATGCCGGGTGGCATCTGCATGTCGGGCGCCATTTGCATGTCGGCGCCAAAGACGCGGACACCATGCAGTGAAAATCCTGCCAGCAAAATCAACAACGTTGAGCGCATGAGCTGCGATTTTAGCTCATTCGCAGACACCAGTCAGCACGCCCCGGGAGGTACATCCTAATATACCGATATGGTATACAAAACCGAACTTAGCATACCCATAGCGTATATTGCGGGCGGCACGAGATCACCACCCAGCAGAGTTATTTAGCGGCTTCCGAGCCACCGGCAAATGCCATCGATGCAAACAATTTTTCAGTCGCCGCGTCATCAGCAGGCGCGTTAATCACCACTGCCGCGTACACATGTCCACTGCTCAAAAACATGCGCGTCGTGATTGGCACCTGCTGCACCACTTCCAACCATTCCTTGCCCTTGCGACCGCCCAGCGACACGTCCTTGTCTTCCTTGATCGACTGGGTGAACTTGCCGTCGGCATTCTTGGAAATAATGTCCGCGTCGAGCAGCGAATCGATGACCAGCTTGTGCATCGCTTCCAGCAGTTTGTCGTCTGACAAGTTGGTGGTGGCTGGTTTCTCGATAGTCATGGCCAGATACGCGGCGTTGCCTTCGGCGCTGGCCCAATAGTGTTTCATCAGGGCGTTGGTGCCAAGTTTCTTCGCTGAAGCAGGCATGGTCATGGTCAGTTCTTCCATGGTCACCGTCTGCCACTGCGCGGCCGGTGCAGCCGCCCCAGCTTTGCCTGATGCCGCGCTGGTCTCAGCCTTGGTTGCTGGTTTCTTGCCGGACTTGGACGCTTCGCCCGCGACGGACGCTCCGCAAAACACCGTCAGCGCCAGCAAGGGCACTGCAACTAGCCGGACCACCATATTCACCATGTTTCACTCCTCAAAGCCGATGCCGCAATCGCGCTATTAAACCATTTTGGTGCCAAGGATGAGTCCGGTTTATGGCTGACTGGCAGAGGGTTGCGATAATCCATCTTTTTGCGCCCGAAATGATGGATTATCGCAACTCTTGACAGTCTCGGCGGTCGATCAGTCCATTTCGGCATTGCAATGGCGATGGCGACCACGACGCGAACGAGCGACTGATATGTAAGAGCCCGCGCCACAGGCAAAAAGACAAGTATTGCAAAGGGGACTAAAATCAAAGACAGGTCAGTCCAGGCTGGTTCCGGTGTAACGGAAAGGACCTAGAGTCCTCACCCTGGGATTGATTCCGGTCAGAGACGGGCACAAGTGTGTCAGCAAAAGCGCACTTAGACGCTGGGAGTGCAAAGGGGATTTCTCGTGTCACAAGACGAGGGTAGACAAGGTAGTTTCTCGCTTGGCGGCAAAGGCCAGATCAACATCGGCGAGATGTTCGTACGCGCCGGCATGATTCCGGGCGAAGTGCTCAATGACGCCATGCGGCAATGCGGTAACAATCCGCACCGGGTCGGCGACGCGCTGCTGGCTATGAATTACATCAACAAACGACAGCTGGAGCTGGCGACCGAAGCATATAACCTGGTTTCGCAGGGGCTGGTCGACATGTACCCGGCCGTGCTGGCAATCAGGACCGCCGACCGCGGCAACATCACCCTGGCGGATGCCCTCATGCGCGCCGGTGTCAACTTGCCGACCGGCATGTCAAAACCGACCAGCAACGCCGGTCAACTGGCAGACTTCTTGCTGGATGCGGGCATTATTCACGGCGAACACATCGAGAAGGCGACGTTGAAGAGCAAGCAGACGCGCATGCCGCTCGGCAGGTCGCTGGTCAGTCTCGGCTACTTGCCCGAATCGTTGCTCGATGCCGCTCTCAACGCTCAGGAATTGATTCGCGACGGCAGGCTCGATCGCCAGTCCGCGGTGAAGGCTCTCAGTATCGCGAAAAAACAGCAGATGGTCATCGATATGGGCGAGCGGCGCAAAGCGCAGCGCGCCAATTTGAAGATTGCCGACATCGTGTCGCTGGCGGGCATGGCCACCGAGTCCGACGTGCGCAATGCTCAGGAATTCGCCCTCGAACAAAATAAAGATGTAGGCACCATGCTGGTTCTGGGTGGACTGATTTCGCAGGAATCGCTGAGTGCCACCATCGAGCTCTGGCAAGCTGTCAAAAACGGCAACTGCTCGCTGGAAGACGCCTGCCAGGAACTAAAAGAAGTGCACGCCGCGTTCCCGGTCAGCCGCGATTCGCTGGCTTCGGTGCAGGCACTGGCCAATGCACCGGCGCAACCACCGCAACCTGTGCAACAGCCGCAGGCTCCCGAGCCCCCGCCGCCGCCCGCGCCTGTGCAGAGTTCCAATCCATTTGGCAACATTGTGATGCCTACCTCCGATGCCAGTCGAGGCGTGATTCAGCTGGGCGGCGCACCGTCATCTTCGCCGATCACTCCGGCGGCACCGTCGGCTCCAATCACACCACCCGCACCACCGCAAGAACCGATTGCACCGCCCGCGCCACCATCGCCGGGAGCGCCGGGTGAGATGCAAAGCCGCGTGCCGGGCATTCTCGCCCAGCAGTCGGCCCAATCGGGTACATATGCAGCAGCGTCAGGCATCGGCGGCGGTGGCACACCAGGCTCGCCGAACATCGGCGCATCCAATCAATCAGGGGCTTATCCGAAGACCCCCGTCTTGCGCGGCGAAGGCAACGAAGCCGTTGCCGACGCCATGTCGCAGATGTTCAGAGGATTGTCGATCACCGGCTTCGAGTTGCAAAATTTGCAAGATCGGTGGAAGCACGAAGAGGACGAGCGCAAGCGCTTCCAGGAACAGGTCGCTGAAGCAGCGCGGGCCACCGCGGCGGAAACTTCCGCCGTCACCGCCATCAGATCGCAAGAAGCCACCAAGTCCGACACCGAGTTTCAAAATGCGCAGGAAGAGGAAGCGCTGGCCGCGCAGAAGAAGAAGAAATACTTGATCATCGGTGGCGCCGCAGCCGCAGCGATCATCGGTATCATGGCGATCATGGCTATGCTCACCCCCGGCGGTCCATCCATCGCCAACAATGTTGAATCGGCAAAGGGACACCTCAAGCAAGGCATGCTGGAAGTAGCGCGCGAAGAGATTCAGCTGGCTGTTTCCAAAAAGCCCAACGACGCGGAAGCACTGCACATCTTCGCCGAGATCTTATACAAGCAGTCGAACTATCCGGAGTGCCTGCAGCGTTACGAAGAAGCCGAGAAAAACGGTGCCAAACTGACAGAGGGCGATCTCGAAAAGATGGCTTATGCGGCGGTGCGCACCAAGCAATGGGACAAAGCGCGCTCAATTACCGAAAAGCAAATTGCCATGAAGTCGACTCCCCCGTTGCTTGTGCAGTTGGCTCGCATCGAGCGCGATTCCAATAATCCCGAGATGGCAATCGCGCACTTCGATCAAGCGATCTCGCAGGGCAGCACCGCTGTGTTCAGAGAGCGCGGTGAATTGCACCTGCAACTCAAGCACGGCAAGAAAGCGCTCGCCGACTTCGATTCCGCTATCAAACAGAACGACAAGGACATGCGCGCGCACTTCTTGCGCGGACGCGCTTATTTGATGAACGGCGATGCAAGCTCAGCCTTGACTGATTTCAAAGCTGCCGAGTCCCCCGACAAGCCTGACCCGCAGGTGCTCGCCTTCAAAGCCGCCGCGCACAACATGCTCGGCGAATACAGCGAAGCGCTGGATGCCGCCAACGAGGCTCTGCAAATCGATCAAAATTCAGTGCCCGCGCTTCTGGCTCGCGGTGATGCCTTCATGGGACGTGGTGCTTTTCGTCGCGCCGACACGGATTATGATGCCGTGCTGCACCTGGATCCCAACAACACAGATGCTCAGGAGAAGAAACGCAAAGCGTACGTCGGCTATATGCGAGCCAGCGACGGCGATTCCAATCCTTCGCCGGCAGACACCCCGGCAGTAGACGAGAAAAAAGAAGAGCCAAAGCCTGAAGAGAAGAAACCTTAGTATCAGCTGGGTTTGCTGTTGGGACGCCCGCCATGCCGGTCTAGTGACTCGACAGCAGCTTCGATTTCTACGGCAACATCCTCGCGGTTCATGACCCGAAACAGCAGCGCCAGACTACGCAGCTCTCTGGTCTTTTGCCGAGCTTCACGATAGGAAGTGAATTGGTCCTTTTCATTCGACATGATGCAACCTAGGCGGTGTGCCCTGCCTTCACTGCTTCAATTTCAGCTGTCATTTCGCGCGCGACTTGCATGACCATCGGGGCGAATCTGTCCAGAAACTCACCGGCTTCATTGCCGCGGTTCTGATTGATGAGAAACTCGACGTACTTGCGCAAAGCAGTCAGTCCGCCGGTTTGTTGATTTGGCAAGCAAGTTTCAAAAAATGCCAACGCCAGCTTGTACAGAGCGTCGGCGCGTTCGAGGTCGCCTTCCAGTTCGGCGCGCGATGCGCCTTGCTCCAGTGCATCTACAAGATTGGCGTGTCCGACACCTTGAAAAGAGTGCATGATTTGCAGCTCCGCCTCGCCACACTTCCCGCTGGCGATCAGCTTTCTAATTTCGGCGTAGTCTATCGACACTGTAAGACTCCTATTACAGATCCACGATCCCGAGTACAATTTTGTCTGCATCGCACTGTAGCTCGCATCCCCCAGTCGGGCATCAGGTGGACCACAAACGGGTATTTTTGTGGCACCATTACATCTCAGGAAACCATTCACTCGGTCAGGAGAAAACGTTGGTCTCAGCTGTTGATCTCAGCAATTGCGAGAGTGAACCTATCAGGATTCCGGGCTCCATTCAGCCTTCCGGAATGCTGCTGTGCTTGCGCAGCGACGACTGGTCGGTACTGCAAGCAAGTGGAAATTGCGCCTCAAACATAGGCCTTGCAAACACCGAAGAACTCCTGAGCAAGAGCCTGCGCACCCTGCTTTCGCCAGCCGACGCCGAGAGTTTGGCAAGCTATTTAAAAACGGGTCAACAGTCTTCCGGCGTGGCGCTCACCCTGGGCGGAAAGCGCATGATGGCGGAAGCGCATGTTCAAACCGCCGGTAATATCGATCTGGTGCTTCTGGAACTGGAGATCATCGCCGATCAACCAACGGATCCGATGGTGATTGCCAGCTTGCTGAGCGGGCCGATCGATTCGATGCAGCAGGCTACAAGCGTCGTCGAATTGCTCGACCTGATGGTAAAGCAAGTGCAGATGCACACCGGCTACGACCGGGTGATGATGTACAAGTTCGACCAGGAAGCAAACGGAGAGGTGGTAGCCGAGCAGCTGACCGGCAACCTCTCGCCCTACATGGGACTGCGATTTCCGGCCAGCGACATACCGAAGCAAGCGCGCGAGTTGTTTTCGAAAAACTGGATTCGCATAATACCCGACGTCCACTATCAGCCGTCACCCCTCGTCCCCGTCGACAATCCGCTCACGAACGCTCCGCTCGACCTGGGGCAGACGGTCTTCCGCGCAGTTTCTCCGATTCACATCGAATACCTGCACAACATGCAGGTCGGCGCCAGCATGAGCATCTCCATTATTGTGCGCGGACAACTGTGGGGACTGGTCGCCTGCCACAACCTGACACCAAAGGCAGTGCCACACGATGTGCGCACCACCTGCCAATTGCTGGGCAAGCTGCTTTCGGTGCGGTTGAGCGCTCTGCAGGAGCAGGACACCAACAAGGTTGTGCACCAGCAGCAAGGCATGCTGGCTCTTTTGCGCAGCGCCATCGCCGGGAACGACACAGTGGCGGATGGCATTGCCGGCACATGGGACACTCTGATGGTCACCCTCGACCTGGATGCGCTGCATGTGTATTCGGACGATCAGTGGCATGCCAACGGCATGCATGTCGAAGAAGAGCTGATCACCAGCATTTGCACCTGGATGGAAAACTCGGACCGCACGACTTTTGTGTCCGCGGAAATGAGTCGCGATCTGCCGCCGGCAATCGCCAAGCTGGTGCCTGCTGAAATCAGCGGTTTGTGCGCCGTGCGCATCACTTCGCCCAAACGGCTTTGCCTGTTGGGATTGCGCAAAGAGCTGGTGCGGAAGATTACCTGGGGCGGCGATCCGAACAAAGCAATGGAGACCGAAGGCGGCACCCAACGCCTGCATCCGCGCAAGTCGTTCGCAGCCTATGTGGAAACGGTGGTCGGTCAATCAGCGCCGTGGCTGGAGAGCGACGTTCGTTTCATCACCAACCTGTCAGCCGTCCTGCAGGATGCCACCACCCAGAAGGAATACCGCAAATCGGCAGATGCTCTGTCGCTCTCGCAAGAGCGTGATGATGTGGTATCCGGATTGGCTCACGATCTTAAAGCGCCTCTGATCGCCGCCATCAAGACTTCGCAAGCCCTGGCGGCAGGACGTTTTGGCGCCATTGATGGTCTGCCCAAGGAGATGGTCAGACTGGTCATCGAGTCGCAGCAGGAGTTGCTGGGACGACTGGAGGCGATGCTGTCGGTGTACCGCCAGGAGGTGCTGGGCATCTCGATACTCTCTCGTCCTCTCCATCTCAACGAGCTGATCGAAGCGGCGATGGGCCGGCTGCAGTTCAGCTTCGCAGCCAAGCAATTGAAAACATATTTCGATTGCCAGAGAAACGTGATCGTACTGGGCGACCAGGATGCACTGATGCGCGCCATCGAAAATTTGCTCAGCAACGCAGCCAAGTTTTCACCCGACTCCAGTGAAGTAACCGTCACTTGCCGGCAGCAAGATGGCCAGGCTTTGTTGACCGTGTCAGACTGCGGTCCGGGCATCGCAGCCAGCGATCGCAATCGACTGTTTACGCGTTTCGGACAGGGCAGCGCCGGCAAGTCCACTACTGACGGCAGCCATGGACTGGGACTGTACCTGACCAAACGAATTGTCGAAGCTCACGGGGGCAAAATCACTTGCACCTCGGCCGACGGCGAGGGTGCCACATTTGAAGTGACGCTGCCGCTGCATCAAGAGGAGGTGGCTAGTGCGCGTATTGTTGGCTGATGATCATGCTTTGATGCGGGCCGGAATGCGGGCGTTTTTGCAAACGCAACCCGATGTTGAAATAGTGGGCGAAGCCGGCAACGGCAATGAAGCGGTAGCCATGGGCGCTCAACTGCAGCCCGATGTAATCGTCATGGATATCACCATGCCGGAGAAAAACGGCATCGACGCCACGCGCGAGATAAGGACTGCGCATCCGCAGATTAACATCGTGATGGTGACTTCTTCCGATGATCCCGAACATGTCTTTGCCGCTCTCGCATCGGGCGCTACCGGCTACTGCATCAAAGACATCGACGACGAGCGATTGCTGGCCGGGCTGAAAGCTGTCAGCCTCGGTGACGTGTGGATGGATGTCGGCGTTGCAAAGACTCTGGCCCGCACCGTCACTGCCGGCGGATTGACAACGAACAAGCCTAATGGTGGCGGCAATGGTGCAACAAACGGCGGCACACATAACGGTGGGCAAACCGCTGATTACACATTGACCGCCCGTGAGATTGAAGTACTGCGGTTTCTGGCAGACGGCTTGTCCAATCAGGAAATAGCCGCCAAGCTCTTCATCAGCAAAGACACGGTAAAAAGCATCGTCACCCACATTCTTCAAAAAATGCAGGTCTCGGGACGCACGGAAGCCGCAGCCAAAGCACTGCGCAACAAGATCATTTAGCTCACTCGACACTCGAATTCTACACTCGAATACTGTTGCCGGTTTCGCCCTGACAAGGTATAACCGGAATAGTCTGCCGCCCACCGATCAATATGAAACGCCGTCCCACGACATTCAGCTTTTGGCTACTCGCGCTGTTTTTCTGCGCGCAGTTGTTTTCCATTGAGGCGGTTGTCGCGTCATTCGACCCGGCGATGCTTGATCTCACAGATCCCGAAGAGGTTGTCACTCTCGAACCTTTCGTGCGGTCCAACGTCAAGACGGTAGAGGTGGCACCAGCGACCGCTCGCACCGCGGCACCATCTGCGGTTATCGGCTTGTTGGCACAACTGGCTTTTATCTGGCGCTCTCCGCAGACAGAGGACGCCTTTAAGTACAGGCAGAACTTAGCCGCCATTCAGGCGCAAGAAAAACTCTGGTTGCTCAACCGGCGACTTTTGATTTAACGGCTCCGCCAGACACAAAAGTCACAGCTCGCGTTCGCACGTCTGACCGACGTCGATGGCGTTCAGCTGTTGTTTAACGTGCCTGAAATGGAGTTTGAGAATGACGAATACAGCTACCGTAGCTGATGCGCATAAGCGCGTTCAGGGGTTTGACTTACCTTACCTGATCAACGAATGGAAGGCGATGTTCAACCCGAAGACCATGCTCGCCGATATGTGGGCTGGTCTGACAGTTGCCTTCGTGGCGTTGCCACTTAACCTGGCTCTGGCGATAGCCGCAGGAGTCGAACCCGGAATCGGGCTTACTACCGGTATCATCGCCGCCGTGATCGCCTGCCTTCTGGGCGGACAACGGTGCGGCGTCACTGGTCCAGCGGCAGCGATGGCCGTGGTTTTGATTGGGGTCGCCCAATCGTACGGACTGGGCGCCATCTGGCTGGTCGGACTGATTGCCGGACTGATGCAGGTAGTGGCAGGCTGCTGCAAACTCGGCAAACTGATCACATTTATCCCGGTGCCTGTGATGGTTGGATTTGCTAACGCCATCGGCATCCTAGTCATCTTCAACTCGCTGCACGACTTTCTGGGGCTGAAGCGGAGCGTCGCCCATGCCGACGCATCGTTTGTCGAACGCCCGTACATACCGGAATTTATTCAGGACATCATCACGCTGGTCTGGCGCGCCATCATGCACGGCGAGATCAATATTTATGCGGTGAGCATCGGTGCCATAGTGTTGACGGTGGCAGTCCTTTTGCCACGCTGGACTAAAGTGGTGCCCAGTCAGTTGGTAGGGATTGTGCTGGCCTCAGCGGTGGCGGCCCTTCTCGGACTTCATATTCCGCGTATCATCGATATCAGCACCATTCCGGCAGCCCTGCCGGCACCCAAACTACCTGTCTTGCCGTGGTCGGATTTCGAAGTTCTTTTTCCGGTGGCTATAACTGTGTTCATGCTGGGGTCGATTGAGTCGCTGCTCTCTGCCTCTGTGGCCGACGGCATGATGATGTCCAAACGACACCATTCCAACCAGGAGTTGATCGGTCAAGGCTGCGCCAATTTGATCGTCCCGTTTTTCGGCGGCATTCCAGTAACAGGCGTCATCGCTCGCACCGCAGTCAACATTCGTTCCGGCGCCAAGACACGCTTGTCGGGCATCGTACACTCCATAGCGCTGTTGGTCCTGGTGATTCTGTTTTCCAAACACGCAGAGCAAATTCCTCTGGCTGCCCTGTCCGGAGTGCTGGTGCTGACGGGCATCCGCCTCATCGAGTGGGACCTCACCAGACAAATCTGGAACGCCTCACGCACCGAAGGTTTCGTAGTGCTGGTCACGACTCTGGCGTCAGTCTTGATCGACTTGACGGCCGGCGTCTTCACAGGATTGCTCCTCACCTGCGCGCTGTTCATCAAACAGATGTCGGCCACTTTGATGATCCCGGACAACGATCCGTTCGATCGGCGGGCGCGGGTACGTCAACCGATTCCATCCTGCAAATATGTGCGCACTTTCTTGATCGACGGACCTTTGTTCTTCGGCGCCGCGGAGCGGTTTACCGAAGCGATTCTCGAACACCAGAACCTGAAGGCCGTTATTCTGCACATGAAGGCACTGACAGTTATGGATCTCACCGGGGCGGAAACAATCTCGTCCATTCATTCGCAACTGCAGCGCAACGGCATCAGGCTCTGCATCACCGAGCTGCCAAGGCAGCCGTATGAGCTGCTGAAACGTGTCGGCGCACTGGAGAAGATCGGCATCACCAACTTCTTCAGGGATTACGCGGAGTGTCTGCTCGACGTCAACGCTGAGCTGCTGAGGACGTCGTGCACGGAGTGTCGTCCACTCTTAACGGCACCGGCCGGGACCAAGATCACGGCACCGGCAGATTGTCCGCTGCGCAACGGTATCGTGCTCAATACCAACCATGTGAAAACGCTGCTTGCCGAGCGGTTGTCTGACGACCCCAATGTCGGCAGAAAAGTCGGCAGCGGGCACGAAGAAAAACCGCATGAGCTGGATATGACTCGCCTCTACGAAGTGGCGGGCAACGCCCAGATACCGTTGATCATTCGTCAAACACCAATCAATGCACTGCTCAAATCGCAAAATCTTTTGGAGGTCGATGAAACTCCTTCCGAAAGGGCAGACTTGATCATCGGCATGTGTATAGATTTCAGAAAACAATTGCATCTGCCAAAAAACTGCGCGTATATCATCCGCAACGCCGGAGCCAACATGAAAGATTCCGAGTTCGGGCTGGCACTGGCTGTCTCAAGCGGCATCAACTACATGGCCTTGATCACTCATAACAAGTGTCTGATGTCCGATCCGTTCGCGCAACAACAGAATGTGCTCGACGCGTTAGATACCTGCGGTTGGAGTGCGGACCGCTCGCGCACGTTTTTCGATGAGCAGGCCACCGCTCGAGGCATCAGCGATCCGGTTCAATTTGCGCTCACCGAAGCCGAGCGGTTGGAGACCATGTTCAGCGGATTGAATGTTGTTCCGCTTTTATACTGTGTGGACGACGACCGACTTTACCTAATCAAAGACTGGCTAGATAAACAGGCACCCTATATCGACGATCAGTCGCCGTCCAGCGCTTCCGCAAACCTGGCTAGTCCTCCTAGTTCTTCTGCGGTTGTCCCCGCAGACGTCTGAGGAACTCAGCGGGATCTTCCGCCGGTTTACTGCCGTCACCGCGCGGGTCATCGACTGTGCACACGCCCTCGCCGTTACCGGACGGCTTGGGCTTGCCGTCGCCAGCAGCAGCGGCACCGGCGGCAGCACCGGCGGACGCATCGGACAGGATCAAACCGGGCAATCCGCTGGTGCCGGCAGCGCCTTCGCCTCGCGGGTCTTCCGGCGTGCATACTCCGTAGTTTTTGATCTGCTCGGTCATCTGGTTTTGCACAACCTGGGCGATTGCTTCATCCATCCCGGTTTGATTTGCCTTTCCGTCAGCGACTGCATCTGTAAGTGCCATTTGTTTCTCCTTTTACGACCCACACAGATGCGCGGCACCATATGAGGTGCGAGGCGAGCGGGACTGCGTGTCCGTTAGTAATCGGCGGGCTTTCTCCTGACATCACAGTAGCAGGAACACCTTACCGAGACGTTACCTGGTCACGCACAGCTCCGGGAATGGTTTTCACTGCGTTCGCATCCAGGCGGTATAGTTGCCGCGTTCAGTAGGAGTAACTAACACCCATGTCTGAAAACGCCACCAAATGCGCACATCAATCTTGTAAATGTTCGCCGCCGCAAGGAAAGCAATATTGCAGCGATCACTGCGAGAAAAATGCCGAAGCCAGCAAAGGGCAAGCAGCGCCGCCCTGCCACTGCCACCACCCGCAGTGCGGACCACACCACCACTAAGCCAACCGCTGACGCGGCTCTGCTTGAATTTGGCGGCTTGAATTCAGGCGCAATTCACGGGATGATATTGCGCCTCAGTCGTCATATTTATAAGGAGCCGCGACATGGTCAGCCCCTTGGCAGGAAAACCGGCGCAGCCGGACATGCTGGTGAATGTTCCAAAACTGATTACGGCTTACTACACGGACAAACCGGATGTAAGCATCGCGGAGCAACGCGTCGCATTTGGGACCTCCGGACACCGCGGCTCATCCTTCAAGCGGTCGTTTAATGAAGACCACATCCTGGCGGTGACACAGGCGATTTGCGCCTACCGCAAGGAAAACGGCATAACAGGTCCGCTGTACATGGGCATCGACACCCATGCTCTGTCGGAGCCCGCCTTCGCCAGCGCCATGGAAGTGCTGGCCGCCAACGAAATCGACGTCATGATCGACTCGCAGGGTGGCTACACACCGACGCCTTCACTGTCGCTCGCCATTCTTACTTACAACCGCGGCAAGAAAACCGGACTGGCCGACGGGATTGTAATCACGCCATCGCACAATCCACCCCAGGACGGCGGCTTCAAATACAATCCGCCGTCGGCTGGACCGGCAGACACGAACATCACCGCCTGGGTCGAGAACAAAGCCAACGAGTATCTGAAGAACAACCTGCGTGAGGTGAAGCGCGTTTCGTTCGAACACGCCATGGCGGCCGCAACAACGCACAAATTCGACTTCCTCACCTTATACGTGGAGCAACTGGATACAGTCATCGACTTCGACAAAATTCGCTCTTCCAAGTTGCACATCGGCGCGGATCCGCTCGGCGGCGCCGGGGTCAAATACTGGGAGCGCATTCGCGACCACTACAAACTGAACATGGATGTGGTGAGCACGCGCGTCGACCCGACATTCTCATTCATGCATGTCGATTGGGACGGCAAGATTCGCATGGACTGCTCGTCGCCCTATGCCATGGCGGGACTGGTGGCGATGAAGGACAAGTTTGCCATCGCCTTCGGCAATGACACCGATCACGACCGCCACGGCGTCGTCACTCCCACAGCGGGACTGATGAACCCCAACCATTACCTGGCAGTGGCCATCGAATATCTGTACGCCAATCGCAAGTCGTGGCGAGCTGACGCCGCAGTCGGCAAAACAATCGTCAGCAGCAGCATGATCGATCGCGTGGTGGCACAGTTGGGTCGCAAACTGTATGAAGTGCCGGTCGGCTTCAAGTGGTTCGTGGATGGACTGCTCGATGGCTCGCTGGGCTTCGGCGGCGAAGAAAGCGCAGGAGCGTCTTTCCTCCGCAAAGACGGATCGGTATGGACCACCGACAAAGATGGATTGATATTGGACCTGCTCGCTGCCGAAATCACCGCCGTCACCGGCAAAAATCCCTCGGAGCACTACACCAAGTTGACCGAGCAGTTCGGTGCGCCGGTCTACGAACGCATCGATGCTCCAGCGACCCCGGCAGAGAAGAACGCTTTGAAGAAACTATCGGCGGATCAAGTCTCGGCATCGGAACTGGCTGGCGAGAAGATCACCCAGAAGCTAACCCAGGCGCCGGGCAACGGAGCCGACATTGGCGGCTTGAAAGTCTGCACCGAAAACGGCTGGTTCGCCGCGCGCCCGTCCGGAACCGAAGACGTCTACAAGATCTATGCCGAGAGCTTCAAAGGCGAAGAGCATTTGAAACGCATCCAGACCGAAGCCCGCGAACTGGTCTCTCGCGTGTTGAACGCCAAAGAGACGCAGCGCGCCTGAAAATTGGACTGGCGGGGGTGCCTCTTCATCCCCTACTCCAAATCAACAGAAGTGTTGATCGCCGTCGGCTTCGTGCGCTGGTGGCTGGTTTGACTGCGACCAGTCGGCGGCGCCGCCTCTTGACTACAACTAAAGTGTTGATTCGCCCTAAGGGAAGAAACAGTACAGCCTATTCGAGACAATCGACCGCGAAACGCCGCCTAAAGAAGACAAACGCGATGCCCGGACAGATGCGCTGGGGCGGGTTAGGCGACATTAGAGACGTCAAATAATTCGGCATCCATTCTTCGAAAGTGGCTCCCAGTACGCCTGGAAGCGCAGCCTCCCCGCCTGAACATAGGGCTTATGGCTGAATTTTCCGGGGCTTCCCGCCTAATTGGTTTGGACTTTCCGTAGAACCAGCACACGGTTAAAACGCAACTACCGGTTCGCCGGGGACTCACACAAAAGACGGAAGGTCATCATGTTTAACAGCATTCTCAAGTCGATTCTCCCTAGCACCACCCGCAGTGCCCGCAAAATTTCCTACAAATACGCTCCGACCACTGAAATGACAGCCGCCGAACTGGAAATCTTCAAGACCAGAGGTTATCAACAAATCGCTGCCAACCGCTCGTTCCCGTCGGTTGCCGGTCTGACCTTCGAATTCAACCCGTCGCTGAGCGGCATGCTGGATGGTTCCAGCGCCGTCAACAAAAAAGCCGCCGCTTTCTTCAAACTGGCTCCGGCTCTGGTTCAAGCTCCTCCAGTTCCGACCGCAGTCGACGCCAACGGCAACCGCCTCTCCGGCAACAGCTCGAAAACAGAGCGTCGCGCCTGGGGCATGCAAATCAAAGCCCGCGTCGCCCGCACCGCCGCCTAGTATCTCGTCCACTGACTGCAACGTCCTCCAGAGGCACCCATCATCATGCTGAACGAACTTTTGAAATCCGTTTTGTCAGAAACAGCCGCAAGCGCAGTTTATCCGCAAGACATATTCGCCAGCATCGATTTTGGTGATGAAACAGCCGCCCCGTTGCGCAAAGAAGACATGCCGAGCTTCGCCGGTGTGATCACCAGAGAAGACCGAATTCCGTCCACACCGTGTAAGTCCGCGACCAGAAAACCTCATGCCCTCAAGGTGTCTATCGACCCAGCCGAAGAAGATCTCCAGCCCTGGGTGCGTCCGGAAAATTTCGAACGAATGATCCTGCCGCTGCCATACCCCACCGAAGCCGCCACTATCACCGGAACTCGCCCGATGTTATTGGGTAGGCACTCCCATTAATGCGCGCCCTGAGGTGAGAGCGTCAGTCGAGATCAATCCTAAGTCGTGAAGCAGCTGCGCTTGCGCTATGTCGAAATCAATGATCGCCTGTGCCTTATCCACGCGAGCCTGAGTGTAGTCACGTTGCGCAGAAATGATATCGAGGTTGATACCCAGACCACTCTGTTTCCTCAACTCAGCCAACCGCAACTCTTCTAGAGCCGATGCCACTTCGTTAGTCGCTTCTTCGATGTTTCTCTCTTTGTCCAAGATCTGCAGATAGGAATTGCGCACCTGTTTGCAAACAGACTGCAATTGCTTGGCTGATTCAAGCGACGCCTGACGAGCCTGCCATTTCGCTTCTTCGATTTTCATCGCGTCGACGGTGCCCAGCCCTTTCAGCCGCCAATCCGCGCGCAGAGCAAACACCCCGACCGCCTGTACATTCGTCGGCGGTCCGATTCCATATACATTGCCGCTCAGTGACACAGTCGGCTGCAGTCCCGCCGCCGAGACCATAATCTGTTTCTTCGCAGCCAGCCGCAGCTGCTCATACTGCTTCAGTTCCGGACGGTGGTCGATTGCCACTGAGAGCAGATTGCCGACAGTCAGTTTGGGATCGATCAATCGCACTTTCTTGACGGTCAGGTCGACCGGCAAGACGTCGGCGCCCAGTTCGATATTCAGTAACTCAGCCAGTGCTATGGCGGCGTTGCGTCGATTGATTTGCTGATCTACTAACGCTTGCCGGTCGCGCGACAACTGAGTCTTCGATTGCAGGACATCGAGATTGGTCGCCAGTCCAGCCGCGAACGTGTCCTTATTCTTGCGCAGATTCTCCTCGGATGTTGTCACAGCGTCGATTCGGATCTTGAGCAGACTTTCGGCCAGCACCAGATTGTAGTAATTCTTGGTGATGGTCATCAAGACATCCGAGAGAGTGGCGTGCTCCTGGTGTTTCGCCGCCCGGTACTGATTTCGTGATGAAAGCGCACCAAAGAGCACCTGCCCGCCGCGATACGCGTACCAGTCTCCACCCGCGTGCATCATGATAAACGGGCGCACCAACTTGATCGTAGTATCGCCGTTGTTGCCGGCTACGGAAGCGGCACCGAGAGCGTTTGCACCACCCCCACTGCCAAACTGCGTGATCGCAACCGGAATGCCGATTCTTCCCTTCGTGAAAAACTCGTTGTAGCCCAGCGTCGGATCAGGCAGGAAATTGCCCAGCGACTGGAAGTAGGAGAACATTCGCTGCTTGGTGTTGGTGCGCCCAATGGCGAGGTCGAGGTTGCGGTCGATTCCCAGTTGCAACGCATCGCGAAGCGACAGGTGCCGATTGCTCGCAGCATCGAGTTGGAAAGGATTCAAAAACTCGTTGACAGAAATGAGCGATTCGAGCTTGGGTCGCTCCATCGTCATCCATTGCTCGTCGCCCGCTGTATGTGCGGCGCCGGGGCCGGTGGCGGCAGCCGGAGCATTCTTCAAAAGTATCGCCTGCAAACGACCAGGAGATGCACCGGTTGGCGTTGCGGTTGGTTGAGATCGAGGCGAGTGCTTCAAACTGGACAGATGCTGATCGAAGTCTGCTCGCGCTGCGTCGGTGGCGGCGTCGGCGGGCTGAGCAGATTGGACCGCTGGGCGCGCAGACTGGATCGGCGGACGCAACGCCGGCAGGTCGTCTGCGAACGCCTCATCGCACCATAATGCGCACACCGCCATCATCAAAAATGTAAGGTCGGTCAATTTCATGGCTAGCTCAATTGTTTCCTGAATCGTGCGGCGCTTGAGAGAATCAAGACAGTGGCGAAAATCGCCAGGATAGCGAGGTCCTTCCAGATCACTTCCAGTCCCACTCCCTTGAGGAGAATGTTGCGGATGCACTGAATGTAGAACCGCAAGGGATTGAGATAAGAGAGGTACTGGAACATCTCCGGCATGCTCTCAATCGGGGAGAGGCTGCCAGAGAGCTGAATCAGCGGCAGGTTGAAAAAGAACGAAGTCAAAATTGCCTGCCGCTGGTTTTTTGATATGGTCGCCAGGATGACACCGATGGCGATGACGACGAATATATAGATGTTGGAGGCGAGCATGTAGGTGAAGAAGTTGCCTCTGAACGGCACGGCAAACACTGTAAAGCTGACGGCGAGGGCGATCAGAACTGTCACATTGAGCGCCACCATCAGCGGCACGATTTTTGCCACCAGTATTTCCCAGGACTCTGCCGGAGTCATCAGCAATTGCTCCAAGGTGCCGGAGTCTTTTTCCTTGACCAGGGTTATCGAAGAGACCAGAGTGCCTGAGATGGTCAGCACCAGCCCGAGTACACCCGGAATGAAAAACCACGACGCCACCAGTCCGGGGTTGTAGATGTACGTCACCTCAGGCTTGACCGCTGGCACATATCCGCCGGGATTGAGGAAGTTGTTGAACGCTTGAAACATCTGCGCCGAGTAACTGAAGGCGATGCCGGCAGTGTTCGCATCTACGGCGTCGAGAATCAGTTGCACCGGTGCCGGCATGTGCTGGCTGATTTTGCGATCGAAATCAGGCGGAATGACAACTCCGGCATCAATGCGTCCACGCTCAATAGCTGCCGTGAGTTTCCGCAAGTCTTCGCTGACGCGAGCCGCTTCGAACACACGATTTTCGACCAGCGCCGAGACCAGTTCCCTGCTCTTGTACGTTTTGCATTCGTCGGTAATGCCAATGCGCAGGTTCTGCACATCGGGGCTGAGAGCGGCACCGTAAAGGCAAATCTGAATGATGGGAGGAAACATCAACATAAACAGCTGCTGCCGATCACGCACGATCTGCACTGATTCTTTGCGCATCAAAGCCAGCAGCCGTTGTCCGACACAGGTTTGTAATAGTCGCCGCAGTGTTTCTCGTAGTTTCATGAAGTCAGCTGCATCTTGCTCAGATTCTTTTTGGCAATGGCGAAGAACACCAGCGCCCCCACGGCCAGAAAAATCGGCAAATACCAGTCGTACACCCATCCGCCGCCGCGCACGAATGCATCGCGCGAGAGTTGTACGAACCAGCGCGCCGGAACGATGGTAGTGACCATAGAGAGTGGATAGACGATATTGCGAATCGGATAGAGATACCCGGACAAGAGCAGCGACGTGGTGAAGCCGCCGGTGGCGACCGCCTGCACAGCCGCGCTCTGCGAATTGGTGCGGGTACCGATCATGGTTCCGAAAGCCACGGCGCTGGTCAAAAAGAAGAGCATTCCGACTATGAACGGAACCGGATCGCCGACAAAGTTCAGGTTGAATAGAATGACAGAACTGATGATCAAGAATGCGGCTTCAGCCAACCCGACGACCAGATATGCCAGTACCTTGCCGCCGATGAATTCGAGCGCCGTGATGCTGGAGGCATAGACCTGCAAAATGGTGCCGGATTCTTTTTCCCGCACCATTGCCAGTGCAGCCAGAAGCGACGGGTAAATCCAGAGACAGACACCCAGGGCTCCGGGCACTACATAGAGAGTTTCTTTGCGTCCAGGATTGAACCAGAGCCTGATTTCGGGATCGATGGCCGGTTGTCTGGTGGTCAGCGAATTGGCTGCCATGAAACCGTTTGTGGTGCCGATTATGCTGTTCTTCATGACGCGCGCGTTGTTGACGTCGGTCGCATCGACGAATACTTGGAAGCGCGCCTGGTGTCCGTTTCCTAACTGGCGAGAAAAGTCCGGCGGGATAATAACAGCAGCCTTGGCAGCTCCAGTGTCCATCGCGGATTCGATTGGATGTTCGCCATGCCAGGCGTGACTGCGAAACTGACCGTTCTCATAAATGCGGTCAATCAGGTCCTTGCTGTAAAAGCCATTGTCGAAATTCTGCACCACCAGTGGAATGTCTTTGATTTCCAGGCGGACGCCATAGCCGAACAAAAGCAGACTGAGCAACGGCAACACGAACGCCAGGGCGACCGTCAACTTATCGCGCCCGAATTGCGCCAGCTCCTTCCTGCATTGTGCCATGACTTTTCGCATCAAGACTTACCCGAAGCCCGCTGGACGATGCCGATGAACGCATCTTCTAAAGAAAAATCAATCGGCTGATACGACTTGATACGGACGTGCTGCTTGTTCAATTCATCGAGTATCGGTGCCATCTCGCGGTCGGGATCCTCGAGATTGACGTGCAGACTGTCGGCGAAAACCGAAACTTTCCAGGCCGGGACGCTTTGCCTGATCACTCGAGCGGCCTGCTGAATGTCGTCAGCGACTATTTCAATCAGCTTGCCCGGCTGTGATTGCTTGATCTCCGACGGCGTTCCCTTGGCGACAATTTCGCCTGCCACCATGAAGGCCAGCTTTTGGCAGTGCTCCGCCTCTTCAAGGAAGTGAGTGGTGACCAGGACGGCTGTGCCATGTCGGGCGAACTCTCGAATGTGGCGCCACAGTTGTCGCCGAGCCATGGGGTCGACGCCGGATGTCGGCTCATCGAGAAACAGGATTTCAGGCTGGTGCATGACCGAGGCACCAAACGACAGGCGCTGTTTCCAACCGCCGGGCAATGAGCCTGTAATCAGCTTTTCCTCGCCCTTCAGTCCACACGTCGTCAGCACCCAGTCGATTTTTTCAGCTTGCTGCGCTTCAGGAACTTCATAGACACCACAATAAAACTGCAGGTTCTCCAAAACGGTGAGGTCGTCGTAGAGGGTGAACTTCTGACTCATGTAGCCGATGCGCTTGCGCAGGGCAGAACTGCGCAGATTGCTCTTCGCACCGGCGAGCACCATCTGCCCCTGCCCAGGTGTCAGAAGTCCGCACAGCATCTTGATGGTAGTTGTCTTGCCGGCACCGTTGGCACCGAGCAAGCCAAATATCTCTCCATAGCCGATCTGCAGGCTCACCGACTTGACCGCCTGAAACGAACCAAATCTGATACCGATATTGTCGGCGCCGATTGCCATATCGGTGCGCTGGTACGGATGCTCGTCCTCAAATCCGAAAGGCTGCTCTTCACCGGGCGCAAACTTGGCTTGCGAGCGCAGTTTGCTGACAAACACGTTTTCCAGATTCGGCTCGGACACGCGAATCTCAGGATGAGGATCGCCAGCTTCAGCCGCAAGCGTTTTCACAGCCCGGGTTCCCTGCTTGACGTCAGGAACCAGCACATCAAGCCGATCGCCGAACTCCTGCGCATCGACGATGGCGGGACCGGGCTGTGGTGTTCTCAGTGATGTACTGATCAGACTCTCCAGTTTCATCAATCTGTTCGACCGCACTTCCAGCCTATGCATGTGAAGCCGCTCGATTAATTCGCGAGGCGTGCCGATGTCGACAATCTGTCCTTCGTTCATCAATGCCACGCGACTGCATCGCTCGGCTTCATCAAGGTAAGGCGTGGCGACAGCAGTCGTGACGCCCTCGCTGGAAACATCAAGCAGCACGTCCCAGAATTCGCGCCGAGAGACGGGGTCGACACCAGTCGTCGGTTCATCCAGGAGCAGTATCTCAGGCGCGGAAACGAGAGCGCAGCACAGAGCCAGTTTTTGTTTCATTCCTCCGGAGAGATTTCCCGCCAGCCGGTCTTTGAATTTGTACAGACTCATAAGCTCCAGGTAGCGCTTACTTCGTTCAGCGAACATCTCTGGAGAAACTTCGCGCACGCCGGCGCTATAGACCAAATTTTCCTCAATGCTCAAGTCGAGGTGCAGAGAAAACTGCTGCGTAAGATAACCGATTTGCTTGCGCGCCAGCCTGGGTGTTTCGTTAAGCACTCTGATGTCGCCGGCGGTGGCGTCCATCACTCCGCCCATCACGTGAAAAGTGCTCGTCTTGCCCGCACCGTCCGGACCGATCAAACCAAATACTTCGCCTTGCTTGACCTCGAACGATATGCCCTTAACCGCTTCGAAATTACCGTACTTTTTGACGAAGTTATGAAGGCTGATCACCACCGAATCAAAGGGCGGTGGTGACTGGGCTTGCAACTGTGTTCCGAAAGTCAATGCGCGCTCTCGCTCGATGCCGGCGCGCTGGAACTGGGCGCGGCGAATTCATTAGGCGGCGGCTCATTGCTCTCACCCGTGCGCCTTTCGTCCGCACCGGAGCGCTCGTCAGTATCGATGTCTGCATCAGCCGGCATTCCTGGTTTCGCAAAATGCCGCGGATTTTTGATCAGCAGCTTGATACCAAACACTTGCTTGACGCGATCATCGCGGAAGTAAATGTTTTCCGGAGTGAAGCTGGCTTGTGGATCGATCTGGATTACGGTCGCGTCGACTCCTGTTTTCGGATCCGAATCGTAATAGACCAGCGCGTGCTGATTGATTCGCACCTTGCCGATTTCTTTGTCTGGAACGTAGGCACGCAAGTACACATTATTCAGGTCGATCAATGAAATGACTGTCTGCCCCGCGGCTACTACCGCTCCGGGTTCAACAGTGCGGGCGGTCACGATGCCATCGATGGGGCTATTGATATTAAGGTAGGCGATATTGGCTTCAATCTCGTCAATGGCAGCTTTGGCGTTGTTCACTTCCAGCTTGGCGCGCGAGAGTGCCGCCTCCTGCTGGGCAACGGTGCGAACGTTAGCTTGCTGTTGACTCAGACGGATCGGCGGATTCAATGCGTTGCTCTGCGCTTGCATCAAAGCAGCACGCGCGGCGGCGACCTGCTTGGATGCGGAAACCACTGCGGCGTGCCGCGCTTCAACAGTGGCGGATGCGCTTTTGAAATTACTGTGCGCTTGATCGTCTTCGTCCTGGGTGACGGCCCCTTTTGCCACCAGTTCGTCATAACGCTTGATCCGTGTGCGGGCCAGATCAAGGTCCGCATTGGCTTGCGTTTCCTGAGCGACAGCCTGGCTGTATTGCGCCTGTTGGGCGGCGAGCGTGGCTTGCGCCTGCTGAATTCGTCCCTGCGCATCCTCTTTAGATTGCTGCACGTTCAAGCGCGCTTGCTGAACTTGCTCGCGGGCCACTTCCAGTTGTGCCTGCACTTCCTGCACGCCCTGTTTGGCTTGCTCCCACCGCGCATTGGCACCACGAAGTTGCGCCTGAATGTCGTCATCGCTCAGTTTGACGAGTAACTGTCCCTTTTGAACTTGTTCACCTTCGCGGTTAGAGATCTCTTCCACTCGACCGGCGATCTTGGCGCCGACATTCGTTTCATAACCTTCAATACGACCACTGACACGTAACCAGCCCGGCTTGCCCTCCGGTTTGTTGCGCAGAATCTGCACACCAACAATGATGCCGACTATGACGAGCACCACTAAAGCGATGATCACCGGCTTGTTCATTTGCGGTCCGTGCTTCTGGTTTGCCTCGGTCGGAGATACAGGTTTGCTCGGCGGATTAACTTGCATGTAACTGAGCGCCTATCTTTGCTGGATGAGGTCTACATGCTACCATACCGGTCGGTATGACGGACAGACAGAAGCGCGATGCCAAGCAGTTCTCGAAAGAAGCAGAGAAGTACCAAAGTGACGCAGCCGTCGGGCGGCAGCGTGCCGCGCCGACAAGTCAAGCGTTTTTTGTCGGAGGAGGCTCGGCAGTCTCTGTCACCGACGTCACTGCAAAAGCGATCCCAGATCATGCAAGCCGCCCTCGAAACATTTATAGATTACGGTTACGAAGGGGCAAGCATGAACCTCGTCGCCGAACGCGCCGGTGTCATCAAGCAGACGATCTACAGTCACTTTCAGGACAAAGAGGACTTGTTCAAGACGGTGATCAAGTCGCTGACAGTCGACTATGTCAAAGGCGTTCTTGATGATTCGCAAGTGCACGACCAGCCACTGGATGTAGTGCTGGGCCGCATCGCCCAAACCGTGTTCGCCCGTCATCAGGATCCTCAGTATGCACGTTTCTTCCGCACGATGATCGGTGAAGCAGGCAGGTTTCCCGAATTGGCTCGGCTTTACACCGAAGCAACCGTGCGCCCGGGACTGACCATGGTCACTCAGCTGATCGCAAACACCAAGGACTCATACGATATTCCGGACCCTGAGGCGATGGCGAGGGTCTTCATGGGAGCGGTGGTCAATCACTGCATCCAGCAGAACGTACTACTCGGTCGAGAACTGATTCCGTTCAATTTCGATAGATTGCTGGCAGAGTTGATGCGACTTGTCGACTTGCACCGGCGTCCTAACCCACCGTCAGTGGTGGCGGAAAGTTGACTACCGCATCGGAACTCATTCCGGCACTGGCAATTTTCTTATCGCGTTGATCGCCGCCGGGTCGTTGCAATAGTTGTTCCATGCGCTGGATGGCTTCTTCTTCCTTGCCCCCTTTGACCAGTTCTTGCAGCTGTTGATCTTGTAGCGCACCCTGGACCTTTCCTGGTCCAGCCTGGTTGATGGCATCGGCGACACACGCGATTCCGTATTCGCTCTTGAAGCCGGCTTGCGCTCCAACCTGCATCGCACCGACGACCCACTTGCGGGCTTCATCGAGCTGGAACTGTTTCATCTCCGGGTTCTTCATCGCTTCCGCCATCTCTTTGCCGAGTGCGGTGGGATTCTTGCCGTCGAAGAACGTCATGTCTCGAATCGAGTTGAAGTCCATGCCGTGTTCTTTCAACTGCTTATACAGCTCAGGGTACAGTTTCATGAACAGGTCGGGATTTGTTTTCCACAGGTCTTCGAGAAACTGCGGCAGTTCGCCTGACTTCTGGTTCCACTGACGCAAGCCGACGGAGATGCCGGCACCATTGTCGTCCCAGTTGACCGACGAGAAGTTGCCTTCGTTGCCGGCGACAGCGTTGACCAGTTTGTCCGTGAATTCTTTGTTGAAGCTCGGGTATTTCTTGTAAAACTCTTCCTCGTCGTTGGTTTTGTTGCCGACGTAATTTGGCGAATCGCTGGGCGGTGGCGCAAAGTCTTCGTCGGTGCGGGGAACACCGCCGCTTCCACGATCGCCACCACCTTCGAAGGCGGATCCGTTTCCGCCTCCGCTGCCGGGTCCGCCACGGTCCACCACCGGTGGTGCAGCATTGCCACCGGGGATGTCGTCGAACTGACGCGGTGCCACCATGTCTGGATTCCAGACGGCGGTGAAACCGCGACCGGCATTTACCAGGCGCGATTCGATGTCCTGGCGATTCATTGTAGTCACACCGGGGTTAGCGGGATCACCCACGATGTACTGTCCGTTGGCCGTTTTACCGGCAATATAAATGAAGTGATTCGGTCCATTGAGAATGATGCTGTGACCGGCTGCCAGTTCGGCATCCATTGCGTTCATACTGAGCGCCTGGTCGGCATTGGCACCAGTGTTTGAATCGTAAGCTTTGGCTTTCAGTCCTTGCTTCTCGGCTTCCTGCGCCATCAACTCGGGTCCGCCAGGAAACTGTCCCTCCGCGAGAACACCGGTCGTTTTTGCGACCGCGACTCGTTCGTTCTCGCTGGGCTGCTTGGCGAATCCCTGTCCGCCGGTGACATCGGCAGAGCCCTTGGCGTGCCAATCCCGGCATGCCATATAGAGACTGGTGGAGCCGCACATAAACAGACTGCCACCATAATTCGTATCGCCCATCTGACTTATGTAGAACTGCCCGCGGTCAGCCAAATGTTCTGGTTTCGGCGGCAGCGCCTCGACGTTTCCTCCCGTCGTCGTATCTCGTTGCGCGGTCACCGTTTTGTCCGCACCAGCCTGGGGCGGTCCGTAGGTTTCCTGCACAGTTTGCTGGTAAGCATGGCTGCTGCCATCGCCGGATTGTTGTTGGCCGGCAGTCGAATCTTTGACCTGGGCGGAGGTCGTGGCTTCAGGGGGTGCCATTTTTTATTTTCTCTCTCGTGTGCGGGCACGACAGCGTCAATCGCGAGCGTTAATAACTCGTGAACAACGCGTGACTATTCTGTTTATTGGGTTCGCGGGCGGGACACAGCAAAGCGGGGGCTTTAGAACGCTGATAATACGGCGGAACCACCCCCCTGGCAATGCCATTTAATCTTCAACTACGTAATAACCGCAATTAATTCGACGGACCAAGCCTGGTGGGCGTTTCGGGTCTCGAGAATCCTGAAGCGATATCGCTTTAGGTCTGCAGGGAACTTGAAACGATATCGCTTTAGATGCGAAGAGGGTGATAAATTTGGCAGGCGGCAAATCCATTCACCACCGAGGGCAGTGTGACAACCTGGGCTTTGAAGTTATTGGTTCCGGTTGTGTCCACCCTGATGGTGCACCCGACACCAGGTGAATTCACCGGTGTCGGCAGCGGCGACAAGACACAGTCCGGTCAAAGCACAGTCGATCAAGTCAACGAAGCGCTGCGCACCAATTCCGGTGACTGGCATGCATTGATGCTGCGCGGTCGCTTGTTGCTCAGAAAGCGAGAGTTTCAAAATGCGCTGGTGGATGCCAACCGCTGCGTCGAAATGCGTCCAACCGAATCTGAGTCGTGGCTGCTTCGATCAGAAATTTACGAAGCGCTGGGCGAATTTCAAAAAGCTCTGAGCGATGCCGAGAAAGCAATCGAGTTGCGCGGTACCGGTGCCAGAGCCCACTGCGCCCGCGCGATGGTTCTTATAGACCTCAATAAATCTGATGATGCGATAGCCGAGTGCAATCGAGCTCTGGCGATCGAGCCGGATAGTCTGTGGGCGATGCAGTTGCGAGCGGAAGCGAAGTTTCGCGCCTGTGACTATCTCGGTGCAGACAAAGACTGTTCGACAGCGCTGAAAACTGAAGGCAAAAATCAGTGGACGCTGGCATTCCGCGCCGAAGCCAGGCGCAACTTGAAACAATATGACCTGGCGATCGCGGACGCCAGCGAAGCTATCAGTATAGATTCGTCGTACGCCTTCCCTTATATGATCAGAGGAGAGTGCTACGCCGAAACTAAAAAGAGCACGGAAGCGATTGCGGATCTCGAGAAAGCTGTTTCTCTAAATCCCAGCTCGAAACAAGCATCTGCTTCCCTTGCCTGCGTGTACTTTCAGGCGAACCAGCTGGACAAGGCACTCGATCAAGTCAACAAAGCCATCGAAATCGGTGTCGACAACCCGTGGGCCTATGCCACCAAGGGTGACATCTTGTCCGCGCAGAAGTCTTATTCGGAAGCAGCCGAAGCATACAAGAAAGCCATCAAGCTTGATGCGAACAACGCCTACGCACTGGAAGAACTGGCAACCATTTACGCCTACCAGAGACGAGGTCCGCAGGACAGTCAAAGCGAAGCGCTGGAGTTGACCGACAGAGCGCTCAAGCTGTATCCACGCAGCCCGCGATTGCATTCACTGAAAGCATTGATACTGCGCCATCTCGGACAACCTGCCGACTCGATCGCCGAGGCAACGCGCGCGCTGGAGATCAGCCCCGGGTACAGCTGGGCATTGCAATTGCGAGCGCGAGCAAAATACGATCAGGAAGACTACAAAGGTGCGGATAAGGATCTGGCGACGGCGAGTCAATCCACGCCGGATGATGCGTGGTTGTTTGCGTTTCGTGCCGAGATTCAGCGCATGTTGCTACAGCCGGACAAGGCGGTAGCAACGGCATCGCAAGCCATAAAGCTTGAACCGAAATACGCGTACGCCTGGGAGATCAGAGGACAGGCTTATCTGGAGTTGGACAAATTTCCAGAAGCAATTGCAGATCTTGAGAAAGCCGTCGAGTTAAGCCCGGAACGAATGGGCGCTCGTTCTTCTCTTGCCGACGCATACAGTCGCGCCGGCAAATCGGACAAGGCGCTGGAACAAGTCAACAAAGTGGTGGCAGCAGGCTCTAAGGATGTCTCGGATTACATCACGCAGGCTGACCTGTTTCATGCGCAGCACGACATCGAACGAGCAATGAGCAGTTGCAACAAAGCGCTCGAACTCGAACCGAACAACAAAGACGCACTGCAGCGACGAGCTATGCTTTTCATGGTGCTGGGTGCAAATCAAAAAGCGATCAGCGATGCCGACAAAGTGATCGAACTGAATCCGAAGGAACCGAGCGGCTACTCTTTGAGAGGGCAAGCCTTTCTGCGCGATTATGCGTGGGATCGGGCTATAAAAGATTTCTCGACGGCGCTGGAAAAAGACCCGCAGTCGGCGACCGCATATCGCTGTCGCGCCGAGGCACAGCTTGCGCAGGGTCATTATAAGGATGCGCTAAAAGACATTTCGGCTTCACTGAAGCTGGATCCGAAGAACGGCTTTTCGCTTGCTGTGCGCGGCGAAATCTATAACGCAGAGAACAATCAGGCTGCCGCCAGGGCTGATCTCGAAGCTGCGTTGGCGAGCATTCCGCAAAGCGAGTTCGAGATGCACGGCAATCTCTACCTCGACTTGAATCGATATAATGAGGCACTCGACGCGATTAATAAGGCGATTGCCGCCGATCCGAAATCGTCCTCGGCATACAATCTGCGCTCGCTGGTTTACGACAGACTGGGACAATACAGCAAAGCCATTGCCGATGCCCAGCTGGCGTTAGAGATAGATCCGAACTGCGCCGCTATCTGGGACACGCTGGGCTACGCCGAGTTTCATGACGGAAAGCTCGATAAAGCGCTGGAGCATCTCAACAAGGCGCTGGCGATGGACCCCGATCAGGGCGAAGTGCTTTATCACCGCAGCCAGGTCTATGAGAAACTGAACAAGCCCGATTTGGCGAAACAAGACCTGCAAAGGTCGGAACGCACCGGCTATAAACCACCCACGGTGGCACGACCGGCAGTCGCCGAAGAGAAATGAAACGAACCTAGTACACGCGGACCGGTGTTCCAGAGACCTTCTTGGCTTTGGGTGCGGACTTCTCGGGCTTGCGTCCGAAGGAGACGCCCAGGGCTTCGAATAAAGCGACGTCGGCTGGGTCTACGTGGCGTTGCACGATGGCGTCTTTGACGTCCATATATTCGATGGTGCCGGCTAAGTAGGAAACCACGGTGACGCCGAAGGTGCCTTGCGAGATCAGCTCGACGGCGGCGGAACCGACTTCCAATCCGAAGTTGCTGTCGACGGCGGTGGTGCTGCCGCAGCGGACTAAGTGTCCGGGGCGAATTTCGCGCACCTCGGGGATTTCATAGACGCCTGCCACCAGCTGACCGGTGCGTTTCATGAATTCTTTGATTTCGGGATCGGCTTTGACGCGATCTTCGAGTTGTTTGACGACGTAGCGACCGGCACCCATTAGTTTGCGGTGCCCGAACGAATCGGGTTCGCTGGACATGTCGACCAGTTCGGCTCCGGATGCGTCACGCAGCCCTTCGGCAACAACGACAATGGCGGTGCCGGCGTGCACATCGCTCTTTTCCACACGGCGAATAAATGCGTCTTTGACATGTTTGTACAAGACATCGAAATCGACGGGCACTTCAGGAATGAGAACCGCATCGGCATCAGCTGCGATACCACCGCGAAACGCGGTGTGCCCCGCATATCGGCCGAAAACTTCCACCACGATGATGCGGTTGTGGGTGCGCCCGGTAGTTTTCAGATCATGGAGTTCTTGGGCGATGCGATTGATCGTCGAGTCACCACCTACACTGTAAGGCATCAGGTCGAGGTCCATCGTCTTCGGCGCGTGCACACAGGGAATGCCTTGCGCGCTCAAATCGACGACGACGCTGCCGGTGTCGTCGCCACCGGCGATGACCAGCGCATCGATGTCGAACTTCTTCAGCCCTTCTTTAATGCGTTCGTATTTTTTGTCGTCTTTGATCTTCGAAATCTTGACGCGCGAGTTGCCGGCTTCACTACCGGCGGTGAACACATCGATTTGCTCGATGCGTTCGTGCGTCAATTTGGTGAGCGACTTGAGGTCGACGAGATTATAAAGACCGGCATAGCCGTTCGGAATGATGTAAGCAGTGAGCCCCTTTCCAAGAGCGGTCAAGGCGGCACCTTTGATAACGCCATTCAATCCGCCGCAATCGCCGCCCGACGTTATGATTCCGATGTTTTTCACGTTCGTCTCCAGAAATACTGAAAGGGTCAATTACTTAAAAGGATATCGATCTTACGGCCTTCGGCGAATTCATGGTGCTTGATAACGCCCTGGCTGGCAATGTCTGCTGCAATCCGTTACCCTGACTTACATGTCCACGCATGCCACTCCCGTACAAAGCTCGCTCGCCGCTCTGGTCGGCAACACCGCAATTGTGCAACTGGATCGCTTCGCCGCGTCTCAAAAAATCGAACATAACCTTCTGGCGAAGTGCGAGTTTCTCAATCCAGGCGGATCAGTAAAAGACCGCATCGCGTTTCACATGGTGAAGAAAGCTGAGGAGTCGGGGCAATTGCGCCCGGGCGCCACCATCGTCGAAGCAACCGCCGGTAATACCGGCATTGGGTTGGCTCTTGTAGCCGCTTTGCGTGGCTACAAGCTGATCACCGTCATGTCGGAGAAGGTGAGCAAAGATAAGGTGAAGTTCCTCGAAGCGCTCGGCGCCGAGGCAGTGATCACACCCTCCGGCAAAGCCATCTCCGACCCCGATCACTTCATGAATCGCGCCCGCGAGATCGCGGCTTCAACCGGGGGCTGGCTCGCAGACCAGTTTTACAACGAAAGCAATGTCGAGGCTCACTATCAAAGCACCGGGCCGGAGATCTGGGAACAGACAGGCGGCGCTGTCGACGCGCTTGTGGTTGGTGTCGGCACTGGTGGCACGCTGACCGGAGCCGGTCGTTTCTTGAAAGAGCACAAGCCCTCAATGAAAGTCGTGCTCGCCGATCCCAGAGGCAGTCTGCTTGCCGATCTGGTGCACGGCAAAACATCGACCAGCTCGTCCTACATAGTTGAAGGCATCGGACAGGACTTCATCCCCGGCAACTTCGACAAATCTCTCGTCGATGATGTGGTGCAGGTCAGCGACGCGCAATCGGTGGCGGTCGCCAAAGAGCTGTTGCGCACCGAAGCGATGTTCGTCGGCAGTTCATCGGGTTGCATCGTCGCGGCCGCCGTTGAATATTGCCGGCGTCTGCCTGCCCCGGCTTCAGAAGTCGACAAGCTCAACATCGTCGCCGTACTCCCGGACGGCGGCAGGGGCTATATCAGCACCATCTATGACGATGCCTGGCTCAAATCGAAGCTGGGTGATTAGGTTACGACCACGGCTGGAACAACATAGACTATAGCGGACACCTCACGCCCAGCGAGGCTGATTATGCACAATGCTGCCCTCAGATTATTGATTGCCTTTGTCGTGTCACTTGTCGTTGTGGTTGGTTTGAAAACGAGCGCTATCGCCGAGGGCGGCAGGTGGACGGCTCCCAACGGCGATTTTTCCGTCTGGGCACCGACCGACTTCGAAACCGGGTGGGGGGACGAAAAAGACAACGCTCAAGCCAAACGCGATGGGGTCGAGCGCTACATGGCGGCCAAGGACGGCAAGGTGTTCTTGCTGGAGACGATTCCAGTCGAAACAGACGACATGGACGACATAGAAAAAGAGATTCCCAAAAAAGATGAGGAATACAAGTTCGAAAAACCCAAAGTTGCCAAAGGCGACAACTGGGAAGGCAGACGTTTTTTTGCCACCAAGGGCGAAGACAAGATGCTCGAACTGGTGGTAATCGAAAACTCGCGCAGCGAAATCATTCGTTTGACCACCAACGATGATGGCGCGATCGGCGAGCGCTTCCTGAATTCGCTGGAGGTGGATACCGATAAGGCAAAAGCAAGAGTCGCGGCATATAACACAGCCGTCTCCGATCGATTCTGGCATCCGACAACTCCATTGGAGGTCTTTGGGCTTTTCGGGCTAATTATGGGATTGCTTGGATTGGGCGTTTCCACCGTCTGGCTGATTATCCTCGGCTTCCAGCGCAACGTCTGGTGGGGCATCGGCATGATATTCATTCCGCTGGTACGCCTGATTTTCGTGTGCATGCACTGGCGCCAGTCATGGGTGCCGTTTTTGGTCGGCTTCGGATCAATAGTGTTACTGGTTGCTGGCGCGATAAACATGCCGCATCTATAGTATGGGTATGTGGAAAAGAGCTGCCGCCATCATCGTCACATGTCTGGGTTGTCTGTTGCCGGCAGCTGTGAGGGCTCAGGATTACATTCCTCCTGATCTGGGTCCGTTGCAGGGCAGCATCGAACAGCAGGAGCAACAGCAGACCGCGCCTTTGCAAGGCGGGGTCAAGCAACCTCTTTTGCAAGGCGGTGTAGAACATTCGGAGAACCTGCCGCCGGTGGACAAAAAACTGCACACCGGGGCCAACTTCGATGAGACTAAGTTTTCCGACGTGGTGCCCAATAATCTCTGGGTACCGATACCGGCTTGGTTCGCCGGTGTGTGGGAAACCAAATCGGAGACACAGCTGGAGGTCGTCGACCTGGCTTTCGGCGGCATGGGTTCGACCAATCAGCCGCGCACATTCGCCCGGTCGGACCAGTGGGTATTCGGCATGCAAGTCGATAAGTTCAACCAGATCTGGCACTTCATCAACGTGCCATCGTACAGGCGCGTAGAAGTGATCGATATGACCGAGCACCGCCAGGAGTTGACGAAGGAGTTTCTCTACGTTGCCGACAACCGCGTCTTGACGCGCTACCGGTTCACATCAGTGGTGGCAGATGGGCAGACTCAGAAAATCAAACAAGTGCGCCAGCAAGAAACGGTCATGCTCTTTAAACCAGAGAGCGATGACACCATGCGCGGTTTCGGTTCAATCAAACTATTTACCAGCGAAGGGCTGCCAATCATGGTCTCGCGCAACTACACGCCTTTCTATAAGGTGCGCAATTTTTCGCCGGTGCCACAATATGTGGGCATAGACATGCGTCAGTCGTTCCGCAACTATCTGATTTCACACAATCTGTCGGACAGGCTTCCGGACGATCTACGCGCTGCTCAGTAAAGTCTCTTCCGGGGGCTGCTCGCGATCTTCATTTTGCAGAGCGCGCAATTTCCGAATGCCGTGATTGTCCGTAATGGCAGCTTTCAGTTTCTCTCGCTGTCCAAAGACGGCTGGCGCAAACTGCGGCTTGCGCTTAGGTTTGCCTGTGTGATGGTAGAGATGCACCGAATACGTGCGCGAGCTGAGGTCGGTAATCGTGCCGGTTCTGTACAGGTCGCGATCAATGTAGGAAGCAGGTATGCCTTTCAGCCAGAACGTATCAATTATGATCGTGTGCTGGCGGTCAAAGAATGAGTCAAGGTAATTCATCGCCGAGCCCTCCCTCAAGGGCAGCATCTCGGCAGAACTCCAATGTCCGGCGGACGTGTTGCCGGATGCGAAACCAGAAAATTGTAACTGTTACATCCAGTGAAGCACACTTGTTTCCAACACAACAAGTGGAAACCTTAGCTCATCCGCCCGAGCATACGCATTATCTTGCGGCGCAGCTTTTGCCACTCCATAGACACGATATCCATGAGCGTGCGGGCACGCCCCGAGAGCCCGCCGCCCTCGGCATGCACCTGTTCGAGATCGGCTTTCAAATCGCTGATGGTCTGATAGCGTCGGTCGGTTTCCTTGGCCAGACATTTCATCACTATCAAGTCGAGCCGCTCGCGCAAACGGCCATCCACTTCCGGCAATACCAGATGTGGTGGCTCCTGCGTGACCTGGTTCCAGATGATCGCAATCGGTTCGGTGCCGGTGAAGGCTCTGGCGCCGGTCAGCATCTCGTACATCACGCAGCCCAGCGAATAGATGTCGGTACGCTGGTCGAGAGGAAACCCACGGCATTGCTCCGGGCTCATGTATGGCGGGCTGCCCAGCACATCGCCGGTCATGGTCAATTTTTCGGTGCGCTCGTCCTGTTCGACTTTCTTCGCCAATCCGAAGTCGACGATTTTGACGCCGCCGCCGCCTGCCAGCAACATGATATTGCTCGGTTTGATGTCGCGGTGTATTGCTCCATGTTCGTGGGCATACTGCAAGCCGTCGCAAGTTTGTCGCAAAATCTCGAGAGTCTCGGACACCGGTATTTTGCCGCGCCGCTCTATGAAATCCGACAGGCTTTCCCCGGTGATCAGCTCCATCACTAGATAGGGCTGACCATCCACCGAAGCACCAAAGTCATGAACAGTGAGAATGTTCTGGTGTGAGAAACCAATGACGGTCTTGGCCTCGCGCTTAAATCGACGCACATTTTCAGAGCTGAGCGCCAGCGGAGAGATCAGGACCTTCACTGCCACCATGGTTTGCAACTGCCGATGCTTCGCTCTGTAGACAAGCCCGGTGCCGCCCCCACCTAATACCTCCAATATCTCGTATTTGCCGTCGAGGACGGTGCCAATCATCAAATCGATGTCTTCTTCATCATCGTCATCGGCATTGAGAGCCGACATGCCGGTCCGCTCATCGTCATCGGCCGCCGGCAGTGCCTGACCGGCCGTGCGCGCGGCACTCCCTGTGGTGGCACCAGTCCTGGAGTACAGATGCGGGCAAATGAAAGTCGCCTGGGGATCCAGCTTTTTCCGCAGGCGCATGATTGTCGACTTGACGACATCGGCTGTCATATCGCCTTCGTCAGGCCAGACGCGCTGCAAATAATCAGTTGCCGCCAGCGGCTCTGATGGATGAGCAATCAGAAATTCAAGAAACTGTAATTCGCGCTGCGTAAGCGCCACGGAGCGACCGCCTTGCAGCGCGCGCTGCGAATCTTTGTCGAGGCGGACGTCGGCAATTGCCGGTAACTTAGATTCGCCTTGAGACTGGCGGCGCAGGAGGGCACGAATGCGAGCGCCCAGTTCCTTCATGTCGAACGGCTTGGTCAGGTAATCATCGGCACCACAATCGAGTCCGGTTTCTTTGTCCTCGACCTGGTCCTTGCCTGTGAGCATCAGCACCGGCGTCTTGCCGCCCTGGTCACGAAACTCCTTGAGCATCTCGACGCCGCTTACTTCCGGGATTTCCCAATCGAGAATAACCAGGTTGAACTGCGCGCCCAGGAGCTTGGCTCGCCCCTCGCCACCCACATGGTAGACCTCGACCGTGTGATTTTCAAACTCGAGATACGAGCGCACAAAATTGGCTAATTCCCGATCGTCCTCGACTATCAGTATTTTTGCCAATGTGGAAGTCCCGATTTCGACCTCTGGTAGACTAGACTATACCCCCTACGGACAGGGTCGGCTATGAAAGAACACAACCTCGATGAAAAGGTCCTCAATCGGACCACGGTCAAGGATGGGCGCGCCGGCGCCGATCAGCCGAACCAGCCGATTCGCGAGTTGGCGAAGAGCTATTGGGATGCACCCGCGGAAGGCCGTCACACGGGCGCTATATCAGACAATGAACGGCTGATTGCGGCCAGCAAGCGAATCAAGACTCTCAACAATGAGCTGCACGCGCCGGGCGGACCGCTGGCAAATTCGGATCTCGAGCTGATTGGTTTTGATCGCAAGGGTCGCCTGCTGATGATCCATCGAAACGACTCCGGACACGTGGACGGCAAGTTTTTGGTCGACAGCGATTCAGGCAAGATCGTCGGCAAAACAAAGAACGGACAGCTGGATAAGTGGGAGAAGAGCCGCGACTACGACAAGGCATCCGAACATCCCGCCGACTGGAAGTCGATGAACAGCGACGGTGGCACAGTCTGGCGCGACGCTCAGGGCAACATTCGCGAAGTAGATCGAGCAGCCGGAGATAAACTCACGGTCACACTGGACGGCAACGGCAAACCGATGTCGGTCAAGATAGCGGGCAGCGAGTTGCCACTGCGCACCGACGGAGATTATCCGCACGCCGAGATGCTGCCCGACGGTACGCTGCAAGTCACCGAGAACGCCAGTCATCGCACCTGGACACTGGCTAATGGAGCCACTGTCGGGTATCGGCATTTGGGCGGTCACTGGTTGCCTGTGCAAACCGTTGACGCGTATGGAAATCTCACTACCGTCAATCGCGATGAAAGTGGTGCCCCACGCGAAGTAACAATTATGAGCAGCGGCACCACCGAAAGCTATCGCCGCATCGACACGGTGCCTGGTGTCAAATCCGCCGACAACATGTGGGTGAGAATTCCGGAACAACCGGGTGCGCCTCCTGAACGAATAGACTTTCAGGTTGACTCCGATGGCTCTCTAACCAAATATGTACGATCCAACGAGCGCGTGCAATACAAGAGCAACGGCGCGATGATCTCGACCAGCCCAGATGGCAAGCCGATCGTTAATCGACCTGCTTTCGGAGCAGGCGATCACTGAGTCGGGCGCGCTCTCAAATTAAACGGCGACTGCGCAGGGTGACAACCGCGGCACTGTCTGTGGTTTCATAAGAAACCGCACCGGTCTCCATGTCGATGGACAGATTGTTGACTTGAATGGTGACTGATTCGCAATCGGGAAGTGGCGGCTCGCTCACGTAGTAGAGGTCACCGTGTTCGCGCGTGCGGTATTGAAAAACGCGCCAGCCGTTATTGAGGAAACCTGCGCTGAACGCGCCCTGATTCGCCTCGGCGAAAACATTGCCGGTGGTGGGATCGACCATCAGCCCCGAAAGAATGAAAGCTTTCATCTGCCCCGGACCTACACGCAACGCTAGCACCATTTCATCCCGGCCCTCGGCGCGCCCGATAAAAGTGCCGTCGAACATGGCGATCTTTTCTGCCTCGTAGCCGTTGAAATAGACGTTCCAAAGCAAATTACCCGTCGCTGTAGTGACGGCAAGGTCTGGTGCGCTGTCGCCGCTGAACGGCACGGAAGCCGCAATCACCTCGGGCACACGACGCCACCGCAGATATTCGGCTTCATCAATGACCCGTAAATCAGAAAGCATAAACGTGCGCCTACTGCCTTCGACAAAAACTTCGTCGACGGTGAGTTCGCCATACGGGGTGTCAAGAGTCTCGCCGACTGGATTTTCAAGTTCGGTTGCGCACTCCTCAATCAACTCCTCGACCGACGCTCGCAACTGTGTCGTGTCCGCACCGGATGCAAATACGATGTCGTCTAATGCGGGAGTCGGGGCGGCACTGCCGGCTTGGGCGACCGCAGAGTTGGCGCTTGATTTCGCAGCCGGCGGCGCCACCTGCATGACCTCCGGCGGCAACAAATCTGACGCCCGCCCGAATGCGGCGCTGATACCGCTGGAGTTGCCTTTCTTCAGATCGCTGATGTACGCCTTATAGCGCTGAATGTGCCCGAGCATCGCGCCGCCTGTGTTGTCCTGAGCAAGCGGCTGCTCTTGATCGTCGTCCAAAGCCGGTCTCCTACTATCGTCGTCGACTAGGTTAACTCCCTCAATCGGGAGCTGAACATAGTGATCATAAGGGAACATGATCACTGGTGGACAGCAAAAGGAATCGAATGTCAAGACATTCGCGATTTAGAACGCCGCCGCTGAATCTGGCCCAGCAGGGTGTGATTCTGGTGGTGGCACTCCTGATTTGCGAGTTTGCGTTTGTCGGTACTCTGATTGCATTGCTCGCCCAAACAGAAAACGAAGCGCGCCGCCAGGACTTCGCGCGGGAGGTGACGAGCAAAGCCAGTCGCTTGCTGCTCGTCATGTATGACACCGGCGATGCGGTCGGCAAGTTCACGGCTTCGCGCGCTCTCGGCAGCACCGAGAGATACAAAGCCGGGCTGGAAGAACTGCCGGAGATGGTGAGTTGGCTCAAGGAAAATCTCAAAGGCACCGGTGAACCCGAGCAACTGATTGCACACATAGACCAGAACCTGCAGGTCTGCGCACCCGTAATCGACGGTATCAAACGCGATGCCGAATCAATGACCAATCAGGAAGCCCTGAAAATTTGGCGGCAACGCCGCATGCCGATTCAGCACAACGTCGATGAGATGGTGGTCGACCTCGAAAAGCTGATGGCATACGGGCGCGCCATCGAAGATGAGGCGCCCAGCAAAGAACGCGCGCAGCGCACAGCGACACGCGCCGCACTCTGGGTGGGGCTGGGTACGAACATCATCTTCTTTATCATCATGATTCTCTTCTTCACCCGCAAAATTGCTCGCCGTCTGGATGTTGTGGGCGACAACGTCAAACGTCTGGAGACCGGTGCGCAGCTCAATCCCCCTCTATCCGGGTCGGATGAGATTGCGGAGGTCGATAGGGCTTTTCACGAAACAGCAGCAGCAGTCAGACGCGAAGAAGCTCTGCTCAAACAAAGCGAAACGCGACTGCGCACTATCCTTGAAAGTGTTCCGATCGGGGTGGTGGTTCTAGACGCCGCAGGAGCAATTCAGTTTGCCAATCGGGCGATCAACAAATCGTTCGCGTACGACCAGGCAGACCTGATCGGGCATCACTTCTCAATGCTTTTGCCTGCGGATGATTCACGAGGACAGAACATCGACTTACTGAGCAATGCCCTGGACACCATCAGCGAGATCTCCGCACGCCGCAAAGATGGTTCGCTCTTCCCGGCAGACTTCTCGCTGGCGGAAGTGAAGGTCGGCGAGAACACCCAGCACATCGCCATGTTCTTGGATGCCACCGAGCGCCATGAGTTGCAAAAGCTGCGACTCTCGTTCGTCAATATGATTCGCGAGGAGCTGCGTACACCACTGACGCTAATCGACACATTTTTCTCTGATTATCGTTCTGGAAACTTCGGTGCAGTCAGTGACGAAGCGGGTGAGGGGACAGACAAAGCCCAGAAAAACATCAAGCGCTTGCTGCTTCTACTGAATGATTTGTTCGACCTCGAGAGGCTAGAGTCCGGCAAGATTGAGATCAATCCGACAGACTCCAGAATCGCCAGCATACTGGAACGGTCTGTCGACGGCGTCAGCAGTCTGGCAGAAAAGCGCAAGGTGAACATCGAAGTTCCCCCGCCAGCGGACTCCACAAATCTTCTCGTCTTTGCCGATGAAGACCGCATCGTGCAGGTAATTGTCAACTTCCTGTCGAACGCCATCAAGTTCTCCCCGGAAAACAGCACCATAACAGTTGCCCTGACACCGAACACCGACCAGATAGAGGTTGCGGTCATCGACCAGGGGCGAGGTATTCCGGAAGAGCGAATCGGTTCTTTGTTCCAGCAGTTTCAACAAGTAGACAGGCGCGATGCCACTGAGAAAGGTGGCACCGGTTTGGGTCTGGCGATCTGCAAAGCTATTGTCGAAGAACATGGAGGCGCGATTGGCGTCGTCAGCAAGGAAGGACAGGGGAGTAAATTCTGGTTGACTCTGCCGACTGCGAGGTCAGGGTCATGAAACTGCCGACACTTAAACTTGGTCACCAGGGCGCATTACTTGTAGTGCTCCTGCTACTGCTCGAGCTGGTATTCGTCCAACAATATTCGGTCCTGGTCGATCAAGCGGAAATGGACTCACGCCGTGAAGAGAAGACCAAAGAGATCATCACCATGGGCAGTGACTTGCTCCAGGAGATATACAACGCCGGTGACTCGCTGGGGAAATTCGCGCTGCACCACACGCCCGACGAAGAACAGCGATACAACCATGCGATTCAGAGAATTCCGGAGATCATGGCCTGGCTCAAGAACGAGCTGCGCAACAACGAGGAACAGACCGCGCGCCTTAACCGCATCGATGAGAATTTGAACACGGGGCTGGACATCATCAAGAAGATGAAGGCTAAGGCCGACGCCGATCCGCACTATGTCATTTACTTTGTGCAGTATGTGGATCTGCAGCCGAAGCTGGCGGCACTCGTGCGCGACATGAAAGCGTTTCTTCGCACTGAGCGGCAGAAGGAGAGCTTGCTGCCGGAAACGATGCGGCAGCAGCGAGAACGCACCAAAACAGTGCTTCTGATCGGCGGCAGCGCCAACGTGGTGCTGGCGGTATTTCTGGCGCTTTTCTTCGTAGGCAGATTACGCTCTCGTCTCAACATCGTCCTCGACAACTCGCGACGACTGCGAGAAAAACGTCCGTTGCAATCACCAATGCGCGGCGCTGATGAGATTGCCACCATCGACGTGGCATTCCACAAGATGGTGGAGTCTTTGAAAGGCGAAGAAGAGCTGCTAAAGCGCAGCGAGCAACAGATGCGCTCGATGATCGAAAACATTCCCGTCGGTCTGGCAGTGCTCGACAAACACTCGGATATCGAGTTTGCCAACTCCGCTAGCGAACGCATTCTCGGATACGACCAGCCGGAGTTGCTGGACAGGAATCTCTCGTCCCTGCTTTCGACCAGCAGCTACGCCCAGGACTCCAACTGGATCGCCCACCTGCCTCCACAGCAAGTGGTGGAAGTTTCCGGAACACGCAAGGACGGCTCCTCCGTTTACGTCGAGCTGTCCACCACGCCGTCGGCCGTCTCAGAAAGTGATGAGCGCCGACTGGCCATGTTGCTCGACGTTTCAGAACGCCATCAGATTCAAAAAATGCGCCGCGCCTTCGTAGCAATGGTCAGCCACGAATTGCGCACGCCGCTCACCTCAGTGGGCATGTTTCTCGAAATGTTGGAGATGGGATTAGTGGGCTCCCAATCAGGCAACCTATCATCCGAGATAGCGCGCACCCGAGCCAACGTTTCTCAACTGATTCTGCTGATCACAGACCTGCTCGATCTCGAAAAAACCGAAGCCGACAAGATGCCGCTGGCACCGACTGCCACCATAGCTGAAGACATCATCGATAAAGCCATCGAAAACGTCGGCAAGCAGCTGGAGGAGAAAAACATTCGCGCTCACTTCGAAGGCAGCGAAATCGAGTTATTCGTAGATGTCGAGAAACTCACCAAAGCGATGACGCACCTCCTTTCCGGACTGATCCGGTTGACTCCGAGCGGCGGACTGCTCGTCGTCGACGTCGAGAACGGACCTGATAGTGTCACCGACATCAAAGTAAAGGCAAATAACATCAACATCCCGCCCGAGCAACGACAGTTTCTCTTCGAACGATTTCAGCAAGTGGAAATCGGTGGCACGCGTCACAGCCTCGGACTCGGCTTTGCGCTCTGCCAGGCGATCGTGAAACGGCACGGCGGCAGCACCAGCGTCGCCGATACCACATCAGCTGAAGACGGAACCAGCCTGCTCGTTCGCTTACCGAAGTGAAGCCAGGCTATTTGCCGGATCCTGAACGCAGGATTGGTGGCAGGCTCTGGTCAACGACCGACACCACTACCGGACCAGCGATGCCAATCGAAGCCGCAGCACACAACTGGAATATGCCGAGGGCTACCAGCAGCACAATAGCCCTGGTCTGCATTTGCTGCCGCGTGCGCATGGACGACGGTGGCAGATCCGTTTTGTCCCCCACGCATAAAAGCCGGTAACAAATCGCCAATCCGACAACTTGGAACACTATCAATGCAAGAATCAAAAGGCGAATGAATGGATGATTCAGAGCCGGCACAACGAAGCCCGGCATCAGAACATATTCCAGCAGAAATCCTATCCATGGTGCCAGTCCAACCGCAATGATAACGTTCCGCGCCGTCGCTACTTTCATAATCCAACCGTATCACACCAGCTTCTCTTTGGTGTTCGCTATAGCATCAGCGATCTTCTTCTCGGCATCTTTGGCGTTGGGTATTCCGTAGAGCGTAAACCATCCGCGACGGAGCCTTTCGCTCCTCGGTGTGTACGCGAAGGTAATGTCACCGGTGCCGTCGCTGTTCTCGCTCGAGGAAAGGTCCTCGAGGTCACGAACGAAAAACGACCATGATGGCGGCTTACCAAAACGAGAGATAAAAATTCGCTTGTTGGTCAAAACATGTATGGAATTTCCAAACCACTCTCTATTCATCTTCGGCATCCGGAAGAGAAGCACGGCAAAGAACACAAGCAAGAGAGGAAACCCCAGCGACGGCAATTTCTCTGACCAAGCCGCCGGATTAGACCATAATTCCGGAGAGCCCATAATGGTGTTAATCACAAAGATCAGTGCAAAAAACAGCAGCATTGGTATGCCAATGAAGATCGCAATCTTCCCTTGTGCCTCCATGCGTTTTGCATCGCATCGGCAATACCAGAGTAATTCCTCATCCGATCCAAGTTGCGTTTTGACATGGGTGAGATCGATCGGTGATTCCGATGGTGACGGCGATTCGAGGGAAGATTCAGTCATGTCATCTCACTTGCTTTGAAATGGTGCTTATTAGTGGATGAGGTCTTGCCACTTGAGTTTTGGTCTGAGACGTCCATCGGAGCTGACCAGTTCGAGGTACCAGTTGTCCACCATCGGGCAGGCGATAAGATTCTCGCCCGACTCGTCACACACCTCCAACACGCAAACACACCCGACACGATCGGGTCTGAAGTAAACGGCGGCTACCTCTGCTAGCGTGCCCTTCTTCAATGTCATCCGCGAGCGTCGATCCAGATTGGTCATGGTATCAACCACTTCTTCTCGCACGCGAACAATATCACCAGCACGGAAGGGAGAACTGGCAATCGCTTTCCACTCTTCTGTGTGCGACGGCTCCTTTCTACGTTCGGCTCGCCCTTTCTCATCGTACGACTTCGTCTGAATGCCGCCGGCGATTGCAGCTCCAATCACGACGTTCAGCCATTCAGTGAAAGTCTCCGCTACCTGACGTATGCCCTCTCCTTCCGTAAGCAGGGAGACCGGTGGATCATCGACACCGCTCGCTATGTCAAAAAACCACAGATAACTGTCCTCAAAGCCGAAAACAAACCGGTTGCTGGGTAATGGAATGTTCTCGTCTTCGAACATCGAAACTGCCCGATAGTGGAATTTGAGGATCCATGGATAAGCAACAGTCATGTGACTGAGGATGTCACCGGTGTCGCGTCCAAATGCGCACAGAAAGTCCCGATAGACTTTGGGCAACGTCACACCGAAATAATTCTGCAGACGAGTGATATGCCGTGGCTGACAGCCGAAAATGGGCTCCCGCGGGAGACAGAAATCGGCGGACGCTACCTCGCTAAGCAGCTCATATGGACTTAGCCTTTTCGGCACTTTTCTATCTTCTTTTCCAGCTGGCATTTTTACTCCGACGCCAACCCGCAAGATGCTTTCGGGAACCCGATTCGGCACATTATCGCATGTCAGTATCGGCTGAAATCGGCACGTGAAGATCGTCACTGATTAGTGGTTCTCATTGCTGCTTTCGGATAAACTAGACAACTTCCTGAACAGTAGGAACTTAACTCGTGAGCCGGTTCGTGAGGGTTTAGCACATGGCTATTGCACCATCGACTAAAAGCATTCCTGAGAAGCTTCAGATGAAGCCCGGCAGAATGGTTCTCTTTGTCAACAAACCGGCAGGCTACGACCAGATTTTGGGCAAGCTCCCCAGCGGGGTCGGTGTCACCGACCATTCAGCAAAATCCGTCGACGTTATTCAGGTGTTCGTGGAAAATCGCGAGCAGCTGGAGAAAGAACTGCCTAGACTGAAGTCGTTGCTCACGTCGAAAGGAATGATCTGGGTCACCTATCCCAAAGGCACCGCAGACGTTGCGACCGACATCAACCGTGACAGCATCGCCGAATATGCCACCACCATTGGAATGGAAGGTGTCGCGATTGTCGCTATCGATCAAAAATGGTCGGCGTTGCGCCTGAAAGTCGTGCACCCGGCAGAGACGGCTTAGGTTATCAAGAAATAGCAGTACGAACGCCGCAGCATCGCAGTGACTGCGCCACAGGGTTAAACCGCCCGCACGACTGCTTGCCAAGAGCTTGTTTCGAATCAGCCCTGAGCCTGTAGCGGCTGACGGCAGGTTTCCAACTGGATGTGCGCTCGTTCTATGCTTAGCTTGAATAAGACTAAAGGGACAACTTGACAGTCTCTGCTACGATTCACGCATACGACACACTACAGCCGTGGCGCCGATTTCAACGTGCTTTTCAACAGCATCGCTTACGCCCTGTTTTTTCCTCTAGTTTTGTTGGCGTACTGGATGTCGCCGGCCAAACTGAAGCGACCGCTGCTTTTGATCGCCAGCTATGTGTTTTACATGAGCTGGATTCCCGTTTATGGAATCCTGATCTTCGCTCTCACCGCAATCAATTACGCCTGCGCATTGCTGATCGACAGATTCCGTAGCCAGGCACGAGTGCTGTTGTTACTGGCGCTGATCGTTAACCTGGGCGTTCTCTGTTTCTACAAATACACAAACTTTCTGATCGGGTCAGTCAGAAGTCTGCTACAGACGATGCATCTGCCACCGGATTTGATTGCAGCCACACCGCAAAGTCTGGACATCATATTGCCGCTGGGCATCTCGTTTTTCGCCTTTGAATTCATCCACTACATCGTCGATGTTTACCGGGGCGGGCAGCCGATCAAAAATCCCGTCGACTTCGGACTGTTTGCCGCCTTCTTTCCTTCGCAGATCGCCGGACCGATCAAACGGTACCAGGATTTCGTCGCACAGCTCGGCAAGTCTGTTCATTTTTCAAAGCCCTTGTTTCGTGAAGGATTCGTGCTCGTCCTTCAAGGTTTGTTCAAGAAAGCGGCCCTGGCAGACAACCTGGCGGTTATCGCTACGAGCGCTTTCTCGCAGGTTTCTTCCTCAGGCACTCATGATGTGTGGCTGGGCGTACTTGCTTTCGCTGCGCAGATCTATTTCGACTTCTCCGGTTACACCGACATGGGTCGCGGGTCGGCCATGATGCTTGGCTTCAGTTTGCCGGATAACTTCAACCTGCCTTATCTGGCTTCATCGATCACCGATTTCTGGAAACGATGGCACATATCGCTTTCCACCTGGTTACGCGACTACCTGTACATCCCTCTGGGCGGGGGTCGTTGCGACACTTTCACCAAGTATCGCAATTTGATGATCACGATGCTCTTGGGTGGACTCTGGCATGGCGCCGCCTGGCACTTCGTCGCCTGGGGCGGGCTGCACGGGAGCGCACTGGTGGCAAACCACGCATACAATGCGGCGGCGGAGAAGTCACCGATGCTGACGAGGCTGCATCAAATGCGGCCGATCAAGATCCTCTGCAGTGCCCTCACCCTGATGACGGTTTTGTTTGGCTGGGTGTTTTTCCGCGCCGACACGGTTCATGAAGCCCTGCAAATTATCTACAAGATGTTCGTGTGGCATCCATCGTCGACCGCCATCGTGGACTTTGCCAGTTCACCGCTCTTGGTGCCGGCTGTCGCCTACTCTATTTATTCGGTCCTATTTTCATGCCGGCATCGCTGGCAACTCGCGTCACGCTTTCCGCGATTGTCGGCATTCACCGGACCCATTCAACTCGGTTTGCCGGCCCGCGTTGCCGTCTACGCAGGCGTGTTCATAGCTGCGATTGCATTCATTCCCTCGACCCCTTCTGCTTTCATTTACTTCCAATTCTGACCGTATGAAACTGCGCCCCCTAGCCGAATTTACCATCGCGACGATGCTGGTCATCGGCATCCTCGAATGCATGTTCGCGTTGTCCGGGATTGGCGAACAAGAGTATCTGCGACCAGATAAGGTACTCGGTTTCTCGCTCATTCCGAACAAGTCGGTGACGTGGCGCAAAGAGGGTTTCTCGCGCGTCCAGATCAACAGCGTCGGCATGCAAGACATCGAGCGAGCCAAGGAAAAACCGGCCAACGTGTTTCGCATTGCAGTGATCGGCGATTCCTTCGTTGAGTCGCTGCAAGTACACCGGGCTGACAATTTCTTGAATCTATTAGAATCGCGTCTCAATGACCTCGACGGCGAACAAGTGCAAAGAGTCGAGGTCCTCAACTTCGGGGTATCGTCCTACAATCTCGGGCAGATGTATCTGCAACTAAAAGACCAGGTGCTCGACTATCAGCCCGATCTGGTGATCTTGCCGGTGAGAATGGACACCACTTTCTATCTGGTGCCCAATCCGGATGGCGGATTTTTGTGGGCCCGCCCGTCGTTCTTCCTTGACGGAAAAGGCAAACTGCTCTGCGACTATTCAGTTCAAGAAACCTGGAATAGGACCTCTCAGAGCAAGCGCATGGAAGCAACCGCCTGGTTGCGGCAAAACAGCCGCATCTGGGGCGTGGTATCGAAGGCTGCCGAAGGATGTCTCACCTGGTACAACAGTCTGGCTGCGGTCGACTATCACGTCGGCGCCGACATCACGAAGAAGACTACCGCCTTCGCGCCAGGCATAGGCAATGCCGGTCACGAACCAGGTCCGTCCCGGTGGAACACGCCATTGTCGGCGGAAGCTCAGGCAGCCAGCGACGGTTGTACCAGAACATTCTGGCCGGTCGCGCACCAGCTGATTAGCGAAATGTCGCAGGAGTGTCGGGGACACAAGTGCGCACTGGCGGTGGTGCGATTACCCAGCGCGCATCAATACGATAATGTGATGGAGACCAGCATGCTCAGAGATACGGCCTCGACACTGATGCTGCCGTATCTCGACTTGAGCAAGGCTTTCCCCGAGACAGAAGACGGCAAACTCTTCATACACACGCACTATAGCGCCCGAGGACATCGGTTGCTGGCGGAAAAGATGTTTCCTTTTGTAGAAACCCTCTATAACGCGACGATTGCCGAATCGAGCGCGTCCTCGCGCCAAGGCCAGCGCGTTTTCTAGGCGATCGATCAATAGATCAGTCAGTACCGGCGGTCATCCGATCGCGAATCTGTTGCGAACGAGATTTCATGCTTTCCGCATCCTCGACCCGGTTCATGCGATACAACAAAGACGCATAGCACGAGTACACATTCGCGACATTCAAGTTTTTGGCGTCGTCTCCAAAAGCCTTTTCACAGATCGCGACTGCCCGCTTGTACAACGCCAGCGCACTCGGGTAGTCGGTCTCGAGCTGGTAAACATAAGCGAGATTGTTTAGTGCCAGAGCAGTGTGGAAATGATTTTTGCCGAGCAGCTTCTCCCTGATGCTGATGCACCGCTGCAGATGCTGTTTCGCCAGATCGTACTGTTCGCGACTCTGCGCCAGTGTGGCGAGCTGAATCAGAGTGTCCGCGATGGCGGGATGTTCTTTGCCGTGAAGTTTTTCTTGAATCTTCAATGCTCGTTCGAGATGTCGCTGCGCAGCTTGATAGTCCCTTAGGTCGAGATTGACGCAAGCGAGAGAAATCAGCGTTCCATCCAGTTTGGATTGTCCGACCGATGCCTCACGCAACTTGAGCGCCTCCAGCAGATAAGGCTCTGCTTTGCCGGCCTTTTCTTGATCTTCATAAACCACGCCGATACCTTCCAGAGCATCGATGGCATTGCTATTCGTGGCACCGAGATTTGCTTTGCCGTAGTCGAGTGCCTTTTGATAGGTTGCAACAGCCTGATCGTAATCGCCGAGGGTTTCATAAGTGTTGCCGAGATTTGTCAGCACACACACATAACCAGACTGCAAATCTTTGGCGGGCGAGGCTTCCTTCAGCAATTCCTCGTAGAGCGGAATCGATTTCTTATAACAGGCTTCAGATTCGTTGTACTTGCCGGTTTCCCAGTAATTAGCACCAGCGTCATTGAGCAAGAGCGCAAGTGCTGCTCTGTCGCCGGAGGAATCGGACTCCGCTAATTTCACCGCTTCTTCGTAGAGCGGCTCGGCTTCGATTGCCCGTCCGTGGTCAAACAAATACTGCGCCAGTTCACTGAGTTGCGTACGGAGCAGCGATTGTTTTCCCCTAGAGCGAAGGTCGGAAATCAGCTTGCGCGTTTTTGCTTCGTAATCCTTAGTGTCAGCCTTTTTGTCGGTCTTCTTGTCCTTGTCATCCTGCTTTTTGTTTGCTTCCTTCTTTTTGTTCGCTTCCTTGTCTTTTTTCGCTATCTCTGGTTTTGCAAATGCGCAGGAGCTAAGTGTTAGCAACGCCGTCCCGGCCGCCAGCGTAACGACGGCACTGAGAGCGATGGAGCGGCAATGGTTTGAGTTAATCACTTGGTCTTACCTCCATTGCCAGCCGCACCGGTGGCGGTGAAACCAAAGTTCTTCGCCAGATCGAAATTGGCTTGCGCCAAATCCTTGCGGTTCGCCTTCAACTCCTCACAGCCGGACAACAGGAACAGCCGACCGTCATATTTACCGTCGTATGTCTGCAGAGCGCGTCGCAAATAATTGATGCGCGTCGCCTGATTCAATCCTTTAGCATTGTCCTCAACCACCAGTGAAACATAAGCATCAGGATCGGTGACCAACATCTTGGCCGCCGTTCGTGCATCGTCGACCGCAGCTTGACTGTCGCCCAAAAGATAGTTGATGACAGCGCGCCCGGACAGGGCATAGGAGTCATCACGATTCAAACGAATCGCTGCAGAATAATCCGCCAGCGCTTTCTTAAACTCGCCCTGTCGCGCGTACACCTCTGCGCGCAACCGATAGGTGTCGCCAGTGGGTCTGACGGCAAGCGAGTCACTCAAAGAACCGAGTGCATTGTCGTACTGCTTGAGTTGAATTTGCGCCAGCGCCAGGTTTTTGAAATACACGGGGCGAGACTTATCGCGGGCCACCACGCTTTTGTGTGCGTCGACTGCTTCGGAGTACTTGCCCTGAGCTGACAACGCTGCGCCCAGCTGCGCATAGGCGAAAGCATTGTCTTTGTTTAGTTCGATGGCTTTGCGAGCATCTACGATGCAGTCATCATATTTGCCCAAGACATAATTGACCTCGGCGCGGCTGGCAAAGGCATAGTCGTTTTTGGGATCCAGTTCGATCGCCTTGCTGAAGTCTTCCAGGGCGTAATCGTGATGGTTGAAGTCTTCGTAGCAAAGCGCGCGGTTGCAATAGGCTTGCGACATAGTGGGGTCAAGTAATGCAGCCATCGTGTAGTACTCGATGGCGCGCTTGGTGTCACTTTTGAGTTGATAGCCGTAGCCCGCAGACCAGGCAGCCTGGGCGGACGTGATATCGAGTTGTAAACCTTGCAGTGCCAGTTCGATGCCCGCGTCCAGGTGTCCATTGGCGATTTCATCGTTAGCGCGCTCCACAAGCAAATCCACTTCGTGTTTCGTCTCGGCGTGTTTCGTCTCGGCGTCCTTCGCTTTGGAAGAAACGGTCTTCGCCGGCGGTGCGTTCGAAGATGCCGCCAGCGCGCACAGGGGAAGCAAACAAGACGTCGAAAGCGAAAGCAAAAGTGCCAGCCGAAGCAAGGGCACCAATCGCAGTGCGGACGGTTTCACAGCAGTTTTCATCTTCAGCATGGTTGTGTACTTGGTTGGATTTTGGGGAGGTCGCGTGTCGCAAAGAGGTGGTGCAGTGCGCTTTTCCGAAACGGAAACACCGATCATACCCAAATCAGGCGCTGCCGGCGAGACTAAAGACAACGTTAAGAGATGTCAAGCCGGCGTCTGCGTGTCCTAATATGGTGCCATAAGCAAACTGTCTCGACGAACATAGGTCCCGCAATTCTGACTCCGCTGGCGCGTGCCGGGCGGGGTCTCATCTTTAATGAGGCAAACTTGAAACAACATGATCATTCTCAGTGACGACGTTGAAAACAAAGGCTTTCCCATCGTCAACTCCGCTTTGATCGCCGCAAACGTAGCGGTCTTCGCGTGGGTTCTGGGATGCGGATTTGGCAACCACCAGGCGGTAGTCGATGAGTGGGGCACGGTGCCCGCACGCTTCATTCTCAATCACGGCGTGCACGATTTCACAGCCATCGGCACCTCGATGTTTATGCATGGCGGCTGGATGCACTTGCTCGGCAACATGTGGATTCTCTTCCTCTTCGGCGACAACGTCGAGGATCGACTGGGACACTTCGGGTATTTGATCTTCTACCTGACGTGTGGGCTCTTCGCTGACCTGCTGCACATATTCGCCTATCCTTTTTCGGCGGAACCATGCATAGGTGCCAGTGGTGCCATTGCCGGCGTGATGGGCGCGTACATCGCCATGCATCCCTCGGCGCGGTGCAAAACCTGGTTCGGTGATGATGCGTTTTTCTTCGCCTTCAGAACATACCAGGTACCCGCCTACTTCATAATCGGCGGTTGGTTCGCGTTGCAAGTATTGTGTCAGGCCTATTTGCCTGAAGGTTCATCGAATGTGGCGTTCTGCGCGCACATCGGTGGCTTCCTCGCGGGCATCGGACTGCTGACCTTTTTGAACTACAAGCAATACGATCAATCACCGGAAGGCGGAACGCCCGGCTGGGATCGCGGCATCTGCGCCATCGCATTTGCCACCTTTCTCTGCATGTCATACATGATGATAAACAACTATTTGAAAACGGAAGTGCATGCTGCCACCACCGCGCCGGCGCAAGTCAAACCGGTGGCCACAAGCGGTAAGACACACAAGTTGCATAAGGTGCAAACCGCTCAGAAGACTAAGTCCGCCAGGAAACAGACTGCACGCAAACACAGGAACACCAATCAGCATGATTCGGCAAAACAACTGATCAGCGAACGCTCATGATCTAACGATCCTGCTATCTACCGCCCAAGCATAATTTTGGCTTTCTCGTGGCCTTCCTCGGCGGCTTGCTCAAAATATGGAACCGCGTCCTGCCGCTTACCCTTGTCCACCAGCATCATTCCGTGTTCGTACAGGTCTTCGCGATGCGCGCGCCGGAATGCTTCTTGACGATATTGATCGGCACGCTCAAGATCTTGTTCGAGTATTTTGCCGTACCGATAATAGTAGTCGAACTTCAACAGCGCCGGCCCATAACCGGCTGATGCAGCCTTGTCTAGCCATTTGATCGCCGACGACATGCTTTGCTTGACGCCCGCTCCGTCCAGATAACACTCATAGAGTTGATACGCAGCCGGTTCGTAATCTTGTTCTGCCGCGGCGCGGAAAAACTGCACCGCCGTCGCCTCATCCTGTGCCACCACTTCCCCACGCAAATAGAAATTCCCGAGAGCGAGAAGCGACGGCGGATATTGCTGTTCGGCGGCTTTGGAATACCACGCCAGTGCCTCACCGGCTGACTTCTGCCCGAACGTACCAAACTTGAAGCAGTGACCGACTTCGTGCTGGGCGGGAGCGTAACCGGTTTGGGCGGCGGCAGTGATTACTGCATGCGCCTCGGCCATCGCATCGGGATCATCGAAATACATGAGGCAACGGAACAGTTCGACCATCGCGTTGACGACGCCTTCACGAGCGGCTTTGCGATACCAGTGAATAGCGCCTTCCAGGCTGCGTTCCGCACCGAATCCGTAGAAGAAACCGCGACCGACCAGGTATTGAGCAGCGGGATGTCCTTTTTCGGCAGCGCGCATGTAGTACACGAACGCCTGCTCATCGTCCCCTTTCTCTTCGAAATTCCTTCCCAGTTCGAAATTGATGTCAGCTTGCGATGCGCCCGACTTTCGATCGGCACCTTCGGCGCTGGTGGAGATCATGGTTTTGCTGCGTTCCTTGCCGCGCGACTGCACTTGTTGCAACGCTTCCAGAACCTCATCCATCGATCCGTAGCGCTCATTTATGTTTCTGCGCATGCATTTGTGCACGATGTCGTTGAGCCGCGCCGGGAACACCGTCCCTGGTACTACCTGCTCGATAGGAACCGCCTCTTCGTTAAGGTGCGCCATAACTGTCTGCATAAAGTTAGCGCGCATAAACGGCGCGGTGCCGGTGAGTATCTCGTACATCATGCAGCCCATGGAGTACATGTCCGAGCGTCCGTCCAGTTCTTGCGCCTGGCATTGCTCCGGGCTCATGTAGAGACAGGTTCCAAATATCTGACCGGTCTGGGTCAGCTTGGCGCCTTTGCCCTTGCCGTCGACGTCATAAAGTTTCGCCAGACCGAAATCAACGACGACTGGATATTCCAATCCGTCATCATCTATGGCGAGCATGATGTTGCTCGGCTTCAAATCGCGGTGAACGACCCGTCTGCTATGCGCATGTCGAAGGGCATCGCAAATCTTGATGAACAGGGGAACGGCGCGTTCCCATTTGAGTGTACGCTGTTTCGCCAGCACCGCATCGAGCGGACGCCCTTCGAGGTAATCCATCACAATAAAGGGAAACCCCTGCGACGACATGTCCAGATCGGTGACCTTGATGATGTTCGGATGGTTCAGCGCCGCCGCCGCGCGCGCCTCCGCCTGAAACCGCTTGAACGACTGGTCGTCCTCCGCCAGCTCGGCAGACAACATCTTGATAGCTACTTCCTTGTCCATGTAGGTATGGCGGGCATGAAAAACAACGCCCATGCCACCCTGTCCGAGTTTCCGCAAAATCTCGTACTTGCCGTCGATTGTGGTGCCGACTAATCCTGCGAGTTGCTCTACAGACATCGTTTTGTTTCTTCCTGATCGCTCATAGCCAAATGTACCCCTTAAGTCATCTCAAAGAAACGCCTGCGTTCGCCTTCCAGGGTCTAAAATCAGCAAACTTAAATAGGGCAACGAAAATGGATGACCGAAAATTTTTTGCAGGCTGCGCCCTGATTGGGCTGATGATTGGCGGCGACGAACTTGACTTCGACAGCGACAAACTGGCAGAGAAGGCATTCGAGATGGCGACAGCCATGATGAAGGTGTGCGGAGCCGACACCCGCGCCAAGTTTAAAAAAGCCTTCGAAGGCGGCGGCGGCCGTCGATTTGAGCCACGCGAAGATTTCGAAGGCGGCGGAGGCGGCAGCAGACGCGACTTTGAAGGAAAACGTCCCAAGTTCGAAGGCGGTAAGCGCTTCGAAGGCGGCAAGCGTCCATTTGAAGGAAGCAAACGCTCTTTCGATGGCAAACGCAGCTTTGAAGGCAAAGAACGCAGCTACGAAGGCGGCGGCTACGGGGAAGGCAAGCGCAAGCCGGCCGGCAAACCTACCGGCAAACCAGCCGGCAAAAAAGGCGGGGGCAAGAAACCAGCCGGTAAGAAGAGCTACCGCTAACCGGTTGTCAGTCGGCTTTCTCCAGAACAGCGTCTTTTCCAGCTTGAACTGAAGTGATATCACTTCAGTTCTGGCGGAAGTCGCCCACCCAGAGATGTCACGCACCAGGTTGTCGAGACATCGTTATAAAGAAACTGAAGTGATATCACTTCAGTTTCTTCTGAGACTGGCGAGCGGAAGTCATGAGATAAACGGCCGCGTCCGGATGGACCGAATGGATGTGTCTTGATGGGCACCGGATGTGATGGCACATAGAATTGCTGCGCTCGCTTTGCGGAACAGCCATGAAGGCGGCTCTGTTCGCTAGCGCAGCGAACACAATGCCGGCTGCAGCCCCCACACGATCCGCACAAGTAAATCCTAGGATGCGCATAGTGAGCACGTTGCAGCAACGAATGCCACAGGAATTCCAGAGGAGATTTCTCATGAATAAGATCACGATTGTAGCGCTTGCGGCATGCGTAGCGATGTCTATGGCGGCTCCTTCCTTCGCCGGCACCAAAGCGGCAAGCAGCAAACCGGCCGCAACCGCAGCGGTTAAAGAAGAAGGCAACAAGACCGAAGCCAAGGACACTGCGGCAAAGAAAGCCCCAGCGAAAAAACATCACAAGGTAGTTAAGACCAAGTAGTTGATTTGCGTTCGGAACGCCAGAAGGGAGTAGGATCAGTCCTATTCCCTTCTGGATTGCGGGAGCGTCTTTAGTTTCATCGCATGGGAAAAATTCTCTTAGTTGAAGATGAGCAGGAATTGGCGGTCCAGATCAAGGACTGGCTGGTGTCGGACGGACATCTCGTTGAGATTGCGTTATCTGGAACGGAGGCGGGCGATTACCTGGCAGTCAATCAATATGATTTGCTGATTCTCGATCGCATGTTGCCGGGAAAGTCTGGTATGGAGATCTGCGTAACGTTCCGGAAGAAGGGCGGAAAGACGCCGATCTTGATGTTGACGGCGCGCGATTCGATTGAGGACCGCGCCGAAGGATTGAATGCCGGGGCGGATGATTATTTGTGCAAGCCTTTTCACTTTGTGGAATTATCTGCGCGCGTGCGCGCTGCGATTCGGCGAGGCGCCACTAATCCAGCGGTGGTGTACGAACACGGAGAGATCAAGCTGAATCCGGAAACGCGCGAAGTGACCAAGGACGGCAGGGTGATTCATCTGGAGCCGCGTGAATTCAATTTGCTGGAGTTCTTTCTGCGCCATCCCAATCAGATTTTTTCTGCGGAAGCATTGCTGGATAGAGTGTGGGACACGATTGCCACACCGGATACGGTGCGCACTTACGTTAAGGCTCTCCGGCATAAATTGAACGATCCGGGTCTAATTTCGACAGTTTTCGGATTAGGATACAAACTGGAAAGCAAGTCGCCGACCGGACCACAGTAGAGTTCGACCATGTTTAGAAGTACTCGACTGCGCCTGACACTGCTCCTCGTTGGGCTGAGCGCGCTCGTGTACATTCTGGTGGTCGGCATCGGGGCGAGCGTGTTTCATCAGGCTTTAACCGAATCGCTCGATCAGGAATTGAACAGCCTGACCGCCGAACTGACACCCACCATCGATTACGACAACGCAGTCCTGGCACTCGACAAAGATTCCAGCCACATCCATCCCAAGCGCCTGCCGTTCGTGGTCAGAGTTTCTCTGTTTGATCCACAGGGAAAATTGTTGACGCACACTGGTCCGGCCGGCAGCACCATGGTGGAGCCGCAAAAACATGAAGTCAAAGTCAACGGACAGTCACTGCGCACTCTCTGCAGCCCCCTGTACACCGACAAGGAAAAAATCGGTTATCTGCAAATTCAATTGCCGACCGATCTGCGCGACAAGAACACGCACGAATTTGTTGTTTCTATGGTGAAGGCACTGCCGGCGCTGATTGTGTTCATGGGCGCCGCCGGTTATTTCTTCACGGGCATCGCCATGAAGCCGGTGGAGAAATCGTTTGCGTCGCAACGCCGTTTCGTGCAGGACGCCGGTCACGAATTGAAAACACCGCTGACTATAGCCCAGGCGACTCTCGAAAATCTGAAACGCGAGCTTGGCGAGACCACCAGTCACAAAGATCGACTCACAGCCCTGGCGCGCAGCATCGAACGCATGTCCGAGCTGGTAAGAGATTTGCTTTATCTGAGCACCGCTGAGTCCAAGCAACTCAACCAGTCGGTATCACCAGTGGTGCTGGATGAAACGATGCACGAAGTCGTCCAGGAGCTAAAACCCTTGTTCGAGAAAAAAGGCGTCGCCTTGATAGAATCTCGCGAAGCTGGTTCTGCCTCCGTTGCCGGCAACCAAGAAGCTATCTATAGGGTGATTTCGAATCTTCTCTCCAACGCGCTTCGCTATACAGACACCGGGGGCACCGTCAACATATCGTCTTCGCTGCGCGGCAAACAGTTGTTTATTCGAGTGCACGACAACGGCTGCGGCATTAGCGCGGAAGCGATTCCATTCATCTTCGACCGCTTCTACCGAGTCGACAACGGCAGAGCAAGACAAGACGGCGGATCGGGACTGGGGTTATCCATCGCCAAAGCCATCGTCGAATCACACGGAGGCAATGTCACCGTCGCTAGTGTCGTCGGCTCAGGCAGCACATTCGTCGTGCAACTGCCGCAGTCCTAGTGGGCGGCCTCCTTGGCGTAGGCTTTGCGGTCGTCGGCTATGGACTTCAGCACGCTGATCAGGTTTTCGTTGACTGGCAAAACGTCCTTGCCGCCGTAGTGAAAATTGACGAACACGCACTTCCCGTTTACAAAACCGACTGCCGGCGTCACTGTCGGCGTGGCACTCTTTTTAGCGGAGAAGACGCCGTACACGTCGACCCAGTAGTCGTTTCCTTTCTGGACAACCTTGGTCGCTAAGTATTTCTTTGCCACATCGGAGTTTGTATTTAGAAATGGATCGAAGTCCAGTCCAACAATCTCGCCCTTAGCTTTCGCCTGGGCTGCCGAGTCGTCGAGAAGTCTCGTGCGTAGTTCGTTGGAGAAGAGGCTGCCCTTCTTCTTCATTATGGTTTCCATGGCACCGCCGGATTGTTTGTCCGCGATCGGCCCGTACCAATCGTAGAAAGCCTGCACAAACTTGCGGCACTCTTCGGACCGATTGGCGGCAGGCATTTTGGCTGTCGTGGACTTACCTGCCGGCGGGACAGCCAGGTCGGCCAGGCAAGCTTGCCCACCGAGCGAAAACGCAATCAACGCTGAAGAAACCGCTCCCAGCTTTGCGATTTTTGAAGTTTTGGTAGAAACGCGTACAGACTTCGCCATGGCACATCTCCTCTCGGCGCCCTCATTTTCGCATGATAGAGTGGAATCAGGCGGGCGATCCGATCCATGGCAGTCAATAAAGAAACAGAACAGCGCAATCGCGCTCTTATCAAGTCACTCTTGAGGAGCGTCGTGCCGCTATTGGTTTGCATTTGTTTCCTGGGCGTCAACCAACCTCTCTTTGCAGCCATCGCCGGCGCGTTGTCGATCTACGTCGGTTCCACACAAACTGCTCCCAATGTGCTGAGCCGTATTTGTTCGCACTTACTCAACTCGAGCAAGTTGCCGCAAGCAGAAATGGTTGCCCGATTTGGCATCGCGTGGTGCCGGCTGTGGCGGGTTGATGCACGTGCTCGACTGCCGCGTTCGATTGCCTGGGATGCAATTTTGATTGGGCACCTGGCGCACTCCTTGCTTCTGCAAGCGAAGTTCGACGAAGCCATCGTTACGTACGAAAAACTGCTCAAACTGGCAACCGACAGCGGAGACATCACGGGCGTCGCCAGGTTCAGCGGCAAGCTGGCATTTTGCTACAGCGCCCAGGGCAAAGTGACCCTGGCGATGCGCACTATCCAGAATACTATTCCGCGATTGGAAGCAGCTATCGAAAGCGCCGAACGCAATGAGGAGCCAGGTCTGGTGCGCGTTTATCGCGGACAGTTGTGCAGTGCGCGATTCGAACAAGCAACAATTCTCGAGACGAAACGCGATTTTGCCGCCGCCGAAGCGATAAGGCGTACTGCCGTTGCCGAGGCTACGGCGCTGTATGGTCCAGAGAATCTGTTTCTCATGCCGTATCTTTCGATGCTCGGCAAAGTATTGATTCGCCTCAAAAAATATGATGAAGCGGAGCAGCTTCTGGTAAGAGCTTACGAGAATCGCAGCAAACATTTGCCGCAGAAGCACGCATTGATCGCCTCGTCAAAACTCGGTCTGGGCCATCTCTATTGCGAAACAGATCGTCTGGATCTGGCGTCCGATATGCTGACCGACGCGCTGGCATGCGTGATTGATCTGGTGGGCGAGGACGCACCGGACTTGCCGCAGTTCAAGTGGACGCTGGCCAAGGTCCGCATCAAGCAGGGGCAATACAAAGAAGCAGAAACGTTGTTGCAGTCAGCCATCGAACAGAAAGTGCGCAACTCCAGCGACATGCATCCTGACTTGATTGAGTACCTGGAGGCAATGGCTGAACTGAAGGCAGCCACCGGATTGATCGATGAAGCAAGCATTGCGCATAAACGCGCCGAGGCGATACAAGCTACTCTCGTCTAGAGCGGATCTAGAGCTGATCCCATTGCTTGTCCGACACAGGAACGATGCTGTCGATTACCCAATTGCCACGTTCTGGAGAGCGCACCATTGTGATGGCTACCTTGTCTTTAGAATGGTTGTAGAACGGTGCTTTGTCGAAAAGAAACACCATGGAATCTAGATCTTTCCGATTGGCAAAGCGAATCGCACCAAAATCCCGAAACGTAACCACCGCCTGTGGATCGTGCAAATCAGGATCTCCGCCGTACACCGGAAGTTTCTCAATTGATGTTTTCAAATTTCCTGGGTCAAACAATTTAGTGCGCTCCTGCTCCGACAATCGAATCAGTTTGTTGGACAGCAGCAAACGGAGGTTACCCCCGTCGCTAAAATCCTCGCCGGCATAAATCAGGTCGAATGCGGTGATGATCGACTGATAAGCAGCCTGCACATCTTCGTTAGAGGCGCTTGCTTCAGGCTTGCCAATCGAATCAACATGGTTGGAATTGACTTCAGTTCTGACCGTAATCGATTGCCCAGGGACCAATTTACGGACCCGCGTTTGATATTCACCAGGCGTTGTGACCCTTCGAACGGTGCCGTCGGTTGCTCGGATATGGAGTTCCTGTCCACCGGCAGTCGCTCGGTTGATCGAGAGCAGCGTTCCTTGCACCTCGGGGCGTTTCGCCAGCTCTTCTTTGATCAGATTCTGGCGGTGCTGCTCAGCGAGATTTTGGATCGCTGACCAACCGGCACCACCCGCTATGACCAACACCAAAATGACCAGCACTGCCGCCGGCGATAGCAGTGGCATGGAATTGTCTTGCTTTTCAGCGCTGCGGTCGTCTCCGCGCACTGGCGGGGCGGGCGTGCGCACGTCAATCGGATCGTCTCGTCGCGCTGCGATGTTGTTGCCCTTCGCGGCTTCTTGCAGCATCGCTTGCAATTCATCAGCAGACTGAGGGCGCCGCTTCGCATCTTTGCCCAGACACTGCATCACACAATCGGCAAGCGCCTCGCCCACCTCAGGAGTGTCGCACCTGATCGCAACTTCGGCGGGCTGCTCTTGCAAATGCATGGCCATCAGTTGCATGATGTTTTTCGAATAGAACGGCGGTTTCCCAGTCAACGCCTCATACATGGTGCAACCAAGTGAATAGATATCACTGCGCGCATCGCTCGGAAGTCCGCGGCACTGCTCTGGGCTCATATATCTGGGCGTGCCCAGGACCAATCCAGTCTTCGTCAGATTGGTGGTCATGCCGCTGCCCGATCGGTCGAACGCCACCAATCCGAAATCAACGATGATCGGAATGGTCCGATCGCCTTCTTCCTTTAAAATGATGTTGCTCGGCTTCAAGTCGCGATGCACGACCCCTGCAGCATGCACTTCCTCCAGCGCCGCGCAGACGTCGATAAAAATCGCTATCGTTTGTTCGGCAGTCAGATATCCTTTCTTCTTGATCAACGCTTCCAGCGACGGTCCTTCGATGTAATCCATCGCGAAGTATGGCTGCCGCGTCTCCAGATAACCGAACGCGAAAACGCGCGTCAGACTGGGATGCCGAAGTTGGTTGAGCGCCTTGGCTTCGCGCAAAAAGCGCTTGCTGGCATTTTCATCGACCGACAAATGTTCGTGCAAAACTTTGATCGCCACGTCCCGTTCCATGTCTTCACGGCGCGCGCGATACACACTGCCCCAGCCGCCTTCGCTGATGGTACTGACTATTGCATATTTGCCGTCGATCATGTCACCGGAGCGCAAAGCCGGTTTCACTTTGATCAAAATGGCACTGTGCACCGGACAGAGTTTTGACTCGTTGCTGTAGAACAGCGAGCACTGATCGCACCACTTCGTGTCCAGGTCGGTTAGAAACTGACTCACTCCACTATCCTGCGCGCCGGAGGTTCTATCTGAGAGATCGTACCCTAAAAGCACGCGTTCTAAGGCAGAGGGTAGAAAAGCTCATCGTTGAGCACGAACGCAAACGGTTTCCGGGTTGCCGGCTGCAAGTACACGTCAACCAGGACCCCTTCTGTTTTGATCGCCAATGCCACTTTATCGGGCAAATCGAGTTTCACCGTATGTGATGCTTCCTTCGCCCATTGCCCCGAGTCGTGATGCTCTTCATCCTGAAGAAACAAATATCCCGTACACACATAAGATTTCATCATCACGGTCGTCCGACCGCTGGAAAGGCTCAGCAAATCGAAGATGAGCAGCACTTTGTCGGCTACGCCAAACCAGAAACGCGCGGTCGGTCGTTTTCCGGCGCGCACTTCCAGTTGGTAGTTGGCGGTGTCACTACCTGCGATGTTCAACCGCATGCGAACCGGCTGAGCACCTATAAAAACCGCGCTGCGTTCACGGAACGTGCGGCGCCACATCCCGAAAAGAGCCCAGGCAAAGAAGAACCACGCGCAGCCCAGATATCCCAAACAGATTCGCCACAGCCACTCCGTGGGCGGCACCACTGCGAAGGTGAGCCAGAAAAATAGAGCACCGAGAGCAACAAACAGTACGGCACCGTCGCGCCCTCCCTGGTCATCCCACTTTTTCCTGTCCAGTGGAGAATTCAAGCACCGACCTCGAGATAAGTTCATAGTACTATGTCGCGTGCCAGAGTTGTTGTCCCGGAGGAATTCACAATCATGTCACACCGTCTGCTGCTCAGCATGGTCGTGCTCTTGTGCACCGCCGCTCCTGCATTCGCGATGACACCGCAGGAACAGCTGGCAATCTACAGCGCGCTTAGTCAGGGCGATTTCCATACAGCTGTGCCGCTTTTGCAGAAAGCCGCCAATGAGGGCGACAAAAATTGCATGGCCAACCTGGCTGCTCTCTACACGACCGGCATCCCCGGAGTGCTGCCGAAAAGTGATGCACAAGCGTTGAACTGGTACACGCGTGCCGCCGCAAAAATGGACGCCGAGGCACTGGCCGCTCTGGGTGGTGCCTATATGAACGGTGCGATGGGTGCACCGAGAAACTACGCCAAAGCCAAGGAGTGCTTCGACAAAGCGATCTCGTTGGGAAACTCACGCAGCAAAGCCGGTCTTGCCACCATGTATTTGAAAGGCTGGGGAGTCGAACAGAACCTGTCTGAAGCTTTCAAATTGACTAAAGAAGCGGCTTTCCAGAAGGTTCCCGGTGCATCATTCAATCTCGCCGAGTATTACCGACTGGGAATCGGTTGCGATAAAAACGAGAAGGAAGCCACGGACTGGTACACCAAAGCCGCACCGGGATTGCTTCAACAGCTGGCAAGTTATCCGCAATCAGGCGAACTCAATTGCGCCTGCGGCGTTCTATTCAAGACCGGGCGCGGTGTGCCACAAGACGATGCTCGGGCCGCAAAATACTTTGCGGCCGCCATACCAAAACTAAAAGCCAAGGCGGATACCGGCAGTACGGCTGCCATGCTGCAGTATTCCGAGTTGATGGAAAATGGCTGGGGAATGGCAAAGAACTCGGCCGGTGCGATGGCATTATTGAAGAAGGCTGCGGCCGCCGGTGACGGCGAAGCAAAGTTTCTTCTCACCGCCAAATCAGCACCGGCTGCCACCCCGACAGGCGCACCAGCTGCCACCCCGGCACCGACTACGGAAGCCAACTAGCGCTTCTGCCAGCACTGCTGAAGCGTCCGCAGCACCCATGTATTGGGGATGATATACGGATTGTCGGCGGCAAACCGCTCCGCATCCAGCCCATACAGTTTCTGCACAAAAGTCACTACAGCGCCGCTGCGCGCTATGCCGGCGCCACAATTTACGTAGAGGGTCTCCACCTGGGGATTCTCATTTATTGCCACCAGAAATTCGATCACTTTATTGGCGAGTTCTTCATCAAATAGCTTGAACTTTCGTCCGCCCACCTTGTCTAGAGTTCCCACCGTTTCAGGCAGCACGTCATCGAATAAAAGCGTAACTACATACGGCGAATCAGCATCGAATATTTTGATGCCGTCCAGATCGATAATACTGATAAAACCTTGCTGCTTGAGCAAGTCCGGATGTTGGCGAATCAAGTCCTTCATCGCGGAATAGCTGAGCGCAATCGCCCGTTTGATCATCGGCGTCTACCGTCTATCAGAGCCACTGGGCAAGAAACCTGAGGGCTCCCAGACCGTAAAATTGGCGGTGCCCGTGATTCTGCACATCGATCGTGACGTTGTCCCCGACTCCTGATGCCTTGAACATCGCCTGGCAGTCGGTGAATTCTTGTTGCGCCGATTGAGCTGGATAGAAAGGATCCTGCAATCCTGTTTCTACCAGAAGAAACCGCGGAGCGATCAGCGCTGCCACCGCCGATGGCGTCGCAGTCGTGTGCACACCCGGCACGTAGTTGCACAAACACTGCGCCTTCTTGAATATAGATTCCCTGGGGGCGGCAAATGCGCTGGCTACGATGGCGCATTTCACTCGCTGGTCCAGAGCCGCCGTATACAAAGTTGTGGTACCGCCGGCACTAAGTCCCATCATGACGATCCGGGTCGGATCAATCTCGGGTTGCGCAGCGACAAAACTGACCACCCGCCGTGCATCCTCTACACGCTCACCGAGTGTATTCTTGCCGGTATAACGCAGCCGCGCATCGGTGAGTAAGCATTCGAATTTCTCGAAGCGCCGATCGTTTTCCATTTCGCAGCGTTGCCCGATACCTATCTGTTCGAATGCACAAACGATATATCCGCGCTTAGCAAAGAACAGGGCGTAGTCTCGAGGCGACCCATCCCAAAGTTTAAAAAGCAATCCATCTGAATTGATTCCAACCACATGATCGAGTCCCTGACCATGTCCGGGAACGCAAATGACGCAAGGGCGCTTGCCGTTTTTGGCGGCAGCCGGCCCTGACGACGGGCAGGGCGGAATGAGCAGAAAACCGGCGATTTCTTTGTGTGTGCGGCTGCTGATCTCGAATTGCTGGCGGCGATAGCGCAGTTGGGTGCCTTCGGAGTTCATCGTCTCCACGGTTTCGTCGCGCAATATTTTGTAGTTAAGTTGAGAAAGCTCCGGAGTGACGCCTAAAAGTTTGTATAACTCCGCCCGCAGCTGCGTCCGCCAGGATTGCGGATCTGCGTCAGTGGCACCGGAGTTGGAAAGCTTCGCCCCTGAGAATTTCGGCTGCCAGCCCAGGCTGACATGCAGCTTGTCCCCGGCGATGTGCCAGTACGGCAAGAGCAATACGGACAGCGCGCAAGCCACCAGCGCTCCGAAAGCCAGCACGCTGAGCGCACGCCGCTTACGAGTCGGCGCGAGAATCTTAGATACCGCTTGTTTCTCAGGTACAGCTGTTTGCATATCGAGTTGTCATATTCTAGCGGCCCGGGCTCGTTTCTTCCCCGAAAACCCGCTCATGTGGTCAATGACAACATGAAAAATAGTGTCTATAAGAGGCGACCTCATGGGTGTATTTTCGACTCGATCGCTCGCATGCAGGCGAGCTTAAGCAGCATTCAGAAATTATCGTGACAACGACCATTGCCAAGAGAAACAACGCCGCAAGCGCTGTTGCGTGCAGACGGACTCGATTGCGCCGTGATCTGCTGCTGGTGCTGGTTTTGGGACTCCTGTCAACCCTGCCGGGACTGGGTCTGTGCCCGCCCCTCAACCCGACTGACAGCTTTTTCCTGGAGTCAGGACGGGAAATGCTCGAGACGGGGCAATACTTGCTGCCGCTCAATAACTATCAGCCCTGGCTCGACAAGCCAATCCTGTTTTTCTGGATGGTCTGCGGGTCGTACAAAGTTTTCGGCATAACCACATTCGCCGGACGCTTGCCCGCTGCACTGTCGGTGGTGGCAACAGGTGTGATTATCCTCTTCGGTACCCGTCGCCTCATCAGCCCGCGTGCCTCACTCCTGGCAGCGCTGATCTTCATGAGCCTGCCGCTGGTGTCGATCGTCGGTCACGTCTGCCTCACCGACGTGACGCTCACCGGACTGGTCACCGGTTGCATTCTAGCCTTGTGGCGATCAGTGGCTCGCCGTCCGCGAATCACCCTCATGCTCGGTTACCTGTCGCTGGCACTGGGCGTGCTCTGCAAAGGTCCGATCGCCGTGATTCTGAGCGTACTGGCGCTATTTCCCAGTTTGCGTATCGCGCGCGGCAATCTCAAACAAGTGTTCGTCGACTCGTGGCGCATGGGCGTGCCGCTCGGTCTTCTGCTGACGGTGCTACTCTCGCTCCCCTGGTACCTCGCCGCCAGTTCGGTCACCGACGGTGAGTTTTTCCGCAAGTTCTTCTTTGAACAAAACTTCGGGCGCATGGCCGGCACCGTCAACCATCAGATGCCTTTCTGGTTCTACATACCGGTCTTCATTTTTGGTTATCTGCCCTTCAGCCCACTGACGTTCTGTGCACCCAAGACCATCATTAGAGCGTTCAAGAAACCTACAGTCACCGGTACCCGGGGAATGCTGCTCCTCTCGACGGTGTGGCTGGTACTGGTGACCGGTCTTTTCTGCTGCATCAAAACTAAATTGCCGACTTATATTTTGCCGGCCGCGCCGGCCCTGGCGATACTGGTGGCGGTGCAAATCGACTTGTTGCTGCGTAAGGGTAGACAGGAACTGCTCTGGGTTCCCGTCGGCGTCACCCTGGCTGCCTGTAGTGCAGCACCGTTCGTCAATCATATCTTCAATCGTTTCGGCTTTTCGCTTTTGCCTGAGCACGCCCTCGTATATGGAACCACCATGTTGCTCGCGGCGTCATCCGCCTGGGCGCTCTGGAAGCGCAAAGCTGAGGCATCATTGCTGGTCTTGCTGATGACTTTGTTCTTTACCTACGGCATGATCGTACCGGAAGTCATGAAGGGCTTCTATCAAAAGCGAATGTCTGGATTCGATGCGCTGGTAGTACAGGCAAAAGGTGACAACAATGAAGTTGCCATCCTCATGTCGGAGATGCCGACCATGCCTTACATCCTGCACCACCCCGTGCACCGCCTGCAGTCCCCGGAGCAAGTGCACGCATTTATCGAAGCGCCCGCCGATAAACACTACGTGCTCATCGCAGATGAGATGCTGAAGCGTCTCGATTGGTTCGCCGGTCTCGATATGAAACGCGTCGGCCGCTCAGGCAAGTGGAGCCTGATGCAGTTTTAGCCGATCGCTCTACTTGCTGCTGGTATCGGTCGACGACGACGAAGAAGACGAAGTATCAGTCGACGAATCAGTGTCGGTCGGCGCCGGCTGGTCGGTCTTCTTGTATTCGTTGCCGTCCAGTTTCATCACCCAGGCGCCGTCTGGTCCCTGCTTCGGTGCTTCGGTGATGGTGAACTTCTGTTCGAGCGGTCCCATACCGATGATCAACTGATCGCCTTTGAACTCGGCATTACCGCCGGTGACACTGGAGTTGCCGGTTTTGAAATCGCCGTGACCGTCCAGATAGATCTGAATCCATGTATTGTCGGGAGCAATCCAGCGCCCGGCAAAAGATTTCTTGTCTTCGGGCAGAGGCGTGACCTTGCCGCATGCGGTGAGCAAACTGGTTGCCAAAATAAGTGCTGCAGCCGTTATCAGTGTCTTCTTGAAAAACACGGGCGTCTCCTTGCTGTTGCCGAGGCTAAGACAGTAGCACACTCTGCACAATTCCACAGATACAAGCCGCCCCGCGCCCGCTAGAGTTAAGGTGCCCACAACATACAGCTTGCCAGCGTGCCCGAACCGCACGCCTGCATCGAGGCACGCTCCCCACGGACAATAGACCCTCCTCAAGGCACCCAACTCCTATCCCCTGACCACCACCCCAAAACTATGGCAGCAGACGCTCCTACTAAGAAAGAAACGGAACCAGCGCCTCCCCCCGTGCAGGATCCCCCGATTGGCACCGCCGACGGCGCCGCCGGCAATGACGGCAACGGCAAGAAGCCCGACGACGGAAACGGTCAGGGCGAAGGCGATGGGGGCATTTTTGATGTTCCAGCTCTGCTGGGCGGATTCAAAAAGACCGTCGGCGTTTTGCGAGACGTGCCAACCTGGCTGACACCCAGCGCTGATGCAGCAAAGGAAGGCGAACCGGCCCCCGACGCCACCAAGAAGAATGCCGACGATGCGAAGGTGAAGTCCGCGGCCGCCTGCTACAAACACGCCGACCAGGATGCCGCACTCTATCAGGACATGCTGCAGCGAACCTCACGATTGCCGCTCGAACCAGGTCGGCACCCCGAGAAGCCGGCGGACGGCACCGCATCTTATGTGGCCGACGCAAAAGGACGGGTCACCGAATTTACCACCGCGAAAGGCGCCACCTATAAAAACATCAAGTACGATGCCGAAGGCAGTGTGATCGCATACGACGCGCCCAGCGGCCATCATTTTGTTCGCAATGGCGGCGTCGACAAAGACGGCTTCGGCAACTGGTCCTGCTACGATGCTCAGGGACGGCAGAGTATGTATGCCGGGTCCAATTCCTATTCATGGAGAGGCAAGGTCACTGCCGACGACTCCACTTTCAGCACCATGATCGCCAGCGGTCCCAACAAAGGACGCCTGATCTCCAGACATGCAGACGGCACCGTTCTCGATTCCAAACTGACCGAGCGCACTGCTGATGGTGGCACATTACAGACCACAGTCATATTGCCGGACGGCACGCAAGTTGTGCGTGATTCGAGAATCTCCGCCGGCAGCATCAGCGGCGGGCAGCAACTGCGCCTGCTGAACGCCGACAAGACTGAAGAAACGCGAATCCAAATGGATGCCGGTGGGGAAACCGGCAAAGTCGTCAGCACGGCGAAGGTGGCACCGCCTCCTAAGACAGCGGCCGAACTGGCTGCCGAGAAAAAAGCTGCGGATGATAAAGCAGCCCTTGAACAAGCCGGTGACAAAGCCAAGACAATCGCCGACAAGGTGTTGCAGAAAATCGGCGACAACCCGGACGCCATCGCGAACTTGTCGGCCGCTCTCAAAAACATGGATCATCTCGTGTCGGCAACGATCAAGAACGAAAATGGCAAGCATAAAGTCACTATGCACTTCGATCAGGGCATGACGATGCCGGCTATCAATGCCAACATTCGCGGATTCCGGCCAGGACCGACACACGTCGCACAGGATATCAGCTTTACTTTGAGCCACACACCCGAGGGCTTCAAACTCGATGATATGCAGGGATTTAGCGGCAGTGTGACTCGCCGCCGCACCCGCGAGAGTTTCACCAACAGCATGACCATCGGCCGCGACCAGAACGGCACGCCATACGTTGATGTCGACTCCAGCGTCAAAGCAATTTTTGGCTTCCGCGACAGCAGCAACCGTTTCGGCGAACAAAACTTCCCCGAAGGCAGCCCGATGCGTCAGCTGATGAAACATCCCGACGTGCTGCATGAAATCGCGGGCGCGCTGCGGCTGTTCCAGAAGACGGACGATCTGAAGCAGATTACGCTGACAAAAAATGCTAAGGGCGGCTTCGACGTCAATCTTGACGGAACTGAAGACAAACACATTCCAATCAATCAGGAAATCAAACAAGCCGGCGCCACTGTCGAATCGATCGATCTGTCGAAAGCCCTGTCGGCAACTTTGTCGCACGACAAAGACGGCGTGCGCCTGACCAACATGCAAGGCATGTCGATCAATTTGAAAGGCTTGCTCGGCGATATGAAAGTGACACCAAAGGCGGTGGGACTGCAGAAGAACGCCGAAGGCGTTCCAGTCGTCCATATCGAAATCGAAGCCCCCGGTGGTAAGCCCGGCGAAATCATCCCGTTCGATGTGCCCGTGTCAAAACTCCAGGAATTGGCGCGCAAAGGCAAATAGCCTGGCGTGGGATGTGTCGCTCGCCTCCTATGTCAAATCAACAAAAGTGTTGTTTTCAAGAGGTGGCGCTAAGCGCGGTTCCTGCTGCTACTGCTGCGCAAGGTCTTGAGCGAGCGTCCGAGCGAGCCAATGAGTGCAGGGATTCACCGGACATACGGTAGCGTGTCCAACCATCGACCGGCGCTGCGCCGATGCGGTCATAGAAATTGATGGCCAACTGATTCCAGTCGAGAACCGACCATTCAAACCGCGCGCAATTTTGCTGCTCGGCTCGGGACGCCAATACTCGCATGAGAGCGAGTCCAACCTTCTCGCCGCGAAACTGCGGGCGCACGAAAAGGTCTTCCAAATAGAGTGTTTGAGTGCCTTCCCAGGTTGAATAGGTAAAGAAGTAGAGCGCGAAGCCAGCGGCAACACCGTCAGCTTCAGCGATGAAACATCCGAACGGGCACTTCGCAGAACCCATTTGCTCCGCCAGATCTGCGGCACTTACTTTGACGGCTGCTTCTTCTTTTTCGTAGCGAGCCAATTCGCTGATCAACAAATGAATCAATTCTGCGTCTGCCGCTACTGCTTGTCTGATGGTGAGCATGGGAAGTTCTCCGAGAGCCACAGGAGACAGGCTACCGACAAATTTTGCGCGCGCAAAATTTTCCAGCGAATGATACATATATGGTAAATTTGTTATATTTGTAACATCCAAATATAAGCCATCTCCATGCTGAAAGTAAGCACCATCGTCAAAGAAGTGATTTTCTCGTCCGAGCCGGAGTTGACCGCGCTGTCTCGCGGAGTGCTCAACCTGACTGCATACGCCAAGCGCATCCAGCCGGCAGTTGAGCGGCGCGCTCACAAACCTGTGCAACTAGGCAGCATTGTTGTGGCTTTGTCCCGCCTGGCTCAGGACCTGACCGACGAGAATCCGCTGCTGCCCAAAGTCAGACTGGAAAGCCTATCGGTGAAATCCCATCTGGCTGAAATCACATTTGCAAAGACGAGCGACAACAAGCAACGCGCTCAGCGACTATACACACACAAGCAGTTTGCTCATGCCGACTTTCTAACCATCACTTACGGCGTCGGAGAAATTTCCATATTCGCACCGATGCGCCTGGTCCAACCAGCGCTAGACACCTTCAAACCAGAAAAACCAAAACTGCTTCTGGAAAATCTAGCGGCCCTCACGGTCCAGTTCGGCGAAAAGTACATCAACACCCCCAACATGTACTACGTCCTACTCCAGGGACTCGCCGTCCGAAAAATCAACATCGTCGAAGTGGTCTCAACCTTCACCGAATTAACTTTTCTCGTCCATCAAAAAGACCTCAATGATCTTTTTGTCCTCATGAATTCCCATATCAAGTGATCCGCCGCATTACAACCACTGCCGGAAAACTAAAGTGATATCACTTCAGCTTTCGGGGACAGCCGATCCTGAAGCGATATCACTCCAGCTTTCGGGGACAGCCCGATCCTAAAGCGATATCACTCCAGCTTTCGGGGACAGCCGATCCTGAAGCGATATCACTTCAAGCTTTCGGGGACAGCCGATCCTGAAGCGATATCACTTCAGCTTCCGGGGACAGCCGATCCTGAAGCGATATCACTTCAGGATTTCAGATGACAACTGGAGGATGTCGCTTTAAGTATCACCTTGCAACGCCCAACTTTGCCAAGCCACTGCATCTGTTTAATGTCTGACAAGGGATCTGCCGATATCGTTATCATGAGCGGGTTTTGTCTCCCGCCAAACCATCTTTTGACGCGTGCGCGCGCACGAAACACGAGGATGTCGAGGAGACCCTTTTTAGCTTGGAAGATTGGGCGCGAGCGATTTATTTCGCTTGTGGTGTCATGCGTGGTGCTGCTGATTTTGGCGGCAGGCAGCGTGTTCATTCCCGCGCACGCCCAATTGCAGATTGAAGGAAACATGGACAGCGGCACCGGATTTACTCCGACACCGGTGCAGCAACTCTACACGCTGACCCAGGCGATGGACACGGCGAGCAAGAACTTCCCGAGTCTGCGTTACGCGCGGTCACGAATCAGGCAAACGGAGAAAGGCATCACGCTGGCGCGGACCGCTTACTTGCCTTCGCTTGACCTTCTGATGCAGGAATTGCGCGGCACAAAAAACAACGTCACTGGTTTGATTTTTCCGCAGACAGCCGATGTAATTCCGGTGCAGACTGGGATTGCCACGCATAGTTCTAGTTTCAACAGTATCTTTGCCAACAACCAGGGTGCCAACCTGTCGTGGTTGGCGTACGACTTTGGATTGAGGCGCGCCAATGTTCAGCTGGCACAGAGCGAACGCAATCAAGCGCGCGCCGCGTTGGATTTGACTGACCTGGATGTGGCTGCCGGCGCTGCCGAGAATTACCTGCAGACGGTGGGTAACAACGAAGTAATTCGCGCCCAGCAGGCGACTGTGAAACGAATGGAAGCCTGGCAACTGGTCGTGCACACGCTGGTTGCACAGGGTTTGCGCCCGGGCGTCGATTCGGCGCGCGCGGATGCAGATGTTTCATTCGCCAAGATTGCGCTCATTGAAGCTCAGCGTGACACAGAACTGTCGCGCGCCGATCTGGCTGAGAGCTTGGGACTGGGCGGTCGTTTCATTAATGTCGACCGCGCTCCATGGGTGAAACGTCCGACCGACACATATGTGGTCTCGCTGCGAGTCGATCCGTCGTTGCATCCTCTGGCAGTGTTTCATGCCCAGCAGGTGAAAACGGAGACGTCCAAGGTGCATGTCCTTGATCGCACGTGGTATCCGCATATCTGGCTGCATTCGGCGGTATGGTCGCGAGGCAGCGGCGACCGCCAGGACAATCGGGTGCGAGCTGATGGACTGATACCACAGACGGCAAACTGGGTGGCTGGTGTCTCGATCAGCTTTCCGGTCATGGATTACTTTTCGGTGAAGGCGAAGAAACAGATGGCGGTGGCGGCGGAACGCGCACAGCGCGCCAACTACGACCTAGCAATTCAGATGCTCCTGCAAAAGGATGCACGGGCACGCGTGTTGCTGGACAGCGCGCGCCGCATTGCGGATGAAACACCAAAACTTGTCGAAGCCGCCCGCGAAAACGAAACCAAGGCGCTGGCACGCTACAAATTTGGTCTCACCGACATAGTTGAGGTCGCCGAAGCCGAGCGAATTCTCGCCCGCGCCGAAGTTGAGGAAGCGCTTGCCGAAGTGCGCGTCTGGCGTGCCATACTGGCGGTCGCCTACGCACAGGGCGATCTGCGCCCGTTCACGATGCTGGCAAAACAAGCGGAGGGCAACTTGTAGTATGTGGCTGCTAAGTTTCTCAATGCGCCGCCCCATCTCGATCGTTATCGGTATTATCGCCGTGATCCTGGCCGCCGTTATGGCGATCACGTCGATGAAACAGGACATCTTCCCGGACCTCGACATTCCCTGTATTTACGTCATTCAGGGATACGGCGGCATGGCACCGGACCAGATGGAAGGGTATCTCGTATCCACGTACGAGTTGCACTTCCTCTACGTGCCCGGCATCGATCACGTGGAATCGAAATCGATTCAAAACATCGCAGTTATCAAACTGTACTTCCAGCCCGGTACGGACATGCCCGAAGCATTGTCGACCACCGTGGCGATGGTCGACAGAGCGCGCAGTCTGATGCCGCCCGGCACCCTGGAACCATTCGTACTGCGCTTTGATGCGGGCAGCCTACCAGTCGGACAGCTGGTGCTATCAAGTAACACGAAGAGCATCGACGAGATTCAGGATCTGGCGTTCGTGCGCATTCGTCCACAGCTGGGCACCATTCCCGGTGCCGCGGCGCCACCACCATTTGGGGGCAACGCGCGTACGATCGTCATCAGCGCCAATGCCCAGAAGATGCGGCAATACAGCATGTCAGGCATGGACCTTGTAAATGCCCTGGCAACCGGCAACATGATTACACCTGCGGGGAACGTGCGCACCGGGGAGTTCATGTGCATCTCCCCCATCAATACTGACTTGCCTGACATTCAAGAACTGGCGTACATGCCGATCAGGTTGGGCGCTGGACCAACTGTGTTTTTGCGCGACCTGGCCACCATCGACGATGCCTCCGACATTCTGGCGGGCTACGCATTGTTCAACGGGCGACGCACGGTTTATCTGCCGGTGCCGAAGCGGGCGGGAGCTTCGACCGTTTCTGTAGTGAACGAGCTGAAGAAACAGCTACCGCGCATGCAGTCGCTGCTGCCGTCGGACGTGAAGATATCCTACGAGTTCGACCAATCCAAGCACGTCACCGACGCCATCAAAGACGTGCTGCAGGAAGGCGCAATCGGCGCCATCTTGCCGGGCTTGATGATTCTCCTGTTCCTTCGCGACATCCGCAGCACACTGATCGTCGTCACCACCATCCCCTGCGCGCTCATGGGCGCCGCCGTGTCTTTGTGGGCCACGGGCAATACCGTCAACATCCAGACGCTCAGCGGTCTGGCTCTGGCCATCGGCATTCTCGTAGACGAGGCCACCGTCAACATAGAAAATATCCATACCCATTTGGGGCGCGGCGAGCCCATACACCGCGCCGTGCTCGATGCCGGCTGGGAGACGATGGTGCCCCGTTTCCTCGCCATGGTCTCGGTCGTTGCGGTGTTCGTGCCTTCGTTCTTCATGACCGGCATCACCAAACACTTGTTCGTGCCACTGTCTCTGGCGGTGGGTTTCGCGATGATCTCATCCTTTATGCTGTCGTCGACCCTCGTGCCCGTCATGGCAGTGTGGCTGGTCAAGCACCAGCATCACGAGAAGGAGGGACCATTCGACAAGTTCCAGCGCGCCTTCGGAAAAGTGGTGCAAAGGCTCATGGACGCTCGCATGGTCGTCATTCCGGTTTATCTAGTTGTGGCAATCTTGCTGGCGACGGTGCTGTTTCTCAACCTCGGACGCGAGATGTTTCCGGATTCCGATACCACCGAATTTCGCATGCGCATTCGGGCGCCGACCGGTGCTCGTGTCGAGGTACTGGAACAACGCGTCCTCAAAACTATCGATGTAGTAAAACAGGTGGTCGGTCCGGGCAATCTGGAAGCAACGCTCGGCTACGCTGGCCAGCAACCGGTGCAGTTTGCCATCAGTTCCGTCTATCTGTGGACCAGCGGTCCGCACGAGGCGGTCATGGATTTCCGGCTGCGCGAGGCGGCGCACATTCCGTTGCCACCACTTAAAGACAAGTTGCGCAAGGCATTGCACGAAGCGCTGCCCGACACGATGTTCTCGTTCGAGCCTGGCGACCTGGTCAGCCAGATCATGAACATGGGTTCCACCACGCCCCTGTCGGTGGTGGTCAGCGGTCCCGACTTGCGACAGAGCCGCGAGCACGCAGAAAAAATACGCAAGGAGATGATGAAGATTCCGTATCTGCGCGATTTACAGTACGGTCAGCCGCTCAACTATCCGACCGTGGACATCCAGCTCGACCGCGAGTTGAGCGGACAGTTCGGGCTGACGGCGCAAGACGTCGGCTTTGCGCTGGTGCCCGCCACCTCATCGAGCCGCTACATCCTGGAAAACTTCTGGATGGACCGTAAGAGCGGTGTCGCTTATCAAGTTCAGGTGCAAGTGCCGCAGGACCAGATTGCGTCTCTCGAAGATGTAAAACGCTTTCCGATCATGAAACACTGGCAAGAGCAGCATCCATTGATGGACGACGTTGCCGAAATTTCGTACGGCAAGTGCATCGGCGAATTCGATCGCTACAACATGCTGCGTTATGTCAGCCTGACTGCCAACATATCCGGCAAAGACCTGGGCACCGTCGGACAGATGGTGCAGCGCGCCGTCGACCGCGCCGGCAAGCCGCCCCAGGGCGTGCTGGCTCAGGTGCAAGGACAGATACCCGTGCTGAACGATACCTTCACCCACTTGTTTGTCGGTCTGGGTCTGGCGGTAGTTGTCATTCTTCTGATGCTGACTGCCTACTTTCAATCGCCGTCTCTGGCGGCGGTGGTTCTTTCCACCACACCGGCGATTATCTGCGGTGTGCTCGTTTCACTCACCGTGACAGGCACCACCCTCAATGTGGAGTCCTTCATGGGCGCCATCATGGCCATCGGTGTGGGGGTGGCCAACGCCATTCTCCTGGTCGACTTCTCGGAGAAGAACCGATTGGAAGGCATGAGCGCCGAAGAGGCAGCTATCAAAGGAGCCGAGCAGCGGCTGCGCCCGATCTTGATGACCTCAATCGCCATGATCGCCGGTATGGTGCCGATGGCACTCGACATCGGCGGCGGTGGCGCACAGAGCGCCGCACTCGGTCGCGCCGTCATCGGCGGACTGTTCTGTTCCACGCTGACAGCGCTCACCCTGCTGCCCTGCGTGTTCACAATCATCCAGCAGAAACGGGGCACCAAGTCTCCGTCCATGCACCCCGACGATCTGGGAGAATAAGCGCGGAGCCGACGTATGGATAGAGAAGAAATCGACTTCCCAAAAATTGGCAAGGAAAGAAACCCGCTTGTGCCCATGGCGATCGGAACGGTCGTGGTGGCATTATTTGCGTTCGCGCTGTTCCGTTTCATCCTGCCCATGTTCGAGAAACCCCCGGATCTCGAGATTCACGAACCGGCGGAGACCGAATGCGTCACCGTCGTGCAACGTACACTGAACCGGGTAGACCAGTTGCCCGGCGAAATCCAGGCGTATCAAGACGTAGCCGTCTATCCCAAAGTACCGGGGTTTATTGAATGGATCGGGGTCGACCGCGGCTCCATCGTCAAGAAAAACCAGGACATGATCGGGCTCTTCGCTCCAGAACTGATCGCCCAACGCAACGACGCCAACGCCAAAGTGCAATCAGTGCGCGCCCAGCTGCACGAAGCGGAAGCCAAAGTGCAAAGCGCCAAAGCCCAAGTCGCCGAAGCCAAAGCCAAGCTGGCCGGAGACAACGACACATACACCCGGACGAAAGCCGCATCGGCGATACCGGGAGTGGTGGCGCCCAACACAGTCGTGGTTCTGGCTGAGGGCGTCCAGGCAGACCGCGAGATCATCTCAACCTATGAAGAGAACGTGCGAGCTGCGATCAAACAAGTAAAAGCCCTGGAAAAAGCTCTGGTCGCCACGGAGCAATCCGCCGCCAGCTACCAGGACATCAAAGACTACCTGATTATTCCGGCACCGTTCGACGGCTACATCACCGAGCGCAACATGCACGTCGGCAGTTTCGTTGGTCCGCTCGGCAAGGGTGCCTACCCGCCCATCGTCCGCATTCAGCAGTTGAATCTGCTGCGGATCGTGACCCCGGTTCCTGAAATCGACACCGCGGGTGTGGAACCGGGAGCGGAAGTACAGTTTTCTGTGTCGACGTTCCCTGGACAGAGATTTACGGGCAAGGTGGCTCGTCTGGGCAACTATCTGGAGCAGCGCACGCGGACCATGCCCGTCGAACTGAATTACTGGAATCACGGCTTGAAGATTTTGCCAGGTATGTTCTGCGAAGTGTACTGGCCGACAAAGCGACCCAATCAAACCATGTTTGTGCCCAACACCGCCGTCGATACCACCTCGACGCTCGAAACATTCGTTTGCCGCGTTAGCAAGAACAACGAAATCGAGTGGGTCAAGGTCACAAAAGGACAAACCATGGGCAACCGCGTCGAAGTATTCAACGTAGTGGGTGCCGACACAACCATCGCACCACTGCAGGCCGGCGATGTCGTCACACTGAAAGCAGGCGAGCAATTAACGGTAGGCATGAAAGTGGTGCCAAAACTGTTGCCCGACGAAGCCAGCGACCGCACACCCGAAAAACGCCCGATTTATCACTATCACTGACATGGAAAAGAAACTCAAGCTGGATAAGCCGCTCGTCTTCGCGAACCGCACACCGCTCTACAACGTAGTGACGATGCTGGGAATGTTCGTCGCCATATCAGTGATTCCTCTGCTGTTCGAATTCAACGCGGCATCAGCAGGGATATCAGGCTTAATGGCCGTGATCTTCATTCCCATCGCACTCTACATATGGCACACCATATCCGGCGTCGTGATCGTCGATCGAGACGGTTTCGAAGTAAAAAGCAAACTGAAGTCGAAGCGTCTGCCGTGGGGGCATGTCAGTTCCCGCAGTCACATGACCTTCAAAGGCTCGACCACCTATTACGTGCACGGTCTCAACAAAGAGAAGATCAGCTTTGGCGAAGCAGTGATGAACACACCCTACATCCTGCAGATCGTCGATACGGTAGTGGAGAGCAGACCGGGCAGCGAGTGGTTGGACGTGCCGCCAGCCCCACGTGTCACCATCTTTCCTGGCGGTCCGATTGCTACGACATTCATACTGGCAGTCATGACCCTTGTCGGCGCACTGCTGGTGGTAGTCGGACACTATCAGAACTACGTCAACATAATTGAAATCCCCACAATCTCAGCGCAAGAGGCACGCAAGTATGCCGACAAGCCGAACGCAGTTGTTCGACTGCGCGGGCCGCTGCATGCCGATTCTCCTGTGCAATCACGCGATGAGAAAAATACTTACGCGCTGCAGGTCGCCTTTCTCACCTACGGACCGTCGTCACGCGATGAAAAGGTTCTGGACGTCTGGGCGCCTGGTTTAGCCTGGATAGGCAGCGGCGCAGACCGCGTCAAAATCAGCATGAACGATCCGATTGCCGACTATCTCGAAGAACTCGAATCCGGAACGTTGAGAGCTGGCTGGAAAAAGTCCGACCTGGCAAATTCGATCTCGGACTCCATGGACGAAGATATTGATCAAATCCTCAAAAAGAACAGTGACGTCGGCTTGGTACTGTATGCGATACCACAAGACGCCGAAGCGATGGCGGTCGGCAAAGTCGTTCAGTCAGGCGATCACTTGCTCCTCAGACCGCTGGATGAACGCACCTGGATCAGCACTAAATCTCTCGATGACATGAAAACCTCAGTGATGAAATGGATGATGCTCGGATTGGCTGCTGTGCTGTGGGGAGCGATCGGCATAATCAGCGGCGTCCGTGACATTGTTTCGTACCGTAGCAAAGGGCACATCAACTGGTAGACTAAGCACTGCTTTCGCCCCGGTTCCATCAACTGGAGACACACGTGAAACTCATCAACGACACGCTTAGCATTGCACTGGCAATCCTGCTGGTGCTCTGCACAGGCACGCTACAACCCTGTATGGCTGCCGATCAGCAAAAACCTAACATCATGTTCATCATGGCTGATGACATCGGTTGGTTCAACATCGGTGCCTATCACCAGGGCATCATGGCCGGACGAACTCCCAACCTTGATAGATTGGCGGCGGAAGGGACGAGATTCACGGATTACTACGCCGAAGCCAGCTGCACAGCCGGCCGCGCCAACTTCATTACCGGCGAATTGCCGATTCGCACCGGACTGACAACAGTCGGCCAGGCCGGCGCTTCTGTTGGCATCCCAGAACAAGCGATCACCATCGCTACTGCACTGAAGGGCCAGGGTTATGCAACCGGGCAGTTCGGCAAAAACCACCTGGGCGATCTAAATAAGTACTTGCCGACCGTCCACGGCTTCGATGAATTTTTCGGCTACCTGTATCACCTCGACGCGATGGAAGACCCCTTTCACCGCAATTACCCGCAGTCGCTGAAAGCCTCGGTCGGTCCGCGCAACATGCTGCATTGCTGGGCGACCGATGCCGATGATGCCACCGAGCAACCACGCTGGGGTCGGGTCGGCAAACAGAAGATCGAAGACGCCGGCGAGCTGGGTCCCAAACGCATGGAAACCGTAGACGACGAAATTCTCGACGCCACCCTCAAGTTTCTCGACAAAAACAAAAACAGCGGCAAGCCCTTTTTCGTCTGGCTCAACCCGACTCGCATGCACGTCGTCACGCACCTCTCCGACAAGTACGACTCGATGCGCAACTCCGATAATGGCTGGAGCATCGAAGAAGCCGGCATGGCTCAACTCGATGACGTTGTCGGATCGGTCATGAAGTATCTGAAGGACAACAATTTGGAAAACAACACCATTGTTGTGTTCACCACCGACAATGGCGCCGAAAACTTCACCTGGCCGGACGGCGGACAAACTCCGTTTGCCGGCGGCAAGGGAATGGCTCTGGAAGGCGGTTTCCGCGTACCAGCCATAGTCCGCTGGCCGGGCAAAGTGGCTGCCGGCAAAGTGGAAAACAGCCTCATGTCCGGACTGGATTGGTTCCCGACTCTGCTGGCAGCAGCCGGCAATCCCAACATCACCGACGAATTGCTGAAAGGCAAACAAGTCGGCGACCGCTCCTATCGCGTGCACCTGGACGGCTACAACCAGATGGACATGATCACGGGCAAAGGACCCTCACAACGTCACGAGATCTTCTATTTCACTGAAGGCACCCTTGGTGCACTTCGCCTCAACGACTACAAATATCGCTTCACCGATCAGCCCGGCGGCTGGCTCGGCGCCACCGAAAAACTCGACTGGCCGGTAATCACCAATCTGCGCCTCGATCCGTTCGAGCGCACCGGCATGCCGAGTGCGCATGGCGGCTCGATGAACTACGCCAATTTCTTCACTTATCAGTTCTGGCGCTTCGTATTCGTACAGGATCAGGTCGCCAAAACTGCCCAGACTTTCATCGAGTATCCGCCCATGCAGAAGGGCGCCAGCTTCAACATGGAAGCCATCAAACAGAAATTGGGCGAACAGATCAACGCGCAGCATTCCAACTAATCAACAACAGGAATCCTAAATCGATGAAACGTATCGCAGCTGCACTGTGCTGCTGTCTTGTGCTGTACCAAACAGTGTGGATGCCGGTCACGCTCTCGGCTTGCGCACAGGATTCGACTGCCATGGCTGACAGCCAGTTAGGCAGCGACGATTTCAGCCGGCGCTACACGCAGTTGACCAAGCAGATCATGCTGTCCGGCATCGAGTTGGAACGCTACAGCTTGAAGTACCGCCTGGCGAATTCGAAGCAACCAAGATTCAGAAGATTGAGATACTTCGCCGGGCAAGAAACGGGAGCAGCCTGTGGTCTGGCTTTCGAAATCGTCACCATGGAAGAAACCCGCAAAGGCAAACGCAATCCGCTGAAGATCAGTCAACCCGCCTTGAAACGGGGTCTGACCACGGCGCTGGTTGGTTCCACCATAGCTGGTGCCAGCTCCGCGTTGGAGCTGACTTCGAATGTCGCGCACGGACTGAAGATGCGGCGGGACGGTTACGGCACGAAAGCAGCCAACGAGTTTATCTCATCGCATCTGAAAGAGATTGACCGATTGTTGACGGAACGCGAAGCGCTCGTAGCCAGCCAGCCCAATCACCCGGCGCACGAACGCGCCTTCGTAGAAGGCAAAGTTCTCGCCTGCATGCGTGACGCCTTCGTGCAGGAGTACGCCGAGTTCTACGCCAATACCCGAGGCTACCACGCATTTCAAAACACGTTCTTCCTACTCAACACCGGCTATAACACCGTGTCCGCGGTGGCCGCCGGCTATGGACTGGGAGGCGTCACCCAACCCAAATACAACGGCACCTCAAATATCTTGTTCATCGTCGCCGGCGCGCTGGCATCCGCCAGCCCGGCAATCAGCACCGCCACCGGTATCATGATTCGCAAGTGCTCCAAACGATCTCTACAGAAGAAACTGCACGAGACTAAGGATTTCAATTTATCGGACCTGACAGAACAACAACGTTTGCTCGAACAAATGCTGCCCGGCGCTCAGGGCAGCCTCATGCCCTCACTGCCTGCCACAGCACGAGCAGCCATGTACACTCAGTCGAACCAGCTCTTCCAAAAACAATTCAACAGCGAAACAAAAACCGCCCGCCATCTGGAGAAGGTGGCACTGCAAACCAGCGAGCTGGGACCGCTGATCGGCAGCACTTTGATGACGCAGGGCATATTGGGCACCGTCGGATTTTACAAGTATCCGAAACAACCGCGTAAGCAGCTGGCACTGACCTATGACGGCGCTATCGTCGGGACAGTAGGCACCAGCATGGCGGTCGTCGGCAACGCCGCCTGGCTGCTGATGAGTTGGAGCTACGAGCGCCGTCTGAAGAAAGAAAACCGCCTGCCGTCCCAACTAATCGAACAGCGCCTCCAACACCTCGACGAACTGCAAACCACCGTCAGCGCGCTTTAGCGGAAGACCTTCTTCCAGTCGTTTTTGATGCTGATGACGCTCCAACCGGAGTCGTTTGCTTCCTTCATGAGCTCATCACTGAAGGTGCCGACTCGCGACTTGGGTCCATAATCGTATTCGCGTTCTGCGTCGTCATGATGAACGAGCATCATCAGTCGCTTGCCGGAACCGGATTGCGTGTACTCCAGCATTTCTTTGTCACCGCCCGAATTCCCGAATGCCGCAATCGGCCGTCGACCGACTACCAGGTGAATTGCCTCTGGCTTGCCGCCATTGTTCACAACAAGCAGCACCTGCGGTTCCTTTGTGATCGCCGTATTGCCTTTCGACTTGTACTCGAACTTGCTTTTGCCCATGGTGCCGATAACCTGTTGCGGCTGCACGCCGTAAGTCGGTTCGGCGAACGCACGCACGAAATCCTGCCCGCCGCCTGTAACAATGTAGGTCTGGAACCCGTTCGCCCGCAGATAGCGCATCACTTCCTGCATGGGCTCATAGGTTAGTTGCGTGTATGGCTTATTAAAACGCGGATGCTTCGCAGTTCCGAGCCAGTCCGTAACATCCTTCTGGAATTGCTGGACTGTCATGTCCCCGTGGGTGGTGCCAACGATTTTCTCCACGCCGGCAGCGTTCATTGTTTTGAGCATCGCCTGATCTCCAGCGAGAACCGAAGCGAACGGTTCCTCGGTTTTCCACTCGGGATGCTGCGGAGCAAGCGCCTTCACCTCAGCGAGGGCATAGCAGTACTCGGCGTACATAGGTTGCTCCACCCACAACGTGCCGTCTTGATCGAAGGTGGCAATGCGTTCTTCAGGCGGCACAAAATCCGCCCCGCCCTTGGTCGTCGTATCGTGCACGAATTGCAAAATCGCTTTTTTCGCCGCACCTTCATTCCACGAAGGCAGCGGGTCGCTGGTTTCTTCGCTAAATGCAGGCAGCTGCCAACAGAGCGATTGGACAGCGAACGCGATCACTAACGCAACATTTATCTTCGACATGGTTGACCGTCATCGGGGCGATGGAACAGGTCCCAGATTGTACTGCAACCGAACCCTCTTTCGGCTAGAATACACCGATGCCTAATTCTCAAGAACCACTCAAAGTCGCCCTGCTCGGCTACGGACTCGCCGGGTCGGCGTTCCACGCGCCTCTCATAGCTACGACCCCAGGGCTGTCACTGGCAGCGGTCGTCACCAGTAATAAAGAGCGGCAGACGAAAGCGCACGCTGAATTCCCCGATGCTGAACTGCTGAACAGCGCAGATGAAGTGTTTAGCAATGCGAAGCGCTTCGACATCGTCGTGATTGCAACACCCAACATTCATCACGCCCCGCTTGCTCAGAAGTCACTGCATAGCCGATTGGCAACGGTCATCGACAAACCGATTGCCACCACATCCTGCGATGCTGAAGAGTTGGTTGCTATCTCGGAGGAAACCAACACATTGCTCACTGTTTTCCAGAATCGCCGCTGGGACAATGACTTCCTCACGTTGCGCAAACTGATTGACGACGGCACGCTGCAATCGGTGTATCGATTCGAGTCACGTTTTGAGCGGTGGCGTCCCGCCGTCAACAAAAGCGCCTGGCGAGAAACGTCGAGCCTCGAAGAGGCAGGTGGATTGCTGTTTGACCTGGGAAGCCACCTGATCGATCAGGCGCTGGTGCTGTTCGGCGAACCAGTTCATATTTATGCAGAGACCGAACTGCGTCGACCCGGCGCCACCGCCGATGATGACAGTTTTGTCGCCATCAAATTCGCCAATGGTGTCACAGCCCATCTGTGGATGAACGCAATTTCCGCCATACAAGGGCCGCGCTTCCGCGTTCTCGCCGCCAATGGCAGCTATGAGAAATTTGGACTGGACCCGCAAGAAGCTGACTTGCGAGCCGGTAAGCGTCCTCCCTCCGATGAGTGGGGGAAGGAGCCGATATCGATGAATGGGACGCTGAAGTATCTGCAGGGCGACGAAACTCTGGAGAAGTCTGTGGTCAGCGAGCCGGGCGCGTATAGCGAGTTCTATCGTCTTCTCGAGAGCGCGGTTCGCAATGGCACGGCACCGCCGGTAAATCCGCGCGACGCACTCAAGACCATGCGGGTCATCGAGACTGCCATTAAATGTGGACAGGAAGCTCTGGTGACCGTTTGATACCCAAAGTCGACCTGGCGCGCGACATCCTGGAGAGAGCCGGATTCGGCAGCAAGAGATCTCTATTTCGCATTGAAATCGGATTCTCCAACGATGTGTTCTCAGTAGACGAGGAGTTGGTTCTGAAAATCGGCAAATCCGCCGAGGATCGTCTCGCCCTCGAGAAAGAAGTCTTTCTGTGCCAACTGTTCGCTGGGAGGATCTGTTCACCCGAAGTGGTGCATGCCGATACCTCACTCAACGAATCTGATTTGCCATACATCATTTATAGGAAGATTCCCGGCGACAACCTCTATACCCTTTGGCACCTGTATTCGGTAGAACAGAGACGCAAGCTAGTCAAAGAAATTTGCGACATCCTGCGAGTCATCAACGAAACCGACTACAGCGGTTTCGCAGCAAGGTTCCCTGCCAGCACTGCAGACAAAATCTCAGATGCACCTTTGAATTGGCACGACCATATTTGTTCGCGCATTGAGCATCGACTGGACCAAGCCGAACAAAGTGGTGCCATCAATACCGACTCAGCCCAGCGGATCCGCATGCATGTACAGGCTCATCACGAGGCGCTGCGCGAACAAACGCTTGCGCTCACATATTACGATCCGCATTTCGACAACTTTCTGGTGGCAGACGGCATGGTGACAGGTATTCTCGATTTCGAGCGCACCGAAATTGCTTCTATCGACTACGTGCTCGATCTGGTGACCAGGATGGTGCGCTATCCGCGCAAGTACGTGAGTGCGCACCATGAACATCTGATTCGTGACGAGGACTACGCCGACCTGCTGGTCTGGTACCGCGAGTTTTATCCAGAGGTGTTCGCGTTTTCCTCACTCGAAGAACGGCTATCACTTTACCTGATCGAACACAGCCTCAGCGACCTGCACTACTTCCCAGAATATCCCAGCGTCCTAGCCGAACTCCGAGCGCTGCTCTAGATGGGTTCATCATCTTCGCTGATGTCGTATGGACTGATAAGAACGGCATCATAGCCACCTAGGGACACCTGATTCTTGTCGTCCGCCAAAATTCCTCTACGGACCCGTAATGAACTCGTTCACGCCAGCCTTTGGCGGGTCTCTTCACAGTGTGCCAATGTTGCTCCGTCCAGTATGCTGCGCCACCCATGGCGCGCACTATGGCGCACTCGATGTCATCCCAAATCAAGGCGAGAGCGTCTCGCCATTGCATGACCAAGCAAATGCACGCAATAGCGATGACAGTCGAAGGAATGTTTCTCTTCGAGACTTGAGGGATCATGACGATGAACGCCTCTGGCGAGGACCGTGGAGACCGTAGTTCAATTATTGCATGACGCGAACAACGGCGGTCCGTGACGTTCAGCACAACTTGCGGCACTAACCGGGTGCCTAAAGTCACATGCCACAGGGTTCTGCTAAGGATACAGTCGGCGCACGCGAGTGATATCGTTGGCCGAGAGCGCCGGTGCAGCGCCTTTCGTGCGGACCTGACCGCTCGAATACATGACGTCCTGCGGACTGGAACTGTGCGACAAACCAATCGCATGCCCAATCTCATGCAGGGAGGTCTCCAGAAAATCGTTGTCGTCTTCGCACTCGGTAAGAAGAAAGATGGTGGCTTTGGGTTCTTTCAGACTATTGTATGAATAGGATGTGACACCGGCGGCAAAGGCATAGTGCAGCTTGCTTCTGTCCGGCGTCCATTGACACTCGATGTTGGCGGTCTGCGGATTGTCACTGATCAGGAAAGTGATTTTGCGCCCCGTGGCGTTGGTCCATTGATCGAGAGCGCGCTCCACCATCAGCGAATAATTGATCTTCGGCGCCGCCGCCGCTGTCTTAGTCTGCTGGGCACTCCAGGTGGTGCGTCCCGAGAGGCGATCGTGTACATAAACCTTGACCGGCGACTTCATATCGGCGAATGGTCCTGGTTTCGTCGACTGCGCGGCTGCAGCTTCCTGCTTGCGAGTGCGGGCAAAGTCTTTGTCGTAGTAAGTAATTTCTTCGGCGACCGTGCCGGCGTCTTTGCTGCTCGGAAACTTCTGCAGGAACTGCTTACGTGTTGCCTGCAGTCCTTCCAGATCGCCGAGCTTGTCCTGACAGTACATCAGGTTGTGGTAGAGACCAGGGTTATTTGGTGCCAGCTTGATGCAGGTTTGCAATTCGGACATCGCCTCTTTGAAGCGATTTGCCTTGAGGTAGCTGATGGCGAGGGTGTTGTGCATCTCGGCGTTTTGCGGCTGGCTATTCACGAGATTGGCGAGCCCTTGCACGGCACCATCGCGGCCATCGCCGTATTCGGCTAACAAGCCGGCAACGTTTTGTTGTTCTTCGGGGCTCAATCTAAAACGACGTTGCGTGTCGTGGAGCATGGCAATGCAGTTTTTCTTGTCGCCACACTCGCCGTATGCATGGGCAAGCGCTATCCAATTAGATGCCTCGCCTGGCTGCAGTTGTCGAGCCATGGCGAACGCCTGCCACGCTTCGCGGTAGCGCTTCAACCCGGAGAAAGCAATGCCGAGATTGTATTGAACGTAGGCATCCTGCGGTGCCAGCTGCGCTGCCCGATAAAGCAAGCGACTGGCTGGATCGTATTGGTGCCGCGCGAGAAGCGGCAACGCTTGCCGCATCAATGCATCAGACTCGGCAGTTTGCGCGAACGCCGGCGCCGACGCGAATGCACCAAATACAAAACTGCACGAGAGAAACAGAAGCATCCCGAGCAGTCTTGTAGATAGAGCCATCGTCGTCTCCGAGTGGCGAACCGCGTTCTATTTGAGAACTGCCCGGATACGGCTGATATGAATCACCAGATGCGTTATGAGTCACCGCCCTTAATCACCGCGCGCAGGTCTTGTTTCGTCACTGCATATGAACCGATGAGGAAACAGGGTGTTGCATTGATCACGCAGTTGACAGCGGCGCGCGGAAGCGTGTCGGAGCGCTGGCTATCAGTGAACATGCCCTGACTGTGAAATGTACCGAGCAACGCCAGGTTGACGCCGGCAGCGGTCGCGCGCACCGGGGTGAAGGCAAGGCGGACAGGTCTGGGCAACTGCACCTCAACCACTTTTTCAGAAACGACACTGGTCGCGTCGATCATCTTCGAGCCGGCGGACAGTGGTACCTGTGCAAGGGCGCCGACGACTCGTGCGGGCAATGGCAACTTGTTCTTAACCGCATGCGACTCCTCGGCTTGCGCCGACTGCGGCACGAAACTCATCGAAGCCAGGGTAGTAGCAGTAATCATCAAACCAAGTGCCAGTTTGCGTGTATTCATGATCGGTCGAGTCCTTTTCAATTGGGGTAGGAGTGAATTGCTCATATCCCCATTAAGCCAGGCGAACCGGCACGGCGGCGCCGCACCCTAACACTTCCAAGATTGTGCGGGTTGTTTCCAGGAGGTTTAGATCAGGCGACCGGCAATCTCATGGAACACTTGTGTATGCCTGTCCACATCAGCTTGCGTGGTGCTGGGGCAAAGCAGCGCCATATTATGGAAGGGCGTCATCAAAACGCCTCGGTTGAGCGAGGCGATATGCATGTACCGATCCAGGTCGGCATCGATGTGCGACGCGGCTTCGGAACCGTTTTTCGGTTCGTCCTGCATAAACCAGTATTCGACGCGGCAACCAAGTTGCGCGACAGTCCACGGCAAGCCGAGTTCCGCAATCGCATCAAAGACTCCGGCTTTGAAGTTATCGGCCATCGCCACCATGCCTTTATATGCGTCCGGCGTCAGTATGTTTTCCAGAGTGGCGCGCATGGCCGCCATGGAAAGTGCGTTGGCGGCCAGGGTGCCACCGATGCCGCAGGTGTCGCAATGGTCGCCGGAAAGCGCCTCGGAAAGCCGTCCCGCCACATCTTTGCTCATGCCGTAGGCAGCGGCGGGAATGCCGGAACCGATTGGTTTACCGATTGTCACCATATCTGGTTGCAATCCATAAAGTTGAGTACATCCGCCGGGACTGGCGCTGATGGTGTGGGTTTCGTCCAGAATGAGTAACGTGCCGGTATCCCTGGTCGCTCTGCGCAGAGCATCATGGAAGCCCGGCTGGGGATGAACGATGCCGATGTTGGTCATCGCCGGTTCCGCCAACACGCACGCGACTTTTTGATCCTTAAGTGCGTTCGTCAGGGCTTGAACATCGTTGAACTCGATGACTCTCGTCGTTTGCGAGGGATCGACCGGCGGTCCGAGATTTCCGAAGCGCGCCACTACCTTGTCACCTTCTGTGGTGGCAAACGACTCATCTACGGTTCCGTGATAACACCAGTTGAAGACCAATACATAAGGTCGCTGAGTGACGTGTCTGGCGATGCGAATCGCAAATCGATTAGCATCGGTTGCCGACAGCGTGAACTGCCAGTGAGCTAGACCGAAGCGCCGGGAGAACTCTTCGGCGACCCAGATTGCGTTTTCCGTGGGCAACATATAAGTGATGCCCTTTTTGATTTGTTCGTCGACGGTCTTAACCAGTTGGGGCGGCGAGTGACCGGTCATGGCGCCTGTGTCGCCGAGGCAAAAGTCGACGTATTCATGACCGTCGACATCAGTAAATCTGGCGTTGCGCGCTTCGGATACGAAGAGAGGGAACGCGCCCCAGCGAGCCATCCACGGCATCGGCAGTCCACCAACGAGATGTTCGCGCGCCTTCTCGAACAGTTGCTTCGAACGCGGGTGACGCTCAGCGTAGAGTCTAATTTCTTCCTGAAGCAGGTTCTGCAATTTCTCGCGATCGATCGTCGCGCGCGCCGTCGTTGTTGGTTTCATACCTTACCTATATCAAGCCCATGGGCGAGCTAATAAGAATACACGCGCCGCACGAAAATTGTTGTTGGAAATCAAGAGTTTGGCACTATAATTAGCGCAACCCACCATTCGCTCCGTTTTCTACCTTACTCTTCTACCTCGTCCTGGCTGGCCGAGGTAACTCAAAAATGAGAATACACCGATGTCTATTGAGTCACCCAATAGGCCTTCGGGGTTCGAGTTAGATCAAGCACCAGACTACGCACGCACACTTCCCACTACCGATAACCTGGATGTAGTGGACCTATTAAAAGATTACGCCAGAACCGTTGGTCGAACGGCGGCAGAAACTGCCGTGGCAGCAATGGGTTCGGTAATCGAAATACCCTCCATTTTCAATGGGGGCGATGTGCGGCGCGATGTTACCAGCAGTGCCCCCGGCACTGCCGATGGTGCAGCCGAAACTCGACTGAAGGCTGCTGCAGAAAAATACATAACCGATCCGGAAGCGCGCACACAGTTTCTTCAGGATCTGGAAGCGTTCAAGAAACGCGTTGCTGACCGCGGACTTCCGGAATTAGAGTTCACCAAAACTCTGGAGTCCGTGACCAAACTTCTGGAGAGCAAGGACACCTATAAAGGCACCGGCGATCCAGTTATGGCCGCGCGCGGCATCATGTTCAACGCTGCCGATCCCGAGCGCATTAATCAGGGCCCGCACGGCACATGCGGCACCGCTTCGCTGGAACACAAGATTTACTCCAACAATCCGTCAGTGGCGGCGGATATGGTGGCACAATCGGTTCTGGAAGGAAAATGGACCGGCCGTGACGGCAAGACGATCAACATGCCGGCGGTGAGCATTCCGCCCGATCTGGACGGTAAGGAAGAACCCGATGCCGGTCGTCGCAATTACGCGTCGCAGATGTTTCAGATCATGGCTCTCAACGACTACGGACAGCATCTGAATCCCCCGATGACCTTTGTGCAGGGCCCGCCGCAAGTGCTGAGAGGCGAAAACTGGCAAGCCACTCATTACGATGACCACTGGCTCTTAGCGAACGGCGAGAAGAAACCACTGGAGGAAGCCGGTCACGGAGTATTCTCCAAGACCGGTGGCATACCCGCTTTCGCAGTTGCTTCCGAAGTCTATCGCTTAACCGGCGAGAAAATGGGAGTGATGACAAATCGCGGCTTCGACCTCGACGATGACCCTGCCAATCAGCGTCCTGAAGGGATCACCGACGACAACATCCGCGATGTGCGCACGCGCGCAGATCTGGAGAAACAACTGGTCGAGCTAAAAGGCGGTGCTCAGTTGCCCATGGTCGTTTGCCTGGATGCCCGCATGCTCGTTTACAGCATGAACACAAACAACGGCATGACCGATCTGCGCAAGCCGCAGCCGGAGGGCGCCACCCACTTCGTCACCATCGCCGACTAATCGAGATAGGTAGGTCCTCGCGGACTTTCCCCCTCACACCACCGTGCGTACGGGTCCGTACACGGCGGTTCGGCAGCGGTCATGATGCGGAGACTAGCTTCGGGAGCCCGAGAGCGTGCAGGGCAGCGCTTCGGATAGCATGGTGGAGTATTGAATTTTTGCTCAGTCGCCATGGTCCCTTCGCCGAACCACTAGCACGTGCTGCATCCTGCGGGTGGATTCCCCGCCGAAGCAACTCGGTGTATCGGTGCCGCGTCTCCGTTTCCATTATGCCAGATGTAGCATCTAATACGACGCCGAATCCATTTATCCCAAATTGCGAAACACTTTCGGCGTATCGCAGACAACGAAGTATCCGCGCCAGCCCAAGAGGTATTCGCGTAGACCTCCAATCACTTGACTGACGCTTTTACCTTTTGTTGGTCGGGCTGGGGCTCGCGAATTCGCTGTTTGAACCTGGCGAGGTTCTTGAAGCCACGCGCGGTTTTACACCTCGATTGTGCCAGCGTAAAAGTTAACTCCAAGGAAGCTCGGACCAAGGCTTTCCCACCGCATCTTTCTCCTTGTTCACTTGTAGCCCGAGCCGTTTTCCTAGAAACTCCGTGATCCCTTTCATCACGCGCTTCTCCGGCCTGCCGACTCAACGCAGATATTGCAGTCATCTGCGTATCGCACAAAGTGAAGGTTCCGTCGTTCCAGTTCTCGGTCAAGTTCGATATCAAGCAGCGTGTTTGAGAGTAGCGGCGAAAGCGGTCCGCCTTGTGGTATCCTCTTTTGCTCGCGCTGGTCAGCCCGCCTTCCAATGCTCCGGCATTTAAGTACGCACGGATCAACTTGTGCACTCGCTTGTCGGAAATTCGCTTCGTTACCCGGTTCATCAGGACGTCGTGATTCACTCGATCAAAGAACTTCTCCAGATCAATATCCACGACTACTCGGTAGCCTCCCTCAATGTGTTTGCGGGCGGCTTCTACTGCCTGTTCTTCGCCGATTCACCTGGTCGAAAACCGTAACTGTGCTCGGAAAATGTGCTGTCCCACGAAAAGTTGCAGCACTTGCATGATGCTTGTTGAATAAAACGGTCCATGACTGTCGGTATCCCCAGCGCCGTCGTTTCCTCCGCCGGGCTTCGGGATGTTCACCCGTCTCACCGGTCTTGGTTTGTAAGTGCCCTGAAGCAGTTTTGTTTGATCTGTTTCCAGTTTGCTGCGAGGTACGCTTGTAGGTCATCGGTGCTAAGCCTGTCGATCCCAGCTGCACCGCCGTTTTTGACGACGCGTGCGTAGGCGATCTTCAGGTTCTCCTTATCTAGAATTTCTCCATCAATGATTGGTCTTTGCGTCACCTTCCGTTGCTTCAAACTTTTCGCTCCTCGGTCGCCAGTCTCGCAGGTTTCACCTACCTCTGTCGTTGAGTCCTGTTTTGTTTTCTGTTGCTTCTCGTTCTCGCAACTCATGTCACGTGACCTTGCCGTCGTTTGGACCTTCACCGTTTAATTCCGCCTGCTTGCGTGCTGCCGCGCTTGGTCGGTGTTTCGAGTTACTACGTCCTTTGCTGACTTCCCACCGCGGTCGGTTTTTGCGATTCCCAGTCGTTTGCTTTCGACACGGCGCAGATCTCCCACGGTAAGTTCAATCACTTTCACTGCGCATCTGCCAGATTTACGTTCGCGTCCGTTGACGATTATGCGCTTCGCGATCATTGGCTCGCCGCCGCGCGGGCGCGCCCGCCTCGTATCTGGTTTCTGTCCGCCAAATCGCAGTTTTGCTCAGCGCTTCCTTCAGACGTCCCCTCACGGTCGCGCCCTTGCGCATTCGCTACACTTCACCATCGTCAGGTTGTGTGAGGACTCTCACCTCCAGTTGTTGAACATGCGTGGCACACCAAACCGGCCGCCGACGGCAAACCAGCCCAGGTCTACATCCACAACCAGTGGGGACCAGACAACAACGGTTGGATAACGGTCGACCAGCTCTGGGAATCAATGGGAGGCGGCGCCAGACGCTAACCCAAGCCAGGATTAGGTTTGCCTGACCGTAGGGAAGTTGGTCCGGCGGGGTATAAGAATTGATGACCCTTTGCCCCGGTTTCCCCTGGTTCATGGCTGACGATCAAACAACCACCTCCAAAAGCAAGCTGCCTCCGGTCACCTTATCGGTGGTGATGCCGGCGCTTCCGGCTTCGATCCGCAAGTTCGAGAAGTCCTGGATCATCTGGATGCGCGTGGCAGCAATTGCGATCACCGTGGTCTCCATTGCAGCGGCATGCTTGCTGCGTGACGTCATAACCCTGATCGTCGGCGCCATCATCTTGTGCGGGCTGAATTTATTCGCCACCTGGCAGATGAAAAAGCTGCTGATAGAGCACGACGATTACGAAAACCGGCTCAGAGAGATGACCTTCAAGCTGTGCGAGAAGAACGTCAACCTCAAGCAACTGGTGCAAATCGATCCTTTAACTCAACTATTAAATCGCCGCGGTCTCGAAAAAGCGTTGATGATAGAAACCAGCCGCGCCGACCGCCAGGGATTGCGGGTCTTTGCGGCTCTTATGGACTGCGATGACTTTAAGCAAATCAACGAAGCCCACGGGCACGCCGGTGGCGACCTGCTGCTTCAAAACATGGCAACCAATATATTTCGCTCCATTCGCCCGACAGATTATGCCGCTCGCGTTGGAGGCGACGAATTTATAGTGTTCATCATCGACGTCGACGAGGCAGAAGCGCTCGAAATCGCCGAACGATGCCGCAAGAACATAGCCGAGTCTCCCGCTGTCCACAACGGCAAAGCCGTTTCATGCACAGTCAGTATTGGCATCTCCGAACTGCCCATGACCCTGCCAAGCATCGAAGACGTGCTCACCTTTACACGCCAATCCCTTGAGTCCAGCAAGAAGGGTGGCAAAAACGTGGTCACCGTCAGCGGCGCCCATCAAAAGGCTTAAAACCCGGACTGGCGCAGCGTTTACCCTCCCAGCCAGAACTGAAGTGATATCACTTCAGCTCTAGTCTGAAAACCCCAGGTGATATCGCTTCAGGTTTCGAGGACTCAAGTGATATCACTTGGGGTTCAAAGCGAGCCGGTCCGGCGCATGTCAAGAATTAATCTGGCGAAACCTTAAGTTTTGGAGCTTTTGTCGACTTTAGGTGTTTTATGAGGATCGGAGGCACATCGCCATGCCGATCTATTACAAGCCATCAGATAGCGGCGGATCCAAATCTCCGTTCGGCGGAGCCAATAGCGGCGACGCGGCTGAAGGCGGTCAACAAATCGTAGATAACATGATTACGTCCTCGGATATGAACGGGACGGACTCTGTCGCGAACATTTTGGCGGACTCAGCAGCGAAAGGTGCGGCACCATCGCTGCCCAAGCTGGAATTGAGTGGTGCTTCCTTAGAATCGCTGGGCATGGATAGCGCCGCACCAGGCATGGCTGACAGCCTGAAACAAGGTCTGGATACCGCAGGAGTCATGGATATTCCCGGACTGGGTGATTCGCTGCAGCACATGTTCGATTTCGCCGGCATGATGGCTGACCCGCTCAGCATCATGGGCATGATTGTGGATTTCTTCGCGGCACTATTCGCCACCATGGCTAACAGCATGGTGAACGCCTTGATGGACAACATCAACGCCTACAACGAAGCCGCCCAGGCGGCGCTCGACGTCATCAAGAAACCAGGTCAGGTCTAGCTGTTTCTTTCCCCGCTGTTTCTCAGTGGAAGTGGAAGTGGAAGTGGAAGCGCTAGCGCTATGCGTTTTCCATGATAGTGATTGATGCGTGTTCGGATTCGAACGAGATGGCGCTGTCAGTGAAAAGCATGCGCAGCAGGTCGCGGTAGAAACCGTACATCGGAATGTGCTGAGCGATGTCGTCTCGCATCTTGTCGCGCCCGAGTTTGAAGGAACGGTGCGATGGTCCTGCCATGTGATCGATTTCGAGGTGATAATTTCCGAGCGGCTGCACTTGAATTTCGAACAGACGGTCATTCCACAGAACCACGCTCTTAAGCGCCTTCCAGCCAGTTCGCTTCATTTCAGCGGGTGGGCAGGTGAGGTAGTTTTTGGTTTCCACGAAATCGAGTGAGGAGTCACCGGCTTGCATTGTCTTCAGTTTCTCGTGCACATCGATGCAGGTCGCTTCGTCTTCGCAAACGATCTTGATACCAAAGATATCTTTGATGTACTTGCTGTACTGGCGCAAGTGCTTGTCGCGCGAAACGACTTGATCGAGATGGAACATCTCGTCTGCAACCTTAGTCCAGAGCTCTTCTTCAGCCTTGACCCGGCTGGTGAGGCGATTGACGCCTGTTGCCGGTCGACCGATCGGAAGATACTCGACAAAGTTTGCGGATAACTGCAACTCCACCCACGAATCGTTCTGGTGATACCGGAAATTGCGCAACATCTGATTGCCGAGATCGATGTCCATCACTGTGAACAAAGTTTCTTTAGAGATGCGCTCTCTGATTAGAAATGGTCTGTCTTCATCGTCAGGCAAAACACCGATGACGTTGCTGTGCAGCTCGAACTCGCTCTCGAGCAGATCGGAAGCCAGAATGTGCGCCAGGCTGTGAAGATGGCGTTCGCCATCGACGATGTTTTGCTTGAATGAATCGCGCACGCGATTGATGAAACTGCGCGAAAGCTCAATCTCCACGTGGGCATGCGGATTCGATTCCTGTTCAGATTTTTTCTGCGACAGGTAGGAGATAAACTGATGCAGGACGGGATCGTCCAACGCCATATACAACGGCGATTGATTCGGGTGCAAGGTCGACAAGTCTGGCTGCATGACGGAGTCATTGTACGCTTAAGGCGCCGTCGCCTCAAGCATATATAAACGCGCGTTATGCACTCTGCGCGTGATGATTTTCGCGTGACAGCAACACTCTCATGCAAGGCACAGCGCAGGCTGTTAGAATGCGCCACCGCTAGGTCGGCCCATTTACTATTCTTGTTGGTGTTCATGAACAAAACGGGTTATCTCAGTCGCATATTGGCAGCCGTCGCGATCGCCTGCTTCTGCCTGGTCGGAAATGCTGCGGTCGGAAATGCTGTCGGTGCAACCGGCGCTGCAAGCGCCGCCGAACCAGCTGCGCCAGCCGCGGACAAAGATTGGCTGCAGCGGGCGCAAACCAACACAGTGTTGCTGTTTCCGGCGGGGACTAAACCGTGTGAGAACCCAGCCGATTCCCTGCGTTTTCTGGGAACGGGCTTTCTGCTCACAGTTCCTGAAGCCGGTGGAGCGCGCAGTGTTCCTTACCTGATCACCAACAAACACGTGCTCAGCAACCAGGCGTCTGTGATTGCGCGCGTCAGCACGAGCAAGGGCTGCAAGTGCTCTGAAATCACGTTGAAATCCGACGGCGCGCAGCCCACCTTGTACTTCCCTAAGAAAGCCAGCATCAACTTAGCGGCAATCAAGATACCTGCAATTCCCGATAGCACGCCGTTCGCTCTCGATTACGCTTCTCTCTCAGATCCAGTGGCATTGCGCGGCGAGGGCGTCGCCGAGGGACATCACCTGGTTTCACTCGATATGTTCTTGCCTGGTGACGGGTCGCTGGAGAACCTGTCGATTGTGCGTGCCGGATCTTTGTCCATGCTGCGATTTGACGAATGGACATTCAGTGAATACGGACCGGGGCAGACTTATGTTGCCCAGCTCGGCACTACATTCGGTGCCACGGGAATGCCGGTGTTTTTGAGCGGCGGTCGCCAGATGCTGGGCATCACCAAGGCAGTTGCGTTTTCGCCGGCTCCCGCATCGGTGAGCGTCAACGAAGTGCGCATCGAGGACGGCATTTCGGTTCCCAAACAGGTGATGGCAAAGGGCACCGCCATCATTCCGAACGGATTGGTCATGATCGAACCGGCGCAGAATCTCAAAGAGCTGTTGCAGTCGATCGGGAAATAGCTGAAGGCGACTCGCCTTCCAAGATCTGCGACTTAAGCGTAGAACAGGTTGTAGATGCCCTGGGTGACTACGTCATCGACGGTGCTTTCGCCCGAGACCTTCACACCACCCAGGAACCGGCCAGCAGACCAGCCTGCATAGGCGGCTCCTGCGCACCAGCCGACCGGACCGCCGGACATCATGGTGCCGCCGAGAGTGGTCTTCACTCCGCCATCGAGCAATTGCACATCGTTGCCGGTTGTGTAGCCCTTGTAGAGTTGCAGACCGCCGTCCAGCATCGCTCCCACGCCACCGGCGCGAGTGGCCAGTGCATTGGCGAATGGCATGCCGGCAAAGAAGGTGGCACCGCCAGCAGTGGTATTGCAGATGCCGGACAGGGAAGTGACTGAGCCTTCACCGTAGTTGCCGGCGCGCATTTCATCGATGCCGGCGCTCAGCTGGAACAGACCGCCCACCACGCCCAGAGTTCCGAATCCGTACGAAACCATTTTGCCTAGCGGGCTGGCGAATTGCTTCAAGAAACTGCTGTTAACGTCTTCGGTGTGCAGGTTGAGATCGCGGACCGCGGGCGGCAATTGCTCCGGCGACAGTTTTACGGTCGCTCCCGGCAGTCCCTCCGGCGCGGAAACGGCTGCGGACTTCGGCGAAGAAACGGCGGACTCTGGCGCCGACAAGGCTGCGGGATTTCCTTGTCGGACACCAGGTTCCAGCGCACTGCGGAACTGCCCCCGTTTGGCGAGCTCCTCATTTACAAATCCTAGTTCAGTAATACTGTCGGCGGTGCCGGCGTTGATCAGCGCAGTTCGTTTCGCTTGCAAGTCGGCCAGCGATGTTTCTTGCAGGGTGGGCTTCGGCTCAGGTTTGGCTGGCGTCACATTGGCTTCTGCGGATCTTGCTTCGACAGCTTTGGTGGCAGGCTCAGCTTTCTTCGGTTCGGCGGCTTTGATAGGCTCGGCAGCTTTCGGCAGCGCCTCGCGCGGGGCTACAGTTTTGGTTTCCGCCGGCACCTGATGCAGCGCTCTTCCGGGTTGTCTGGAGCTGCTCAGAGGCGTTTCTCCATCATAAATGTCCAGTTGCGGCACGTCCTCTGGAGGCGCAACGACTTCGGAGCGCTGATTGAGCGACGGATTGCCGGTGCGGCGCTGATTGAGATTGGCTTTCTCGGCCCAGTTGATTGGCTGGACTCTCGCGCTGCTTCGATCGCCGATTGGTGAAATGTCGCCCATTGTCCTTACCTCGCTAGAGCTACGGGTTGCTCACAGCACCAAAGTAAGTCCGGCGCATAACAAGCTCGGGTCACGCTTGTGACAATTTCGGGTCAGAGAGGTCAGTCGGGGAAATTAGCGAACTGGTCTGCCAAACCGGCTGTCGTAGCCCGGCGAATCTGCATAACTGCCGCTGGCATAGGTGGTTTGCGGTTCTTCCTGAACCGGTGCTTGCGCCTGAGGTTGTCCGAAACCCAGTCCAAAGCCGGTTTGTTGCGCCTGCACCGACATTTGCTGCGGCGGCTCGGCGGCAACAGGCTGCGCTGCAGGCTGTTCCAGGTTGCGAGGCATGAAAATCTCGGCCACGATGGGCAGAGAAGCAAGCGCCAGCGAGCACATCAATAGAAAGAAGAATGGCCAGATCGGCGACCGGACGCCCTTATTCGCCCACTTGTCCCAGAACTCCGGCGTCGATTTGTTGAGGTGATACGCCCCGCCGGCGGCGTTCTGCTCGCCGAAATCGGCTTCGATGAAATCGATGCTGCTGTCGCTCATTTTGTATGTGCCGCCAACCGCGCCAAAAAGAATCGGTGTTGCCTGTCAGCCAGGCAAGCTCAAGTATGCCAACCGCACAATGGTACTACATGACAAGGCTTTCGTAAACCTACAGCCGAGCTAATAAATCTTGGGAAGCAGGAACCCACTTGCTTGTCAGGCGTCACCCCTCAGACAAAGGAAACAAGTTAGGAGTGAACCATGCACAAAGTAATTCTGGCGATAGCAGCGACGACCCTTGCGGCGGCGAGCTTCGCTCTTGCTCCGGCCGCCTATGCCGGACACGACAGGACGGTCAAGATTATCGAGCGCACAGACGGAACAATCCTGGTTCCCGGCACTTACACAACAGTTGAGTCGGCGCCGGGCACCACCATTCTCCGCGAAGAGTCGGCAGTGGTATCAACACCAGTGACGACCACCAGAACTGTCATTAAAGAGAAGAAGAAACGTCATCACTTGCTGAAGTTGCCCTTCATATCCGTATTCTAAGAAGCTGAGCCTCAAAGGTTCCGCATCTGTTACAGCAAGGGCGACGCAATCGCGTCGCCCTGCTGACTCTCGGTGTGAAGTTCGTATTAGTTCGGCGCGACTCTGCCTGTGCCACTACAGCTGGTATTAGCATCAAGGCAATTACTCACTCGCCATAACTAAATTAACAGTCTTTTGTAATCGAAAAGTGATCGGTGGTGCTACTTGACGCGTCCGTATTGAACCGGCCATGCACACTCCGCATTCAGCTCTTTGGCGGCGCGTTGCGGCCAGTAAGGTTCACGCAAGAATTGCCGCGCCAACAAAACGATATCTGCTTTTCCAGAACTGATGATTTCATTCGCCTGTTGCGGTTCCGTAATCATGCCGACAGCACCGGTGGCGATGCCGGCTTCTTTGCGTATGCGTTCGGCAAACGGCACCTGATAACCGGGACCGACGGGAATCTTGGCGTGCGAGACAGCAGCACCGGATGAGCAATCTATTAAGTCGACTTCCAGGTCGCGCAATCGTTTTGCAAGTTCCACACTTTCATCGATATTCCATCCGCCCTCAGCCCAATCTGTGCAGGAGATGCGCACGAAGAGCGGCATATCCGCAGGCATCGCGGAGCGCACCGCCTGCGTTGTCTCCAGAAGAAATCGAATGCGGTTTTCAAAACTGCCACCATATTCATCGGTTCGCTGGTTGCACAACGGCGACAGAAACGAATGCAATAGATAGCCATGCGCCGAATGAATCTCGATCAGTCCGAAACCTGCTTTGATGGCGCGTCCGGTTGCTTGAACGAAGAGTTCTTTGATGTTGTTGATGCCCGCAATATCTAATTGCTCGGGCGCCGGATAGCCTGCGTCAAATGGAATCGGGCTCGGACCGACAGTTGTCCATGCGCGGTTATCCATAAGAGGACCGCTGCCCTGCCAGGGAATTTCAGTGCTCGCCTTGCGTCCGGCATGCGCCAGCTGTATACCGGGCACCGCTCCTTGAGACCGGATGAACTTGGTGATCGGCAGAAACGCCTCGACGTGCTTCTCCGCCCAGATGCCCATGTCGCCGGGGCTGATGCGTCCGCGCGCCTCGACGCCCGTCGCCTCGACCATGACCAGGGCGGCGCCGCCGACAGCACGGCTACCAAGGTGCACGAGATGCCAATCGGTGGCTGCGCCGTCGTCGGACGAATATTGGCACATCGGCGACACGGCAATTCGATTACGCAGAGTGACGCCGCGAAAAATCTGCGGGGCAAAGAGATTAGTTTCCATGGGATTCCTCTTGAACAGGGCGGAGAATAGTAGCCAAGGTGGTATCGTGCTGTCTTATCTTATATGAGTTGAAATCTCGCTGTGGACGACGACAATTTCGCGCTGGAGATCGACGTACTGACGTCGGCTCTCAAAATCAGCTCCGACGACAATCAACAGCTGATGGAGCTTATGTCACAGAAGCTGGAACGGGCGTTGCCGGATGCTGTAAAGGTAGAACGCGACGGCTCGATTTTCTCAGGCAAGAAGCGCGTCAAAGAAATCACGATTACGTTCGACGAATTTCAATATCAACTGACTTGCGAGAAGAACAAGAAGCTCTCCGCGAAGAAACTAAAAGTAGTGCGCGGCATCGCATTGAAAACAACTGATGTAGACTTCGCAGTGTGGGTGCAAGAGGTGGCGGCTGAATTGGCAAAAATGGCCAATGAAAGCGCGTCGGCCCGTGACGCCCTCAACAAGATGGTGGGCATGAACTGATGTTCTTCTGGAAGAAGAAACCAACAGAAGCCGAACTGGCTCAACAAAAACGCCAGGAAGAAGCCATTGCGGCGCTCACCAATGGCGACATCCCGCAATTCGCCAAACATCGCTTGCTGGAACATGCCAATCGCGACGATAGATTTTTCTCCAGCGATTTGACCACCAACGAATTCATGCTCATGCGAGAAGCAGGAGTACAGCCGTTGTGCCTGGTCATGGGTTCGGCATTTTTCAATGTCTCGTTCTGGGGACGCGGCATCAACAGACCGAAAAGCGGACCGATGCGCGACATATCGGCTGCCCAGTTGATGGCGCGGCGCAATGCGCTGCAACGCATGGAAAAAGAAGCGCAGTTGCTGGGAGCCGATGGCGTCGTCGGGGTGCGCGTAGTGCGCAACCAGCACGCCTTCATCGACGGGCAGGTAGAATTTACGGCAATCGGTACCGCAGTAAAAATTCCCGGGCACAAAAGCAACGGCACGCCCTTTATGAGCGCGCTGAGCGCCAAAGATTTCTGGCAGTTGCATAATGCCGGTTTCGTCCCCAAAGGATTGGCTCTCGGTTGCAGCGTATACTACGCAGCCATGGACAGAGAAACGCGCAATTCGATGTTCACCTTCTGGGGCAACAACGCCAGAGTCAATCAAGAGATTCGCCTCTACACGCAATCTTTTTACGAAGCGCGCGAAGAAGCGATGAACTCCCTGACACGCGACGGCGTCGAACATAATGCCGACGGCGTCATCGGAGTTACGGTGGACGAAACCATCCGCGAGCAGCACTGGGAAATCAGTAACGTCGAGTATATCGATTTGCTGATTGATTTCACCGTGATGGGAACCACCATCGAAAAGATTGATGCGCCGAGCCGCACAAACAAGCCACCATTGATCATGATCGATTTGGCAACCAGATCGCAACGCGCAATCGATATCAACTTCGACTTGCCGAGCTATTACAACGAGTAAGACTGAGAAAGAGGGCATCAAGCCATGACCGATACCAAAGCCTCCGATCTTCCGAGCCACGCTCATGAGCGCCTGCACGCCATGCTCGGCGAAGGCGGTCACAAGAAGCTTTTCACCAGCGACCTGTCGGTCAACGAGTTTTTGCTCGTTAAAGAAGCAGGATTTGATCCGATCGGACTGGTGGTCGGCAGTTCCATTTATCACATCGGCTTCCAGCAAGCGCGCTGGACCAAGAACGAAGAGATGGAAGTGCTGACGCAAGCCATGTATCACGCTCGCGAACTGGCGATGTCCCGCATGGAAGAAGAAGCCGATGAACTGGGCGCCGATGGCATCGTCGGCGTACGGCTGAAAGCAGAACACATGGCCTGGGGAACCGAACTGGCGGAATTTGTCGCTATCGGCACCGCGGTCAAGAAATCGGACGGCAAGGGCGCTGAGTGGCGGGTCAAGAACAAGCCGTTCACCAGCGACCTGACCGGTCAAGATTTCTGGACCTTACTGCGTGCCGGCTATCGGCCGGTCGGCATGGTGATGGGCAACTGCGTTTATCACGTGGCTCACCAGTCGCTCGGGCAGTGGTTCAAGAATGTCGGTCAAAACGTCGAGATGATGAACTTCACTCAAGCTCTCTACGACGCTCGCGAACTGGCGATGGAACGCATGCAAGCAGAAGCTGAGAACGTCGGAGCCGAAGGCATAGTGGGAGTCAACATCAACGAAGGCCGTTACGGTTGGAGCTCGCATGTTATTGAATTCTTTGCCGTCGGTACCGGCATCGTTCCGCTCTCAGCCGACCACAAACTGCCGACACCACAGCTAGTGCTTTCCGTCAACGACTAGGCGGGCTCTAAAACATCTGCATCAAAACATTGGCTGCCTGATTGAGCAATTGCGACTTCAGGGTACCGTTGCCGTACGTGCCGGTATAAGGATTGTAGGTTCCGTTGTTGTAATTGTTGTAGTTGTTGTAATAGCCGTTGTTGTAGGCGGAATTCCCATAATAGGGACTATAGCCATTGCCTAGGACACCGCTGTTCAGCACGTTGCTCAATACGCCACCGTTGCCCAGAACGCCGCCGCTGCCGTAATAGCCATTCGCGTTATAGCCGTTGCCGTACGCATTGCCCAGATAGCCATTACCGACGTAGCCGTTGCCATAGCCACTGCCGTAGTTTCCCGAAACATAGTTCTGCAGTCCATTGCGGACCAGATTACCAAGATCCAGAGCCGATGCCTTGGACGCGCAACCCAATAACAGCAAGCCAGCCAGCGCCACATTCACTAATACTTTCATTGCAAACTCCAAAATCTAAGGCACTGACTTCCAGAGCCAAGCCGTCCACTATTGAGGGTGACGCTCCTTTAATGCCCGTGTTCCGGCGGTGGAAAAACTCAGCAGAGTGCACGCGCTCAGACGCCTCCCCAGGGCGTAAACGGCGCCTGGAGAATTGTTGATCTATACGATAAGAGCGGTCTTGCAGTCCGCAATTGGCGCCAAGACTGCAAACCCCACTCTAGTGGGCGTTCTCGCCCGCAGGGCGATTCTGCCTCAGTTTTTGGTTGTTATCGTATAGATCAACATGGTCTGTCCAACTCGACTATTCAGTTCAAGGACCCCCTCAAACCAGCGAGTTAGCCCAGTTTTACCCGGGGGAAAGTCCTGCCGGAGGGAGAAGATCAGCGTCCGCGTCGGCGACCGCCGCCAAAACGACCACCTTCAGCTGCGCCACCGAATCTTCCGCCAGCAGCGCCGCCGAATCTGCCACCGCCCTCGCTGGCTGCATTGGCGCCGCCAAATCTGCCGCCACTTTGGTTGGCACCATTAGCACCACCAAACCGCCCGCCTGCGTTGGCGTCGTTCTGACCGAATCTGCCGCCTTCGCCGGCTGCGGCAGTGGCGCCCTGTCCGTTACCCCAGCCGTATTTGGCATCGGAGTTAACGAACGGGTTCTGGGCATTGGTATTTGATTTCCAGTTTTGAAACTGCTGCGAGTTCGCTTTCGCCTGGTTGTTGTACCAGTCCTGCTGCTGGCGCATGTAATTGTTCTGCTGGGCGCTGGCCGAGTTGACCGTGCTGTTGACCTGCGTGGCGTTGACGTTGGCGGTGCGATTGACGTTATTGGTGCGCGTGATGTTTGGATCTACGTTGACTGTGTTGCCACCACGATTGACGTAGGCGTAGCCGTTGTTGCCATTGTAGTGATAAGGCGTGCCGTACGGCACTCCGTGCCAGTACGAGGTGTTGGCATAAGGATAGTTGTACGCCCCGCTGATCGCTGAGCCAGCCATGGCACCCAAGCCGGCAGCGACTGCGGTACCGACTCCGGAGCCGCCGGAACCACCGGAGTTGTTGCTGCTGCTCGACTCGTAATTGTTGACCTGCACCGGAGCTGGTGCCGGCGCGTATTCAGGGGTCTGTACCGGTTGCATGTTGGGGCGCTGTCCTTGCATTTGCTGGAACCGGGCGACATATTGAGTCAGATCGAATTGCTGACCGTTCTTGTCGACGTACCAGTAGCCGCCTTGCGAGCCGATGTAAACCTCGACCACATTGCTGTTGACGCCGGGACCGGGAAGCGGAACCGTAATGCCCTTCGGCGTAATCACCATTTGCTGACCATCTTGACCGGGCACCGTTTGTAGTGTCACTGCCGACACTGTCGGTGCACCGTATTGTGCCGACACCTGTTCGGCAGAAACGGTGAACGTGGCGAGAGAAATCGCCAGTACCAGACCAAAAGTCTTCAGGGAGCGAGTGACCGCCATCGTCTATCCTCCAAATGAAATCCTCTTTGTATCACATATCCATATGCATGAGGTTGCTCTATCTATAAATCGTAAGTTGTCGAGAGGAAATACGAGTACCGAGGGATGCACGCGCATCGGGCGGAAAGCACTCAAGATAGAACAGGGTGCGGCACCTGAGTGCCGCACCCTGTTTCCTTTCGCGCTCTCCCTTAGTAAACCTATTGATTAGCTGAACAAGTTGGCGTCGCGAGCAGAGGCGACGAACCAGTTGATGGTTCCGGGAACGGCCAGTCCTCCGATGATTAGCAGGGCGCCGAGGGTCATGCGCTTGCCGGGCCCGATCACGATTTCGTGTCCGAGCAATTCGAAGACCAGGTTTTCCGCTCTGGCAAATCCGTGCAGAACAAGCAAGGCGCCGGCGAGCATGCCAACTATTTCGCCGAGGTTGGCGATGATGTTGAGCAAAGCTTCCAGATTTGCCAGGTTGTTGACGCGAACGGTGCCGGCGGTGTTGACGCCCATGATCACAGTAGCATCATCGCCTTGCGGTCCTATGGTGCCGTTGGTGGCACCCTGCAGCTCAGGCGCGCTTCCGTCGCTGGAGGTCGCAAATGCACCGGCATTGGCGTTGCCCTCTTCGGCGCTAGTTTCAGTCGTGCCGTTGCTGCCCGACTCATCGCCATTGGGATTGTCGCCGCCAGTGCCGCCGACCATGGCTACACTAACCGGGCTGACAAACTGATACTGCATGGCGACCAGAGATGCACGCTTGTTTCTTCGCAGATCCATGAGCGCCGAAACGCGCTGGTTGGCTCTCAAAGTGAGAATCTCTCGAGCTTCTTCCTTGGTTGCTTCAACCGCTCCTTTCAGCTTTTCCTTCTTGTCCGTATCAAGCAACTTGCAGGTGTAGCCGCGGTTGCCGCCTGTCCATTTCTGGAAGAAGGTAGCCAGATCGGCGCCTGCCGATTCGGTAGAACGCTGTACAGGAATGAATGGACCGATTTCAGAATGATTCTTGAAGAATTCAGTGGTATCAGTTTCACCACTGCCGAGCGCCATTTCATAGAAAGTGGGCGCCGCCGCATATGGTGCCATGATATATATTTCCTGGTTGAGTTCAGGCTGTGGTCCGTGTATCCAGAGGACGGCTCCGCCTTTGACTTCGCCGGCGATTTCGGCAGCTTTGACGACGGCTTTCAGGTTGTCCTGACCACCGACAAAGAGACCGTCTTCGATGCGGCGCAGTCCCTCCGAAAGTGGCACCGCCTTGAGAAGACTTTCGTCTTCGGAGGAGGCGACGATCAGTTTGGAGGGAATGGCGTGGGGCAGTTTTTGCAACGCATTGCGCAGATCGCCCGCGTATTGTTTGAGCGTCATCGACGAGTCGAGCACCACTACCAGATGCTTGGGCGCCAGCGCTCCGACCTGGGTGACGTTTTCGATCACGTAGTGCTTCGGAACCGTCTTGACGGCCACCGGCTTGGCACCGCGGCGATGTTTCTTGCCGATGGCTGCTTTAATGGCTTCCACCTGTGTCTTAGAAGATGCGCCGTCAACCATGATCACTACCTGGTCGGCATGACCGTCGTCGTCGGCTTGTGCTTCTTGTTCCAGTCTGTGTTTCTCGGCCAGCCATTTGGCTTTGGCGGCAGCAGCCGCATTTTGCGTGGCGATCTTATCGTAGACCATGACCGGCTGCACAACTGGAGCGCGGGCGGCGGTGATCACCATCTTCGAAGATTCGAGGTCGGCTTGATCGAGCGTTCCCGCAAGAATGCTTTGTCCGTCCGGCGCCCTCTCTGTCGTCACGCCCTTTAAACCGCAAGCCAGCATCTGTTCGGACCGCAGGCGAATCTGGTGCTCGCCGGACAGATCGAAGTTGGTGGCCAGAAAACGCGGCATCAAAAGCGAAGCCGATGTGGTGGCATCCGGAATCAGAGGAATGACGGCGGCAACGCGCACTTTCAATTCTTCTTCGCGCCCGACCGGGTAGCAATGCATTAAGAAGCGGTCGCGTCCGATGTGAGTGATAATCGCCGGGCAGTCGTGACCTGCTTCCTGCCAGCCTTCGACCTGCTGATCCGGTTTGCTAGACGCAACAAAATGAGCATCGGATGGTTCACCTTGCCGCCAGACGGTCAAGCCGTTTACCACCGCTCCTGGTGGCAATGCCAGTTCAGCGCGCGCCTCCTGTGCGTCGCTGCTTTGATTTTTGAATACGAAGGTCCACTCAATGCTGGAGGTCAGCGTGCGCGGATGGACCGAACCGGTCATCGTCGATCTGGTTAAAGACAAACCGGGAACCCGGTCGCCGACCACATGCCGGCTGACGTAATCGTCGGGCATAGACGAGAGATCCGAATTATTGAATTCACGGAAGCTGTAAGGCTTGCCGGTGAGAGCGAAATAAAGCTGGTGCTGCGTACTTGATTTGAGCGGCATGAACAATCCGCTCAGTCCGGCGGCGCGCGAGTCGGAGCACTCCATGCGCAGTTCCTTTTCGGGATCTAACTGGCGCAACATGGCGAGCCCCTGCTTCGCTTCATCCTTATTGTTGGACACAGCCAACCGCTCAGCATGTCTGATCGACCAGGGACGTGTTTCGCCGCCGACCACTGCCACCAGAGCCAGTACCGCACCGATAATGCCGTAGAAAACCACCTGCCGGCGCGAAGCGGCGAACTCTCTGGAACTGCGCACTTTCCAGGCGAGCAAAAACGAAATCAGTCCCGTCAAGCCGGAGAGCAGTGCAATCCAGGCAAAGCCGGCTGAGAAGTCGGTGCCGATCTCCGAGGAGAGTTGCTCGGTGCCGACGAACAGAGCCGTCGTGCAGATAGCGGCGATAGTCAAACAGGAGGCGATGCCCGAGCCCAATAAGAAGGAAGCGCTGCGTGGGAACTTGACGTTGTTCTTGCACAGCTGCGACCACGCAAACAAGTTGGCGAGCGGAATCGCCAGCACCAGGAGCACTTCAACCGCGGTCTCCAGCGGATGGTTGAGCATCACCAGCGTAATGCGCTTCGGCATCGAGGCGCACGTCGAAAAGATCATCAACGCCGGCGCGATAATCCCGAATACCGTGAACAATAGACCATTAGCGCCGCTCCAGATGCGCTTCGGCTTGGGTATAGCCAGTTCTTCGATCCAGTCCTCTGTATGCGCCCCACCGGACGCATCGCCAGTGGCGGCAGCATTGGGATCGTCTACCGGCGGCTTACCGCCGCCACCATCGCCTTCACCGGCGCCACCACCGGCAGAACCGCCATGAGCACCGCCGGCCTCCGCTCCCGGCGGTGCCATGTTGACTGCGCCATTTGCTGCAGAGCCCTTGCGGGCGCCCTTACCAACTACAGGTTTCTTGCCCGAGCTGCCCACTCGACCGAAGATGAAATCAGCCAGCTTGCCGGCCATCGACTGCGATTTTTCGGTAGCACCGGCCGCGGCAGCCGAATCGTTAGCTGCGCCGCTTCCTTTATGACCGCATGGTTCGTCATGAGTGTGATAGGGCGGACGCACTTGCGAGAGCGCCACACAACAACCGCATGGTCCAAACCGCTCTGGGTCCCGTTCTTTCTTGCGTCGACTGGAATTGCGAGCCGCCGCCGGCTTCATTTTTTTCGGCATGACGGAGATCCTGGACATGATGAACACCTCCAAAGGCTTTGCAGCGGGCGTGCAGCGCGTGCCGTACACCTCAGTGAGTGCACGCGTCAGACGGTGTTTTCCAGCGTGCTGTAATCAGGCGCCGAAAACTTTCCTGCAAGCGCAGGACCGATGCTATTCAAGCTAGTTGTCTAGTAAGTGAAACCGAGGGCGCCGGTAAAAGTCCGGTGATACAAATCTAGCGCAAAAGCGCATTTCTGAGAAGTAGGAATTTTCCTAGGTTCTGCAACACCTGGTTAAGTGATCGCGACCGCCACAAAACCGCGGTTCTGTTTGCCATGATGGCGACAGAGAGGTAAACCAACCATGTTTAACAGAGTATTGATCATGTCGGCGTCAGCGGGAAACGGGCACGTGCGCGCAGCGGAGGCGCTTGAACAAGCGTTTCGCGACCTGGGCGCTGCTCGCGAAGTCAGACACATCGATGCGCTGGCTTATGCCAGTCCCTTTGTGCGCCGGTTGTATCGCAACGCCTATCTCGACCTCGTCAACAAGTCGCCCAGCTTGCTCGGCATTCTATATGATGCGGCGGACAAACCATGGTGGGAAGAACGCAAACGCCTGGCGTTCCACCAGCTCAACACCTGGCCTCTGATTCGTTATATCAACAAGTACAAGCCTGATTTGATCGTATGCACGCACTTTCTGCCTGCCGACATTGTTTCTTTTCTGATCTGCAAACAACGCCTGACCGCGCGGCATGCTGTCGTGATCACGGACTTCGACCTGCACGGCATGTGGCTGACGCGCCACTGCGATAAATATTTCACCGCCCTCGACGAAGCGCGCGAGCACCTGATTCGTCTGGGCGCCGCACCATCTAAGGTGGCAGTCACCGGCATCCCGATCGATCCGGTATTCGCCAGCTTGCCGGACAAACAAGAAACTCGACGCGCCCTCGGACTTGATCCGGACCGCACCACAATTATTGTTTCGGCGGGCGGATTCGGCGTCGGTCGTGTCACGGAATTGATCGAGCAACTGGTGCAAATCGACAAGCCGGTGCAGATTCTCGCCATGTGCGGCAAAAATACGCAGCTCAAACAAAGCCTCGAAGAACAATACGCCTCCACCCGCAGCAATCGGGACGAGTTGTCACCGCTGGTGGTTCCAGTTGGTTACACAACTAAAATGCATGAATACATGGCAGCATCCGATCTGATGGTCGGCAAACCAGGCGGATTGACGACTTCGGAGGCGCTAGCCAGCTCGCTGGTGATGGTGATCGTCAATCCCATTCCCGGACAGGAAGAACGCAACGCCGACCACCTGCTGGAAGAAGGTGCCGCCATCCGCTGCAACAATTTACCGGCGCTCACCTATAAAATGAACAAGCTCCTGTCCAATCCTGAACGCTTTGCCGAGATGCAGACCAACGCCAGACGACTTGGGCATCCGCAAGCGGCGCGCGACATAGTGACACGCCTGCTGTCCGAATACGCCGAGCGTCCCGCCGACAGCCGCGACAGCTTCGAGTCGCCGCACCATTGCACAACTCGCCTGCAACGCGTACTACGTGCTCGACGAGTTCTGCCAGTTGTGGCTCCGGGCAAATTCAATCTTTTTGGCGAAGCGGCGGAAGAAGCTGGGTAGTTCCAGATAGCCTCCGTGCGCGCTCACTATGTTGAGTCCCGTGTTGTACGGCTCGTCGTCGACACCTTCAATAATATCTTTGACGCTGTAGCTGACGAAGTCGTTGTGATCCCAGACGTTCCACCAGTAGCCCAGGTGCTGCCGGTCAGGGAACGGCACTTTCACGTCGGCATCAAAGTTATAGTCGTCGCTGCTTTCGATGAACAATTTCAGCTCTTCGAACAAACCGACTTGCGAAGCGCTGGCTGCCCAGAAGTCGATGCGCACATCTTTGTATTCCGGCATCAAGGGCAAAAAGTGCGTCACGGCATCATAAACAATCTGTCCTCCCATGCTATGACTCATGACGATAATCGGCTCGCCGTCGCGCTGCAACTGCTCCTCGCGCGCATCCATTAATGCCGCCAGGAAACAGGATGGAATCCAGCCCGGCATCTTATATGTTCCGCGTTCTGCCAGGTAGGTGAGGACATCGCCGACGAATAAGGTGAAGAAACGATTCATCGGCGATTTGATTTCAACGGCGGCGCGTGCCACCACGTGTCCGGCGCCATGCGCTCCCCGGATCACAGACTCACGAAACTTGTGATGCACCCGATCTTTAAATTCGGGCAGCTTGGCTTTCACGCCGCTGGATGCTTTTTTCATTTTGGAGCGAATCTTTGCGTAGCGCTGCACGACCAGTTCTTCGAGCACGTGAATCTCTTCGCGAACGCTGTTGCACTGGGCGAGGCGCGAGCGGGTATCGTTGCTGTCCGCCACTTCAGCGGCGGCAGCCAGAAGCGCGTTGCCGTCCTCTCCCAGTTCATCGGCATCGCCGGCGTCGTCGAGTTTTAAGTTGTAGGCCAGAAGTTCTTGAGCGAAGTCAGAAAGTTTCTCCCGGGTATAGCCGTGCAGGCGATGCACTTCTTCAGCGATACCGGTTTGCGGATTGTGCAGTGCCTCTTTGACGCGGGCGCGCAAGTTGCGCAGCGGGCTGGTCGGTGCCGATGCGCCGTTCCAGCGGAACTTGGCGCCGAAGTCACCCCAATAACTGAAGAAGACCGTGACATTGTCCGGGTCTTTACTGATTTTTGGTGCGACGTAGCGGCGCAAAAGCGCTTCCAGAAGCTCCCAGCCCTTTTCATCGCGCGTCGAAACTCCATGGACATAGACTATCGGCATGTGACATCCTCCGACTCTCTTATGCCCGGCGTGCTATAAATCACCAGGCACCGACTGGGGACATTCACCGCTATGCAATCGTCAACTCGATCTTCTATAAAGGAATCGGTTTTCGGCACCATGTCCGACGGCCGGGAAATCAAGCTTTTCACGCTGCAAAACGCGTCTGGTATGCAGGTGAAGATAATCAACTTCGGCGCCATCATCACCGAAGTGCACGTCGCGGATCGCAGCGGTGCCTATGAGAATGTGGTGCTCGGCTTCGACAACCTGCAGCAGTATGTCGATAAAAATCCGCGCTTCGGCGCCGCCATCGGGCGGTACGCCAATCGCATCGCCGGCGCTGCCTTCACCCTCGACGGTCATGAATACAAGCTGTTCGCCAATAAGCCACCCCACACTTTGCATGGCGGGCAGGTCGGTTTCGATAAGCGCGTATGGGACGCCGAGGGTGGCGAGACCGACGGCGCAGCCTGGATCAAATTGCGCTACGTCAGCCCTGACGGCGAAGAAGGCTTCCCCGGCACGCTCGAGTGTCGCATCACCTACACGCTCACTCCTGATAATGCATTGCGCATCGAATACGCGGCGACGACCGATAAGGCGACGCCCTTCAACATTACCAATCACAGCTACTTCAATCTGGCTGGTGCTGCTAGTGGAACCGTCTTGAACCACCGACTGCGCTTGCAAGCGAGCCACTACACTCCTGTCGACGAAACTCTCATTCCGACAGGCGAAATCGCCGGCGTTCACGGCACCGCACTCGATTTTGCCGAAGAAACTCCCATCGGCAGCCGCATCAGCGATGTGCCGGGCGGCTACGATCACAACCTGGTGATCGATCCGGACTTTCGCAGTGCCGCCAAAGACTCGATGTGGCTCAAGGATCCGCAAAGTGGGCGGGCAATGAGTGTCAGCACGACTGCACCCGGCGTGCAGTTGTACACCAGCAACAACATGGGCACCACCCGCGGAGTCGGCGGCACCTACGAGCCCCACGGTGCCGTCTGCCTCGAGACACAACTATTCCCAGATTCAGTGCACCACTCCAATTTCCCCAACTGCATCTTGCGTCCTGGAGAAACCTTCGAAAGTTCGACTACCTATAAGTTCTACTGTGAATGAGTGTCGGACGCAGTCGACGGGGAAGAGACAGGCGCAGCCTGCGTGGAAGATACCGAGTTGTCCTGCGTGGCTGACGGCGCCAGTAACTGAGAAACTATTTGTTCGTGCTCCTTCTTCGAGCGTTGCAGCCGGAAGAAAATCGCATTGCGAATGTCGTCCGCAATTCGTGACACGATTCGCTCATTCCAGTCTTGATCGCCGACATAACTATTCAGATCAATCGGCTGTCCGACATCAATCCAGGCCGTGCGATGTCCTTTCGGATGCGACTTCCCGAGCACTTGCAGTTCCAAGCGATCAACAACACGCCACGCAACATCAAGAGTCACTGGCTGTTGGCGCATAGTGCTCTCCAAAATCAGCAACTGCTGCATACGGTCCAGATCAACACGTACCGCATTAGCCTTCTGGCACAGCTCCGCGCGCAGTTTCCGACTGTACTTGCCCCAGTGTTTCATGTCATCTTCGCAGTACTTCCGCAGCTTAGCCCGCAACGTATGCAGCATTCCTGCTTCCGACTCCGAGTTTTTGAGCGGAATACCAAAACTCGCTGCCTGACTAGTCACCAACCGCCGACAGACACGCAGCAAGCGACTATTAAGATGTCCGGTTGCGTGCGACTCCGAACCGTACCGCTCCTCCACAGCCTTCACCAGAGCTTCAATCACGTAAGCCAGGCGCAGATGGAGTTCCGCGATGCCCTTTTGCTCATAGTTACGCATCCGTATGCTAAGCGCGTTCTCGATTTGAATCGTGCGATCTAGAAGTGCATCCAGACTATCTTGATTAGCCTGATAGTAAATCGCCATCGGAATGACCTGCAGGGTTTTCTCGCTGTCCAGGCGCTTGACGAGACGCTGAGCCTGCACCACATTTCTGATGCCATCAAACTTAAGTGGCGAGATTTCATCATCGCGTCCCGAGACATCACCTTCTGGAAACTCCACTAGCTTTCGGTCTCCACTCGCCATCAGCTGAATGGTCCGGTCTCGCGATTCTTCATCATCTGAATCACCGCGAATGACCGAGTACGCTCCACAATGCTGCAACAGCAATCCGTGCAGCCCAAACATCTGGTCGAACAACTCGCGAGCAGCAAGGTAGTAAAAGTCCTCGCCTGCACATTTTGTCAACGCGAACATCACAAGTGGGTCAAACCGGTCACTGTGGTTGACCATCAACACAGCCGGCTTCCCTCGCAACGCTTTCAGCGTGTCCAGACAGTTCTGACTCGGACGAATATCCAGTTTTTCCTTCCGCATGGCCAGCGGCGCCAGCATTTTGACAATGCCGGAAATAAGCGGGTCGTTGACTGGTGGGATGAAATCGCGCATCGCGGCGAGCCTCGTTGATAGTACTGACGCGCCACCTGCTGTTGAGTTCCACCCCCGCAGATTTGTGCTGTGTCGCCATCCACGCCTTTTACCCGGGTAAAAGTAAGCCAACGACTCTTTTTCACCCGGGTAAAAAGGCCAGCGCACCCCTCACTTCTTAGATCCTGGAGTGATATCACTTCAGCTTGGACGCCGAACCCCGAGCGATATCACTTCAGCTTGGACGCCGAACCCCGAGTGATATCACTTCAGCTTGGACGCCGAACAGGTTGTCAAAAGAGGGGCGCTGGATGCGGTTCTCTTGGCAATCGCGATGAGTGCGCTCTTATCAGTCCGAGCTCCTAATTTGGTGAATGGAAGAGTTGATGGCTATGGAAAGGACAACTTAGGTTTATTGCCGCGAACCGAAGCAAACGAGCAGGGACGCCCGAGAGGGCGCCCCTGCCTTTGCGGCAATTTGGAAATGCCGTGGCGAAATCAGCCGAAGCTGCTTAGAACAGGTTGACATCGAAGAACGGCGTATCCAGTCGGATCGTCGCAGGACGACTTGGCGCAATGATCGTGGGAGCGAGCATTTGATGTCTGCGAATTATGACGGGTTGCGTGTCTTCCAACACTACCGGCATTTCGCGCTGCACTACTACGGGCTGTGTGAGAGTGCGTTCGATGAACTGCGGTTGTGTTGTAGTGATCGTGCGGTGCTCGAGAACCATGGGCTCAGGCTGAGCATAGTATGTGGTCCCCGAATCACTGAACGTATAGATATCATCAGCAAGAGCGCTGGGAATTACAGCTAGTGCCGAGATGATGGCCGCAGAGGCAGCCATAGCAAAAGTTTTCATAAGTGCCTCCTTCCATGATGGTAGGGGGACGTAAATAGTTGCAACTACGTTCCTGTGGGACGCTAGAGTTAGAATGAGTTTCGGCGCGGCTGCGGCAGAGCTCGGAAGATGGCTCGACAGGCGCACCAACCAAGTTTCTTCCGGCCGAGTGAATCAAGGGGCTGATACCACGGGCGGAGGCGTGACAGCAGCGCGGCGCGGATGCTAGTCGCGGCGGTAGATGCTTTCGACATTTTGGGCGCCTACGGTCGGCAGTCCGACGCGGCGCGCCAACACCTTGCGCGCGATGATCACCACGTCGGCACCGACAAGACGACCAGGGCGCAGTGGTATCAGGCGGTGCACCTCATAGCCGCGCTCCTCAAACTGGTTCAGCAATTGCTCCAGTCGAGCTAAATCTGCATGGACAACTTTCCATTCATACACGACCAGAAAGTACCATACATGCGTATGTTGATCAAATTAAAAGGACTTTGGACATGGATCGCACTGCGCTATTTTGTGATGTAGTTGCGGTGCACCCAGAGTTTCTTTTGTGCGGCTCCAGTTGTTTGGGTTTCGAACAAAACGTTCTTTTTGTTGTCTTGCGTCTGCTGACTGGTGATCAGTTTCGTACGTCCGTTGGTAGTGGAGATGACGGGCTTGGCACGCTCCGCGTCGATCAGACACTCACGCACATCTTTAACAGCGGGCGCTGCGTTCGAGGCGGTTTTTTCCGCTTCTTCCGAAACAGCTTCAGTAGCAGTGGCATCGAGCAACTTTGGCCACAACTTCAAGAAGAGAGCATTGGAGGCATAAACATCCGCGCTATTCACTTTGCCATTGATAGCGAAGGCGTATCCGATTACGTCACGCTTGCCGGCTACGACTTTAGACAGATCGTTGATGTGCGCCTGTCCTTTTTGCTTGACAGCATCATTCTCCAGAGTCAGTTGCAGACTGGATTCGGATTCTTCTGACGTCACCTTTTTCTTGGCGGCTCGCTCGAGTTTGCCCTGCACTTTCGAAACCGCATTCCACATCCCACCTTGCAGTTGCGGGGCATAAGCCATCGGCACCGGTGCCGGCGCGCCAGCCGGTGCTGCAGCCGAGGTTGGCGCCGCATCAGTCTGCAACGTCACCGGCGGTGGAGGAATTAGTGCATTTCCAGTCCGGGCAACTGCTCCATTGGTCAGTCCGACACCGGCTCCGTATCCTGCGTAACTGGCTCCGCCACCACCAGCGGTAGCACCAACGGCCCTCGGCGCCGCCATGGCCACCTTGGTCATGTCCGGCATCTTGGCCGCCAGTTTCATTTCTTTAGCAACGAACTGTTTTGTGGACGACGAGAATCCTGTCGATACCTCCTTGCCGCGCGGCGACCAGCGTCCCTGTTCCACGCAGAACGAGGTCAGCGGCACCTTGCCCGATCGAGGCGGCAGGACCAAATCAAATTGAACGGCACGGTCCTGGCGACCGCCTTTAACTATGTCGCCTGACTGAATGAAGACGAGTTGATTGCCTTTGTTCTCGATAGACAGTTCGTTGACGTCGCCGGTTTCGTGAACGACAACCTGTTTTGCCTGCAGGGCTTCCTGCAGCGTCACGTACTGCCCGGCGTTCGCCTGATCGGCACCATGAATAAGATAGACACTCAGGTTGCCACTGGAGAATGGCCCACTGATTTTATAGGTGGCTGCCGTGGCTATTGAATGCGCCGGAGTGCGAGCGGCCGGAGCTGCTCCTGGTTTGACCGGCACCGCCCCCGGTGCGCAACTGGCCGGGACGGAAGGTAGAGACGCCAACATAACGCCGGCTGCAGCAGCCAGCAGCAACATCTTGGTTTTCATCGGAGAATCTCGCGCAGAGGTAGATATCCACACTTTAGAAAACCGGATGACACGTCGAATACTGCAATCAACCTGACACACGAGGCTGGAAGTACTGATCTTGTCTTGGGGATATGGATAGAAAATCGTCCGCGGACGATCAGAGTTCGCGCAAATGTGATACCGCTACCGGCGGGACAGCGATCAAGAAGGGAGCGGCGATCAGGAGCGGCGCAGCGTGCCCGAGATCAGTCCGTATGGTTCACCGATCGGCATGAAAATCTCGTTTTTGTTTTCCAGTCCGAAGGGCTGCAGATTGAAAGGAATGCGGTGCTGGTTCGGCATGGTAAGCGTGATCTCGTCGACGTCGTGGCAGGCATCGAGCACGCGTTGTCCCATTTCATGCAGAGTGTGCTGCACGCCCAGGCTCTTGTGGGTCGCAAATACTTCCAAAATCAAATCGCGAATTTGATTGAAGTTCTTCTCGAAATCGACGGCATCAGTGTTGTAGACCCAGGTGGCTTCAATGCTGGTTCCGAAGATGCGGTCATGCGTATCGGCCAAAGTTGTGTACTTGTCGCGCACGAAATCGGCAAACTCCGATTCGCCGGTCTTCACTACCACCAATCCCTCGATTCCCGATTCGACAGAGATTTCGTCGGCGTGCGCGATTACGATCGTGGTGCGCTTCTCATCGCCGGCGCCGCAAAATGACCAGGGGTGTTCCTTGCCTTTGACAATCAGTCGGTTCCAGCGGGTTTCGCGAATCTGGACGGTCGCCTGCGAGACCTGCTCGTACTTGTCGAGGAAGTGTTGAGCGAGCTGCCTGGCGAAGGATTCAATAGAATCGAGCGGATGATCGGCCGCCATGACATACACAGTGTTCTTCATGGAATCGGTAGCGACAACTAACTTGTTGCTGCCGGCCGTGTAGGCGTCACTGAAGTCTCCCTCCAGCTGGATGTCAACCCATAGCTCCTTCAACTCATGATGAGTCGGTTTGCGGATTACCTTCGTGACCCGCACGTCGGACTTTCCATAAGCGTTATGAACCAGGAGTCCAGATATGACACTCGACATAAAAAAGTTCTCCGCCGTACCTAAGAGATGACCATCAATCGCCATATGATATTAGGTGCGAGCGAAATCCGTACGTGATTTGAGGAAGCAATTGGAATTATGAGCGGCCTGATAGATCGCAAGATGCTGGAAGAAACCTTTGGACCGGAGGCGGCCCGGGAGGTGCTCGACCTCTTCTTGAGCAATGTCGAGGACACAATCGGCAGGCTGGAGGCAGCCATCGAGAGTCAGGACCATGGCGCCGGCGCCGCGGCCGCCCACGAAATCAACGGAACGGCGCTCTCTGTAGGTTCCGGCGAAATGGCGACTTGCGCCAAACAACTCGAACTGATGCTTAATGCCGGCAATGACCCGCGCGCCGGAGAAGTACTCGCCAAGCTCAAGGAGCTGTTCGGGCAGGTAAAGTCCGATATCGCCGAGAGCGGCTCCCACTAAGCATTGTCGTTGAACGGTTGTGCGTCCGGGGCGGAACTCCGGGCGCAAAAACGCGTCTTACAGCACGCGCACTTCTGATCCCATCTCAATCCCTGCTCCCCCTGCGCAATCCCTGCTCCCCCCTGCGCAATCCTTACTCCCCCTGCTCAAACCCTGCTCTGGTGTGGACCCATGCAAGCCGAAGAAATTCCCAGCGCTGTCTCGTACAAGTCTCTTCTGGATGTACTCCAGGAAAAGACTCTGGTTGGTTACTCCCCAGAGGAGCGAGTCGAGTACGCCCACCTCATGCAGTGTTTGAAGCACCTGCAAACAGAAACCGAGTATCGTGTCCTGCTGGCCAGTCAGGTGCAGCCGGGCGTAACCGGTGTGCCGGGCTGGCGCCAGTGCTGGCAATCACTTGAAAGGCGTTGCGCCAACTTCCTGCAGAGGGCGCGCTGTCTCTTTCTGGCTTAACTTGCTTGCCGCCGGAACAGCCGTCAGTTCGCGGCTGCGTATAATGTGCAGAGGGCACAGGCGACAAATAAAAGATGAATTATGCGCGCGCGGCAGTACTGATTTTTGTGCTTGTCACTACATGTAGTATCACCAGTCTGCTGGCACAGGATTTGACTCCCAAGGAGTTTGTGGAACCGCAGCCGGTGCTGCCTCTGCCCGGTCAATTATCCGATGTGCCGCTCTTCAACAGCAACAATCCGGAAGTAGTGCAGAGCGAGGGCATCTTGCTGTCGACATTGTCGCCCCAGGGAAAAGCCACACCGAATGCGCATCTCGACTACTTGTTTCAAGGCGACTTCGGAATTTTTTCGCACCACATCGCCAGACCCTTTGACGACAAAGATAAACGCACGTTGTATCAGGGACTCATACTATTCAATCCGGGCGATGTCGATGCGAAAGTAGAAGTGCGCTCCGGCGCCTCTTATCTATCGCAGCCCGACTCTCCTTTTATAGAGTTGCCGGCGCAGCTGCCCAACCCCCATGGAAAAATTCATGCCGGTCCGGGCGGCCGCGTGTCCGACGATGTGTTGCGCGGACGTCGACCGAAAAGCCGGCTGATCAAACACGAAGTCACAGTCAGGCCTCAAGAGGCGGTCGTTATCGCCAGACTGCCAATCCCGGTCGGTAAGTGGAATCCACCGCTCAATGGGCGCTCTACGCTTTTGCATCTGTCTGTAAAAGCAGGAGCGGTGCAGGCGGCGGACGTGGCTGTTTATGGCAAGTTCGACAGCAAAGGCAAAGAGATCAAGCCGGAGAATCAAGAGTTCATCGATGTCTTGACCAAAGGAGATCTGGCAGGGCCAAGGGAGAAACCAGCGACAGCACCCGGTGCCCCAGGACCATTTGCCTACGGGCGAGTAGCGGGAGTTTCTCAAGGAACCACCTGGAATTCAGTTGCCACCGAAGCAACCGGCGCGCCGGTACAGCAATCCTTTCCGATTGCTCTGCCGGGCGAACAGTTCTCGTTCGTAGTCAGCGCGTTACAACACGGCAGTTTCGGCAGCGGGCAGGATCAAGCGGCACCACTTGCAGTGCGCTACCCGGAAACTGCATATCGCGCACACGGCAATTATGGAGTCTTCTACGATCTGGCTCTCACTCTGGAAAACAATCAGGAGCAGGCTCACGACGTGGACATCATCTTCCAGACTCCTCTCAAGGCCGATAAGAAAAGTGCGGGCTTGCAATTTGCCAGCCCGCCTTACAAACCAGTCTTTTTTAGAGGAACAGTACGCGTATCTTATCCTGACAGTCGCGGAAAACTGCGCACCAGACACTTTCATCTGATCCAACATCGCGGCGAACAGGGACAGCCTCTGGCGACCGTTCATATTTTGCCCGGACAGAGTCGAAACGTCGTCCTGCAGTTTGTTTATCCGCCTGATGCCACCCCGCCTCAGGTACTTACCTTTCGAACTCTTAGATAATTTGGCGGATACCTTGGTATAAAATCTCCGTGCTTCCGAAATAATCGGGCCTGTTTTCCGGGAGAATCCCGAAATGAGTACGCAAACCATCCTCGAAAAGCTGCTCAAAGAGGCAGAAGAAGGCGGAGACGCTCGCGAGCATGTCGTCGAAGCCGCCTCGTACGCGGTGCAGAACGTCGAGGATAAGTTCAACCAGCAGTTCGACCAGGTAGTTGCCGATATTTCGTCCCGGTCAGGAAAACCATCCTTTGGCGATGGCGCAGGAATCGATGGAGTCTCAAAAGTACCGCCTCCCTCGTGGTTGACCCCCAAGTCCACCATGCAGCACAAGATTCTCAAAACGACTTTCTGGAAGGAAGGCGGCAATATCACTTATGTCCAGTTCCGCTATGAAATGGACAGGAAGCAGCGCCCCACCACCTATGAGATCTTGCTTGGTGCCCGCCGAACGGTAATCCGCGAGAAACCGACTCTGGAAGTTGCCAGACAGCACGATGGACCGTCAGGACTGAGAGCCTTCTGGACCTTCTTTGTATCTCTATTTAAGTTCAGCTGATCGCAAGACAGTGCTTACGGATTTTTGTGAGCGATAGTTAGTCTGGGCGGCAGCCCACCGGCCGGGTTCGTATTGGTTTTCCCCGAAAGAATGTCTGGGTTCCTGTTTCTCAAATATTGCTAGAGTGATCTCGAGGACATCGGCTCCACTCGGAACTCTATCGGGAACTCATCCGTGATTCTTATCGTTGAGGACAATCCTACGCAGCAAAAGGTGTTAGCGTATCTCGCCCAGCATCACGGGCTGGACGTCCGTATTGTCTCCACCGGTAGAGAAGCTCTGTCTGAGCTACAAAAGCCCAATCAGTATGAGCTTTTGCTGATGGACTGGAATCTTCCTGACATGACCGGGCTGGAATGCACGGTCGCTATCCGTAATCGCGAGAAAGAAGGAGAACACCTGCCGATCGTCGCCATGACCGGGCATGTGCTGGATGGCGACCGGGAGAAATGCCTGATGGCAGGCATGGATGACTATCTCAGCAAGCCATTCACAGCCGGCGACTTGCGTGTCTTGCTGGATCGCTGGCTGCCTGCCGAGAGTGAAGAAAGCTTTTCCTTCCGCCCCAGACTACCAGGCGGAGAGAGCCACCCGGCTTCGCATCAATAAGTTTCACGACTTTGTCACGAGTGGCGGCTATCCTATCAGCACCATCCCCAAAGCCAACCTGAAAACACACTCTGAAGTTCCTTGCAGCTAGCGGGCAAGTTTCTTTGAGTGTTTTTCAGCTTTTTGTCTATGCAACGAGTACTGAGCATGAGCACCGCAGGCAGCACCGCAGGCGGTGCTGCCCGCTTGAGGCGCGGTGCCCCGGCGCGTCAGGCGCGCTCCTCGCGCACAGTGGCGCTGCTGGTGCACATGCCGATCACCAGCATGACCAGTCCACCGAGAATAGCTGGCATCCAGCCGGTCACTGTCAGATAGTTAGGCATCGCGTCCGATAACAGAATCAATGCCACTGCCGGTAATAGCCAGCTGCCCAGAATCCAGGCGGGAATCAGCCAGAGCAACGCGGTGCCCAGAGTGCCGATGGTCAGCACCGCCGACAGTGCCACTGCGGCCAGGTCGACCAACCAGAGCATAACCGCGAAACCAATTGCCAAGCACAAAGCGGCGACGAAATTCCCATGAAAGTCGATGCCGTGAATCATTGGCAAGACGAAAGTGAAAGCTGCTGCAGTCAGCAATATTCTGATAATCATCCGCATTTTCGTTTTAAACCTCATCCGTGTTTGCCAGCTAGGACGGAGTTTCGAGGAAAATGTTGCGGTTCTTGAATATTGCCAGGTCGACAAAACTGCGTGAATGGTCAAAAATTGGGCACTATGAGTTTAGAGTAGTCACTCCCTAAGGTCCTAGTGCTAAACGTATTTGACGGGCAGATAACACAGACGGACGGATTGCGCGATGCGCTCGAAGGCATTCTCAGTGCCAAATCCGTCCAGAACGGCGTTTTGCGGATTCAAAGTGATCTGGTAAGCGGCCGGGTAGGTATCTTCTGCGCCCGTTTCATTACCGGCGCTCAAGTAGATTCAACCGGCGAATCCGGTGGTCTGGCGCTGCGACGTTTACTCTCCGCGCGCAGCGGCAGTTTTTCATTTGAAGACGCCCGCGGCTCTGACATTTCAGACCTCAAGCAATCGCTCTCCATAGACGTGGAAATCTTGCTTGAGAACATCACAGAGCTGCTGGCCGGCAAATCCGTAACTTTATCGGACGGGTCGATGTTCGGCTTCGCCATGCCGGTCAACCGCATCAAGAAACCCAGCGGTGAAGACGCACCGCCCACGCATTCATCGCCGGCTCCGGTCACCGCCGCCGCTCCGGCTCAACCAGCCGCCCCCTCCACACCAAGCGGCTTGTCCGCTCAGTGGAAGCTTCTGGCAGGTGCCCGCGACGCTCAACCGCCAGCACCAGGCGACTCGAACGGCGAAGCCCCGAAAGAAGCCGGCACGGTCGAAACAGGCGACTTCCAGGCAGTCACTCCAGCCGCCGCTACGGAAGCTGCTTCCCAAATGAACGCCGCTCCCGCGCCAGCCCCGGCACCCGCAACCCCTGCTGCGCCGAAGCCGACACTTGGTGAAGAAATCGCACCTTCCGAGAATACTTTCGAATACGGCACGCTCGGTACTGACGAGCGGCAAGCACTTGAGATCACCGGGGAGTTTGGTACTTACGGCTCGGACGGACACCTGCATCCGAAAGAACAGGGCGATCTGCGTGCACAAATGCAGACAAGCGCTCCAGTCAAACCCAGCATTCCGCAAACGAAGCCGGCAGCGGCCGCAGGAGCGCCGGCACCGGTTGCTCCGGCGGTTCCACCGCCCAGTCCGGCTCCAGTAGCGGCAGCACCAGCCCCGGCACCAATCGCCGTCCCGCCTCCCAAACTGCCGCCGGCAGCCAGCGCAGCTACCCCGCCCGACTCGATACCTTCCCCAGATCTGTCCACTCCAGCACCGCTGGCTACCGACTTCGCGTCTGCAGCTGCCGCCAGCGCCGCCGCTCCAACTCCAGCGCCAGCACCGCCGCCTGCACTGCACGCGCAAGCTTTTGGCGCCCCAGTCGACCTGAGCTTGCCCACAGGCGGCCCGCAGGCGGGATTGATTAAACCAGCCAAAAATGAGCTGGAAGACTTTGTTTCGGAAATGCAGGCATTCAACAATAATCGAGCAGAGGCTGACGCCAAGCCGATTTCAGGCTCGCCTGCCCAGGGCTCGAACGAGCTGGATAGCTTCGTAAATGAACTGCGCTCCCATTCCAGCAAGCCGCCCGCAGGCGCTGCCAAAAGTGAGCTGGATGATTTTATGTCCGAAATGCAGGGCGCCTCAGCCGCCCCGGCCTCCGGTGGTCCGGTCGGCTTGATAAAGCCAGCCAAGAACGAGCTGGAAGATTTTGCCGCAGAACTGCGGGCTGCTTCTCAGCAACCACAACAACCGGCACTCAATCCTTTTAACGATGAAGAAATCGTACCGGAGTCCGGCTCCTTTGGAATCGGTGACCTGTTTGCCACCAAGCCTGCCAAAAAAGAACCGGAACCACCGCCGCCCGCTCCCGTTCAGAAAAACTCGGGCACCGAATACACGATGGCTGACTTGTTTTCTTCGAAGGGAGGCTCCGCAGGCGCCAAGCCAGCCGCGCCAGCCGCCAATGAATTTGCCAATCCCACACCGGCACCGCTAGCAGCACCGACACCGACACCGCTAGCAGCACCGACACCGACACCGTTAGCAGCACCGGCACCGACACCGGCACCGGCTCCGGCACCGCCCAAGCCGACCCTCGGGGCACTGCCACCGGCCGCGGTGCAAAATTCACAACCAGCTGCGTCGTCGCCGGCCGCCTCTGCATTTGCTGCGGAAGCCGCCAAATTTTCCGATGCGTTCTCCGAAAAATCCTCCGCTATGGGCGATGAAATCGTCGGCAAGGCGCCCAGCATGGCTGATGCCTTTGCCGCCAACAGTCCCGCGTCATCCGCCGCCGATGCATTCAATGCTTCGTCTGACGCATTCAATGCACCCTCGCCGCGCCTGGGCAACGAATCTATCAGACCTTCAGCCTCACTGGGTTCGCCTCCGGCATCAATTTTGGATGAACCGTCTCTAGGCAGCGACAACTCCGGTGCTGGCGCAGCAGACAGCGAGCGCCCCTCCGCTTTTGGCTCACCGGAAAATAATCGCGCCGCCAACACACTGCCACCGGTGCGCAACACCAATTCGATGCCATTGACTGGAGCCGCTGCCGGACTGCCATCGCAGCGCCAGGACAAAACAACCGGAGCGGTCTCAGGACTGCCCTCACAAACATCGAAACCGACGTCCGATTATCAGCTGCCCTCACAGAAAGGCACGACGCAAAATCAGAAGGGTTCCGGACAGACCATGAAGTCCGCCCTCAACTCACTGCCTTCGATGAACCGGGACGACATGGATGTACAGCCCGCCAAGCCGGATCCCGACTGGCCGGACGACTTCCCGAACCCGGAAAGAATGCGGCGCACGAGCGACGTCGTCAAGCCCTCGCAAGAACAGCCGCGTCAGCCAGAAGCCGTACCGTCCTGGGACGATCCGGCATTCGACCCCGAAGAATTAATGAAACGCCGACGCGAACGGCGAGGCGGGCTGCAAGAGCCCGACGGCGATCCCTTCGATCGCATCGCCGCTTCCCGAGCCTCCGAAGCCGCACAATCGGGCGGCAAGTTGCGGGCCATCGTCGAAGAAGGCGCGGCTCAGTCTGCTTTCGCCCCCATCGCGCACCCGAATGCGATGGTCAAACCCGCTGTACAGCACGGTCCCAAGCCTGGTTTCAGAAAATTAAATCAATGGAACACCAGCGGAATGTTTGCTGTTAAAATCGTGGCGGTCCTGTTGGTTCTAGGCGCTGGTGCCGCGTTCTGGCACTTCTACGGCGAAGTCGTAGTGACAGCATTCCAGAAGATGTTCGCGCCACCACCCCCGCCACCACCTGAGAAACCACCCGTGGTGACTAAACCGAAAACCGACACGCCGAGCAAGAAAAAACCAAAACGCAGGCGGAGAAGACATTAGTAACTTCGAACAACTGGGCGTCTTTTACTTAGGACGTCCCTTCGATCTCTCGAGTAAAAAACCGGTTTCTTCCTACTATCTCTACGACTCGCGCGATCTGCTTACGCACGCCGTGGTAATCGGGATGACCGGCAGCGGCAAAACCGGCCTTTGCCTCTCGCTTTTAGAAGAAGCGGCCATTGATGCGGTACCGGTGATCGCTATCGATCCCAAAGGCGACATCGGCAACTTGCTCTTCACCTTCCCGTCGCTCTCAGCGCAAGCTCTCACACCCTGGGTCGATCCAGATCAGGCTCGGCGGCTCAACTTGACCAGTGAACAGTTCGCTCAACAAGAAGCCGATCGCTGGCTGCACGGGCTGTCCGAATCGGATCAACCGGTGGAACGCATCGCCAAGCTCAGGCAAGCGGCCTGTCTGTCTATTTATACACCGGGCAGCACCAGCGGCATTCCGCTCTCCATGCTGAAGTCGTTCAGTCCGCCCGCTGATCGCGATGATCCCGAAATACTGAAAGACAAATTGCAAAATGCAGTGATGGCAATACTGGCTATGGCCGGCATCAAGGCTGATCCACTGCGAAGCCGCGAATATATTCTTCTGTCCTCCATACTGGAAGCCTTCTGGAGTGCCGGCGAAACGGTCAGCCTGTCTTCTCTGGTGCAATCGGTGCAAAAACCGCCCATTCAGCAAATCGGCGCATTCGATCTGGAATCTTTCTATCCCGCTAAAGAACGCTTCGAACTGGCTATGACTCTCAACAATCTGGTGGCATCGCCGGGCTTTGAAGTCTGGACGCAGGGCGAGCCACTAAACATCGACCGCTTGCTCTACACCCCCGGCGGACAGCCCTGTGTGAGCATTATCTCCATTGCCCACCTCAACGATGCCGAGCGCATGTTCGTGACGACATTGATCCTCAACGAACTGGTTGCCTGGATGAGGGAGCAACGCGGCACAACCAGCTTGCGGGCCATTCTATACATGGATGAGCTCTACGGATATTTGCCGCCGGTTGAAAATCCGCCTTCCAAACGACCGCTTTTGACGCTGCTCAAACAAGCGCGCGCCTTCGGTCTGGGCGTCGTACTCTCCACCCAGAACCCGGTCGACCTCGACTACAAGGCACTTTCCAACGCCGGCACCTGGTTTATCGGGAGACTGCAAACCGAACGCGACAAGAAGCGTTTGCTGGACGGACTGGAAGAAGCCACCACCACATCTGGTGCGTCATTGAACAGGGCGGAAACCGAAGAGATTTTGTCGAACCTGGGAAATCGCGTGTTCATGGTGCACAACGTGCACGACGAGGGATCGCAAGTCTTCCAATCTCGTTGGGCGATGAGTTATCTGCGCGGTCCGCTGACCCGCAACGAAATCAAAGAGCTGATGAAAGATCATGCTCTCAAACTCTCCCAACTGCCGTCTCCAAGCCGCTCGCCTGTTACAGCGAACGCACCCGCCACCGCGAGCGGTACCGCGCAACTGCAAACGTCGTTACAGACGCCCGCCACTGCAGGTAACACCACTACCGAGTCCGCCGTCGGCAAATCCGCTGCCACACCCACCACCGCATCCGGTACTACACCGCCGGCGGTACCGCCGCAAATCAGTCAGTACTTCTTGCTTTCAGGCTCCGCCAGCCAGGAATATGTGCCGCAACTGATCGCCACGGCCCGCGTGCAGTATGCCGACGTCAAAAGCAAACTGAACACATCGGAAGACATTACCTTAGTTGTACCTTTCGCGGCCACGGAAGTAATGCCGCTGGAGTGGTCGGCTGCCGAACGCGCCAACATTTCGCCGCAAGAGCTTTCGTCCAAACCTGCTGCGGGAGCTACTTATGGACCACTGCCCACCGCCGCTGTCCAACCCAAGAACTACACAAAGTGGAGCAAAGATTTTGTCGGCTGGTTGATCGAAAACTGTCAACAGACCATTTACAAACACCCGCAGACAAAACTGACCTCGGACGAGGGTGAGACGGAAGCCGCATTCAAAGTCCGTGTACGTCAGCGTCTTCGTGAGTTGCGTGACAGCGCCGCCGATGACCTGCACCAGAAGTACTCGACGCGATTTGCTGCGCTGAAAGACCGCAAACTGCGCGCACAACAGGCTGTCGAACGGGAGACTTTGCAGGCTCAGCAAACACAGTGGCAGTCTGCTGTCGACGTCGGAACCGGCATCCTGGGCGCCTTCATGGGCAGCCGCCGGGCTGCCTCCTCCTCGATGCGGCGCGTCGCCGGTTCGGCAAATCGTGCGGTACGGCAGCGACAAGATGTGGAGCACGCTCAAACCAATTTGGCATCCGTCGATCAACAAATTGCTGAGCTGGAATTGCAGTTTCAAAACGAGATGTCCGAGCTGGAAGCGCAGCACTCTGCCGATTCCACCGTGGAGTCCGTCGAGATTCGCCCCAAGAAAGCCGGTATCAGCGTGCAGCTGGTCGCGCTGCTCTGGTTGCCGGAGCACGGTCCCGTCAATGCGAAGCCAAATCCGTCGTTCGTTGCCAACAGCAGATCTCGTTAGCAATTGGATTGAAGTACTCTCAAAAGAGGTATCTTGGTAGAAGAGAGGCTGTGCCCTCAGTCCAGGCACCCAGGTCGGCGCCAGTCGACGACAACAAGTACTTCACGGAACACAGATGCAAAGGCCACAAGAACACGTACAACGCGGACGAAACCGCCTGCCCACGCTGGAAAGAACTCCCGAGATCGGTCACCTGCGCGAGCTACTCGGGGAAGCACAGCGGTTGCGCGGCTGTTTGTGGGAATTGCCGATCCGCAAGCTGGACTCCATGAAGACTTTCGTCCTCACCTGTCAGTTCGACATGAACGTAGCAGAACCCGTGTGGGCGCTCTACGAAGGTGAAGACGGAGCCGCGACCGTCTGGAGCTACCCGAACAGCAATGTCGAGCTGGTATTCGACATGGTAGCCATGTCAGTGGGCGGCGAGAAGACTGCCATTCCCAGCCAGCTGTCGCCCGGTGCGCCGCAACCGCAACCTCAACCTCAGCAGCAACCGCAAGGTCAGCCGGGATACGCTGGCGGCTACCCGCCGCAAGGACAGCCGGGCTATGGTCCGCAAGGCTACGTCCCGCCGCAAGGCTACCCGCAGCCGGGCTATCCGCAACCCGGCTATCCGCCGCAGCCGGGCTATCCGCAATTTCCGCCGCAAGGTTATCCGCAAACTCAAAACACCGGTCAATACCCGGCTTTCAATCCACCGACAGGCACCGGACAGTATCCGCCTTTCAATCCGGCACCGTCGACAGCCACCGGACAGTATCCCCCGTACAATCCCGGTCCCTACGGTCCCCCGCAGGGCTATCCGCCGCCTAATGTCCAACCGCCGGGACCGGCAGCCCCCTTCGCCGATTTGATTTCGAAAAGTCCTAAAACCATGCTCGGCAACATGTTCGTGGAAGCGGGTATCCTGCCGGAACCCGCACTGGAAGCTGCTCTCAAACTGCAAGAACTGATGCGCCAGGGCCTCTTGACTGACGATGGTGCCATCGAGGCTCTCAAATACGCAGCCAATCATGATGGACAACTGGAAGAGTCGCTGGAGAAAAAATACTGGGCCGTTAAACAAAAGCCCAAGATCGGACAGGCTCCGCAAGACACCAGACTGCTTCCCATAGATCTGATTAAGGAAGCCGGTATCGTCTCCGATCAAGACGTACAGGCCGCCCAAAACGTCCGCCGCAAACACGGCGGCGATGTGGCTAATATTCTGGTCTCAGCAGGTAAAATATTGCCGGAGTCTTTAAAGGCTGCCACGCGGCTCGTAGACCTTATCATCTACGGACGTATTCGGCAGGACGTAGCGCTGTCCATTATTCAGCGCTGCCAGAAACAGAACTGCGACATAGAGACGGCTTGCAGAGACATGAAGATTCAGCTGAGCTGATTCCGTCTAATCTGCTCACCGTCGTGATATCACCGGCGGTGCCTACTCTCATGAACATCTGGATTTCTCTGAGCAAAGCTCTTTCGCTCTGGCCCAATAGTGATGCCATCGTGGATGGTGACAAGAGTTTCACTTACCGCCAGTTCGGTGAGCGGGTGGGCGCCTTGTCCAGCTGGCTGGAGAAAGCCGGCATCAAGCGCGGCGACGTGGTGGCGATCGCAGCGCCCAATTGCCACCAGTACATGGAAATCTATTACGCCTGCGGCATCAGAGGTATTGTTCTCACACCGCTAAACTTTCGCCTCTCGCACGCGGAATTGGTGGCAATACTGCAAAACGCCGAAGCCAAACTGATCTTCATGCACCAGGACTTTGTCGAGTGCGCCGAATCTCTGGCCAAGGGCTGCCCACAGCTGAAGCAATTTGTCTGGATCGATGAAGCAGACGTCTTGCAAGAGCCTGAGACCCGCGTCAATCACATCTACGAAGATTGCATTGCCGGCGAGTATGGCGCTGCACCGCAACCGGTTGATTTGCAGGCTGACGAACTGGCGCACCTCTATTACACGAGCGGCACCACCGGTCAACCGAAAGGCGTCATGCTGACCCAGGGCAACGTCTCCTTCAATGCGCTGGGAGCCATCGCCGAACTGGTTTTCCGCGAAACCGATACCTGGCTGCACGCGGCTCCCATGTTCCACCTCGCCGATGCCTGGTCGGTATTTGCCATCACCTGGGTGGGCGGAAAACACGTCTTCCAGCCGTACTTTCGCGCTGCCAATGCGTTGGCGGCTGTGGAGAAACACAAAGTGACTATGAGCGTTCTGGTGCCAACCATGCTCAATGCCATGCTGAACGAACCGACCGTAGGCGAATATGATTATGCTTCGCTGCGGGTGATCATCACAGGCGGCAGCCCGATTGCACCGGAAACGGTAAAACGCGTCAGCAGCATATTCGGTTGCCAGTACATTCAGTTATACGGCATGACCGAAACCAGCCCGTGGTTGACGATCGGCGCACCGCTCAAGTGTCACGACAACCTTTCTGAAGAAGATGAGCTGCAGTTGCGCAGCCGCACCGGACGCCCTTATATCGGGGCGGAAGTAAAAGTAGTGCGTGGCAACGGCGAAGAAGTCGAGAAGAACAATCTGGAGGTCGGCGAAATCATTGCCCGGGGACCGACCATAACCAAGGGCTACTGGAAAAACCCGGAGGCGACTGCTCAAACCATTCGCGACGGCTGGATCCACACAGGCGATCTGGCGGTCATAGATAAAGACGGATTCATCAACATCGTCGATCGCGCCAAAGACATGATCATCACAGGCGGCGAAAACGTTTATTCGACCGAGGTTGAATACGCATTAATGGAACACCCGGCTGTCGCCGAGTGCGCCGTTTTCGGCGTTCCAGATGAACGCTGGGGCGAAGTCGTGCACGCCGTGGTCGTGTTGCGCAGCGCACAGACCGCTGAAGAGACCGACTTGATCGACTTTGTCAAAGGACGACTGGCCGGATACAAAGCTCCGCGTCAGGTGAGCATCGTCAAAGAATTGCCCAAGACGGGAAGCGGCAAGATATATAAGAAAGGCCTGCGAGAAGAGTTCTGGAAAGAACGAGAACGCCAGGTTAATTAGAATTCCAGGGCACCACAAGTGGTGCGGACCTTCTTCAGAAGCCGCCGGACGCGTGCAAACGCCGTTCGTATATGCGCCCCATATCATGCCGATCAACTCGACACAGCGTTCCCAAGCCAAGATAATTCTGCGCGGCGTGTCTTGACTCGACGGGAGCGAAATAGGATTGATGATGAATTTCAACATCACCGGCACATACGATTTGGATAGCACAGACACGATGTATTCATTGCCGCCGGACAAGCGGTCGGTGCCGAGTCTGCCACCAGTACCTCAACAGCACTTCGCCTCCAACTCAGAGCTGCTCGCTGCCGCTCTGGAAGAGTCCGCACCCGAGCTTCCCGTCCTGGACGAACTGCAGCGCCTCACTACTACATCGCATTCGTCCGGGCAGGAAATACGTCGCGACGATCTGGCTAAGATTCTGGAAGGTTTCGCTCGCGTGCTGCGCGGTGACGCCGGCACCATGGATTTAGTCAATGAGCAAGTGAGCGGCGAATTGGCCTCGATGAAACACCTTTTGGTGGAAGCACAAGAAACGATCATTCAGTTGCTCAACGATCGTGTCTACGATCGCGCGAAAATCGCCAGACTGGAAGCAGAAAATCGGTTGCTTCCCGACCTGCAAGCTCAAGCTTCGCGCGCCATGGGATTGGCCGTGCAGTCTGAAGATTTCGCCAAAGAGCTGAATAACGTGCGCACAGAACTCGAGCGTCTGCGCAGCCTGACCATCAAAGACAATCAGCAAGAAAATCGTTCGTTCCTGGCGAAGCTTCTCAATCGCTAAGCGATACAGGCGATCAACGCATTTCGCATTTCTTCTAAAGGCGCGGAATCAGCACTAACAAAAGTGCTGACAACGACAATGCCATAACCAGCATGCCGATCCAGATTGCGTTGGCCAGGCGCTTGCCGCGGAAGCGACGAAAGCGCTGAGAAATGGTTCGCACTCGTCTCTGGATTTGCGGACGGTCGACACGAATTCCAGTTCGTTCCAGCAATGGCAAGGCTTGTTCAAGACGCGCCAGAACGACCTCCATGCGGTCTTGCATTCGCTCAGCCGGCGGCTCCACTCTCGGAACAACCATGCGGCTGCCGCAAAACAAACAAAATTTGGCGTTCAATTTATCGGAGCGTCCGCAAAACAAACACGTCTTGCTATCGCGAGCAACGATTACGGCAGTGTCCACCATGGAAATTCCGTCCTTATTGTTCTGTGCGTCCAGTCATTTCATGAGAGCGTGCAAAAAAGCGCCGCTAACCAGTCGGCTTCCTTACGGATAGACGCCCCCGGCTAATGGTTGAGCCTTTAACGATTATTAACTCTGGCTAATCAACGTTGAGCGGGTGAATCAGCTTCACGAGTAGCCAAGGGACCAACACTGGAGTGCCAACACTAGAGTGATATCACTTCAGCCTGGATGTACCGAAGCGATGTCACTCTAGTGTTGGCACGAAACCACCACGTGATATCGCTTCAGAAAAGAAACTGCCGGCGGATGGAAAGAGCCGGCAGTTCAGGAGTTTCAGACGAAAAACTTGGAGTGGACGAAACGGACAGGCATCCATCATGAAGCGAGCAGAAGTGCAACGTACATCGCTGTAGAAGCCAGCACGGCGGAGATCGCCAGAGCGTCGAGTAATCGTTGGTTTTGCCACAGTTTCATAGTCATTTTTGATACCTCTTTCGCATATCCATCTGGTGTACTAACTGCGAGGGAAGGGGCATTTAGGATGTCAGCAGAATACAATTTTTGCTCACGCTCAAATTCGCGAGGAAGTGCTTGCAGTGCAAGACTCGGACGGAAAATCCTGCGTCGATCGAATGCATCGGATTAAGATGCACAAGGAAGTGACCGTTAAAGAAGACGGTCGATTGCTTGTCTATTACACATTTGCGGCCACGGCTGCCGAAACCCCTGCGGCAGATAAAGGAATCGGCAAGACGGATAAGGAGACATCGCTTTGATGCGCTGGAATCCAGTCATGGCGGAGTGGGTAGTTACCGCTACGCACCGGCAGGACCGAACGTTTCTTCCACCGGCCGATTATTGCCCGCTGTGCCCGACAGCGGAAGGTGGGTTTCCTACAGAAGTGCCGCGCAGCAAATACGACTTCGTGGTATTCGAAAACAAGTTTCCCAGTTTGATGAAAAACGCTGGCGAGCCGGCAGTCGCCGGAACTGACCTGTTTCCTATTCAACCCAGCCTGGGAATCTGCGAAGTTGTTCTTTATTCATCGGACCATAAAAGTACCCTCTCCGACATGCCGGTGGATAAGCTGGCACAACTGATCAAAATCTGGCGCGATCGCTATGAACAGCTGGGCGCCCGCGATGAAATTCGCTACGTTTTTATCTTCGAGAACAAGGGCGAAGCGATTGGAGTAACGATCCATCATCCACATGGGCAGATTTACGCTTTCTCGCACATGCCTCCTCGCATCGAACGAGAACTGCAAAGCGAGGCGCAGCACTACGCAAACACAAAGCGATGCCTGCACTGCGACATAATTAAGGAAGAACGCAGCGACGGACGGCGCGTGTTCGCGGAAAACGACGGCTTTGTCGCTGTGATCCCGTTCTACGCGCGATACCCGTACGAAACGCATGTCTATGCTAAACAACATCTTCCTTCTCTGGCTGATTTCTCCGAGGAGAACGAAACTCAGCTGGCACAGTTATTGCATGTCGTGTTGAACAAGTTTGACCACTTATTTGGTTTCTCGCTGCCGTACATGATGGTGATGCACCAACGTCCGACCGACGGCGATCACAGCGCTTATCCCGGCAGTCACTTTCATATCGAGTTTTATCCGCCGAATCGCACCGCCGAGAAATTAAAGTTTCTCGCCGGGTGCGAATCTGGAGCTGGAACCTTCGTAAACGACACGCTGCCCGAAGAAAAGGCGGCCGAATTGCGCGCCGTCAAACCAAACCTGGAGGACTTTTAGTCATGGACCGATCGCATCTGGTGACGTCGGCATATAGAGAGAAGTTCGGCAGCGAGCCTCGCGTCGTTGTTCGGGCGCCGGGGCGCGTCAATCTGATCGGCGAACACACCGATTACAATGAAGGTTTCGTCTTTCCGACCGCAATCGATCGCGACATGATCATTGCTGCGTCGCCAAAACCAAAACCAGCCGATCCCGAAAACGAAGTCGAGGATCGGGAAGTCGTGGTGTATTCGCTGGAGTATCGCCAGGAAGACCGCTTCTCGCTTGACCAGTTAGAGAAGTCCGCTGACCATCCGTGGATCAACTATTTGCGCGGCACTCTGAAAGCCTTGCAGCAAGCAGGTCTCAAAACTCAACCATTCAGCGCAGTCATTTCTGGAAACATCCCACCAGGCGCCGGACTGAGTTCTTCCGCCGCATATAGCGTGGCTACGGCACTGATGCAACGTGAGATGTGTGGATTCTCGCTGCCTGGAAAAGAACTGGCACTGCTGGCTCAAAAGGCGGAAAACGATTTTGTCGGAGTCAAATGCGGCATCATGGATCCGTTCATTTCCGCGCTTGGAGAAAGAGACGCGGCGCTGCTCCTCGACTGCCGCAGTTTGAATTATCGAACCATTCCTCTGCCGCTCAAGAAAGAAGGCGTCAGCATCGTGATCACCAATTCCGGCGTGCCACGCGGATTGGTCGACAGCGAATACAATGCCCGCCGTCAGCAATGCCAGGAGGGGGTCGAGCTCCTCAAGAAAGCCAGCGGCTTCGATGATATCGCCACTTTGCGCGATGTGGTCATGTCCGAACTGGAAGAATTCGGCAGCACCCTGCCACCGATTATCTTAAAACGTTGCCGCCATGTCATAAGCGAAAACGAACGCTGCATTCGCGCCACAGAAGCGCTCGAACGCGGCGACCTGCGCGCTTTCGGCAGATTGATGAATGATTCTCACCGATCGCTTCAACAAGACTTTCAGGTCAGTTGTACCGAGTTGGATGTGCTCGTTGAATTGACCCAGAATCACACGGGCGTACTGGGCTCACGCATGACCGGCGCCGGCTTCGGCGGCTGCAGCGTCACACTTATGCAGACGAACGCCGTGGAAACCTTCCAGAACCAGGTCATCCCTGCTTATGAATCACACACGGGCAAAAAGGCCGAGGTCTATGTGTGCAATTCAGTGAGCGGCGCCGGCTTGGTCAATGCACCGGCGGTCGCCTCCTGAGGCAGAACCCGGCTACCCGGCTAAGGAACACCTGCAACAGCTGAACCGTCATGCTCCTGAGATTAAATCGAGGGGCAAAAAGGTGTTCTGGCATAGGCATTTCGACATAACGCTGTTACTGGCGGTTATCGCCATGATGTCCCTGCAGACTCCCGTTCGCCCGCCGGAACTCTATCAAACCAGCGAACGCAGCCTGGCTGCCGTTGTGGAGCCCCATACGCCCTCTGTGGAGATAATAGAGGTGCCCCGGATGTTCGTCGCGCCGCCGACGCTATCAATTGAATCGCGACTGCTGCAAGTGGCGCCACTGGCAGCAAGCGTGGCACTCGGAGCTTCCGAGAGCGAACAGGCATCGAATCACTTCGATAACCTGTCGATGTGGGGAACCGTCGCTGACAGCCAGTCAGAGACGCGACCCGAGGTGGCGAAAAGGCCAGCCCAGCCTCAGGAAATCGCTACACCGCTGTACGCGATGTGACCTATGCTTCTACTTACCGGAACGCGCCTTTACGACTTGCCGTTCTTCGGTTTTGGTTTCGACTTGTTTGCGCCGCTTCTCAAGCTGCGCTGGAGAGAATGGAAAAGAACACCATCCGGCTCCGTTAGTCGGACAAAGAGCTAGAGCCGAAACTTTTTTCGTCGTGGGTTTCCGGGTTGAGCGATCTGTTTTCGTAGACTTAGTGCCCATGAGCCTCTCCCTCTGACCTACCCCTGTTTTACCACCAACCTCCGCATCTGGCGAGCGTTTTACGGGAAATTTAATACTAAATCGGCTTATTTCGCCCCTCTTCGCGGGATAATTAATGTTCTCGACTGCCACCACCAACGGTGTCGCGTTGCCAATCTTGCAACCGACCTATCTCTGCATCAAAATAGTCGCCAATCAGATTGTTAGTCAGTCGCCGGTAACTAATGACAATTCGAATTTTAGTTCTGAGCAAGAACAAAGATATTCTCGCGTCTGTTAAAGAGGAGTTGTCGCCACTCGGCCATAACGTGATCACCTGCACCAGCAGCGCCCTGGCGATGTTTCTCTCCAACAAAAATTTCCCCTCGGTCGTGATCGCCGACCAAGCAACCGACAGCAGTGCGAAAGACTTTATCGCCCAACTCAAGGCAGACGATCAGCTGAGCTCGATTCCCGTGGTCGTCCTTTCAGAACCATCAGATCCCACTAACTGGCACTCGCTGGGAGCCGCCGGCTGCGTGATCAAGCCGATAAAATCAGGCGTTCTCGCCTATGAGTTAGCACCATTTTTACGCGAAGTGAAGGACAGCCGTAGCGCAGAAACGCCCGAGTAGTGCACCTTAAGTAGGACAGCTCTACCGTTTGGCATTTGCGCGGTCTGCAAATCTCTGAATATAATCAATCTCTAGTTGCCAGGTCGGGCAGGTGGTGTCCGACTCGTGTGTCTGCGCTCTCGCGCAGACCCGCTTTGCCGCACCCGCATGTGAGGGAATATCGATGAAAAATGCCGTCGTAGTCGTCGCATCCTTGCTCGCACTATTTTCTGCGACTACGCCGGAGGCTCAGTCAAGCTCCACCAGCAAGCGCTCCCCTCGCGCAAAGAGTCAGGCAACCAGAACTCACGCTTCGCAAAAGAAGGTGGCGCGCATCGCCTCGGCAGCAGTTGCTGGTCGGTCCAATAAAAAGGGTGTCTGGACACGCAAGCCGTCGCGCACGGCAATCAAAACCATCGCCAAGGTGAAGGCGCGCGGCACCGCTCAAGCTGTCGTCGCGCAGGCAGTTGTACGCCCGAGCCCGTATTCGTACACGGCTCCCTGGAATCAGGTAGCCAAAATGACTCGCAAAGAATCGAACACAATCCGTCAGGCGTTCACCGACGGAAAGGCGGCGCAATTCACTCCGCAGCAATTGTCCAAAGCCGGTTTGCTTACCAAAAAATCACTGTGGGGCGGCATCTTCGAGCGAACAGAGCCGATCAAGTACATCGTCATGCATTCAACTGAGACAGCCCGCCCCGCCTCGGCACCACAAATAATTCAGAGCTGGAATAATCGCGGTTTGCGCCACCCCGGCACCCCATTCATGGTGGACCGCGACGGCAAAATCTATGTGACCGTCGATCCCAACTACGGAACTGTTCATATCGAACCCACCAGAGCTAAGTGGGGAGTGACCAATTCCAACAGCATCGGCATCGAAATGGTCCATACCGGCAAACAGAAATACACCAAGAAACAAATGGCGTCGGTCAGCCGGCTGGTTGCGTATCTCCAGAAACGTTATTCAGTCACCAGCGATCGCATCTATTCACATGGATTTGTGCAGCCGAGCGATCGAACCGATCCGGTCGGCTTTGATTGGGCGGCGTTCAACATAGCGAAGGCTAATCTAGGTCAGACGGTCATGGTGGCAGAAACACCTGAAACCCCTGAACAACGCGACAATAAGCCGGCAAACGGAGTTCAGCAGTATGGCTGGCTAAAGGCTGCTGCCTTTGCGACTGCCATGCCCAAACCAGCGCCAGCGTTCCGACCGGCGTTGTTTGCCCTGAGCGGACACGCGGTGCCGATGGCTCCGGATCTGATTCGCAAACTGGCTAACTGAGTTCTTCCAGCCGTTTGTCTGTCTTTGCGGTGGCGAACACCTTCGGATACATGCCGGTGGTCACTCGCAAGATTCCATCAGCCACCAGATCATCGATGGCAGCCAGCAGTTTTTGCTCTGAGAAACCTCTGAGTGCGCCGTATTCAGAATTCGCATCGAAACCGTTGCTGAGAATTTTCTTTGAGCGCGAACCCATCAGTATGGCAGTCAATGATGTTCGCCCGACCTTGCCGGACAGACTCTTCGCAAGAGTCAAAATCGAGCGGTTCATCTGATCCTGATTGGCGACTCGCGACCGCGCACCACCGCTGCTGGTGCGCGAAGCTTGACTGATGCGCGTCCCCCCTTCTTCAGGCATGATGCTGACGCGCAATTCGAACTGATCCGGTGAACATACGTCGCAGCCCTGGCACTTATCCTGCAAGCGCTCGCCGAAGTAATAGAGAATTGCCTGCCGGCGGCACACACTCTGTTCCGCATATCGAACCAGTGAATTGAGGCGCTCTTCGTCCCGGCGCCGCCGCTGCCAGAGCCGCTCGAAATCCACTTCTGCCATGCGGTTTTCAGCCGGGCAGAAAATCGCACCACTATCGGATACTTTGACGACACCCAGCGCTTTCAAATGATCGAGGGCGCTGTTTAGAGCACTGTCCTCGAAATCGATCTGCGCCAATATGTCGCCCGTCGTCGCGCCGCGTTCCGGCAAGCGACGCAACAAGTTCATTAATGAGTGAAGTTGTTCACTGCTGGGATAGTTCTTTCCGATCAGCCACTTCTGGATAAATATGTCGCGCGGCTGATACAGAAGCGTGCATGTAGCTGTCAGTCCGTCGCGCCCGGCCCGCCCGGCTTGCTGATAGTAATCTTCGAGAGAACTCGGCAGATTGTAGTGAATAACCCGCCTGATGTTTGGTTTGTCGATACCCATGCCAAAGGCAACGGTCCCGACAATGGCTTGCAATTCATCTTGCTCGAAGCGCCGCTGCGTGCGCTGGCGCAATTCGCCACCCAGCCCGGCATGGTAGCAAGCTGCTTTAATGCCGCCCTTCACCAGTACATGTGCCAGGCGCTCAGCTTCCTTCTTGCTGCTTGTGTAGACAATCGCCGGCTGATCGCTTTCGGCAATTGCAGCTTGCACGAAAGCATCTTTAGCATGACCGTTCGACAGCCGCTGCACTTCAAAACGCAAATTCGGTCGATCGAATCCGCCGGAAACAACGCGCATGTTCGGCAAGCCCAATGCCACCACAATGTCCTTTTGCACCGTGGGGGTGGCCGTCGCTGTCAGGGCCAAAATTACGGTATTGCGCAGCGCCGGCAGATGGCTGCCCAGATTGCGATACTGCGGGCGGAAGTCGTGTCCCCACTGACTGATGCAATGCGCCTCGTCGATAACCAGTAAGGATATGTCGAGATTGGCGATCAGCTCGCGAAACCGCGGCGAGTCAAATCTCTCCGGTGCCACATAGACAAGTTTGTAGGCACCATTTCTGATACCATCGATGCGCTCGGTTATCTGAGCAAAACTGAGTGTGCTGTTGAGCACGGTGGCGCTGGTGATACCACGGCGTTCCAATCCTGATACCTGGTCTTGCATCAAAGCGATCAGCGGCGAGATAACCAGCGTCACTCCGGAAAACATTTGACTGGGCAGCTGATAGCAAAGTGATTTCCCGTATCCGGTCGGCAGCAGCGCCAGAGCATTTTCACCGTTCAGGAGACACTCGATAATCTCCTTCTGCTTGGGTCGTAGATCTTGTAGACCAAACTGTTCGGAGAGAACTTGCTGGATAAGCGGGGATGTTATTTGCATGGCGATGACGGATCACTGAATAAGATTCTTCCTAATAGCACGCACAAAGGCGCCAAGGTCTGACGGACAGTTAACCTCGGCAATCCCTATATAGGATAGCTATAGCTTTTCATCCAAAACAATCCGGAAAGTACGCGTTTTAATCTTCTAGAATGCGACGATGATCACTGCCATGGATCGCCAGCGTAATCCTGAATTGATGGACGATCCCGCGCTCGACGAGCGTGCGCATCTGCTTGCGCTGCGCGGACTGGAACGCCTGAACGCCGCCAGTGGAGCCGTACCTCAAATTTGGGTTGCCATTCGCCCGCTTTACGAAACTGCGCCCAGCGTATCTCTTCTAGATATAGCGACCGGCGGCGGGGATGTGCCGCTGTCGCTGTCCAGATTAGCCGCAAGCGAAGGACGGAAGCTGCATATTAGTGGCACCGACGTCAGTCCGCGCGCCATCGCCTTGTGTCGAAAACGCGCCTCTGACGCCGGTATAGACGCCCATTTCTTCGAATTCAACGCACTCACCGATGAGTTGCCACAGGCGATCGAACGGTTTGATGTGGTGACCGCTAACTTGTTCACGCATCACATAGATCCGCCCGACGTCATCGCACTTCTGAAGCGCATGTCCGAATGCGCGAAGAAGCTGGTGATCGTCAACGATCTGGAACGCTCCTGGCTGAACTATCTGCAAGTGATCGTCGCCACACGTTTATTGTCGACATCGCCCGTGGTGCATTACGATGGTCCGACCTCGGTGCGCGCCGCCTACACCATCTCGGAATTCCAACACATGGCTGAAGCGGCAGGTCTGAGAAACTGCCGCGTGGAGAAACGATTTCCCTGTCGGCTCCTTCTCACGTGGTCGCCATAATGAGTAAGATCTGGAACGTCATCATCATCGGCGCCGGACCGGCAGGCAGCATGCTCGCTTGCGAGCTGGCCAGCGCCGGCGTCAGTGATATCTTGTTGCTCGATAAGGCGGTATTTCCTCGCCAGAAAGTCTGCGGTTGCTGTTTGAATGCCGCCGCCCTGGATCAGCTGCAACAGGCCGGTTTGCTCGAACCGATGTCGCTACTAGATCAAGGCGTTCCACTGCGCAGTTTGCACGTCTACCTGTCAGGACGCCGGGTGGCGATCGATTTGCCGCCCGGAATGGCTATCTCGCGCGAATCATTCGATCAAATGCTGGTACTGCAAGCGGTGCGCCGTGGTGTAACGTTCCGGGACGGTTGTCCGGCTCTTGTAGGAACACAGACAGATGGATATCGCCTGGTGCACATGGAGGCTGCCGAAACTTTGACTGCACGCGTCGTTATCGCCGCCGATGGTCTCGGCGGCACCAGCCTGCAGGGATTGCCCGAGTTCGGCGTGGAGGTATACCCGCGGTCGAAGGTGGGCGTTGGGACCAGGGTTTCGGGAGTTCCAGCTGCATATGTACGAAACACCATTTTCATGTCGTGCGCAGTTGAGGGCTACGCGGGCGTGGTCGCGCTTGAAGATGGAACCTTTGACGTAGCCGCTGCGCTGGATGTAGAAACCTTGCGCGCGGCAAACCATGACGTTGGCGGCACGGTGCAAAAGATTATGCGCGAGGCCGGGCTGCCGGTCATCGAAGCACTGGACGAGACAAGATGGCGAGGGACCAGACCTCTCACCTGTAGACGAAAAGACGTCGCTTCTTGTCGCATTTTTGTCGTTGGGGATTCGGCCGCTTACGTGGAGCCATTTACCGGTGAAGGCATTGCCTGGGCCCTCGCCGGCGCACGGGCTCTGGTACCGATTGTTCGGAAATGCGTGCGCGAAGGCTGGAGTGATCTGTTGTCTGCACGATGGAGATATCTGCATCGCCGCATCATCCATGACCGGCAGTCAACCAGCAAATTGGCTGCGTTTGCCCTGCGAAATACCGGCGCCGTCGGCGTTATGTCTCGATTGTTGGAAAGCGCACCGTTTGTTTTGAACCCGCTGGTCGATCGTGTTAATGCGCCAATTGAGGTCGGATAGGCAATGTCCAAACAACATGCAGTCATCACAGGACTGGCAGTCAGGGTTCCGGGCACGGCGGTGACTCAGGAGTTTGCTGCTCAATTTGCCGCGTCGCTGTCAGCGCAAAGCACCCGCCAAAACAAAGTGATCTCAGAGATTTACCGCCGCTCCGGAGTCGCAAGCAGAAATAGCACATTGGTCCGACGCGACAGCGGTCCAGACGGCGAGTTTTTCTCAAAAGGTGAAGGCTGCGGTCCCAGCACCGCTGAACGCATGCAGCGCTATAAACTGGATGCACCGGCGCTTGCTATTGCCACGGCTCAGGATGCGTTGTTCAACGCCCACGTTGAGGCAGCACAGATAACTCATCTGATAACGGTTTCGTGCACCGGATTTAGTGCACCCGGGTTCGATGTTGATCTGATTCTCAATTTACCGCTTCCCTCTACCGTGCAACGGACGCATGTTGGATTCATGGGCTGTCACGGAGCCTTGAACGCCCTGCGCATAGCCAGATCCCTGGTCGCGGCTGACCCAAGCAATCGAGTGCTCGTCTGTTGCGTTGAGTTGTGCACGTTGCATTTCCAGTACGCCTACGATGCGAACAACGTCGTTGCCAACTCGCTCTTTGCCGATGGCGCGGCCGCCGTGGTCATCGAGAGCGGCAGCCGGCACATAAGCGCCAATCCCATCGGTTGCCTCGCCGCAACACATTCCATTATTTTGCCGGACAGCCGCGAATTGATGACCTGGACAGTGGGCGACCATGGATTTCAGATGACTCTGTCGAGGTCCGTCCCTGAACTAGTGCGGCAGTCATTGCCGGCAGTCGTGAATCCCTGGCTGGCGGCGCACCAACTCACAGTCCAAGACATTAGAGGATGGGCAATTCATCCGGGTGGACCACGAATCGTGGATGCTGTTACGACCAGCCTCAAACTCGACGACAAACAATCAGAACCATCGCGAACAGCGCTTTCCCATCACGGCAATATGTCTTCGCCTACCGTGCTGTTCATACTTGATGCGCTGCGACAACGTTCAGAAGGTCACCTGCCCTGCGTAATAATGGCATTTGGACCAGGTTTAACGATCGAACTGACGCTGCTCACCTAGGCGCGATGGGGAAAATACGAAACGGCTCGATCGGCGCCAGTGCCTGAATTCCCGCACTGGTGCCGTTTTAGGGCGCCGCGGCATATTGACATTCATCGACCTAATTGTTATGTTGGCGGCCTCGCAAAACATTCGGCAACGGCTGACCGCCTTGTCGAGGCGACCGCACGCCCCATACCGCTTCTCTATTGGATTTCCCGATGTCGCAGTCAGGATTCAGCATAGAGGACTTTCAATTTCACTCACCGCTGGTGGGTAACATTGAACTGTCCAATTACGTCCACACCTTGATGCATGAGTTTCCAACCGCGAACTCAAGCAATGAGGATATGGCCGGGCCGTTAATCGTGTCTGGAGCAGACGCAGGAACTTTCGCGCGCGACCAGATTCGCGACACTCTCAAATCGGCTAAGGGACTTCATTTCAGTACCTCCGCCGAAAACGCGCAAAACAATCAGCAGCCGGATTACTTCCTCGGTGCTGACGGCAAGCTGACACCCAATCCAGACAAAACAACCAAGAATCCCGACGGCTCCATAAACATAGAACTGCAGTCGCAAAACAAGCAAGAGATCGACTCGAAGAAACTGGCGGATCAGCTGCAAAAGGCAGCCGTCAAGGATTTAATTCAGTACTTCCTTCAGAACAATCCGAACGGCAAGGTACCCCAGGATTGGCTGGATATGCTGGCTAAAGAACCGGATCTGCCTCCGGCGCCGATGCAAATCTTCGAACCCCCGTCCGATACACCGGCACCACCCATAGTGAATCCCCTGCCACAAACCGATGGCACCCAGAATCAACCGACTCCACAGTACGACTCTGATCCGCAAAACGTGATCGGAGGCGGCGGCGACCTGGCACCTAGCGGTGGCGGTGGCGGTGGCGGTGGCGGCGGTAGTGGCGGCGGTGGCGGCGGTGGCGGCGGTAGTGACGGCGGCGGCACGTACAACGGCGGCAGCGATGGCAGCACCAGCGGCCCACCATCGGGCGGCGACATTCCGCCTCCTTCGGGACAATCTGGACTTAGCATTGTGCCTGGCGACGGAAAAGGTCTCGAACACTTAAAGGAAGCCATTGATCGCGCGAACAGCGGCGGCAAGCCAGTCAGTATCCTCCAGTACGGCGACTCCCATATCGTTCAGGGAACAGAAGCCAAAACGATCGAAAGCCTGATGAAAGGCATAGCCCCAACTGAATACAACGTCAAAGCACTGGGTGGCATCAGTGCAAACTACCCAGCCGCCCATGCGCAAGAATGGCTTGACCAACCTATTCAACAAGCCAATCCAGATCTGGTGATCTTGTCTTTTGGCAGCAACGACTCTGCGGGCAACCCCAACCCAGAGCAGTATGCGAAAACCTACCAAAACCTCATCGATGAGGTTCGACAACGCGCTCCGAACGCCTCCATTCTCATAGTTGGACCGACAGATGGCAATTCAATAACCGGAGCCAACAAGGGTAACGATCTGCCCGGTCTCGACACCGTCATCCAGGTCCAAAAAGAGATCGCTGCCAAGAACGGACTCGACTTCATGGACATGCGCCAGGCTATGGGCGGACCCGGTTCAATAGAAAAATGGCACGCCGACGGTCTGGCAGCCGGTGACGAGTTGCACTTTACAGGTCAGGGCTATCAAAAAATTGGTCAGGGCATATTCGAGCACCTCAAGACAGAACTCGCCTGACCCATTTATCCAGAGCTAAAGTGATATCGCTCCAGGTTTCGTCGCCAGAGCTAAAGTGATATCGCTCCAGGTTTCCTCGCTAGAGCTAAAGTGATATCACTCCAGCTCTGGAAGTAAAGGAGAGGGGGCGAAAATTCGCCCCCTAAATTTGCACTTGATTTGTACATTGGTCAGAGCTAGTCGAGTCGCTCAACCGGCGGTTCTACGTAGTCCACACGGTCAATTCGGTCGACGCGATCGAGACGATCAACGCGGTCAACGTAGTCGTGGCGGTCTGTCGCACCGACCGGAGCTAATTCCTGAGCTGCTGCATAGTGACGCAAGGTTTCGTTCTTAATAGATTTGGTGTGCAAGCTCTTCGCGCCGGCGGCATCCAGGACCTTGACGGCTTCGCGGGCACGCTTCTCGTGGCAGTAGACTCCGACCAGCAGTCCGCCATGTCGCTTGTCGAGACTAAACAAGTTCGCCTCGAACTCAGGAACGGTCATGCCGAACAGGCTGCCAACGATAAGACCGATAGTCCCGCCCAGACCAGCTCCAGCGAAGGCACCGAGCAACCCCTCCGCACCCGCTGTCGGGGACGGCGTGTAACCCATGGCAGCGAGTCCGAAGCAGACTGCTCCAATCATGCCACCGACGACGGTGCCGAATACACCCATTTCGGGAGCCTTAGTTGCCGGCACTGAGAACCATTCCCGTCCGGTTGCCGTGTCTGGAATAAGGAGACTAATATCTTCCTGTGGGAATCCGTGTCTAATCAAGTCTTCGACCGCTAACATCGAGTTAGAGCGATTCTTGAAAATTCCCGTAACCAATTTTGCCATTTATAGATTCCTCCACAGTCTTCATTTGCGGGAGAAGACGGATTCCGACGCTCGACAGTTCCACCCATCGGCGAATCAATTTCGTGCCAAGCCGGTTGATTAGCCGCTGTTCGGCGCGCCAGTCGGTGCGGCATATTCGCTGGTGCGATATGTGGTCCGCTTGGGCTGAGTATCCTTCAAGGCCGCCCATGCCTTGCGCAATTCGGTGTATGCAACCAGAGCAGTGGTCACAAGCGAGACCACCGCAACTAATCCTTTTACTGCCTTAAACATCTTTATCTCCTCAGGGTGTCAACCGCGTGGTCTGTTTACTACGCTCTTCACACAACAACCACGACGGTCGCTTTGCCGTCGTGGTTGCCGATGGTCTTGCTGTGCCGCTCTAGACGTCCGAGCGGGTGATAGCACCGCTCAAGAGGTACATGGCGAACACGACGATAGCCGAACCAGCAATCGCCGGAACCAACGGTACGCCGGCGAGGTCCGGTCCAAATCCGCCAAACAGGCTGGCACCGACCCAAGCGCCTATGGCACCGACGATAGCAGCAGCCAAAAATCCACCAGGAACGCGTCCCGGAACCAGTGCCGCGGCGATCCATGCGCAGACGGCTGCTACAACTAAGAAAAGTAGAAAACTTAGAATACCCATAACTGTCCTTTCTCCTACCGACCAATCACGGGGGCAGAGACGCGAGTGGTCAGCTAGAAGTTTCCGCTGCCCGCAAACGAATCTGCACGGCGCAGGTCGATCCTTATTCCATAAGAAGGACCGTCCTCGCGGCGCACCTATGTACGACGCGGAGCGATGAGCGACCCACCTCGTATGAATAATCAGGGCACCTAAACGGATGGGTTGAAACCTTGGCCTTCGCGGTTACGTCAATATCGACGTTGCACATGACTTAAGAATCGGGCAGCCTGCGCGGCCCAGGAGGAACAAATGGTTCAAGTTACACCAGAACGCGAAGTCTATACCGAGCGGATAGTCGATGATTCGGGTCCAGCCACTGCAATGGTTGTGATGTTTTCGCTTTTGATAATCGCAGTGCTGGGATTCATGGTCTACTACTTCAGCAATGCGAACATGTCGAACAGCCTCAATCCGACCACGATTATTGAGAGAACGGAGACGAATACACACACAACGACGCCGGTGCCAGTTCCGACACCAGTGCCTACTCCAGCGCCGGCAGCTCCTGCGGAGCCGGCACCAGCTGCGGAGTCTTCGACGCCTTAGTCGTAGAAAAACGAATTCACAAAACAGATATTCGAAACAAAGAAGAGCGAGGTACCTCGCTCTTCTTTGCTCTGCGCCACATTTTGTGCGCTACACTGACGGGTTCAACGCCGAAGTTACATGATCTCCGCCGCGCATAAGAGGTACACAAGATGAACATCAAGTCGCTGATCGTCGCCCTGCTCGGCGCGGCTCTGCTTTGCGCATCACCGAGCCTGGCGGAGGATCCGGCTTCGCCACCTGCAGCATCAACCAGTTCCGGCTCCTTTGGCACTGGCACCTCCACTTCCACAAGTACTACCTCTGATCCGCAAAGCGCCAACCAGTCGTTGAGTGGACAGGTACAACTAGTAGAAGTCAACCTTGCCACATTGCGCGACCTGGGATTGGACATCAAACGCGTGCAGCACGGCGCCACCGCCCTTTACGACGAAGTGAGCCGCCAGCCGGTCAGCCTGCAAACTATGCCGGAAGTTGTGGGACTGAACACGGTTATCCCTGTTGTCACTGGTTTCACCGGCGGTGGCTATTTGCCGCCCAGGAAATCGGCGGTCGACAACGCGATGGAGGCCATCGAACCCTGGATTGACATGGCCAAATCCTCAGTCGACGCCATCACAGAAGGTCACAAGAAGCTCGACCTGGACGAAGCCACCCAGGAAGAACTGGCGCCGCAATTCAAGAAATGGTCCACGCTGGTAACCGACACGTACGGACATCTGCAAGTTCTGAAAGGTCTCACCAAAGGCCCTGGTTATGACAACCAGGCGATCGCCGATCAGGCAACCGCGATCAATCGAGAAACTAAAGACCTCGACCGAGTGCGACGCGAAGTCTACAAAGTGCTCCAGCGAGAAGGAAAAGAGGCACGCAAATCCAAAAAGAAAAGCTGAAGTGATATCACTTCAGCTTTGTCTGTGCCTGGATCGCTGATGCCTATGGGCTCAGCGGGTTTAGCAGATTTTCCAAATTTTCAAGGGTGTCAGCTTCCTCGATTGGCTTGTCATGACGCCAGCGGAGAATTCGAGGGAAGCGAACCGCGATTCCCGACTTGTGACGGCTCGATTTTCGAATGTCCTCGAACGCTAACTCGAAGACAAGAGCGGGTTTGACAGTGCGGACTGGACCGAATTTTTCGACCGTGTTTTTGCGGATAAAAGCGTCCACTTCCGCAATTTCAGCATCGGTCAGCCCGGAGTAGGCTTTGGCTACGGGCACCAGTTTGCCGTCCTGCCAGACACCGAATGTGTAGTCGGTGTACACGGCAGCGCGCTTGCCCGATCCACGTTGCGCGTAGATAAGCACCGCATCGATCGTATAAGGATCAATTTTCCACTTCCACCAGTCGCCGCGCTGGCGTCCAACTCGGTAAGGGGAGCTGCTGCGCTTGAGCATGAATCCCTCGACGTTCCGATCTCGGCTTTCATTGCGCAGCTCGGAAAGCTGGTCCCATGATGCGGCTTGCACTGCTGGCGACAAAATGAATGCGGGCGAATCGAGTCGCTCGATTAAACGGCTCAGTTGCTCCCGTCTCCACGTGTATGGACGTTCCCGAACGTCTTCGCCTTCGAACTCGAGCAAGTCGTAAGCCAGCAGAACTACGGGGACATCAGTCATCAGTTTCTTGCTGACTACCTTGCGCCCTATGCGCAATTGAAGGTCACCGAAACGCATTACCTGCCCGTCTCGCCAGGCAAGAATCTCGCCATCAATAATGGTTCCATCCGGCAGCAATGCACCAATGGCGGTGACCTCCGGAAATCGGTCGGCGATTAGTTCTTCGCCACGGGACCAGAGGAATGTTTCTCCGGCGCGCCGAATTAACTGAGATCTGATACCATCCCATTTCCACTCTACCGCCCAGTCGCCTTTGGGTCCAAGCTGTGAAGGATCGCCTTCAATCGGATAGGCCAGAAAAAACGGATACGGCCGGCTGATATCAGTATCGTGCGTGTCTTCAGCCAACAAAGCTCGATAGAATTCTGGAGTCGGCTCCCACGTCCCCATCAGACGATGCATGATCACATCGACCGGGATACCGCTCACTTGCGAGAGGGCCCGCGCCACTAGTTGATGCGACACTCCAACTCTGAATGCGCCATTCAGCAGCTTATTGAGAAGAAACCGCTGCCGCTGGCTCATTAGTCGCCAGAGTGAAACAATAGCTTCTTTCTGCACGCTCTCTTCAGTCTTGCGCAGTGCGAGCAGTTGCTCCATGAGGGCATGCAGTTTGATATCGCATTCAGTAGTGCTCTCGGGTAAAAGGAGCGCAATCGCTTCCGCAAAGTCACCGACCGCGTCGTAGGACTCGCTCCACAGCCAGGCAGGAATGCCGGTTTCTTCCACTGCCCATTCATACAGGCGGGGAACCTGGACCAGCGCCCGAGGTTTCCTCCCGCTCAGAAAATACAGTCCCCAGACAGCATCTTCAGGAGGAGTCTGCGCGAAGTACTCTTTCAGTGCAATGACTTTCTCATTTGTCTTGTTAGTTTCATCCAGAGCGGAAAATAACTGCGCGAAAGACTTCACTGGTCGCCCTCCCCGCGCACCGCGCCATCGGTGTCCGGTGCATCATCGCCGGCGTCCGGTGCATCATCGCCGGCGTCCGGTGCATCATCGCCGGCGTCCGGTGCGTCATCGCTGGCATCCGGTGCGCTCCGGTCTGAGGCTTCCTCGTGTTCGCCTTCGAAGGGGGTTTCCAGAACGTCGGCGTTGACGCCTCGCTCGCGCAGCCAACGCACCATCACATTGGCAAAACCATGCGTGACCAGCACGTGCTCCGCGCCAGTTTCTCCGATTATGCGATTGAGGTTCTGCCAATCTATGTGATCGGAAAGAGGAAATCCGCGATCGACAGATCGCCTTCGCCGCGCGCCGCGCACCAGCATCCATCCGGAAGCGAACGCCGTTGAAACGTTACCAAGCCGCCTCAGCCAGACAGTGCCCATCGCCGATGGTGGCGCCAGCACCAGAGAGCCTTGAAACTCGCGCGGTTTTTTCACGTGCGACACAAATGTGGTGTCAGGTAATTCGATACCGCTGGCGCGGTATTGATTGTTCAGGCGTTCCACGGCGCCATGCGTGAACACCGGCCCGATACTTGTATCAACTGATCGCAGCAGGCGCTGGGCCTTGCCGAGCGCATAGCAGTAAATCAGGCTGGCTTTGCCCTGCTCTTTGTTCAGTTGCCACCAGCGATTGATCTGATCGACTATAGTATCCAGCGCCGGCCAGTTATAGATCGGCAAACCGAACGTCGCCTCAGTTATGAAGGTATGGCACCGCACCAATTCGAAAGGAGCACAGGTCGGATCAGGCTGCGTCTTGTAGTCGCCGGACACTACCGCTACCTCCCCGCGATGTTCAACACGCACTTGCGCCGAACCTAAAATGTGTCCGGCTGGATGCACAGAAACTTGCACTCCGTTCATGCTGACAGACTGTCCGTACTCGACTGTTTCAATTCTCGCCTCATCACCGAGTCTGGTGCGCAAGAGATTGGCGCCGTCTCGGACGGCAAGATATGCTGAGCTTCCCGCCTGCGCATGATCGGAGTGAGCGTGGGTAATAACCGCTCGCTCGACACTCTTCCATGGATCAACATAGAAGTCGCCCGGCTCGCAGTAGAGCCCCCGATCAGTTAAGCGCAGCAGTTGACTCACACGATGCCTCGGTCGCCCTGTCGCTAGATCATACCTGCCTTGCAGCCGCGGTTTCCAGGTGCCGGACCGGCTTATTGGAACTTTGGGGACCACGGTTTCGACTAATCTGCAGAGGATGAGGAGGTAACTATGGGTATTCTGGGATTTCTGGTTTTTCTACTCGTAGCAGCAGCCTGCGCCTGGGTGGCAGATTACTTCGTTCCGGGACGCATACCCGGCGGGTTTTTGGCAGCCGCCATCGTCGGGTTAATCGGCGCCTGGTTGGGCACGGCGTTGCTAGGCAACCTGGGTCCAGACCTCGGTGGCGTTCCGGTTTTCTCAGCAATTATAGGTAGTGGCTTGCTCGTGTTCGCAATGTCTTTACTTGGACGCGGCACCGCCCGTAACTCTTAGGAGAGGTGAATAATGAGATACGTTGAGGGATTACTCGTAGGTGGAGCACTTGGTTTTATCGTTGGTCTGTTGACCGCACCGAAAGCCGGCTCTGAGCTTCGTCGCGACCTGGTTGAAGGCGGAGAAGATCTCTACCATCGCGGCAGTGAAGCAGTCGAAAATATGAAACTGCGCAAGGACGAGATGATGTACGACTTGCAAAACAAGAAGCAAGAAGTGCTCAGCAACGTCCAGGACATGCGCTCGCGTCTCACCGCGAAAGTCGACGATTTGAAGCATCAGGCTCAACCCCTTATCGAGAAGGGACAGGAGATTAAATCAGAAGCTTTGCATAAGATCGACGAACTAAAGGCCGATGCTCAACCGCTCCTCGACAAAGGGTTCGAGAAAGGCAAAGAAGCGATTGCCAAGGCGAAGGCCAAGAGCGATGAGTTGCTGGATGAAGCGGCCGAGAGGGTTTCGACCCTGCAGGAAGAAACCAATGAGAAGTTGGGTAACACAGGCACCTACGGTAACGCCTAGCGCGACGTAGCACCTGGCTCTAACGCAGCGCTCATCTCTAACCGGAGCATCTGCGTTAAGGCTCCTAAATCATGCAAACAACTGGAAACAGGTGCACTTAACGTGCGCCTGTTTCTAATTTGATCTTTTATCTAAATGAAGAGCTAAGAACGGAACCCCAAATTCTCCTGTGCGTCGCAACCAGAGCTGGGTGAGAAAGTGCGATGGCGCACGGAAGGTGAATTATGGCCCGATCGATCTGGAAAGGCATCATCAGCTTTGGTCTGGTCAGCATTCCGGTGAAACTTTATTCGGCGACAGAGAGCCATGACATTTCGTTTCACCAGCTGCACTCAGTCTGCAAAACGCGAATCCAGCAGAAGCGCTGGTGCCCGCATTGTGACCGCGTCGTCGAGTACGAAGACATCGAAAAGGGATATGAATTCACCAAAGGCGAATATGTCGCTCTCGACAAAGAAGACTTCGAGAAATTGCCTCTGCCTGCACGACATGTAGTGGCTATTCAAGCTTTCGTTGAACGCGAAGAAATCGATCCCATCTATTACGACAATAGTTATTACACCGAGCCGGAAGAAGCCGCGGTCAGGCCCTACGCATTGTTCCTGCGGGCGCTGGCAGAGAAAGGTCTAGTGGCTGTGGGCACGATTGCCTTGAGAAACAAAGAAAGCCTGTGCGCAATTCGCCCATACGGAGAAGCGCTGATTGTCGATATGTTGCTCTACGAAGACGAAGTGCGCATCAAGCCGAAAGAGACAAAGCTTCCCAACGTCAGGCTGAACAAGAATGAAGTCGACATGGCGAAACATTTGATCGACCTGATGAAGACAGACTTCAACCCTTCAGAATTCAAAGATCATTATCGTGATGCATTGAAGAAATTGATTGAAGCGAAATTGGAAGGCGAGGAAATTGCAGTTCCTGCGACGCCGAAAGCGCGGGTGGTCGATCTTATGGAAGCACTGCGAGCCAGCGTGCAGGGGGCGAAAAGAGGGCAGACGCCCCAGGTTGAACTTGATGAAACCAAAGAAGGCGTCGGCAAGGCTGAAACCGCCAAAACTGGTAGAGGTAAATCAACAAGAACAGCAGCCGGTAAGAAACGAAGCTCGGCACGCGGCGGTCGCGCTGCCTCCACTCGCACTCGCAAAAAGAGTGCTTGATCATGCACCCCAAAAACAACACAAGGAGTACCGTCTATGCCTGAGCAATTGCTGAATCCTGATAACGCCCTCGGTATGTTGCGTCAGGAACACGAAAACATTAGGACTCTACTGGTCAGTCTGCAACAGGTAGATACGCCGGGGATGGAAGACCAGATTCTAGTTCCGCTGCTGGATGAGCTGAAGGCGCACTCGGCCATCGAACTCGAATTGTTCTATCCGTTCATTCGCCAATTTGCCGGGGATGAACATATTGAGACAGCCGCTGACGAATTTGATGCGGTGGCCGACCTGGCAACCAATTTAGACGAAATGCTGGTGACTGATCCCGCTTTCAAAGCAACGCTCGCCTCACTGATCCAGCACTTCGATCGCCACTCGTTCGAGATGGAGCAATACCTTTTCTTGACCGTGGAGGGGCCGAATTGCTCTCCCGATTGCCTGGATCAACTAGTGGCACTGGCGAATGATATGAAGGCACGCAAAGCTGAGTTACTGCAAAAAATGGGTGGAGACCCTTCAGTCGATGCACGTCAACGACTCGCTCAGGAGAAGGGACGCGGCGTTCATGCTCCGCGGGATCTGCCGGTTTCTCCGCAGACTGAGGAAGCCCTGTTCGGCGGCAAAACTACGGATCTGACTGAAACCGAGCTATCCGCTCGCGAAGCGGCAGTTACGCCTAACGAGTTCGATACGGCACGCGGCTACAGTCCGCCGCCACCCGGTACAGATATCAGCCCTGACGTGGGACTCTAACCGGGCTCTGACCGGGGAGACTCCGACGAAGAACTCCAAAACGGACCTGCTATATTATGGCAATGCTTGAGGAATACGGGCGAAAACGAGATTTCAAGATCACGCCCGAGCCTCGCGGGCAGCTCAAGCACGCTTCCAGCAAGCCGCTCACGTTCGTCGTACAAAAACATGACGCGCGCCGCCTGCACTATGATTTCCGGCTGGAAATAGACGGGGTACTGGTATCGTGGGCGGTGCCAAAGGGCCCGTCCTACGATCCCAAAGAAAAACGCCTTGCGGTTCAGACCGAAGATCATCCGATCGACTACGCTCACTTCGAAGGAATCATCCCCGAACGTCAGTACGGCGCCGGACCAGTGATCGTCTGGGACCACGGGACGTTTTCACCGGACGAGGGCGGCCAGCTCTCGTGGGAAGATCGCGATCAGGCGCAGCAACGCATGCGCGAAGGCTTGAAGAAAGGAAAGCTAAGTTTCTTTTTGCGCGGAGAGAAACTGCAAGGCTCATGGACGCTAGTACGACTGGGAGGAAAAAACAGCACAAAAAAAGAGTGGCTCCTCATCAAGCATCAGGATGAATTTGCCGACTCCACAATGGACATTGTAGGAAAAGACGATCGCAGCGTCGTCACTGGACGCACTGTCGAAGAAGTAGAGGCAGGCAAAGAAGCCAAAAATCCCGTGGTGCAACCGGATCAGATCGCCGGCGCCCGCAAGGAAAGCCGCTTTCCGAAAGATTACTCGCCGCAACTGGCGACCTTGATTGATAAGCCCTTCAACGAATCTGAATGGATCTTCGAACCTAAAATGGACGGCATCCGCGCCGTAGTGATGATCCACAGAGGCAAGGTTCAGCTTTTTTCACGGCGGGGACTTGAACTCACCGGTGCCTATCCGGAACTGGTGGCAGAGTTGCGGGCGCATGCCGACACCGATTTGATTTTGGACGGCGAGGTGGTAGCCCTGGATGAACGGGGGCGTCCGTCGTTCCAGCTGCTGCAGCAGCGCAGCGGACTATCCCGCACCGATGACGTGAAAAAAGCTGTGGCAGGCAATCCGGCGCATCTGTACATTTTCGATATCATGCGCGTCGGCAATATCAATGTAGAGGGCGCGATTCTGCGTGATCGCAAGGCGCTTTTGCGGCAGATAATCAAGCCCAGCCCGCACGTCAAATTGATGGAATACTTTGCCGAGGACGGCATTACCGCGCATCAGGCATTTGTCGAATTTGGTTTGGAAGGCACGATGGCCAAACGCATCGACAGTATCTATGTCAGGGGAAACCGAACCAAAACGTGGTTAAAAATCAAAGCAACTCAGAGTGCCGAGTTTCTGATTCTCGGATACACAAAAGGAACCGGCGCGCGTGACGATACCTTTGGCGCTCTGCTGGTGGGCTATCACGATGAGCAGGGGCAGATCAAGTTTGCAGGCAGCGTGGGCACCGGATTCAACGATAAGCTCCTGCGTCAATTACTAACTTCGATGAAACCGCTGCAGGTTGACAAGGCTCCCTACAAAGGCAAGCGCCCGCCTGCGTCGAAACAGGCTGTGTGGCTGAAACCAAATTTGGTGGCAGAGATAAAATTTGCAGAGTGGACTCGCGACGGCATGCTGCGCTCGCCTGTGTTCATGCGATTGCGTGCCGACATCAATGCAAGAGATGTGAAACGGACCCGCATGGTCCAAACCGAGCAAGCGGTGGAAGCAGCGGAGACGGAAGCGGAAGTGGAAAACAGTTCCGCGTCGCATCTGCGTGTGGTAACCTCAGAGCCGAAGCCAATCAAGGCTGAGTCCCGGAGCCGCACTAGAAAACAGCATCAAATGAACCAGGGCGTAATCGATCAACTAACTGACTCGAAGTCTGAGAAACTGATCGTCGAGGTCGATGGCCACAGCATTTCGTTCTCTAGCTTGAATAAGGTATTCTGGCCAGAGACTGAAAATTCGCCTCCAATAACCAAACGCGACTACGCGATTTATCTGACAACAATCGCGCCTTATCTCCTCACGCACACAACTGATCGCCCTTTGACACTGCTCCGCTACCCTAACGGCATTGCCGGCGGCAAGTTCTATCAAAAGCACATAGAACACGGATTGCCGGACTTCGTGAATCCGGTCATGCTGTGGTCCGAGCAATATCAACTCGATCACGAATACATAACCATAAACAACCTTGCGACACTTCTGTGGCTTGCACAAATGGCAGACTTGGAATTGCACACCTGGATGTCGCGCATCAATCCACATCCAGATGGCGAGAATCTTTCTCAAACATTCACTGGTTCTGAAGATCAACTCGAGTCATCGCTTCTCAATTATCCCGATTACCTGATTCTCGACCTGGATCCTTATATCTACAGCGGCAAAGAGAATAAAGGCGACGAACCCGAATTAAACCTCGATGCATTTAAGAAGTGCTGCGAGGTTGCCTTATGGCTCAAAGAAATTCTCGACCAGCTAAATATCAAGTCATTCGTCAAAACAACGGGCAAGACCGGATTGCACATCTACATTCCGATCGTTCGCCATTTCGATTTTGACCAGGTTCGAACCATCGCCGAGGTTATAGGCAAGGCGCTGCAACAGCAACATTCGGATGACGTGACAATGCAGTGGCAAGTTAAGAACCGAACCGGAAAAATTTTCTACGATCACAACATGAACAGCCGCGGCAAAACCCTGGCTAGCATCTATTCAGCTCGGGTAGCTCCCGGTGCTCCGGTGTCAGTACCAGTTCATTGGACTGAGATCGAAAATGGAAAGGTTTATCCTACTGACTACAAGATGCACACCGTTCCGGAATTCATAGCAGGGCGCGGCGACCTGTGGGAAAACATTTTGGACCACAAAAATGACCTTGAGGCTTTGATGGGTATCAAGCCCCGAGACCCCAGCGAAAAACCTCCTCGCGTCAAGAGGTCCACGCCGCGCTGGTCCAAGAAGAAAAAATCCTAGCCCGCATAGCCGAGACTGAAGTGATATCACTTCAGGGTTGATGAGCCGGGACTAGAGTGATATCACTCCAGGGTTGACATGGGTCCTGAAACTAGTAGCTCCAGGTCACCTTCGGACCCTGGAGCCATAAACTTATAAGCTGTTTGCTTCGAAGGTGATGACGGGACAGATTGAAATCGGTTCCCGAAAAAACACCCTCTTTCGAAAAGAGGGTGTTTCACATGTTTCTGAGTTCCGCGCCCGCTCGATTAGTGGCGAGTTATCGGGTTGGCAGCCACGGTGGCTGGATCGGCTTTGCCCATGCCCAACGGATCTCCGTGGTAGAAGCGATCGAGCTTGACTTCGGCTTTGCCGGCAACAAATAGCCAGGCAAATATCGCCAGGATGTTGAAGCCGAGCAACAGGGCGAGTGCACCACGGTTCACGTTTGAGACGTCTCGCAGTTCTCCGATACGCGTGTCCTCGGGTATACCAGGCGGCAGGATTATGCTGTCAGGAGTTTGCCCCAGCGGCTTGCCGTAGGTTCCAGCTTTACCCGCTTGTGAGTCAGCGGAATATGGTGTCTGAGAGATATCAGGAACCTGAGGGCTACTCAGTCCGGCTTTTGACTTATTGCTGAGTTCTTGGTTGAGCTGCGGCTGTTTCGGATTAACTTGACTGGGCGGTACCAATTGATGTCCCTGCCAATCCATGTCGACACCTTGCGCTCGGGCGCCACCGGACGGGGATAGAGCACAAATTGCCAGTGCCGCTGCCAGCGTTAAAACCGAGCGCACTTCCTTCTGTTTGAGCATATGCAGGTCTCCACTCGTATCGGATCTTGATTATGTTTGTGGAGACGACGCCAGAACGCCACTTTGGTTCCTACACAGCCGTGTCAGCTACCCGCTTGGCGCAGTGCAGAAGAGCGCTGCGAGGACATCTCGGGAACCATTCCCAACATCTCATCGCCGGCACCGGAAAGTGCAAAAGCTCTTTCTCTCACTTGCGATGCCTCTTTCTGCAGCCTTTCCGCGGACAGATTGTGCTGTTTCTCAATCGTAACTTCGTCGCGTACTCGGGCACCGCGTTCAACTAGACAGCCATTCCCGATTATGGAATCGCGAATGGTGGCATTCGGTCTGACGATGTTGTTTGACCAGATGATACTGTCAGTGATCTCTGCGTTCCGCTCGATTACGCAGTTATCGCCGATGACTACGTGCCCTCTGATGCGTACGCCTTCTCCAATGTGCGTGTTGTAGCCGACAAGCAGTTTGCCTCGCACATCGAGATCGGAAGGCAAGTCAGATCCACCGCAGACCCAGCCAAAGTCTTGCTGCTGACACGGTACCTCAAGATCGATCAAGCCGTCCAGAGCATCGAATGTCGTTTTCAGATACTGCTGCGGAGTGCCGACATCCGACCAGTAGCCCCATGTCTCTACACCAAGGATCGGCATGTTCTTTTGCAACATAGCTGGAAAGACCATGCGTCCAAACATGCACATACCCTCGGCAGGCATAACGTCGAAAATCTCCGGTTCGCAAACGTAAACGCCCGTCGAGGCAAGATTGGAAATCGCCTCACTTGGATCTGGCTTTTCCTGGAATCCAGTGATGAAGCCATTTTCATCCATCACCGCGACGCCAAATTGGCTGACGTCCTCCACCTTTTTCAGAGCAATGGTTGCAACAGCGCTCTTCTCCTGGTGCTGCCTGATCACGTATGACAAGTCGAGATCGGTAATCAAATCGCCCATGATCACAACGAAAGTGCTGTTGCCGAAAAAGTCCCGGCATGCGCGCACCCCGCCGGCGTCGCCGGTCAGTTCCTCTTCGTTGATGTACTGCATGCGCACACCCAGTCGCGACCCGTCGCCGAAATAATGCGGCACCTGATCCGGCAAATAGTGCAAGTTGCACATGATGTCGGTGATACCATGCTTGCGCAGCAGGTTGATGATGTGCTCCATGACGGGGCGATTCATGAGCGGCACCATGGGCTTGGACAGTTGCTGCGTCAAAGGATCTAAACGAGATCCCACACCTGCAGCCAGCACCATGGCTTTCACTCCACCATTGGAAACCATATGAGTTCTCTCCTGCTATTCGGAAGGTCATCCACGAGATTGTGTGGACTGTGATGCTGGAAGCACAGCTTCTGTTCCCGCGATAAACTGCGACGCGCGTGGCAACGCACATGGCTACGCGCATGCCTGCGACTATCTTCGACTACATTGTGTCTGCGGCTGGCGGAAGTTGTTCGTGTTCAACGCGCCAGCGAGACGGCACCATCGTATCTAGAGGTTCGATTTCCTGACCGATACCATCGGGAGCGGTCTGCGGGGAGAGCTGTTGCCGTACGAACGGCGGTGCCGTCGGTGGAACAGTTTGTTCTACTTCGCCCGTGTCGGCACCACCACGAGCTGCTATCCGACGGGGCGCAGGAACATCCTTCTCCTCTTGGGTGTTGCCTTTGTCACCCACGAATGTCAGAAAGGTTTGCGGCTTGTCGCCCTTCTTGGGCAAATTGAACGCGATGGGTGCGATCGTGTGCGTTGCATAGTAGCGGCTTGCGTAGTCTTTCCACATCCGGGCCATGACGACACCGCCTGTGACGTTTCTTCCTTGAATCTTGTCGTTCTCGTCGTTTCCTCCCCAGACTGCTGTGCACATATCGGGAGTGTAGCCGACAAACCAGATGTCTTTGGAGTCGTCCGCGGTGCCTGTCTTACCAGCCACCTGCCGCCCTTTCATACGAGCGAACATGCCGGTTCCGCTTTCGACCGCGGTCATCATCACATCGACCAGGCGACCGACAACTACACGATCAAAAACGCGGCGCGACTCCGGTTTGGCTTCGCTGAGAACCTGCCCCTTTCCATCCTCAACACGCCTGATCACGGTCGGTTGCATGTACACACCCTGTCGAGCAAAGGTCGAATATGCCGACGCCATTTCCATGGGTGAAACCGCCGAGGCACCGAGTGCCAGCGACAGATACGGATCGAGTTTGGCATTTTTGATCCCGGCTTTACGGGCCACCGAAACAACATTGTCGGGTCCGACCAGTTGCATCAAACGGATCGAGCACAGGTTACGCGACTTGGCCAGCGCTTCGCGGACAGTGATTTTGCCAAGATACTTGTCGTCGAAATTTTTAGGAGAGTATGGTGGCTCAGACTGTCCCATGTCGACGGTGAGCGGATCGTCTTTGATGATTGTTTCGGGCATCACACCTTGCATGAACGCGGCGAGATAGACAAACGGTTTGAAGCTGGAGCCGGCCGTGTGCGGGCTGACGGCTCGGTTCCACTGGTGTTTGTAATAGTTGCCGACACCGCCGACCATCGCTATCACGCCACCGTCTTTGACATTGATCGAAACCAGAGCAGCTTGCGATACGCCAGCCGGAGCCGTCCTGACACCATCGTTTAGCGCCTTTTCCGCGGCCAACTGTGCCTTCGGATCGAGATTGGTGTACACCCTGATACCATCGTCTAAAACGTCTTTGCGATAGTCCTGCTGCAGTTGCTGAACCACATAACTGACATAGTGCGGGTATCGTTCATAAGGATCTATGAACTTGCGAAAAGCCAACTTGTCGTTCTTAGCCTGATCGGTTTCAGTCTTTTTGGCAAATCCATATTCAGCCATCTTGTCGAGAACGATTTGCTGGCGATTCACCGCATCTTCCAGGTTTTTCTTCGTTGCCATCGCTGATGGTGCGCGCACCAGACCAGCCAGGTAGGCTGATTCAGCCATGGTCAATTGCGAGGCCGGCTTGCCGAAGAAACGGCGTGCCGCCGACTCGATGCCGTAAGCCTGGCGTCCGAAGTAGACCTGATTCAGGTACATCTCGAGAATCTGATCTTTGCTGTAGCGACGTTCGAGACTGAGAGCAAGCACAAGTTCCTTGATCTTGCGATCGAACGTTCGCGCTTGATTCTGGAAAAAGAGATTTTTTGCCAGTTGCTGAGTTATTGTCGAGCCGCCTTCGACGACGTGTCCAGCCGACAGGTTGACCAGCGCTGCCCGTCCAATGCTGACCAGATTGACACCATCGTGCTTGTAGAACAGGTGATCCTCGGAAGCCAGCATGGCATGCTGCATGTGCTTCGAGACTTGAGAAAGGGGCACCGCGATTCGGTCCTGCCCGAGCGGCACCACGGCCGCCAGTTTGTCGAACCGGTCGTATACGAGCACCGATTGCGCAGGCCTGTAGCTCTGCAGCCGGTCGATCTGAGGCATAGCCGTCGCAAAGAGGTAACTTACCTGGAGCACGACGCAGGCAGCTGCCCCGGCCGCCAGGATAAATGCCAACTTGGAGGCTCGATTGCGATTCACGGCCTGCCAGAAATGGTTGGACGGCATCTCCTGCATGTCTGTAAATCTGCGTTTAAACTGCATCTGACTGAAATTCCTGGCTTTTGGGTTCCCACCGCCCGCCGGTGGACCCGAATTTTGTCGTGCTCAACCACCCAAATGTTCCAAATAGGTCGTTCAGGCGCTACAATCACGCGAGCACATGGTTTCCAGAAGAGAGTTTTTGCGTTTGCTGGGTGGCACCGTCCTTGGTGCCGGCTCTTTGGCCGCTTGCAATGAAGAAAAAATCTCCACCGCCAATCTGAACCAGGTCAACATCTACAGCTGGCCGGATTATCTGGATCCCAGTTCGATTCCGGAATTTCAGAACCGCTTCGGCATCAAAGTGGTGTACGACACGGTTTCTTCAAATGAAGCTTTGCTGGCTAAATTCGCGGCTGGAGCCAGCGAGTACGACGTGGTTGTAGCTACCAGCTACGGTGTGAAGAAACTGATTGAACTGGGCGTGCTGCAACCGCTCGATAAAGAACGGCTGCCAAATTTCAAGAACATCATGCCGCGCTTTCTGCACACATCATTCGATCCCGGCTGCAAATACTCCGCCCCCTACACTTTCGGCACTACGGGCATCGCCTTCAACGTCAATGCCTTCGCCGGTCGCGCCCTGCCCACCGACTGGGACGTCTTCTGGGACAAACGTCTCAAAGGGCGCATCACGTTGCTCGAAGACGCGCGCGAGACCATCGGGGCGGCGCTCAAGCACCGCGGATATTCCTTCAACTCGCGCGTCAAAGACGAAATAGACGAGGCCATACGCGATTTGAAACAACAGAAACCGCTCACCATGTGTTACACCTCGGACCAGGTGATTATCTATCTGGCCAGTGGCGATGCACTGGTTTCGCTTTCTTACAGCGGCGACGCCAACCAGGCGCGGCGCACCAATCCGGAGGTGCGCTACGTTATTCCGGCCAGCGGCACATCGATGTGGCTCGACAATATGTGCATTCCGAAAAATTCGCCGCATCCGGAGAACGCCCATAAGTGGATCAACTACATGCTGGAAGCCCAAGTAGCTGCGGCGGTGGCCAATTACACTTATTACGCGACTCCGAACGCGGCCGCCCTGCCTTTGATCAAACCAGAACTGGCTCACGACAAATGGCTCTATCCGCCCGAAGCAATTTTGGATCGCTGTGAAGAAATTGCGGACATCGGACAATCCATCTTCTATTACGACCGCATGTGGACCGAGCTGAAGTGCTACTAGCCCCGCATTTCCATGAGGCTGCCGCTTTCGTACCGCTTCAGTCCGCTGTAGAAAATTAGGACCGCCAACAGCATGAAACCCAGCGCAGACAGGAAGGTGATGCCCACCTGAGCATACGAGAGCGTGCGCAAAGCCTCGATCGGTAAATAGCTGATGAAGGCAGCCGGAACCACCGTGAACAAGAGGAAGCGAATTGGTCCGTCAAACAGTGTCGACGGATAGGTAGCGAATGTAATCAGCGCGAACCTCCACTGCTCAGCTAAGCCTTCGGCGTTGCCGAGGAAGAAACTGAGGCTACCGGTGATAATGCTGAACGCTACGAAGAGAAGCGCTACGCTGATTGTCAAAATCAAGAACATGATCAAGTGCGCCAGGTCGGGACGCACTAAGATCACATAAGCCACCACGCCGAATGCCGCGTCACCCCAGGCGGTGACCACCTGTTTGCCGAGCACGAAGTGACTGAGCAGGCGGCGCGGATAAAGCAGCCAGCCATCGAGCTCGCCGCGCGCGATCAGTCCCGGCATGTACCAGGCGTTACCGCACACAGCATGAGCCAAACCGAAGCCGCCGGCGGCAATCGCCCAGAGTGTAAACACATCCTGGACGGTCCAGCCGCGCAAGACCGGGAACCGATCGAAGAAGACGTCCCAGAACGCCAGCCAGAAGCAATTGTTGATAAACATGGCGACCACCTGCGAAATGAACGCCTGCCTGTACTCCAGGTGAGCGCACAGGTTGAGGCGCACATACGCGGCCGCCATTTTTATGTAACTGAGAAGTGAATTCATTTTCTATACTTATCCACCATGAGCCTGAACGCGTCGCATCGCTCGCGAGAAAACGAAGGCCACCAGAAGTGAAAAGGCAAGCACTCCGGAAAGCTGCAAAAGCAACACTCGCCAGAACTCATCTATTGAGGGCGCAATCAGCAAACGTGCCGGTCCGTACACAATGCTGGAAAACGGCAGCACTCGCAGGATCGGTTGCACCTGGGGAGGAAACAACTCGATCGGGATCAACATGCCACCAAGGATCATTGTCAGCCTGGAATAAATCAGGGCAATACCGGCCGTGTCTTCGATCCAGAAAGCGCACAATCCGACCAGGAAGTTGCCCAAGAAGTCGAGGACGAACGCCAGCGGCAAAGCCACAACCAGCATCAAAAGTCCCGGCAGCGTGATCGGCTGAATGCCGACGAACAAGATGCAGAGCACAGCGCCCACAGCCAGATTGAGCACAAAGCGCACCAGCCGCTCTCCCACGCACACACTCAGTTGATAGAGTGGGTATGAGAGGGGACGAATCAACTGCATGGCAACCGCCCCGGTGCGAACATCCTGATCGACGTTGGGAGCAGTGCGCGGCACGGAAAGCATAATCGCTTCCGTCACCGCCAGATACCAGAGCATCTGTTGCAGAGTGATTCCAGCCAATCGATCGGCTGCCATTTCCGCATATGTCACCTGCCAGAGCCTGAGGAAGATATACATAATCACAGTCAGGAAGACGACGCGGCTGGCCGCTTCGCCGAAGTAATAGATGTTGGATCGGGCGGCGGTAGCCGCTACCCAGAGATACTTGCCGACTTGCTTATATAAGTACTTATATAAGTTGTGTAGATGCTTGTTGAGGAATGCTTTCACTGGTCTCACCTCCTTCTTTATGAGAATTCCGCTGAGCTGTCCTGCGTTTCTTCCGCTGAGCTGTCCTGCATTTCTTCCGCTGAGCTGTCCTGCATTTCTTCCGCCAGCTCGGCACTATCCGCGGTGGCGGCATATGCGCCGCCCTGCGCATAGATGTGAGCGATGACGTCTTCCAGAGGCGGATTCTCGATGGTGATGTCAGCAACTGGAGCGCACTGAAGAATCGTTTCCACAACCTTTTCTATAGGAACGATCGTGGTGTCGACATTCAGTTTGATCGCGTAACCGATCGCTTCAAAGACCTCCACTCCCGGCAAACTGATCGGCTGCGGCGTCTCATGGAACTTGACGCTCAGCACCTTGGACCGCAAGAACTCGCGACGTATGCGCGACACCTTATCGTCGATCACCACTTTCCCATGGTTAATGACGATGACACGCTTAGCCACATGTTCGATGTCGCCGGCATCATGACTGGTCAGGAACACGGTCAAACCTTCGTCGCGATTCCATTCGCGAATCAGGTCGCGCAATTCCTGGCGAGCGACAACGTCGAGTCCGATCGTCGGCTCATCAAGGAAGATCACTTTGGGCATGTGCAGAAGGCTGGCTGCCACTTCGGCTCGCATGCGTTGTCCCAGTGACAGCTTGCGCACCGGCGTGTTCAAAAACGCGCCCAGCGCGAAGCGCTCGATCAACAGATCCCTGCGTTTCTCGTATTGAGCCCTCGGCAGGTCATAAATTCTGGCGAGCAACTCAAACGTATCGCGCGGCGGCAGGTGATACCACAACTGCGAACGCTGTCCGAAAACAGCGCCGATGTGTCGCGTTAGCTTTGTCCGCTCTTGCCACGGTACACAACCGAGCACACGGGCGTTTCCCGATGTGGGGTGCAAAATACCAGTCAGCATCTTTATGGTCGTAGACTTGCCGGCACCATTGGGTCCGATGAAGGCAACGGATTGTCCGGTCGGGATGGAAAGCGAGATGTCGTCGACGGCTACAATCTCCGTAGTCGCGCGCTTCAGTCCTTTGCCCTGTTTGAGAGTAAACGTTTTTCTCAAGCGCTCAATCTCAACAGCGACACTTCCCCCTGCGGACAGGGCGTTCTGCTGTTCTTCTAAGTCGTTCATGACGGTACTCCATCGCCGACGCCGGGTGATGCCGACGCTGACGCCGATGCCGACGCCCGATGCTGATGCCCGTTGCTGGTGCGTGCATACGATGCATACGGGTGTCGCGCGGCAGATGCAAATCTGCCCGCGGGTGTGATTTATACCGGGCGCGAATGCCAGCGTAAGCGCAATCCTGCATATGCTCAAGGGTTTATTAGCATTTGTTGCAGAGAAACTTTGTCTCAGCGGGAACAAATCCGTTCCAAAGGTCTGTCTCCTCATCCGTATTCTGCGTTTGATAAGGGATGTGCTCAATCAGGAAACGGTTGTTCGTCACTAAAATGAAGACCAACTGCCACCACATACGGCACTGACTAGAACGCAGAATACTCGAGAATGCAAATCTCAAATCGGAGCCACTCGGCGAGAGCACCATGGAAGGTAATCAAGTCACAAGCATTGCTAGGCCTCAGTCTGCCGGCGCTGTCATTGTGAACAGACCAGCTTCCATGCCGCTTTCGTCGACCGGGCACCACGGGAGGTGCCGGCGTATTTTCGTCACGTCGCTGATGAGCGCTGGCGCAACCCCGAGTTGCGACTCGGGAATTCCCGGTTGGGGTTTAGCTATACTCGGCAATGAGGAGCGAACGTAGTCCGAGCGAAATCAGTCCGAATCGAACAAAGTAGTTCAATCTTGGTTGAACGGCGGTTTTTTTGCGCCTAGCTTCACTAGGCCATCGGGCTTATAAATGTAGAGGTATAGGTGATTAAGATGAGCAAAACAGTAAAGAGAGTCCTTTTTAGTGCGGTAGCGGCCACCCTGGGCGTGATACCGATGGCAATGGCGCAACAAGAAGCCACCGTCGTGGCCGCCACCCCATCCGGCTCGTTGGTCGAGCGCACCACAGTCACTTCCGCTTGCGGAAAACTTTTCACCATCGACGCGAACGCCGATGGCTTGACCGCAGAAGAGCGTGCCACCATAATTCAAAAGAACCTGGATAACGCGTTGGTCAAAGCGCTGCATCGCACACCGAATGCAGTGACCGTTGAACTAGCTAACAACAACCCGACCGTCAAACTCGACGGGCTTCACATCGCCACCGCCGACGGCAACAGCGCCGCTCGCGCCGGCATGACACAAATGCAACTGGCCAACAAATGGGCAGACTCGATCCGCTTCTGCCTGTCTGACACCGCAGCGATTCAAAGATACCTGTCTTCATTGACCGGCAACTTCCCCACCAAAAAAGTGATGGTGCAGAGTCGTGAAGAAGTAGCTTACATTCCAGCCGGCAAATTCCTGCCTATCAAACTGAACAGCGCGATCAACGGTGCCACCGCTCAAGTCGGCGACAAAATTGAAGGCGTCATCTCGACTGACATTCCGCTGCAAACCAGTTATTTCGCCACCCGTTACGACGCCTACATTCCTGAAGGTTCAGTGGCAGTCGGACGTTACATTGACGCCAGCAACAACTACCTGGGCAAAGGCGCTCTCGGCATGCAGTTCGATGAAATCCGCACTCCGAGCGGTGAAAGCATTCCAATCAACGCTCACATTCTGGGCGGACCGGGAAGCTGGGTGGTCATGAACGTCACACCTGAAAAAACCGCCTGCAGCTCGTTTGCCCGCACGCTGGAAGACAAGGGCGCCGCGGCTTTGCCGGTGCGTGCCAGCATCTGTGGTGGATGGCGCGGTTATCCGATCGCGCAAGGTCCCAACATGCCCTATCAAAAGATGACCTTGACCCGTAAAGCACCGATCGCAGTCTCCGCCGGCACGCCGATGATTCTGCAGATGACTGCTCCGACCGCACTTTCGCTGGTCACTGACGGCGCTTCCGTCATGTAGTCGCGAGAGAAGCGAATCAGTCAGTATCATCAAAAGAAATCATCGAAGATTTAGAGGAAATAGAAATGAAACTTCAATTGAAAACACTCTTGATTGTGGCGGCTACCGTAAGTATGTCCGCTCCAGCCTTCGCTCAATTCGCGAAGGGATCATCCGTAACCATGGGCAACCAGCCTGTCTTCAATCTGCAAGCCGGCGGCGGTTTCACATCGGAGAAACGTGCCTGGATCACGCAAGACCGCCTGGACAACGCGCTCGTTCTATCAAACGATAAGTCACCGTCGGCGGTGACCATCGACCGCAGAAACGGCGCCATCATCGTCACTCTCGGCGGACGTGAAGTGGTGACTGCCTCTTCCGAAGGACAAGCTCAAGAAATTGCCGGTTCTATCAAGAACTTCTTGTCTGATTCGTCCAGGACAGAAGCCTACATCGCGCAACTCAACGATCCAAATCCAGTGGCTTCCAACGTGGCCGTACTCGAGCGCCGGCTCTTTTTGCCTGCCAATGCAGTATTGCCGCTCTCCTTCCTGACTGAAGTGAACAGCGAAACTGCTCACGCCGGCGACCGAATTGAAGCCGTGCTGACATCCGATTATGCAGTCGGTGGTTACGTAGTTCCTCAAGGTGCCAAAGTCATCGGCTTCCTGCATGAAACCGAACCGGGCGCCTTCCTGGTCTCCTTCAGTGAACTGAAGATGCCCACCGGCACGGTGGTTCCAATCACTGCCACGTTGACTCACGCGGCCGTTGTGGAAGCCAGCGCTCCCAAGGCAGTCTGCACGCTGGGTCTGCCAGCCGGACCGACAGGCGATTGCCGCCATCCATCGACAATCGCAATCGGCGGACTGGGTGGACCGGGTGCGAAACTAATCGTGCGTCGCGGCACCAACATGGTGATCGCCGCGGGTCAGCCGTTCGGGTTGCTGTTCGAGCGTCCCACGTCGGTGGCGGTAGTAGTCCGCGAAACCCACATGTAACCGAACCCTACTGTTTTGCGTTCGCGTACCTCCTACGTTAACCAGAACTACCCTTCAACCGCTCTCACAAGGGAGCGGTTGTCGGTTGTATCCGAATAAGCCCCTCTCTGTAAAGGAACTGGGGTGATATCACTTGAGGCTCGGTAGTCTGGAGTGATATCACTCCAGGAGCGTGAGTCGCCCGGCTGTTCGTGCAATTGACCGCATTGAGTTCGGATTGGAATAAGCAATCAGGGTGGCAAACGGATGTCCCCCGCACGCACGGATGGGAGCAGCCGCAGAGGTGCAGATCATCGAAATGCTTTTCGGATTATGAACGACGATTTGGCACTCTCATGTTCCATCCGCCGAGGCTTGAAAATGGGACAGATGGTGCTCCGCCTGCTGAGTTAAGAGGACGGCCGACACGGCTCGGGAACTCGAAAAGAACAGGTCACAAGATGGCAATCAAGGGTGGGGAAACATAGTTGCGGATATCCGTTTTCGTTATAGCGTCAGCCGCGATACAAGACTCCAATAAAGTACCTTCCGGCCAGCGAACGGAATCGGCGAAGTATGAATAGAGACAGATGTAATGCTGGAGATACTTCCTGCTAATGCCTTGAAACTGCAACTGAATAAACTCAATTGCATTATTGACCTTTCGGCGCACATCGTCGGATAACCTGACGTCCGCACTCCTGACGGTATCTTCCTCGCGAACGCCTCCAACGCGAACATACCTTTGCGAGGGTAAACGCTGTGCAATGCCGCTTGCTTCCAAAAGCACTAGAGCTGATGCCAATACCCCCACCTCAATGCCTGTTCGCTCTTGCAAGACATCAATGGCTACAGGTTCATCGGTCAACTCGTTCACGATGCTTCTCTCCGTGTCACTGAGCTCAATCTGAGAGTCCAAGCCAATCGACATTTCGATCAGCGAATCGTTCGCATCGGAGTCATCCTGCAAAAAGGGACTGCGCACATCGTCCCCGTCAGCTTCCGAAGCGGGACTCTGACGAGCCGGTGTTTCAGTGCTGCGTCGCGTCATCAATCCAATAAACGCTGACGACTGAATTAAGGCTCCGCCAGTAGTGTTCAACATCCACTGGGACATGCTCATGACGATCTTCTTGAACATGATCCAAGCCGTTCCATAGCTCACATTAGCTACTGTCGAAAATCTGTGCGGGTTCACCTCAACGCGCTTGTTGATAAGCCAAACAGCAAACAACCATTCGCGGACTAACTTGATACCGTCAAAAAACGTCCCAGCAGTCAGAGACACTCTTTGCCTACAGATTGAGCATTGTACAGTTCTGGCATCGAGGCGATGCCACATACGGTTCGGGCACTTCTTCCGGCAATCGAGTTTTCGTCCCGCTGAACCAATGGCGTGCAACACGTCTACGCAATCAGCATCGGTCGGAAACTCTGCGTCGAACAGCTTTCTCTCGTTATACAGGGATTCCATAGCCTGTGCTTCTTGTTGGGGATTTTTTCGTTTTTTCATAGTGAAGGCCTCCACTATGTTCAACGCTGTTCGCAATCAAAAAGTTCAATTCACAAGATAAAACTGACAACCCAGACTTTGCGAATTGATCGTCTAAGATCCTGAAGTGATATCGCTCCAGATTTCTCTGCTGGGAGAACTAAAGTGATATCACTTTAGTTCTCCCAGGACAGGGGGCGCTTTGGGGGCGGACCCCGTGCCGCGGGGAACTGGCGAAGACATCGTCAAAGATGCACCTTCGCCCTCACGTTTTCCAACATCCGTTTTAATGGGATCTTTCTTTGGGTTTTCACGCCGATTACTCCTATTCGAAGACAGCCGCAGTGGTACCGTTTTGCACCGGCACTAGTTTCGAGGGTTCTACGGAGGCGCCGGACTGATAGTTTCTCCACAGTTCTGCCAGTTTGCCGTTGCTCTGCAACAACTCCTGGAATGTTCCGTGTTCAACCACGCAGCCATCGTCGAAAACGTAGATCTCATCGAAGAGATCGAGCAGATGCAGTTTATGGATCGACGAAACCAAACACTTGGAACGGAAATACTGCAGCAGATTGTTGTAGATCAGCCGTTCGTTGTACGTGTCGACGCTGGATGTCGGCTCGTCAAGTAAGACGAGATCGCAATCCTTGGCGAAGAAAACTCCACGCGCGAGAGCAAGTCGCTGCTTCTCTCCACCACTAAGGTTTACACCTTTTTCAGCAATGTCGGTGTCCAGTCCGTTGGGCAATCGTCCAAGTACGGTATCGAAACGAGCAAGTTCGATAGCTTGTCCGATTTCTGCATCATCGATTTCCAGCCCGAACGATACGTTGTTGCGTATGGTATCCGCGAATATTTGCGGATCCTGCGGCAGCAGCGTCGTTGTTTCAGCCAGATCAGCGAGTCCGTCGACCAGTTCTTTTCCATCGCAGAGTACCTTAACGGAGTCGGCATGGTGTAATCCACGCAGGAGCCTCAGTAAAGTACTTTTCCCGCTGCCACTTTCACCGACGACAGCGATCGATTTGCCTTTGGACAGATTGATCCAGGCGCCATCGAGATGGTGCGTGCGTTTCTCGTCATCCTCATACCGGAAGCAAAGGTCTTGCACTGCTATGCATTGCCAGTCGGCACGCAATCGAGAGGCGTGGGCCGGTGTGCATAGAACGGCGGCAGCATCGCAAATCGTATCAGCGCTTCTGACGTCAGCCGATTGTTTGACCAACGTTCCGTATAGTGCGGAGAAATCGTAGAACGATTGTCCGATGCGTCGCAGGTATTCCCAGAGAGTGAAGAACGTTCCACCAAGTATCTTGTGTCCACCAGCCAGACTGGTAGCAACGTAGTACCACAAGACGATGACTGTCATGGAGACAATCAATATGGTGGTGATGAACCACTTCACTTCGTGCACTGAAACATTCTTCTTAAAGAGTGATATCAGTTTGAATAACCGGGTCACCACTTCGTTCATGGTGCGATCCTCAAGGCGAAGCGTAATTACTGTCTCTATGTTCGTGACGTAATCGTGCAACGCAGATGCGACATGATTGTCGTTCTTGTTGAGAGCACCATATTGCGAGAACAGGTAACGATCGAACAGAAGTACGACCGCAAAGGATAGAAGCGTGGTTGCCAGCGAGACCCAACCGGCAAAGGGCAAAAAGCAGAAGAGCATGATCTGCGATCCGACGAGCCGGAAGAACATGTAGTTGACTTCGAAAGAGTCATCAAGGAATTGTCCGAGCGAGTTAGTGGCCCGGTTTATCTTGTCGATACTTTCGCCAGAATGGTGCTGCCTGTGCCATTTCAGAGGCAAGGCGCTAACCAACCCGAACATGTGACTCTTGTATGCGGCCTTTGTGCGGAAGGCTACGATACGTTCGATCACACGGCCAGGACCATGCAAAAGCCAGAACACTACCTCGATCGCAAACAACACGCCCAGGTAGAATCCAAACTCGGCAAGGAGTTTATTGACGTCCACCTGGTTGATGTCCAGTTGCACGACGTTGAGCAGACGACCAATCACCCACGGTTCGAGCAAAGCAACAGCTTGAGCCAGAATGAACATAGTCGAATAGACAAGCATCAGCGAACGAGACTTGCCGGCATAGCGCCAGCCAGTTGCAGCCAGATGGAATATCGGGACTTTTAAAAGAGTCTTTTTGAGCAAAGCGTACATAGTTAGGTTCCTCAAGAACCAACCTGTGCGTTGCATTCAAGGCAATAACAACAATGCGACAGCAAAGTGCCTTCATGCAAACCAAGGTTGGTGCGGAAAACTGCGCGCAATTTATGCGCATTCGCGATGGCGACCGACAGGGTGGGCCGCGCGGAAGAGCGAATTTCCGGCTACGTCAACCTTCGGGATGCAAGATGGTGGTCATAACTTACTGCCGTCCTCAAATACTTAGAGCGATTAACTTTGGAAACAGCACCGAGTTCCAGTCAAGGGAACACGGAGTGGGTAACCGCATTTCACAAACTATGCGATCTGGACTCTGTCGTCAAGAACTTTTGAAGAAAAAGCCCACTTTTATTTACGGGGAAGGCCCCTGGTTGAAGAGAAAGTATTGCATAAGAGCCAGGTAGACAATTTGGAAGCTGCCGTACAGCAGGACGACTACCGCCACCGAGTCACACGAGAACAACAAAGACATGGGCACCCACCTTTCGAAAAAAGATTCAATTTGGAGCGTCTATCTTGAGTCTATGGCCCGAAACCGATTCCGTATATTCTCAAATCGGTATTAACGAAAAGGTGTATGTGTGCGAGATTGAGAGAGGAGCAGCCGATGCCGTTCAGGAGAAGACATGTAGAGCGCCACTTCCAGGGCGGCGACACGGTGCGCGACATCGTAATCGGCATGGCCGATGGATTGACGGTCCCTTTTGCTCTGGCAGCAGGACTGTCCGGCGCCGTCGCCAGCAACGGATTAATCATTACAGCCGGCCTTGCAGAAATTGCCGCAGGAGCAATCGCCATGGGGCTGGGAGGTTTCCTTGCCGCTCACAGCCAAATCGAACACTACCTGAGCGAACGAAAACGTGAAGTAGTGGAGGTTCAGGAAGTTCCAGAAGAAGAGAAGCGCGAAGTTCGAGACGTTTTTCGCACTTATGGTCTGACCGATGAGGAAATCGCCCCGATTCTGACGGCATTTCAATCCCGTCCTAAAGACTGGGTCAACTTTATGATGCGCTTCGAACTGGGGATAGAAAAACCAGACAAGGGAGAAGCCGTGAAGAGTGCAGTCACGATTGGAGGTTCATATATCGTTGGCGGGTTGGTTCCGCTTTGTCCATATTTTTTCGTCGGCACTACACACGGTGCGCTCGAGCTGTCCATTATTACAACAGCCAGTGCACTCTTTCTGTTCGGCTTCATTAAAGCCAGATTCACGGGCAGCCAGCCTTTGCTCGGTGGTCTTCAAACACTTCTGGTTGGAGCGCTGGCTGCTGCGGCAGCTTATGGCATTGCCAGGGCTATAAGTCACACGGGCGGCTAGTTATGGCGTCTCGCCAAAGCCGGAGTGATATCGCTTCAGCTCACGCAAAATCTGGAGTGATATCGCTTCAGCTCAACGACGATGGGTGACAGATTGATATCACTTCAGGATCAAGACGGAACAAGACCTGGCGACGCAAGCTGGGTCGCTTGGACTACGCGTCAAACTGGTCTGGAATCCAGCGCCCGAAGACTTCTTTCAATTGAGCGACTGTGAAAGGCTTGCTCAAATAATCATCCATGCCGGCGGCTATGCACTTATCACGGTCCCCGGTCAGCGCGCGGGCTGTGAGAGCGACAATCGGCGTGTGTTGCCCCTTGGCTGTGTCGACTTCACGTACACACTTGGTGCAGGCCAAACCATCCACTTCAGGCATCCGCCAATCCATAAGCACCAGGGCGTAGGTGTACCGCTCCATCAATTGGATGGCTTCCTTGCAGCTGGCAGCGGCGTGCACCTCAGCACCCAACTTCTCGGCGTATGCCACCGAGATGCGTTGCTGTATGGGATTGTCCTCGACTACCAAAACCAGAGGGCGGGTATCCGGAGGAAGCGATAAATCGCTGTTGTTGGCGTAGGTTCCCTTGCCTGTCATGCCATAAGCACCTGAGAGTGCGTAGACGATAGCTAAGCGTCCACTATAACTACTTTATCAAAAATCAGACGGCAGTCCCGAAAATTCTCAATCGCCAATCATCTCCCACTCCAAGAAACGGTCACCAGCGCCTGATCACAGGGTTCGAATTCGACCCGAATCGACTTGTTAAGAGGCTCTCAAGTTGGACGGCAGCAGGTGATTTCATAGGGGAGCGACCGATTTCGACCATTTTGTTGTAAAACGGCAACGTTCGGCACTGGACCGAAACACATGCCGGGCGACTCAGTGGCCATCATCCGTGGTGGCAGTGTTGCGCAAGGCTTAATTCTTACACGCATGTCAATCGTCGCGGTTTATTATATGAATGACTTTCTAGACTCTCGCCCCTGCGTCGGGCGGCGCATTGATGTGGAGGACCTGCCATGAATCTGGTCGCTTACCTGCGTTCTAGCATGCAAGAAGATGTTGGCGAACAGGACATGGAAGAGCAGGAACGCGGAATCGCTGAATACTGCAAGCAGCGCGGCTACAATCTCACAGAGGTAGTAACAGACGAGAGTATTCAGTCCAGCACCGAACGCCACGGTCTCGATCACGCTCTTGAAACTACAGCCGACGGCATCATAGTCACAGATCCTTTAGTGATCACCGACAAGTATGAGGATCTGGACCACTTCTTTGAGAAGCTGGCGCAACATCGCAAGAAACTTATCGTTGTCTACGAGAACAAGCAATTCGATCCGCTGGCAGCTGCGAACGTGAAGGCAGACTTTCACGAGGCTTATCCGCATCTGCTGCGCGACTGAGCCTAAGCAATATTCACCATGACAACTAATTGACACCACAGGTGGTGCTGGATTAAATGTTGCCCCTCGAGTCTTCTTATCCACCAATGGAAGCCACCCTCACCGAGAAGTTACCGATTGATGAACAGGGTTGGCAATTCGAACCAAAATGGGATGGCTTCCGGTGCCTGAGCTTTCGTGACGGCAATCATCTCGACATGCGCTCCAAAAGCGGGCAGCCACTGTCTCGCTATTTCCCGGAAGTGGAGCAGGCGGTGTTGTCGCTTGCGGCGACCCAATGTGTTCTTGATGGCGAACTGGTAATGGCGGATCCGGAGCAATTCAGTTTCGACGATCTCCTCGAACGCATTCACCCTGCGGCCAGTCGCGTAAAGAAGTTGTCCGTCGAGCGTCCCGCCATATATGTAGTATTCGATTTGCTGGTTGACGAGCACGGGCAGTCGCTTGTGGACTTGCCGCTTGAGAAACGGCGGCAACATCTGGAACATTTTGCCGAACAATTTCTCCACACCAGAGATATACAAATATCACCAGCCACGACTGACAAAGAAGTAGCCAAGAAATGGTACGACATGGTCGGGATAGAGCTTGACGGCGTGGTTGCTAAAAGACTCGGTCTGCCTTACCAGAGCGGCAACCGCAAGGGCATGGTGAAAGTTAAGAACAAGAGAACCGCCGACGTTGTGATTGGAGGATTTCGATACGCCTCAAGCGGACGCATCATCGGTTCACTGCTGCTCGGCTTGTACGACGGTAACGGGTTGCTGAACCATGTCGGGTTCTCCTCAGCGTTCAGCGCCCGCGAAAAGCAACAGCTGACAACGCTGCTGGAACCCTTAATAGAGCAGCCCGGGTTCACGGGAAATGCGCCTGGCGGTCCCAGTCGGTGGGCAAATAAGAGAAGCGAAGAGTGGTATCCACTGAAGACCGGACTGGTCGCCGAGGTGGAATATGACCATTTCAGTGCCGGGCGATTCCGACATGGAACGAAGTTCCTGCGCTGGCGCCCGGATAAAGCGCCCGAACAATGCACCTATGAACAGCTCAAGCTCGAGAAGGGTAGTAAGCGCCTGAGCTGAAGCGATATCACTTCGGTGCAGAGGAAAAGTTTCAGTGGAGTGATATCACTTCGTAATCCGTCGTGGAAACTCCAGCCTAGTGCGCAAATGGAGCATTTATTTGGCGTATATGGCCAGCGCAATCAGCGCCAGCACAGGGAGTCCGAACCAGAGCAGCGCTTTCGCCATTGTCACATTGACACGTCTCTCCTCCGCGTGTAGCTCTTCGTAGAACTTGTAGACGCGGTCAATTTCCTGCTCGCGGGTTCGCATCTTGAGTGGGCCTGCTTGGCGTGCCATGTCCTTTCTCCTTCGGGAAGACCGGTAACCCGGTGTTTTGTCGTCTCAACTTTCTGATAGATGACGATATTGCCAAGTAGCGGTTCCGGCTTTCCGTTACGAATCGGCACCGGTGCCGCGTTGCGGAACGAATTAGGAGTGTCGGTCGTCAGCGCTCCCGACGGGGCGCCGATTTAGGCGTTTCGGTAATCAATCAGCAATCAATCAGTAATCAATCAATTGAGGTTAGGAGGCTAAACGTATGACGGACAAAGTGAGCAAATCCAAGACGGCTCAAAATGAGCCGGTTCCAACTCGCGCCGAACGTGACGCAGCATCATCCTCCTCCGGCGGACGGAAGGCAGTCGAGGTCGAAGTCGAGGTCGAAGCGGAAGTCGCTAGGAAGAACGAGGGAGCGGCTTCTGACGCCATCGAACTAGCCCCGCCCGTCGGTCTGGATCTAGAGACTCGAGGAGACCAGGAATAGTCATCTGGTATGCGGATACATGGTCATCCAGAGCTCGATATGAATCCGGAAGATATGACTGTCATTCCGTAGGCCGCCACGACGAGCAATCGAACGGATGACCTGATACCAAAACGATGACCCGATATCAAATAGCGTTTACTTGTATATACAAATACCATCCGATCGCCACCGCCGATGGTGCCTAGACAATATTCGAAGAGGCAAATATTCGATCAAATTTTCAATACGCATATACAGTTAATATCGGCATAGCAAGCCAATCTCGGAAGAATATAGAATCGCGATCCTTGGCTTCTCTTTAATGCAAAAACCCATAAGGACGCTGTTGGTTTCGCTAGGGCAGGGGGGAATATTATTACCGCCTACCCCATTTGGACACCCCGTGCAAGAGAGAAGAAGATCATGAACAACATTGCAGATCTGCTTGACCAAGCAACCGTTTTTGAATCAACCGGCGATTACGCTAGAGCGGAGCGTTGCTACATCTATGCACTCGAACTGAAGGAACGCACCTTTGGCAGAGAGCATCCGGCCCTCGCAACTGACTTGCATAATGCGGGTCTTCTTCTGTTCGCCCAAGATAAATATGAAGAGGCCGAGCGTTTGCTTAGTCGCGAATTGATCATCGAAGAGAAACACTATGGTCCCGATCACCCGGAGTTGATAGCCACACTCGAGCATCTGGCTGCGGTCTACTTCAATCAGGAACGCTACTCGGAATCAGAGTTCGCATATCGCCGGCTGATCAAACTAATCGAGGCGACGCAACCAATCAATCGCGCTGAACTTACAAATCATTTGCATAACCTCGCCGAAATTTGCGAACTTCAGGGAAACGGCAATGAAGCGCAAGCGCTAAAAAGACAAGCCCAAGAATTGCTGGATTCGCACATGAGCACAGCTTGCCGCACCCGACCCAACTAACCCACAGGCAAGCTCAAATGGTCCGCTCGCTGACTCAGCGGGCGGACCATTTTATTGCAAAGCTGATGGTCACATCTGGTCTACCAGATGAAGCAAATGTGCATGAAGTTCTCCGTGCGGTAGATGAATGCGATCTCCATGACCAGGCAATACCCACTCAAAGTTGTAGTCGAGGAGCCGTCGCATAGACCGTTTCTGATCGCTCCACGAGTACCAGCACACGCTGCGCGACGCGCCAAGCGACTTCTCGTCACGATCCCACCATAAGTGATCACCAGTGAATAGCAATCTACTGTCGTGTAGAAGAACGCAATGCCCCTGCGTGTGTCCCGGCGTCGGAATAGCGAAAAATCCCTCGCTAATTTCCGTTGGCTCATCGCCGCGCAACACCACTTCAGCCTCGGGTTGTGAGGACAGTTCGAATTCGTGAATGATGCGCGAAGCCCCAAACTCTGCAGCGTATCGCTGCGCCTCAGCCACATCGTCCCGATGAGTCAGGAAGATGTACCTGATGCCGCCCAGTTTGTGAAACTGCTGTACAAGATGCATAACAAACTTTGGCGAATCGATAAGCCAGTTTCCGTCTTTGTGGCGCAGGAAATAGCTGTTTCCGCCGTACGATTTGGGCGAATTGAAACCGCAGTAATAGAGATCAGACTCCAACTCCAGCGGGAAATCCTTCACAACCTCATGAGAGTCATTGTTGGTCAAAACACCAATCGAGCCAGTTGGGCAAGACAAGAGCGCCCTGGTAGCGGAGCGCCGATCAAAACTAGTCGCCGGCTGCACTTGGACGTATGAGTAATCGTCCGTTTCCCCAAAAGTGGCAGGCGCCAGCTGCCTACAGGTGTCGCAATTTATGCAAGTTGAATCGACGAAAAATTCTCCCGGCACATTAGCAGGCAACTTCTTGTTCACGTCCGCCATGCAGCACGCTCCCATGTCTCCTCACTAACCACTGTATCACTGCTCCGACAGCCCAAAGAAGCCTTTTAACCCGAGCACCGAGTGATATCACTCCAGCTCATCTCGGCGTCCCCGGACTTGAGGTGATATCGCTCCAGCTCATCTCGGACCCCCAAACTTGAAGTGATATCGCTCCAGCTCATCTCGGACCCCCAAACTTGAAGTGATATCGCTCCAGCTTCACCAGGCTGGGGAGCAGAGTGATATCGCCTCGAAATAATGACTCTTGAAAATGGGAACTTATGACCACGATAACTCGACATACCTGAAATCCTACGAACTGGAGCAGCGCCATGTTGAAGCCGTTGTTTTTACTACTTTCTGGGGCTGTCTACCTGACGAACCTGAACCCTGGGACCTATAGGACGGTGAATAGCGATTTGTTGTTGATCGCACAGACCCGCTCAGCCAGCAGTTACGTAGCGGCTCCGGTCGCGGAAACAACCCACATCAGAAACTTCACCGTCCCATCGGAATCATCGCCATCCGCCATGCAAACCGAATTGAGCGGCGAAGCGCTTTCCCCCTACGACGATCATGCGGCACTGCCCGCGGGTGCCGTTTACACCACATCTGACGACACCGCCTAGCTGAGCCACAGAATGGAACTGCGACCCGCCTGGCTGCCCAGTCCCAACCGAACGGCAGTCACGCAATACGCCAAAGGAAGTGATTTCCCATGAAACAGGCATCCGAACCCGACTATCTGCATCCAGATGGTAAGCCTGATGATGCGACCTCGCTCGAAGATTTACCTGATCACGAAAAGTATTCCAACAGCTCAAAAAACAAGGCCCTGAACGAGGCAGATGGGCACAGTATTGAGCGAAAAGATGAGTTCTTAGGAACAGAGGGCACTGACCAAAACCAATCGTGATACCAAATTTGGTATTAACAGCAGGGGCGCAACTAGGCGTTCAGCCGACTCCCACACGTGCCGCAGAACTTGGCGTGCCGGATCATGAGCGACTTGCACTTGGGGCACTCGATCTTGTTGTGCTCTTTGTCGGCTGGTCTGGCAAGACCACCGGTCCCTTTGCTGGGGCGACTTGAGACCTTTCCGCCCAGGCACTGCGCAATCGATTCACACCAGAGCATCTGGTGGAGATGCTGCGGCAATGCATGCAATCTGGGGTCCAGAGGCAACATCCCGCAGTGCATTCCGATCACCTGCGAGCCCTTAAAAATGGGGCTTCCGGCGGCCTGGTACGGTAGTGCGAGTGAATGCAGCAGGTGCCAGGGATCGTTGGGGCGCAGCAAACCGATCAAATTCCCCTGCCGTATTTGAGGAACCCCAACAGTTGGATGAATGGTCAGATTAGATATCTCATCCCATGGGGCAAGGAAACTCGCGGGCGACATTTCCAACGGACGCATCGGCATGAGGTCGTCAGTGTTCAGCGGCACCTGTGCAATCTGCCTTGTAGAAAGAAGCTCCGCCAGCGTCACGTATACCGTGTAGCTGTCCAGACACACGATATCCCAGAGTCGGTCTATGGACACGCCGCCATCCAAATGAGGCCAGATGCGACGTGCGTAAATCTGCACTTCCGGATTCAGAGCTGGTTCGTCGAGTATTTCGGTAGCCCTTGCATAACAAGTTCCGTCGCCTCCTAGTTCCGTCAACACTCGAGGAACCTCGTCCATGCGTCGGTGCGCCTCAAGCAATAAGCTTTCTGTCGGGCGAGACATTACCGCGCTGACCTGCCAGTCAGGCTTACTCGCAGTTTGAAAGAGAAATTGCCCGGTCACCTGATGGCAAAACATCTGGTAGACGGCTGCTTCATTAATGAGCTTGCCGTACTTTGCATAGAGAACGGCTCCTTCACGGCAAAAGAGCTTCGCCACCGGGCGATTGCGCTCATCGGACAGGACCAGCAGTCCGTCCTTTCTTGAGGCGGTCATAGTTTGAATTACGAGCGCCAGTCCTAACTCGTCTACCGAACCACCCAGACCTTTCATGCGCGGCATGGGAGCCATCGAGAGTTTCTTGTTGAAAGTGGTCATGAAATCGGTAGTCAGTTCAACCAGCGCTTTGGAAAGCGTCAGCACGGCTAAATTGTGGTCCTGCAAAGCCAGTGCGGGAACCGGCTGCGACAACGAACGCTGGGCTAACTCGTTGGCTGTCTTAATGTCGAAACGCGGGTGAAAGTCAACATCTCTGACCTCCCAATCCTGTCCCGTGGCAGGGAAGCTCACCTTCAGCGCGTTCAAATCTTCCAAATAGAGAACCACCAGGTGGGCGCAGGTCACCACCTTGTTTTGCTCCACCATCCAGACCGTGCCAAACGGCTCCTCGCGGCGCACGCACCTGTCAACGAGCATTCCGACCGACGTCGCATACTTCGCAATTTCTTGCCTTTGTGTAGAAAGAATGGACTGGTGCATGATTGGTCAAAATCATAGCCGAAGCTCCAAGAAGTAAACAGGCCCGCGCTGAAGCGAGGTTGCATCTGTAAAGCCTCAGATGCGGGACCAATCGAAACTTACCCCGCAGGACCTCTGCCGCTCCGCGCGCCCCAGACGGCACGATACTGCAAGATCTAAGTTCCAGTCCTGGCACGCTCCGATGCATCCAAGAGAAAACAGTTCTCCTATCAGCATGAGTAAAACTTTTCCAAGTTGGATAGCATTCCACCGACTTGTCAGGAACGTATGTTCAGCACCGACTCCCAGCGCAAACAGGCGCTTAGTGGTTTCTTCAAGAATTCCAAGAGAGACAAAATAAGACACGCGTTGTCAACAAAGGTGCACTAAAACGCTGAAGTGCCTGCTTCGCAGGTTTTACTGTTCAACCGATGAATCATGTCTAGCGCCGGCAACAGTTTAGGTTCAGCCGCTGTTCGGTGTTAGGATGATTGCCGAAGCGACCTCCTGAAGTGACACCATCTGCGCTATCAACTGATGGTGATATTCGAGATTCTCGCAGTCAAACTGCTTCGCATTTTCGTGGCGTGCGCTTTGTGTCGGCGTTTGTTAGGCTATTAGGTGGATCGATCGAAAGTTTCTTCGAATGTTTTTGTCTCAATGTGCCGCGTGCGTTCATCGTAGATCGATTGCACCGGATGGATTCCTCTCAGCGTGAGGCGGTCCCATGGGAGCGGAGAGCGTGCAAAAAAAACCGATAGCTCCAGACGTGCTGGTTACGGCTCTCAGTTTGGCTATCCAGGAACGCCGCAAAGAGCTAAGGCTTTCGCAAGACGAAGTTGCCAGACGCGCCGGACTGCACCGCACGTACATAAGTGAAGTGGAGCGGCACTCCCGGAATTTCTCAATCAGGATTTTCATACGCTTGTCTAGCGCTCTCGAGACCGATCCTTCTACGCTCATGCGCAATGCAGAAGCAATGGCGACGCTCGAACGCAAGCCCACCAAACGCGGTTAAAATGGTCTAGAGTCTAGGTTTCCGAGGTCGTCAAAGAGGACACCGAAGCTCCGACCGGGCTGCTGGAAAGTGTTGCGACATATTCCTTCAGTTCAAAGAACTGCCTGTGCAGTCGGCAATAGGCACTGTATATGGTGCGCCAGTTCTGCTGCGCAGCACAAGTCTCCAGATACAAGGCGAGTTTTGCCAGTTCCTCGGCATGAGCTGCCCATGCGGCACCTTTGACTTCGTGCGCCAGGCGGGAGATCTTTTGCGCCTGCTGCTTGTCGATTGATTTGCGCAGTTCATCCACCAACTTCTCGGTCGAGGTGGTGAACAGTGTCAAAAGTTCGGCTGCGTTGGTTCCGTACTCTGCTTGCAGCGCAGCAAAGTCGACAGGCTCTTCCTTCGAATCGACAATTGATTTTGCAGCATCGAATATAGGTATGACCTTGCCTGGCTCTTTTGTAATACCGGCTGTCCAATATTCGAGCTTCTCAGCAAGCAGGTCCCGATCAATTGGTTTGGTTATATAGTCGTCCATACCGGCAGCCAGACACCGTTCGCGGTCGCCAGACATAGCCATAGCTGTAACCGCAATAATCGGCACGCGCCGACCCAAGACTTTTTCGGCTTCCCGAATCAACTTCGTGGCTTCGAATCCATCCATTTCTGGCATCTGGCAATCCATCAAGATTGCAGCATACTGTTGATTTGACGCCGCTTCCACAGCTTGCAGCCCGTTCATGGCCAGATGGCTTTCCCATCCGAGGCGATCGAGCAGGAGCATGGCGACCTTCTGGTTAAGTGGATGGTCTTCTGCGAGCAAAATCACTCTAGAAACTGTGTTGTTGTCAGCTCTTCGTTTGAATGCGTTCATAAAGGATGCCTGATTTAAGGTGGTTGGGAAAGACGACCGAGAGTTCTTCCATAACACCTTCGATAATCGCACCATGAGGGGACTTCCTTAAGTAAGGATTCCCCTCTTTTCACTCTGGGTTCCCCTACGTCCGTCGACGCAATGGCTCATCCAGCTATCAGCTCCACAGTTCAGCTAGGACCCAAGTCAGTTCTGGCGAAAACCATAATTTTCCCACTTCACAACGATAGGCGCCATCGGTGAACCCATGCCCCGAACTAAGCTGAAGCGATATCACTCCAGCCCAGCCCAATCGATATCACTCCAACACAAAGCGATATCACTCGGATCCGCGCAGGGGCTACCTGCTGTGTGGAAACATAGAGCGAAAGTCAGTCGGCTGCTGAAGCGTGACAGGTTTCCATCCGACCGATGCTGGCGCTCCAACTGGTGAAAGAATCTGGTACTTGCTCGTAGTTGCAATGGGTTGCGAACCTGTGGCTATAGCGTGCCGCAGTGATGAAAGCTCAGGGTTCTCGACTTTCATCTTCTCAAGACGTTTCACCATCTTATCGGCTTTATCCCACTGCCGGTTATCTACGTAATAGCGGGCTGCGTTGAGAATTAGCGCAACGGTGGCATTATCGTCCGGTCCATTGTCGATTTCGGATTGCTGGATCTGCTGCTGCTTGAACTGCTTATCCGTCGCGTCCGGCGCCTCCCATGTGGTTACCTTTTTCAGTTCGCCTGCCCCATTCGGCAATGCAGGAGTCATCCGATACCGATTCCTCTCTGAGTTTGTAGTGCGCCAACTTAGATAGCGAGAATAGGCTTGTCCGCTCGGAGTAGACGAGTTCCAACTACTTCTCGGTTGAAAATTGATGTATGGACCTGACCAGCCAGACGAAAAGGTTGGATGCCAGCTTGGCGTTGAATTGCCAGAACCCCACTGGTTGCCACTTTGCCACTGAGCCGCAGACATAGTTCGACCGGAGGCCGAGCAAGTCCCACCCGTTCCCCAGCTGTAAGAGGTGATGCCACTTTGTGATGTGTAGGTGGTTGGTGCTGGCGCCAGCGTATAACTGGGTGGTGCCAATGTATAACCGGGTGGCGTCCCCGCCTGAAACCCAGGAGTCCAGCCCGGTCCAAAACTCTGTAGAGGTCCAAGTGCTGTTGGGTGTGGAGGTGGAGGGAAACCCTGGGGCGATATCGACACGCCACCGCCGGACTGGCTGTGTTGAATGTACAGGTTGGTCCATCTTTTCGAACCCGACTTTAGCCGATCAGCCCGTTCTCGAGCGGCTCGTCCGCTGTCGTCAGTTGAACACAAGCCCGAAATGCCCAATCCTGTCAGGATTACCGACAAGAACGCCGGCAGAGCCACTTTCACGGCACACGGCTGCGTGAAATCAAAGTGATATCGCTTCAGGATCGGCGCCTTTGAACTGAAGTGATATCGCTTCAGGATGTTCGTGAGTGCTGGGATATAACGCATGCTAAGGGTAGAACTTTGGGTAGAAACTAGCGTCTGGGCGCATTTTTATGCCGAAGTTGCTCTCTAACCACCTTATCATTCCCTTCCTCTTAATGTTACTGGCGTGCCCCCGAGAGGGTTTCTCCAAAAATATTGTGGAGAAACAGCCACTGGCGCAGCCGGCGAAACTGCAAGCCCTGACACCCAAGCTGGACGAATCGAACAAGATTCAGCTGCACGCGGAAGAAACTCATAATCTAGACATTTCCATGCAAAACTTGAGCGGCTGGAATCAACTGTATAGCGCCGGCCGCACTCTGTTTGCCCAGGGAGATTATCGACGGGCGCTGAACGCTTTCCGCGCTGCTTACTCTCATAGCGACGATGACGGACAAAGTGACACTCGCGACAAAGCCACGCTGCAAGCCATCGAATTAACGAAAAGGTCTCTGACACGCGATTCTCTTCTCGGTTACAAGCTCACCACCTCCAAAGGTGGAGCTAAGGTGGTTGAAAAGTGTTTCGTCCGTCTCTGTCCTGGCTGGCTGGTATCAAAGATGGTGACAGAATACTGTCCGAACGTCAGGTCAACAACCAAATACAGCTGACAGTATCAAGGAACGGGAAGACTTATTCGGTCAGCATGCAGGCGCCGGTTTCCTTGCGCGCAGGCGCAGATCCGTTGTGGGCACGGCACGCGCGTGCGGACAATGGTGGCTCCCCTTTGAGCGGGCGCATCACCAATCCGTCCGTACTTCAAGCTCACGAGAAGGATTTGAGCAAATGGGATGTCGCGATATTGATCGATTGCTCTGGCTCTATGAGTTCGAATATCACAACTTCCTCCGGACAGATGAGCAAGTGGCAATGGTGTGTCGCCAGCAGCAATCAGCTGCTCACCGATTGCGGAAAGTATTTTCCGAACGGCATTACGATTGTTCCGTTTCATAGCCAGTATGCTGTGCTGGACAATGTTCGTGTCTCAGAAATCAATCGCGTATACGAAGCCCTCTCACCGTCGGGCGGAACAGAAATGGCTTCCCCTCTCGGTTTTGTCCTCATGCGCCATTTCCAGGCCGCAAAGCGGCCGCTGGTGGTGGCAGTGCTGACCGATGGCATGCCTAATGACGTGGACGCCGTTCGCAGCGTGATTGCCGACGCCGCAGCCCGGACTACCGGCGACAAACAAGTGGCAGTGACGTTTCTCCAGGTTGGCAGCGACGGCGGCACAGAAACTCTGCGCAGCCTTGACGACGAAATGGTAAACGCCGGCGCCGCGCGCGACATCGTGGACAGCCACTACTTCGACGAGATCCAGCAGATCGGTATCAAGGGCGGACTGATCGCCGCCATGATGGAACGGGAAGCGGAGGGTCTCTCCGCCCCTGCGCCGCTGTTGCCGAATGCGCAGTCGCCGACAAAAAAGCCGTCCTCGACGCAGCACTGAATTCACCGCCGACGGTGGTTATCAGACTACTCGCTCGCAGCAGACTACCCCTGCTTGCGATAATCGTCAATGGCTGCGTCCCAGCGCGCCAGTTCGTCAGGGCGCACAGATGACCGATTCTCGGCGGTAATCACCAGTCCGGTCTGCCTGTACGCGTAAAGCATCTCCTCCGACATCCCAGACTTCAGCATTTCCGATTCGATTAGCTGAGTCAAATCGGCAAAGCCGTCGGCTCGCAATATTCCTTCCTCTTCATCTGTCGGTTTGCGTCCGAATTTTTCCTGAAACAACTTTTTGTCGCGCTCGAATTGTTCTCGGCGCTCCTGCGACATGGCGGCTTCGCGAATGACCTTTTTATTCTTGATGAAGTAATCGATGCCCTTCGCCCGGCAGCAACTTTTATATTTGATGTTGCTTCCGCAAGGACAGTAGTTGTTCGGTGGAAATGGTTTTTTCATCAAGTCTACGACAACTTCAAGATGGGAATCACTGTGGTTTGAATCGGTTGCCCGCCGACCACCGCATCATCATCGCTGAGGAATACATCGATTTCGCTGCGCACCCCGAACTCCTCTAGATAAATGCCGGGCTCAATCGAGAATCCGGTGTTGGCAATCAAGCGCCTTTCATCACGGGTTTCCAGATTATCGATGTTTGCACCGTTGGCGTGCACTTCCAACCCGATCGAATGTCCGGTTCGGTGCACAAAATGATTTCCATAGCCTCTGTCTTTGATGAAGTTGCGCGCCACATCATCGACTTCAAATCCGTGCACTGTCTTCCTGGTGCGGTGTGCCTCACCGACGAACTCGAGCGCGGCATCGCGGGCCCCGCGCACCACTTGAAAAATCTCTTCGTATTTCGATGGAACGCTCTCGGCGACATATCCCGTCCAGGTGATGTCGGCGTAAACTGCATCGGCAGGCTCCTTCAGTTTCGCCCAGATGTCCAGCAGCACAAAGTCGCCCTTCTTGATTGGATCGCTTTTGGCGCTGTTCGGCTGATAGTGCGGGCTGCCGCTATTGGCGTTGACTGCCACAATGCAAGACGAGTTGCTGATCATGCCGCGCTGGTCGAAAGCGCGATCAATCAACTGCTGAATGGCGTACTCGTGGCAAGGCTCGCCCGCCTGCACCTGAGCGGCGATGGTGCCAAAGGCTTCAAATACGATCGCGCGCAAATGATCGGCTGCCAGAAGATGACTTTTGAGTTGAGCGGGTGTCCAGCGCGCTTCGAAACGCTGCACCAGATCCGCGGACGAAACGACACGCACATTGCCTGATTCCTGGACCAGTTCCACGATGCCGGCGTCCACTCGCGAAACATACGGAATCGCATTCAACGGCGAGTACTGCATGGCTACTGTCTGGCAGCCGGCAAGAATCTCTTTCAACTTGTCGTGCAACTCGCGCCAACCCAGATAAACTGTCTTATCTCCTGGCAGCGCATCGAGAGCATCCATTTCAATGCGGTGAACTAGTTTGCGCGGAGCACCATGCTGAGGAATCAAGTAGAACCAGCGGCGCGACACGAAGTGCGAGCTGCCCAAACCGAGAATGTGTTGGGCTAGCGGATCATTGTCATGAAAAAAGTAAAACAGCCAGCCATCCACCTTGTCCTCGGCAAGCGCTTTCTGGACGGCGGCAATATCGATGGCAGCAGTAGCAGAAGAAGTTGTTGTCGACATATCAGGACACCACTTCCTTGTCTTGCAGCAGAATAATTTGATCGCCATCGAAGCGTTCGATGACGGCCAGCGATTCGATGGGAACCGTGATGTGCTTCAATTGCTCGCGACCGCCGAAAGAGCGTTTCTCGATCACGCAACCGATACCGACTAAGGTGGCACCGCTTTGCGTCACCAGTTTGTCCAGAGCCAGCAAAGTGCGAGCACTGGACAGAAAGTCGTCGATAATCAAAACCCGGTCGTCGGCGCTCATGTACTCAGTGGACACAATCAACTCGACTTCGCGTTTGTGGGTCGGCGATGACGATTTCTCTCTATAAGGATCGGGCGCCATCGTGATCGGTTGATGCTTGCGCGCGAAGACGACCGGCACACCCAGTTCTATGCCGGCCGCCAGCGCCGGTGCAATGCCGCTGGTTTCGGCAGTCAGGATGCGCGTCGGCTTCATGGCCGCGAATTTGCCGGCAAACTCCTGTCCGATTGCTTTCATCAAAAGCGAGTCCAACTGATGGTTCATGAATGCATCCACTTTCAGGATGCCGTCACCGAGATGTTTGCCGTGTTGCAAAATTTTTTCGCGAAGCAACTGCATGTCTATCACCTGCCGAAGTGACTGTATTTTACCTAAGGCGCTTCGTATAATGGTCGACCGCTTCACAATGGGAGAGAAAGGATGCCACGATCGCTGGCGAGCACGTTCGCAGCAGTACTTTTAGCAGTTGTAATGACTATGGCTCCCCTGGGAAATTGGAGCCAGCAGCCCGCACTGGCGCAGCAGCCTGTGTTGGCGCAACAATCTCAACAACAGCAAACAATGTGGCAGGCGCCCGGGCAAAGCGGCGCACAAACTCAATCACCAGGTGCGACCATATGGCAGGCGCCCGGGTCGGGCTCATCACAAACGCAGCCAGCAGCACCACAGCAAACTCAGACGCAAACGGAAGACAGTGGGATCTCCACGCTATACGCTTCTCGTCCCTACGTCAGCGCCAGCACCAGACAGGACCAATACTTCTATGACTGGCTGCCATTGCAGCCGGGACAGGAGAAGCTGGAGAAGCTGACCTTGACCGTCATCAACGGAGTGCAGGGTCGTCCGAAGTTCAAGTGGCTACGGTTGCAGATCGGCGGCTACATGATGGCAACCGAAAAGGATTTTCCGAAGGGCAGCAACCGAGCAACAATTGACGTATCAGGCAAGCTGCAGCCCGGCACCAATCAAATCATCTGCGAAGCGGGCGGTGTTGTCGGCGCCAGCATGCAATGGTTTCTAACCACGACCAATCCATACATCACAAACGTGCATCCAATCAATGCCGCGCAAGGACAAGTCATTGTCATTTACGGCGGCAATCTCGATATGGCAAATGTCGATGAAATCGTCTATTTCAATGGGGTTGCAGGCACCACGGTTTTCTCCTCCGATCCGGTAATCCGCGCCAAAGTGCCGGACAATGCAGAGCCTGGTCCCAACGAATTAATCGTGTCAGTCGCAGGCATCAAGACACAGCCGCTAATGGTAAACGTCTATCCGAAGCCAGTTCCCGAGCTTCTTTCCGTTCTGCCGTGGGTTGTGGTGCCTGGCGGTCAATCATATATAACTGGAAGAAACTTCGCGCCTAACCCCCAAAACAATCAGGTCTACATCGGCGGAATCTCCGCACAAATCGTGAACGGGGACGAAAACAACCTGACGGTAATAGTGCCTCTGGACTTCAACGCCAATTTGGCACCACTGATGGTGAAGTACAACATTCCAGTCTATGTGGTCAGCAATGGTCTTCGTTCAGCCAACACTCTGAACATGGACATTGGTGCATACGAACAGGGTCCGGGCACACAGTACCCCACCATGCCCGGCGATGCCGACCCATAGTTGCAACCGCCAGCCATGCACACGCGCTGCCCAAATCCAAATTGCTTGATGACGTTCGAAGCCCTGGAAGACTTCGAAATGGACAGCGGCAGTTGCCCGCATTGCGGACAACCAATGACTGCTCGCCTGCTATCTGTGCTCGATCAGACCGAACGACAGTACCGAAAACATCTCGCCGCCGGGACGGCGTGCGCTGAAAACTTCCCAGACCCAGGCGATCAGCAATCAGCCTTGCTCGAGGACGTCCGCAGCTTGTGGAACGTCGGCTCAATCTTCCGCAGTTCCGACGGCGCCGGACTGACAACGCTCTACCTGACAGGCATAACTGGTTGCCCGCCGCGCAAAGAAATCGCCAAAACCAGTCTGGGAGCTGAGGAAAACGTTCGCTGGCGGTATCACTGGAACTCACTGTCCGTTCTCAAGACTCTAAAGCAACACGGAGTTCTGCTCCTCGGTCTCGAGCGCACCGCCGGAAGTCAGCCGCTCAATCAGTTCCGTCTGCAACCAGGACAACGCGTCTGCCTGATTGTCGGCAATGAGGTCAGCGGGTTGTCACAAGAAGCTCTCTCCGTTTGCGATGTCGTTTGCGACCTGCCCATGCATGGAGTAAAAGAATCGTTGAACGTCGCCGTAGCCTTCGGAATTGCTGCCTATTTCCTGAATTGGGAACGCGCACACCCCACCTGACAATCCTGAAGTGATATCACTCCACCACAGGACAGCCTATTAATCCTGAAGTGATATCACTCCAGTATTTAAGTAGTGGGAGCGTCGCCGCTTAGGCGATGGCTTGCGTCCACCGAACGACTGCGTTTTTCAGTTTCTGAGCGGAAAAAGGTTTCTCCAGAAAATCGCTGACTCCAGACGACCGCAACCGCATGGTTTCTTCCGCATTGAGATCGTCCACTAGGGCGATGATCGGTGTGCTGCGCCCAAGACGAGAATCGTTCATGCGAATGGATTTAATGCAGGCCAGGCTCTCAAGATCGGTTCTGACAATATCGAGAAACAGGAAGGCGTAGGCACTGGTCCCCAGGCAATCGATAGCCTCACGGCAATCGCTGACCTGATTGACGCGAAAGTTGAGACTCTTGGCAATGCGACTGAAGCGAACCGACCGGTCCGAGCGACCCGAGCATTCTTCCGAGCTGTCTTCAACAAGCAGAATCAGCATCTCGTCTGAAATTCTTCCGATTGACATATTCACCTGCTCTGCCCCGTGTGGACTGTGGTCTCTATCTGTACTTATGCCCGATTTGACACAGACTTGTGGGTCAGGATACCCGTGCCATAATATGCGGCGATCGCCATAGCTCACCCATGATTGTGGCCAGCATTTGAAAATGGCTGGGACAGTCGTCGCCCGTTTAAAGGTGTTATGCAGAAACCGAGTTTGATGCGTTTACTGATTATGGCAACGGCAGCGTGTTGGGTGACCTGTGCTGGTCTGTGTTTCTCCCAGCAGGCAATTGCCGATGCGAGTTCTTCGGCTGTCAGCGGCACAGCCAGTAGTCCCTACAAGAATGCTATTCAAGAACTGCGAGAACTGGGACTGGTCGTGCACCACATCCACCAAACCAGTAACGACCTGGCGACCGAAGCCAGCCAACCAATCGACATGGTCGGCGAAATCGATTTTATCGGCGGGCAGGTGATTCCAATTATGCCGGCGACGTCCGAAGGATTCGGACCAACGCAATACTTGGCGCCCCGCAAAAAATACCTGGACCTGTACATGTCGCATCTTTCCAACCTCTTGCCTTTGCTGAATGATGAGATCAATACCTTGATCGTTCCCGATTACGCGCAAGCGACGGTATCACCTATGGTGGCAAAGATGAAATCCTGGGCGGCCGATATTCAACAGGACTACACCGCGCTGCAAGCATCAACGGCTGGTCCTAAGTTCGTCAACAAAGATATTCGCACACAAGCGGACGCCATCACCGAGTCGATCAAAGGCATCGATAAACTGCGCCACGATATATATAAGCAAATGCGCCGCGACGAAAAGTCGGCAGGCGGCTAGCGCGCCGGCAAAAGCAGCGGCAAAAGCAGCGGCTGAACCACCGGCTGAAGCAGCGGTTGAAGCGTATTGGGCGACGGGTCAGCCTTTGCTTTTCGCCAGTTCTTGCGGGTGTTCGCTGTCCGTAGTGGTGGTGCTGTAGCGGATGGCGATGATGGTCACGTTGTCCGGCGCGCCACCGGCAATGGTGCGGCGCAGAAGTTCGTTGCAAACGGCGTGCGGCTCGTCGAGTTCCTTGACGATTTCGCCAATCTGCTCGTCGCGTACGACGCCGGTCAATCCGTCGGTGCACATCATCAATGTGTCGCCAGGGCGCAGTTCGCATGGGCTGTGATCGATTTCGACATTGTTATTGTGACCGACACAGCGCGTCAGATAATTCTTGAAGGGACTGTTCTCGAATTGCTCCTGGGTGAGCTTGCCAGCCAGCATCAGGTCCATGACCAGTGAGTGATCCTGGGTGAGCACGATAGTTTTGCCTTCGCGAATAAGGTAAGCGCGGGAGTCACCGACGTGCGCTACGTGAACATCAGCTGAGGACGTCTGCATCGCCACGACGATTGTCGTTCCCATACGATGCATCTCGTCGATAGCAGCTGAAAAGACCGATTCGTTGGCGTTGGAAACGGCTTCCACCAGCCAGCGGTGAATAGTTTCGCGCTCCTCGTCCTGAGGAGGGCTGGTATTCCACATCTTTTCGATGGCTTCGACGGCCAGCCGACTGGCAGTCGCCCCACCGAACTCACCACCCATTCCGTCGGCGATCACAAACAAACGCCGATCATCGCTGACAAAAAAATTGTCCTGATTTTCTGTGCGTTTGCAGCCAACGTCAGTGACTGCTGCAAATTCCCACTTCAGCATGTTCATATGCCCTTCAATCCCGCCGAGCGGCGGCCCATATATTTTTATGCCACGAGCGGACAATCCTGCACTCCTGACGTCACAATTCCGAGTCATTAGAGCTGCTTAATCTTAAGACGGGCTTCCGATTCGGTCCGCGATAAGTTACGAAAACTGGCAACAAGACTAAGAATGAAGCGGACCCGCCCCTTGATGAGATAACATTCAAGGGTTCGTATAAGGCACGACTAATGCCTGCCCCGGCTGATGCAATCACTGCATGGGGCACGGATTTTCCGATTCGCAACAGGGAGAACTGGTTTCATGGCTCACACGTTGGAAGAAGCACTGGTTCTGGGCGAAGTGACCCCGGAATTCGCCAAGATCCTAGTACCGGAAGCCTTGCGCTTCGTAACCACCCTGCAGCGTGAGTTCAATACCCGGCGTGAAGACTTACTGGAAGCCCGTGACGCTCGCCAGCGTGAACTGGATGCCGGCATGAAACCGGACTTTCTGCCGCAGACGAGGGAAATTCGCGGTGGACAGTGGCAGGTAGCCGCAGCGCCAGCCGATCTCGACGACCGCCGTGTCGAAATTACCGGACCTGTAGAGCGCAAAATGATGATCAATGCACTCAATTCAGGCGCTCATGTGTTCATGGCCGACTTTGAAGACGCCCTGTCGCCAACCTGGGACAACGTGTTGCAGGGACAGCTCAATTTGATCGAAGCTGTACGTCGCAAACTGACGTTCACCAACCCGGAAGGCAAAACCTACAAACTCAACGAAAAACGGGCTACCCTTCGGTGCGCCCGCGGGGCTGGCACCTGCTGGAGAAAAATGTCGAAGCCGACGGCGAGCCAATCTCCGCCAGCTTGTTCGACTTCGGACTTTACTTCTTCCACAATGCCAACCGCCTGGTCGAAAAAGGCAGCGCCCCCTACTTCTATCTGCCCAAACTGGAATCGCACCTGGAAGCCAGGCTGTGGAACGATGTTTTCAATTTCGCTCAGGATGAATTGAAGATTCCGCGTGGCACCATTCGCGCCACCATTTTGATCGAAACGATCACCGCCGCGTTCGAGATGGAAGAAATCCTCTATGAACTGCGGGAACACGCTTCCGGATTGAATGCCGGACGCTGGGATTACATGTTTTCGATGATCAAGAAGTTCCGCAACAACCCACATTTCGTCCTGCCTGATCGCGCGCAAGTGACGATGGCAGTGCCCTTTATGAAGGCGTACACCGAATTGCTGGTAAAAACCTGCCATGCACACGGCGCACACGCCATGGGCGGGATGGCGGCCTTTGTACCGAGCCGCAAAGACAACAAAGTCAACGAAACCGCTTTCGCCAAAGTGCGGGAAGACAAAAAGCGGGAAGCCGGCGACGGCTTTGACGGCACCTGGGTAGCTCACCCGGATCTGGTGCCGATCGCCAAAGCCGAGTTTGATCAAGTGCTGGGCGAAAAACCCAATCAAAAAGACCGTCAGATCGCGGCAGAAGTTACTCAGGAACAACTTCTGAACACCAAAATAGACGGTGCCACCATCACCGAACAGGGACTGCGCAACAACATAAATGTAGCGCTGCAATACTTAGAATCGTGGGTAAACGGCACCGGCGCAGCCGCCATCCACAATCTTATGGAAGACGCTGCCACCGCCGAAATTGCCCGAGCACAGATCTGGCAATGGATAAAGAACAAAGCCAAACTTGCGGACGGACGCGTAATTGATCAAGCCCTCTACAAGCAACTGCGCGGCGAAGAGTTGACCAGCCTGGGCGGCATGCAAACAGGTCGTCTGCGGGCCGCTGTCGAACTGCTCGATGCTTTGATCCTCACAGAAAAATTCGAGGACTTCCTGACCATTCCGGCATACGAGTACCTGCTCTAGGTTGCCATAGAACCAGTTCAAGAATGCCCGCGCCAACTGCGGTAAACTGGCGGCTCAATTGGTTACTGGCGCCGGTTAAGCGCTCCTAAATGCAGGCTCTCGGACCCAGCGTCGAAAGACGCCAGTCGAACACAGTTACTACACTGCTTTCCAGCCTCTCGCTGCCCGAAGTTGCCCATGGCCGTGGCCGGCGGCGTCGTGCTTGCGCTTGCCAGCCCGGGACTGGATTTGTGGTGGTGCGCCTGGCTGGGACTGGCACCGCTTTTGATCTTGATTCGCGCCTGCAAAACAGTGGGGGAAGCCGGCGTCCTCGGCTTTGTGTTCGGACTGGCGTATCACCTGGTCTCACTGCGCTGGATTTTAGATCTCAAACCGGCAGAAGCCGCAGCCGGACCGGTATGGACCCTGGGGGTCGGACAGCTGTGGGGCGTGGTGGCGGTTCATCAATCAGTCCTCTACCTGGCTTTTGCCTGCCTGGTGTTCGCGTTGCCCTTGCGGGCCGGCAATCTGCCTCATTACCATCGCCCATTTTTTCCGTACATCTGGAGCGTGCCCATCATCTGGTTGTTCATGATGTGGGTGCTGGCACCGGCCGACTTCTTCGGCGGACTGCCGCTCGCCCAGCTGGCGTACACACAAGGCCCGCTGTTGCAACTGCTGCAGGTGGCGCGGTTCGGCGGCAGCCAGCTGATCGACCTGATCCTCATACTCAGCAACTGCGCGGTGGCACAACTGATCATCGAGGTCACGCACCTTTCGCCGCCTTATGCCAACCGCATCGATTTTTTCCCGCCCCGCACCGGTGCCGCTTTCGATTTAGCCTGGATACTCGGACTCGCCACTCTCGCCTGCTTCTGGGGCGCAGGCGAGTTGCAGAACAGTTGGCTTTTGCCCGACGATCAAGTAGCCGGTTACGCAGCGCCACCAATCACGGTGGCAGTGGTGGAACCTGATTATGCTAAAAGCCGTCAGCCGGAGGTCCTGTTCAAGCCTGCCCAGAATCTCGGCGTCAACATGATCTTTCTGCCGCAGCTGCCTGCCGTGGGCACTCGCGAGTACCGGCGCCTGCTGCGGCAACTGGCGATTAGTGAGCGCAAGGACGTGGTGGCCGGTCTGCGCGAAACCACGGACAACGGCGGCGTCATGCAAACGATTCGCGTCTTCAGCGCGGCCGGCAAAAGCGATGCCAACAACTTCACATCTAAGTGCAAGCTGATGCCGTTCTTCGATTTCCCACCCTGGTACGCGCTGTTGGTTTCCGGCGCCGTCCAGAAGGCGCTGGCACCAGACCCGGACGAGAGCGCCCGAGCCGAACAACCCAACATTCTGCAGACGACACCGGCGAAAATCGGCGCCCTCTTCTTCAATGAAATCCTCTATCCGGAATTCGTCGCCCGCCAGGCGGAACGGGGCACGGCACTTTTGGTGCACGTCACCGACCTGACCGCCTTTAAGAGCGACACTCTGGCCAAGCAGCTGCTGGCCGCCGGGCAATTGCGAGCCATCGAAACCGGGCGCTACATTGTCATGTCCGAGGGCGGCGCCACATCGGCCGTCATCGACCCCCTGGGTGTGCGCCGCTGCACCTCCGTCTTTGCACCGGGCAAAGCGGGCTGCCTTATCGACAGGGTACAATTCACTCCTAAAAAGACTCGCTTCACCAGCTGGTGGTGGATCTGGACACCGTTTTACAGGATGCTTTCGAAACGATGAAACTTTCAACTTGCCTCTCCTGGCTGACATCATCCGCGGTGCTGCTGGCGATGACATCGTATGCAGTGGCAGGCACCAACTCGGCGGAGGCGACCAGTAAAATGCCCCTGGCAAAACTCGGCAAAAACACCGTCAAGCTCGAAGTAGCATCCACCCAGGCAGAGGTTCAGCGTGGACTGATGTTTCGCACCAGTATGCCGGAAGATGCCGGCATGGTTTTTATATTTCATCCTGAAAATGCGGTGCAGTTCTGGATGTTTCACACGCTCATCCCGCTCGACATGCTGTTTATCAGGGACGGCAAGATTTTGAAAATTTGCCAGAACGTGCCGCCCTGCAAGTCGGAGAATCCGCGCGGTTGCCCGACCTATCCGTCCGAAGGTCCGATCGGCGTCACTGAAGTGCTGGAGCTGAATGGCGGCTACGTTGCGCGTCACGGCATCAAAGAAGGCGATCAGATAACCTTCGAGTTTCTGAACGCCCCGCCCGCTCCGGCGGCCACTACTCCGTCCACCACCACCGCATCATCTTCGTCAACGCCGCCGCCATCAGGGGCGAAAAAGGAAAAGCCGGAAAAACCAGAGAAATAACGGAGCGGCCCAACCATTGACTGAACGAGAACAAACCCAGCTCAATGAACGCGAACAGATTCGCCTCACCTTAGATGGCGGCATTGCACGGGTTATCCTTAACCGCCCTCAGGTCCATAATGCGATTTCCAAAACCATGTGGCTGGCACTACCTGCGGTGTTAAACAATGCACAGATGAACGGGGCGCACGCCGTCGTTATCTCAGGCGAAGGCAAATCGTTCGCATCAGGCGCCGACATTGGTGAACTAAAGTCACTGAGCAACGAGGCGGAAGCCCGCGATTACTGGCTCTCTATCTGGAAAGCCACCAACTTTCTTGCCGAATTCGCTCTGCCCACCATCGCGGCTATTCGCGGCAGTTGTTTTGGTGGCGGCTGCCTGGTGGCTGCCGCCTGCGACCTGCGATACTCCACAGCGGCTGCCACATTCGGTATCCCGGTCGCTAAGTTCGGGATCAAATTGGACGACGACAACATCGGACGCATCGTGCGCCTTGTGGGTCCAGCCCTGTCCAAAGAGATACTCTTCTCGGCTCAACCTTTTTCGGCAGCCAGAGCCAAATCCATCGGCTTCATTAACGACATCGTCGACGACCAACATCTGGAAGAAACTGTACTCGCTACGGTCAAAACATTCTGCGACAACTCCCCGGCCGCGATCGCGCAGATCAAAGCAGCGGTTGCCCGCATTCTGTCCTGCCCGCAAAAGACCGGATCGCAGGACCAGAAGGAGATGATTCAGAGTTATTTGAGCGTAGACTGTCGGGAGCGACTCGCTCGCGTGTAGACAGGAGTGGCGTTCAGGGAAAAAGCTCGCACCACCATATAGATGGCGAAGATGCCGCCGAAAATCAGCTCTAGATATACGGCCGAGCAAGAGGGTCCAACCGACTCCAAGACTGCAGGCATTTGCCCCATGAGCCAGAGGATTGCTCCAAACAACAGTGGCAGAACACCACTCATCACTATTTCCATAACCAAACCCGCCAAAACAGAATCAACATTCGAGCGAAAAATAGAAATTCGCGCTTTGCTACTGATTACTTAGTATGGATAGCCCGCCAGAGGCTATTTTCTGTTGCCAAGTTGAACTAGACCGATTCTAGTGATTATTGCCAACAGATGTCATTAAATCTGTCTCCGAAACACACTCAATCCATCGTAAAACCCGGGGTCTGCGCGCCAGATTAGCCCCGAACCCGAAGTGATATCACTCCAGGGCCGGCCCGAATGCCAAAGTGATATCACTCCAATACCAACCTGAATACTGAAGCGATATCACTTCAGCACAAATAGGCGACCCAGGGTGGGCGGAATCGCCTACTGGCTGAGAAACAGACTTTAGACTTGGACGACGCGCTTGATGGACGGCAGAGCTTCTTTCAATGCACGCTCCACACCCATTTTCAGGGTCATTGTCGAGCTGGGGCACATGCCGCAGGCGCCGACGAGGTGAACGAAGACTTCGTCATCTTTGACATCGACCAGCTCAATGTTGCCGCCGTCGGCCATGAGCATGGGACGCAGTCTATCCAGAACCTCTTCTACCTTATCCTTCACTTCCATTTGCTCGATTCCTCGATTTTCTCGGACGACAACTTATCCAATTATACGGATGACATCCCCCACCCGGGCTGATGAACACTATATCTTTAGACCCCTGGTCCTCCCTGTCGATTTGCCGAGCAGGTCAAATATTGTTAGAAAAGGTCTTAAGGACTAATAAAGGAAACCTGCCCTTCCCGCTTGGGAGGCTATTCTTTTGAAATTCCAGGTGAATTCCCAGCAGTTTCAAGGACCGGAGAAGGAGTATCTATGGCAAGAGTAGCAATCAATGGCTTTGGCAGAATCGGCAGAAACGCTCTGCGTGCCTATCTTCAGAACGGCAGCAAAGATGTCGAAATCGTCGCTATCAACGATCCACTGCAGGACACCGAAACTTCGGCGCACCTTCTCAAGTACGATTCTATTCTTGGCGAATTGAAAAACGAAGTCAGCCATACCGCGGACTCGCTGGTCATTGATGGCAAGAAGATTGCTTTCTCCGCTGAAAAAGATCCTTCCACCTGCCCGTGGTCGAAACACAACATCGACATAGTCCTCGAGTGCAGCGGCGTTTTCACCGATGCCGACAAAGCCGGCGGACACATCAAAGCCGGTGCCAAGAAGGTGCTTATCTCCGCGCCTGCCAAAGGCGAAGACATCACCATCGTGCTTGGCGTCAACGACAAGAACTACGACCCACAGAAACACAACATCATCTCCAATGCCAGCTGCACCACCAACTGCCTGGGACCGGTAGCCAAAGTGCTGAACGACGTCTTCGGCATCGAGAGCGGCTTGATGACCACCATCCATAGCTACACCCTTGACCAGCGTCTGCTGGACACCTCCCACAAAGACATGCGTCGCGCCCGCGCCGCAGCCCTTTCGATGATTCCTTCCACCACCGGCGCCGCCAAAGCGATCGGTCTGGTGCTGCCCGAGTTGAAAGGCAAACTGAACGGTTTCGCCATGCGTGTCCCGACTCCGAACGTCAGTGTCGTCGACCTGGTCGTCACCACCAAGAAAGACGTCACCGTCGAGAGCGTCAACAAGGCACTTAAAGACGCAGCCGCCGGCGAACTGAAGAACATCATGCATGTCACCGATGTGCCGCTGGTTTCTATCGATTTTGCCGGTAACAAGCTCTCCTCGATCGTCGATGCCGACCTGACCATGGTCGTCGGCGAGCGCATGGTCAAAGTGCTTGCCTGGTACGACAACGAGTGGGGCTACAGCAATCGCTTGATCGAGCTGTGCACCATGGTCGCCAGCAAATTGATGGCGAAAGTGTAATCGTCTTCGCGATATTCGATGCGCCCGGGAAACCGGGCGCATTTTGATTAGCAGGGTATTCGTATTTGATTGGCAGCGCGATTCTCACAGGGAGAACATCACCCATGTCCAAGAAGCACAAGAAAACCATCGCCCAGGCCGGCAAGGATTTGTTCCGAGGGAAACGCGTGCTGGTGCGGGTTGACTTCAACGTTCCGCAGAACGAGGATGCAACCGTTGCCGACGACTCACGCATCAGAGCCGCTCTGCCGACAATCAAGTTTTTGAGCGAAGCCGGAGCTAAAGTCATTCTTGTTTCGCATCTGGGCAGGCCGAAAGGAAAATCCGTAAAGCTCAGCTTGAAGCCGATCGCCGACCACACATCGGAAAAGCTGCACGTCAAGGTTTGTCACCTGGAGCACACGATCGGCCCCGAAGTTGAGGCTCATATCAACGAAATGAAGGATGGCGACATCGTTCTGCTCGAAAACGTGCGCTTTCACGAGGGCGAAGAAAAGAACGACCGCGAGTTCTCCAAACAGCTGGCAAAGCTGGCCGACGTCTATGTCAATGATGCCTTCGGAACCGCTCACCGCGCTCACTCGAGCACAGCCGGCGTGACTGAGTTCGTAAAACCGGCACTGGCCGGTTTCCTTCTGGACAAAGAAATCAAAGCGCTCTCGGGAGTAGTCGATAATCCCAATCGTCCCTTTGCCACTATTATTGGTGGCGCCAAAGTCAGTTCCAAAATCGGCGTGCTGGAAAACTTGATTGACCGCGCCGACGTACTGGTCATCGGGGGCGCCATGGCATTCACGTTCTTGAAGGCACAGGGACTGGAAATCGGCAAGTCGCTGGTGGAACTCGATCGCGTCGACTTCTGCAAAGACCTGCTGGCGAAAGCCAAAGCCAAGGGAGTTAGGGTCATCCTCCCGGAAGACCTGGTCTGCGCGCCGGAACTGAAGCCCGGACAGACTACCGTCACCGTCGCCGCAAATCAGATTCCAGCCGATCAGATGGGGCTGGATGTCGGTCCCCTGACAGTTGCCGCTGTTAAGAAGGAACTGGAAGCCTGCCACACCATCTTGTGGAACGGGCCCCTCGGCGCCTTCGAAACGCCCGGTTTCGAACATGGCACCTATGCACTGATCGATATTCTCGTTGAACTGACAAAGGCAGGCGTTAAGACAATCATCGGCGGGGGCGATTCAGTAGCCGCTCTGGAAGAGAAGGACATCGCCCCGGACGCTTTCACGCATGTCTCCACTGGTGGTGGCGCTTCGCTGGAGTTTCTGGAAGGGCTGGAACTGCCGGGCGTCGCCTGCCTCGATCCGGCGGAAGGCGTGCCAGCCGTCTAGAATCCGACTCATGACGGGAAGTGGAATGTCACGAGCGGAGATTGCTGGAATCGCTGCCAAACGGCGCATCTGTCTGTTGATTGATCGATGCATAGCTGCCTGGCTGGTCCTCGCTATGGCGCCAATGGCAGTGTCCTGGTCGATGACGTTGCCGGCGTTTGCACAACTCAGTATCAACGGAAAAAAGGTGACGCCGCAGCAGTTTCACGGGGCGGAGTTGGCGAATGAAGGCATCGTGCTCCTGCGCCAGAATCGCAACGCCGAAGCCGCGGAAAAACTACGGGAGGCAGTGATGCTCAACCCGAATTTGCCGGAAGCCTTTCACAATCTCGGTCTAGCTCTGGCCAAGTTAGGGGACACGGCCGGGGCGGTGCAGGCGCTGAATCAAGCGCGTTCGATGAAGGATCTGGACGCCACCTGGTTGACGCTGGGTGGTCTCTATCAGGCAAACGGACAGGTATCTGATGCCCTCGCCCTGTACAGAGACTTTACGGTCAAGTTTCCGAACCATCCGATGGTGCAAAGCGGAAAGCTGGAGAGCCTTATTCGTGGTCTGGAAAGGGAGAAGAACGCCGGCGTCGGTGGCTCCCTCTCAGGTACTGGCAGTCCCAGTGCGACAGTCAGCGGCGATGATTATCTGGCGCAGGCCACTCGGTCTGGAATTGTTCGCTGGCCAGCCCAGCGCATGCCCATTCGCATCTTCATCAAAGATGGCAGCCGGGTGCCGGGTTATCAGAGCGACTTCAACGGCATTCTTCGGCAGTCATTCGAGGATTGGTCGCGCGCATCCGGTGGTCTGGTTCGCTTTGATACCGCCAGCAGTGCGGACCAGGCGGACATCGTCTGCACATGGATCGCCGATCCGCAGCAGCTGGCGAACAAAGCGGAAGCCGGAGAAGCTCACATATATGGCAAGCGCGCAAGCGCTCCACCGGATGTCGCAATCGGTACCACTGACGGTGCCGACTCCGCGGCAGGTTCCGATATAAGTCGCGGAACTATTTTGCTGCTTACGCAACCCTTGTCGCCAGGTCTGCCCGTGACTCGCAACAGCATCAGACTCCTTTGCCTGCACGAAATCGGGCATGTATTGGGGCTCACAGGGCACACTATCGTGCCGTCAGACATCATGTTCTACTCAGCAGTGTCTTATAAGGATGAATGGCGGTACCTCAGTCCGCGTGATGCCAAAACCATTACTCGCCTATACTCATCTCAATGAGTGCGAACGACTGTCACGATCAACCACACGCTCCGGCTCCCCGCCAAGAAAGCAGAAGCCGCCTGACGGTGGTTCTCTCTATGACCAGCGTGTTCATGCTGGTGGAGTTAATCGCAGGCTGGTACACACATTCGCTGGCGCTGATGGCGGATGCCGGTCACATGCTCAGCGACGTCGCTTCTATATGCCTGGCGCTGATGGCGATCTGGTTCGCCACCCGTCCTCCGACCTCCGATAAAAGCTATGGCTACTACCGAACCGAGATTCTGGCAAGCTTAATCAATGGGGTCTTGCTGGTGGTTGTTTCCCTGGGAATCTTCTTCGAAGCCTATCGGCGCATCAGTTCGCCGCCGGAGGTGAGTACGGGTCCTATGCTGGTCGTGGCTCTGGTTGGTCTGGGAATCAACATAGCATCCATAAAACTGCTCCATGAAGTGCAGCACGATTCCGTCAACGTTAAGGCGGCATACCTAGAGGTGCTCTCTGACCTGGCTGGATCTGCCGGCGTTCTTGTGGCCGCCATCGTCATCATGTTCACTGGCTGGCAAATAGTCGATCCCATCATCAGTTCAGTAATCGGACTTTTGATTCTGCCCAGAACCTGGTTACTGCTGGCCGAGGCAACCAACGTCCTTATGGAAGGCACACCAGGACACATCGACCTCGATAGCTTGCGAGACAAGTTCGCGTCAGTCGAGGGTGTCGTGGACGTACACGACATTCACGTCTGGAGCATCACTTCCGGACTCGAGGCCATGTCCGGACATATAGCCGTCCGTCCGGGCGCCAACGCCAAGGACGTGCTCTCAGCCGTCACTCAGATTGCGCGCCAGGATTTCGGAATCCAGCACACGACCATACAAATAGATGAACAGGACCCCCCAGGACCCTAAATAGGTATCTGAGGGCTGAAGTGATATCACTCTAGTTCAAGCGCCGGGGGCTGAGCCGAAGTGATATCACTCTGGCGTGGGTGAGAAACGGGAACTGGCGGGGCGGAATTGCCGCCTACACACCGGTGGCGATTTTTGGACAAATCGAGATGGGAGATTTACGAATAGGTTGGGAAATCTCCCAATTGTTTATCAAGGGGCAGATTCTTAAACTGTTCACATTCGAGAAAGCGCCAGTGGCGCAGTTCAAGGTAAGCAGGAGCCAGCAATGAGCATGTTTCAAGATCCTCAAGACGAAGAAAAACTCTGCCAAGTACTGAAGGCCTATGTGGAAGAGTGGGGACCTGAAAATGTAGTCGTGTCGGTTCCGATGCACTGGAGAGAATATAGCGGCAACACTCTCGGCCGCGTCCGTCTGGAGTTCACAACTGAGCGCTCGGTCTGCATTCGCGTCGAATATGAATGCGTGCGCCTGAACTACGACGTCCAGCTACAAATGGTGTAGCAAAAGTTTCCTTGCGCCTTCCTCCTGTCAGCAAGTCTCTCCAATCGGGGAGGCTTTCTGGCTTTTTGGCACACTCATTAAGGAAGCGGTTGCTCGTGAAGAACGCGTCGGCTGATGGGATCGATCCAGACAAGTTTGCGTTTGAGTTTCGGATACTCGACTTCGAACGCGAAGTAGATCTGTCGCTGGGAGCCCGGCTCGATGTGGAAAATCGTTTCCGCTCTCTCGTCGCTGTCGGTGACGACCGAGTGGCGCTTCCCATTATCGTCAATCATGAAAAGATCCATTGAACGCAATTCGCGGTCTGTCTCATTAAGAACAACGGCTTTGATTCGCAGTTGGTGCCCATCCAATCCATCCTTCATCAGCTTGCTCTTCAGGATGTGAATCTCCAGACCTTCGAGTTTGGGTGGCTCTTTCTTGACGGTAGGAGCCGTCGCCGCAGGGATAAGCAAATCGCTGTCAAAGTGCATGTTCAAGTCGTCGCCCGGCTCCAGAACAGCTTTCTTGCCCTTGGTCCACAGCGCGATTGCGATTCCGACCGCGGCACCAGCCGCGGCGCCGCCTGCAATGTTATATCCGTGCATGGCAATTGTCTGTTCCAAACCAAAAATCTTGTATGCGACCAACGCCCCAACGATGGCGCCGCCAGCTGCGTGCGCAGCGATTCGACCGGCTCCGCGTGCTTTGGTTTTCCAGGTGGATTTCTGCTTGCTGTCCGCCGCCACGTGGAACTTGAAAGTACGCCCATCCGGTGTAGTGAACGTATTGAACTCCAGGGCGTAGGCGCCAGGTCTGCCTACGCGACGGGGCGGGAATACTTGGGAGACTCTGCCTTTGAACACGGTGCCGGCAGGGATTACCTTATTGTCATCAACATAGATGTCTTCGGTGACCTTGGCTGTGACAGGCGCATTCATTTTGGCAGGAAGCAAATTGCCTTCCAGGTCTCTGTTCATAAGATTCATTTTGAACAGAGGCACGGTCGCCAGTTTCATTTTGATCGGCGTGCCCATGGGCACGCAATAATTCACCTGCCCTTTGAGCATCGGCTGCGGCGGGCGAGCGGCGCCGGTCGGTTGTCCGGCCACTGGCGGCAAAACCGGTTCGGCAATCAGCGTTGGTGGTGTGGCGTCCGGCAAAGCCGTTTCAGCAACGGGCGACTCAGCCTGCAGTTTTCCAGGTATGGCAGCCATGGGCGTCACGACTTCCACTGATTCCTGCTGGGGGGCGGCCGCTTCTTGCGCAATCACCGCAGGCGCCATGCAACCAAATATGGTGGCAAGCAACGCCAACGTTGCCGCCAGCCGCTGACGCGAAATTCGCCATGTCTGTTTCAGAGCCACAGGTGTCTCCCCTTGCCTTCTTGATGAGTATAGCGGCACCGCACTTCCGGGGCACCGCGTTCTGTTAATTTCAAAGCTGTCAAGAACTCATTGTCGCAACGCCGCGGAACATCCCCGCGGAAGCCAACGACATTCGCTCCGGCGGATGGCAAGCAGGCGCAAAGATCAAATCTCACCGCGATCACAAATATTGCACGCAAAGTGAGCATCAAGCACCATGTCAAGCGACACTAATCAAGGTCAATTTTTTCGCACTCCCCTGGCAGACAAACTGAAGTCCTGGCGCGATCGCAAAAAACGTGTCCGCGAAGCCAACTAAATTCTGGGACCGTTGCCTGGGCAAAGTGAAACGCAAGCCCTCGAACGCCTGGAAACTTCAAAATTCAAGCCCTGGTGAGCCATCCGAAGCCACCGCCAGATTGCCCGCCGCGGACTGAAGCGATATCACTTTAATGCCGAAGCGATATCACTCCAGTGTCGAGGCTGAGGTGATATCGCTTCGGCGTTGGGATGGAATGCACCCATTTTGAGGACAGTTAATTTGCGCGTTGCCAAGAATATATCTATCATATGTCTTGGCATTGACGCATCGGAACAGCTGCTGGCAACACCGCAGTTGTTATCACTTTTGTCGCTGGTATGGGAAATGACTGAAAATCACGACTCGGCTCGCACGCCGTTTACTTCTAAAATGCGCTCGGTGCGCGAACGATATGAACGCGTCGCCAGCGAAGATCGCAAATCAGAACAGGTTTTCTGGATGCAGACCACGGGCAAGTTGCGCTGCCAGGATGTGATCAGAGCGCACATCCACTGGTTTCCTCCCGAATCGAATTACGCCGCCATGTCCGAACCGAGTGTCATCGATCCGGCGGAACTGGCATGGCTGCTGGTTAAGAGCTAGTCACTGCTGATTCAGAGCCAAGCAATCTTTATTTGTTCGAAGTGGATTTATGCAGGAAACGAGCCGCGAGCTCGTACAGATCAGCGCGCAGATCCTGCACCTGACTGTAGCGTAAATCAAGATCAAGCGCTGTAGCATGCGCCACCACATTATCGATGTCACCGGATAGTGCATCGTTGAGTTTTTTGGGGTGAGCGGTGGTGATCGGTTCCGGTTCTTCGCCGGTGATCAGATAGAACAGCGAGGCACCAAGCGCGTAGATGTCGCTCTGGGGACAGGCCTTGCCTCTGAACTGCTCCGGAGGGATGTACGAGTGCTTGCCCACTACAGTGCGGGTTGCGGTCGAATGCAACTGCTGCGCCACGTTGAAATCAATCAATACCAGTTCACCGGTCGGAGAAAGAATCAAGTTCTCGGGAGTAAAGTCGCGATGCACCACTGGTGGTGACTGCATGTGCAAATGTTCCAACATGTCGCACATCTGAATGCCCAGTTCAACGACTCGCTCTTCACTAAACTTGCCGCTCGATTGCACCAGTTCTTTGAGAGAGTTTCCCGGGACATGCTGGAGCACCAGATACGCACGCTGATCGTCGACAAAGAGGTCGACCAGGCGCACTATCTGAGGATGCTGCAGTTTCCTCAAGAGCTCCGCTTCGCGGTCGATGTTGTCCAGAGCTTTCTTCACTACAGAAAGTCCAGCATAGTAAGGCAGACAAAACTCCTTCAGCACGACATCCATCTCCGGGCTGTCGATCGCAAACGATCCGGCTCTGGCTTTAGCCAGATATGCGGTTCCCTGCCCACCGGACCCGATACGATCCACGATCTCGTAGCGGTCATTTCCGATCGAGGCACCAGCGGTGAGAACATCTTCCCGAATGCGTTTACGCCCGCCGGAAAGGACCTCCAGCCAGAGTGTCGTGTAGTTGTCCACGCGAATCGGATTGAGAGTGTCGTGGAGTGCCCAGTCGGCTCGATCGGCAGGCACGTATTCCTTGAGCACGGTGTGCAGGCGCTTGCGATGCTCGCCACTGGCAATGCCTTCCAGGTGCAGGTAGAACTCCTTGGATCTGCCACCGTTCCAGTATTTAAAAAAGGTGCGCTTGATCTTCGGGTTCAAGGTCTGGTCATCGATCTGAAAGCGCAGCTGCGTTTCGGTGGTGGCGAAGTTTCTCCGCCGAACTACTGAAAGGCTTTCGATCTTGTTCCAGGGCAGATAAAGGGTGCTTTTGTCACCGAACCACCTTATCCAGTAAAGCCGCAATCCCTTCTCGCTGAACCCCAGGTGGGTTGGCTGAATGGCGCTGTAAATCGGCACGGCTGCTGCCAGCAAACAAGCCAGCATCGGCATGAAGAGAAACCACACCGGCGACCCGGTAACCAGCGCGATGAAAATAGCCAGCAGAGATAGACAGCCTTGAAAAAAGGTGTCGTGCCGCAACACGACCTGCAACCGCCTTTGCAGAGCCTTTTCCGGCTTGTAGGGAATTACTATTTCATCGAAACGCTGTCCGTCATAGAGGCGATACGCAACAAAGTATTTGTATGCTAGTGAGGTTTCCAGCGGAGCCTTCATGCGTGTTCTTTTTGCCTCTGGGGCGTCTTGATCGTCTGTCCTTCGTCCGCGTCCGCCTCCGCATGGGGGAGCTTTTCTATAGTTTCGATCAAAGAGTCGGCGTTGGAAATACGATCGCTAACTTCTGTGCGCGTCAAAGAAGCTATGAATTCATCGAGCCAACCAGGACACTTGCCCGACCAAACCTTTGGATGAGACTCGGACAACGGCTCAGGTTCATCGCCTGTGAGCAGGAAATAGAGCGTTCCGCCCAGACCATAGATGTCGCTGGCAGGTCCGGCCTTGCCACGAAACTGTTCTGGCGCAATGTAGCACTGCTTGCCGATCAGGGTTCCGGTTGCCGTACCGACAAACTCGTTTGCCGCACCGAAGTCAATCAAGAACAACTTCCCGTCTTCGCGCAAGACTAGGTTGTCGGGGCTGATATCCCGGTGAATAATCGGTGGCGACTGATCGTGGAGATACTTCAAAATTTTGGCAATCTCTAAGGCCCAGTGCAATACTTGTTCCGGGCTCTGGGGACCGTTCATAGCGACAAGCTGACGCAGACTCTGTCCGCGAATGTATTCCAGAACCAGATAGTCACGCCCACCTTCTACGAAGTGGTCGGACACCCGAGCTATCCTCGGATGCTCAAGGCGGAGAAGCAACCGAGCTTCACGCTCGAACATCTCCTTCGCTTTCTCCTTCGCGGTATCATCAGCGGTGACTGGCACCACAGCTTCCTTCAAAACCACGAGGCGCTTGTCCGGCATTTCCGCCAGATAAATTGCGGAGAGCCCGCCAGCCGCCAGTTGCGACAGGACCTTGAACCGTCCATTTTGCAGAGACCGGCCTTTGTCGAGCGGCATGAAAGTAGTGGCAGTGAAGTGCGCCTGCAGGTCCTCTTCCCACAAGGTCGTAAACGACGAATGTTGCTGTTTCTTAGGACCACTGAACAGTTTGCGCTTCAGATCAATTAACTCAGGAGCCAGCACGGCGGTGCTTCCCCAGTGTTTGGCAGCCTTGAAGAAATTCTCCAGATCGGACATAGCCAGGTCTTGCAGATTGATGCGAGCGGTACCGCCACTGGTGAAATAGAAAACCATCTGGCGATCTTCCAGTTCGCGAGTGACCTCCTTGCCACCAATCTTGTGCTTACCCGACGTGAACGAAAGCTGCTCGTCAGTCAATCCCACTGCACCGATATCGTTCCAGGATCGCTGGCGACGAAACAGTAACGGCACCCACATGTGGGCAGGAAAGGTCAAACCGGTCTGCCGCAGACGTATCCGTTTCTCCCTCATGAGCGCAGCCAGCCAGCCGAACGCTCCCGCGGCAACCAGAAAGCATCCCAACGAGAAACCATGCTGCAGGAGAAGTTCTTCGTCGGTCACATAAGAACGGGTGGCCGCCGGATCGTGTGCAGTAATCCGCCGCTTGGTGAAGACTGAGCCAACGTCAAACGGTCTGCCCTGCTCCTGTCCTGACGAAGCGCTCAAACTGAGCGGACGGGCGCCGGTCAGATGTCCGCCGATGTCATAAGCAAGCATTCCCGAGTAGACAAGACAGCCCAAACCAAAGGCCAGTAATCCGTTCACCAGCCAACCCGGAGCCCGTTTGTACTGAAGGGAAAACTCCTGTTGTCTCACAACGCCCCTACCTGAGCGTAACTGCTCGGCCAGACCAAGCTATCAGTGAGATACCCATCCAGAAAGCCTATCTAATCAGTAAAACTAAAGCGATATCGCTTGAACTTATCAGGAGATAGCGAAACTGAAGTGATATCGGTCGGCATTCAGGGAGCCACCGAATTCCTGGAGTGATATCACTTCAGCTTTGGATATGACCCGGAAGTGGCGCCGGTGCCTAATATCTGGTATTTGGCGGCCGGTCTGTGCGGTTTTGAGGATCGCCGGCATTGGGATCGCCGCCGGCATTGGGATCGCCGCCGGCATTGGGATCGCCGCCAGGATTGGGATCGCCGTCCTCGGGCGAGCCAGAATAGTCATACGGATCGGTGGTATCGGTGTTCTGCCCCGGACCGGGTGCTGGGTCCGGTTGATCCGGATTCTCACGTCCCATGCGTTGCCAGAACTTTTTCTCCAGGTCAGCAACTTCGCTGGCGGCTGGCAAGGTGAAGGTTTGTCCGGCGTAATAGGTCGGGGCAACCAGTTCTGTGTGTCCGTCCTTCTCCACGACCTGAGGCGTCATGTTGTTCGCTTCGTATATCGCCGCCAGTGGAGGGTTATCCGTCCCATATTTTTTGGCAGCCAGGGACCAGAGCGTGTCCCCATAGATGAGCTTTACTTCGCTGGCAGCATCAGCTGAGCCGACACGTTCTTCACTGTTTTTTCCCAGCTTGTTCACACGGTCGCGATATTTCTGCGTTAGAGCATCGAGCTGATCTTCAGGAGGCAACACGAACTCGTCGCCAACGTGATAAATGGGATCGACAAGTTCCTTCTTTCCGTCTTTTTCCACGACTCGCGGCTCCATGTTATTCGCCGCATAGACTGCTTCTAGAGGATATTTGCCGTTGTAATGCTCGCCGATGATACCCCACAACGTTTGACCTTCGCCGACTGTTACTTTGGTGCCGGCAACCTCTGTGTTGCCTTGAGTTCCATCTGTCACGGGAGGCTTCCCTGTTCCGGTATCGCCGCTGTAGTCATACATGTCGCCAGTACTGCTGGCAGTCGGGTCCACCGTCTGGACGTCTGCTACCTGGGTGCCATCGCCGGTGTCGTTACCGCGATCGTCGGTGATATTGACGTTTCCTACTAAGTACGACTCGACGTCGGCATTGATGCCGTTGTAAGTCTGTCCGTCGCTTACTGAGGTGAGATTGAGTGACTCACCGGACGGCGTCATGCCGGTCGGACGGTCGCCATCTCCAACATTCTCTGTCATCGCTCTTACCTGCCTTCGGAATCGATGCGCGGCTGCCCCCAAAACGGGGGATCTGTGCGGGGTAGGAGGCTGTTATAACACCTGGCGACAAGGCGAGCTATGGGGAAAATACGCAGGCAACTGAGCCCTGGCTCGACCGCTAACCGGCACCGCTCCGCCTTAGTAGCGATTTCCTTCTTTAGTGATTCCGTTATAACCCTTGAACTGAATCATGTGGTCGTAGACGGAAGCTGTCCAGTCGCAGTCATCATCCATTTTGATCAGCCTGATGACGTTTGAACCAATGTCGTACCACTTGCCGGTGGTCACCTTGCCATGATCGTTCATCTCCCAGGTGCCATCAGGCATCACGTTGATCAACTCGGAAACTTCGGGATTGCCCCATATCAGTTTGTCGTACTGATCGCCTCGATTGCCAGGCGCCGCAGTCCATGTGCCACCAGTTCTGGTGTACCATCTGCCGACCGGAGATTCATCCCCGGGTGGCGTGCCGACGAAGTATTCCTCGCTGCCTGGCGGCACCTTGGCTTTATGTCCAAGCATGGGCTGCAGATTCGGCTTGCCATAACGGAAGCTGCCACGCGGAGGAGGCGCAGGATTACCCCAGTCATGCGCTTGGTGCGGTTTCCCGCCGGCGGGCTGCTGAGCGGCGGGCTGAGCAGCTGGCTTCTGAACTCCACCACCGTTACCGGCGGCACCGCGCGCTTTGGCATCGGCACCAGTTGCGTCCGCAGCGTTTCCAGGCGCAGCTCCAATTGCCACCAGGTCGTCCGCATTGAAGGAATTTTCTTGAAACGCCGGATCGCACGGTTTATCGATTCGCACATAATAACGACCGTTGCCATAGTCTCTTAGAACGACGGCTGAAATCATGCCGCCACCATATCGATTCCATTTGTCTTCGAAGCTGACTTTCTGTCCTACTTTGAAGGTTTGAGCGAACGCGCCGCCAATACTGACAGCCATGCACACGGACAAAATGATCGATAGTCGCGCCAACACGTTCTGGTCCTCCGGAATCCTGGCTTGCCTTGCCCAAAGCCGTCACCGCGATACTTTCAGACGGTTGTCTACGTAGCGCTGGTGGTGTTTCAGCAATGCAATTGTATCTCGTCCAGAGTGCCTGGCGGCCAAAGAACTTAGAGAAGCACACGGCTACCGCTGGCAAGCGGATGATACCAGTTGTGATACCACCCTCGCTACCAAGACTGATACCAACTCCGCGCTCAACCGGCATGGATAGCTCTGCAAAAGGCGCCGACAAAACTGGCGGCGCCTTTATGGAGATCAATTTAGAAACGGGTTCGCCCGGTTAGCGCCGGCGTCCTTGCGGACCTGGCGGCACTTGCGCTCTCGGTTGTTGTCCATCCCACTGGATGGCGTTGATCGCCTTCCAGGCGTCGTTGGCATGCGCCTTGTATCCTGCTTTATTCGACTCGAACCAGACAAGCTCGATGCTGGTCGTCTTCGGATCTCGATTCGCGAAAATACCGATGGTTGAACGGTCGGTATCCTTGAAGCGCGTTTCCATCATGAGCACGCGCTTGCTATTGATGTCCGTTGTCGCCAACTGCAACACATCGAAATTTCCTGTTATAGCCGTAAAGCGCATTCGAATCGCCTTTGAAATAGCATCGATTTCGGCTTGACTGAGTTTGTGCGGTGGATTGTTTCGTCCTGGTGTCAAAAGTTTCTGCAAAGCCGCTGCCGACTCCCTACCAGGGAATGTGCATCGAGCTTTCCAGTAACACAGCTTAGTGCTCGGGTCGCGATCAACCGATAGACGCGATATGAATCCGGCGAATGCACCGACGTGTTGATACCGCTATTTGGGTCGGTTCCAGTTCCTTGCGGAAGCCTTCGCGGAACGTCCATACGGGCTACAGATCCCTGATGCAGAGAAAACTCGTCGGCACCAACGGCACCAGGAGCACCACCGCGCCCGGGCGGTGGATTCTCACGAGGACGCCATTGATTTTCTCTCCGTTCATCGGCTCGCTGGCGAATCTTCCCGAGGAAGTCACCCATAAACGCTCCGCGCGTATCGGAATTGGGATTGGGTCTGCCGTATTCTCCGTCTCCTTCCTGAACAGCCGGGGGCAGTGTATCGATTGGTTGTGCCATTTTCTTATCCTTAATCAACGCCAAAACTAGAATCAGAAATCAGACTGAATACAAAACTGAGGTGCCAAGGTCGACTTAGAGTGCATGGAATGTGTGGAATGAGTGGAGTGATACTGATTTTGATTGTGAAAGAGAGTGAAATGAAGAGTGAATTGTGCAGTGTCGCGTTCTTGGAATCGAGAATTCGTTCTTAGAATCGGAAGAGTCGGCCGAGCAGACGTCGCAATAGCGGGCGACGCAGACGGGGCAGGAAGTCCTCTTCGTCATCATCTCCATCCGGACAGGGTCCCGGTCCGGGGCAGGGTCCATCCGTCCAATCGTCATCGTCGTCATCCGGACCGCACGGTCCCCAAGGGCTATACGGACCATCGGGACCAGGTTGATTGGGTCCCCATGGCGAGTCGTTGCCGCCCCAGTTGTTGCGCCGCACACGTCCACCGCCATTTTCTTTGACCCACTGACGAATGTCGCGAATGCGACTGATGACGCGGTCGTTTCCTTCGCCGTGTTGATCGTCCTGAATGATCACCCAGCCGTCACCGTCCCGCTTCAGATGGCGAGAGCGCATGTGCCCGGGAGCGTAAGTGATATAGGCACCATTGAGCAATAGGGTGTCTCGCTCGCTGCCGTTGACCAGGTGCGAGCTATCGGACATGATGTCGCCCGTGATCTTGTAGATGATGTTGCGACATCCGGAAGAGCCGCCATAGTTACCGCCGTTCGGCTGCCGGCGGTCGCCGATTGCCGAGCAGGTTTCGTCGAGAATCTTGCCGATCGGGCTGCGCATACCGTTGTTGAGCGCGCTGTTGATGGTCCAACGCTGCTCTTCATATCCCATGGACAGCATGCGCCGGCTGAACTGATAGGTCTGCGGTCCGCCACCACGCTCGCCACCATTGAGAGTTCGGAAGGAACCCCAGGAAGCTTCTTTGACAAGGCGCGCCAGCGAATCAGGATGGTTCATCATGGCGGAAATGTGACCAGCTTGCATCCAGCAGGTGCCGTTTGCTCCCTGATCCATGGTGCTGGGATCCTGGGCGTGGAACAAGAAGTTCTCCACCAGTTTCACGCGCATGGCTTGATCGTAGTAGGCGCCGGGTTTGTCGGACACCACGAGAGCAGCCAGGTGATCGTAGGTCCCGGCGACGGCGGCTTGTGTAGCTTCTTCGACTTTGGCCTGATCGCGTCCACCCAGTACTTGCAGCATAGCGCGGTCGGCCATGCGCTTTTCGAACTCGGTCATCATTTTTTCCAGTCGTTGCCGCCGACCTTCATCCATCTTGTCGGCGACTACTTCCATTAGGCGCGAGCGGGCGTCGTCGACCGATTCGGAGAGCCAGCCGTCGGCACCATCGATGGTGACACCCATCTTGGCGGTTTTCAGCTTGGCGTCGCCGGGAACCTTGTATTCGTATTCGCCATCGCGGCAAACGTTGAGGTTTTCACGCACGCGCGGCTTGCTGCTGCCCGGAGCCGGCGCCGCCAGAAACTGATTGGTCAGCGTACCGTCGGCATTCGCTTGCCGGGTCCAGGCTTCCTTCACTTCACCGGTCGGCTTGCGATCGATGATCTGGGCGAGCTCCTGTTTGTCGCCGACCGTCACATATTTAAATTCGCGGCTGGAGCCGTTGGCTGCTCTAGCTAAGAGCGTATTGCCGCCCTTGTCCAGTTCGAGATGAACAAATTTGGGCCTGTTCGATTACAGCACCATTTGTAGTGGCATAGCTGAAATCGCCTTCGGAATTGATATGCAGGTTGGTGGCATCCTTTTGCACCGCGGCATCGAAGACGACCTTTTCGGCCGACTTGCCGTCCGTGTCGACAACCTTTACTACCTGTCCGTTCTCTCTTATGAAGGAACGATGGTTGTTGCCTTTGGTGATGCTCGTGACTTCCCCGTCTTTGAAGTCGACGCGCACGTTGTCTTTACCGATCACCGCCAGGGTGCCGTCTGTGCCCTGCAGATACTTCTTATCACCGCCCGTGGTGAAACTCAATTCACCCCTCTCGGTCACGGCAAGATTCAGCCGGTCGCCAGGATAGTTCTTGGAGTCGGATGACCAGCGGCCACCGGCGTTCGTGAAGGTCACGGTTTCGCCGGTATGGTTGTTGAACATGCGGATCTGCGAGTCAGTGATCTGATAAGTGTCGCCACCCCTGGTGCGCACAGAGGTCAACTTGCCGGCTTCGTCGTAAGTGGCTCGCGAGCCGTCGTCTGATTCTTTGAAGCGCACGCGACCGCGAGAGTCATAGGCAGTGCGGTTGCCTTTCGCATCGATGTCGTCCCTGGTCTCTGTGCCGTCTTGCCAGATGGTCGACCACTTACCGTCGCGCGAACGACCTTGTGAATCGGTATAACGGCGCGAATAGACACCGTTGTCCGAGAGCATTGCCTGCCCGTACCAGCTCTGAGTGCGATAGCCTTCCGGCGTTTTCACATCCCAGTGCAGCGATTTGGCGTCGGCGCGTTCGTTTATATAGGTAGTGCCGCGCTTTTTGTCCGTGACAGTGATCGATTTGATGTCTTTGCTGTCGCCGAAGTAAGAAAAGTCGCGCACTTGATCCAACCCGGGCCATTCGATGCGCGTAATCCGGTTGTGATCATCGAAAGTAAATTTAGCTTTGCCTTGCCCTTGCTGACAGACACTGCCGTCACCGCCGATGCGGAAGTTGTCACCCTCCGGCGTGTCGTAAGAAACAACACCGGATGCATCCAGTTTGAGATTCTTGCGATGCAGATTGGGGTTTTGAGTGCAAACCCAGTCACCGCCCGCCTGCTGTTTCCACTCGATGTTCTGGCCGGTGGCAGATGTTTCTACAATGGTATTAGCATCGATTTGAGAAACGAATGAACGGTCTCGGCGACTGATGGTGCCGACTCCACCGCGGTCGTTCAATGTGACGATGGAGCCGTCGGCATTCTCTTTCTCCTGGGTGACGGTACCGTCAGCTCTCTCCAGCTGCCAGAGACCGGGAGTTCCCAGTTCATATCGAAAGTCGCCCGTCACTCGATCAAAACGAACGCCACCGTTGCCGGGTAAGGCAAATTCCATACCCTGGAATTTGGCAAACCACTTTCCGTCGCGATTCACCAGTGTCGACTTGCCTTCGGCGCTGGTGGTGACGATCTCGAGCGGCTGCCCTTTCTCGTCGGCTCGGGTGATTTCGCGAGTCTTCTCGCGCCCGGGATAGGTGATTTTTGAAATCAGGTTCTGGTCGTCGCGATTGATCTTCCTGCCATCGTCAATGGTGACTTTCGGAAGCTCCCGCTCCAGCTGCACCTTGTCTGATGCGGCTAGTTGGGCGACGCGTTCGTTGATCGCACGCAAATAACTGTCGACATCGATGCTGGCATCGGCGACGGCTGGCGTTTCGAGAAGGGGCTCTGGACCAACGAATGTTTGGTCTGGACGGGCAGATATTGGGGTGCTCATTGTGATTCTTGCCTGCAACTTCGGAGCAGAAAGAATCAGCGAATGCGACGAATTTCTAGAACTAAACCCTGATGGACGGAGTCTAGCTTCTCCGTCGTGGAATTTTTGTGTCACGAAACGTGCACGCATGGGGAAAACCGCATGCGACAACCGCCTACAAAACCCAAAAGGGAGAAAGCCAACCATTACTGGTTGACTCCCCTTGTTTCCGGTCCCGCAACCGGTTACAAACTTGTTTCGCTGCCAAGCGAATATCAATAGTGTACTGCCCGAGAGTGCATTTTTTGTGAAATGCGTAACTCTGTGTAGCTATGAGCTTTCTCACCTTCCTGCACTCTGAAGGGGGAAAACACGCATGAAATCGCCGCTCACAAGCGGTTTCTAAAAAACCTCCAAAAAAGAAAGAGAGCCACAACTGGCTCTACTCCCTTAATGCCGGTCCCGCAACCGGTTATAAAATTGTTTCGCGACTGCGAATATGAGTATCTTAGGCACAACTGGTGAAAAATTTGTGACATGTAAGGGTTCACCCCAGAGCCCGCATAGAGGCGATTTTTCAGTATAAAAGGAAAGGGACCAACCTACGAATAGTTGGTCCCTTTCCATTTTTCCGGTCCCGCAACCGGTTACAAAGGTTTTTCGCTGGAGCGAATGTACTGATAGTATTGCCTGTTCGTGAAAAAAACGTGGCAAAGGACCCCTTTTTTATGGCCAAAACAATCGAAGACGTACGGGCGCTGATTTTCGATATGGACGGCGTTTTAGTCGACTCCGAACCCCTGCATCTCCTGGCGTACCAGGAACTGTTTTCGGTGCACTCAATTGAATACACCGAGGCGCACAACCAGGAATTTTTGGGGTGCAAGGACATCGCCATGGCACACATCCTCGTAGAGCGCTGGAGTTTGCCATTTACGCCCGAGCAGCTGGTCCAGAATAAAGAAACCATTCTCGCTCGCCTACTCAAGTCGGATGCTCAGATACGACCGGGTGTCAAAAAACTCTTGGAAGAAGCGCGCGCTTTGAAGATTCCATGCGCGGTGGCATCCTCCGCAACGCTGCCAACCATCCAGCTGGTTGTTGATGTGCTCGGTATCCGCCAGTATTTCCATCATCTGTCCTCCGGAGACGAAGTTGAGCACGGCAAACCGGCGCCGGATGTTTTTCTGCTGGCAGCAAAACGTCTCGGGGTGAGTCCTGAGCATTGCCTGGTCATTGAGGACACCGCCAACGGCATCAAGGCTGCTAAAGCGGCGGGAATGTTCTGCATCGCCATTCCATGCGATGCCACCCGCCACCAGGATCACTCACAGGCGGACATGAACCTCACCAGCCTCGAGGAAGTGTCTCTCAAGAGCTTGATTGCGTGCGCTCTCTAGTCGACCCAAAGGCATTGATGATCTCTGGTCCTTCTAGTTGGGCTGTTGCTCGAGTTCCGGCGCGCCGGGAACGGCAATGCCCATCTTGACCATGGATACTTTTATAGATTGCCAGTCTCCGCCATTGGAATTGGCGAACAGCTGGTTAAGCGCAACGTTGGTGATCGGACCGCCAAGCTGCTTGGAGATGTCTTGAACGACTGTGGCGATCTGGGCTTGACCCAGTTGGGCGTTGACCAGTCCTTGAGCTGCTTCCACTTCGGCGATTGCCGAGAAGGCTCCAGCCGCGATCAAAGCACTCTTGATGGCCGACAGTTCTGAGTAAGCGCCGAGCAGTTCGCTGACGTGACCGAGACTGATTTCCGCCGGCGCCAATCCGCCCACGCGTCCGGCAATACCGGTGGCGCTAGCCGCCACTGCGCTCGCATGCGCCGCGACCGGCAGATCATCACCGTCGGTGCCGGTGAGCTTGAACAAGCCGCTATCGAGTTTGTCGCCGTTCAGACCAAGGAGGTCGCCGGTCAATCCATCAATCTTGAAGCCGTCGGCGAAGTCAACGACCATGTCCCGGATATTGATCACCGTATCGTTGATGAACTTGGTGAAGTCGTTGAAGAAGGTAGTACCGTTCGAAGTTGTTTCGCTGTTATTCTGCGTATCGATGGTGAAAGGCTGTGACTCACCGGAACGCGGATCCATGTGATACACGTACGGATTTGAGTCATCCGACTGGAATTGGGGCGTGTCCATCGATCCCGGTTTGCCGATGACGATCTTGGCGGAGTTGCTGTCGACATCGCTCTGTCCGGTTAAAGTCACGCTGGGAGCCAGATCGGTCAATGTGATCGGCTTGCCGTTCGGATCCAGTTTGCAGGCACCAGGCTGATCGGGATCGTCGTCGGTCTGATCTTGATCGCCGCAAGCGCCGGTTTGTACGGAACTCTTGCCGTCTTCGGTAGCAGTAACGGTAGTGAAAGTGCCGCGACCTTGTGAGTTCTTCACAGTCGTCTGGTTGGAATCAGCGGCGATCACCACACCTTCTTTTGTTGACACGACGCCGTTCGTAGCTACCGTCGCACCGGCTACTTGCAGGGTGCCATCGGGCTTGACGGTGACGCCGTTAGACGCATCAGCGGCAATGGCATTGTTGTCTTTATCGAAAACTTGATAGCTGCCGTCCGGCCTGATCAAGACGCGCTCACCGGTCTTCAGGTGAATTTCTTTGCGTCCATCAGCGTGGGCGAAGATTTCGGTTTGATCTTGTGTGGTGACTTTGATGACGCCGTGATCGCGTACATCAATGTCCCCGGCCGGTGGTTGATCGGCAGCAGCGGTCGGCTTGTTGGCTGGTTGCTCTTCGCCGTCGCCCGGCTTGTCGTCGCCCGGTTTGTCATCACCGTCGCGGTCGCGGCGATGGCGGTGCTGCCGAATGGCAATGCCCCGATCCAGTCGGTTCAGAACTTCTTTGTCCGTGATCTCTTGTTTGCGGCCGTCATGCCACTCTATTTCAATTTTCTGGATGTGGCCTTCTGCGTCTTTGACTATCCTGGCTTTGTCACCATCAGCTGTGGTGAACATATCGTCGCCTTTGGCGTTCTTTTCAAAATGCCACTGATGACCGGGCAGTCCGCCGACTTCCCACTGGTGTCCGCCTTTTCCGTCATTGGCGTAACCCTTGGTGCCATTGTGTGATTCCATCCATCCGGGTCCGGATGTGAACACCGTGCCGTCGGCGTCGGTGTGAGTAACCACGCCATCTTTTACGGTTGCTGAGCTGCCGTCTTTACCGGCATACACGCGTTCCACGGCATTGAGGTTAGTGGCAGTTTGCTGGTCGCCCTGGTCGGTCGGAGTCATGTTGTACAGGGCACGAATTTCGTTTTCACTCTTATCCGGCAGAAGAGAAACTGCTTCAGCGAAGCCAAAGTGCGAAATTGCATCGACCGCAGCCATGGTGTTTTTAACCCAGCCGGTGGCAGTCGACCACAAACTTTCGCTCGCCAGTCCATGCGAGGAGGCATCTTTGTCGGTCGTGTTGAAGTAAGCCGCGGCCGCCTCGATTCCCCAAGTCGTGGAAGTACCAAAAGACGTCAGCCAGGATTGCTCTGCCGGAGTGTTGTCCGGATGACCAGCATCCTCTTTCGGATCCTTCGCCGGATCGTCCTTATGCTGACCGTCGGCGCCATCCTGGTTGGGGTGGGCGGCGTCGTCTTGTTTGTCAGGTTTAGTGGTCGGCGCGTCAGTGGCCATCGGCTAAAACACCCGGGGAGAAACCGGTGTAAACGTGAGGACGGAAAAGCTGGGACACGAACGGATAGTAAATGTCTTCCAATTGTCGACTTTTCTGGGGTTTTGTCAAGAGTCCCATCAACATAAGGTATGCCCAGAAATCGGCATTTTCGGACGGATGGCGAAGCGAGCTGAACCGCTTTTAATGATTGCTGTTATCGAGCCTGGAAAGCACGATTTTGGCGTCCGCCCCACGCCCGCTCTTTTCCAGAGCATTGGCATACTCTTTCAAAACGGTCTGAGCATCGGCGCTTGAGCCATCGCCGTTCTTGTCCATAATCGCCACAGCCTGTTCATAAAATTTTGCCGCGTCGGCAAAATTTCCTTTGTCGGCATTGATTTTCGCCAGCATCACAAGCGCAGTGCCGGTAACCGAATTGCCCGCCCCTGCGGTATCCAGAAAAATGCCGACCGCGCGGCTGGCCGCCTTCTCGGCGTCATCAAGTTTCTTCTCGGATTCGTAAGCAGCCGCCAGATTTAATAAAGTGCCGGCAAGGCGAACGTCGCTTGGTCCGAATTTTTCGGCAATGTCGCGAGCCGCTTTCAGATGCTGCTCGGCTCCAGCAAAGTCACTTTTAGACAGAGCATCGACTCCGGCATGATTCTCTTCCTTCCAAGCCGCTACCTGCTGGGGATCGTCCACATGAGCGGCGCCGAAAGACCCTGTCGAGCCGGTCTGCGGCGGTGAAGACTGGCTGCACGCGCCAAGAACACTCAAAACCAACAATCCCATCGATATCTTGCTGATAGCTTTTCCAACCACTGGTCTTTACCCCGAGGCTACACGAGCCCAAATGCCAACTCGGTCACCCGCGTATTATGACGGTGCAGCAGCGATCTGCGAATTAAGGTTACCCCGATAATTGCCCGCCGAAAGCCAAAGTGATATCGCTTCGGATTCGTTAACGAAGCTGAAGCGATATCACTTCGACTCGACGGGGGTTGGCAGGAGATGAAATCAGGTTTACAGGAGTCGATGAAAATATGGGCAGGAATTCACCACTTGGGATGGGCTACAATCACTCTTCGTGCCGCGAGTTTCCTCATGCATGCTTAGACCGTCAGGGCTTCCAAATTTCCGCTTGCCAGCGTTGCTAGCGGCAGCGCTTTCATTTGTTGTTGCCGTTGCTCAAGCACACGCGGCACCAGCGGGCACCTGGGAGACTCTCAAGAAAACCGGCGACGAAGCGCTCCAGGTCAACAATTACGGCGTTGCGGAACGCAATCTTGTCGCTGCAGTCAAAGAGGCTGAAAAGTTTGGCGACGGCGATGTTCGCCTGGCGACAAGCTTGAAGGATTTGGCTGCTTACTACAAGATTCGTGGATCGTTCGCCAAAGCTGAGCCTCTTCTGGAGCGCGAGTTGCGTGTGCGCGAGAAATCGCAGGGCGCCGAGCATCCGGATGTGGTGGCGAACGTAGCACGTATGGTGCAGTTCTATCTGCAGCAAGGCAAGGTCGAGAAAGCCGAACGACTGAGCACCCTGCTGGTCAATTTTGCCGATCGCAAATTGAAAGAGCAGAAAACGCTGCGCGACCAGATCAACACGCTCAACACCTACTTCGAGAAACACCCCGGCTATAAAGACTCCAGCAAGATCATGAAACAACTGGAGTCCACGACCGGTAAAACAGTGGCCAACCAGGACATGGAATTTGCCACCAGCCTCGATACCGTTGCTATTTTGTTCAAGGGACGAAACAAATACACGCTCGCCGAACAACTCTACAAACGAGCTCTCGAATTGCGTCTGCGCAACCTGCCGCCGGGACATCTGGCGCTGGCCTTGAGCTATGACAATTTGGGCAGTCTCTATGCCGCGCAAGGACAAAACGCCCTCGCCGAACAAAACTTCAAAGCATCGCTGCAAGTAACCGAACACACTCTTGATCTGACGCGACCAGACGTCTACGGACGGCTCGACAGCCTCGCTAAAGCCCATCTAAATCTGGGCGAGTTGACTGAAGCTGAGGCACTGTACAAAAAGGTGATTGCCCTGGTGCAGAAAGGTCCGCCGGCGAAAGGAGCCGTCGCTTGTGAATGCAATTATGCTCTCGGCAACATTTACATGAAGCAAGGCAGATATGCCGAGGCTGCCCCGTTGTTTAAACGATCTCTGGAATGTGCCGAATACATCAACGGACCCCAGCATGCTCAGGTTGCCACCATGTGTGATGCCTATGCAGCTGCTCTGCAGAATTCCAACCGCACGTCGGACGCCGCTAAGTTTCGCGAGCGCGCCCGCAGCATCAGAGGTTTCTCGTCCGAGCAGCAGCAAGTTTCTTCGAAAGAGACGGACTTTTGATGCGTAAGTTGCTGCCGGCACTCCTGGCCGGCCTGGTACTGGGAACCTCACAAGTTTCAGCCGCGGCGCAGAATGTCGTTTCTGCCGCCGGCGAAGAGCCGCAGCTGAAACCGGTCGAAGACATCGCCGCCGCCTGGCTCAGACGACCCGATTTGCAACAGTCGTTGATTGGCATCGAGATTTTGCACGTGCCGACCAACCGGGTACTTTTCTCTGCCAACGGGCGTCGCCGTTTCGTGCCGGCATCGACCTGTAAGGTGCTGACGACGGCGTGCGCATTTGATGTCTTGGGTGGTGACTATCGCTATAAAACGCGCTTGCTGGCTGCCGGTCCGATCGAAAACGGGCACTTGCACGGTTCTTTGATCCTGTCTCCCAGCCAAGATCCGTCCCTCAAGTTTACCGACCTGGTCAATCTATTGGGAGCGCTGAAAGCCGCCAAGATCCAGCAAGTCGACGGCACCGTCGAGATGACCCCGGTCGCGGGAGGCGGCGACAACTTTGCCACCGAATGGGTGGTGCAAGACTGGGGACAGGACTGGATGCCGCCCTCGTCGGATCTGGTCGTCGAAAGCAATGTGGTATCTACCGCCCAGGCCGGACGCGGGTTGATGCCGGTCGTAAATGTGGGAGTCGATGCTGACAGCAGCGCCCTCACCAGTACTCTGATGCGTTCCGCCTGGGCTCCGGCCTGGGCGTCCTACGATCGCGGCTCAGGCAAAGTGCGTCTCTATAAAGGCGTGGTCGGCTCAATAGGTTCGGCAGTCGTTGCCAACCCCGAGCAGTTTCATTTAGCCACCATCCGCAATTTGATTCGCGGCTCAGGAGTGAAGCTCGGTGGTCAACAGATTGCCATCGCTCCGGAAGCGTCCCACGTCGGCGAACACTGGTCAAAACCGCTCAGCGACCTGATTCGCCATACTCTCAAAGAAAGCGACAATCTCTACTCGCAGCAATTTTTGCGCACTCTGGGCGCGCAAGTTACCGTCAGCGGCAAAGGCGAGTCGCTAACTCTGGAAGAACGCGGATTGATCCGCCTCAATCAATGGATAGCCGGTCTGGGAGTTCCGCCAGGCGAGGCGGTGCTCTGGGACGGTTGCGGATTGTCTCGCAAAAACGGCATCAGCCCGCATGTATTGAACGCTGCATTGCGCAAAATGTCCGGTCCGCGCGGCGACGGCGTCTACATATCGCTGCTGCCGCACAGCAGCGAGCCGCTGGAAACTCCCGGCAGCTTCCGCTACAAGACAGGAGCCATGGACAGCGTGCGCGGCATCTCGGGAATTCTGCGCACTTCAGCCGGAGAGCCTCTGGCGCTGACGGTGCTGGTTAACGCGCACTCGCCTTCTATAAGAGAATTGCGCGGCAGCCTGCAAAGTCTCGTAGATAAATTGGAATCGCTCGGTCCGCTCACTTTGCAGGCCGCGCAAGAAATGAAACTGCGTCCGCCCGCCCCACCGCGGGTCGCACCGGCCGCGGTGCGCAGAGCGCCGGTCAAACGCAATGCCTCCACCGGCAAACGCAGTTCCGGCCGAGGCGTTCGTCGACATCGCTAGCGGACGGCATACCGGACTCTGACAACCAGGCGCAGTCCGACGTGCGGACCAGTTGCAAGCGCTGAACCGGTTGCAAGCGCTGAACCGGTTGCAAGAGCTGAACCTGTCACGTGCTTAATCGTGTGTGCCCTTCATGCCAGTTTGTCCCGGGACGTTGTATCATCGGAAGCATACAGAAGCACAAGGATTTACTCTTGACCCTCAAAGAACTAAAGCAAGCCATCGCCGACAACAAACTGCTTTGTCCCGAATGCCACAAACCGGTTTCACAGTTTGACAAGTTCAGCGAAGTGGAGGAGGTCTGGGATGGTGCGGGAGATTCTCGCATCGATGCCAGCGGCAGATACAAGGTGACGCTGACGTGCACAACTCCGCCCTGTCAGTGGAAAGAGCGGACTGAATATTGGAGAAACTATATTGAGGATTGACTGGAGAAGCAGACTCAACCTCATGCAGTGCTCACCAATTGCGGTGTCACTTCTGCTTTTCCTGTCGACTGCCGCTGCCGGCACGGCTCCGGCTCTGGGGCAGGAACCTCCCTATATGACGCAGGTGCGCGAACATATCAACAAGGGCAATGGATTGCTCGGTCGCCGGCTGTTCGCTGAAGCGATCGGCGAATATCAGAAAGCGCTCGACCTCGATGCTTCCAACGTAGCCGCTCGCCACAACATTGCCGAGACCCATAATAACTGGGGCATCTACTGGTACGGCATGCGGAAATACAATGATGCCATGCGGGAGTGGGAGATCACTCTGGAACTGGAGCCCAATCATTTCAACGCCAAACGCAATCTGGTTCTACTCAAGCAGTTCGCCGCACGTCAGGGCATAAAACTCGGACAACCGGCGCCGGAAAACAGCGCCGGCACTGACGAGCCAGGCAGCAGCGGACCGGGCGGTGCCGGTGGCAGCGGACCCGGCGGCGCCGGCACCAGCGGCAGTGGCGCCAGTCTGCGCGGCGGCTTCGCGGGCAACAACAACGCGCCGCCCAGAAGTGGTATGCAAGGCGGCAAAGAAGACACGACCGAACCATCAGCCGTCATGATTCTGACCCCTAACGTCAAGGTGGGCACTGGTGCATCCAGTTCCAGCGAGGATGCCGGCACATCGACATCTACTGCCGGCGCCAATTCGGGCACCGGTGGTGGTGCTACCGGCAACGGTTCCAGCGCTACAGCGACACCGGTCAGCACCACGTCCGGCCGATCGACATCCGCAGTACCGCAGGTCGACCCCAACGGCGGTCCAGACGACTTTGAAGTAGCGCAGCCGCCGGTGCAGGAAGAAGAGAAACCACCACCCAGCAAGTCGAAGAACAAGAAGAAACAGAAAGTGGCAGCGGCCGAAACGAAGTCGACCGAGAACACCGGCAACGAGACAAACAGCGCCAGTCAGCAGCCCGGCAAAACAGCGATTCCGGACAATCTGCATTCCTCTTCTGCCTCGAACAAATGGGCCCCGGCGGTGACTAAATCTGCAGGCGGCGAAGAACCGACCATCGAAGACGAGCTGAAACTTCTCGAGAATAAAGTTTACGGACAGGTACAGGATCTGCCGGTGTTGAAAAGACTGGAAAAACTCGAAAAAGACACCAGCGGCAAAGTTTCTTCAGGTCCGATTCGAGAGCGCATTCAGAACCTCAGGCAGCACTACGGAATCTGAATCGAAATCTGAACCTCGATCCGAATTGCGCTCATCAGCTAAGCATCAGCAATCCAGAGGCTCTAGCAAATAAAGGATTGCCGCTCAGGCTGTGGCTGAGATGGCGTTCGGCCATAGACTCGAGAATGCAGGGCTGCAACAGCGGTCCGAGATCGCCATGCGACAGCTGCGCCGCCGACTGCGTAGCGAAAACTCCACCAGCGAAAAGGTAGTGAGAAATGGCATAGTCCTGCCGCAGCTTATCGGTGGCCAGCAAGCGCTGCGGCAGTTGCGGCGGACGCTTGTCGTGCAGGAAGTGCGCCACGACTTCGCCCAACAGCATCGAGAACAGCTCTAGTTTCTCGGATTCCAATTTCTCCCCGATAGCAGCCTTTTTCGCCACGCCGTCCAGAAAAGTTTCACCCGAATCTGAGAGGCCCATCACTGTGCCGTCCTCAGAGAGGGTCATGAAAGATGCACCGATCTCCAGACTGGCGCCATCTATCAGTTGCCCGCTGTGGAAGACCTGCGCGCTTACTGAATGAGCACCAACATCAACATGACAAACCGTCGCCTGCCGTGCCAGCGACAAGCGATCGGCGTGATCGGCAAGTGCTCCTGCTGTTGCGGCAATCGACTCCTCGATGAAAAGGAAACGGCCGTCGCTGACCAGACCTTCCATCGCCGAAACGATCTGCAAACCAATTTCATCGGTGCATGCAGCCATGGAGAATTGCAGGTCGCTGAGTTGACCAAGAGCATTGCGCACTGCCGCCAGCGGCGCCTCCAGAAACTGCTCCGACTCGCAGACGTACTGTGTCGGACCGTCTGACTTCTCCACACCTTGCCCGGTCGCTCGCGCCACAAAAAATTTGGTCAGTCGCCTGCCCACATCGACACCAACACGCCGTCCAGGCTCGATCACTCCGGTCACCAGGTCCTCATTGCTGCTCGGTCGAGATTGTAGCCTAATCATTTAGTCGGCAAGTCTTGACCATTAATAAGGAAAAGCGTTTACTGATAGGGACGCTTTACCAGAAGTCACCCGAATCCACCGTGCAACAACAGCCGGCGACAACGCAATATCAAGAGGCAGCAGAACAGGGCGACCCCACTGCTCAATACAACCTGGCGGTCATCTACTTCGTTGGTCAAGAAGTGCCCCAAGACCTGGCTAAGGCTGCTCACTGGTATCATCGCGCGGCCGAGCAGGGTCATCCAAACGCTCAGTACAACCTCGCCCTCATGTATCAACAGGGACAGGGAGTGGACATTAACCTGCCGCTGGCCACAGGCTGGTATCAGAAAGCGGCAGAAAAAGGTCACACGAATGCCCAATTCAACCTGGGATTGATCCTTCAACAGCGAGAGGGTGCCGACAACCTGTCCGAAGCAGCGAGATGGTATCAGATGGCGGCCGACCGGGGACACATGTATGCGGCATTCAATCTGGCTCTCATGTATCACCAGGGCAAGGGAGTGCCGCTCGATTACGAGAAAGCAGCCGACTATTACAGTCGGTCCGCGCAGCACGGTCACGCCATCTCGCAATTCAACCTGGCGCTGATGTTTCACCAGGGACGCGGCGTCGATCGCGACCCCAGTAAGGCTGCTCACCTGTACCGCCTGGCAGCGCAGCAGGGGCATGTCACCTCGCAGTTCAACCTGGGACTGATGCTGCATCACGGTGATGGTGTGCGCCCGGATCTAAATGAGGCGGCCGCTCTCTACAAACAAGTGGCCGAGCACGGACATGCCACCGCCCAATTTGTGCTGGGCACGATGTTGCAACAGGGTGAAGGCGTTTCTCAAGATCACAAAGCTGCAGCATCCTGGTTTTTGCGCGCGGCCGAACAAGGTCACATGAAAGCGCAATACGCGTACGCCCTGAAATTGAAAAAGGGCGAAGGGGTGGACCAGGATTTGAAGAAGGCCATTCGCTGGTTCAGCAAGGCTGCCGACCAGGGATATCCGAAAGCGCTGTACAATCTGGGTTTCATGCTCCAGCACGGCGAAGGCGTGCCCAAAGATCCAGCCCGCGCCGCCAGAGCCTATTTACAGGGAGCCGAACTAAATCACGCCCCGTCCCAGTTCAATCTGGCTCAAATGTACAGCGAAGGCGAAGGGATTCCAAAAGACATCGATGAAGCAGCAAGATGGTACGCAAGAGCCGCACAACAAGGTCACACCACGGCGCTCCAATCGCTCAGCGTCCTACACGAGTGATCGTCCGCATCTGGATTTCGATGTTCAGGCAGCGGTGACGCAGATCGGCAAACGCGATCCCGTCATGAAAAGCCTGATCAGCCAGGTTGGCGACTTCAAACTGGCGCCGACCGCCTGGCAGTCAACCTTCGAAGCGCTTGCCGAATCGATCGTCTACCAGCAGCTCACCGGGAAAGCGGCCGCCACAATTTTCGGTCGGGTGAAGAAACTGTTTCACGAAGAAGACTTTTTCACTCCTCAGGAAATTCTGGCAGCCAGCGAGGAGCAATTGCGGGCAGCGGGACTGTCGCGAGCGAAGACGCTGGCACTCAAAGACCTGGCGCTGAAAACCAGTGAGGGACTGGTGCCGGACGCCGAGGAATTGCACGTTCTGGACGATGACGAGATTGTAAAAGCTGGTGTCGATTCGGGGGATCAGGAAGTGGACGGTGCAAATGCTCCTGATCTTTCGTCTCGGTAAACCTGACGTACTGCCGATCGACGATTATGGAATTCGCAAAGGCTTCGCACTGGTCTACGGGCAGAAAGAGTTGCCAAAGCCGAAAGAGCTGGAGTCTTTTGGCGAGATCTGGCGCCCCTACCGCACCGTGGCATCATGGTATCTCTGGCGAGCGCTGGAACTGCCACCAGGTGTAGCGGCTGCCTGCAGCCGCTACAGGCGCCATCGCCGGTAGTATCAACCTTTGACCACCACCACTTGCCGCAAGCGGTGCACAATCTCCACCAGGTCGCTCTGGGCTTCCATGACCGCATCGATCGGCTTGTAGGCGCCCGGAGTCTCATCTATCACCTCAGCATCTTTGCGGCATTCGATGCCGTCGGTCGCTTTGATGTGATCCTCCAGTGAGAATTGTTTTTTGGCCTGAGCGCGCGACATTAATCGCCCCGCTCCGTGACTGCAACTCTCAAACGAATCAGGATTGCCCAGCCCCCTCACGATAAACGATGACGCACCCATGCTGCCCGGAATAATTCCCCACTCCCCGCGTCCGGCTCGCACCGCCCCTTTGCGAGTCACCAGCACATCACTGCCGAAATGCTGTTCCTTCTGCACATAGTTGTGGTGGCAGTTGATCACTTTCTCCGTCGCCGAGAAGGACGGCAGGTGGGGTTCGTTAGCCAGCGCCGTCAACACGGCATCCAGCATCAAGGCGCGATTCGTGGCGGCAAAATCCTGTGCCCAGCCGACTGCCCGCACATAGTCATCGAAATGGTCGGCGCCTTCTTTGAAATAAGCCAGATCTTGGTCGGGCAAGTCGGCAAGGTGCTTGCGCATGTCTTTTTTAGCCAGCTCGATGAAATAAGTGCCGATGCGATTGCCGACACCGCGGGAACCGCTGTGCAGGAGAACCCATACACAATTGTCTTCATCCAGGCAAACTTCGATGAAATGGTTACCTGTCCCGAGCGTACCCAAGTGATTGATGTGATTGACATGCCCGTTATCCAGTTTTGGATGACGCTCTGTGATCTGCTTGTAACCCTGCTGCAGCCGGCTCCAGGCCTTGATCTGATCCTTGGGTGGGCTGCTCCAGGCGCCGCGATCGGCTTTGCCACCACCAGCGGTGCGACCGTGCGGGACGGCTCGTTCGATAACCGTTCGTAGAGAACTGAGATCGTCCGGCAGATCTTCGGCTCTCAATGTCGTCTGGCAGGCCACCATGCCGCACCCGATATCGACACCGACCGCAGCGGGAATAATGGCACCGATAGTCGGAATGACGCTGCCGACAGTTGCTCCCATGCCCCAGTGCACATCAGGCATGACGGCGATCCACTTGTAAATAATCGGCAGACTGGCAACGTTATTCAGCTGCTTTTCCGCTTCCTTCTCCAACGCCACGCCTTTCACCCAGGCCTTGATGGGAACGCGGCCGTGACCGGACAGCTCGATGTAGTTGGAGGTCGATGATTTCATAAATCCCTGCCATAACAGTGGAGTTAATTGTTCCACAAGTTAACTGCGCCACTGCTTGTGGAACAAATATAGAGCGCCTGGCGTATCCGCATAACGTGAAAGTTTCTTGCCAAATGAGCGATTCCGAGCAAGTTTTGGATTTCAGCCCTGAACCACCCGCCCAGCAACGCACTCGCTCTCTAGTGGTCGAGCTACTGGTACGGCAAGCTCTGGCGGGCGAAGACTGGCAAACCAAAAGCGCCAACCTCATCCAGACGCATAACATCGACCCCGATGAAGTCGAACGCGAACTGGCAAAGCGCAAAGACCGGCGCAGTGGGCGCAGCGAACCAGGATCGCAGCGACGTGCCCGTGTCCTGACGGAAGTTCTCAGAGAAATGCCCGCCGACGCCCCACGAGAGGAAATCGTAGCGGCATTCAAGACAAGATATAGCCAACCGGATCGGCGGCGCTCCAATGACAAGCCCCAGACGGCCGCCGCCGATGCCCCTACCACCCCTGAAACCGCCGTGGAGCCGACTCCACAGCCCCAGGCGGAAAGCTCAAGTGATATCGCTTCAGCAGCGGCGCCCTCAGCACCGGCCGGTAATCAAGAAACAAAAGCAGACGAAAACAAGAAGCCGTGGTGGAAACGTGTTATGTTCTGGATAAAATAACCAGTACAGTTCGCTACGGTTTGTACATTTCTGCGGAAGTGAAAGCTTGGAAGTCGCTCTCATATTTTTGGCCATAGTCGTTGGTTTTGGCTTGCTGATCGTCACGCCGGCCATTGTGTTTCGTCCGCTGGTGATTGCACTGGCCGACAGGATCGCGGGCAAGAAAGCCGGCAACGCAGATATCAGAGAGCTCAAAGAACGCGTTGCAAGACTGGAAGGCGAACTGATGGAAGTGCGCTGCACTGTGATCGAAATTGAGAACACGCATGAGTTCACAAAGAAACTCACGGATGAGAATCAGCGTCCGACCACCAGCCGCACCGAATAGTCGCTTCAGTCCAGGATGTTATCCAGAATGCGCTTGAAGAAGTTTGCTTTTTCTTCCTGGCTTTTCTTTCGAAAATCCGGTGCCAGCGGCGGCTCGTCGTTGTCGCGGGCTTGCCTGCCTGAGTTCGCATTTTGGTCAGGCGCATTCTCACGCGGCGCATACTCCTGCACTCCAGGACCATGATTTTCGCCGGTGAAAAACTCGACCACGCGATCGAATATTCCGGCTGGATTGGGCAGGAAGTGCAAGGGTTCAGGCTCTTCAATCAATGGATGCAGCAGGTGCTTCAAAACTGCCTGAGGCGCTTTGTTCGCCTGATAGTAAGAGCGCATGTAGTTCTGCCAGATGCCTGCCATAACTGAGCCGCCGGTCACTCCTCTGATTGAGTCATTCTCGTCATTGCCGCCCCAGACGACGGTTGCCATATCCGGAGTAAATCCGGCGAACCAGATATCCTTGCCACCATCTGCAGTGCCGGTCTTGCCGGCCACCGGTCAAACAGACGGGCATGAGTGCCCGTACCCTTCTCCACCACATCTTGCAATGCATCCACCAGTTCAGCCACAGGTTCGTTGGCGAAAACGCGCGTTTGCTGCACTGTCGATTCAAAGACCGTGTGTCCTTTTCTGTCCTCGACTTTGCGAATGAAGTGAGGCTCGATGTAAACGCCTCCGCGCGCCAGCGTTCCGCATAAGCGGCTGCCATCTCCAGTGGACTGACGGCGCAACTACCCAGCGCCAGGGATAAATTCGGTTGCAGTTCTGCCTTGATGCCCGGCTCGATGGGCTGTCTCGATCACGGCTTCCGGTCCGACCTGATCGGCTACGTTGACCGCACAGGTGTTGCGCGAAAGCGCAATCCTTTGCGAATCGTGATCGGTCCCAGATACTGCCCGTCAAAGTTGCGCGGGCTGTAGGCGGCTCCCATGCCTGCCTTGTAGTACAATAAGGAGCGTCATCCAGCATGGTGTCCGGCTTGAGAACGCCTTCCGTCAGCCAGTCAGATACACGAACGGCTTAAACGCCGAACCGGCGTGTGTGGCGCCGTAGCCCGATTCCACTGATTTTGGAGAAATCTTTGGCGCCGCCGACCATGGCGACAACTCCACCATCTGCCACCGAAATTGATACCAGCGCACCCTGCCGCACGCCGCGCGGAGCTTTGGCAATCCCGTTGTGCAGGTTCATCTCAGCCAGATGCTGAGCTGAAGGATCGAGATTTGTGTAGACGCTCCAGCCCTTGGTCCAGACGTCTTTGCCGAACTTGGTCTCAGTTCTTGAGTGACCTCGCTGACATAGTGCGGATACTTTTCGGCACCGCCCTCGATGGACTTGAATGAAAGCTTCTCCTTTTTGTATATCTCGGACTGCACCGGTGTCAGATAGCCTGTCTCCACCATGTCTGTAAGTATCCGTCTTTGCCGCTCCAGTGTGACGCTGCGACTGGATGCCTGGCTGAACACCGAAGGAGCCGGAATAATGGCGGCGAGAAACGCCGCTTCCGCGGCGTCCAGTTTACGCGCGCTCTTGCCGAAATACTTCTGCGAAGCGCGCTCGACACCGTAGACTCCGTGACCGAAATATACGGTGTTTAAGTACGACTCGAGCAGTTCGTCCTTCTTGCAAGCACGTTCCAATTCCATGGCCACGAATATCTCGGCGACCTTGCGATCGAGGTGCGAGTTTCTCCTTCAAAATAGATATTTTTTGCCAGTTGCTGCGTGAGCGTGCTGCCGCCCTGCACCGGCTTGCCGGCTTTGACGTTGACCATGGCAGCCCGCGCAAAGGCAATCAGATTGACACCGCCGTGGTTGTAGAACTCTCTGTCTTCAGCCGTCAACAAAGCTTGCCGCATCACGCTGGCGCAATCTCACTCAACTTAACGGGCTGCAAATCCTTTTCGGCGTATAGAACCGCAATCTCTTTGTCGTGGCGATCGAACACCTTCAGACCTTTGCCATAGTCGGGAAGCGACGCCAGCTTCAGGAGGGGCACCGGCTTAAAGACCGACCCGGTGCGTGAGAAAGTGAAGGCAGCAGTAGCGGTGGCCAGAAGAATAATGCCTGCCGCCACCCAGCCGGGACGCTTGAAGCCCGGCCGGGCATGCCGCACCTGCGATTCAGATTTCTGAACTGGCTTTTCTCTTACTTGCATGAAAGACACTTGGGATTGGCTTTGTGACGCCTGAGCTTGAAGACGCCAACTTCATCAGTTGGTTTCACGTCATATGGTTTTTCTTTTAGATGGAACGCTCGGACTTGCAAACCACGCTGTATTGGAACTCGAATTGCACATCCAGTCCTTGTGCTACGCCTTCCGGAAGCGGTGGAAACGGAGCGGCAGCTTGCACAGCTTGTAAAGCAGCTTCGTCAGTGGTGGCATTTTCCGACGATCTGTCCAGATGGACCTTAGAAACCTGACCTTGATCATCGATTGTGAAGCCGACTACCACGCGGTCGGTGGCATCAGTGCGGTCGCGATCGAGATTCCAGTGCGAACTGATTTTGTCCTGCACATCAAACAGGTAGGGCGACAGGTCTTGATACGGACGCATCTTATTGGTGCCGGGCTCGACTTCCCATTCGCTGGCCAGCAGTTTGTTGCCCAGCTCTTTATCAGAAACCAGACGCAGTTTCGTCACTTTGTGCTTACTAGGATCGCTGTTTGCATCTTCATAAGTGGCAACCACGCTGTCCACCGAGATCACACCTTTGCGGCTGACTTGCAGCCCTTTTACTTCTTCGAAGTCTTCCAGGCTGTAATCGGCAGCTTGCACCAGTTTGCCTTTCTCCTGCACGACTACGATCAAATGATTGAACAACTTGCGTCCGCCCAAGCTGAACGACAGGTGCAAAGCAGCGTCTTCCTTGCCGTCGCGGTTCAGATCGGCCAGCACTATGCGCTCGATGGCGATTACTTCGCCGTGATCGCGCGCCACACCGTTCTTGAATTGCACGTGGCGATAACCGCAAGAGAAATCGGGCACTTCATAATTGCCTTGCTTGAGGCGCCGCACAAGAACGCTCTTGCCGGCAGCACCGGCTGGCTGTGCAGTAGCCGCCTGAGCATTCTGGGCACCACCAATGGTGCCTGCCTGCGCCGGCCCGGCGGCTAGAGTTACGGAAGCGGCACACCCGAGCACGCCGACAACCAGGGCAGTAATCAGTTTTCGGTTGGCTGAGTGGGTCTTCGTGGTCATCGTAGTATTCCTCGAGATACAAAGTGACAACAAGCCGCCGGGCCGGATGCAATCTCGGCTTCGACTTCTTTACACTCTCAGAATAAGGCGGCCATGTAATGACTGTAAGCAGCGCTGGTTAAACAGCAGTAAACAGCTTGTTCGAATTGTTTATTGAGTTTCTTCGATAACACTCACCGATAGCCACGGTCCGCGGGTTTTGCCGGTTAGAGCAGCCCAGTACCACTCGGAGACATCGGTCCATGACCCGCCTTTGCTGTCGGTTATTCGCTCGCGTACCGCCAGTACACTGCCCGGCTTGGCGGCTGCAAAACTCGCCCAGCGCTCACCACCGGACCGCAGAGCCAATCCCTGCTCCGAAACAGCGTAACCGGCGCCCCGCAGACAGTCTTTCAGAGAATGCAGTTGCCTGGTTTCATGTTTGATCCAACGCATCAGTATCTGATCGTTGCCGTCTGAAAACTTGGCGATGCGCCCTGGAAAGTTCTGCGCAAACTTCAGCTCCCAGTCGGACATAGATAGAGGATAGATGACCTGCCCTTCGAATCTTTTGGGCCAGCCGTTGAACTCATCGGCATTAGCAACGGAAAGCTCCTGCACGAAAACGTTCATGCAACTGATCACAACAGCCAGGCAGACAGCCAGCAGATAAAGCAAAACCTGCCGGTGTCCCGGCAAAGCCGGCAGCCGCACGAAGCGCGGCTCGGTTGTTTCGGAAATTACAGGTTCCATGGGTGATGAAGGGGCTTTGATGCGCGCCGCAGCAATCAACACAACGCCAATCACAATCAAGAAACTGCAAACTCCAATCACGTCGTGAAAGTAGGGAAACTCCTTGAACCCGTGGTTTTGCACCACCAGTTGAGCCGGCGCCAGCGAAGCCAGGTGAAAACCGTAAACCAGCGAGCCGGCGCGCATGACGTTGCCGACGTAGGAAGCGGTGACGGCGATCATAGAGATCAAAACTGTCTGTTTGTTCGAGTAGCCCTTAAAGCAACTGACCGCTAGAGCCAGATAAACACTCGTCCAGAGCATGCGCAATCCGGCGCAAGGCGCATCGATCGCTACCAGAGATCCGTGATAGAGCAGACCGGTTCCGTCCACCGTCACTCCGGAGACGCCCACCAGAACTGCCACCGTATGCGCCACCGCGACACGAAGCGGGTAGCCGAAGAAAAACTGCAACGAAGGCAAAAGCGGCAACGACAAGATCAACAATGCGAAGTGGCTGAGACGCATCTTTGAGCCGCTGCCCGCCGCCGCCGCCATGAAACAAGCGACAATCGACATGCACAGTGCCGCCCGCACCAGCATCGGACAGAAAAACTGCGAAACGGCAAAAGCAACCATCAAGATAGCGGGAATTCGCGAGTTGGAAAGCAGGGCGCTGGTCCAGCCGGGCAGTTTTTCACGCCGGCAGACCCCGTAAACGGCGATGGTGATCAACGCCACCACCCCCCATGGCTCATCCGATGCATCGAACGTGCGCTGCCAGAGCCAGGAGAGCACCGGCAAGAATGCCACCAGTGTCGCCACCAGCACCGTGAGCGCCAGCGACTTTTCGCTGATTAACGGGTCGCAGTCGAATTGACTTTTCTTCTTCGCGCAGTCCACAAAAGTGCTCCAGTAGCCAACATGATCAAAAGCCATTCGTCCGGTTCCGGGGCGGTCGGCACCATGGCGTTAGTATCCGGATTATTGGGGTCCATTTCGGCGCGCTTGTATTGCTCAGCCGACTCCAGAACCACCGCACCGGACACAGGAGTAACGATGCGAAAATAAGTGGCTAGCTTGGCGGCTTCGGCGGTTTTTCCGGCGGCAGACAAACGAGCGCTTTCATCGGCAGCCCAGAGCGCCGAAAGATATGGAGCGGTAACCACTTGACCGTCCTTGCCTTTCACAGCTTCTTTGAGAGCCAGCGAAGGATCCAGCCAGAAGTCCGCAACCACTTGCTGAGTGTTGCTGGGCGTCTGGGCAGGCGTTCTCAGCGGAGCGCGCACATATTGGAGACGCGGTTCAGCTCCAGTCCACATGGCAAACAGCCGTTTCAGGTCGTCCCGCAGTTTAGAGCGCCGCGGCACGCTGATGAAGTTGGTCCGCTGCGATATCACTTCCGCCAGGCGGTCGGGTCCGTTGGCTGCCTCGACGTCGTAAACGGTTAGATGACTGCGCTCTTGTCCGTAGGCACTGGCATCCAGTTGCTGCTGCAAGCGCCAGACATCGTCGGGCAGGACCGGCTGCGGTCCATGAATCCAGACCACCGTCACATCCTGGTGTTCCTTAACCGGCGCCATCGCTGCCAGCAATTCTTTGAAATTGTCCGGTCCGCCCTTGCACGGCACACGCGGCAATTCACGAATGGCAAATTCGCGGTTGTGTTCGGAACCGTCGTCGAACTGGAGGTGAGCGACGAAATTTCATCGAAGCCACACGCACCTCACTTGTGATGTCGGAGGGCAAGGACTTGAGCGCCTCGGCAATGTCACCCATGCTGGATTGCATTGATAGCCCGCAGTCGACCACAAACGTCACATGCCCAGGTTTCTTGGTCTTCTCGGGCTGCAGCGTCTCGCTGTACGCATAAGGGGCGTCGCCTTTGAGTGCATACACTGAACCGGCCCCGCACCACATCCGGTGAGCGCTCGGCGATCACGGCGGCACCGGACTGTTCGTACTTGCGACTGTCCACTTCGCCATGCAACTGATAGAACTTCCCGGCTGGATGGTCCAGTTTCAGCCCTTCAATCGTGGCTTTGCAGGCGGTCGGGGATTGAAAAAACACGTTATGCTTGCAAGCGACCGAAAAATTATTCTCCACCAGACGGGGCAGAGGCAGGCGTGCGTGCCCGGCGTCATCGAGCGAGAGCGGGGCTGTGATGCCAATGCGGGTGCGCATCGTACCGCCATGCGACGGCACCGGAAAACACTGCAAAAGTACGCGATCGGGTCGAGGGTTGTAACCAGAACCGGTCCCGCTGCCGGTAGACGACGGATTTGTACGCCGACTTTGTTTTCTCTCGCGAGCCGAAAACGGCTTCGTGTGGTTTATCGTTGATCCAGAGCGTCAGGCGCGATACCACCGCCCCCGGTGGCAGTGCGATTTGCGTACGGGCTTCTTGCTGCGTGTCGGAATCGTTTTTGAAATTGAAGGTCCACTCTTCATAGCCGACGGCTCCCTGCGGCTCTACAACAGCGTTCAATGAGGAGTCAGCGAGACCAATTTGTTGATTTTGCCCCCGACTTCGTCGCCGCCCACATCTTCATCACGGGTATTCCAGAGACGCAAGTCCCAGCCGAACCCCGTCAGTTCAGGGCGCGGCACTGTGTTGAAAGGACGCCCGGTGACCCGGTAATAGATGCGTCGGGCTTTCTGCTGAGATCGACCAGTCATAAGCATTGAGGCGCCCAGAACAATGTCGGTCATCGTTTTGGGATGGTTGTAGCATTCGTTTAAAAGCCAGGTTTCATTGCCGAAAGCACGCAGCATCCGGATACCACCGCGGCTCATGGCCACATCATCTGAGGCAGCCTGCGTCATGGCAACTCGCGTAACGGTGCCCGGCATCTCGGCCAGAGCGAAGCACACCAGCGCAGCGGTCACTCCCATTATCGTGTAACGGGAAGGCACCCAAGACCGGTCTGAGTGGCTCGACGCTGGACCGCTACGGTCAATCCGTATGAGCACAGCAGAGCCAGAAGCGGGCTGAGCGGCAAAAGTCCCAGCCCGGCAGCACGATACACGGCAAAGCGATCGGCATGAGCGGAATAAACACCAGTGCATATACGAGACAGATACCGATCGACACCCCACCGAGCACAGACAACAGGGCCAGGTGGGAAACCTGTTTCTTCCACAAAGTGACGTAGAGCGCCATATTAGCGATGGGCACGCTGGCTAAACAGATAGTGAGGAAACGATGGCAGCGGGTCAAAGAATGCGCCACCGCACATGTGGAAAACCGCTTCCACGCCCAACGCTATTGTCGGCAACACGATTCCGAAGGCCATGACAGCCATGTGCATCGCCGTGATTAGAAACTGATTGGCAAGTCCGGCTTTCGACGGTGCCGCAGACTGCACTTTTTCAACTGGTGGTTCTGTAGAACTCAAGCAAACGCCCTCATGGGTTTCTACACGTTGCTAAGTTCGATGATATCGACGGTCCGTAAACCCAGTTAGGCGCGAATGTAAAATGCACGATCCCACTTCGATCAAAAAGTGGCATCAAAGCGGAACCGGCTGCCCTTACGGACAGCCGGTCGATACTGAAGCGATATCACTTTAGCTCTTACGAGATCCTGCGGACCTTGGTCTCGGCCCCCGACTCTTGCGTACGAAACTTCTTGATGGCGCATGGATACTGCTTCTGCACCGTAGCCTGCGCACGCGCCGCCACGTAGCAGTTGTCATCTTGCGATAAGAAGTTCAGCACTTGAATCGGCGTCCGGCTGTTTTCAGCCATGTTGTAGCGGACGTCGACATGCGGGTCGGATGCCAACATATATAGAGTTTCGGGCGGCGTATTGTCGTTTTCAGCGACAGCCGCTCTCACTCTGGGGTCTTCCGAACCGGCCAGTTTCACCAACGCCTGCCAGGGCGCCTGCGGATTTTCCGCAATTCTCTCTTTCGTTTTGTCATCGACCAGGTCAATCATCTGTTCGAGGACCTCTGCTGGGCTCTCCGGGCTGACTGCAATCAACCAGTGCAGATGACTCAAATGATTGTCTGGCGCTTGAGCCTGCGGGTCTTCCGCCACTTCCACAAACCAGGTCCAGAGCATACGGCGCAGGACCGTATCGATGTGCTCCGTCCACTGCCATTGCAGGTAAAAGTCGAACGGAGAAGCACTCTCGTTCAGTATTTCCTCACCCATTGTCTTATTCAATTCCATAATTCCTACTTCCTAGAACAAGCCTGCTTAGGCTGCTGCTCTTTATTTACCCATGACAATCGTCACGCCGTCTGGGGTTTATCAGTATCTTTGCGGGCGAAATCCCCAGGTCATGCAAAATTTTGTGACACGTTTACCCTGCGACGAAGCGCTGCTGATGCGGTTCCAACGCACATGTTGGACTTTTCCAATTGCTCTGTTGGAAAACTCTCACCACATGCGGTATCTGCTTCATCCAGCTGAGTCGCTGAGCGGGCGCGGCTGGAACTACAGTTCAGTCATCGCGTCACTGATTGCAGCTTACACAGACACCGGTGATCCTTATGCAAATGCAACCGTTTGAATCAAAGCCAGAATCCGAAATAGATTACGTATTTCAGTTCAGTGAAGTGGAAGAGAAGACGCCGTCCTCGGAAACGGCCTACGAATACGCGCAGCTGTTCGAATGCCAGCTAAAGACTGCCATTCTTGCTGAAGCCGTGCGCATGAACGACATGAACGAAGGAGATATGCAAGACGGTTTTTGCCTCAGCCACATAGACGACGGCTGGGTGAGCTACAAAGGCATGTCCTGGGGTTTTGTCGTCCACCATGACCCGGTGGCGCTGGATATGACTTTCGGCCCCGATTGGCCTTTCGTGGGTCACAGAACTGTCCTGCAACCGCAACTCTCCTCCGGCAGAATTATCTGGACCGAACGCAATGCCACCGAGATCGGTACGGTCTGCTGCTCAGCCGAAGAGGTAGCGCGATTTGGACTGCGCCGGCTCTCTGAGCGCGCAGACAAGGCTGTTTAGACCAATGCAGGCTAGGTTTTGGCGGTGGTGCGCACTGCAAACACTATGTATCCGATCACGATTGGAATCGTGATGAAGCCCCAGAATGGCACGAATGTGTTTGTACAACTCATGCCGGTGCTCAGCAGCATGACCGGAGACATAGCGATGATCGCCAGACGCAGCGCCGCGTCAAAGGGCATCGGGCTGCCGGACACCTGTCCAACCACAGCCGCTACGCCGGCATAGATCAGGGCTTGTAGCGCGTGCAAGCTCCAGAGAAACGGCAAGCCCAAAAGCACAACCAGAATCGGCACCCAGATCACGAACATCTTGACCATGCCGTTGATTGTGTCGGAATCGAGCTTGCCGTTGCTGCCGATGTCTCCATAGACAGTCCGTTTGCCGTCTTTAGCCGGAATCATTTCCTTCTTGGTAAAGAGAACTGCTGTTTTGGCATCTTCCGGCGACGAGTATTTGCCGTCCATGTCGAATACAGCCAGCGACATATCTTCGTCTTTGGAGGTAGGCCAGGGATTGCTGATGGTGTAGGGGGACGGCTTATCGATGCTCATTTCCCCGTCCTGAAAGGTCATCACCGGCAACTGGGCGATAATCTTCGTTGCTTCCTTGGAGACAACCATGTTGAGTTGGTACCACCAGCTGACTGCCAGCATGAGCACAATCACGAAGACCAGCCCCAGCAGATAGAGCAGGTTGGTGCCCTTCCACTGGTAGCGCACTTCGTCGTAAAGACCGGGATCGAAGATAGCAAAAATTGGTGCCTGGACTGCACTGTATTTGGCCATACTAAACTCCCTCTGTTTGCTGCACCGTGGGCGGTGGCATTGTCTGTGAGGACGGTGTCTTCGGAGGCATCAGTTTCATCAAAGCGAGATGCGAAATACCCGCCACAGCGAAGCCTACGAACCAGCCATAACTATACAGCGGTTTTAAAGGTTCGAAGATCAGTCCGATCCAGGCAAAGAAGCAACCCAGCAAGGTAGCCGCAACCGCGCGCCAGTTCCAGCCCGCATCGTACGTATAGGAGCCCTTCTGCAAGTAAAGATCCGGCAGATTCAGTTGCTTGTTCCGCAAAACCCAGTAGTCAACAATCATGACTGCGGCAATCGAGCCCAGTCCGCCGGAGTAGCCAACCAACCATCCATCGATATAGCGTTCAGGATTTTCGAGCAGTTTCCAGGGCATCATGCAGACGCCGATGATGCCGGTGATCAGCCCTCCCGTCCGAAAGGAGATGTAGCGCGGAAAGGCATTGGCGAAGTCATTGGCAGGCGAGACGACATTGGCTGCGATGTTCACTGCCAGAGTGGCCACTGCCACCGTAAACATCGCTACAGCCACCAGCATGGGCTGCTCAAAGTGCCCGATCAGTTGCACCGGATCCCACAGTTGCTTCATGGGCACGCCAGGGTAAATCACGACGGCAGCAGACGTAATGACGACGCCCAGCGCAGCAAATACCGTCATCGCCGACGGCAGTGCCACCACTTGCCCGATCGTCTGTTCCCGCTGGCTGCGTCCGAAACGCGTGAAGTCAGGCATGTTGAGGGAAAGCGTAGCCCAGAAGCCAATCATCGCCGTCAAAGCCGGCACAAACTGGGGCAAGAACTTCCCAAGTGTGTCGAACTTTCCTTGGTCCTGAAGCATGTGACCGAGCCCATGAGCTTGATTGACAGCCCATGCGGCCAGCAAGACGGTCATGATCAAAACAAATGGCGCCGCCAGGCTCTGCACGTATTTGAGCAGACCCATACCCTTATATATGATGAAAATTTGCAGACCCCAGAAGACAGCGAAGCATGCCCACTGGGCCGTGGAGAATCCGCCCAACTCAGGCATTTGGGCAATGGCCGGGCTAATCACTTTCAAAGCCGTATAGATGGCGCTCCCGCCAATCCATGTCTGGATACCGAACCACCCGCAAGCAACCAGCGCACGCATGAGCGCCGGCACGTTGGAGCCGATCGTGCCGTAACTGGCACGCGCAAAGACCGGGAAGGGAATACCGTATTTGGTGCCGGGGTGAGAATTAAGCAGGATCGGAATCAAGACAATCAGATTGCCGAGCAAAATGGTCAGCAAGGCTTGCCACCAGTTCATGCCGCCGGCGATCAGACCCGATGACAGCATGTAGGTGGGAATGCAAGCCGACATGCTCATCCACAGTGCGGCATAGTTCCACGTCGACCAGTCGCGACGTGCCACCGGCACTGGTGCAAGATCATGGTTAAAGAGAGGGCTTCCCGAAATCAGCGACTCGTCTTTGAGATCGACCCGCCCGTCCGTGTGTTGTACGGTCTGTTCAGTGGAGACCGCCAGCGAATCAGACATGTTTGTGCCTCTGCCTCTAGAACTTTTGCATGGTCGCCGAGATATCTATGAACGTGCGCATTACGTGCTCGAGCGCCAATAAACCCATTTCGCCCTCTGAGAGTTCAGGAGCGACATTGCGCACATCGAGGCTGGCGGAATCAGCTTGAACCGTCAGGCTGCTGAGCGCCGGAAACTTCTGAGCAGCCTTGGCGAGCGCCTGATTGAGGACGAAACGCACTTCGTTTTTGCTCGTGATAGCCGAAAGGTTGAGCATGATCGAATTGATCGAATTGACCATGGTGACGAAGTTTTTCACCGGTACCGAACTGAGGGCGATCTCACCCGTCATGCGCGCACCGGTGGCAGTCATTTTGCGCAGTTCGCTGGTCGCTTTGGCGGCACCGGGCTTGGCAAACCCGCCGGTCATGCGTATGGTGGAGGCCAGCTTCTGGCTTTCGCCCGTGGCCTCGCCAATCTTGCGCAACATGGACAAACCTTCGGCTGCCGTTTGATCGCGCGCCACATAATTTTCTTTGACGGCAAAACTGATGATCGACAACACAGTGTATCGATCGACCGGCATCTGGTCGCAGACTTCTTCCACCGTGCAACCGGCTTCCATGAGCAGCCAGACTTTGCCTGCCCACTGCGCTTCCGACTCCGGCAGGGAGGTCCAGACCGGGAGCTTGCCCTTTTGCGTATAAATAGTATCCGGCCAACCGACTTCTTCCATCGCGCGCTTCAATTCATCCTGCCGGCGCGCACCTTCGATCATCAGCATGTGCGGAGGTTTCTGACTGAGAGAAGTGTTCTCGGGAATGACTCCCACGTCTCGCTGCTCGAAAGTAAAGTCGTAGGGATCGCTGCGCGACATCAACTCATAGAGTGCGATCTCACCCGCCAACTGATTGTAAGTGGCATTGATCAACTTGCCTTTCTTGAGAGCCAGGGTGGCCACTGGCTTAGCACCGCGAGCAAACAGAGCAATCACGCCATCCTTATTAGAACTCAGCGCCGCCTGAATCACGGTAGCCAGGTCGAAAAATGCCAGGTTGCCCTGCAATGCCGCCGGCTTGAAAGGCAAAACACCTGCCATGCGCTTGTTGATGATGTCGGCAATAGCAGCCGTCACTTCCGGAAACTTTTTAGTCAGCTCCTTGAGTGAATCGTTAGGAAGCCGCAGCAAGGTAGCCGTCTCCGGCACTCGCACAGTGGCGCTGCGGGCGCTCTCGTGCAAATAGCCCATTTCGCCGAAACATTCGCCGGCGGTCAGGTATGCCACCACCTGAGATGGCTCGCCGTCGCTAACTACTTCCACGGCGCCTTCTTCAACGATGAAGATGGCGTCGGCCTTATCACCTTTCTTGAAGACGACGTGTCCGGGACCGCAGAGGACGGTTTCGAACAGCTCACTCAAGTTTTGCAGTGTTTGACTTTCAAGGCTCTGGAAGATGGAGCTCTCTTTGAGAAAAGCAGCTACCTCCTTGCCTGTTTCCTCCAAAATGTTTTCGATTGTGGTGCTGTCAGACACGTTGTTTACTTAGTCTCCGCTTTTGGCACTCTCTGCTTTGGGCAGACGTTTGATGTACTCGGCTCGTTGTTCGTAAGTCTCGGCTTCCTTTATGCGCTTCTGTGCTCGCAAAACACGAGCAAAGTGTACGAGCGACACAGCCACTTCCGGATGATTTTCGCCGTACGCGGATTCTCTGATTTCCAGCGCCAGTTCGCATTGCGTTTCGGCGTTAGAGAGATCTCCCTGCGCCACATAGACTTGGGCAAGACGATCCAGAACCGACGCTATGTCCTGGTGCATGTCCGAACCGAGAGCGTTCTGCTTCAGTTTTACCAGGCGCCGGAAGCACTGCTCCGCTTCAGGATACTTTTCCGACATGTGGAAGCAATCGCCGAGGTGCTCCAGAGTCGGAATAATCTTGGCGCTGTCCCGCCCCAGAGCGGCTTCCTGGATAGAAAGGGCCGACTTGAAAAAGTTGATCGCCGCTTCGTAGTTCTCTCTGGTTTCATTCAACTCAGCAATCTGGTGCAATGTGAATGCGACATCGACATGATCTTTTCCCATCGCCTCCTGGCGAATCTGCAGCACGCGCCAGAGCAGCGGCTCTGCTTCCGCGTCGCGCTTCTGCACCAGATATAGTTGCGCCAGTTTAGACAGCCCGGTGGCAATCTCGGGGTCCTTGCTGTTGAACTCTTTTTCGAGAATCAATAGAGCTCGCTTGTAGCTGCCTTCAGCATCGGCAAAACGCTTCTGCTCAAACTGACAATCACCCAGCTTGAGGCTGGTGAGGGCTACACCAGTGTGCGATGAACCGAGCGCGCGCTCGGCGGTGTTCAACTCGTCTGTGAGCACCATTAGTTTGCGCAGTCCGACCGTAGTGAGAGAATCCATCTCCCAACCGATACGCTCAACGGCAACGTGGAAGTCGACCTTGTCCTGAGCGCAAACGGCCAGAGCCCGCGTCGCCAATTGCAGGGGCAAAACACCGTCCGCGACCAACAATTGAGCCTTCAAAACCTGCCGCAGATCATCTTCTTCGATCATCTGCAGTTTCACCAGCGCCTGACCCAGCGGCAACTTTTGCAAGCTGGAGTAGTGCATGGCGTCGTTGAACTGTTCTTGCGTCAGCAGTTGCGATTCTAATAAAAGCTCGCCCACACGTTTACGCTCTTTGGACTTCTTGCCTTTGTCTTTCCAGAAGTTGGCTAGATGACGCAGAGATTGAGTAACCAAAGTGTGTCCTGGCCCCAGCAACTTCTCTCGAATGCGTAAGGCCGAAAGGAAAAAGGGTTCGGCCTCGTTGGGACGCATTTGAGCGTCGACAATTTTGCCGATGGTATGAAGACTCTTCGCACCTTCCAGACTGTCGGCACCATAAGTCGACTGCACGATGTCGTGGTTGCGCCAGGCGAGCGCCTCGGCATCGGTAAAGCGCAGGTCCTGATAGTAAAGATCTATCAGTCGCTCCAAGATTGGAACGACTTTGACGCTCTTGGCGCCGTAGGCACGTTCGGCGTTTGAAAGCGCCCGCTTGTAGAGATGCTCGCTGCGGGAATGGTCCTTAGTGTGAGCATGCATGTCTGCAGCTCGTAAAAGATGCGGAATCAGCTCGCGATGATCGCCGCCAATCTGCTGTTCGGCCTCCGCCAATTCCATGTCGACAGCTTGCAATGCGGCGGTGCTGCTTTGTGGTTTCTCCGGCTCTGCCGATTCTTCGAAGGCTGCCAGGGCGTCGGCAACCGGAACGCCGTCGAGCGCGGAAATCTGCAGAACGGCGACCGCCGCGTCCGCATCCACTTCGCCGGCAGCTAGAAGTTCTTGGACTTCCAGCGCCCTCTCCAAATCTTCTGTCGATAGCTGCTTGAGCAGGACCAGCACATCGCCTATGCGCATGTTGCGAGTGCCCGCCTCGGTCAAGGCGGAAGAAACCTGATCGGGTCGAATAATGCCCGCTTCAACGAGCAGCTCTCCCAGTTTCTTGGTTGTTGTCGCCGATTTCTTTTGCGGTGTCACCTTAATCAAACCCATCTCCGCCCAGCCACATGTATATATTACGCGGTACAAGACCCCACTGAATACCATACCCAGTCATAGCCTCTTGTTTTCAATCACTTTCAGTAGCAGCTGACGGACTTGATGCAAAAACAGCAAACCCAACAGCAGTTGAGGTTTACAGGTTTACGGGCGGCACCGAAGCAGAGTCTGCACCTGGTAAAGTAGCCCACTGTTTGCCGGGAGTTGAAGATGCGAATTTCAAAGAGGAAGTGGATGCGACGCGCGCAGGTGATGCTGGGCGCAGCCATGCTGGTCTGCGGTGGTTGCATGCCCGAAGGCGGTTGCGAACCGGCGAAAAGCATCGATTTTGCCGCCGCCGCCAAAGAAGCGACCCAGAATCTGTGCGATTACATCAGTGTCGACACCAGCGTTCCGCCTGGCAACGAACAGAAGGGCGCGGAGTTTCTGGCTGCCCTGCTGCGCAAAGACGGCATTGAAACGCAGCTTTACGAAACCGCTCCGGGCCGGGCCTGCGCTTACGCTCGTTTGAAAGGAAACGGCAAAAAGCGACCGATAATCTTACTCAATCACATCGACGTCGTGCCGGCCAAACGCGAAGACTGGCAACACGATCCGTTCAAAGGCGCCGTCATCAACGGTGAAATCTACGGGCGCGGCGCGCTGGACATGAAGGGTACGGGAATCGCTCAGCTGGAGGCATTACTTCTCATCAAGCGCTCCGGCATAGTCCCGGATCGGGACATCATTTTCCTGGCCACTCCGGACGAGGAAGTCGGGGGCATTTTCGGAGCGGGCTGGTTCACTAAGAATCATCCGGAGCTGGTTAAAGATGCAGAATACCTGCTCAATGAAGGATTCTTCATTGACACCACTGAGAGTGGCAAGCACAAGTACTGGGGCATCGACATTTCAGAGAAGTCGCCACTGTGGTTGCGGCTAACAGCCAAGGGCGATGCCGGTCATGCATCTATGCCGATTCCCAACTCGGCCACCAACAGATTGGCGCGAGCGATGGACCGGATTGTTCAGAACCCGCCGGGACCAGTGCTACTGCCGGCGGTGCGCACCTTTTTCACCGATATCGCCAAGACAGAAGACGCCGATCTGGCAAAACTGTACACCAACATCGAAACATCCATAACCAACTCGGCAGACTACAAGCGGCTCTTGGAAGACAAATTGAAGTCGGCTATGCTGCGCAATACGGTGTCGCTGACGGTGATGAAAGCCGGTTACAAAACCAACGTCATCCCCGGCGAAGCGGAGTGCGAACTGGACTGCCGACTGCTGCCCGGCGTCAACAAAGACGAGTTCGTCGCGCAAATCAAGAAAACCATCGATGACCCCTCCATTCAAGTCTCAGAGCTGGAGTGGGAGCACACTGATGCTTCCGCCTACGATACAGAACTGTTCCAGGTGATCAAATCGGTGGCCGCCAAAAACGACCCCGGTGTGCCGGTAGTACCGCTAGTGGTACCGTGGTTCACCGATTCGCACTACTTCCGCGACTTCGGCACGATTGCCTACGGGTTCGAGCCGATCGCCATCGACCCCACTCACCTAGCGACCATGCATGGCAAAGACGAACGGGTGCCGGAGAAAGGTTTCGCCGACTGCGTGCGCATGACTTACGACATCATCGCCGGTATCTGCGGAGTCTCTAAGTAATCTAGACGGACTGGATGCGGCGCGAGATCAATGCAATCAACTCGGGAAAGTTGCGGCGCAACAACGCGTCGGTATCCGGATGGCAGCCATTGCCGCAGGCGATGGCGAAGACCTCGGCAAACGCCTCTTCCTTGCCTGCATCTCCCACCTGCAAGTAGTACTCCAGCATCTGTCTATCGTAGTCGGTCGACAGGCGTGCCACACCTTTGTTGTACGCAACCGCAAACGCGGCGCTGTGGGAGTAATTTTGCAGCATCTCGTCGACAGCATGCCCACATTCGTGCTTGAGAATGCCGAGCCGCCGGCGACTGTCAGGGAGCGTCACCAGTTGCGGCTCTGCGCCTTCACTTTCGGCATACTCAGCCATAATCACTTGCTTGCTCCCGCGGTTGAACATGCCGAAAATGTTGTTCCAGGTCGTCGTCCGCTGGTAGCCGCGCACCTGCCTCCCGAGTGTCGACGGCACCGCCGACGGTACTGTACGGCTGAGCGTCAAGTGATAACCGGAGCGCTGTAGAGCAGCCCGGACGTTGGTGGGTATACAGGTGAACTGTTGAGCGATCTCTCGCGCGAAGGCATCGCTGACATTCGCGTTTCGTTTCATCAAAGATATGACGTAAGGAGCAGTGAGACTGTCCTGCGTTCGAACAGCAGGCGCAGGCGTGAGCACTGTCGGCACCGGCACTGCAGGCAATGGTGGTGCCAGCGTCTGCCCGGCGAGTTCCGGAGCCGTCCAGAGACCGTTATGCGTGAAGATCGGCCACTGGGCACCCGACTGAGAGCCGCGCGGCATGACCGGCGGCTGGGCAGATACGCCATACTCACGAATGACGGGCACCGGTGCCACCGCTTCAGTTTCCTGGACGACCGGCGCGCAAGCCATTGTCGACTGGACGGGCACGGCTAATAGAAGTCCAAAAAGAAGAATCGATTTAAAACGCATGACACCACGATGTATGGTGGCATTCCGCCACCACATCTCTCCGAATACGACCAACTATTGCCGGTCAGGTGGCTATCGCCATCCCTGCCAACTTGCACAACTGGCTGTCTTGACGCGTCGCCTTCTGCTGTAGTTCCGAGCCAAACTAGAGCAAACCCATAACTGTGTTTGGGGTTTTTCGACAAGGGTGCCAAGCATGTGACTGCGTTGCGCTGCGAACGATCGAGATAGGTAGGTCCTCGCGGACTTTCCTCGACACCACCGTGCGTACGGGTCCGTACACGGCGGTTCGGCAGCGGTCATGATGCGGAGACTCAGCTTCGGGAGCCTGAGAGCGTGCAGGGCAGTCGGGATAGCATGGTGGAGTATTGAATTTTTGCTCAGTCGCCATGGTCCCTTCGCCGAACCACTAGCACGTGCTGCATCCTGCGGGTGGATTCCCGCCGAAGCAACTCGGTGTATCGGGTGCGTCCCCGGGTTTCCATTGGCGCCAGATGTAGCATCTAATACGACGCCGAATCCATTTATCCAAATTGCGAAACACTTTCGGCGTATCGCAGACAACGAAGTATCCGCGCCAGCCCAAGAGGTATTCGCGTAGACCTCCAATCACTTGACTGACGCTTTTACCTTTTGTTGGTCGGGTCAGCTCGCGAATTCGCTGTTTGAACCTGGCGAGGCTTTGAAGCCACGCGCGGTTTTACACCCGATTGTTAGCGTAAAAAGCTAACTCCAAGGAAGCTTCTTGACCAAGGCTTTCCTGACTGCACTTTTCTCCTTGTTCACTTGTAGCCTGAGCCGTTTTCCTAGAAACTCCGTGGATCCCTTTCATCACGCGCTCTCCGGCTCGTTGGACTCCCGCAACGTAGATATTGCAGTCATCTGCGTATCGCACAAAGTGAAGGTTCCGTCGTTCCAGTTCTCGGTCAAGTTCATCAAGCAGCAAGTTTGAGAGTAGCGGCGAAAGCGGTCCGCCTTGTGGTATCCCTTCTTTGCTCGCGCTGGTCAGCCCGCCTTCCAATGCTCCGGCATTTAAGTACGCACGGATCAACTTGCACTCGCTTGTCGGAAATTCGCTTCGTTACCCGGTTCATCAGGACGTCGTGATTCACTCGATCGAAGAACTTCTCCAGATCAATATCCACGACTACTCGGTAGCCTCCCCCAATGTGTTTGCGGGCGGCTTCTATTGCCTGTTTCGCCGATCTACCTGGTCGAAAACCGTAACTGTACCGGAAAATGTGCTGTCCCATTTGCGTTGCAGCACTTCACGACAGCTTGTTGAATAAAAACGGTCCATGACCGTCGGTATCCCCAGCCGTTTCCCTCCGCCGGGCTTCGGGATGTTCACCCGTCTCACCGGTCTTGGTTTGTAAGTGCCCTGAAGCAGCTCTTGTTTGATCTGTTTCCAGTTTGCTGCGAGGTACGCTTGTAGGTCATCGGTGCTAAGCCTGTCGATCCCAGCTGCACCGCCGTTTTTGACGACGCGTGCGTAGGCGATCTTCAGGTTCTCCTTATCTAGAATTTCCTCCATCAATGATTGGTCTTGCGCTTCACTCGTTGCTTCAAACTTTTCGCCCCTCGGTCGCCAGTCTCGCAGGTTTCACCCGCTACCTCTGTCGTTGAGTCCTGTTTGGTTTTCTCGCCGTTTTCTCGTTCTCGCAACTCATGCGTCACGACCTCGCTGTCGTTTGGACCTTCACCGTTTAACTCCGCCTGCTTATGCTGCCGCGCTTGGTCGGTGTTTCGAGTTACTACGTCCTTTGTTGATTTCTGCACCGTCGGTTTCCTTGCGGATTCCCAGTCGTTTGCTTTCGACACGGCGCAGATCTCCCACGGTAAGTTCAACCACTTTCACTGCGCATCTGCCAGATTTACGTTCGCGTCCGTTGACGATTATGCGCTTCGCGATCATTGGCTCGCCTGCGCGGGCGCGCCCGCCTCGTATCTGGTTTCTGTCCGTCAAATCGCAGTTTTGCTCAGCGCTTCCTTCAGACGTCCCCTCACGGTCGCGCCCTTGCGCATTCGCCACACTTCAACACCATCGTCAGGTTGTGTGAGGACTCTCACCTCCAGTTGTTGAACATGCGTGGCACACTGTAAAATAACGGACCGTTTATTCAACGGTCCGTTATTTGGGCTGGCTATCAGGGTTCGGTTTTTTTGTCGTCGGCATATTGCTGACTCTTTTAGAATAGCTTTCCCATGCGGTTTCTCACATGTAGATTCAACCCTTTCTCGACTGCATAATTCCAATATGCATGCTCACAATTGATTTCCGTGTAGGTTCATAATGCAAAAATAACGGACCGTTTATTCAACGGTCCGTTATTTGGGCTGGCTATCAGGGTTCGGTTTTTTTGTCGTCGGCATATTGCTGACTCTTTTAGAATAGCTTTGCCGCGCGGTTTCTCACATGTAGAATCGAACCGTTCTCGACTGCACAATTATGCAGTTGCCCGCAGAATGCCCGCACAGCGCACCGGACCTGACACTATGCAGGCAGGCTTACCTGCGCAAGCCGACTTATACCTTGTTCGATTTGCTCATCCGACACGCCGGCATAGTTGAGCAAGAACTCGCCCCGTGGAGAATCACCGAGATAAAAGCCCCGTGTAGAAGAGATACCGACGCCGCGCTCTCGGCACAACCGCACAATCTCATCATCGGATCGGGGCGAGTCGATGCGAATCAATACGTTAATGCCGGCATTGTCGCCCAAGATCGTCACGCGCCCGCCAAACTCTCTTTTTAACACGTCCATGACCAGACCGCGTCGATGTTGATAGTGAGTCCGCATGCGGCGCACGTGGCGCTCCAGATGTCCTTGCTTGATAAAGTCTGTGAGCACCTGTTGCTCCAGCAAAGGCGAGTGGCGATCAACCAGCCACTTGGCGCGGGCGAAAACATCGATCAAGTTTTCCGGGACCACCAGATAGCCAAGGCGCAAAGCCGGGAACAGGACTTTCGAGAACGTCCCAATGTAAATCACGGTTTGGTCGGTATCGAGCCCGGCCAGGGCGGGAACCGGTCTGCCGACATATCGATATTCGCTGTCGTAGTCATCTTCGATCACGTATGCAGAATGCTTTTTGGCCCAGGCGAGCAGTTCGAGACGTCGCGGCAAGCTCAGAACAACGCCGGTAGGGAACTGGTGAGACGGAGTAACGTACACAAGTTTCAAATTAGCATTGGCCGGCACCTGCGAAACCACCAGCCCGGAGGCGTCAACGCCAAGCGGCACCAGGTTGGCGCCCTGCACTTCGAATACCTTCTTGGCACCGATGTATCCGGGATTTTCAATGCCGACCGCATCGCCGCGGTCGATCAAAACACGCGCCACCAGATCTAGTGCTTGTTGAGATCCATTTACTATGATCACCTGCTCCGGCTTGCACTGAACCGCGCGCGCCCGCGCCAGATAATCGGCAATCGCTTCTCGCAGAGGCACATAGCCCCGAGACTGGCTCGGGCAATCAAGTTTCCACAGTTGATTGGTCTTGGCGCGCTGGTTCAATAGCTGCAGCCAGACACGCATCGGGAAGTGCTCCAGATCCGGTCGCCCAAACGTAAATTGAATCTCGGGCTCATCGCCTCCATAATCGAGCCACTGCTTTTCATATAAGGATGCTCCCAGACGCGAGAGTCGCACCCGCATCGGCTTTCTGGGCGGCTGCTTTTCGGCGGCTTCGCCTGCCCGCTGGTCGGCTTTCCCTTTCTGAGGTCTGAGCAGTTCGTCCGGGAGAGTCTTGCATACATAGGTACCGGAACCGGTGGCAGCCTCCAGATAACCTTCGCTGAGCAAATAATCATAAGAGGCCGTCACCGTCGCTCGAGAGATGCCAAGCGAGCCAGCCAGAGCCCTGGTGGAAGGTACCCGGGTGCGGGGTGCCAGTCGACCCGAAAGTATGGCCCGTCTTATCTCTTCGTAGAGTTGCCGGTGAAGTGGAACGGCCGATTGGCTATCTAAAGTAACAGCAATTTCCATCGTCAAGCGGTCCAAAGCGGACTGTAAGTAAATCATGAAAGTGGCACTTACGCAAGTCCAATTTAAGCTGTAACCTGTGTTCTGTCCTGAGGGCCTTGAGCCCGCACAAAAGAAAGCGAACGGTGAATCTTATGATGAAGTCAAACAATAAAAAGAGCTTGATGGCGAAGCAATTGCTCGCAGCTCTCAGTTTGATGATTTTGGCGGCACCGAACGCGATGGCAATCATCAATGACCCGTTGATTGCCAGTCAGCTCGTACAAAAGCGTCACACGCTTATCGTTAAAGAACAAAATATTCTTCGCGATGTAGATAATCTGCTTCGCGACATCGACGAACTGACGCGCCGGAAAGACAAACAGTCGGCTGCCGAAATCAACGAATTGAGTAGAAAACTCGATCAAAAGAGCTACGATCTGCGTCAAGTCCGCCTGGACCTGCGCGATGTAGATCTGCAGTTGTTGTAAAGCCAGCAACAATCTTCGTCCATACGGACACAAACGGAACGCCGAAAACAACTCGGCGTTTCGTTTCTTTTTGTCCAGCCGGGGGTGGCTGATCGCGGACAAGGAGCTTTTTTAGTCAAAAAAATGGAGCGGTTTCGCCCAACGAAAACCGCTCCAGGGGTACCAGCGATGCGCGTTGCTGGTGTTAAAAAGCGCCGTATTGATTGGGACTGGGCGAAAGTGAGACGGTCATGGGAGCGTCCAGCTGCAATTGCAGTTGTTCGCCGGATGCCATGATTACATTTTTGCCTTTGCGAGCCAGCGTGCTGGCCAAGCCGACACCACCACCGATGGCAGTACCCGACCATGCACCACGTCCGGCACCACGTCCGCCGTGTCCGGCGATGGCACCGATTGCGGTACCAAGAGCAGCGCCCGTGCCGGCGCCGATGGCGCCGCGGATGACACCTTGTCCGACTTTCGTCTTCCAGGTTTCACCTTTATACGTATCGCTCATGTCCGAGCCGACATCGTTGTATTTGCCGACTTTACCGACAACGTGCGCGCTCATGGGAGCTTCAACACCGTTAGGCATGCGCAGGCGGTTGAACTTGATTCCAAGCGTGCCGGCACGGCCGAGCCAACCGCCGGCTTTCGCTTCCACGACGTTGCCGACTACAGTGGCGCCGGCGGGAATCATGCTGCCGTTCAGATAGATCGGCTGGTTGATGGTGGCTTGAATCATATCGCCGGGTCGGGCAGCTTCAGTGGAAATGGACGTTGCCAGTTGCACCGGAAATGTCATCCCAGCCGGCACGAAAGCAACACGTCCTTGCTGATAACCGGTGGGTTGGTATTGCGACTGGTACTGCGGCGGCTGATACTGAGGTTGCGCTTGCGGGGTGGGCGCGGCATTGTAATTGCCGTAGGAAGAACTGTTGTACGTATCATATTGAGCAAACGCCGGAACGGTAAAAGACAAAATACAGCTCAAAGCTGAAACAGCGGGGACAACGCCTTTGACTAGACTGGCCATAATTACTCCTTTTGATAGCCTTTATTCAGTGGCTCAACTGAGGGGCGAATTAACGCAACAGGGGACCGGCGAGCGTTGTCCAGAACAACCGAACACTCGCGTTCTCACAAGCCGGTAGACGCCCATGCTTGGGTCGTGTTCCTCAACTTTTCAGAAGTTTTTTGTAATCGCTGAAAATCAGCTCCAGCTGTGACAATTCGAAGATGTCACAAGCTCAGCCATAAGACTGCGCTGTGTCCGGTAATACCAGAACTGGTGCAAGACTTGGTGAGTTGCACAGCCTAGTGACCCCAGTTGTACTCGCTGACACCGCGTCCGCTCTTGACTGGCGAGGCAGAACGAGAGTGTCTGGCCGATGAAGTTCCAGTATTCGAAGTATACGAATAGCTTTCTTCCGGATGATATATAACGATCGGCTTCTGCTTTTTGGCCACTTCCTGCTCCTTCGGCATATGCAGCGAAAAGTCGCCCCGCAAGCGGGTGCACGCCGCGAACATACCGGCCGGTCGCGGATGCTTTATATAGTATTGCCGGTTGTACTCTCTCCAGAGCCGGGCCATCACCGCACCGCCAGTCACTTGCGTGCCGGCCACCGGTTTGTTTTCGGAATTGCCTGCCCAGACACTGGTCACCAGATCCGGTGTGAATCCAACAAACCAGATATCTCTTCCTTTGTCCGCAGTACCGGTCTTGCCGGCCACGGGGCGGTCAGGAAGACGAGCCGCAACGCCGGTCCCGGATGCCACCACATCCTGCAGCAGGTCGACAATCTGAGCCACTGCCCCGTGATCGAAAACCGGATCTGAATCCTGATGAGAAACCATCAGTACTCGCCCGCCCCGGTCTTCCACCCGGCGAATACAGAGCGCCCGCATGCGCACTCCGCCACGCGCCAGAGTCGCATAAGCATTGGCCATTTCCATCGGTGAGGCGGCAGAACAGCCAAGCGCCAGGGCCAGTTCGGGCGCCAGGTCCGACTCGATACCGGCCGACTTGGCAGTCGATATCACTTCGCTGATGCCGACGGCTTGCGCCGTACGCAGAGCCGGTATGTTTCTCGAGAAAGCCAGGGCTTCTTTGACCGTGATGGTGCCAAGAAAGCGCTTATCGAAATTCTGTGGCTTATACTCTTGCCCGTTTCCTTGCTTGATCTGAAACGGCGTGTCGTTGATGTAGCTGTCCGGTGTCAACTGCTTCTCGATGAACGCCGTCAGATAAACAAACGGTTTGAACGCGGACCCCATGGTATGCGGATTGGTCGCGCAGTTCCACTGGTTGTCTTCGTAGTTGCCCACACCGCCGACCAGTGCCACCACAGCTCCGTCGTCGACTCTAATGGAGACGAGCGCTCCCTGATTGATGCCCGCCGGTGCGCTGCGTATGCCGGCGCCCATCACGCGCTCTGCCGCATCCTGGGCTGCCGGATCGAGATTTGTGTATACCTTTAAACCGTGGCGTTGCATCTCGGAAGGGCTGAAACGGTCCTTCACCAGATCCATCACATAACTTATGTAGTACGGATACTTGGTGATTTTCTCCACTTTCTCCTTCTCGTCGACGCGCTTGAACACCAGCTCTTGAGCCTTGGCCTGTTCCCATTGCTGTCCGGTTATGTAGCCGCACTCGTGCATACTGTTGAGCACATCGAGCTGGCGAGCCACCGTTTCGCGCCGGTGCGCCGCAGAAGGTCCGATGTTCGGATAACGGATAATACCGGCCAGATAAGCCGCTTCCGCGATCGTCAGTTGTTCGGCACCTTTGCCGAAATAGCGGCGCGCAGCTTGCTCGATACCGTACGCGCCGTTGCCGAAATAGATCTCGTTCAAATACAGCTCGAGAATCTTTTCCTTGGAGAAACGATTCTCCATTTGCCAGGCAACAATCGCTTCAGCAAGCTTGAGATCAATAGATCGTTTCTCACCCTCGAAAAAGAGATTTTTCACCAGCTGTTGGGTGATCGTCGAACCGCCTTCGACCACATGACCGGCAAAGGCGTTGACGGTGGCCGCACGCGCGATGCTCACGAAGTTGATGCCCTTATGTTCGTAAAAATGCCGGTCTTCAGCGGTTAAAACCGCCCTCTGCAAGAACGGCGACACCTGATTGAGCGGCACGAGCTTACGCTTCTCGGTGCTCTTCACAGCGCAAATCAGAGCATCGTTGCGATCGAAAAATTGAATTGCTTCACTGGGCTTGTAATTTTCCAGATATGCCAGGTTGGGCACCTGCGTCAGGCGAAACCCGATCAAGATGGCGAAGAACGCAATCAAGCCGAACACTGCCAACAGTCCGACTTTGACCCCGGTCGTGACAATGCGGCGCGCAAACTGAGCCGCCACCACAGCATTTTCGTACTGGCGGGTGGCCAGCAGCTTCCGGCTCCATGAGCCTCGTTTGCGAGGGAATCTGCCTTTGCGCAAAATCTGGCCTAGTCTAGCTTGGAAAGATTGGTAAGCAATGTTAGGGCTTCTGGATAGATTGAAACACGCCGCCTGCGCTCTTGACAATAAGTATTCACTGCTAATCCCCGTTTCGAGGATCGCAAATATCTAAGAAGGTGCATAATTAGAGGGGTAACAGCTGTTCGGATCGCCTCTCGATGAAGTTTGCCGGTATGCGGTTAGCACTTTTCACGCTGTCAGTTCTTGCGACAGCGGTTCTGGCTTTATCGGCACCGGCTCTGGCGCAGGATCAGCCCAAGCCCGACGCGGGAAAACCGGCGTTGATACCGGGCATCGCCGCCGGCGGCAAATCCTTCAAGCAACCCTACGGGATGCACCTGGAGCCGATTCTCAAAACAATCAAGGCTAATGACGACCAGCGCAAGAAAATCACCGCCATCGTCAACAATTACAAGCCCAAAATTCAACCTCTGCGCGAGCAATACAACCTGAAGCGCGAAGAGTTCTTGAAGTCGATCTGCGACGGCAAGGAAGCCGAGGTGGTCATGTCGCAGCAGGTGGAATTAGGGCGCCTGTATTCTGACATCACTTCCCAATACACTTTTATGCGCCTGGAAATTCGCAAGTTTTTGTCGCCGGACCAGATTCTTCTTATGGAAAAGTACCGAAAACAGCAGGGCTGGTCGCGCTAGAGCCCGTATAATTGACCCCCGTTATGAAGTTCGGACTTACGGCACAAATTTTTGTTGGTCTGGTCGCCGGCATCTTGATTGGCTGGCTGTGGCCGCAGGTCGGTGTGGCAGTGGCACCGGGCGCCGAAGTTTTCTTGCGCCTGATCAAGACCATCATTGCACCGCTCGTATTCGCTACGCTGGTCGTAGGGATCGCCGGGCACGGCAACCTGTCTTCGGTCGGACGACTGGGTGTCAAGTCGCTGATTTATTTCGAGGTGGTCACTACTTTTGCGCTGGTGATCGGACTCTTCATGGTCAACTGGCTCCAGCCGGGAGCCGGGATTAATCTGTCGGCAGTCACCGATAATAGTGCCGTCGGCGATCTGGTCTCGAAGCAACCGGCAGCCGGAGACTTGATCACGCACGTGTTTCCGACCAGCATCGTCGATGCCATGGCTCGCGGCGACGTGCTGCAAATCGTGGTTTTCTCAATCATCTTCGCTGCTGCGGTATCCGCCACCCGCGCGCAACCGATTCTGGATTTTTGCCAGTCACTTTCCGAAGTGATGTTCAAATATACCGGCTATGTAATGAAGTTCGCGCCGATCGGTGTTGCGTGCGCCATGGCGGCCACTGTCGGCAAACACGGACTGCTGGTGCTGTTTTCGTTGGGCAAACTGGTCGGCACCCTCTACCTGGCGCTCTTCGTATTCATCGTAGTGGTACTGGGTACGGTGGCATGGATCGCCCGTGTACCCTTGAAGGAATTTCTGTCCGCGGTGCGAGAACCGATGCTGCTGGCATTCTCGACAACATCAAGCGAAGCAGCTTTGCCGAAAGCCATGCAGGCGATGGAGAGTATCGGTGTTCCCCGACGCGTGATCAGTTTTGTGCTGCCGCTCGGTTATACATTCAATTTGGACGGCACGACTTTGTACCTCTCGCTGGCAGCCGTTTTTATCGCTCAGGCGGCCGGCATTCAACTGCCGTTGCAAACACAATTGCTGATGCTGGTCACCCTGTTATTGACCAGCAAAGGCGTGGCGGCTGTACCGCGCGCCTCCCTGGTGATATTGGCAGGCACACTGAGCACGTTCAACTTACCGCTGTCCGGCATCGCTCTCATTCTCGGTGTAGACACCGTCATGGATATGGCCCGTACGTCGGTCAACGTGTTGGGCAATTGCCTGGCATCGGTAGTGATGGCACGCTGGGAAGGCGTGTTCAAAGAGGAGCAAGCCAAACCGGAGACGGTGGTTGATGAAACTCGCTTTGAAAATCTGGATGAAACGGCACCGGCCGCTGCCAGTTCATCAGAACCTGAAACAGCATCTGAATCACCGGCGATTTGCAACTAGGTTACTACTTGTCCTTGTCAGTCATGGTGGCATCCATGGCAGTGGTATCACCGCCGGTTCCAGCCCCCTCTTTGGCGCCTTTGCTGCCGACGATCAAGATGGCGAAGACTACCGATGAAACAACCGCTGCCACTGCATATCCCAGCGTCAGGGGTGAATGGTTCTGCATAAACTGGTAACCGAAAACACCGGCGGCAGCCAGACCCGGCAGCATGCACAGCCACCAGGCGAAGTTGTTGTCCATGTCCTCTTCATCGGTGACGGGCGGGTCTTTGAAGTCGACCATGTCTATCTAGTTTCCTCAAAATGACAACTGGTAATTTGAAGAGCTTACTCGATTGGAAGCAACGTAGCAACTCCTGTCATTTGACACCTTATCTGGTACTACTCGCCGCTCCACATCAGATTCCATTGGGCAGCGCGTTCATACTCTTGTATGGGATAGGGAACTTTCTTCTCCAACTCGAGCGTTGGAATGCCTCGATTCTTCGCGGGATCAGACCAGCGAAACTCTTTGGGAGAAACACTGAAAGGCGTCATGTTCACGCCGTCGCTGTCTTGAAACATGATGATGAACCGCTCCCAACCGCAAAACGCGTTGATCGCCTGTTCGGAACCGAGTAGAGCCAGGCGGAAGTTAACGCCGCCATCCACCCACTGCGATCTCAGTCGCGCTTCCACTCCCGCGGTATCCAGATTGATCGGCGCCCAGGTTGTCCATTTGGCGACCGCCTGCAATCTGTGCGGTGGAAACTCAGCCTCGTAAGCCGCCTTCTGCGCCTCAGCCTCAGCCTTTTCAGCCGCCGTCTGCTCCGCCCACTGCATCGCCTGTTGGCGCTTTTGCTGGGCCCACTCCCGAGACTGCTGTCGTTGCTGCAGAAGCTCGTTTGCTTTTGCCAGATCTTGTGCCTGTCGGGCCTTCAGTTCAGCCGTCTGTCGTTCTTGATCGGACTTGTATGCATAAAAGCCGAGACCGGCCAGGATCAGTACAGCCAATACGACAACAACGACGATGATAACTAGCTTTCCGTCGGCGCCGCGCGGCTTCCTAAGCGACTTTTGCATGCCTTTATTCACATCCTTCTCCAGTCGGCGGATCTTCTGAAAACCGTCACCCGTGTTACCTTTGCATTTTAAAATCTTTGCGAAGCAACCGCTTGTAAAGAGAACGCGGTATCATATCCGTTTAGCGATCGAACAAGTCATGATAGTTATTATCTAACCACTGAAGAGATATTTGCGTGTCGGATGTAGCTCTAACTCTTTGCCTGATCAACTTTGGCTATATAGCCCTTTTGCCCCGCAAGTTTTTCAAACGGGGCAGCAAGCTGACATGGCAGTGGTGGGCGACTGCCTGGCCGCTGTTTGCCATGCCGGCACTACTGGCTATGCATTACAACGGCTGGCTGCCCACGCTGCTCGACGATCGCGAATTGCGGCCTTATCTGCCGGTGCTCGCTGTCTTGTCAGTTGTTCTCAGCACCCTCTCGCTGGTGGTTGTCGGATTCACAATCGGTACGCATCGCGTGCCTATTTACATGTTTCATGACAAGGAAGATTCGGGACAGACCAAGCACCTGGTCACCTGGGGACCTTATCAGTGGATTCGCCACCCTCTCTATGCTTCATACGTCTACGCCTTGATTGCCGGCACGATGTACGCTCCGTCAATCGCCACTTTCATCTGTCTGATCTACGGTTATGCCGCGCTGGACTACACGGCGTCCCGGGAAGAAAAACGGTTATCCGGACATGATGAATTCGGCGATGAATATCGCGACTACATCAAAGTCACCGGACGTTTCTGGCCGCCACTGGCACCTATCTTCCGCTACACAGGATTCCTCTCCAAAGCCCACAAAGAAAAAGTCGAGGCCGCCGCGACGGCCAACGTTGCCAACACGCAGCCGACTGCTTCTGCCAACCCTCAATAAGGCAGTTGTGAGAAACTCGATTTCAATCCTGACCGGACTCGCCCTCTGTTTCAGTCTCACTGGCGGAAGCAGTCTCGCGGCAGAATCCATCGCGCCGGTCAAGGGCACCAGTCAGGCAACCCCAGCGAAAAGCAAATCGAGCGCCAGGGCACTGTCGGATACAGAATTGCGCAAGCGTTATCGTCAGACCAGAGGCACACCGCCTTGCCTGACCTGGACAGTTCCCGACGGTGCACCACGGGCGGTGCTGCTCTGTGTGCATGGCTGCGGACTGCACGCCGGATCATATAAAGATCTCGGTGAGCAACTGGCTGCTCGCGGCATCGTCACGTACGCCGTCGATGTGCGTGGGTTCGGTTCGTTCCAACAAGCAGAAGGCCGTGACGTCATTGATTTGAAAGGCTGCTGCTGGGATGTGGAAGAAACTCTCAAAGTATTGCGCAAAGCACATCCTGGGGTACCCGTTTATTTGCTCGGCGAATCTATGGGCGGGGCGATCACCTTGCATGTGACGTCGGAACATCCCGAGTTGGTTGATGGTCTCATCTCCTCCGTGCCGGCCGGGCACCGTTTCAAACAAACAGGCACAGATCTGAAAGTCGCCTGGCACGCGCTTAAAGGCGGGTTGCACAAGAATTTCAACATCGGCGAAACGATTATCAACCAGGCCACATCCAAGCCCGAATTGCGCAAGGAGTGGGCTGAAGACCCGATGGCGCGCATGAACCTTTCACCGGCGGAATTGCTGGAGTTCAAACATTTTTGTGATCACAACGAGCAGTGCGCACTGAAAGTGCGTAAAACGCCCGTGCTCTTCGTTCAAGGCTGCGGAGATCGCCTGATCCATCCTGAGTCTACCTATAAGATTTTCCACAAACTGCCGGTCGAGGACAAATGGTTGCTGCAGGTCGGCAACGCCGAGCATCTGATTTTCGAGGAACACCAGTTTAACGATGCAGTCCTCGACGTATTGGTCAAATGGATCGATCAACCCGGAGAAAAGCGCAGCGCCCTCGATCCCAAATCCAGTGGGTGCAAAGTCAGCAACAACCAGATAAACTATCCGGACGGCAGCAGCTCCGGGGTGTTGAACGGCTCCCAGAACTGATTGCCCCGGGCAGGCAGGGAGGACCCAATGTTTTCCGGGAGTTCGCCCTCTTCATTTATCGACCGTCGGGACGCGGGACGCCGCCTGGGCAAAGAACTATTCAAGTATCGCCAGCGACGTGATGTCATCGTTTTGGGATTACCGCGCGGAGGCGTGCCGGTGGCTTTTGAAGTAGCGAAATCGCTGCAGGCTCCGATGATGTTTTCATCGTCCGCAAACTGGGCGTGCCCGGCATGAAGAGCTGGCTATGGGTGCCATTGCCAGCGGTGGCAGCATCGTCCGCAACGAAGATGTCATAAAGCATATGGGAGTCTCGTCGGACACCTTCGATCTGGTTGTCGATCGCGAGCTGGCTGAACTGGCTCGCAGAGAATACGCTTATCGCGGCAAGCGACCACCGATCAATCTATTCGACAAAGTAGTCATTCTCGTAGATGATGGTATCGCGACCGGTGCCTCGATGCGAGCTGCCGTCGAAGCAACGCGCATCAGCCGACCCAAACTGGTTGTCATCGCCGTGCCGGTGGCGGCCGCCAGCACATTGTTCGACTTCAACAATCGCGTCGCCCCTACGATCGCCGTTCAAGCGCCGGCCGACTTCTTCAACGTCGGTGCCTGGTACGAAGACTTCTCTCAAACCAGTGATGAAGAAGTAGAACAGCTCCTCTCCGCCGGTCGGGATGCAGCACAATCGTCCACATCAGCAACATCAACAGACAACGCCAAATTTGATGAGCCGGATCGTCCGAGTCAACCCGACTTGCCGGAGCTGCGTTAAAATACAGAGCGCGTCGAGAAACGAGGAAACATGCAGGGTTCGCCAGGTTCGCCAAGTTCGGCGTTGAGCGGGTGCTTCGACTCGCTGAAACAACTGGGCCATCATAAAATCGCAGACTTGCCGTCGCGCGTGGAGCCCAAGACCGTGCTCATGTGCGGCCCCGACTACTTCGAAGTCAAAGACGTGAAGAACCCGCATATGGCTGAGCACGTCGGTACGACGGACAGACAAGCGGCGATTTTAGAGTGGGAAAAGCTGCGGCATACTTTCGAAGGGCTGGGTTATCCGGTCAATGTCGTTCCGGCCCAACCGGGACTGGAAGACATGGTCTATGCAGCCAATCAGGTGTTTGTCGGAACGGACGCCGACGGCACCCGACTGTGCATCCCGGCGAACATGAAACACAGTACCAGGCAGAAGGAAGTGCCTTTCTACGTTGACTGGTTCAGGGCGCACGGCTACAAAGTCCAGGACCTGACCGATGAATCCGGGTCCGAAGCTCCACGCTTCGAAGGACACGGAGATGCCTTGTGGCACCCGTCCCGGCGCCTGATCTGGGGAGCCTACGGGTTCCGCACTGAAGCCCCAGCCTACGACCATCTAGCGAGATTGATAGATGCACCGATCTTGCGGTTGCGCCTGGTTGATGACGTGTTCTACCACCTGGACACGTGCCTGGCTCCACTCGATGAGGAGACGGCCATGTACTACCCATCCGCTTTCGATGCCGATGGGCGAGAGTTACTGGCTGGAGTTTTCAAAAACCTTCTCGCGGTCAATGCCAAGGAGGCTGCCAATTTCGCCTGTAACGCAGCTGTTTTAGGACGAAACGTAGTCATGCAGAAGGGTTCGCCGGAAATCCGCAAACGCTTGCAGGACTTGGACTTCGAAGTTTGCGAGGTCGACACTTCCGAGTTCATCAAGGGCGGGGGAAGCGTCTTTTGCCTCAAAACGATGGTGTATTCAACAGGTTAACAAGGTGGGAATTCCACCCCCCCACGCGTAGAAATCCCAATATACGTAGCAACATTAGAGGATTATCATTGCCGCATTAAACGAACTCCGGTTCAGCAAAGGTGCAGGACGATGGAATCTCTAAACAAAAAATCCAACCCCGAAGTCAAAAAAGACGACGACAAGGCACCGGAAACTCACAACTGCAAAAACGGCGTTTGCACAGTGCAGTGGAAGCCAGTGAGACCAGCAGCCTAGTCCAAACCTGTCCAGACCAAACCCACCCACCGACCAAAAGCGCGAAAACCCACCAAAAGTTCGCGCATTAGTAAGACAGCCTGCCAGGGCTAAATGACACCTGCGCCAATTCGGGGCACTGCGTCCAGCGAACCTCCGGCTCCTTCCTGAACTATTCGGCAGTAGAGATTTACCAGTTCCATCTGTTCAACCGACGAACATCGCGCCAGGGTCAGCTGCGGTGAGCCGACCACAATGGCCAGCGTCTGCGCTCTCGAGACAGCCACGTTGAGACGGTTTCTGTTCAGCAAAAACTCCAGTCCGCGGGGAGAGCTGTCACCATCGCTGGTGCACATAGAAATGATCACGATGGGGCGTTCCTGCCCTTGAAACTTATCCACCGATCCAACATTGGCCGCGGGCAGGAGCTGTTTGATTTTGCGCACCTGCATGTTGTAGGGCGCCACGATCAAAATATCGTCCAGGCGCAACGCCAGTGCTTCAGTGGAGTGCTCATCCAGTCTGCGACACATCAGCAACTCATCGACGACCTGCTTGATGCATTCAGCTTCTTCCGGACTGCCCTGAGTGTTTCCTTCATGCTCAACCGGAATATACAGAATGCCCGACTGTCTTGAGATAAACCGACGACTTCGCTCCGGTAGAACGAGAACGCGTTTCTCTGTCTTTTCATCAGCCGCCAGGCGCCCCTCATACACCGCGTCCGAGATGAACTGGCAAAGCCGCGGGTGCATGCGATGTGTGGTGCCCAGAAAAATACCTAGATCAGAGGGAATCGTGGCGTGGTCCTGCAGGAAATACTCCAGCGTAGACTTGCCGCTGTCGCCGGGATGCGTGCCTTGAGTCGGTTGTCCAAGCTGCATCTGGTCTCCCATCAAAACAATGTTGCGGGCGCAAGGAGCCATGCCGACCAGATTAGCCAGAGCCACCTGCCCGGCTTCATCGACGAAGAGGTAATCCAACTTACCGCGTGCGCACTCCAGCACAAATGCCCAGGCGCTGCCGCCGACCAATTGGTAATCGAGCTCAGCCCGATCGAAAACATCGCGTCCCGAAGGCGCGCTGGTGATGCTGCGGAAACGATCCAGCAATCCGTCCTCGTCCTTTTTGATCTTCACTCCGCAAAAGTGAACGCCAAGGTCCTCCGCAACTTCAGCGACTTTGCTCATCAGGTGAGAAACCGCTTTGTGACCGTTTGAAGATATGCCAACCTTCTTGCCGGTGCGTATCAATTCAACTATTGCTCGCGCAGCTTGATAGGTTTTGCCGGCGCCGGGCGGACCTTGTATGCAGAGGGACGTGTTGTCCATGCGGCTGATCACGTCCGCGACATCGACCGCGGCCCCACCATGTTCGACGGCTGACAGACCGTTGCCGTGCAGGCGGGGCGGCTGGCGGTCGATGAAGTCGGCAATCGCCTGCGGCAGGGTATCCCTCTCCAGCCACTTGAGCACGGTGCGATAGATAGAGTCGGCAATCGGAGTGGCCGGCACATATTGATTGGGGATAATACTGAGTTGGGGCGGTGCTTCCAGCCGGTTTCCGATGCGCAGCCAGACGAGCCCGCGGTCGCAATCTATATGCGCAATTTCGCATGTGGCTCGCAAGTCATGGGAGAAGAAACAGGGGTCGCCTTTCTTCAGTTTGGTGTCCTGATCAGGATCAAATTTGTATTCGTAGATGCAACTGCGCCCACGATGCGGTCGCGCCGGAGATGTTTCGGTGCGCTCCAGTCCGGCAAGACAATCTATGTCGTCGAAGAGCTCTTCCTCGCTCATCTCGTGCCTGGCATACATCGCCCAGAATACCGGGCGCGCTTCTCGCCAGTGAAATTCCAGGAGCCAGGCAAAAAGCTCGAGCAGACGTTTCCTCTCCTCACTTCTTTCAGTCGTCGCCACCGCCAACAACTCTTCCGCGAGCTTGGCGGCTCGCGCTCTCGACTGACTGGAGGCTGAAGGTCCGCTTTCGGAGTTTTCATCCTCTTCGGGAGGAGCGGGCGGAGTGTGCGGGATGTAGCGTACTGCTTCTCCTCTCTGAACCGTCCGCAGCCATTCAGCCAACTCCCAGGTCGAAATGCAGTCTTCCTCGTTGTAGGCGCGAATACCGCCCAGAATGGCCGATGTTTCCCAGGTGTCACCATCTCTGGTATCAAGCCAGTTTTGATACTGAACCACCGATTCTGACGCGGTGGCTACCGCACCACTGCGGGCATCTTTGTAGAGGTGCTCGACGTACTTGATCGAGTAGCTGGGCTCGCCGATGCGTACGGAGTTTTTGACCAGCTTATAGAGGTCGACAAACACGTGACCGCGCAGCAAGGCATCGATCTGAATTTCCCGGCTGCCGTACTTGCCCATCAACTTGCGCAGACGAGTGACCTCGTAGTGCCCATAGTGATAGATGTGCATGTCTGGATCGCGCTGCCAGCGATCAAAGACCCAGTCCACAAAGTCTTCAAACGCAATCTTTTCCTGCGGGTTTGTATGAGCCCACCAGTCTTTGAATTCCAGCTTGCCGTCTTGCTCGAAGGTGACCCCGAACAGGTACTCCAGTCCACCTTCAAAATACGGAAATCCTTCCATATCAAAACAGACATCCAGGGGGGATGCGGGCGGCAGCAAAGCCAGGCCGCTACGCGGTGCATCGGCAACCGGTGGCAAAACCTCGTACTGAGTTTTGCCCGCCTGGAGCGTTCGGGCCTGGATGGCGGCTTGCGCACGCAGAGCAGCAAATGTGGATGGATTTAAGTCAGGCACATGATGCAAGTCAGTGACAGCAAGCTGAGAGAAAGTCTGAATGCCGGCGGCTTGTAATTTGGCGATCTGACTCTGGCGAATGCCCGCCACCTGCGACAGGTGATCGACCTCATCCAGCCAGGCTTGCGCCAGCGACGCCCAGCGTCCGTATTGCTCCAGTCCGTTCGGCTCGGGACGCATCGCGTCGTCATCGGCAAAGGAGTATTGAAACTGCAGAAAGCGCGCCTTCAGTTGCCGATAGAGGTACAAGAAATTGGCGCTGCGAAAGGCAACCCGCTTCTTGCTGCCCAGGACTACCTGCACCATTTCAGGGAACACTCCTTGCACATCGGCCAAAATCTCCGAATAGCAAAGCAACTGAATGAGAAAGTATGGCTTGGCGTGATTGGCCAATTTTGTGTCCCAGACTTCGTACTGAAACTCACCCAGCGCCGGCGACGGTTTCTCGACTCGCACCAAAAAATCCGAGTAGCCGCCGAACTCGCCCAGAAAGAGCGCTCCTTGATATATGACGTCATAACCGGCGTCTATGGCGCGTTTTGTGTCGGCGATGCGCTCGGCATCGCTGACGCGTCTGCCTTCAGGCGTTCGGTCTTTGACTTCGTAGACACTGCGCCCTTCCAGCTTCAAAGTCTCTAAAAACTCATGTTCGTGATCTATCCCCTTGCGCGCTGTCAGCTGGCGGTCGGCAGGGTCAGGATCGGGTTTTACCTGGTCGGGATGCTCGAGATAGTAGCGATCCATCCACGAGTCAAACGGCGATCCCATGAACTTGATGAGATCGGATGGGGAAAAGATTAGCTGACGCGTCTCTTCGTTCCTGCGCATGCAAAGCCTTTCGCGCGATGCCAGAATTTTAGCATCAGATGATTAAGAACTGCCGCAACCCGCCTTATTGTGACTGAAAAGCTGCATGGTTGCACAGTTTGGCCGTTTTCTAATTTGGGTATGTAGTCCAATAGCGTTGCCGCCAGCGAGTGTACTGCCATGTCCAATTCGAAGAATTACATCAAAGCGGGAAACCCCACAACTCCGGTATCCGAGTTACGCATGCTGCTCCGCGACAACAGCGCGCGAGTGCGGCAGCGTCTAGCTTGTAATCCCAATACGCCGCTCGATGTGCTGGCGGAACTGTCCCGAGACGAAGATCTGGAAGTGCGCATTCACGTAGCGCGCAATCCGCAGATACCAGTGGAACTTCTCAAACAGCTGGCAACGGACGAGAATATATACGTTCGCTTCGGTGTGGCGGCCTGTGCCGAAGCCCAGAGAGATACATTAGAACAACTGGCACGAGATGATAACCCGTACGTGGCGCACCAAGCCATTCGTACGCTGGAAGGGATTGCGCTGGAAGAAGCGCTCGAAGAGATTGGCTGGGAATATGTTCACGGCGAAACCCAGCGTTTAGGCGAATTACTGGTGCTGGCGAAGTTATTATCAGAAGAACAGGTCCGCGAGTTTTTGCGGCATAGCGTAGAATCAAGCACCCCACTGGGAAGAACACTCGTGCAATCACGGGCGATACCGCGTAATACGGTAGTCATCGCTCTGGACTTGCAATTACTGATTCGCCGTGATGCAATGGAACCCGAGGTAGCCATCAGCGTCTTGCAGAAGAAGGGTCGACTTTAACTGCCGCAGCAAACTCCCTCAAGACTCCACGGGCGGTGCGCCCCTAGAAACGGTCCCGCAATATGAAAAATCTACTTTCCCGGCTGCCCGGCCTGGTATTGGCATGCTGCTGCGCCTGGTCGTGGGCATCCTCATCAAACGCGCTTGCTCTGCAGAGCGCGCCGCAACCCGCCCCCGCAATAGCGAAGGGCCAGTTCTGCTTCACTGGACTGGTGATTGGCATCTCAGATGGTGACACAATCAGCGTTATGCACGGAGGTCGCCCGGAGAAAGTGCGGCTCTCAGACATCGATTGCCCGGAAAGCCGGCAACCATACGGGCAGCGCGCCAAGCAGTTTACCGCCAAAGCGGCATTCAACAAAAACGTAACCGTCAGAGTCACCGGAAAAGACAAATACGGACGCTCGCTAGGAGAAGTGTTTCTCCCCAATCACGCCAGCCTTAATACCGACCTTTTGAAATCCGGACTGGCCTGGGTCTATTTAAACCGCACAAGTGATATCGCCAAGCACAAAGCACAATCCAGGGCCCAGCTGACGCGCCGCGGGCTGTGGCAAGACAAAGAGCCGATTCCGCCCTGGCAGTGGCGGAAGCTGGCAAAACAAAAGCAACTCCCCTAATTTGCCTGCTCGAAGCGTTACCTATACGACAATCACAGCAAGAGCCGCACGCGTACCGCGCGTATGGTACGGGCATAGCAGATTTACACGCGCCAATACTGAGCTACGGACGGCTCCTTTACAGTTCCGTCCCGCCGGCGTACATATTCCTACCGTTAAATTTGCTCCTGCTTATCGCGGGTTGTATCATCTCGTTTAAGCTGATAGCCCGACTGGTCACGAACACGATGGAACTCTCGAGGAGAAGGTCTGTTTATGAAGTCCCGAAATGTCCTGTTAGCAATGGCTCTGGTGACGCTGGGCAGCCTGCCGCTGGCACAGCAGACTCCTGCCGCCCAAAGCGGCAAAGTCGAGGGAGCCAAAGACCTCTTCTACAAGCAACTGGACAAACCTCAGCTGGCTATGAATACCGGCGTACAGTACTGGATTGAACTGCATCGTAAGGGACAGGTGTTGAAAGTCTCCAACAAAACCGCATTTTTCAGCGGCGACAAGATTCGTTTCCACGTCAAACCGAATATCGACGGCTACGCGTACGTGCTATTAAAGAGCGGCAGCCGAGGTGACCGAGACGTCCTTTTCCCAGTAGCTAAGTACGGCGATGACAACCACATCGTCCATGGTCGCGACATCGCAATTCCCGAAAAAGAAAATGACCTTCTGGAATTCGACAATGACCCAGGCATCGAGCACGTAGGCATCGTGCTTTCACGCAAACCGATCAATGCCCAGGAATATCTCAACAAGACGCAGCCTGTCGTCATCGCATCCGGCATCGAAGGCAGTAAAGATCTAGTGCCGTCACGGGTGACTGTGCAGCCGGCAGCAGTTCAAGAAGCTCAATCAACAGATTCGCGGATTACGACCGTCGCTGCCACGGGCGTTCCGTCTACCGGCGCGGTACTTTCGGACAATCCGACGCAGCCCGTCAAGCCCATTCCGGACCAGACACCGAGAAATCCCAGCACCAGCAGCAACAAGGAAGAAACCGGCGTCACAACCGTGGTAACTGAAGACGCCGGCATTCTGGGCGTCGACATTATGTTGCAGCACCTGTAAGACGCTTTACGGCTTCTTCTTGGGTGTCGCCTTCGGAGAAGCCACTGGCGGCAAGGCGCCCGCGATATGATATTTTGCCTCCAGGGCGGCAGCATCCTCGTTTTTCTGTTGCGAGCGCAGCAGCATCGCATAGTTTCTCACCGTGCGTGCGATCATCTCAGCTTTTCCAACCTGTCGATACAACTCCAGCGCTCGCACGTACTTCGATTCCGCGTCGGCAAAATTTGCCGACTGCCAGGCACGAATTGCGCTGTTGTTGAGTGCGGCTCCGAGATTCTCTTTGAACGTCGCGGTCTTTGGATCGAGTTTCATCGCCTCTTCAAATTTCTCAATCGCACCATCTGCATCACCTTTGTTCAATAGCTGAACGCCGCTGGCATTGATGCTGAGCGCGTCGGGAATGATCGACACATCGTCGGAATAAAGATGAACGATCGTTTTTTTGTCCCGATCGCTGAGCGATACCTCAGTGTCGGCCAGCGGCGACGTATCGAACATGATGTCTCCAGGCATGGTGCTGTGCCCCTGCAAGCCGCAGGCATGACCGACTTCGTGCAAGCACTTCATGCGCATCAAGGTCGGAGTCAGAGGCCGGTCCGGAGCCGGATCCAGTGTCAGCAACACAATAGTGGCGGAAACTATGCCGTCCGGGCCGGGAAAGATTCTGGCTTCACCACCTTCAGCCGCCCGTTGCGCAATATTTTGCAGATCGTTGCGATTGTTACTCCACTTAACGGTCATGTCGGCTCCCTCAGATTTGGGGACGAAAGTGAATGCCAGTTTCCCTTCCGCCGCTGAAGCCCAGTCCCCGAAAGCTTGTTTGAGTATATCTGCGTAGATCGGCTTGTAACCCGGCACACCAGCAGCATCGGCAACGAACACCTTGATGGGCAGGCGATTTTGATTCCACTTCTGCGGGTGCCCGCGCGAAATTTCCACAAAGTAATCGGAACCATCGGCGGTACCACCGCCAAGATTCTGGATATCCCTGGTCCGTTCTTGCTCTTTTTTGATTCCATTTACCATACCGTTGACCTTGACGGCAAACGGATTATTCGGAAAGCGTTTGAGAAACTCACTGTAAGTCTGCAACGCCTTAACTTTTTGCCCATTGGCCTGATACATGTTGGCCAGGTTCATCCAGATTTCAGCACGCCCTGGACTCAACTGCACCGCTTTCTCCATTTGCGCAATTGCTTCCGGGGTGCGGCCCATCCGGGCTAGCACTACGCCCAGATTGCATTGCGCGTCCTCCAGAGTCGGATCGAGGGCAACCGCTTGCTGCAACTTATCGAGCGCCGGCTGCATCTGATTGGTACGCATCAGAGTCATAGCTTCCTGGACCAGCTGACCGGCCTGGAATGTTTTTTCAGATACGGGTTTAGTCGCTGCGTGTATTGCATCTTCAGCCGACAAGGGGCCGATTGATGCCACCATCAGCAGTGCCAAAACCGTTGTCCACGACATCCAACGAAACATGCTCTTCCTCCAGAGACCCCCGGACGACCCGCGCGCTTCGACGTGAGACTGATTGCGAGCTGCCGATATTCTCTTTGTACCACCCCTCAGCACGCTGGAGAATCAAATGGAATACCTCAAGCTGCCGATAAACTTCAAAGATTAAAACAGCGTCGCGTCCCGTGGTACATAGTTAGTGCCCTCAGTAGCAGATAGAATCGTGACTAAGCTCCCGAGCGAAAGCCCTGGTAGCGACGAGGCGGCGGAGCTCAAGCGCGCCACGACGCTGGACTCGCTGTGGCCGGGAACGCTGCTCGCCATGGTCACCAGTATCGCGGCAATTGTTCAGTCCAACTCGTACTTGTTTGAACAATCGGTCCGGGATGGATTGCTGGACTTTGTCCTGATCGCCCAGGTGCCCTTGCTCTATTTCTGGTGTATGGGCGTGTTTCGCATCCGTCGCTTTCTGCACAGCCAGACTGAGTCTGGTACTTTCTCGGTGCTCATCGCGTCGCTGGCGACGGTGATGACCAGCCCGATCGCTCCGCCTCTTGCCCACATCTTTGGCGGCGGCATCATAGGCAAGGCGATTGAAGTCTTTATTTCGATGCCGGTGTTTCACATGCCGCCTTCGGGTATCCGGCATGCTCTCATGGTCGCCCTGGCGGTGGTCCAGATGCTTCTGGTGTTCGTCTCGATCTTCGGCTCCTGTGCCTACGTCATCTGGGGCAACGTCAGCCTGGTTTCGCGCATCACGAACCTCATCAACACGAAGGCACAAATCGCCATAAACCCGCTCTTGCAGCAGATTTTTGTCGCCAGCGGCATGGGGGCCCCCTTTGTCTGGTATCTGTTCAACATGGGGCGCAATCCCTCGGACAGCGTCTATTTCGCCGCCCAATCGGTAGGATTCGCTGTAGCATTCATCGCCCTGGGCGAGCTCAATGAGAAACTGCGGCGGCTGGAAGTCGGCGCTCCGGTTGCCAAATCGAAAGTCAAAACTGCTGAAACGAAGGCACGCAAAACGGCAAAGCCTGAAGAAGGCGAGAGGAGCGAAAGTGGGTAGTTAATAAACCATGAGTCCAAATCAGGTAGAGCATTTCCATCATTCGCTGTTCCGCAAGGTCCTCTACTTCGAGTGGGCATTCTTATTCCTCGTGGCACTGGTACAAGGTCTTGCCTTCAACTTCGCGCCGCCGGATCCGACGGCTCCCAACGTCGCGGTTTCGCTGGGCTTGCTTTTGCCGGTGCTGGCGGTCAGCCTCTGGACACCCAATACTTGCCCTCCCTGGCAGCGCCTCGCTTATGTCTTGATCGAGCTTTTCTTCATCACGGCAGCTTCCACCATGGGCATCTCCAGATTCGTTTTCCCGCTCTATATGTGCACAATCGCAAAAGCCTCACTCTTGCTAGACAGACGGGGGCTGAGCATCCTCATTTTTTCAGCGTTCTTTGCCCAGATATTTTGCTCCAGCTTGAAGATCATCTGGACCAATCCGGGTGAGGGCGGTTGGACTGTCGGCGCATTTTCGACCATTCTAGGCGAATCTATCATTATCACGTTCTTTAACGGAGCCTTGATGATTTTGCTGGCGATGGTCACCCTGGCGCTCATTTCCGAAAAGACAAGCCGCCTGCGAGCCGAACGCTTGGGAAAAGAAGTGGAATCGCTGGCGACAGAGCTGGAGCGTACTAGAATTGCTCGCGAAATCCACGACAGTCTGGGACACACCCTCACTTCCCTCAATATTCAGCTTGAGGTAGCTCGCAAGCTGGCAGAGCGAGACCCTCAGCAGGCGCATCAAGCATTGACGCTGGCAAAACAGCTGGCCGGGCAAACGCTTTCCGATGTTCGGCAGGCGGTACAGTCGATACGTTCGCCGGTCTTGAACCTGATGATTGCAATACCAGATATGGTGTCACAATTGAAACAATTGCATGGTTTGGACATCCAGACAGAGCTGAACACCGGCGACCTGCCGCCCAGTATCAGCTATCACCTTTACAGAATTACGCAGGAATGTCTAACCAACGTCATCAAACACGCACAGGCTCGCCATGTGCGTGTCCACTTGCATCAGAAACGAGACAGCATCACCCTCAGCGTTTCCGACGACGGGCGCGGCATGCCAACAGACTCGCGATATAGCGGATTTGGCATCAAGGGCATCACGGAACGCACCGACGCTCTGAACGGCAAATTCTCCATCTTTAGTGAACCTGGGTTTGGCACCCGTATCGAGATTAACATCCCGCTGGAGGCGGAGTACCTGGAAGACGCCGAGTCCTCTCAGGAAGAAACCACCAGCGAGCCGGCGGAAGCTGAGGAACCAGGCGATGGAGTTGGAGAGTCCGCAGGCGACGCCAACGGAGTTGGGGAGGAGCCCCGCGGCGCTGAAGAGTCAAAAGTTCAATAAAGCCGGCTGTGTAGCCCAAAAGAGAGCTGCGGAACACGAATGCTCCGCAGCTTCAAGATGAGCAGCGACATCGGCTGTCTCCAGCCGAAATAAGGAACCGGCGTTAACTGGATGTGGTGTTAAGGCGGTTCAATTCGCTAACGATACGAGAGAACGATTGCGAAATGGCGGATTGCAGTGTGCCTTGCGCGAAACCGAATACGACGGCTACGAGCAACGCTACGAACGCAAGGATCGCACCATATTCAGTGATACCTTGTCCTGATTCGTCGTTGTAGAACTCCGTTAAGTATGTCATTTCATCTCTCCGAGAGGTGCTCAGTGCAGGATGGGCATGAACCTGGGAAGTGGAGCCGACAAAGCGACGCCACTGGATCCATCATATCGCATAGGACTTACCTTGGATAGCAGGCGGATCGGTACGGATACTCGGTCGAGTGCCGGTTACGTGCCGGCAAATCGCGTGCAGAAAAAGAGAACGGGCAGATTTCTCTGCCCGCCAATGTGATTTGAAACTCCAGCCTCGTATTAGCTGGAAGTCGTGTTCAGACGGTTCAGTTCGCTGACTATACGCGAGAAAGATTGCGAAATCGCGCTCTGCAACGTGCCTTGAGCGAAGCCAAATACAACGGCTACCAGAAGAGCCACGAACGCAAGGATGGCACCATATTCGGTGATACCTTGTCCTGATTCGTCGTTAAAAAATTCTGCTACGTATGTCATGTTAACTTTATCTCCCAATTGGTTTAGCTTCCTGTCCCTGTGGGGCCGAGCTCGAGTTCGGTAGTCTACTTAATGGTCCTGCGAATTGCAAATTCGCTGCTCATGCCAACAGTAAATCACGCTGCCCTCCCGTGGCCATCACCCCAAAGTCACCAAATTGCCCATGACCTTAGTCATGTCTTGCTGTAGAAGCATCTACTGTCGTGCTTTTGCGGCTTTATGGCGGCCCTTTCCAACAGCTTTTGTGGGGTAGTAAGGATGATGTCCACAGGGTATTAAGTAGACGTAAGAAACCCCCGAAAGACCGCCATGATTCGCCTTTTACTCGTTGACGATCAAGCCCTGGTACGCCAGGGGCTAGCTACATTATTGGCCCTCGAAGAAGATTTCGAGATCGTCGGACAGGCCAGCCAGGGCACGGAAGCCGTGCAGTTGGCTGAGTCTTTGAAGCCGGATGTCATCTTGATGGACATTCGCATGCCCCAGACCGACGGCGTGTCGGCGACCAAACAGATCGTCGGAAAGATGCCCCAGACGAAGGTTTTAGTCCTTACCACTTTCGACGACGACGAATACATTGTGCAGGCGATGCAGGCCGGCGCCTCGGGCTATCTACTTAAAGACTTGCCTTCCGAGCAGCTGGCGTCAGCGGTACGCGCCGTCCATCAGGGCTACACGCAGCTCGGTCCAACCATCACAACCAAAATCATCTCGCGACTGAACAGCGGCGGACAGCAGCCCGAACCCTCTAAAGCCTCACTGGCGGAGCTTTTCACCGGAAGAGAGCTGGAGGTCTTGCAGCTTCTGGGGCAAGGCAAGAGCAATAAAGAAATCGCTCAAAAGCTCTTTATTACCGAAGGTACGGTGAAGAACCACATCACCCGTATACTGTCCCAGTTAAACGTTCGCAGCCGCACAGAAGCGGCGCTCTGGGCGCAGCAAAACCTCAAAGTCAGCAGCGGCGAATAACTTTCGGCGGTCCGAGGTTCCAGGCATGGCTAAGAGAATTCTTGTCGTGGCAGCCACTGCCAGGGAGCACCGCGAGTTACCAAAGATCGCCGGCAGGCTCGGCTATGAGCTGATCTTCGAGGATTGGGACTGGTCTTACTTCGACGACCCCCAGACCAGAGATTATGGCGACGAACCGCTGAAGATTCTGCCGCGCATCGAAGCCATCCGGAAACAGTACGAGGGGAGGTTAGACGGCATCACATCCGCCGTCGGCTACCCCGGTATGTCGGTGGTCGCCATTCTGTCCAAACTACTGGGATTGCCTGGGCCCTCGCCCGACGCCATCATGCGCTGCGAGCACAAATACTATTCGCGGCTTGCCCAGGAAAAATTTGTGCCGGAGGCGACCAGTCACTTCACAGCTCTTAACGTTGGAGACCAGCCGCCGGAATTAGGTTATCCGCGGTTTTTGAAACCGATCAAATCGTTTATGTCCATGAATGCCCAGAGGGTCGATTCGCCTGAGCAGGTAGTGGAGTGCTTGCAATCAGGTACCTGCCCGACTCCTTCGTCGAACCGTTCGACGAAATGGTTGCCGCCCATACAACTATGGAGCGAACAGCCCGCGGATTTCTGCTCGAAGAACTGCTGCAAGGCACTCAGGTTTCACTGGAAGGATTTGTTCACAACCGACAACCTGAGGTAATGGGGATTGTTGATGCTGTGATGTTTCCCGGCACCATTTCCTTCCAACGATGGGTATACCCATCTCGCTTGCCGACGGACGTGCAGCAGGTGATGACTGACACCGCCATCAAATTTTTCCGCGGCATCGAGTACGACAATGCGATGTTCAACATGGAATTGATGTACAACCCGCAGACCGGACGAGTGCACATCATCGAAGTAAATCCGAAAATCGCATCGCAATTCCCCGATCTCTTTGAGCGGGTGGATGGCATCAGCTCGTACCAACCAATGCTACAGATTGCCGCCGGTGAAGCCCCTCAATTCACGCACCGAAAGGGGCAATTCAAAATAGCCGCGAGTTGCGTTTTGCGTACATTCGAAGATCAATTCGTCCTCTCGGCGCCATCTCTCGAAAACATTTCGCAAGTGAACGAAACTTACCCGGATGCCCGCGTACAAATCATGGCGAAAGCCGGTCGCAAGCTTTCCGAGCAGGCCCAGGATGCGCAGAGTTTTCGATATGGATTGATCAATCTCGGCGCCACATCTGAAGAAGACCTGGAGCGACGTTTTGCTGTTTGTCGGGATATTTTGAATTTCGACTTTCGTCCCGTCGGCGAGTCAAAACAGGCTGTCGAATGAAACACCCGGACCGCCCGCGGGTCTTAATTACGGTGAACCCGGGGCTGATTCAAGGCAACAGATTCTCGACGGTGCGCAGCATCGTCACGGCACTCGATGCCTGCAGCAATCTCCTGCTGTTGCCAATCGACGAATACGATTTCAAAAACAAAAAGGCACGCGCATATAAAAGAATCGCAGGCGGCAAATTCAAATTCGTCAAAACCATTTCTCCACAAGCCGATCTCTGGGTCGTGTACACCGACGGTTATTATTTGGATTTTCGCAGCCTTGGATTCGCGTCTCCAACCGCCTACATCCAGGCTCAGATGTCCTTCCACTTACAGTGCGAGATCGCAGGGAAGATCGGACTTGTGGTCAACTCGGTGGCGGGAGAGAAGTGCACCCTCAAGCGATTCTTCGCCACACTCGATCACCGTCGCTTTCACACCATCGAAACCCATATTGCTAAGACAACTGCAGAAGTTGCCGATCTACAAAAGAAAGAAGGCGTGCTGATCGCAAAACCAAACTGGAGCGGCGGAGGCTATGGCGTCGAAAAACTAACCAGCGAAAAAGAGGTCAAAGACTTCTGTGCGCGCAGTCGCCTTTCTGAGTTTTGTTTTCAGCCACTGGCGCTTGGAGAAGAGAAACGATTTTGGTTTGCCGGCAACCAGTGCGTCGCCGCCAGGCGAATAAGAAATCGCCGCGCTCCCTGGATGGATAAGAGACCGGATGGTTATCTCTCTCGTCCGTACGATGCGTCAGCAGGTGGGCAGTTCGCCAGAGACCTCAAAATTGCCGAAACGATGTGGGCGCGTACCGGTCTTTCAGTCGGTTCGGTCGATTTTATCGGTGAGCAGATCAACGAATTGAACGGATGCGGCACCACATACATCGACTATGACGGATGGCAAAAAATTGTCGACGCGAGGAAACCGCTGGTCGACTATCTGGTCTCAGTGGTCAGGTCGCTGCAGTGACTCGGAGCAGAGCATCAAAATAGTGCGCAATGGCACGTCCGAACTGAGGTCCCTTGCGGCTGTAGTTTGCATAAATCGACGGGTTGAGCAGCTCGGCCTCGACCAGCATCGGTGCATCATCCACAGAGATCAAATCGATACGACTGAAGTGCACTGGGCAGCGCAATTGTTTTTCGTATGCCGCCAGAAGATCGCAAGAGAATGCCAGTTCATCCTGTGTCGGCTGGTAGACTTCCACGGTTCCGCCCAATGATTCGTTGCAACGGAACTCATCGGGATCGGCTTTCGAAGGTTTCTTCAGCACTGCATGCTGAAAATCATGGCCCAGAAAAACCAGGCTGCGCTCGCCCTGACGAATCTCCGGCATAAATGCCTGCGCCAGATATTCATTCTCCTGCCCGCTTATTTTTTCGAGATCGGCGCTGCAGTCGGCACGAAAAATTCCGTTGCCTCTCTCGCCGAAGCGCGGTTTCATAACCAGACGTTTTCCATCCGCAAGCCGCTCACGCCACTGCTGATCGCTGACGAATGTCGGTATGATGCGCACTCCCTGCGCTTCCAGTTCGAGCAAATAGTGTTTATCGATGTTGTGCCGGATCGTGCGGGGATGATTGACCACCATGCCGCAATGATTTTCAAACTGCGCAACCATGGCAAAGAACGTCGGCAGATCAAAGAGGAAACCTTCCATCTTGTAGACGAAAGCCAGGTCGAATTGGGACAAAGTCATGGGAGCCGCGAATTGCCGGGCGGCATAACTGAAGATGCGTTCGAACCGGTCATCAACCAGATCGCGCCAGTTGACGAAGAAGACCTGGTGTCCCAGCTCGTGCAATCCGGCGGCAAAATCGAAGCAGTCGTTCTCATCGACCGAATACTTGACCGCAAATTGAGAAGGGCTGGTGGCCGCAACATCTTCAGCAAGTGTAAAAAGAATCGATGACATACGCTCTCAGGACGGACTCAACCGGTGATACCAACGGTTCCTACCGGCAAGCCGAAGCCGGACAGAGCTTTTTGCACTGATTCCTCGGCGAGCACTTGCATCGAGTCTACAAAAGGATAATCAGGACGGCGCTCTAGAAGTGCCACAGAAACTTCAGTGCAGGCAGCCACAATGACGTCGGCACCCTGCTCCAACAGATTTTGAGCGATCTGGTCAAAGGTGGCGGCCGGCTTGTCGATATAACCGCATTTGATACCACCGGGCCCATAAATGGCATCCATGACACGCGTTTGATCGGCGCCATTCGGAGCGATCAGCACACGGTCTCGTTCGCGAAGTCTGGCACTATACAAACCGTGCGTCGGTGTTGCTGAAAGAATGCCGACACTTTTCAGATCAGGCAACTCACGCAGCATAAACTCAATCGTGCAGCCGATCATGTCCAACACCGGCACGCTGACTCCGCATCGCAGTTCATCGATAAAGTGATGGGCGATGTTGCAGGGCATGGTCAGGAAATTCGCTCCCGCTTGCTCAAGGACCCTGCCGGTGCGAATCATTTCGGGCAAAGGACTTTCCGCATCGCCATTCAAGGCGTCGACACGGCTGGGAATGGCGCAATTGCTGAACGCAATTACCGGTATGTGATCCTGATCTCGCCGAGCCGGGGTGAAGGCGGTAATCAGCGACATAAAACGGTTGGTGGCTTCGGGGCCCATTCCCCCAACCACACCGATCGTGGAAGTACTCATATCGTATTGGGATGCCACTGGCTGAGACAAAAACATTGTATCCAGCCCACCCCTTGACGTGGGGCTTGCATCCATGAAATTAATTTAGGAATAGCCACCACATTCAGTGCCTGATGGACAGAGGCAGTTTCAGGAAGACTGCTGGATCTGCGCCGGGCGAATCAAATTGCGATAGGGATGCCAGCGCGCAGCAAATTCATCGTTGATGGCCGCCATCAACTCATCTGCTTTCGCGTCGCACTGTTCTTTCGTCCACTTGTTGGCGTCGTCGCTGACTGTTAATACCAGCTCGAATACACCCGTCTCCCGCTCCGCCCATATGACGTCGGCTCGATAGGTGACCGTGATGATCTCGGTGCCGGAAGTCCAGACCTCTTCCAGAACCGCTGACATTTTGGATTCCGTTTCGGAGACATTGATATGTTGCCAGTCCAACTCCTGGAACTGGGGCAGCATCACCTCCAGCAATTCGCTGATGCTGCAGCGAGCAATTTTGGTTCGCGATGCCGTGGAGACGATCGCTCTCGATTCTTCCGGTTGAGGAGATTTTGGCATTTGCCAGTACCAACTAAGCGTGGAATCAATACTCTCATTCTATTGTCCGGGCGCCCGCGGAGCAAGCGGCGGTTTAGTCGGAAGCCGACGCCGGCGATCGGACTTCCAACAGCAAACGGTCGCCTGCAGCCAGCGAGATGTTCTCACCATGCTCGACAGCCCCGGTGAGCAACCCACCACCCGGAAGTCCCTTCACCATGCCGAGGAAAAATCCTTTGATGCGCCGATGCCCTTCCACATCTTGTGCCGGTTTGCCATACGAGTAAGCGGGACTGACAGCGCCCACTACACCGGAGATGAGTGGACCGGCAACCAACCCGATGGGACCGGTAGCCAACTCACCACCCTCGATGGCGGTGCTCATTGCACCGTATTTAACACCACTGTACTTGACGGTGACGTCACCCTTTTTATCAACCTCGAGCGGCATCGGATTGCCGGAAACATTAGACCTGGCTACTTCGGAGCCCGGCACCGGCGTCGCATGCAAGTCGATCTGGCGCCCGGACGCCACCACCTGGTCGAACTCCAATCCCAGTGCTCCATTAGCATCAAGCCAGTGATGTGATGGAATATCTGCCTTTATGATGCGACTGGAACGGTCAACAGCTGTTACGTGCCCGGTGACAATCGAACCAGCCCTCGCCAGTATCGCGCCGCTCTGGCTGCGCATCGGTGCGGTCAACCTCGCTTCGCAGCTATCTCCCACATTGGCAGTCTCGCTATCTATGGGGCTCAGCATCTCAACCTGCAAAGACCCGCCCGACACTACTTGCCAGCTGCGCGGTCCGGAGCGGACCACCGCCCACTCACTCAACATCGGTACGGCGGTCGGCTCGACAGCCGCTTCCTGTCCGTTTCGCTCCATCGCCAGCCCGGGTCCGGCTGCGGACAAGAGCAGGTGTGCCAGGAAAACCAGAGTGATGCTGTTTCTTCTCATAACCCTCATCCGCGCGACACCCTATCTTATCGCGTCGAAATTCGCCACGGACGACGGCTTACAGAAGCGCTTGGCAGGCTCCCGCTTGGCTTTCACAACTATGCCACGGGGCTAAGATAGGATAGATACGGGCAGGTGGGGATACGTCATGGTGCAAAACGGCCCGACGAATATGCCAGATACCGCGCAAGATCAGGAAGACACGTTTTCCATCGACGGTTGGTTTTTGCCGGATGGTCAACCCGGACCAGTTGCCGGTCAGTCCGGATCGCCAGGCAATGCGCACCTCGGTCTTGACGAGTCACACTCGAGCATCGACATATCGCCGGGCACGGAGATAGACCCGTTTAACTGGTCCAATACCTTCATGAAGGTATATGCCGATTTCGAGCTGCTCGACCAGCTGGCTGCCAATCTGCAAAACGAGTTTGTCGTCCGCAAGCTGGCAGCTATGGAAGACGATTTACTGGCGGCGCGAGCCGAATCGGATCTCTTGCCCCTGCCGAAGCTGCGCATTCGGCTGGAGGAGTTGCAAGCCTCGCACATGTACTCCGCCGATCGACAAGAGCGCCAGGAACTGGCAGAACAGCTATCTATGCTGCGTCTCAATATCTGCAGTCAGGCTCTGGTTCGTCTGGCACTGGCTGAGTTCTATTTCAAAGTACGGGACGGTGGGACCGCAAAGCGACTCTTGGAAGATGCAGAACAGCGCTATGCCGAGCTGACGGACGCCGGCGGCGAATTGGAGTGCGCCGATTACCTCGCCAAGGTTCGCAGCCTCTTCCTATCGCGGTGACCGTTTGCAACGTCTATTCGGTGGCACCAATTTGATTGCACAGTACAATGACGTACAGCGCTGTGTTGTCGCGCTGTTGACAGAACATGGAAACCAGGAAATTGGCGAAAGAATCAGTTTGGACAAGCTTGATCGCGTGCATTTGCATTGCGGTTTCGACAAACGTCTTCAATCCGGTGCAGGCTGAGAACCAGACTGGTTCTGTCTCGGTCGATGAAACACTGCCACCGGCTCAAGATGTGATCATGTCTCTCGATCAGGCGCGAGCCTACATGCTGGCGCTGATCAATCGCGATCGGGCGGCGAGTGGACTGGCTCCCGTAGCCATGGATCCGGTAGCCACCGCCGCTGGACAGAAACACACAGATGACATGGCACAACAGGGATTCATCAGCCACTGGAACAAGTTCGGCAAGAAACCGGACCAGCGCTACACCGAGGCTGGTGGCATCCATTGCGACACAGAGAATCTATCACTGCGCACATTTCGCGGTGCGGGCGCCAGCAACGACCACGATGGAAAGAAGTCTTCCTTTGATGGTGGCGGCAGCTATGAATTGCACGGCGTGCAGGCATTCAGACAAAGTGACTTAGATCGTATGCAGGCAGCATTCATGGCTGAGAAGCCGCCGAACGACGGTCACCGCAAATGCATTCTCGATCCGGTCCACAACTATGTCGGCATCGGACTTTCGCTTTCATCCAACGGGCAAGATAACTATCGGATTGCCCTGTCTCAGGAATTCACTAATGTCTACGGACAATACGATCAAATTCAACAAATGTGCACCCGCGGGCAGGCAATCACACTGAGCGGACGCCTCAACCCTGGATATGAAATATACGAGGTGGCATTTGATTGGGAGCCGCTACCTGAACCGATGGACTTCATTGCTCTCGACAAGACGCACACATACGTGGCGGGCAAAAAACGTCTATATAGATACTGGCCGCCCAGTCCGACGGAATCTTCGCCGTTGTCTGTAAACTCCCTGCCGGACGGACGGCAGCAGTTTCGCTGCGCGATCTTGCCGAAAGACTGGAAACCGGGTGTCTATTACGCCATCATCATGATCAAGCCTCAGGGAGCAGACTACAACCAGTCGTTCCTGGCGTCGCGCCGCACAATCATCATTCCACCCAACTGAGTCAGCGGGACTGGTACTGGCTATCACGCCCTTGACAGTATTTAGCTATTTTGCTAAATTGGAAAATATGAAAGAACCTACGATGATTTTCAGAGCTTTAGCCGATCCCACCAGGCGCCAGATCCTGCAAGCACTCAAGGAAAAGGACATGCGCGCCGGTGACATCGTAGATCTGTTCACAATGACCGGTCCGTCGGTATCCCGACACTTGTCCATTCTCAAGGCGGCCGGTCTGGTCAGCGAAAGACGTGAGGGCAATGCGATTATCTACACGCTCGAGCCCGAAAAACTGTCGCTGTGCCTGAGTGACTTTTTGAGCGCGGTCTGCCCAACGGAGCTAGTCCAGAAGCACCGCAGGAGGAACAAGAAATGATTATCGCAATTACCGGAGGAACAGGATTTGTGGGCAGCCACCTGGCGGAAGCCCTGACGGCCGCCGGTCACCAGGTACGCTTGATCGCCCGCGGACTGGACGGGCGCAACGCGCAGATCCGTAATCTGCCGGGAGCGGAATTTCTGGCGATCGGCACCAGCAACGAAGAAGAACTGCGTCATGCGTTCGCCGGATGTGATGCTGTTGCGCACTGCGCCGGCATCAATCGCGAAGTACATCCAGGCGATTACGAGCGCATTCATGTCGAAGGAACTCGCAATGTCGTGCAAGCGGCCAGAGCAGCAGGGGTCAAAAAGATCGTGCTGGTCAGTTTCTTCAAAGCTCGACCTGATTGCGGATCGCCTTATCACGAATCTAAGTACGCCGCCGAGGAAATCGTGCGGCAGAGCGGCCTTGACTACACAGTCTTCAAAGCCGGCATGATTTACGGCCGTGGCGACCACATGCTCGACCATCTGAGTCACATATTTCACACGTTGCCGTTTTTTGCACTGGTCGGCTTCCAGAAGAAGTGGTCCGCTCCACTGGCTGTTGAAGACATGGTACGCGTGATGCAGGCCGCCCTTTGTGAAGGACGCCTTGCCCGTCAAACCGTGGCGATCGTCGGTCCGGAGCGCATGCCCCTGGGAGAAGCAGTTCTGCGTGTCGCCAGAACTGTCGGTAAGGTGCCGGTGATCTTCCCGATGCCAATCGCATTTCACTACGGCTTCGCCACCGTCCTCGAATCAGTTATGAAAACTCCACTGGTATCAGTGGCGCAGGTGAGAATACTTACCGAAGGCTTTGAAGAAGCGTACGGCGAATGTCGGGAATTACCAGAGGACCTCAAACCTTCCATCAGGTTGTCCGACGAGCAGATCCGTCACGGCTTGCCAAAAGCCGGGCCATTCAAGTGCTCCGACCTGCGCTTCTGCTAATTTCCTTCGCTGCGTTTATCGCGTTGCTTGGGCGCCGCTTTACTTTCCGGCTTAGCTTCCGGTTTGGAATCCGGCTTCGTCGGCTTAGTTTCGGTCTTAACGCTGCCTGCCTTTGCCTTCGACTTCTCCGCTCCATCATTCAGTCCAGTAAAAGAATCAGACGTGGTTTTACCAGAGGCACCGCTTGGGGTCCGTGAAACTGCTTCCACATCGCCACGTCCCTTGCGGGGACTGGAGGCTTTCTGGGCTTGAACAGGGGGTGGCGTCGACGGCGCCCCCGCTGGCTGCGGGTTCAATGCCTGCTGCCGCTCCATAATGTCTTGTTGCATGTTTCTGACCAGTTCTTCTTCGGAGGCAACAGTTTTGTAGCCGATCGGAATCTCGAACACACTGTCAGGAACATTCATCTTGAAGGCTTTCACGGTGTCCATAAGAATTTTCGGCTTGCCATCCTCCTCGATGGAAATGCGCAGTGGCACCATATCTGGTGGCAGTCCCTTGGCCGAGGACACGAACGAAAAGAATTCAGACGGAGCTTTGATCTGATCTGTAAGCCAGAGATGCATGGTCACTTCTTCCGTCTTGCCATTGCGCAGGTGAATGACAGTCTTTCCAACAAAGAGCTGTGCCGGCACGCCTGCTATCGTCTGCTCTTTGTTTCCCTTCTCGTATAAAGTGTCCTCGACGACCCCCGTTTCTGATCTGAACCGATTTTCTGTCTCGGCATCACTGCGGGCTCGCTCCGCCTTCCAGGAAGCAATAGAACCGTTGTACATGAGCTTTTTTGGTTCCCAGTAAACAAAGACTGCTTCTTCGGGCGCTCTCAGCATGACCAGATTTAGATGCTGTCTTTTTGTCTCAAACTTAGACTTGTGCGGCGTTACATAGAGCACTTGATCGCCAAGCAGTGCGCTGTTGTATTCAACCATCCAGGAGTCGCCGGCCGAATCATTAAACGAGGTGTTCGGGGCTTCTTTTCTCTTGCCGAGGGTGTGGCAGCCTGACACCATCGCCACCACAGTAATCGCGGCAAAAATCCGTAAAAGAAACTGGTTCATCGAGTCACCCATAGCAGAACCTCGTTCTCTTAATATTACAATGACACCATGCGTTTACTAGTCACATTAATGGTCCTCCTGCTGCTCCAGCCGTTTGCAGTATCAGCCGGTTACGCCGCCGGAAGCGACCAGCCGCCCCCGACCGCGATCATCAACAAACGCATCGACGACCTGGTGAAGGCAGCCGTCAACCGCGGCGGTATAGCCGGCTACAGCCTTGTCGTGCTCAAAGACGGCAAAGTGATCCATCAATCCGGTTACGGATTTGCAGATCAAGCCAAGAAAGTACCGGTGACACCCCAGACAGCTTTCGGTCTGGCCTCGGTGACAAAAACTTTCACAGCTCTGGCGCTCTTGTCGTTGGTGGAAAAGGGCAAACTGAGACTCGATGACCCCCTCAGTAAACATCTGACCGGGCTGCCGACTGCCTGGAAGAAACTGACACTTAGACAACTGGCTTCGATGACGGCCGGCGTCCCCAACGACATACCGCGAGAGAAACCCTGGCCGGAAGAAATGGCAATCGTCCAGACCATGCCGCTTTTGTTCACACCCGGCTCCCGCTACGCCTACTCCAATCCCAGTTACCGAACCCTGGGAACAGTGATTGAACGGGTAACCGGCAAGCCCTATCTCCAGTACCTGAGAGAAACCGTGCTCAGTCCTCTCGCCATGAAAAGCACAGGCACCCGCGAAGAGCTGGAAAAGCTGACAACGGTCAGTCAGCCGTTCGGGTTCAATCAGCGCACAGGAAACGCTGTATTGCTGAGATACAAGCCAACCGAGATATCTTTTTCGTCGGGGATGCTCTTCTCGAACACCGCTGACATGGCCAAGTACGCACAGGCGCTCCTGGACCATAAGCTGTTCAGCGCCTCTTCTTATGACACTCTATTTGTCTCGCGTCCCCCATTGACGACGGGCGCCCAGTCGAACTGGGCCTTCGGATGGGGAGTTGAGCGCAAGAAATCTTACGGAGGACGGCTGGTCTGCGGGATGAACGGCGGCAACCCTGGTGTTGCCAGCACCATCTTGCTCGTGCCCGAGGAAAAATTAGCAATCGTTGGTTTGAGCAATGTCTACTCGCCCGCCGCTTATCGCATCCCCCGCATGGTGGCACAGGCGGTGCTCAATCTAAAAACGAGCGGCGGAGCAGGAACAGGTGAAGCGCAAGAACTGTCGTTTTGATCGTTTTCCGGCGTACATAATAGATACCGAGAGCGGGAAGATCTCCAAGAAGAGAGCCTGACGGAGCCACTGAATGTTCATCTTCTGGACTCACAACAACGACGTAAAGCGGCGCATGTTCGGCAAGAAGGTGCGGCGCTTTTGCACAAAATGCAATCACGAAGCCACGTTCCATGAATGCGATATCAACAATAGCGTCAAGATCATGGGGGTCTTCGCGCTCTGGGATAAGCACGAGTCTGTCTTGCAGTGCGGAGATTGCCTTGCCCTCTTCAAGACTGACGAACAGATTAATGACGACGACAGCGCGAAAAGCCCGGAACAACAAGATAAGCTGAAAGCTGAGGAGGAAAAGCGCAGGGTCGAGGAAGAACGAAAACGCGCGGAAGAGCAAGCTCGACAGGAAGCCGAAACGAAAGCCCGGCTCGCAGAAGAGCACCGGGTTCGGGAAGCGGCAGTAGATGCCGAGTTGGCAGAACTCAAGAAGAAAATGGGGAAATAGACTGCTATATTGGCGCCATTCCCGCAGCTGGGGAATCAGAGAAACGGAGAGACCTATGAGAAATTGGGCAATGGTGGGGTTGGTTGCGCTTTTGCTGGGCATGTTGCCCGTACTAACTGCAAATGCCCAACAACCCGACAAGACAACGATTGTCGCCAAGGACGGACCGTTTTCCTCCACCTCCGCACGCCAGGTGCAGCGATTTAACAGTTCGGTCAATCTCACACCCGAACAGCTGGCCGGACCGCTGACACTCAAGTTCTACAACGGTTATTCCGGCAGCAACCAGTTTGGATGGGTGCGCGTGTTTTTCAACCCCGGTCGCGGTTCCGCCCCGGTAACCGCTCAACCCAGCGGACTCTTGATTATCGATGAGAATTCCTTCAAAAAGGGAGATATCGTAACTCTCGACGTTTCTGGTCGCATGGCCGCCCGCAACCTGTTCATGATTCAAGGCGCCGGCAACCAGGGTGCGCAGGTTTCCTACGAGATCATCAGTACTGAAGTGAAAGGCGTGAAAATTACGGGTGTCGATCCGATGGAAGTAGCGCCTGGCGGCGAGATCACCATCAAGGGTGCAGGATTCGATCAGGTCTCCGGCAGCAACACGGTCAAGATCTACAACCGTCCGGTGACAGTCAGCAAAGCCAGCCCGACCAGCCTGGAAGTCACAGTTCCGAAAGGACTGCAACCGAACAACTACACGGTTGACGTCACCGTCGGCGGTGTCAAGAGCAATGCGTTCCAGTTCAGAGTGACCGGCCCGCCGGAGCTGGGCGGTTGTTCGCAATACGGACTGGTGCCTGGTTCAACCGCACAAATCACAGGTCGAAATTTTGCCGCTCGCGCCGATCAAAATATCGTCACGATCGTAGCCGGCGATGTGAAAAAGAAGGCGGCGGTCACCAGCGTCACCAAAGACACTCTGACCTTCACAGTGCCCGATTTCCCTGAACTAGCCCAAAAACTGAACTTGGGCGTGCCGACCCAGGCAAACATTTCAGTGGCGGCAAACGGCGTCGAGTCCACATCACAACTGAATGTTGTGATTTCCATCCGCCCCATGTCTCAGTAGAACCCCTTATTGGCAGGAGTAATCGATCATGCTATTGCGTCGTCTGACAGCGGAATTTCTGGGAACCGCCGGATTACTGTGCACCGTCGTCGGCTCCGGTGCACTGATGCACAAGCTGGATGCCGGCAATGTCGCAGTTACCGTTTTCGGTGTCGCCGTAGCCACCGGGCTGGTTCTCTACGCCCTGATAGAAATGTTGGGATCGCTATCCGCGCACTTCAACCCGGTTGTGACGCTGGTTAATGCTCTGCAGAAAAACATCAAATGGAGTGCGGTGATTCCATTTTTCACGGCACAGATTCTTGGCGCCATCACCGGCGTGGTCTTAGCCAACCTCATGTTTGAACACGCTCCGATTGCCATCTCTGAAACCGCCCGCACCGGGACAGGACAATGGCTGGGCGAGATTATCGCCACATTCGGGCTGATCGGCGTAATCACAGGATGCTCACGTTTCAAACCGGCGGTGGTACCACAGGCGGTGAGTGCCTATGTCGCCGGCGCCATTATGTTCACGTCATCGACGTGCTTCGCCAATCCGGCGGTGACAATTTCCAGAATGTTCACCACTACCATCACAGGGATTCGCCCGGCGGACGTGCCGGTCTTCATTGTCTGCGAGGTACTCACCGGCATTCTCGCGATGTTCGTCTTTGGCTGGCTCTGCCGGGAAGAAACATCGAAGACGAACGCTGCGGACATCGATATACCGGTGCGCCCGGCTGTTTCCACTCCGGAGAAAGAACTGGTTGCGACTCGCTGATGAAGCTACGCGACGCAGTAATTCAAACCGAACGTTTTTTCGAGCGCATGCTCGGTGCCTACGAAAAGGGACCGACCAGCACGACGGATCCCGATTTGCTGGCGCTGTCCGACAAATACAAGCTGCAAATCATCACCGACTACTCAGCCGACGAACAGACCTTTTCTTTTTCCGCGCTCGACAAAGCACAGCTGAAAAACGCTCGCGATTTGCTGGAGACAGAACTTGATCTGTACACTCCGCAAGCAATTCACGACAGCAGGCTGGAACGCATCGTTCTGTGTTCCGACTTGAAAGGCGGTGAAGACACCGTCTCAGGTCTTGCCGACATGGGCTTTTTGATTGTCGACACAATTTTCATCAACATCGACCGCGTCAAGAAATTCTGGGAGCACGCACAGCGCACCGTTCATCATGAACTCTTTCACTGCATGGATTTTTTCGATGATGGACTGATTGATTTCGAGTGGAGAAAACTCAACCAACCCGGTTTCACCTACTGGCACCTGAACAATCTCACGGTCAAAGAAACGCACAAGGGTGGGTTTCTTCAAGACTATTGCATGAAGTCGGAGTGGGAAGATAAGGCGGTTGTCTATAGCTATCTGATCGTCAATCATGCCGAAGTTCTGCGCCGCTGCGAGAAGGACAAAATTCTCGCTGAGAAAGTAGAACGCTTGAAGGAGATCGTGCTGAAGATTTCACCGGAGTTCGACGATCAGTTCTGGGAGCGCATCAATCAGCGCTCACTGAAACACTCGCGCGAATTCAGCATTCCGGGACACGTATAAATCAGCACATTTACTTGGCCGGTGGCGGCGTAAAGAAAGGCGGGTTGGAGGTCGGCTCGGGTTTCTTCTTCACCTTGGAGCTGTTGCTGAGCGGCGGAGGAGTAAACATCGGTGGTGCTACATCCGGTGTCACCGATTTTTTCTTTTCCGGTGCCCCAATCGGTGGTGGCGTGAACATCGGAGGCGTCAGCTTTTCATCATCGGTAATGGGCGGCGGCATAAACATGGGTGGTGCCAGTTTTGACGTGTCAGGAGGCTCCGGTGGAATGAAAGAGGGCGGTGGCAAATAGACGGGCGGTGCGGTACTCGTCGATTTGGGCGTAAACTGCAAGGACGGGTACTGCGCATAGAGATGAGCCATGGTCGCTTTATCGCGATTGCTCAATCCTTTCTGCCTCAAATCAGAACGGAAGTACATTACGTCTTTAATCAGCTTCGAGTGTCCAAGACCGAGTGCATGTCCGAACTCGTGCAAGACAGTGTGTGCGCATTCACCTTCTTTCTCCGCTTCGTCGGGATGGAACGGATCGACAGTGCTGATCTGCACTTTGGCGTGACTGAGAGCGCCCGTTTCACTGCACTCGCATGACGTCAGTCCGCAAACCAGAGTGTTGGCGTGCGAACTGCCGGCTTCCAATGGTGACGCGGTCCAGATCACTTCGATGTCCGCCTTACTTCTGTCAGAGACTATTTTGTAGTCCAGCTTGCTGCCCGAACCCGAACACCATGAATCGAGCGCCTGCTTAACCAGATTGGGATAAGAACTCTGGTAGCCTCGGACACCGGTGCCTGGCAGGATGGCGACTTTGATCGGCAACTTTTTACGAGGCCAGCGATTGGGGGATTCGTTGCCTCGCATGACCGCCAGATAATCGGGCGTTAGATTGTTGGGGTTGTTGAACTGCTTGCGATCATCAAGAAAGCCTTGCTTGCTCTCCAAAAGTAATTGACGCCGCGATAAATCGGTTTCGCCGGCGGCGCTGCGATCTATCCACATAATGGCGTCGTCGAATTTGCAGGCATCGGCATACGCCACCGCCAGACTGTGCATCGTGTGATAGTCATCCGGTTCAGACTTGAGAGCCAGCTTGCCCTCGGCTATTGCCTGTTCTGGCGCCCCTGCGTAATGCAGCACGTAACACAAGCTGGAGTGAATTGCGCCGGTGTAGGGAGTGGGATCGTAGGTGGCTGCCTTTTCCAGAAACTTGCGTGCTTGCACATAGTTATCTTTATCGACGGCAGCCTCGCTCTTTTTCAAATAGCTGAAGGCCACCACTTCGCGTACGAGTTTTTGTGCATCACTCCTGTCGTGCGGATCAGTGGTGGCACTGATGTACTTATTTAGATAGTCAACGGCAGCATCGTACTTTTTGTTTCGGTAATACAACAATCCAATGTTGTAGAGCGTCTCAGTTCTGGACGGGTCGAACGACATCGTCTTTTTCAGCTCCGCCACCGCCGCGTCAACGTTTTTCATTTGCTCGTAGCAGTCAGCAAGCTGTTTGTGAATCGTCACCGAATAGGAGGTGGGATCGAAAGCTGCCGCGCGCACTAAAACGTCTTTAGCCTGTGAGTACTGGCCGGCCGAGATCAACTGGTCGGCTTTCAGACACTCTTGATAAACTGCCGATTCAATTTGAAAATTCTTGATCAAGTTGCGTCCGAACGATGGCGCAAAGCTGCCGCCTGTGACAAGAAACGCCATAAGCATCGCGGCCAAGATGCGGTTTTGCTCGCTTCGGTGCTTTTTCACCACGTGTCTCTAGTAAAATCGGACGTATCACATTATGGCGCATTTGCCGAGGAAGCACTCGTGGCACAAAAGGGTGAAGAGATCAAAGGTGGAACCATAGTCAGGGCGTTCATCGATCTGATTATTGTGGGCTTGCTGCTGTGCGGTGCCGGATTTGGGGGTTACTGGTACGGGATGCATGAACGCCTGGCGCCTGTGCACGACGTGCCACCGGGAACGGCCGCGGCGCTTCCCCCCAGTGTAGTCACTCCAGCATCAGGCACAGCTACGGCAACCGGCACGAGCACCGGAGCAAGTACCGGCACCAGCACAAGCACCGGGGCATCGACGGCACATACTCCCCCACCGACCAACACATCCAGCTCGGAAAAGAAAGGTAAGCGCAAATACTGGGTAGTTTCTTCAGGAATCGACTACACCGGCTTTCAGATCGTCGTGAACGTAAACGGCAACCCGGTAGATAGCTTTTTCGGTCCCGGCAAAAGCGTCGATGTGACTCGCTTTGTCAAACCAGGACAGGAAAATGAAGTGACGTTCGAAGAGAAGGCGCTTGGAGAGAAGTACAACAAGCATCCCGGAGATGAATCGGCAGAGCTCAAAGTGCGCCTCGTTCATGGACCGCAGATTACCGAGGATTTCAAACCCGAAGACGTGCTGATTACAGTGACGCGCAACGCTGCCGAAAGCGAAAGCCTGGATGAAACAAAACAATTCGAGGCAGCAGCGGAATGAAAGCCGGCGGCATCATGGTTTCGATGATTGTGATCGTGGACGCGTTTTTCGTCGGCTACTTTTTGGGGTTTCATTCGCGTAGTGTTGACGTGATCGATCCCAACATGAAACCAACACCGCCACCAGCTGTAGTCAAACCGGCGGCGCCGACAGTACCGGCTAAACCGGGGGCGGCGACGCCCTCGAAGCCAGGAACAGTTAAAGCAGGAACCACCGCACCGGCAAAGCCGGCGGGCAAAGACTCCAAGTCGAAGGATTCCAGCACAAAGTCCGGCAAAGCAACGGCTGCTAAGGAAACCAAAACCAAGGGAACAAAGACGAGCGACAAGAAACCAAAAGACAAGAAAGGCGACTCCCAAAAGTCGCCTTCCAAGTCGGTCCCGGCTAAAAACCATCAAACTTAGATTGGTCCGTCAGGCGGCACACCAAATTCCTGCTCTAGCGATTGCACTCCGAACGTGCCGGCGATGCCGCCCAAGATCACCAGTGGAATCTTGTAACGGGTGGGGAATGCCTGGCAGATCTTGCCTGCCGCAGCGGAGCCGCCTTCATATCCAAACCAGTTGATTCCTGTTTGGACCAGCCGCTCGTGCCCTTGATTCATTCCTCGGTTGTACGCTCCGAATACGTCGGTCACAGTCACCGCGACCCCCAGCAATCCCAGCTTGCCAGCCATTCTTTGCCATTTGCCGGACGTGAGCAAGTGCGTCGATTCGACGGCGCATGTGCCGCCATCTGCGGTGCGCCTCACCTGGTCGCGGAAATCCAAAAGCACCACGTCGACGGCCGGGTCTTCCGCAAACAGCGGGTCGCACGGCAGCCTGTGGATGTTGTCGCCTGTGCCCTTGTTGATATCGAAGGGCAGCAGCTTTCCAGTAGGTGAAACCAGCGGTTCTGCATAATGCGTAAACAAGTGCCTGTTCACGGCGCTCACTGCTTGCGAGCGCGACAGGGAATCCCAACTGGGATAATAGTGCGTATCGAACACGTTGCCGCCCAGATCGTTGATTCGCAGCGCCATCGTACGCGCACTGGTCTCCGCCTGCTGGACACCGAGGCACTGAGAAACAAAGGCTTCCGACATGTAAGCGCGCGCTTCAGACAGCAAGGCACGCTTTGCCATAATCGGTTCCGCTCGGTGACCGGGCGGCAAATCATACAGTATGATTCCGTCGTGGTGCCCGACTTCATGAGCAAGCCATGCGGCTGCCACTTTGGTCGGATTCTCAATCGGTGCACCCACAGCATGGGACAGCTGTTCTGCCGGGTTGTGCCAGAAGGTAATCATCTTCGCATCAGCGTGATAGGCCACGTCAGAAACGTTTTTGACAGACTCGAAAATCCAGCCGTCCTTTTGCATGCCGGACAGGCGTTGGACTAGCTGTTTACCGGTCGAGCCGCACCGCGAGAGCAGCTCACACTGCGCCTCTAACGGATTGCCCCAAGATGCAGTGGCCGCCCACATCGCGCTGCGAATTGCTAAACCATCTGTGGTGGCATGAAAAGTTTCTTGTGTGTCCATTGATGCATTGTCCTCTGCGAGTGAGCAGCATCGTAGGCACCAGATGTGGAGTCAGCGTGGAGAGAGTGTGGAGAAAGTTGGACCTGGCAGCGGAAAGTACGTGTCTACAAAATGGTGCGCAAAACCAAGCGCACCACATGCGTCCGGGCGTCATCCGGAAGCAGAGGCGGTGCGAGCGAGGTCCCTTGGGGTAGCTGATGATCTTTAGCCGATCACGTTGCTAGGGATCTTCAACTTATCAATCATGTGTGTACTCGTTGCGGATAAAGTGTGGAGAAAGTGTGACCTCGCATTAAATGCCGGACGGCAGACGGAGAGAGGCGAGCCACACGTAGCTGCCTCCCTCAATCGCCTGCGCGTCGCGCGGATCAGCTGGTGAGCGGAGCCCCTAGCACGCTACAGCCATACTCCACTCACTTCGCTGATTTCCAGCAGCGTAACGCGCTCGTGTGGAGAAAGAGTGGAGGGAATGTAAGGAGTGTAAGGAAGTACAGAAAAGCTGTCGCAGAGTGCTTTTCCCCAGAAGTAATTCATCTTCTTTTTAGAGACGCTTATCTCTCATTTGAAGACAACTATCTTCTTTTAGGTTATAATCATCACTAAAAGAGAGATACCCAACCGAGGAGTTCCGGTCATGTACAAAGCGCTATTCGGCAGCAGTGTTGCCGAACAAAGCCTGCTCTACATTGTGAACTACGGCGAAGGCCATATAAATGGAATTGCGCGGACTTTCGACGTCAGACCACAGCAAGTGAAAGTCCAATTGGAAAAACTCGAGTCCGGCGGCATTCTAGTCAGTCAATTCGTCGGCAACACCAGGAACTTTCAATTAAATCCGCGGTTGGCTATCAAGTCGGAGTTGACGGCATTGCTCGAAAAAATGCTGGCGCTGATGCCGGAGGAAGAAACAGAAAAATACTTTCGCGAACGGCGCCGACCGCGACGAACAGGTAAGCAGTTATGAGCGGCATCACCTGCGATACCACACAGGAAGACAAGTTGCAGATCCTCCTCAATCGCATAAACAAGTGATTGAGTCTGAGTTTGAGAATTGAATAGTAATGGGGCAGATGACGGGACTTGAACCCGCGAGTACCGGAACCACAATCCGGGGCCTTAACCGCTTGGCGACACCTGCCGTACTTGGGACGATTAGAGATTCTAGCATAACCCGGATGACTGACCAGGCTGGGTTCTCAGTGATAGAACAGCGCAAAGAGCGGCGGCAAAACACGAGCCAACGCCCCGCCAATGACGAAGGCAGCCACCCAAGATCCCACCCAAATTGAGAAGGCAATTTTGGGGCCACGTTCCTTAATCATTACGCCAAGAGTGGCAATACACGGAACAAACAGCGTTATCACAATCATCGCGACAACCGCTTGAACCGGCGCCAGTCCCACATCGGTTAGACCGAAGGCGGCAAAGTCGCGCCGCACAATGCCGAGTATGAATGTAGTAGGAATGCGAGGGTCTGGCGGCAATTGCAACAGATTGACCGTAATCGGACGCAGGACATCAATGATTACGTTCAGCAACCCGGTCTCTTGCGCCACCGTAACAACCAGTCCCGCGATGGGTAAACATAGAAATTGACTCCTTCAAAAAGTTGAAGGACTTGGTCCAGGTTTTGCTGAGCACGTTACCCATGCGCGGCAAACGCATCGGGGGCAGGTCGATGAGCAGTCCGACTGCCTTGCCCGGCATCAGTTTGTTGAGCATCACCCCAGTGATCCCCAGGATAGTACCGATTACGCCACCATAAACAGCCCAGGGAAGAAACCCACCAACCTTCGCCAAAGTGCCAGACACGATACCAAGCTGCGCGGAACACGGAATAGCAACCCCGAGCAACGCGGTGGCGATGATTTTCTCTCGGTTTGATGACAGCAGACGCGTCGTGACGGTAGCCATGGTCACGCACCCCAGCCCCAAAATCAAAGGAATAATGGCGCGCCCGTTCAACCCAAATTTGCACAAAATTCTATCGACAAGCACCGCCAGTCGCGGCAGGTACCCAGAATCTTCTAGCAACGAAAGCCCGAAGTAGAACGCCAGCACCAGCGGAAACAGCAATCCCAGCAGATAAGTGACAGTCAGCGTCAGAACACCGTACTCGCCGGCTAAGGCATTGGCGATGGCACTGACGATGCCCGGATGGGCCCAGAAGTCGTAGGTCACCGTATCCGGTGGCACAGTCGCACGCGCAGCATCGAACTTTTGAGCCAGCGTCGGATCGGCTGATGTGCCGCCGGTGAAATCGAATACTTCTTTGCCGACGGTAATCTTGGCGGGAGAAACGGTCGCTACAACGCGCCGAACAAGCGGCTCGTAGTACACACGCATACCGGCCTTTTCGGTGAAATTGACCAGGTCGCCGGCGATCCAGATTCCCAATAATTGATAGAAGAGCAGATAGCAAACGGCGAAGCACACTATACTGCCGTACCAAGGATGTAGAAGAAACCGACCCAGCCGCGCGGAAAAACTGGGCTTATCGGTTGTATGTTGAACGACGCGGCCGACGAGTTCGTTGACACGCTTACGGCGCGCCCGATAGACAGTTGCCTGCATGTTTGGCGGAGCATTGGAAAACGTAGCGGCAGAGACTTCATCGCCCTCAACGGCCAGAACTGCGGCTGCGCGACTGCCACCATCTGAAACCAGCGGCGCGATCAGTGCTTGAATTTCAAGAGTAGTATCGGCAACGGTGGCACGTAAAACCGCTGTCGCGATTTGATCGACCCCTTCACCGCGCACGGCCACTGTTTGCAAAACTGGCACGCCCAGTTCAGTTTCGAGTTTTCCGAAATCAATCTTTAGCCCGCGATCCTTCGCCTCATCGCACTGATTCACGACGACAATCATTTCCTTGCCCATGTCGAGCAGCTGCAATGTCAGAAACAAATCGCGATCCAGACTGAGAGCCGAAACCACGTTAACGATCGTTTCCGCCTCCAAAATCATCCCTCGCGCAATGCGCTCTTCATCGTTGAAACTGGAGACGCCGTAAATGCCTGGAGTGTCCGTCAGCTCATTGTTTCCCAGTTTGCCGTGGGAAATGTCGATGGTGGTTCCGGGGTAGTTGGACACGTCGGCTTTAGCGCCGGTGAGCGCGTTGAACAGCGCCGACTTGCCCACATTCGGGTTGCCGGCCAGTGCAATTCGTCTGACGCGGGAAGCAGATGCCGTATCGGTTGCCGCTGACGCGCGGGCAGCCATTAAACGTCCTCGATTTCGATATTGTGAAATATTATCAAGCGGTGCAGCGCAAGCGGTCAATCCACCGGCCTTTCTAACATTCTGAGATGCATTACAGAGCTCTATGAGCCAGGTCTTTGGAACCCCGGGAGCGGCTGTGCTAGAGTCCTTCGGTCGGAAATGTGAGCAATTTTGGGGATGACGAACGGGTTTACAGAGTTGTCACGCAGGTGGGTCCACCTGATCTGCACGGCGGTGCTGTTTCTCCAGTACAGCTGCTTGCCGCTGGCAGTCAGCGCGCAAAGCGATGCCGCGATGGTGGACGCAGTGCCGGTCGAGACGCAAGCACCGGATATCAAACCGGACACGCCGCCCGCTCCGCCAGCGCAGGACGCACCGGCATCTACTGCTCCAGCCGCATCCACTGCTCCAGCCGCATCCACGACACCGACGGCAACCACTTCCCCCGCCGCAGCCGCGCCGGCCGCCACAACCACTCCGGCTGCCGCAGCCACGCCGGCCGCGCACGTCCCTGGGCATCCGGAAGAGTTCGTGCTGCCAAACGGGCTGAAGGTCCTGATCGTCGAAGACCACGCCTACCCGGTCGTCTGCTGTCTGATGTGGTATCGAGTCGGTTCGCGGTACGAGCGGTTTGGCTCAACCGGACTCAGCCACCTGACCGAACACTTGATGTACAAAAACGTAGGCAGCTTCAAGTCAGGCGAGATCGGAGCCAGCATTGCGCGCATTGGCGGTCAGTTTAACGGTTACACCAGCGACGACTTCACTGCCTTTTTCGAAACGCTGCCGACTAGCAAGCTGGAATTGGCTCTCAAAATAGAATCAGAGCGGATGCGCGGTGCGACGTTCACTGATGCAGACGTCAACGAAGAAATTGGCAACATTCAAAATGAGTTTGAACGCGAATCAAAAGACGCGATGACCGTCCTGTCCAATGAAGTCCGCGCTGCGTTGTTTCAGCAGCACCCTTATCACAATCCGACCATGGGTTGGCGCAACGACGTGGAGAACCTCACAGCCCAGCAAGTGAAGCTGTTCTATGACCAACACTTCTGGCCCAACAACGCCACGCTCGTTCTAGTCGGCGACGTCAGTTCCAAAACAGCACTGCCGGCAGTGCAGAAGTACTTTGCGAACGTGCCCCGCTCCCCACAACCAATGCGCGAAGTTAAGGTTTTAGAGCCGATTCAACACGGCGAACGCCGGATTACCGTCAAGCATCCCGGCAAACAGGAAATTCTCCAGGTGGCTTTCCATGCACCGGCCCTCTCGGAGACTGATGCCCCCGCCATGGTCGTCCTCGAGAAATTGCTGAACACATCTCTTTCCGGGCGACTAAAGACCAGATTGGTAGACAGCAAAGTTTGCGCCACGGCTCAGGCTTCGTTCGAAACGAAGAAGGATCCGAGCGCCTTCAGCATTACCTGCATCGCCATTCCCGCCACCGCAAACGCTCAACAAAAGATGATCGAAGGTCTTGATGCCATGCTTAACCAACTCAAGACGCAGCCGATTGCGGACGGTGAATTGCGGCGCGCTCGTAATCAGGCAGAAGTCGCATTTTACACGGAGCGCGACGGTCCCTACCGCACGGGATTCCACCTGGGATATTTTGAGACGCTGGCGGGTTGGCAGAATGCCTACACCTGGCCCGAGCGGATGCGCACCGTTACCGCCGCCGACATTCAGCGCGTCGCCAAGAAATATCTGCATCCGGACAATCGAGTTGTCGCCTGGCTGGCTGGACAATCCGCCCCCAAAGCGCCAGTCAAACCGCCTGATGCTAAGGATGAGAAGCCACCAACCAACAAGTTCGACCACGTGAAAGTGACCGGCTACAAGACCGACGATGAAGCAGTCGGTCCCGGCTCCGACTCTGACAACTCGAAATCGGTAACCTCAAAAGTGACATCTGCGGCCGCCAGTGGCGTTGGCAGCACTGTATCCACCGCCGGCAAAGCGGTCGGAACGACCGTTTCTACCGCCGGCAAAGCTGTGGGCTCTACAGTCAGCACAGCCGGCAAAGCAGTAGGAACTACCGTCAGCACCGCCGGCAAGGTTGTGGGTACGACTGTCTCAACGGCTGGACAGGCAGTTGAGACTACGTTGAACACCGCCGAAAAGGCAGTTTCCACCACTGCCACCGCCATCGGTGCTATCGTCAGCACCCCGGCAGGCATTGGCAGCAAGCTGTTGAGGGCTGCCACACCGGACGGAAAGAGCCCCGACAATTTCGCCCAGCGCGTCGAGAAGCGCACACTGAAGAACGGCATGACGCTGCTCGTTTACGAGTCGCATCTAAGCCCGATCGTCCAGATATCGGGGCTGGTCAAAGCCGGCGAAGCGTACGAACCGCATGGCCGACGTGGACTGGCATCGCTGTCCTGCTATCTAATGAATCAAGGTTCGACCAAGCGAACGCGACAGCAACTGCTGCAACAGCAAGAAGACCTAGGGCTCTCGGCGAACCAGATGCTCACCTTTGAAGAAGAGTTGCAAACTATCGGTTTTCAGGCTCGTTGCCTCTCGCGCGATTTACCGACCGAACTGGACATCGTGGGCGACTCACTGATCAACCCGCCACTATCGGACGACGATATCGAAAGCGCCCAACAGGCAATGCCCGGCGTTTTGAAACGCTCGGAGAATCAATCTGACCGCGTCGAGCGCGTTATGCTGCAGAGCTTACTCGCCAACACCTGCGCCTATCGCCCCGCTGATCCAATGGAAAAAGCACGCACCATCGGCGGCGCCACACCCGCTGACGTACAGAAGTACTTCGCCAACAACATAGTGCCCGGAGGCACCACTATTGTCATCGCCGGTGATATCAGTGCAGACCAGGCAGTAAATCTGGCGGAACGCTCATTCGGACGCTGGTCGGCAAAGGCTGCGCGCCCGAAATTGACCACCCAGCCGGCTCAGCATCGGGTTCTCAAAACTTCGGTGCCCGTCGCCAGCAAAGCTCGGCATACGGTCTGTTTCGGTCAGTTGGTTCCGATAACGCCCGCGCACCACGATTACGGCAGCTTTTTGATCGCCGACTCGGTGCTGGACAACCACCCAATCATTTCCCGCATTGCCAGGCGATTGAGCAGTGAACCAAATCTAGCCACCGCTCTCAACGAAGACGGCGTAGAGACGAGACTGGAGCCGATCACCCATTACACTATCTGGTCGGTAATCGCGTCTGTAGAACCGAATGCAGTACCGACGGCGGTGCGAGCGCTACAGGAAGAATTGCGGACGATTGCCAAAACCGGCATCACACCTGATGAGTGCGCTGAAGTAAAACGCTATCTGCTGGGCTCGATTCCGGTTCGCAAATTCGCCACACTGTCCAGCGTGGCGCGCACCGCGCTCAATTCCAGTCTGCACGAAGATGATCCGAATGGATATTTATCAGCCATGGACAGCGTGCGCTCCGCCAACGCCGAATCCGTTAATAAGATCATTCGCGGGTCATTTAAGCCCGATCAATGCACTCTGGTGGTAGCCGGTAACGCCCAGACAATTCGCGCAGCGCGTAGTCAAGCGCAAACAAACACCTCTCGATAGCCTCTCTTGACAAATAGAAAATTTACAAACAGTCTAACGAAAATATATGCGCCCCATTGGTGGTGCATAAGTGGTGCATATTCGCAATCGTTGTCAAACCACATCGAGATCGGCACCAATACTGGGTTGCAGCAAAACTTGTCGACAGAGCACGAAATAAGCACTGCCAAAAAGCCGCATAAGTCCCGTAAACTCAGCCGTTACAGCCTTTTCGCGGGTTGTCAATTAATTAATCTAACTAGCTAAAACAGCCAATATGGCTCAAACTATAATGGCGTTCATTGGCATGAAATCGCACGCGTCAGTGCGAAGGTTCCTGAAGTTCTCACGGAGAAAAATCCACGTTGATTAGCGAACGAGAGAAACTAGAATACGAATCCCTCCCCGAGTTCGTGCGCGAGCCTCGCGTCACCCCTCGTGATTCGTACGCTGCTGCAAAAGCGACTGCACCGCAGCAAGCGACAAAAACTACATCTCCATATACTGCAGAATTTGAAAAACCGCTGCCCAAAGCAGCGGAACTGGAAGTGCTGTGGCCCGGCGTTGGCGCCGATTTCATCCACAGCAGCCGCCGCGGTCCCAGCTTCTATTTGATGCTTGGCTTCATGGGCGGTGCCGTTGCTTCCTTGATTGCTGTCTTCAGCTTCTCTGTCGTCACCGGCATGGTCGCTCACTCGCCCGCCGATAAGGGCATTGTGGTCGCCCAGGGCAACACCTCCAGCACGTCGCAAATGCGCAGCGGCTTCACCACCGCCGGCGGCACGAACAACTCACCGGCAACGACACAACCAGGTGTCACCACTATCAGTGGCGCCGCCGATGTTGTTTTGCCATCCGTCTCCACCTATGAAGTGAAGACCGGCGACACCCTAGCCGGCATTGCGCTTCAGACCTACAAGCGCGCCACACCGCGGCTTCTCGATGAGATCTGCCGCGCCAACGGCATGCGTAATGCCGACGTGCTCAGCCTGGGACAAAAGCTTGTCCTGCCTGAGTATCACCCACAGCAAGTTGCCAACACTGGCACCATCAACTAATAGCCGGTGCAGTGGAAAACATAAAGCCTAGCGTGGAAGACGTCTTTGCACGTCTGTCCGAATATTTTCCTGCGTACGAACACCGTCCGCAGCAGATTGAATTCGCGCTGGCTGTGGAAAGGTCCATAAAAACCGGCAAGCCCGGCATATTCGAAGCCGGCACGGGCACCGGCAAGACGCTAGCAGCCATGATTCCCTGTGCTCTCTCCGGGAAGAAGGTAGTCATCTCCAGTGCCACCATATCTTTGCAGGAACAATACATCCACAAAGATATTCCGACACTACAGGCGATACTACCTTTTGATATCAAGGCGGTACTACTGAAGGGGCGCGGCAACTATCTCGGCTTGCGTCGATATCACGAACACGTCATGGAGCAAGAACTGGATCCCCGCATTCCAGTTTGGGCCTCCGCCACCACAACCGGTGATGTAGCCGAACTCGATTTCGTGCCGACCGCCGAACAGTGGACGGAGATAAATTCCGATTCCGACGATTGTCTGCGCCACAAGTGCCCCAGCTTCAACGAATGCCACTACTTCAAAGCCAAAAAGGAAGCCGAGCAAGCCGACATCCTGGTCGTCAATCACGCCCTGCTCTTAATCGATGCCATCAGCGGCGGCAATGTCCTGCCCAAGTACGACATTCTGGTAATCGATGAGGCTCACCAGCTGCCCGAAATTGCCACCAAGGCATTCAGTGTCGCCATGAGCAATCGCGGCATTCAGGTGTTCTGCACGCGCGCACTGAAGAACGTCAATGCGCCTGCCTACCTTGTGCACAATGTCGAAGAGCTGGGGATGGAGTTCTTCCAGCGCCTATCATACGCATGCAACGGGCAGCGCACGAGATTGCGCAAACCAGTCGAAGGTATATCCGAATTACATGCGGCACTGGTGGCACTTGAAGAATGGTTGGAGAAACAGGAGTTCACCGACGTTCTAGAGGTCGACAATCAACGCGAAAAAGCCAAACTGAAAGCAAAGAAACTGCTGTCTACGGTGAGCAGCTACATCGAATGCCTGGATCTTCTAAGTACCAGCAACCCTGACTGGGTGTTCTGGGTGGACAAGCAAGAAGGCTTCAAAGCGCGTGTCGAATTAGTTGGCGCGCCACTGGCGATTGATAGATTTCTCAACGACCATATCTTCCACAAAGAAGATCTGCAGACTTCAATATGGATGTCCGCCACGCTTGCCACTGCCGGCAGTGACCCGTTTCGCTTCTTTAAAACACAGATTGGTGCACCCAATGGTGTCATCCAGGCAAAGATTGCCAGTCCGTTCGACTACAAGCAGCAATCAGTTTTATATCTACCGCGCAATCTGCCTGAGCCGAATACACGCGATTTCACGTGGCAGGCTTGCGAGGAAATCAACAACCTTTTGCACATAAGCAACGGGCGCGCCTTCGTGCTTTTCACGAGCTACAACGCGATGAACGCTACTTACGATGCACTGCAGCAGCGCATTCCCTTTGAGTGCAAGAAACAGGGGGAGATGCCGCGGAAGAAACTCATCGAATGGTTTCGCGCCACGCCTAATGCAGTTCTTTTCGCTACGGCCAGTTTCTGGGAAGGCGTTTCAGTCGACGGCGAGCAGCTCAGCTGCGTAATCATTGATCGCATCCCGTTCCAATCGCCGGACGATCCTGTTTACGAAGCCCGCTGCGAGCTGATGCAGCAAGATCAAGAACGCAGTTGGTTCAATGATCTGGCCCTGCCTTATGCCATCATGCGCCTGAAGCAGGGCGTGGGACGACTGATTCGTACGCGGTCCGACCGCGGCATCGTGGCTATCCTCGACCCTCGCATAACTCAGAAACGATACGGACGTACCATCCTCGATTCGCTTCCGCCCATGCGCGTCACGCAGGATATCAAGCAATCAAAATCGGTGGACGATATTCTGTCCATGGGATATCCAAACGCGATAAAAAGCCCGACAAATCTCCCACATTAACGGAGTTGTTGTCGCCCACGACGATTTTCCAGAACACGCGAAAAACGTCAGCTTATCGCGTGAGTTAAACTCCCTCTTCCTCGGCATCTATAACGGCGGCAGACGGCTCGTCCTGCCGGATCAAAACCAGATTTACGGGGCAGTGGTCCACCAGATAGTGCACGATCGGGTCGCGCGCCATCAAAAATCTCGGCTTAGCCTGAAAATTCATCGTGCCCACGAAGAGCATGTCGATCTCCATTTCTGTGGCGGCTTTGACAATGCCCGGGCCGACCTCACCTACTTTTACAGCGCCCGAGGCTTTGACTCCCTCGCCCTGTAGCTGGCCGACCACCATGTTGATCTGCTCTTGGGCCTTTTCAACAGGACGATCTGTAGCAATTAACTGGGCGACAATACCCACCTTTTCAGCATCAGGAATGACGCGCAGCAGAACCACCTCGGCGCCCAGCGCCTTTGCCTGGCGAGCCGCAGCTTCAACAGTCCTGGCGCTGCGTTTGGGGCTACTGAAAGCGACCATGAAACGCATCTTTTCTAAGCCTCCTCAGCCATTAGCCATGCCAGATCAGTCGCAGTACAAAATAGCAGACTGCAGCAATAGTTGCCGCAACCGGCAAAGTCATCACCCACGCCAGAAGAATCAAGTTGAGGGTTTTGGTGTTCAGTTTTTCCCTGCCGTACATGGGCAAAGTGCCGCCCGCCACGGCAGAACTGAGCGTGTGCGTGGTGCTGATGGGAGCGCCGACCTGCGAAGCCACCAGAATAATGAGCGCAGTCGCCATCGAGGCACCAAAGCCCTGCGAGTGACTGAGTCGCTCACGACTGATTTTGGTGCCAACAGTGCGAATCACTCGCCAGCCGCCGATCACGGTGCCTGCTGCAATCGCAGCCGCCGCCGACAGCATCACCCAGAGCGGCACCTTATCGTGCGTATATCCATACGCCGCGAAGTGCGTCGCCAGAATCAGCGTGATGATGCCCATGGTCTTTTGACCATCGTTGCTTCCATGGCTGAAACTCACGGATCCACTGCTCAGAACGTGCAGCCAGCGCATAAATTTGGGGTGCAGCTGGTGGCTGCTACCTGGGTTTTCCTTTTCCTTGGAGTAAAGCAGTGCCAGCCAGGTCAGCAGCGCACCGCCAAGGAAACCAGTTACCGGAGAAATTAAGAGGGCTAATCCAACTTTGCTCAATTCATGCCAATCGACTCCATGGAAGTCGTTAGCAGCCACGCCGGCACCGCACAAAGCACCAATCAGGCAGTGCGACGAGCTAACCGGCAAGCCATACCACCAGGTGAGAAGATTCCAGATAACCGCCGCCAGCAAAACGCTGACGACGATCGTCAGTGTCACCTTGTCCTGCGGAATTATTTTGGTAATCGACTGGGCAACCGCGGTGCCCACCAGGACGGCGCCCAAAAGATTGAGAAATCCGCTCATCATGATGGCTACGTTGGGCTTGAGCGCTTTGGTATAGATGACGGTGGCTACAGCGTTCGCCGTGTCATGAAAACCGTTAACGAAGTCAAAACCCAGGGCGAGAATGATGGCGACGACGGCAACGAAAGTGTCGATTGTGAAAGCCAAATTGCAGTCCATTCCTGTAGTGGAACTACTACGTCGATAGGCGAAGTTCACCTATGTGCGCAGTATAGGTGCAGCAGCACTAAGGAGTGGTTATGAGGAGCGAATCTGCTTAAAACTTAGACAACTTCGCGGGCTTCAACTGCTTCCAAGAAGTTGGGGTCGGTGTAGGTCCACAAATCGCCCTGTCTCCAGGGCAGTTCCTGCCGGACCAGATATCTGAATACTAAGAGCTGACGGATGATACGGCGAGCACTGGGATTATTATCGCCACGCTTATCGTTAGCTAATCTTGTCCGCAGTTGAATGGCTTCCCGCTTCGACCAGCAATACGCCGGTCCAGGGTTGTTGCCGCGCGAACGGCACAGTATTGCCACTTTTCCTGATGGCTGCGGCCAACCGAGCACGAAGTATTGGTCATCCGACATATATGCTATCCGTCACCTTGTACCGATTTGTTTATATCAACGGAAATGCGCATCAGGCGCGCGTCTCTGCAACATGGTTCATTATGCAACCTATTGAGAAATCTGGCAATTGGCGGGCGGCCGCCGTATAGTCTGCGCATGGCGCGTGGCGTACGGCACGCCAGGTTGTGTGAGGTATCGATTAGATTGCAAGTGGTTATATACCATCCAGCGGCAATCGGTGACGTTTTACTGGCAACACCAGTTGCACGGGCTCTGAAGCAACACTTCGCTGATTGCCGAATCACACACGTGACGCATGAATCACTTTTTCCATTGCTCGCTTGTTGTCCTTATATAGATGAGCTGGCGCCGGTTTCCGGCGGTCTGCTGGAGCGGCACAAAACAGTTTCTTCCTTTAAACCAGACCGCGTCGTGGATCTATCTGGGTCTCTCAAGAGTCGCATAGTCACGTTTGCCAATGCACCAGATACGGTGCACTATAAGAAAGAAGCGAAAGCCGCACCGCCGATGATGCACGCCGTGGAAAACTTCCTGCAGACTCTGTCCGATTGGGGCGTGCCGACGCCGCAGCCGGCGTTTCCTACCCTGCCCGCAGATCACTTGCCGCCACCACCGTTGCCGGTGGCAGAGGGGACCATCGCTCTGGTTCCCGGTGTCGGCAACTTGCGTCCGCACCGCGCCTGGTCGAAAGCAAAGTGGATCGCTTTAGGTCAAAAGATCATTTCCGAATTAGAGCGACCGGTTATTTTGATTGGCGGCGAAGCCGAGAAAGATCTGTGCGATGAAATTGCATCACAACTGGGCAGCGGTTGCAGCAATGCTTCCGGACGGTTGAGCCTGCCGGAGAGCGCCGCCGCCATCTCGGCTTGCGACACGCTGATCTCAGGCGATACCGGTCCGGCTCACCTGGCGGTTGCAGTCGGAACGACAGTAATCGGACTGTATGGACCGACTTTCGCTGAGCGAAGTGGTCCCTACGGGCCAACCAACCGAGTCATCAGCGTCTCACATGAATGCGAGTGCAAACAACTCAAGCAGTGTAGATTCAAACTAGAAGACGGGCGCTGTATGGACCAGATTACCTACGAAGCAGTCTACGAGCTTCTGCTCACGGCGTCCGGCGAGACGGTCGCGAAGTCGATGCAATAGGTGGTCCAGTTGCGTGCGAAATCTTCGTGCGACATCTGACGAACGACTTCAAGCGGCAGATCCATCGGGAAAGCAGCAACGCTGCCGTTCTTGCGGTGGATATATCTGTAGGCATGACCGTGACGATAATCGTAGGTTGCTACAGTCATCCATTGTCCGTTGATGTACATCTCCAGTCTGTTCATGTAAGCGTCATGGGATTCAGACTCGATGGAGTTGATACGGCAGGACTGCGAGAGCGTCTCGATGAAGGGCTTGGGCTCGTTTGATTGAGATTCTGTTGGCAGCAGATTGGTTTCCGCTGTGCAGAGAGTGGCATTGTTGGCAGCCGACGCCAGTCTGTTCATCAAGCGGTATTGCTTGATCTCTTCTTCGGTCGGCAAGGTGACCGTTTCACCCCTGCTCAGGCTGACGGTCGGATGGCCGGTGGTCGCGTCACGCTGTTCGGATAATCCGTTGACGCGCGCAAGCAACGGCCACATGGTCTGGTCTTGCATGAGCGAATTACGCAATGCGATCGAACGCAGAGTATCGCCGAGACGAACACGGTAAACGCGTCTGTCTCCCTGCTGGGGCGGCTCTGTTGTGTCGAATTGACCTTCCAGATCTTGTAACGAGACCGCCTGGCGGTGACCCGCACTGCGGAGCCGTTGCAAGAAGGATGCCACTTCCTGCTGGTTCTGTTCGTAGGAAATAGTGGTCGGCGGCGCATAGGCTTCGGTATTGTCGCCTTGCATTATCTCCACCTCGGGGAGAGTCACCTTTTCCATTTCCACTTGTGGGACAGTAATCGCTTCGGGGGCGACGCTGATGGCGGGAGCACTTTGTTGCTCACCAGCGGCGGTGCCACGAGCGAAGAAATGCTTTCTATGGATGTCCAATTCGGCATCTGAAGGCAACCAGATTACCTGGTCAACCAGCAGGTGCGGCGTCTTGTTGTCCGGAAGCATGTAGAACCCTGCTGAGCCGCGGTTGATAGTAATGATGAGTTGCGCAAACCGCTCGTCGCCGAGCTGAACGCGCGCGATGGACCGGATATTGTCGCCATAACGCACCGTATAACGGCGGCGGCGGCGACCCGCAGCCTTGACCAGGTTTTGAGATTTTTGCGATTGAGAAACTTTGGCGGTACGACGGTCGCCGAAATTCAGCCCGGCTTCGGCAATCTGCATCATCCAACTTTGCAGCTTGTCAGAGACTTGCTGATTGTTGCGAGTCGTCGATCCGGTGACGCGATCAGTGTTCTTCGCATCTTTCTTGATGGTGTCGAAATCGTCGCGATTGCCGTCGGTGCGCTGACCGCTCTTCGGTTCTGTAGACTGGATGCCGTTACCTACTATGCGGCGAGCCACATGCTCGTCTGTGCGAACAGCTTTATCTTTGCCTTCTGTCTTGCTATCACGATCGCGCAGCGAGTTTTTGTCGGCCTTGTCGGTGCCGATGGCCATACCGAAGATTTTTGCCACGGCGTCCAGAGGACGGGCGGCTTTCGGCGCGGTTGTGTCGACTCTCTCAGTACCGGCTTTAACCAAGCAGTTCGGCTGAGTTTTGACGAGGTTGGATTTCTCGGCGATGACGTTGTTGCCGACCGAGGTCTTGGCGCCTTTGACACCACCAGGACCGGCGATCAGTTCGGCTTTGCTGACAGGCTTACCGCTCGTGTCGCCAGTGGCGATTGCTTTGTTGGCTTTGCCTGTCGTCGGGATTGCTTTGGCATCAGCCTTTTCGCCGGACAGTTGCTTGACGGAGGAGATCGATTTCGGGGAGGTGATGGCTTTGACGGCTGCATCGCTGATTACGACCTTGCCGCTCGATTTTCCACCGACTCGCGCCGACGAAACTTTGGCGTCGGCTCCGGTTGCCATCACCATGCCTTGGGCATCGCCCTTAGCCGAGCCGGCGATTTTGACACCGAAGCGGCTACCGACCAGAGCTTTGATATCGGCATCGTTGAGAGTCAGTTTGCCGGTGGTACCAATCTTGGCACCCGAAATAGCCTTGATGTCAATCTTGTCGGTGGTAACCAGTTTGCTGGTGCCGAAGCGAGTGCCGATGATGGCTTTAACATCGGCATCGCTGACGCTCAACTTGCCGCTGCCAATTTTGATCGCCGAGACCGATTTGCCCTCTGCCTTCTTGTCGCCCACAACGACAAACTTGGCAGCATCTGCAGCACCCCCCCTGCCGCCGATGGTTCTGGTCGCATTGGCAATCGCTTTGGCATCGATTTTGATTTCGGTCTTCTCAGCCAGTCTGGAATCTGCTGGTCTGGTGCCAGTGATGGTCTTGCCTTCGACGAGGGTAGACACGCCGTTGCCTGACTTGGAACCGACCAGGCGTGCACCGATCGAACGGTCAGCGCCTTTTTCAGTGATGCCCTTGTCGGCAGCGGCTCCACCCTTGGTTGCGGCGATGCCCTTATCGGCGACGACTCCACCCTTGGTTGCGGCTGTGCCCTTCTCGGCAACGACTCCACCCTTGGTTGCAGCGATGCCCTTGTCGGTTGCGCCAACCACCGGCACAGCTTTGCCGCCGGCGATTTTCGCTTCCGGTCCGACCACTTTGGTACCATTCTTGCCTTCGCCGGCAATCTTCTCGCCACCTAGAGTTCTGCTGATGGCAACGACTGGCTTGTCGCTTGCGCCCGCAACTCTAATGCCACCAGATTTGGCGTCACCAGCTTTGACCACTTCGATTTTGGGGGCATCGCCTTTGCCTGGCTGAACCTTAGCGGCAGCGATGTCTGCGGCGCGAGTGGTTCTGGTCGGGAACACGCCCAGCGTGCCGTTACCGGTCACTTTTTCAGGCGCCAGTTTTGTAGTTGTTGTGCCAATCAAGCGTGTGCTGGCGGTGGAAATTTCATTAGGCTTAACAGCAGGCTTGCTGGCGAGCATGTGTTGACTGTCGCTACCAGGTTTAGCTTCCTTGCCGCTATCCAGGCGAGCTCTGGTCGGAAGCTGATCTCCTTTGTTTGCGACTATGGCAGTGCGGCTGGCTTCAACTGCGCGCGTCGTAGAAGCCGGGTTGACTGATAGAGCGGTGCGCTCGGTAGGCTTGCCGGGGACAGTAAGAGCGCTGGAGCCTTTGTCCAGAGCGGTTTTGGCTGCCATGGCTGTCGGTCCGGCTTCCGTCCTCACTACAGGCTTTTGATTCGCAGGAAGTTTTTCTGGTGTGCCAGGTTTTGCATCATCTGGCTTACGAATGATGCCCCTCGACAAATCTCCTGCCGCCGCGCGAGTCGACGCCGCGCCTGCGATGGCTTCGCTGATGAGCTTACCCTGCCCAGGAATGACGACTACAGGTTTTGCGACATGGTCTTTGATCTCGTTGGGCAGCACTGGTATCTTCGGATCAACTTTTGAGGAAAGGGGGATGTCTTTCGAAGTTGTAGACGCAAGCGTTGGTTGGCGAAGGGCGTTTTGGAAATCACGGAGAGTTGGAATCGGTCTTCCACCAGCAGTGGTATCATTACCTTTGCCGACGTCAGGATTGTTGGAAGCAGTTCTTGTAATGGCAGGAATTGGTGTTGGATTGATTTCGGGCTTTTGGACTCCAGTGCTAAATGCCGCCCGAGCTTCAGGAGTACGCGCCGCTGAATCTCCCAAGTTGCGTGCGCCAGCCGCAGGCTGACTATAACCCCGAGCTTGATCGTACAAAGCATTGGTGTAAGCAGGGACTGGCTGCCCTTCCTTAGTGACGATGGGTCGGCCCGATACCTTGACGTCAGTCGCCACGGTAGTTGTTTCTTTCGGGGGTAAAACAATAACGCTTTGACCGCTGTTAGAAGCGAGTCTGCGAGCTTCATAGACCATACCTCTCTCTTGGACTGTCGCAGCTACTTCAACTTTTCTGTACGGACTCAGACGGTCTATGCTGCCAGGTGGCTGCCCGATTGCTTCTGATATAGCGGTAGTGACGCTGTTGCCGGTAGATACGGCTTTTTGCTCCTGGAATGGTCTCGTTGCGCTTCCCAAAACTTGGGCAGCAGATCCCTGTCCAGTGACAGACGGCGCTACATCGCGTGACGTCGGGAGAAGTCCCAGACTACCGGGCGAGAGGACAGTTGTTGTTGCCGCAAACAAGGTCCGTGCCGCACTCGCTGCGTCATTTAGAAGAGGAGCATTCGCACCACCACTGAGGGCAGTAAGTGGCTTGGAGACAGAAAGGGAAGCAGGTCTTTGACCGGCACCAACGGTATCACCAGTTATCCGATTGGCGCCAACTGCGGTGGTGTCGTCAGAAACGACGCCAGCCGTCCTGCGGATTCCGTTAGAGGTATCAACCACCGCTGGGGCAGCATCGCTACCCAGAGCCTTGTCGGCCAGATTGGCGGCAGCGACACCGGCGGTGGTGGCAATCGGAACAGTTGACGGTGCGCTGCGCAACGCGACCGGTTGATCCGCCGAGGACAGGCTGCTAGGTAGCACCGGATCTGCGTTGCCGGTGGTCACGGCTTTCACAATCGGTTCGGTAACAGGTCTTGTTTCTGTTGGTCCAACCAAATCCGCACTGCTGGTCGCACTCATCCAGGTTTTTTCCGCAACCGTCGGTTGACCAGCCGGCGCGATCAGATCAGCAATTCTTTGCTGCGGCTGTGGTGGCTGGTCCGGGAACTGCGTGTAGTTGGCGGAGTTAAGTCCGGTCTTTGATGCGATATCGGCGCCCAATGTTCTCTGGGGCGCGACAAATGATTGTGCTTCGATTGCCTTGCGGACTTCCGGACGCATCTCAGTCAGACCCGTCATGAACGTGGTGCCACGCAATTGCCGACCATACGCATCCAGTGGAGTGTAACCGACTGAATCGGAGTCCAGAACCGGCCCACTCTTCTGAGCTTGGGTCACCAAAAATCTTGCCGAATTACCATCCTGACCCTGAACTTCAATCACTCTATTTGTGCCGGTATTGCCGGAGAAGTCTTTCGACTTGTCTACCGAGAGATTGCCGAAATTGAAAGCGCCGCCTGGTCCCAGAAGAGGACCGGCAGCTGGTTGGGACGCAGGAAGCGTCGGAATTGTGGTGTCATTGGTGGTACGACTGAGGGTCGGGCTGCTGCCGAGGCGAAAGGCTGCGAACGCATCGACAGCCGGAGCCGGCTGCGTTTCAGTTGGGGCAACCGAGACGCCCGGAAATTCCAGCCAGTGTTTCTTATCCGGGTCATCTTGTGACGCCGGTGGCTGAATATTTGTCTTGTCTGTACCAGATAGATCTTCCAAGGACATGTGGGTTGTCCCTTAAGAGTGTCCGGAACGGACCTTACAAAGAGCCCTGCTAGCTCGCTAGTAAGGGGGTACCGATGGGTGACTGGATGGGTTATTCGGTGGTGGGTTGTTCGCCCAATGGACAAATCAAGCGCGTGTCTTGGTATATCCGTCCCTTGCTACAATTCGACAGTCAGAACATTAATTCAAAACTTTGGAGGAAACGGCTCGCTATGGACCGTTACTACCTTTTGGACATCATCCGCCGCATTACGCTGGAACGCGACCAGCACGACCAGAAATTCGCCACCAACCCGGCGCACAAAGACTGCCTGCCTCGTTTTGAGACAGCCATCGGCAATCTGGAGAAAGAACTGGCGGCACTGCCGCAAAGTTCGAGCGCCGACTCCGCGGCGGGCGAAGGTTGAGCAGCTAAGCTGTTTTCGTCGACGATATGGCGAGATACTCGCTCACGTATCCCTCCCAGGCGCCGTACAAGTCATTGTGCGCGAGTTCTTTTATGACCGGTACCGGCAGATCGAGCGCAAAAGATTTCACTGCGCCAAAGCGATCATACTGATGGCGCATCCAGTGGCCTGAGTGCGATTCCTCATAACTGCGAACGCATTGCCAATCAGCGACAAAAATTTGAAGAGAGTAATGCACCTCGTTCATCGACCTTCGATCCCGAGCGATTAGTAGACGAATACTTTGATCGAGGAAAACATACTCGTCGACTAAATCTCGTCTGCTCTCGGCGATGGTGGTTTCAACATCAGGTTTAGTGGTTTTGTCCGGCGCGCACTGCGTGAGCCGAAATTGGAGAATTTGCTCGCTCGAAGGCAATCTTAATTTCGCTCCGCGAGTCAACTTTGCCTTTGCCCTGCCAACCGCGTCGGTTTCTTGAGAGAGAGAGAATTCAACTCGGCTAGCAGGGGCCAGAGGGATTCGTCTTTTAATAGCGGATGACGGCGAGCCAGACTGTTGAGCGTTTCTCCCAATCTTGCAATGCAGTATGCGGGTTCATCGCTTGATGAAGAGAGCGGACCGAGTATTTTCTCGACGTTGTCGCGACGCGTCTTCTGCCGTGCAGCTTGCTCACTGGGCAAGGCGGTTGTCGTAGCAGACGAAGTCGTTCCCGGTAATGCGTCGTACCCGAAAGGCAACATGGTGGTGCGCTTACTTGCCTTGTACCGTGTAATGTCGACATGATTAGGCAGCTGAATCGTCAAACCTGGTTTAAGAGCCAGATGGCGGCGTCCGCTCTCGATGCGCCACGGTATTGCCGTTCGATTCAAATCAAAGACCAATCCGGCCAACCGCTTGTCGGCCAACATTCTGCGTGCAATTGATTCGAGGGTATCGCCTGGCTGAATCACATACGTAACTCGCGAGTTGGCCATCTTGTCGGATGCGACTTGCGCCGCCTTGCGTTTTTGCGCCAGAAGCGCGGCCATGCGCCGGTCATTTTCTTCCAACTCGCGCTGCCGCCTGGCGTTTCTCTCTTCAGTCAATCGCTCGCGCTCTTGCCGTTGCTCCTCCTCGCGCATTTCATAGCCGAGCAACTCGCGCTCGCGCATAGCTTGAATGGTGGCAGCGTGTGCTGCATACGCATCCATCTCGATGTCGTAGCGCTGCTCAATTTCACTTTGCAGACCGGCTTGCTGCGTCAGGACACTCTGGTCTACAACCGCATGAACACTTGCCTCTACCGAAGGCTCGGCTTGCACCGGGAGCACGACCGAGGACTGATCGGTAAGCTCGACAGTGGGCAACACAGTCGATGGATCTATTTGCGAATAACCACTACCGTTACCGCTGGTTAGCGTGTTTGTCTGCGATTGCTGCGATTGGTTGGGATCATTAGAGTTGGGGTTGGAAGCAGCCAGGATGGCTAGATTACGCTGACGTCGTTCCTCAGCATCGAGTTCGTCTTCCAGTGCTTTTGCTTGATTTTGCTCCTTCTCTTCCTTGCTGTCGACTTGGATCAACGGCGCTGGCGTCAGCACCACTTGAGGCGTCTCGTCGTCCGGTTTCTTCTTGGAGTCTTCCGGTGGGAGTTGCAAATTGGCATCTTCCTCATCTTCACCAAGCAGCTTTTTGCCTTTCTTCTTCGCGGTCTCTTCTTCGGTAATGGCACCAGGACCTTTGGGAGTGATGAACTGAACCTTAGTTCCAGTTTCTGCGCTCTCAACTTTGCCGATTTCGCGTTTTGGTTCGACGCCCTTCTTGCCGATCTCGATTTCTTTCCTGGCACCGTCGATTTCTTTCTTGCCGATCTGTATTTCAATCTTTGCGCCCGGGCGCTCACCAGGCTGCTCGACTTTGCCCTCGCGACGCCCAGAGATTAGGTCTTCGCGTTTGATTTGCGGAATCTCGCCGCCGCCTTTGAGCGCGCGATCGATGACACGAAACTCCTGCGGCTCGTTCCGTCGCGTTCCAGTTTCAAATCTGGATTCGCCTAATGTGCGACGGGTCTGTTCCAACAACTCGAGGCGCGTATGAATTCTCAAGTCAGGAGGCAGGGATAAGACCGGTCGCTCTACCCTGTCTTGCAGTCCCTTGCGATCAGCTTCGATTGGTGCTTTACCAATGAAAACCAGATCAAGCCGTTGATGGAACTCCTTAATTCGCTCCGTCCGATCTTGAGCCGGTTCTCTTATTGAAGAAACCAGCGGCGGCGCCTTGCCACCGGTAACACGCAGGTCAAGCTTCGCCGGTAGATCGAGCTTCGCCGGCAGGTCAAGCTTCACCGGTAGATCAAGCTTCGCCGACAGATCAAGCTTCGCCGGCAGATCAAGCTTCGCCGACAAAACAAGTTTGGCAGTCGAGTCAAGTCTGGACGGGGACTCGCCCTTCGCCGTGGGCATGGCACTCAGTCTGGCTTTCGGCTCGACATCCTTCCTTTCTAAATCCAGCTTGAGCAGTTCGGCTCTGCATGGCTGCAGTTTGATGGGCACAGTCGACTCTTCGCGATCAGGTTTGTCTACTTTAACGAACTGCGGCTTGCGGACGTCGAGAGAGTCAGGTTTCTGGAAGTCATCGCGTTTCTCCTTGGTGCCACCTCCGGGCAGGGGCGCAAAGACTTTGTCTGCGCCGGGTTTGTCCGCGCCGGGTTTGTCCGCGCCGGGTTTTTCGACCCAGCCTCGTTTCTCACTGGTGACCAGTGCGATATTGCTACCGATGCCGATCTCGATCGGCTTGCTGCCCACATTTCCAGTATCCACCTTGAAATATCTGTCGACCCTCTGCAGCACTTCGTTGAGGGCCCATGAACCCAGGTTGTCGACAACCTTGTTGTAAGCGCCAGGTTTGGCGTCAGCGACGCCCAGCCAACCAGCGTCTCTGGTCTGACCAGAATCAACAACTTTCCAACTTGAACCGGTTTCAACTTTCCACCCGGTGCCAGTATCTCTTGCAACAACAAGTGGATCCGGCTTCCAGCCTTTGTCGTCGGTGTTGACACCCAAATCCGGTTTCCACCCCTTATCACCAGTGGCGGTGGCATTTACGACCACACCCGGCTTATCCGAACCAACCGAGTTGTCGCTCAATAGTTCTTTGCTGCGGATAACCGCTCGGCCGGATGTGTCAGCGACGTTGTATGCCGTGTCATTTGTCCTCACCCAATTTACTACTACGGAATTGCTTGGCGTATCCAGTGATTTGTCGGCGGGAGCAACCCGACTGCCGATTGAGCCGGGCGCGGCACCTGCATCCACCAGTTTGACGGTGCCTTCCACAGGCTTTCCTGGTGCATCAACTGGGTGAGCCGGGTCAGCATTGACGACACCAAGACTCAAGCGCTCGGCAGCAGACAAAACAGCTCCCTCGCCTTTAGGTCCAGCTGCTCCGGTATCCAGGCGCCTTGCTGGAACCGGTGACAGCACAACCGAGACACTATTATCGTTGGAAGCGCGCAAAAGACCAGTTAGTAATGGAGAAACCAGTCGCGGTTGTGTCTTCGGCTGCAAGGTCTGCGTATCACTCGCGGGCGCGGGTGATTGTCCGGGTTGCAAGTCGACTTCAAATCCTTGAGTGAGGGTGTGCGACTCCTCGTTAGCCGGCAACTGCATCCGCTTTTTGATCGTATCGCTGTCATCAGGACTGCGAAGATCGACACTGTCATGTGCCGTTCCCGTTGATCTAGTTGAGTGCTCGACTGGTTGCTCTGCTTCTTCAGAGTGATGGCGTTCTTGTTTTGCGACCATCAGGATTACCTGCTTAGGCCGAATGCGGCAATGTGATTCACTCACGCGGCGAGCACGCGCGAACAGAATCAATTAGTAAGTATGGAGCGGGTGTCAGTATCGATTGTACTCAGAAAGCCGAAATTGTCTGCTATCCACAATACATTTCCGGCTCTGCGCACACGAATATGCACAGAGTTAATCTACTCAGAACTGATTGTTTACTCGGCTATTTTTCTTCCTTGCTGGAAGTTGCAGGAATACTTCTCCCAGTGAGCTGAGATATCGTTCTCTGCCAGTTCCTTAGCGGCGTGCGGAGGAAGGTCGATGCGGCTTGTGGATTTCTTGCCACTCACCGAAAACTCGTGACGCAGCGTAACGTCTGCATTCACTTCGTACTGAATGACCGGTCTCCAGAAGTCTTCCTGACGTACTTCCAATCTGGTTCTGAAGCCGGCACCATCGCCTTCGCCAGTATTGCCATAATTGACAATCCGGCAGGTCTCGCTCAGGTGTTGGATGATGTTGCGTTGACCGCGATCATCGCCGACTGCCTTTTGCAATTGCTGTCCTTCGCGCGGCACCATACCTGCTGCTTGCAGCAAACTATTGGTGGCATCGTCAGGATCGCGAGTGGCAATGCCCGGCGGCGTGTATCGAATCATATCGCCGGGACGCACAAACGGCAGAACGTTGCTGCTGGTCACGCGCGTTTCCGGATCGCCAGTCTGATCATCTGTGACGACTACAGTACCACTGCCCGCGACGATGACAGGGTCTTGGGTGACGTCCTGAGACTCGTCTCCAATCTTGATCTGAACATCCTGAATCGTTGTGGCCATCGAAGGATCGCTAGCTGCCGGCACTGAATAGGGTGCCTGCGGCGCAGTGATTTGATCGGCGGCTTTGTTTCCCGTCTTCGACGGCTTCAGTTTAAGTTTGAAGGATTCAATCTCTTCCAGAGTCGGCAGACTGATTGTCGTTCCTCGTTTGAACTGAGCAATCGGAGTGCCCTTGCCGTCCACATCAGTGGTCAGCTCATTGACCTCAGCCAACAGTTTCCACAAGGTGACATCCTTGAGGGCGGGGTGCCGCATCGCCACTGAGCGCAGCGTATCACCCAACCTGCAGATGTAGCGAATGCGTCCGTCGGCAGGTGGCGCTTGAGTCTTAGCAACGGACCCGAGCAGGCTCTCAACATTGGCGCGGCGCGTGGCAGCCTTTTCAACTTCTGCTTCCGACTTGGGTTGTCCGGCGACAGCCGCGGCTGGCAACAAACCGAGTCTGATCAAGCCCGGATTGGTGGCACGCGATGAGTTGCAGTTGCCTTCCGATGCTTCCTCGTACTGGAACTTGATGCTCTGACGGCCGAAGAGACGCGCGTGGAAGCGACGGATCTCAGCTTGCGTGGGCAGTTGAATTACAGACCGTGGCGAGAGCTGGAGATAACGAATGTCTCCTTGCATTCTCGACGGAATCAAGTGTTTGTTGATTTCGTAAAGAAGCGGAGCCAATCGCTTGTCGCGTAGTTTCTTAATGGCGATCGATTCGAGTGTGTCGCCCTGCAGCACTACATACTTCTGGCGCACTTCCGGCACGAAGTTTTCTTCCAATCCTTCGACTGGATTCCTCGTCTTTTTGGTGGCCATCGCTGCCAGCATGGCATCTGAGAAACGCTTCGCGCGTTCTTCCAGTTCGCGCTGTTCTCGATCTTCGCGCAATTCCTGGTCTCGACGACGATTTTCGGCGAGTTCCAGTTCATAGCGTTCGCGGCGCTCTTTCTCGATTTCGTCATACTTGTTGATCTCTTCGACCTTCCAGTCGTAACTGGTGCCCATGAGACGACCAACTTCAGCACGGTCTTCCATATCATGAATGATGGCCTCGGTGTTGAGACCACCAGGCACTGTCGGATCGGCAAGTTCAACAAGCGGAGCACTGCCGATGGTTGTAACGTCCACAGGCAAAGCCGGCAACGATATGGCGGGTTGTGCCTCATCCTCATCATCGCGATCATGGTCGCGGTGACTGGCAATCGGCGCCACATCGAGAGCCGGTGCGATCACCTGGTTCATTCCATCAATAAACGGATTGACCGGCTCAGATTGAACCTGTTGCACCGGCAATTGCACCGGTGTGTCTATGTCAGACATGACAGGCTGCGGATCAACGACCGGAGGATTGGTGTTGGCAACCAATTGATCTGCGACGCTATATCCGGCTTGCTCAGCCTGAGGCAGAGTCACGGCGGGCGGAACTGTTGGCTCCAGCATCGGTGCAAAGGGCGGCGTCAGATCGCTCGACGGTGTCTGTTGTGAGATCACCGGTGAGTTGTCCGTAGTTTCCTTCACGACCACATCGTTCGGTCTCGAGACAGCGAAGTCCTCGATCGCTCTGGGTGTCGGAGCCTCGATGAACGAATGCTCTACCGTTTCTGATTCGATCTTGTGCGTGACTTCGGCGACTTGATGCGGGAAGATCTCTGATGAATGAGAAATATCATCGAGCGGGAAGGAAGCGGCACTGTTCGCCGGCATCGGATCGAAGTAAGCCGGGGTGGATGCCACCGACGCGGTTGCGGAGGCATCTCCTAGTCCCGCACTGTACTCCACATCAGTGTGGGCTTTCGGTTGTGCCGTCACGACGTCCTGATTGGCAACGGGCTCGGAATGAGCTTGCACTGGCTGTCCAGATTGGCTGCCTATGGCAATATCAACCACCGCATCTACCACAGAGTATCCGGGTTGGGTCTGGTGGCTGACAGGCTCCGGGTTCGAATAGACAACCCCACCGGATGAAGTCTCGTGCACAACCGGTGCCTGACTGCTGTAGCCGCCGTCCGAATGCGAAACTGGCTGCGACGTCGAGTGCGACGAGTCGCCCACTTGAACATGGACAACAATGTCGGGTTCATGTGAGCCAGTTGGCGTGACTTCGCTGCCTTTCGGCACGGGTAGCGGTTCCGGCTTGGGCTCCACTTGGACGTCCGGTTTCGGTTCCGGCTTGGGTTCCGGTTTTACTTCCAGTTTGGGCGCCGCTTCCACATCCGACTTGGGTGTCGGTGTCGGTGTCGATGTCGATGTCGATGTCGGTTCAACCGTCACAACGATCTCGCCGCTAGTCGGAACCGTCGGATGTCCACCGTCCGGATTTGTAGTGGTCGTGTTGGTGCCGGTAGTCGTTTCAGTCTGTGTGTTGTCACCGGTTTTGATTTCCGTGCTCGGTGGCGTTGTGGTGCCGGTCTGCGTACCAGTCTGTGTGTTGTCACCGGTTTTGATTTCCGTGCTCGGTGGCGTTGTGGTGCCGGTCTGCGTACCGGTCTGTGTATTGTCACCGGTTTTGATTTCCGTGCCGGTCTGCGTACCGGTGCCGATCTGAGTACCGGTATCGGTGGACGTATTGTTGGTCGGAATCGCCGTCCCGGAGGATGTCGTAATACCGACATCCTTGAGCATCTGGCTGAGCACATCGGGCGGGATGTTGTCGACATCCTGCGGATTGTGCGTGACCAGCTGACCGCCGAGGACCACGGTGTTACCGGTAGGAGCCGACGACGAATCCTGCGCGATCGGATGACCGTTCGTGTCGGTGAAGAAGATATGAACGTTGGACCCCTGGGTCTGCCCGGTCTGATCGACCCATACCAGGGTGCCGGAGGACGACTCCAACGGCTTGCCATCAGGGCTGACGTACACAATGTTTCCAGAGCCGAGATTGGGATTCTTGTCGATGACCACAATTACATCGTCACCGACTCCGGTCGGGCGCGTGCCGTTAAGAATGATCGTGGTGGTATCACCGGAGCTGACCGGGCGGCCGTCTGGTGACAAAACAATTACGTGCGGTTCATCTCCGTATTTGGTGACGGTCCCATTATCAATCGACACGACGTGGCTATTAGCAGTCGTATATTGCTGTCCTGTAGTATCCTGCCAGGAAATGGCTTTGCTGTTTCCTGTAGCCTGCTGGCTGTCTGCCGGCAGTTCATCGAGCAGAACTTTCAGGTTGCCATTTTTGTCGACAAAAATAACTCCGCCACCATCAGTGATGGCGAAACCTTTGTGGTTATCGATATAGACTGTCGCGTTGCTGCTGGTGATCTGCCGATTGGCATCCACCGTCACCACGGTGCCGTCTGCTGTAGTTGCCGACTTGCCGGAGCCATCGAGAACGATTTTGCGGTCTGCGGAAGCATCCTGCGCTGCCGGCGGCGCAAAGTTGGTTTGCGCCGCGTTGGGGTCGCTGGTGGCAACCTGGTTGGTAGCCGTAGCGGTAGCACCGGGAGCCAGCTCCTTGCCACCAGGGACGGTGGCGCCAGCGCCAGGCAATCCGTTTTTGTCCGCCAGTGCAGTGGCACCAGTCAGCGACACGCCGCCGGTGACGTTAGCACCGCCGGTGACATTAATACCGCCGGTGGCGTTGAGACCGACACCGGACACGGACAATCCGCCTCCGGCGCTGATCGAATCTTTACCGGTGGTGACTGTCATCCCGACCACTACGGTGCCGGAACTGCCGCCTGCTACAACAGTCCCGCCCGGACCAACAACCTGTCCGGCCGCGTTAGTGGACTGTCCGCCGGTGACCGAAACGGATGCACCAGCCTGTTGCTGGTTCTGACCCTGTTGTCCAGGTTCTTTGCCGCCGGGTTGTCCGCCGACGGACTGTCCGCCGACAACGGCACCGCCGGTACCGGTGATTTGGATTCCAGGCAGGTTGACAGCTTGCAGTTGGACACCGCCACCAGCTCCACCGGCGCCCGGCACGTTGGGGTCTTTGGAACCAGCGGCTCCCGGCAAGTTAGTTCCTGTGGGTTGCTGTCCGAAGCCAGGCACGTTGATTAACGGTGCACCGGTCGTTGGATTGATAACGTTGCCCTGTGCGTCTTTCTGCACAACGCCTGTACCATCGGCGGCGATCGCTTTTCCGCCGACTCCAGGTATGAACACGCCTCCCGGTCCCATGACGCCGGGGACGGCGACAGCTTTGCCGCTGGCGTCGGTGATAGGCATACCTTTGGCATCAAATTTGCCGATTGGTATACCATCCAAACCGATAGTGCCGCGTATCGGCAGTCCGGTCGTCGGATCGATTGCTTGACGGCCGACACCGCCAATCTCACCTTTACCGCCAATCAATTCGGCTTTGCCGGTGATTGGATCGATTCGCAATCCTTCAATAGGTTTGCCGTTGGCGTCGAAGCGAATGCCTTCTATCGGTTTACCGGTAGCAGGATCGATACGCACGAATCCGTCACGTCCACCAATCTCAAGGCGAGCTCCAGGAGGGAGTGGTCCGGCGATACCAGTGGTCTCACCGCGCATGATCAGTCCGTCGTGCTTGCCACCAGGGAAGTCGAAAATAGGTTTGCCGGTAATCGGATCGAGAATCGGTCGTCCGGTGGTCGGATCTAACCGCAGCACACCTGAGCCGTCGCGGCCGACGGCGACACCGTCTTTGCCGATGACGACACCGTCTTTACCGATGACGACACCATCTTTACCGATGATGACACCATCTTTGCCGGTCAACGAAACACCCAGTTCTCCTTTTCCTGAACCTGGGGTCATGGGCAGTCCTGTGCCACCGACCTTGGTGAACACGGTGCCCATCTGATCGATCATGCCGTCGCGATTCATCTGTCCGAAGATGGGCTTGCCGGCTGCGTTGACAATCTGTCCACGCTCATCGAGATGCAAGGCACCGCCATTGGGACCGACAATGACTCGGTTGCCGTTGGCGTCGGTGATGACATTACCAGCTTTTTCGATGAAGTCGAGGCGTCGTCCTGCTTGCTCCCATTTCTGCATCTCTTGCGCAGAGGTTGCGGTCGCGATGTGATTTCTGATCTCATCACGCATCTGCTCGATGGTCATCGGCTTGCCGCCGTCGTTCGGTCCTTTGACGCCTTCGGGTCCGCCCTTGCCGTCACCGCCCATCTTCTTATCGATGACGCCTGAGGCTGCGGCTATCTCGGCTAAAGCTTTTTGCTGACCATGATCGGCTGTCTTGTTGAGCTGAGCCAGATTAGCCTGATCCTGCATGGCTTGCCGCATGATTTCCAGTTTCTGCTGAGCAGATTGTCCGAAATCCTGTTTGGTCTGAACATCTTTAACCACGGCCGCAGGAACTTCGACAGGACCTTTAGGTCCTTCGACAACGGGCTTGCCTTTGTCGCCCTTATCGCCGCCATCGGCTGTAGCCCCGGGTCCACCTTTCTGGACAACCGGTTCTACGGCGGGTCCATCTTTGACACCGGCTGCAGCTCTTCTATCCAATTCGACCGCTCGGCTTTCCTCGACTTTGACCGGACCACTCGCTGGTGCCGGCGCCGGCATGTCTTTGAGAGCTTGCTGGTAACTCTTGGTGAGTTCAGGTGAAACTTTCTCTTGTTGCAAGTAACCGTCGACGGCTTTCTTGCCTTCCGGAGTAGCTGCAATGCTAGCCAGATATTTTGCTTGCTGTTCCTGATAGTTGTCGGGATTGGCGCGCTTAATTTCTTGCAGTTGGCGAGTGATTTCTTTGTCGGTAGGTATAGGGGCAACCACGCTGGGTGCGTCGGTGCCACCTGTGACCTTGGCTTTGGACTCGGTGATTATGTCCTGAGCTTTTGCCTGCACCGCTGGCGGTTGTCCGGCAGCCAGGTCGGTCGCACCTTTGACGTTACCGCTGTTGTTGACGTTGGCAATCAGCTGACTCATGGCGTTGTCTTTGGTCGGCTGAGGCACATCGACTTTCTGAATGATATCGGCGCGCAACTGCGCCTGACCGGAAGAAATCTCTCCGCCACCAGGGGGCGGGCTGGCGAGCGAAGTAGTGATCGAAGCCTTCTGCTCGGGCGGCAGTTTATTGATTACATCGGTCACTACTTGCTTGGAATCGGTGGAGACTGATGCCACACCAGCCAAATAGGCCGCTTGCCTTTCGGGCGTTGTGTACGATGGAAGTTGACTCTTCACTTCCTCTTTCAATCTGCGGTCGTACGCTTGCTGTCCTGCAGAGTCCAGTTCGCCGACATAACTCTTGACCAGTTTGGCACCATCGGGCATGGCAGCTACAGAAGCGAGATATTCGCCCTTCTGTTGTTCGTTCATGCCGGAGATCTTGGCCTTGATCTCCTGCTCGGTGGGCAGCCGCGGTGTCGATGTATCGGTAGGACCTATCACTGAGGTGGCGGCTTCGACCCGCATTTCCTTTTTATAGAGTTCTTGAATCCGTGCTGCGGCTGGGTCCTTCATATCAGTGAGGACGGAAGAAGCCAGTGCCTTTCCTGCCTCAGTATTCGAGAACGAGGCGAGATAGTTGGCTTTCTCCTGGGGCGTCGTCAACGAACTCAGCTTAGTGGCGACCTCAGCCGGGGTAGGCAGCGGAACTGGTTTATCGGGGCCGCCTGCGCCGGGTACGACCGGCGTCGTCGTCTCAAAACGCTGAAGTTCGGTATTGCGCAGCGCAGTGCGATCGGCAGGGGGGATGTTGCCAGCCGGTGGATGCGTGGTATCAACGGCGCCGGTGCCGGCGGTCGCCTGGCGAGCGGCTTCTTTCGCCGCATCGATGCCGGTCTTGTCTATCAAGCCCTGTCCGGCGAGAAGCTCGGTGCGCTGAGTGGCGCGAGCTTGCAAGTCGACTGGTGGCACAACGCCACCGGGGGGAGTCGTGCCGCCTTCCGTGCGTGGTGGCACATTGGTGCCTGGTGGTGTTTTGGGTACTTCGCCGTTGCCTGTCACCGGCGCCACAGGAGCGACGTCGCGAATCTGCCCGAACTTGTCGATCACTTGTTTTTCTTTGTCGGGGGCGACGACCGGTGTGTTAGTGCCATCGCCAGTGGTGGCGGCTGGACCCTTCAAAATGTCAGTGCGAGCCTGCTCCAACTTCGCTCTTTGCTCATTGGCTGCCGCAATTGCCGCCGATCCGCCCTCGACAGGCGTTCTGGTCGGATCTGGATTGCGATTGCCTTCGCCGACTGGTTGTCCCTGTCTGATCAGTTCGGTGAGCGCTTGACCGTATGCTTGCTTGCCGGCTGTGTCCCGCGCTTTGGCGATGTCACCCTGGACCTGGGCACGGTACTCGGGTCCCATGTTGCTGACCTGAGCCAGATATTTGGCGCGGGCAACCGGGTCGTCTTTCAGTTTTTCGAGGTTGGTGGCAATGTCCTGTTTCGCCTGTTCGGTGAGCGGAGTGGTGGCACCAGGAGTGCTGGTTCCAGCCAGGCGTTTGGCTTCTATCTGCTCCGGAGTTAGCGGCGGAGTGACATTCAAGTCGCCGCTAGCCGGCGGCGTCCCGAGTTTGTTTTCGGCGGCGGTTGCCGGTACCGGGACTCCGGGAGAATCGGCTGTGACCAACATCAACTTGCCGTCCGGACCTTTCACCACCTTTGGTGCGTGGACATCTGCGACAGGCGCGGTTTGTTTGGGCAGCGCGGCGTCACCGGTAAGCGGCTTGCCATTATCGTCGACTGGCTGAACTACTGCGGGCTTGGGAGCTTCGAAACTCTGAATCGGATTGCCGCTGGCGTCGAACGCCGGTATCGCCTTGCCTTCTGCATCGACCGGAGCAATCTGTTTGCCGTTGGCATCATACTGCGGAGGAATCGGCTGCTTGTTTGCATCGTAGGCCTGGATTGGCTGCACCGAGACATCGGCGGCCGGCAAAGTCGTTCCGGCTGCGGTGGTATCGACCGGAGCGGCGGGATTAGCCTGTTTCTGCGCGTAATCAATCGCGGCCTGCAACTGTTCCGGCGTGGCATTCTTTTGCCAGTCGGTCAGGTTGTTGGAATTCAGTCCATTCAAGAAACTGTAGTCGTTGGCGGCGACCTTGTCGCGATAATTGAAGTAGCCGTTCAAGTCATCCGCCGAAGCGGTAGCAAACCAATCGGATTGAGCTTCGTTGCTGAGCCGATCGACATAACTGAAATCGCCCGATGCCTGGCGATTTTTGTAGTCCATGTATTTATTGAAGTCTTCATCGGACGAATTGACGATGAAATCGCCTTTGTTGGACGCGTTCAAGCGATCAACGTAGCTGTAATCACCGGCAGCTTTGCGCTCGGTATAGTTGAGGTAGGCGTTGAACTGCTCGTCCGACGAGTTGAGCACGAAATTGCTGTAGTTGGCGTCGTTGAGTTTCTCGGTGAAGCTGTAGTCGCCCGCGTTGATCTTGTCCTTATAGTTCATGTACGACTGCCACTCGGCATCAGATGCGGTGGCAATGAAGTTATTCAGGTTGTTATCGTTGAGATTGTCGATATGGCTCCAGTCACCAGCGGCAATGCGGTTCTGGTAGTTCATGTAGCCATCGAAATCGGCATTCGACGAATGCAGAATAAAGTCAGACTTGTTGTCGGCGTTCAGCTTGTCCACGAAGCCATAGTCGCCGTTGGCAATCTTGTCTTTGTAATCGAGATAACCCTGGAAGTCTTTGTCGCTGGAGTTCATGATCCAGTCGGTCTGCGCTTGCGGGGTCATCTTGTCGACAAACCCGAAGTTGCCGTTCTTGACGTTGTCCTGGTAGTTCATGTACGCCTTGAACTCAGCTTCGCTGGAGTTGGCGATGAAATCCACGTATTGAGAGGTGGTCAGATTGTCGACATAGCTATAGTCGCCGGCCTGTTTGCGTTCGGCAAAGTTCCAGTAGCCGTCGAACTGTGCCTGCGGAGCGTCGATCATCCACTTGCTGCGGTTCTCGGCGCTGAGACGATCTACATAGCTGTAGTCACCCTTCATCACCGCAGCGGTGTAGTTGGCATAGCCTGCCACGTCTTCGGGACTGGCGGTCTTGCTCCAATCCGCCACCTGTGCGGGCGTCATCGAGTCGATGAAGCTGTAATCGCCGGCTTGCTTGCGCTGCGTGTAGAGGTTGTACTCCTTCATCACTTCGGCGTATTCAGGCTTTGTACGATATGCCTGAGCAACTTCGGGATTGTTTTTGAACATCACATCGAGGTCACTGTAGTCGCCCTTCGCGTGGCGGGCGTTCAACTCGGTTTGCGTGGCAGCATAGGAAGCCTGATTGGCGGTCAACGTGGCCAGGAACGTCGCGTCACCACCGGCTGCAGCAATCTGTTCGGGGCTCAATTCTGGAGAGACAACGGCGCCTGGGGCAAGATCCGGGTCGCCGCTCAAGCTGGCGGGCAAAGGATTAACCGCGAGCGACAAATCAGCGGCGTTCAAGGTGCCAAGGTTTTTGTTAGCCAGGTCGGTCGGCAAAGCCGTGCCCGTGAGGTTGAATTCGGTGACGTACGGCAGTGCCCCTTCTTGCTGCGCGTTCAGCGACAGCGTGAACGCTTGCTGAAACGCCGGGTCAGCTCCATCGGCGTCTGAGTGCAATGTGGTTGAGGTCTGGTCGACCTCAGTCGTAGTTGCATTCGGATCGTCCGCGGCATCCACCGCCGGATCTGCCGGTTTTTTCTTGGGATCTTCAGGAGCATCTGTTACTGGGGCCATGGTTTGAACTCCACGCGAATTAGCTTCAGGCCTTAGAACTCTAGTAATTACCTACCCTTCTCTTTACATTCTTAATAAACAGAATGATTAAATCTGCAGCCGCTCATATGAGCAGCGACAGAGAGTCTGGGGGGAGTGTAGGGATGCCTGGGGTGTGGTCTCGGTCGTTGCGGGAAGTACCGGGGGTGTCGGTTTCAAGGGTACCGGTAGATCACCGGTCAGGGTCGAGGCGCGCCCGTTGTCGAGGCAAACTTGTCACAGTAGACTCGCCAGTTGGACGTGATGTCGTTTTCGGCCAATTCTTTAGCGGCTTGCGGGGGCAAGTCGATGCGCACGGTACGGCGGGAGCCGTCCGCGTTGTACTCGTGGCGCAGAGCCACGTCTTCAAAAATCTCGTAGCCCAGGACGGGCAGCCAGTAGGTGCCTGTGAGGCGCATTTCCAATCGCAGTTTCAGTCCATGCAGTTCAACCTCGCCATGGCGAGACACACGCACCTGCTCCGAAATTTGAACGGTATCGGTTGCACCTTCGTCGACGGTGGCCGCAATCTGCGTGGTCGGTCCCTCACCACCGGCGGTATCAGGACGAACAACGCGAGTGCGATCATCCCGCATCATCGGCTGAGTTTCCGGACCGGAAGCGTTTGCGGATGCCGACACCGGCTCCGCAGCCGCGCCACCACCAGCGGGGGCGCCGGCAGCAGCAGCTGGACGCGTTGGCGCTACCGTATTTGGTGCAGGCTTCACCTCATCGTCAAACGATCTAAAGCAACCAGGACAAATACTGGCACTAGCTATGGTGGCACGCCCGCAGCCGCCGCAGTTTTTGGTCTTCAAATCGTGCGGACCGCTGGCATAGACACCGGTCTTGCGATCGCCGCCGGCAGCTCTTGCCTTATAGGCGGTCACTTCCTCAGCGGTCGGAATGGCGATCTGCATGCCGCGGCGCAACGCCGCCTGCGGAACGCCCTTCTCATCAGTACGAGTGGTCATGTCGTTGACTTCCGCCAGCAACTTCCAGAGTCCGACATCCTGCAAGAGCGGATGCTTCATCGACACTGACTTGAGAGTGTCGCCCAGGCGCACGACATAAGTGCTGCGACTGCCGGCTTCCTGCTTGGCGCCGCTCAGCGGTCCGAGCAATTTCTCGATATTCTCGCGGCGTTTCTTTGCCGCAGCTACCGCATCGGCAGCCAGATCTTCGAGATCTTCTCCGGTGGCTGCGGGCGCGTTTTTGCCACCCTGCTCGCCGTCCCAGTTCTCGCCGAACTTGGCGGTCAGTTCTTCTTCCGCCGTCAGTTTCTTGCTGGCTTCTCCGAAATCGAGTTTGACGCCACCGCCCGCCACCAGACGTCCGCGGAATTCGCGAATCTCCTGAGTAGTAGGCAGCCAGATCACCATCTTCGGACGCAGTGCCACCACATCGCGGCCTTTGCGCTGGATAACAGGAATCACTTCTTTGTTGATCTCATAGATCAAAGCAGCTAGACGCTTGTCACGCAGCATCTTGCTGGCGATGCTCTCCAGCGTATCGCCTTCTTTGACGATGTATTTGGTGCGGCGCTCCGGCTCCTTCTTGTCTTTTTCTTGAGCCTTCTCCTGCTCTTCCTTCTCCTTCAATTCCTGACGTTTCTTGGCGGCGACCAAAGCTGCCAGTGCGGCGTCCTTCGCTTGCTGTTCTTTGTCCAGACGAGCTTCCTCCTCCTCTTCCTCTTTCTTCTTCTTCTGTTTAGCCTGCTCTTCTTCGAGCGCCTTCATGGCGGCAGCCGATTGTTCTTTGGCGGTGGCCATATCTAAAGGATTGAGCGGATTCAGACCAATATCCTTGACGCCCGCCAGTGATGGATCGACGCGCATTCCGAGTTGTCCCAACGCGGCAGCCATATCCGCCTGTGCCTTGGCAGCGGCATCGACCTTGATGGCAGTCGGATCGAGTTTGAGAGCAGCGTTAAACTCTTTGCCGCCCATGATACCCGCAGTTCCTGCGTCTTTGAGACCCAGCTCGCGAGTGATCTGCGACAAGAGCGTGGAGGCGGCTGCGTCTTTGATTGCGCTCTGGTCCAGCTGGCGTACGCCCTGAATCAATATATCTACAGGCTTGCCGGTCAGTTGTGCGGCCATGCCCAGTTCTGAGGTGCGCAATGTCGTTTGCTGCAAGGCGCTGGGGTTGAGTATCTGGTTGAGCACATCGCGCAGAGCCGGCGTCATGTTCTTGCCCATCAGCTCTTGCTGCAATTGCAGCATGCGCACATTCATCGTTTCTCCAGCGTTGAGCCGGACGGCAAACATGTCGCCGCGCACGTCCTTGAGGCTGAGCTGTCCCGGCAAAAGTCCCAGCTCGGCAGCCAGTCGGCCATCTTGCATGCGACGGCCCATGATATCGGCTACCGTCAGACCTTCGCCCGGCTTCAATCCCAGTTGAGTGTTGAGATCTTTGAGTATCTTGTTCAATTCGAGGAAGAAAGCCTTGCCTCCCTCGCCGGTCAGTCCGCCCTTATCCAGAGCTTGCTGGTTGACCTTGAGGAAGTCGGTAAGACGCTCGAACGGCGATCTCGGTACGCCACCATCAGCGGTGGTACGGCCCTGCATCAGGTCCATGAAGTTGGCCAGCTTCTGCTGCGTGAGAGCATCAAGCTTGCCTATGCCCTGGGGATTTTCCAGCAGTTGCTTGAGTGTAAGTCCCGACTTGTCCAGTCCGAGATCTTTCATGATGTCAGCCATGCGCTGCCCGTTGGGACCAAGCCCCTCCAGCTTGCCGGCTTGAATCTTGCTCATCGCATCGAGCATCTGCGCGCGCAACTGCGGATTTTGCAGGTCCATCTGCAGTTGCTGCAGGCGCAGAGCCTGTAGTTGATCACCGCCGCCCATGCGGTCTTGCATCATCATCTTCGCAATGTCTTGCTGCGACAAGTTGCGGAAGTCCTGCTGCGTCATTTTGGCAAAATCAGGGTTGAACTTGGCGAGATCTTGTTGAGTGAGCCGTCCGAGATCAAGCTGACGACCGGTGGCATCAACCAACTTGCCGGTGTCGATCGGTTTACCTGTGCCGTCCAGAACTATCGGCTTGCCGCTCACGTCGACCGGCTTCACGACACCTACATCCACCGGCTTGATGCCGCCGGGCAATCCGCCATCCGGACGGAATGTGGTCGGGTTGACGGTTCTCAAATCCTGAACCAGGTTGCGAACATCATCGCGATTGTTGAAGTTGTAGCTGCCCTGAATCTGTCCACTGGCTTTCAGCTGGTCGAGCACAGTGGTGACACCCTGCGTGTGACCATCGGCAAAGGTGAGGTTGCCGGTTTTCGGATCGTACTGGTGGCACCGGTGGCATCCAGAATGGACCTGGTGAACTGGTTGCCGCTCGGGTAGACCTGCGTCTCGCCCGGCTTAGAGTAATGACCGGTGTGACCGCCAAGGTCGGCTTTGACCACCGGCGTATCCGGCTTGACGACTGGCGTCTCCGGCTTGACCACCGGTGTCGTGGCGCCACCTGGTGCAGCGGGAGCCTCGTACTGAACTCCGGCACCTTGCTTCCAGGTGAGGGTGGCAGCCGGTTGGTCGGCTCCTGCCTGGAACGAAAGTTTTTTGTCACCCCTGTCGAACGAGAAAGAAGCGCCGTCCTTGGTGGTGAAGACCGTCGTGTCGCCCCGGCGTGTGGACTGAACGCCGGTCAAATCGTGCTGTGCGGCAAATTGTTGAAACTGCGGTTGTGTAACCAGCCCTTTCAGCACCGGGTTGTGGATGCTGTCTGTGAATGCAGCGGCACTGCTGGCCGGCGTCGTCACGGCAGCACCATCGCTGGTCGCCGCGCCGCTGGTGACGGTCTTTTCTGCGCGCACGACCGGGGCGCCGGAGATCGGTTCACCAGTGGAGGGCTTGATGGGTGTGTAAGTGCCGTCGTTGTTGACAGTCCAGGCTTCTTTGCCGCCACGAGCATAGAAATTGGTCACCCCTTCGGCATTGGTGGTTTCGATGCCGCGCACCTTCTCGCCGTTAATCTGCAATTCGGCCCGCCGGGCCAGTCCGACCCCCTCGCTGGAAGCCACGTCAGCGCGGAAGCCGGCAATCCGGTCTTTCAACTCCCCATTGGAGCCGGGCACCTGATTGGTGGGCAGGTCGGCGCGCAATAACCCTGCTGCCGTCTCGCCCGCCTGCAGGTCGTTGCCGGTGACGGGCTTGTCTCGCCCGAGCTTCTCCACCTTGTTTGGATCGAGTGAATCGATATTGGGAGAACCTGGCTTCTGTTCGAGAGGCGGCATTGGCAATCCTCGGTATTTCTGCGACGTGGACTCCGGGGCCGGAATTGCCCAGGAATCAGCCGCGGATGCAAGCTGGGTGGCAAACTGAGTAGTAAGGGGACAACTGCGGCGGCGAATGCGGCTAGCAAACCGCCAAAATGATAACTTATTAAGATTCGCTTGTCAATTGCTCAAAAGCCCAGGGGACTGGGCTTACAGTTAAATTTCAGCCGTCCGGAAGCTGTGTGGAGTGGCGGCAGAGAAGCCGGGGAAGAAACCGTCCCGACGGCCGGCAAGCGCCACCATATTTAACACCGCATACAGTGTCACTTCCGGGCTGAAACGGTTACCCTGGCGACGCGTCCGGCACTGAAGCCGAAGCGGCAAAGGCATCAGGATCGTCGGACAGCTCCGGAAAGACCCCCAGTTCACCGTCGTGAGTCCGCACTCTCAACTTGTAGACGATGTCGGTGGTGACGCAACGTCCCTGCAAATAGAGCCGGCAGAGGTTGCCTGAGCCGTCGAAGAAACCCACATAGTGCCGCTGCGTCCCCTCAGGAGCTTTGTCTCCCAGGTAATAAAGCGCGCAACCGCGAAACTTCACACCGAGAATTTTGCGTCGCTCCCCGAGTTCGTTAAGCAAGATACCGCGGTCGTCTTCGCGAATTTCGATAGACTCCATCGGCAGGTCGTCGGAGAGCGGTTTTTCCGGGGGACGAATCAACAGATCGTCGTCATCGGTAAGTTCGACGATCGGAGCCGTTCGTCCGGCCGCGGAGAACAGCCGTCCTTGATCGACAAATACGATATCTCCCAGCTCCTGAACGCCCAGCTCGTCCGCCAGACTGAGTGGTCCAACGACATCGTCGTCATGGTCACCCCAGGCACCGGGCTCTTGAACATCCGATGCGGAGTCTTCGGCAGGCGGCATCTCATCGACGATTTCGGCCTCATAAAGATCCGAAGCTCCGTGCTGCGGCTCGCCGTCTTGCTCACCGCCGGTATCATTTTCTTCTGCGTCGTCTTCGTCTTCTGCGTCTTCTTCGTCCAGATAGTCCTCTGGTCGAACCGACACTTCATCTTCATCTTCATCGAACTCGGCATCTTCCGGCGCTGCCAGCGCCACTGCTTCAGATGCGTCAACTGCACCATCCTGGTCATCAGGCGGCGGTGCATTCGGATCGTTGCTGTTGGCAGTGGAAGACTGAGCTTCATCGTCCGCGTTTTGAGTAGCGGGAGCCGGCTGCTGTCCTCGATAGCGTTCGCGCCTAGCCGCCACCGCCGCCTTCTCCTCCTCCGCCTTCCTGTCCCTCGTTCTGGAAGTTTTCCAGAGCTGTACGGACTTTGTGCAAGAGTACCAGCTGAGCGTCGGTCGAAAGCTGTTGGTCTTTGATCAAGTGAACAGCCAGACAGTATGCCAGATCGAGATCGCCCTGACCGATCATGCGTTCGGTAAGCAATCTGCAGAACCATGCTGCCGAATCGGAAGCCGATGAATCTTTGCGGTTGATGGAAGAGTTGAAGTCGAATTTGATCTTCGGATCGCGAACGATTTCCGAGACTTCAAAGCGATAAATACATTTGGAGGTACACGGACCGCAGGTGGGGTGCGGACCTTGATCGCGCTTATGCAATTCGATGAAGTCGTCACGCCACTCGCGCAACACTGAGATATCGAGGCGGCGGTTGACTTCACTTGGTTGAAATGCCGGTCTTAAAAGGTTTAACCAGCGCAGATGCTGTTCGCGCACCTGATCGTAGAACCAGTAGTTTTCTTCGCCCTTGCGTTCGAAATAACGTTCAGTGGCCTGAGTAAGAGCGCACCAGGTGATGCCGGTGAGATTACCGGAACGAGCTCGACCGCCGATCACACGCTGAATCTCGTGAATGATCTGAGCGCGGAAGTGCACCAACTGGGTTAGATCCTTGAGTGTCGAGAGCACATAGCGGTTATACACCTGTCTGAACAAAGTATCGTCTGCCACCATGACAGCCGTGTCGAGAATGGCGGAATCGCAGCGATGCAGGCAGAATTTACAGCCCATGTGACGGTCGAAGTTTTTAACGATCTCCAGCCCGGCCATCGCTTCCCGCACCACCTGATCGGACTCGTGCGGTGTCTCCGGTGGTGGCACGGAAGCCGTCTTGTCGTACATGATCGCCAGGTGGAAAGGCGTCTCCATCTTCTCCGCATAGACGATAGCGCGCCCCTGTCCCAGGGCAGTCACGTGGCGCTTTTGAATATCATCAAGGTTCATGGCACCACCCATGGAGTCGCGGTCGTCTGTCGCCACGATGCGGTGCATAACTTTCAAGTTGGTGTTTTTCAGGGCTTCTGGTGCCAGCTTGTTGGGAATCTGGTCAGCGATGATGAAGCCCTGTCCGTACGAACGAATTTCTGCCAGCATGTTGGTGAAGAATTCCACCGCCTTACCGGCGGGGTTGGCACTTTCTGCGCTCTGCGATGTGGGCACGTTCTTCAAGAGACGGTGAGCCTCTTCGATCAGCATGACGTGCTGCAAGTTATCGTGGGGTCCCAATGACTCGCGGTATTCATACAGAAAGACGAGAATCATACCCATAAGGAATGATTTCTCAGAGTCTTCCGACACCATCTTCAGCTCCACCACTGTCGGTCTGCCGAAGAGGATCTCAGGCGGGATAGACCGCCTGGTGTTGAGCATTTGTCCTTTACCGCCGATCAGCAGCGATCCAATACGGGCTTTCAGCGCAGCCTGCACGTCAGGTCCGATTCTCTCCGAATATCCGAATGATTCGGTAATCGGGTCGATGATTTCGAACAAGTCTTTCATGGTCGGATAGATCTCGGGCGGACAGTCCGGATCACCGACGTTGATGCCTGGCGGCAGACGGCGGTTTTTGTTTTGCACAAGGTCCCACCCACGCACCCCATAAATGGCATTCAATGCTTTTTCCAACACCTGCGGCATCGGTGAATACATTTCAAAGGAGGCGTTAAACACGGACTTAAGCGCGTCCAGGTGAGTCTGTACTTTCACGCCCTTCATGATTTCGAAGGGATTGAGGCGGAACGGCGACACCGTTTCGTCACCGAGAGAGAACGCCTGTCCATGTCCTTTAAACGTCTCCGACATGAGCATCATGTGCCGGTATTCTGATTTCGCCGGCTCGATTACCATAAACGGAATTTTGTATCGCCAGAGCTGGTTCAAGAGATAAAAACACGTGTTGGTTTTACCGCCGCCGGTCACCCCGCAGACGATGGTGTGTTTTTGCAGCGCATCCACATCGACATAGTAAAGGTTGCCTGTGTCCATGTTCTTATCGAGGATGTTGCCGATGGCAATTACCCTGGTTGGATCTTTCGGCGGAATCTCGGCGAGCGAAAATTCAGCAGATCGGCGAATGCGGAAGCCAGGCATTTCGCTCTTCGGTAAGTGGCAAAACGCTGACACCATTCGGGAGTTGAGTGGTGACACAAATGTATAGCGCAGCAGATCTTGCACCGTGTCGCCCTGACGCTTGTTAGACAACAAACCGAATTGTTCGACGTGTGGTTTTAGCCCCGGCAGCTGGTGCGTGCGCAGCGGCGTCGGACGGCTTTGTTCGTCGGTATAGATGGCACGAATCAAAGACTGCAAGCGTACGAAGACAGACTGATCCGGTGCGAAGTAGTAAACGCCGACCTGCCACATTCCGACTGCGGTACCGAGCTGCACGTGTTTCAGATAGGCATCTTGCAATTCTAGGTAATACTTGATGCGCCGCTTTTTCTCAGGGTCTTCTTGATCTTGCGCACGTTGAATCTGATCGACGATGGCAAACTCTTCCTGGCTGACCAGGCGCTGTGGAATTGGCGCCGCCAGAAGTAAGATACCGAACTGGTTGCCCTGCAATCCGTTCGCGACACGCTCAATCTGCTCAGACTCCATGGTGCTGTCGATAGAACTCTTCAGAGAAGGCACGCCGGTAACGATGCCGGTGTAAGTCGCCAGCGGCGAAATCATCGAGCGAATCGCATCACTGCTGAAAGGCTCCGCATGAATATCTACGCCGTTGTAGACGCTATGTAGCAGCGACCGCAAAGTTGTGTAAGGCAAATTAGGATCTTGCTGCGGCTTGCTGCCGTTGCCGTTGGTTTCTTGAAAGACGGGCGGTGACATGCCCATGTAGTAGTTGACGCCGGCCTTGTTGCCGATCACCAGATACGCAATGTTAGCTTTCTGTGCGTGCAAGCCGGTGAGGGCATCTTCCATGACGTATTGCCGCTTGGGCAGTTGGTTAGGATCGTTATTGGCTTGCGGCTGTTGTTGTTGCTGCTGTTTTTCCCGTTCTATGTCCCAGGAACGCAAGACGCCATCGATGCGTACGAAAGTCAGCCCGGGTACTCGCCAGCTCTCGAATGCTGCCGGATCTATTGGTTGCCCCTCCAGCGCATCAAGATCATAGCGGCGCAAGTCCGCTATCTTCTCATCCCAAATATTTCGACTAGGTGCCTGTGTCATTGCTTTGAAAGTTTCCCGCTATAAGACTAATCGTCTTAAAGCACCACGTAACGCCTGCTTTTTCCCCGAACCGGCTCTCTATCCGCCCTCTACGCCTAGTTTGTACCATGCCTGCTCGTAAATATCAGGCATTGTCGAATATCAGGCGCTCGGCTCTTGATATATCAAGCTGGAGATTCTGCCAGTTCTTTAGACTTCTTGTTCTTGTCTTTCTCCTTTTGAGTTTTTGGTCGATTTGCGTAGATCTGATCGATCAAGCTGCGGTTGATGTCCTTGTCGGCGACGTCTTTGAAATCCGGAGATTGCATATTGAAGACGCCGGCTACAGTGCCTACTCTGTAGCAGAAGTACGTCCGCTCCTCTTGACCCACTACGCGGTCGATGTTGAGTTTTTCTTCGTCTGAAATAAGTTCGAACTGGGGTGAAGTATTGACCTTGTTGAAGATGTTCTGAATGGTCTGGTGCTTTACTTTACGACCGTCCACACGGAACATCTGAGGTCCTAACATATCGCCGTCCTTTTTAGCCAGCGCGAAGATGCACATGGTGCCGGTGTTGATTACTACCTGGTTGCGGTAGTCTTCAGGCAGACCTTGCAGAGTCTTGGTGGCTGCAATCAGACCGATCTGGAACTTTTTCGTTTCGCTGGTGAGCGCATCGAAGGTTTCTTTCTCAATGAATGAATCGAATTCATCGAGATACAACGCAGTCGGCCGGCGCTTGTTGGAGTTTTTCAACGACAGTGACAGCGCTGCTTGTTTCAATCCGCTGACGATCAAAGAACCGAGCAGGTTCGCGTTCTGGTCCAACTGCCCTTGCGGTATTTTGACGAACAGAATCGACTTGTCGTTGATGACGTCCCGCAGGCTGAGGTCACCTTTAGCCTTTGTGAGAATCGGACGAATACGCGGGTCACCAAGCATTGGCTGCACGCGGTTGAGAATCGGCTCGATCCAGTTCAACCATTGATCTGTACGGGCGAGGCGCTTGTAGTTGTTCCACGCGTCGATGAGTGTGATGTACTCGGCGCGCTCGTTCTTCATGCGCTCGACCTTCTCCAACAGCACATCGCGGAAGTCGTTCTCCGCCAGCAAGGTGGGCAGGTCGGTGAGGGTACGCCCGTTAGCCATGAGCAAAATAGCGGCGTTGCGCAAAATGTTGGCGGTCTGCTGGTTCCACTGGCTCTGCGAACCAGGCGGTTCCGTATATATGGCTTTGAATCCGAACACGATTGCTGAAGCTGCGTTCTGCAGGTCGCCGTCTTCTGGAAACTCAAGCGGGTTGTAGCCAATCTGATGATCGACATCGCCGAAAGTCGGGTCGATTACGACAATCCGCTTGGCCATGTCGCGTCCCTTCGGATGAGAAGCGACCCAATCCAATAACAGATCTACCAGTCCGCCGTCGGAGTCGACCAGCACCACTGCGCGGTCAGCCGCCGCCATATCGTGCGCTATCATACTCGCCATCATGCGGCTCTTGCCTTTGGCAGCGCCGCCCAATATCAATATATGGGGATTCTGCTCGCGAACATCCGGCGGCATGGAGAGGTTGCGCGGCGTATAGAAACTGAAGATATTCCAGTCCACGCGACTGCCGAAAGGCACGCCGCCCGGCTTCAGACCGCGGCCGAATTCCCGGACCATCTTGGTGTGCTGAGCCTGGAACTGCGAAGGAATGTATTTCTTCTTCGCCCAGATGTTGATCATGCCGGAGGGCCCGAACAGTTTCAATGAAAGCATCGCCAACAGGGCGCCGATGCCGATGATGCCCAGAGCGACGTTCAAGAAGAACTGGTGCATCTTCTTCGGATCTTTGCCGATGTCATCCATATTGACGCCCTTGCCGCCACCGGCGCCGCCGGTATTGATGGGAATCTGTCCGCTGGCAATCTGGGTGCCGGTGGGGCCGGCTCCGGGCTCGAAGCTTTCTTGCATGAAGCCTTTAAAATCACCGACGAATGTTTGAATCTGTCCACGCCAGCCAAAGCCGACGCGCTTGGTGTACTTGTAGGCACCACGGAACAATGGAGCCTCTCGGGTCTGTTCATTCCCGGGTGTGATATTGGCGATGATGGCAATCGGTTTGCCGCGAGCTTGTTTATTTTCGTCGACGTACTGTTTGCCCAGTTCCATCCGTCCATTTTTATAGGTGCCGTTCACGAAGAACAGACCAAAAGAATCCATGCCTTGTCCCTGGACCTGTTCGCCGTTTTGCACCAGCGTCAGGTCACCCTGGACAGATTTGCCTGCTGCCGGTCCGGGCCCGGCCGTAGCCGCTTTTGCAGGTCCCATGATCGTCTTCCATTTGCCGCCGACGTACTGTCCGCTGGACTGGCCGCCACCGCCTCCTCCAAACGGATTGAAGCCGCCACCAGCGTTGCTGCTTGAGCCACCGCTCGGTATAGTGGAGTGCTGCTGCCCGGCATTAGAGATAGATTGTCCGAGTGAACCAAATACGGTGCTGAGAATTCCGAGCACCGGTGCCACTACCATGAATATGACGATGCCGGCCGTCATGACGGTCTGCATCTTCATGGGTATGCCGAAAAGGCTGATCGTCTTGTCTTCGGTGACGCGATCTTCAAGACGCGGACGGCGCTTCGGCTTCTTGTCCTTCTCTTCTTCGTCTTCGTCGTCATCATCGGCATCGTCTTTGACGACAATCTTGTGTTTGGGAGGTTTGCCGTCCTCTTCGAACATTGTGGACTTGGACTTCGATTTGACCGGCTCCATCTTCTCATCATCGTCATCGGCGATGACCGGCTTCTTGGCCGGCGGCGGAGCGTCTGTATTTGCACCTTCCTTAGCAGCGCGCTGGGCGCGGGCAATCGCCTCGGCAATAATCGAAGGCTGGGCACCGCTCATGGTCTGGTCTAAGCCGCCGGTGGTCGGACCGCCCGTCGAACTGGCGACACCTGCAGGCGGCGCGCTGACAGCCGGAGCAGACGAGTTTTGCGAGAAGGGACTGGCAGCTGGTGCGGATGATCCCTGAGAGAAGAAATCTGCGCCGGAATCGAAGAAAGAGCTGTTGTTGGCTGGAGGAGCCGCCACAAAAGGAACCGGTGCCTCGACGGCCGGCGCGACAACCGGTGATTCGGCGACGGGAGCGGCAGCCGGTGCCGGTGCAGCAGCCGGTTCGCTGCTGACACTGTCGGTAGTGGCAGGCTCGGTGGTTGCTCCGCTGTCAGCGGCAGGCGCTGGATCGCCGGGCTTGACACCAAAAGGCAAAAACGCTGAATCATTACCGCTGGCCGGTGGTGCACCAGCCGGCGCTCCGGCAAAGAAATCGCCTTTGGTCTCAGACAGTGGTTGAGTGATGGGACCGGTGGCTACTTGATTGAGTCCGCCACTGCCGCCAATCTGCGCCGGTCCGGTCACTACCTGATTTGGTTGTGACATCGCCTGACTGGGTGGAGGCAATGCGGGCGCGCTGGCGACCGATATGGTCGAATGCGGCTGGCTGGCTGCTGCCAGTGCCACATTGCTGGCCGGCTCGGCTATAAAAGATGCAACCTGCGACTGATCTGCCGCCCCCGGAGTGGGAGTCGTCTCCGATCCGGAAGCATCCGCCGGCTTATCAGCAATCGAATTAGACTGTCCGCTGTGGAAGAGCGCTCCGGCAATCGCGGCAGCCGCGGCACCGGCAGCAAATCCGCTCGCCGCGGCAGCCAGCGGAGGAATAGATGCAACCTGGTTAAGTCCGCCAACCGGTGCAATGGTACCCACTGGAATCGGTCCGCCTATAGGCAAGTCAGACACCGATTCATCCGAGTCAGCGTCCGAACTGCCGGAGTCGATGGTCGGTTTGATCGGCTCGGGTCGCGGTTGAGGAGCCGAAGCATCGACGGAGTCAGCCGGCATCGCCTCTTGCGGCAAAGCAAAAGATTTATCAGAAACAACCAGTTTGGGCTTCTCCGATTCAGGCATCAGAGTCATGGGCTGGGCTGCAGGAGCAGCTTCAGCGGCGAACTGCGGCTCAGCAACCGGCTCCAATGAAATCAAACCCGATACGTCCTGAGCACCGCCGGTTGTCCCAGGAATTAGAGAAGCTGCACTGCCCAAGAGACTGCCTAGTTTTGACTGCGCGGCCGGCGGCACCGGCTCGGGCGCTGGAGGCGTGGCGATCGGACGTCCCGTGGCAAAGTCTATCTCGGTCGGCTGAGGCGGCACGACATTGATAGGGGCGGCATGTGGCGAGCCCCAGGTGTTGGCGGCGGCGGCATGTCCGTTGCCATTGCCGTTGCCGTTGCCGTTGCCGTTGCCATCCTCACCCTCTTGCATGTAACTGTGCTGAGTGTAGAGATTGCGGTACTGGTAACGGTTTACGGCTTTTTCTAAAACGAGCGGATCGGGAGCGACAGCGACGGCCAGCGGAGCACTGGTATGCGAAATCACCGGCAGCGCGGTGGGCGAGTGCTTGGAGATGGTGGCGCCGCAATCAGGACAGGCTTTTGCCTTACCCCTGAGAATCACACCGCATTGCTGGCAAATGAGAATTTCCATCTCGCTCTACTGCCCCTTGACATCTATGTCCTGATCTGCTTTGCCTTTTGGCTATCGTAGTTATTCCCGTCAGTTCCTCTTTTTCACTTTTTATCTTTATATGGCCGGTAGGCTCGAGCCAGCAACTTCATATCGACACTGTCCCTGTCGATGTCCTGAAAGTCCGGCGCCCGCATGTTGAAGACCCCGGCTACGCTGGAGACTTTGTACCAGAAGAAGGTGCGGTCTTCCTGTCCGATGATGCGATCCATATTCAGCTTTTCCTCGTCGGCAATCAGGTCATAGTTCGATATGGCTGTGTTGACGGCGTTGAAGATGTGCTGAATCGTGCGCTGCTTCGCCTGGCGACCGTCTACCCGGAAAATTTGCTTGCCGAGCGCTTCGGCATCTTTCGGGGCGCAGGCGAAGGCGGCCATGTTGCCGACGTTGTTGACCACGTAGTTGCGGTAGTCTTCGGGAATCTCTTGCAAGCTGCGTGTAGAACAAATCAGACCCAACCCATAACGGCGGGTGTCGTTGCTGACCAGCTGAAACATGTCTTTGTCGAGGAAGGACGAAAAGTCATCGAGATACAGCGAAGCTGGATGTCGGCAGGCATCGTCTTCATGAGAAAGCGACAGGGCGGCGTTTTGCACGCAACCGACTACCAATGCACCGACCAGCGAAGCATGATCGCCGAAACGCGCCCGGGGTAACTTGACGATCACGACGCCTTGATTCTCCAGCACCGAACGAAAGTCGACGTCGTGTTTGCCACTGGATATGATGGCATTGAGCTTGGGATCGCCGAGCACTGGTTGCAACCGGTTGAGAATAGGCTCCACCCAGTCCAGCCACTGTTCGCTGCGCGCCAACTTGCGGTAACGGCTCCAGGACTCGGAGATCATCAATAGTTCTGCGCACTCGTTTTTGCGAGCCTCGACGGTCTGCAACAACAGATCTCGTTCGTCGTTGTCGGTCAGCAGTGTCGGCAGATCGCCCAGACTGCGTCCGTTCACCGCCAGCAGCAGCAATGCACTGCGCAAGATGTGCGCCGTCTGCTGCGTCCATGTCTGCTGTTGCCCTGGTGCCGGCGTGTAGATGGCGCGAAAACCTGCCACTACAGATGATGCCATGTTCTGCAACTGCCCGTCGCTCGGTTCGCGAATCGGGTTGAAGGCCAGAGGCAGATCGCGTGTACCATCGATGATTCGCAAGCGCCTGGTCAGCTCAGCTACATCCGGGTGGCGGGCGATATGGCGCACCACCAGGTCGGAAAGGGCCCCGTCGGGATCGACGATGATCACGGCTCTGTCACCACATTCGATATCATGCACGGCCATGCCGGCAAGCAAGCGCGTCTTGCCCTTGCCGCTGCCACCGACCGCCAGGATGTGCGGATTAGTGACGCGCAAATCGGCCGGCAAGTTGAGCCGGCGCGGTGCAAGATGCCAGGGCGCCCAGTCGATACGTGTACCCAGAGGCAGCGAACCGGCGGTCAGTCCTCGTCCGTACTGCGAAAGCCATTTGTTCTGGTCGCCTTTGTGGCGAGTCGGCACGTACTGCTTGCGACTCTTTATATTGATGTAGCCGTTCGGTCCAAATATTTTCACCGAGGCGCCGATCAGACCGAAGCTGAGCAGCAGAAAGCCGAGCAGCGACTTCAAGAACAGATCGCGCAACCATTCGCCCGAGGGAGGATGCACCAGCAAGTAGAAGAAATCGCGACGATTTGCTTCCCACGTGCCGCGACCACCGGACATGATCCAGCCGCTCAAGCGTCCCTCGCTCAGGTTCCCCTGTCCATCAAATCGCAGACCACGCTGTCCTGGAACCAGCGATCGTTGACCGAGCGAGACGGTTCCATTATCGAGGGCGATGCCGGATAGTCCATCACCGCCGGCCGACACGGGTGTCCCGGTGAGTCCGGTGCCGCGCCGCTGCAGATGCACGAAGAAACTGCGCGTCTTGACGCCTAGCGTCGTGTACTGGACCTGCCAGATGCCTTCATCGCTGTACCCGCTGAGGAGCGGCGTCTGTGTGACTGCCATCAGTATGATGGCGGTCAAGATGGCGGCGCCTAAGACAAAGGGCTGCCGGGACGCGGGTTTTCCGGCTGACGCAGATTTGGCGCTCTCTCGGCGCTGACGGGCATTTTTTGTGGGCTCCGGCAAGATCACTGCCGGCTCCGGCTCTGCGGACTTCGCGCGTTTTGCTACCGCCGGTGGTGAGTCGGCGGCGGTCGATTTAGCCACCGCGTTTGCCACTATCGACGGCGGCGGATCCGCTTGCTGTTTCGCCACTGCTTGCGGTACCACTGCCGGTGGCGGCGCGGGCGGCGGCGCGGTCTGTTCTGCCACCGCCGGCGGAGTCGGTGCGGAGCGCAAGGCCGGTATCATGTTGACGGCGTTGGCGAAAAAGTCGGCAGCCTGCTCGCTGGCTGGCTTTTCTTCCATGAAAGTGAGCGATTGGATCGGCACGTCCGGTGCCACTTGCGGCTGCGGCTGAGGTTGAGCCCCCGCCGCTGAAGCTGCCGGTGCCGCGTGGGGCAGGAGCGACTCGGTCGGGTCAGGGAGCGAAAATGGCTGAGCCTGTACCGCTACCGGAGACGCCACGGCGACCGGCGCGGACGGTCGACTCTCGCCGGCTTTCAGTGGTTGAAGATTGATGCTCGCTCGCGACGATCTGGTCGCAGAAATTGAGGAGACTTTCAGTCCGCATTCGCTGCAGAACTTGTCCTTTTCTCGAATTACATTGCCGCAGTGGTGGCAAAAAAGGAGGTCCACGTGTGCCTCGGTTGTTTAAAAACGCCCCTCATAAAACGATGATTTTGGATAGTCTTGCGTCTTCCCCAGGAACTTCTCTGACGAGAAGCTGATAAACGCACCCTCGATTGAGTGAGGATGCGGCTTGACGACTTTCTTCCGATTGCTTCGTGCGAAGGCTCTTCTTGGTACTAACGATGTTAAGTTAATTTGCCCTAATGGACAGCAGCATGGTACATTCGCCCTTGCCCCTTGTCAAGATGAGCAGCAACTCCGAGGAAAGGGTTACCAGCTATATACTGTGATGGGTGCAGGGGCGCCGCTTTGCGTGGTCCAAATGGCGACCACTCAAAAGTTATCAGGCCGGTTAGTTTCACCTGTGTAGTGGAACAGATAGATACAGGAAGAAGGCAAAAGGCAGGCTCACTCTCTCGTTACAAGCTTGCCCGACTCCGCCTCGAAGGCGGGGTCAAACAGCAGGGTCCTAGCAGGGAATTCAGGAAGGAAAAACCGCATGCCGCGGGAGGACAAAGGCACAAGCTCGGCAAGTCCGCTGAAAGATGCTTCTGGTGGAAACGACAACAACACGTCGTCACTGGCCGCACGGCGGGCTCGTCTGCGTGGCACGCTCGCACGCGCGACCAGTGCCCAGGATGAGACTTACGAACAGATGCCCGCCCCCACATTCGGTTCAGACATAATGAGCGGCGTTGATGAAGCAGCCTCGGCTCCCGAAGCCGCAGTCGGTGCAGCCGACACATCAGATGTATCCGAAGGCGGACTCGATCAGTCCGGCGGTGGCGGCAGTCAGCCGGCTGCCAACGAAGAGAACGGAGCCTCCAGCATGCCAGCGCAAGACCCTCCTCAACAAGATCCCGCGCCTGTCGCACCGTCCAGCGCAACCGACCCATCCCCATTTTCGCAAGATTCCTCGCCCTGGGGCGAAGACCCGAATCCATCGCCGGCGCCCAATTTGCTGGCAGCATTCATTCCGGCACCGGTATCCTCGCCGCAGTCCTCTTTCACTGCACCACCGCAGTTGCCGCCGCTGTCCGAGGTGCCGCCTCACGCCATCGAACTTTTGCAGAGCATCGACCAGGCTATGAATGCCTGCGCCACGAACCTGGCCACCTTGCAACGGCTTTCCGGTGAACAGACCGATGTGCTCAAAACATTGACGAGCACGCTGCAAAATCAAACTCTTTCGCAGATTGGACTCAATCTCAACAGTCTCACAGACTCATTATCTGCCGCACTCGAACCGATGAAGGCAATCGGAGAACTGGTGCCGGCAATGGATCAGTTGGTGACCACGCTGGAAGGCAAGGAAGCTTATCCCCAGCAAGAGAAGATGTCACAAGATCAGCTGGTGACCAGCCTCGCTGATCAGCTGTCAGCCGGACTTATAGATCCCTGGACTTTCAGATGCGCCTACATGGCAGTTTATCCGACTGATCATCCGGCCGATTTGCTGCACAGACTCGTCGAATTGCTCGGCACTCAGAGACTTTCCGGAGATCTCTTCCGGGCAGCGTACGAAGCAGTGCAAGCCGCGGAGCCCCCGGCCGGCGGCGGATCATTTATTCCGCCCGCTAGAAACCTCGACCCGGCGCAGATAGACGAAACGATCAAAAAGCAACTCGACCAGCTGCAAAAGTCTAACGACGAAATGCGCAAGCGGCAGGAAGAGCGCGAAGCCGAACTGCAGCGGGTGCTGGAAACCAAAGACCGGGAACTGGCCGAACTGCAAGAGAAGATGCAGAAACTTCCGGATGCAGATCCCGGCAAAGAAGAGGAATATCAGTCTTTGCTCGAAAGCAAAGACATGGAGCTGGTGGAGAAAGAATCCGAAAACAACATGCTGCGCGCCCAGATGGAAGAGTTGCGCTCGCAAACCGAAGAGATGGTCAAAGACATGCAGAAGCAGATCTCTGACCTGAAAGTTGCCCACGAGGAATCGGTCGCCAATCAGCCACCAAAGCCGGTATCAAGCTTCTTCGACAACGCGCCGTCGCCGGCTCGGTCCCTCTTCGATAGCGGACCGCAAAAGAATCTCTTCGACCAGCAACAACAACAGCAGCAGCAAGCCAATATGGCCACCACCCAGCCGACCCCGGCGCCGACACCGATGCCATTGCAGCAAATGGCATCTGCGCAGATGACACCACAGCCGCTGGCGCCGCAAAATCAGCAAATTTCCCAGAGTATGCAAGCGATGGCCCCGCCGGCTCCCAGCGTGTCAGGCGGCATGGCTCCCCCCGTCAACGGCGGCGGAGCTCCACCCACCGCATCGCCCGTAGTACCACCATCGGCACCGGCGCCACCGCCAGCGCCACCAGCACCGCCAACTCGACCGGCGGCCCAGGCGGCTACCACTCCCTTCAGTCAGGGACAGGGCAGCTACGGCAGCGGCGTGCGCGCACAGGTTTTCGAAGTGATTGTTCGTCAAGCTCTCGCTGGAGCGCCCTGGCGCGAAATCTGCGCCGGTCCGATGCAAGTCAACAACATCACTCCAGATGAAGTGGAAGCGGAAGTCAAACGTCGCCAGGCATTGCTCAACAAGTAGCAAGTCGCTTGAGTTCGTTTTACTTGCCGTCTTTACTTGCCGTCTTTACTTGCCGTCTTTACTTGTCGTTGCCGTTCAGGTCTGATTCGCGCAGTCGGCGATAAGCACCACTGGTGTTCTGATCGCGCTTCACGAATCCCAGCGCCACCAGTTCGCTCAACGTCCGCAAGAGCAAATAGCGGTCGGCACAAATGGAATCCGACATGGCTTCGTTGCTGACTCCGTCTTCCAGAAGCATCCAGACGTCCACTGCCAGATCGCAAGTTTCGTCACTGAGCTTTGATGTATCGAGCACTCGAACTTTCTTTTCATAGCCGGTGCGAGGCCAGCCGATCGACTCGATCAGCCTTGGCAGTTCATCAGCTCGGCGTGCGGCTTCCAGAAGCAGCCCATGAGCCGGCATGACGCTGATCGTCGGATCGTTTTGTTCTTTCGAAACATCCTGCGGATCAAAGCGGAAGTTATATGGATCGTTGCGAGCCGCCAACTCGTAGAAGGCATGCAATCCTTTGAGGTGTTTGAACCGCACGTTCAAAAGATTGTGTCCTTTCACCGCCAGGCGCGCCACTTCTTCGGCCTTGTTATCGGTCAAACTGAGCACGCCGTCGCGACCGGCAACTGTGATTGTTTGCAGGACGGTCGGCAAGTCAAAGTAAGCGAGGTTGCCCTGCAAACTGTTTGGCTGGGCCGGCTTGTCGTCACTCAACCGTTTCTCAATCAAGTCCTGGACTCGATTGTGAAACTCGTCGTTCTTGTTGAGCATGTCCTGGAACATCTCGCCTGTGATCTTGAGCAGCTTTGTCGATTGCGGCACGCGCACGGTGGCAATCCGGTTGCAACCACGGGCGATGGCAATTTCCCCGAACATCTCTCCGGAAGCCAGATAGGCAAGCACTTTACCGCCCTGCACTACTTCCACACTACCTTCGTAAACCAGGTAGCAATCGCCAGGCGGATCGCCTTCGCTGACGATGACTTCGCCGTTCTTATAAATCTCTTCGGTGACCTGCTTCGACAGCCTGTCCAGTTGCTTTTCTCCGAGAACGCGCAAGATAGGGCTGTCCAGGAAGAAATGCAGGCGGTTCTCCAACTCGCGTTCGTAGTTTTCTTTGATCTGTTTGGCTTGTTCGGCAAAGCGATGGGCCATCTCCAGATTGCCCAGGGCTTCCTGCAGCCGAGCCAGGTGCTCAAGAGTAGTGCCGACCAGGGCGCTGCGATCGCCAAGCATTTGCGACCTGATCTGCAGCGACTGGTAATAGAGAGGCTCGCTCTCAATCAGGCGCTTCTGCACGTAGTACAGGTTAGCCATGCGGAAAAGGCAATCGGCCAGTTCCAGATCTTTTTGACCGGTCGACTGTTTGAGAATAAACAGTCCACGCTTATAGAGACCTTCGGCGGCGGCGAAAGCCCGCCGGCGCACGTACAAATCGGCCAGCTGCATGTTCAGCTGCGCCACGCCCGAGTGGTGGATGCCCAGGGCCCGCTCAGCGGCCATCAGCTCGGCTGATGTGGTCAAAACATCTTTGAGATCTTCCATCGCCATGGTCGGCTCTTCCCAACCCAGAAGACGCAGAGCGCTTTCCAGAGTGTGGTTTTCCTCTGCCACCATGCGCAGTGCCTTGCTGCCCAGTGGAGCCGGCACCAGCGATTCTTCGATCAAAATCTGTACCTGCAAGACAGCTTTCAGAACCGCTTCGGTGATCAACGAAAGTTGAATGAGCTCGTGACCGATTGGTGTGCTGTTCTTCTGCTGAGTCTTGAGTGCATGATCCAGCGAGCTGGTATCCAGAAGTCCGGCTTCGGTCAAAAGTTCTCCGACCCGCTTGCGCTCCCCTTTCTTGCCCTTCCGAGACCAAAAGGTTGACAGTTGACGGAGAAAAGCGGTCGTCTCCGGATTTTCGATACCCAGCACCCGCTCATGTACACGCAAAGACGAGGTGTAGAGCTGCTCAGCTTCGGCGAGATTGCCTTCTGCTTCGAAGACACTGCCCAGCATGCGCAGGCAGCGAGCCGTATTGATGTGCTCGGGTCCCAGACTTTCTTGCAAAATCTGCAAAGCCCGCCAGCCATAGGTGCGGGCGTCCTCAAAGTTACGTTCGTTGACGGCAATTTGAGCCAGTTTGATCAACGCGATTGCCGTTTTGGAATGACGCGGTCCGAAGAAATGCTCAAAAAGCCCCAGAGCGCGCTGATAAACGCCCCGAGCCTTGGCAAATTGCTCAGATGTCGTATAGGCGTCTCCCAGGTCCAGGAGCGGTCCGATCAGCTCGCGGCTGTCGGCGGCATATTTGGTCTCAGCGACTTTAAACCCTTGCTCAGCCACGAAGATCGCATCTGACTTATCGTCTTGCTGCCTGACCTCCTGGAGGTAGGCGCGTGTGGCCGTGACGGCGTCATGGAAGGTCATATTGTGCCGGCGCGCCAGTTTCAGAGCTTTTATACAAATGTCGGCACTGATTTCGCCGGCATTGACCATGTCCTGAGCCTCAAGAGCCAGCTCCAGGTCCTCGTTGGACACTAAATCCATGACAACGAGAGACTGCCCGACGAGCATGGAGTGCTCCTTCGAGTGCTTTAAGGCGGCTTCCAACTTATCGGCAGCCACGATCTCAGCTTTTACCAGTAGGTCGCCGATTAAAAGCCGCGAAGTGGGCTTCTCGGTGACGTACATGGACCGTTCTTTATCCACCCTTGATTACTCAGCATTTCTGCCGCTACAGTCTCATTATGCCCCGTCGGGCGAGGTAATTCCCCTCTGAAACGCTTTTCCGGCGCCAATACGTGCCTTCTCAGCGATAAATCTTCAAAATCGGACGCTGGCATCGCCTTTGCACCACAGGCAGTGGCAAAAAAAAGCGCACCGGGTTTCCCGGTGCGCTCAAAGGTCTGCCGTACAAGAAGTTACTTGGCTGGCGCTGCTGTTGCAGGAGCAGGAGCCGGCGCTGGCGCCGCACTCTTCGCACCGAGGTTCTCGTAAGTCTTCCACTGGCTGTAGATGATCTGCAGGTTTTCCTGGTATTTAGCCAAGATAGCAATCGGCAGGTCAACAAACATCTCGTGCATCATGTAGAACATGACGCAGAGGTTGGCGACACAGGTAACTACTACCAGAGTACGGGTGAAGCGGCTCTCTTTCTCAATTTTGGTGGCAAGTGCTGCCACGCGATCCGGGCTTGCGGTGTCGTCTACCATATTTCCTCTTTCCTTGACCTAAAGCGCATTCGAAGCAGATACCCAAAATAACGCCCGCATTATATCCTCTTGATTTTTGGGGGCACAATTTAGTGGACAACCAAAGGCTCCTTGACCACAGCCAAAAGGACTCCGGCTAAATCGCCGCAATCGCTTTCCCGGATGGTTCGAAAATCCAGCACGACCGCTCCGTCTTTGATCACCGAAATGACAGGAGGGTGTGCCTGTCTGAGTTTCAGAGAAAGCTGGGCAGCTTTGCACGAAGTCGATTTCAGTTGCAACCCGTAACTGAGAGCATGCTGTCCGGGCAGCGAACCACCACCTGCTACCGACTCGGTTTTTACAACCGCAATTTTGAGACGTTCGGGATCGGCTGACTGATCAGCACCAAGCTGACTTTGCAGATTCGCGAGGAAACGCTCAGCTCGAAGCCGCACGCTGTCTGCCGACTCCTTAAGCATGGATAGTGCCGGCAAGAGTTTTTCCGGATGCGGTGTCAGATAAGCTATCAACGTAGTCTCGAGCAGGGCCAGCCCCACTTTGTCCAGCCTCAAGGCGCGGTAGAGCGGATTTTTCGCCAGCTTATCGATGATTTTTTTGCGCCCGACAATGATGCCTGCCTGCGGTCCGCCCAGCAGTTTGTCGCCGGAAAAACTGACGATATCACAGCCGGTGGCGACTACTTCGCTGACACTGGGCTCCTTTTGCAAGTCGGGAAATTCCGGCAGCGCCTGACGGCTGAGCAAAACTCCGCTGCCCAAATCCTCCAGCACCGGTACTCTTTTCTTCTTGCCGATCTGCACCACGCTCTCCAGATTCGGTTGCTCCGTAAAACCTGACATCTGAAAGTTGGAGCGATGGCAACGCACAATCAAGCCCGTTTCTTCTTCACAGCCCGCTTCGTAGTCGGCCGCTCGCGTCCTGTTGGTGGTGCCGACCTCTCGCAGGCGCGCACCACCGGCGGTGATGACCTCGGGCAGACGAAAGCTGCCTCCGATTTCGATCAGTTCGCCGCGCGAAACGATCACTTCGCGATCGTGGGCCAGCGTATTGACGCAAAGTACGACCGCCGCCGCGTTGTTGTTTACACAAATAGCAGCTTCCGCTCCAGTTATCAGTCGCAGCAATGCAGAAACATGCTCCGAGCGTTTGCCTCGTTCACCACTGACGAGATCGAACTCCAGATTGGAGTATCCCGAGACTTCCTGCAGCCGCGCGAGCGCGGCGTCGGTCAATGGTGCCCGTCCGAGGTTGGTGTGCAATACGATGCCGGTGCCATTGATCACCCGGCGCATACCTGGTTTTAGCAGCGACTCTGCACGTTCGGCTACGCTGTCGGCCAGCGCGTCGACACCGGGAATCTCACCGCCCTCGTCGCGCCGGCGTCCCAGTTCCTCGCGCACTAACAGCGTCAAAAGATCGCGGCGAAACCTATCTTGCAGCGCAGACAGACGCGGATGTCTCAGCAATTTGTCTACCTGGGGGATCTGTCTCATAACACTTTTCGCTTCCCAATTTGCTTTCAATATTGTGACAGTCGACCCTTGCGGAATGAGGGCTTGAACCGCACAATAAATATATAGACTCCTTGCCGTCTGAGCTGAGGTGTATTCGTGGGCAAGACCTTGCGTAGCAAAACTCTCTATCAAGATCGCGAATGGCTTTATCAGAAGTATGTGCGCGAAAAACTGAGCACCGTTCAGATCGCGCGCATTTACAGAGACGAAGTAAACCGCTGGTGCGATCCCAACACAATCTCGCGTTGGCTGAAGAAGCACAACATTCCGATGCGCTCGCTTGCTGAAGCGCAGCAGAATCGTCATTCGATCACGCCTGCACCGACCGGTAAAAAAGGCCGTTAGCAGACAATCGACCAGCTACTTATATATATGATTGGGCATCCCGCGCCCTGGACCCGACATTTGACAAGCCACTTCCCTGGCTGTCTTCTGAAAGCGTCTGCGGGTCTGAAACTTCAACTAAAGGGTGGGGGCGCCGCCGGGTACTGAGATCCAGGCGTGTCCCATGATCATCCCGCAAGTCAGGTAGAGCAGGACGTCGCGTCCTCCGGCTACATAGAAAACCGAGTAAGCCATGCAAGAAGCGGCGCAGCGCCAGAAACGCGGATCTCCCTCCCGCAGGGCGACGACCGTCAGAGCGACAGCTGCGGAGAAGGGTCCTCCCAGAAAGAACATATCGAAAAGCATGAGTTTTCCAGCCGGTACCGCGTATCCAGAGTCTTCCGTTCTTAATTAATCATCGCCGCCGCAAACTGTCTATGGTACTTTGCCCCATGCACGCGGGTAAATGAGAAACATGGACTCCGGGGACGACCTGATTTTTGGCAAGAACGCGGTGCTCGCCTATCTTCAGCGCGCTGATGACGGCTCGGGCAACGACTACAAGCAACTGCGTCAGGCTCTAATCAAGGAGCGGTTTGTCGATCACGACTTGAAAGCTGCCGATATGGCCGGCGAAGTGGAACGTGTCCTCAAAAAGTTGCGCACCGAGACCGGCGACAAGGGGCTGAAGCTGCCCAACATCAAGCAACTGGAAGGTCTGCCGACGGTGAAAGTCAACAAGATCCTTCTGGCTACCGGCGGCGCTCATGATGGGCGCATCGACAAGATCAAGAGTCTGGCTCGCAAGCAAAAGATTCCGCTGCAGAGCTGCGACCGTCGCAAGCTGGATCAACTGGCTGGGCCGCAGCGCCGTCACCAGGGCGTCGTTGCTTTGATCACCCCCACGGAGATGTGGACTCTGGACACGTTTCTCCAGAAGCTGGTGCTGGACCGCATCAACAGAGAGTTGAACGGACAGACGATGGCCGGCTACATGGTGGTGGCACTGGATGGGATTGAAGATCCGCACAATCTGGGAGCCATCGTGCGTACGGCGGAGAGTGCCGGCGCCAAAGCAGTCTTCGTTCCCCAGCGGCGCTCGGCAGGTCTGACCGGGACGGTAGCCAAAACCAGCGCCGGGGCCATCGCTACCTTGCCGATGGTCCGCGTATCAAATGTAGTGCACTCTATTGAGACCATGAAGAAATATGGCTTCTGGGTGGTGGCGCTCGACCACACCGCCGAGCAGGTTTACTGGGAGGCAGACTTGTCGCGTCCCTTGCTCATCATTGTCGGCAATGAGGGTAAGGGGGTCGCCCGTCTTGTTAAGGAGACATGCGACTTTCTAGTCAAGATTCCCATGCTGGGACAGACCGAGTCACTCAATGCCAGCGTTGCTGCTGGCATCGTTATGTACGAAGTTGTTCGCCAATGTAAAGCCGAACTTTAGAAGAACGGTTATAATTTTCCCAGTTGAGCGCCCCAACGGACAACTAAGACCGATCCGGATCGACGTTGAAAACCGGGTCTGTATTTGACACCCTCAAATACAAGCCTGTAGAATTCTGCGTCCGGCCCGGTTTCCCAGACTTTCGCCGGTGTAGCTCAACGGCAGAGCAACGGTTTTGTAAACCGTAGGTTGCGGGTTCGAATCCCATCACCGGCTTTGGGGGCGGATGTCCGAGTGGCTAAAGGAGACGGGCTGTAAACTCGTTGGCGAAAGCCTACGCTGGTTCGAATCCAGCTCCGCCCAAATTATTTGCTTATGCCATTGCAGGTGGTGACCAACACCACCTGCAATACGGGCAGAGCTTGCAAATAAATAGTTACGGTCCCAGTCGCACATTATCAAGGAGTCTACAATCTATCTCTAAGCTTGGCTCTCCATGCGCCCATGTAGCACAGCGGTAGTGCACCCCCTTGGTAAGGGGGAGGTCACCAGTTCGATTCTGGTCATGGGCTCCATTTTCCCCCCAGCATGATTGAGCAGCGCAGGCCGACAGCCAGATTGGTAAGGACTGATTCAGCAAACACCCAAAGTAGGAGTTAAACACAGGAAATGGCTCGCCAGAAATTCGAACGGAATAAGCCAAACGTAAACGTTGGCACCATCGGTCACGTTGACCACGGCAAGACCTCCCTGACTGCAGCCATCACTAAAGTGCTCGCAGAACAGGGCAAAGCTAAATTCAAAGCTTACGATGAAATCGACGCTGCTCCCGAAGAGAAAGCGCGTGGTATCACAATCAACACAGCGCACGTCGAGTACGAAACCGACAATCGCCACTACAGCCACGTCGATTGCCCGGGACACGCCGACTACATCAAAAACATGATCACCGGCGCAGCCCAGATGGACGGCGCTATCCTCGTCGTCTCCGCAGCCGACGGCCCGATGCCCCAGACCCGCGAACACATCCTGCTCGCCCGTCAGGTCGGCGTTCCGTACATCGTAGTTTGGCTGAACAAATGCGACATGGTCGACGATCCTGAATTGCTCGACCTGGTCGAAATGGAAGTTCGCGAACTGCTCTCCAAGTACGAATTCCCCGGCGACGATCTGCCGATCGTGCGCGGTTCGGCTGTGAAGACTCTGGAAGGCGACGCCAAAGAGAAAGAAAAAATCCTCGAACTGATGCAGAAGGTCGACGAATACATCCCAACCCCCGAACGCGAAATCGACAAGCCGTTCTTGCTGGCTGTTGAAGACGTGTTCTCGATCACCGGGCGCGGCACCGTTGCCACCGGACGTATCGAGCGCGGACAAGTCAAAGTCGGCGAAGAAGTGGAAATCGTTGGTTTGCAAGAAACCCGCAAGACCACCGTCACCGGCGTTGAAATGTATCAGAAGACCCTCGACTCGGGTATGGCTGGCGACAACGTAGGTATCCTCCTGCGTGGTATCGACAAGACCATGATCGAACGCGGTCAAGTGATCGCCAAACCGGGCTCCATCAAGCCGCACACCAAGTTCTCCTCCGAAGTGTACGTGCTCTCCAAAGAAGAAGGCGGTCGTCACACCCCGTTCTTCCCCGGATACCGCCCGCAGTTCTACATCCGTACGACCGACGTCACCGGCTCCATCACCCTGCCTGCAGGCGTTGAAATGGTCATGCCCGGCGACAACGTCAACATGGTTGTCGAACTGATTCAACCAGTCGCCGTCGAAGAAGGCATGCGCTTCGCCATCCGCGAAGGCGGCCGTACAGTCGGCGCCGGCGTCGTAGCCAAAATCATCGAATAGTCACCGACTCTTCGAAGAAGACCTGTTTAGAGAGGCGTAGCGCAAGCTGCGCCTCTCTTTTTGCCGCCGAAGAAACCAGACAACAGCACCACCGACACCGCCGGCAAGGGCGCGAAGAGTTTCGTGTATACAAATCCTTCAACATTGCGCTTGGCAGCTCAACAGGTAACCAACTATTGCTGAGCCGCTCAGAAAGCCAATCGCGGCTGCCAGTATGTGGCGCGCCCCGCCAGTGGTGCCATTTCAGGTGCTTGGAATGTATCAAATTGTCGCGCAATCATTATGGACGAATAAATTTTTAGGCGAGCATTTAACCTATTACGTTAAAATGAACGACTTGTTCCGAATCCATCGCTCCGTGAGCTTTTCGCACATAAGAGCCGGTTAATCCTCGCGGAGAACCGGCGACGGAGCAGGTACCGGGAGCGAGGCGTACCAACGCCCCCGGCGGACAAGGTTCTCATGCACAACTGGAGAAATGAGCAACATGGCACGCGCCAAAGCACATAAGGCTGGTGATACTACCGGCGGAGCAAAGGTCCAACGGATTCGCATTCGTTTGAAATCCTACGACCATCGCTTGCTGGACAAATCGGCCGAACAAATCGTCGACACCGCCAAACGCACCGGCGCCACCGTCCTCGGACCGGTTCCGCTGCCCACCCGCAAGCGCGTCTATTGCGTGTTGCGTTCTCCCCACGTCGACAAAAAGTCCCGCGAGCACTTCGAGATTCGCGTGCACAAAAGATTGATCGACATAAACGATCCGACCCCGACCACGGCCGATGCGCTCATGCGCCTCGATCTGCCGGCCGGTGTTGATATCGAAGTGAAGCTATAAACAAGCACGGATAAGCGCAAATGAAAAATTCAGTTGGAATTCTGGGTAAAAAGGTCGGCATGACGCAAGTCTTCGATAAAGAAGGCTCCGTAGTGCCGGTCACCGTCGTGCAACTCGGCGAAAACATCGTTACCCAAAAATTGACCGCCGAGAAGAATGGCTACACAGCCGTACAAATCGGCGGTTTCGTCGTCAAAGAAACCAAACTCAACAAGCCCGAGCGAGGCGGCCAGACCAAACAGAATTTGCCACCGCTCAAGCCCCTCAAAGAGTTCCGCGTCAAAGATTCCTCCGCCTTCAATGTCGGCGAAGAATTGAAACCAGCGGAACTTTTTGCTGAAGGCACTCTCGTTGATGTGCAAGGCAGAACGATCGGTAAAGGCTTCCAGGGAACTATCAAGCGCTACCACGCCGGTCGTGGACCGATGAGCCACGGCTCCAAGTTCCACCGCTCTATGGGTTCGATCGGACCCGGCACCACCCCCGGTCGCACTTTCAAGGGTCTGCACATGCCCGGTCAAATGGGCAACGTCACCGCGACGGTCCGCCATCTGACAGTGGTCAGTGTCGACACCGAAAAGCGCCTGATGCTGATCCGCGGCACCGTTCCTGGTGCAGAAGGCGGACTTCTGGTAATCACCCCCTCCGTCACTAAGTGGAACGCCAAGTAATCGAACCTCTTATATACGTGACAAAAGCGAACCAACCCAACAGGGAAATTGAGACATGAGTTCTGTTCAACTGAAAGATCTGAAAGGCAAAAGCGTCGGCGAAGTGAATTTCGACGGAGAGCTTTTCGACATCGAACCGAACGTTCCGGTTCTGCATTCGGCGCTGCATCGCCAGCTGACCAATGCGCGCGTCGGCAGCGCTTCCACTAAAACGCGTTCGGAAGTGCGTGGCGGCGGCCGCAAACCGTGGCGTCAAAAAGGCACCGGTCGCGCTCGCGCCGGTTCGACTCGCTCGCCACTGTGGTCGGGCGGCGGCGTCATCTTTGGACCAAAGCCGCGCGATTATTCGCAGTCGATGACCAAAAAGTCCCGCCAACTGGCATTGCGCTCGGCGATCGCCGCCCGCAAAGATGATTTCACCGTCGTGCAAAACTTCGATGGTCTCTTCAGCAAACCACCAGTTGAAGGCAAAGAAGTCGAGCACATCAAAACCAAAGCCTTCTTCACCGCCCTCAAAGATCTCGGTCTGACCGGCAAGAAACTGCTCGTCCTTCTGGACAGCGCAGCTCCCGGTGCCGCCCAGGTCGAAAAGGCTGCCCGCAATATCGGCACGGTTTGCGTCTGCCACACCACCAACCTGAACGTCAAAGCGCTTCTGGAAGCAGATGCGATCTTGACCACGGAAAGAGCTGTGGAAGCGCTTAACTCCCGTTTCAGAGCCCACAAAACCACCGGTGCCGGCACCAAGCACGGTACCGCCAAAGAACGCAAGACGGCTAAAGCCACCGCCAAAGAAGGCGCTGAAAAGCCGGCGAAGAAAGCCGCTCCCAAAGCAGCCGACAAAAAGACCGGCAAAGAAACTAACTAGAGCCAAGCACTAAAGGACTACAAGATGGACAGCCGTCAATCACAGATCATCATCAGACCAATCATCAACGAAAAGACCGTGTTGATGACGATGAACAATCAATACACCTTCGAAGTGGCGAAAAACGCCAACAAGACGGAGATTGCTCGCGCGATGGAACAAATCATCAGCGAACTGTGGCCCAAAAACAAATCCACGGTCGTGAAGGTCAACACGTCCGCCACCCGCGGTCGCTTCCGCGCCCGCAAGCGTCACGGCCGCAAGCCGCATGACGGCAAAAAAGCCATCATCACCATCGATGGCGATCCGCTCGAACTCTTCAACAGCTAACCCAACAACATCAGTTATGGGCTATCGCAAAAAAAATACGGATATCGCAAAAGCGAGCCGCCTAGATAGCCCGCAAAGATAAGGACCAACAAAATGGCACTCAGAAAAGTAAATCCTACCTCGCCCGGTCGACGCGGCATGACGCTGCAAGACTTCTCGGACATTACCAAAGGTAAGCCCGAGAAAGCTCTTGTCCGCGCTCTGCGCAAAACCGGCGGCCGCAACAACCAGGGTCGCCTGACCACCCGCCACCATGGCGGCGGTCATAAACGCAACTATCGCGTCATCGACTTCAAACGCGACAAGGCCGGCATTCCGTGCGTTGTCAACGCAATCGAATACGATCCCAACCGCAACGCCCGCATAGCCCTGCTCTTCTACGCGGATGGCGAAAAACGTTATATTCTCGCGCCCAACAATTTGAAAGTCGGTGACAGCCTGATGTCAGGTCCGGCCGCCGAAATCAAAGACGGCAACGCGCTTCCCCTGCGCGCCATTCCTCTGGGCACCATCGTCCATAACGTCGAAATGATTCCCGGCAAAGGCGGACAACTCGGTCGCGCCGCCGGCACGCAAATCCAAGTTCTCGCCAAAGAAGGCAAAACCTGCACCCTGCGTCTTCCCTCCGGTGAAATGCGCATGGTGCACATCGAGTGCATGGCTACCATCGGTCAGCTCTCCAACCCTGATGCCAAAAACATCAGCCTCGGTAAAGCCGGTCGCAGCCGCTGGCTCGGTATCAAACCGACCAACCGCGGTGTTGCGATGAATGCTGTCGACCACCCACACGGCGGCGGCGAAGGCAAGTCACCAATCGGTGGCAAGCCGCAAACTCCATGGGGCAAGCCGGCGATGGGTTATAAGACCCGCCGCGGCAAGAATTCCTCAACCAAACACATCGTCAAGCGCCGCAACGCCAAATAAGGCTATCTAGGAGAAAGAAGACGTGTCTCGTTCACTCAAAAAAGGTCCTTACGTTCACCCTTCGATCAGCAAAAAGATCGAAGAGATGAATCGCAAAGGAGAAAAGAAGGTCATCAAGGCCTGGGCTCGCGCCTCCATGATCATTCCGGAAATGATCGGCCACACCATCGCTATCTACAACGGTCGCAAGCACGTGCCTGTCTACATCACAGAACAAATGATCGGTCACCGACTCGGCGAATTTGCGCCCACGCGCTTCTTCAAAGGTCATGCCGGCGGCGAAAAGACCGCTAAGAGGGCGTAATCATCATGCATACCAGAGCACAAGCAAAATGGGTCAGGATGTCACCTTTGAAGGTGCGCCGCATCATGAACCTTATTCGCGGCAAAACCGTCGAAGAAGCGTACGTCACGCTCTCCTTCCTGCCGCACTCGGCCGCCAGTGAAATCAAGAAAGTGCTGCATTCCGCCATGCACAACTTGATCAACCACCAGCACAACCCGGTCAACATCAAGGAAGTGCAACAGTTCCGCGTCAGCAAGGCACTTGTGGACCAGGGACCGACGCTGCGCCGCTGGCAACCACATGCCCGTGGTCGCGCCTTCCCGATTAAGAAGCGCACCAGCCATATCACCATCGAATTAGACGATCTGCAGTAAGGAGCAATAAATCGTGGGTCAAAAAGTACACCCGAATGGTTTCCGCCTCGGCATCCACAAAGGATGGGCGTCGAACTGGTTCGTTTCGACCAAAGACTTCGGTTTCTTGCTCGAAGAAGACCATCGCATCCGCAACTTCATCAAGAAAGAGTTGCAGGGCGCCGGCGTTTCCAAAGTGGAAATCAATCGCAAAGCAGATCAGATCAACATCGATATCTACACCGCTCGCCTCGGCGTCGCCGTCGGCAAAGGCGGACAGGGAATCGAGAGCCTGCATCAAAAAATTCGCGGCATGCTCAACCGCCAGGGCATCGATATCAAAATCAATATCCTGGAAATCAACCGCGTCGATCTGGAGTCGCAACTGGTCGCTGAATCCATTGCCCAACAGCTGGAGAAGCGCGTTGCCTTCCGTCGCGCCATGAAGCAAGCAGTGCAACGCTGCATGCGCGCCGGCGCCGTCGGCGTCAAAATCATGGTAGCAGGCAGATTGGGCGGCGCTGAAATCGCCCGCACCGAGTGGACCAAAGAAGGTCGGATTCCTCTGCAAACACTGAGAGCAGACGTGGATTACGGTCTGGCTGAAGCCCACACCATGATGGGATTGATTGGTATCAAAGTCTGGATTTTCCGCGGCGAACTCGAGCGCGGACAATGGTCACCTCCGAACGTCAAAGCCCCCAGCGAAAGACCAGATCAAGCTGCTAACCGCGCTGAGCGTGGTGGTGGCGGCGGCGATCGCGGTCGCCAGGGACGTCGCGGTCGCGGCGGTGGCGGACATGATCGCGGTGGCGAACGCGGCGATCGCGGTGGACGCGGCGGTGGCGGTGGCGGCGGTGTCGGCGGCAACGAAGGCGCTCCGCCGGCGGAAGACCAACAGTAAGTAAAGATCGAACGAACTACCAAGGATAACTAGCCATGTTAATGCCAAAGCGAACAAAATTCCGTAAGCACCACAGGGGTCGGATGACGGGTACCGAAACCCGCGGCGCTGAAGTGCAGTTCGGCGAATTGGGTTTGCAAGCACAAGAACCGGCGTGGATTACTTCCCGCCAGATCGAAGCCGCCCGTAAAGTGATGAGCCGTAGCGTTCGTCGCGGCGGACAACTGTGGATTCGCGTTTTCCCGGACAAATCGGTTTCCAAAAAACCGGCTGAAACCCGTATGGGATCCGGAAAAGGCGCACCGGAATTCTGGGTCGCTGTGATCAAACCAGGACGTGTTCTGTTTGAGATCTCCGGCGTGCCCGTCGCTGAAGCGCGCGAAGCAATGCACCTGGCTTCGCAAAAGCTGCCCATCAAGTGCAAGGTGATCACGCGTCAGGCAGGAGGCGCCTAATGAAAGTAGCCGAAATCAAAGACCTGTCGGCTGATGAACTGAATGCCCGCATCACCGACACACGCAAAGAAATAGTCGACCTGCGCTTCCAACTCGGCGCTCGCAAGCTGGAGAAGCCGCACAAGATTCGCGATGCCCGCAAACTCTTGAGCAGACTTTTGACAGTGCAAACTCAGAAGCACAACGACGAAATCGCCAAAGCCGGCGACAAAGAAGCCAAAGCTGCTAAAGCTGAAAAGCCCGCAGCCAAAGCTAAAGCCAAAACCAAGTAACAAGTAATAGGTAGAGCAGAAAATGCCGAAGAAAGAACTGGTCGGAAAAGTGGTGTCCAACAAGATGGACAAGACGGTGGTAGTCGCCGTCGACAGCTACGTGCCGCACCCGCGCTACGAAAAACAAATTGTGCGCACCGCCAAATTCAAAGCGCACGATGCTGAAAACAAATGCCAGCTTGGCGACAAGGTGCGCATTCAAGAGTGCCGTCCGCTTTCCAGGGACAAGCATTTCACGGTCATTCAAGTTATCGGTTCAACCCGGGACCTCACGGTTCCGACTGAGGAGTTAGGGTAATGATTCAAGCGCAAACGCGATTGACGGTAGCCGATAACACCGGCGCGCGCGAGCTCATGTGCATCCGCGTGATGGGCTCCTCGAATCGTCGCTACGCATCCGTCGGTGATGTCATCGTGGCCGTCGTTAAAGACGCGCTGCCCAACATGCCCGTCAAAAAGTCTGAAGTTGTGAAAGCGGTCATCGTCCGCGTTCGCAATCACATCCGCCGTCCGGACGGTTCGACGATTCGTTTCGACGATAACGCCGCCGTTATTATTCAAAAAGACGGCAACCCGAAAGGGACACGCGTATTCGGTCCAATCGCCCGCGAACTTCGCGACAAGAACTTCACGAAGATCGTTTCGCTGGCACCGGAGGTTCTCTAAAGATCATGGCTGTCGAAACTAAAAAGCAAATTCGCTTCAGCAATTCACCCATTGCCAGAAAACACAAACCCGGCGGACGCACCGTCGTCTCCCGCGCGTTTGTGCAAGAAGGCGCCACCAACCTGCGCCCGCATGTGCACGTCAAGCGCGGCGACATGGTGATGCTGATTTCCGGACCGAAGAAAGAAGACAAAAAACGCGACAAAGATCTGCAAAAGCGTTTCGATGAGCGTAATGCCTTCAAAGGCATGGTCGGCAAAGTCTTGTCCGTGTCCGCCAAAACCGGCAAAGTCACCGTCGAAGGTATCAACATCGTCACCCGCGCCAGCAAACCGCGCGGTCCGATGTCCAAATCGGGGCTGATCACTAAAGAAGCTCCGCTCTTCGCCTCGCGCGTCATGCTCTACTGCACAGCTTGCAAAAAGCCGACGCGCATCAAGCATAAAGTCCAGGACAACGGCAAGAAAACGCGCGTTTGTCACCACTGCCAACAGGCAATTGATGCCTAATTAGACACGACAAAGACCGTGTCGAACCCTAGAACAACAAGAGAGCAAGAAAGTGAAACTGAAAGAGAAGTACCAGAAGGAAGTTGTGCCGGCGCTCACCAAAGAGTTCGGTTACACCAACAACATGCAAGTGCCGCGCCTCGAAAAGGTCGTCATCAACATGGGTCTGGGCGAAGCCACTGCTAACGCCAAAGCCATTGAAGGCGGTCTCAAAGATTTGACGGCGATTGCCGGACAAAAGCCCGTGGTCAACCGCGCCCGCAAATCCATCGCCACCTTCAAAGTGCGCAAAGGCATGCCGGTCGGAGCCTCGGTCACCCTGCGCGGTCAGCGCATGTTCGACTTCCTCTCCAAGTTGATCAACATCTCGTTGCCCCGTATCCGCGACTTCCGCGGACTGTCCAACAAGTCGTTTGATGGACGCGGCAACTATTCTCTCGGCGTCAAAGAGCAAATCATGTTCCCGGAAATCAACTACGAAAACGTTGATGCCATCCGCGGCATGGACATCTCAATCGTCACCACCGCGCGTACCGACCAGGAGGGCAGAGCACTTCTGCTGCACCTCGGTATGCCGTTCAAGAAGTAGACAGCAGAGTCATAACTGACTCAGGGCCAATCACAAGGAGCGAAACGTGGCCAAAACATCGATGATCGACAAAGAAAACAAGCGCCGGGTCTCCGCCTCCCGCGGTAAATACCCGACCGTGCGCTTGCACAATCGCTGCCGAATTTGCGGCAGACCGCGCGGGTACTACCGCGACTTCGGTCTGTGCCGCTGCTGCCTGCGCAAAATGGCTCACGAAGGTTTGATTCCCGGTTTGACCAAGTCCAGCTGGTAACCACTTTCTTTTAGATAGGACACAAGGAGCATTAGCTAACACATGCCAGTTACAGATCCGATTTCCGACATGTTCACGCGCATCCGCAATGCGGCTCGCACGCATGCGCCGGCGGTGGAAATGCCCGCTTCCAAACAGAAGCTGGCAGTCGCCGAGGTGCTTCGGAACGAAGGTTTCATCTCGTCCTTCGAAACAAAAGGGATTGGTACGCCAGAACAGAAATTGCGCGTCGTCCTCAAGTACGGCCCCAAGGGTGAGCAAGTCATCCAGGGCATCAAGCGCGTCTCCAGACCCGGCTTGAGAATTTATCGTCCCGCCAAGAAAGTACCGCGCGTGCTGGGCGGACTCGGTGTTGCCATCGTCAGCACCTCATCTGGTCTCATGACCGATCGCCAGGCTCGCAAGAGCAATCTCGGTGGCGAAGTTTTAGGATTCGTTTGGTAAAGAGGGTAAGCCCATGTCTCGAATCGGCAAAGCACCGATTGCAGTACCATCTGGAGTGCAAATCACTCTCTCTGGTACCGAAGTCAAAGTAAAAGGACCGAAAGGCGAATTGAAGCGCCACATCCGTCCGGAAATCACAGTGCGTCAAGACGGCGACAAATTGCTCGTCGAGCGCACCTCGGAAGACCGTATCGTGCGCAGCCTGCACGGACTTTCCAGAACGCTGGTGGCCAACATGGTCAAAGGCGTCACCGATGGTTTCGAACGCAAGCTGGAAATCGTCGGCGTCGGTTATCGTGCCGCGGTCGAAGGACAGAAGCTGATCATGCAGCTCGGTTACAGCCACCCGGTGGAAATTCCGATTCCGCAAGGCATCGCCGTAACCGTCACCAAAAACACGGCTGTCTCGATCACCGGTTATGACAAGCAGCAACTGGGGGATTTCGTCTCCTACGTGCGCGACCGTCGTCCGCCTGAAGTTTACAAAGGCAAGGGCGTCAAGTACGCCGGCGAAGTCATCCGCCGCAAAGCTGGTAAAGCTGCCGGTAAGAAGAAGTAATGCATTCAAACTAATTGCGGCCTAGAAGCCGCAGCCTAACAAGTACGGATCGACAAAGCAGATTCGGAAATTTCAAAGGACAGGACAATGATCAACAAGCCAAACAAAAACCAAGCCCGAGTCAAGCGCCATCAGCGCATTCGCAAACGCGTGGAAGGCACCACCGAGCGTCCGCGTCTTTGCGTTTATCGCTCCAACAAACATATCTACGCCCAGATCGTCGACGACACCCAAGCCAGCACAGTCGTTGCTGCTTCCACTCTCGATCCGGAATTGAAAGAAGTCGGCAAGACCTGGGACAAAGACGCCGCCAAAGCAGTCGGTCAATTGATTGCTAAACGCGCCAAGAAAAAAGGCATTGAAGCGGTCGTTTTCGATCGCGCCGGTTACATCTATCACGGCAGAATCGCTTCCGTAGCCGATGCGGCTCGCGAAGCCGGTTTGAACTTCTAACCAAGGAAAAGGAACTGCACCGAAATGTCGGACAAAGAAGATAACAAAATTCCTCCAGTAACCGGTGGCGACGACGCAGCCGCGCCAGCTACTGAAGGCGGTCCCGGTCAACGCCGCGGACGTCGTGGCGGTCGTGAAGGTGGCGGCGGCGGCGGTGGTCCGCGTCGCGGTCAGGACGACCGTCCGCGCGAGCAATCCGAATGGGAAGAGAAGATCATTCAAGTTCGCCGTGTGACCAAGGTCGTCAAAGGCGGTAAAAAACTTTCGTTCCGCGCCGTCGTCGCTGTCGGCAACGGCAAAGGACAAGTGGGTGTCGGCGTCGGCAAAGCTGCCGAAGTAATCGGCGCCATTCAAAAAGGTGTTGTGGATGCTCGCAAGAGCCTCGTCTCCGTCCCCATGGTCGGCACCACGTTGCCGCACCGCGTCGTCGGAGAACAGGGCGCCAGCCGCGTTCTGCTCATTCCGGCCGCCAAAGGTACCGGTATCATCGCCGGTGGCGCCGCTCGTGCCATTCTGGAACTGGCCGGCGTCGGCGATGTGATGGGTAAATCACTCGGTTCCCGCGCGCCGCTGAATGTGGCCAGGGGCACCATCGACGGGCTCAGACGCCTGCGCACATTCGAAGAAGCAGCCAAGTTGCGCGGCATCTCTGTCCGCCAGCTGCTGACATAACAAGGAGCAGGAAATGGCAACGAAGAAAGAAGAGTCGGGCGCCAAAGCCGGCGGCAAGCGCATCAAAATCAAACTGACCAGCGGTCTGGTCGGCAAGATGAAGACGCACCGCAAAGTCGTCGAAGCTCTCGGTCTGAAAAGATTCAACAGCGAAGTCGAGCATGTCGACTCGCCGACCATTCGCGGCATGGTGAACAAAGTTCGCCACCTCGTCACCGTCGAAGGTGAAGTGACTGCCGCCAACGGCACCAAGCCGAAAGCCAAAGCTGAAGCCAAGTAACTTACACAGAAGCCGAGTCGCACGCCCAATATCTTCTTGAGGCAGCGGCGCAAGGCAAAAGGAGAAACAATGAGACTGGAAGATCTAAGACCCGCCGACGGCGCTCGTCGCAATAAGAAGCGCGTTGGACGCGGACGCGGCTCGGGTCACGGCAAAACCTCCACCCGCGGCCACAACGGTCAGGGTCAGCGCTCCGGCGAAAGCCGCCGCTTCGGATTTGAAGGCGGTCAGACACCTTTGTTCCGCCGCTTGCCGAAGATCCATAACTTCGATCAAGTGATCAATCGTGATTGGGTGGAAGTGAATGTCGGTCAACTGAATGCTCTGCCGGCCAATACTGAAGTGACAGCGGAAAGTCTCGTCGAGCACAACGTGCTGCGTAGCGCCACCGACAGCCTGCGCATTCTCGGCAACGGCGAACTGAAGGTTGCGTTGAAAGTGCGCGCACACCACATCTCCGCCGGCGCTAAAGAGAAAATCGAAAAAGCCGGTGGCGCAGTTGAACTCATCGGTCTGGCTCCGCCCACTAAAGGCAAGAAGCAAGCCAAAGTCAAAAACCCTGCCACCCGCCCCGTAGAGCCGAAGGCTGAAGCGCCGAAAGCCGACAAGGGCGAAGGCAAGAAAGAGAAGGAAGGCAAAGGCGATAAAAAAGATGCCGGCGCCGCTCCCAAGGGTGAAGCCAAAGAGCCTAAAGCCGAAGGCAAGAAAGAGAAGCCGGAAGCGAAGAAAGACGATAAGAAGTAAACTGGATATCTGTTATTAGTTGTATCAGGGGCGAGTCTAAGACTCGCCCGCTGCGATCTAAGACCTTGAACATAGCTAGAAGCTGGAGTAGTACGAAATCACATGACGCAAAGCGGAGCAAGCGGAGCCCCGGCACCTAAGAAAGGCAGCCCGATCGGTGGTCCGGAAGAACTGCTGAAAGTACTCAACTCACCGGGATTGCGCGAACGCATCTTATTCACTCTGGCAATGATCGCCATCTATCGCATCGGCGTGCACATTCCATTGCCGGGCGTCGACCCTGCCGCTATGTCCAAACACGCCGAACTGGCGCAAAACTTGCTGGGCATGATCGACCTCTTCACAGGCGGCGCCCTCGGCAAGCTCTCGATCTTTTCAATGGGGATCGGTCCCTACATCACCGCCTCGATCATCATGCAACTGATGGGCGTGGTGGTGCCAAAACTGGAAGAGCTGCAAAAGCACTCCGGAGAACAGGGACGCAGACAACTGCAGCAATACACCCGTTATGCAACGGTGGTGCTGGCCGGTTTCCAATCGTTCATGCTCTCGAAGCTGCTTCTGCAAATTCAAGGACCACCGGTGGTGACGGTACCGCCAGAGATGGCACCGTTGTTTTTGTTTACGGCAACTGTAATCCTCACCGCCTCGGCTCTCTTCATTATGTGGCTGGGCGAAACCATTACAGAGCGCGGCGTCGGCAACGGCGCATCGCTTTTGATCTTCCTGGGCATTGCCTCACGTCTGCCTGTGATTATCAAAAACACATACGAGGCAATTCATGCCGGCACCACGTCGGCATTCGGCGTTGCGGTTCTCGTGGGAGTCTTCCTCTTGCTGACCGCGCTGGTTGTCTGCCTGCAACAAGGCGTGCGCAAAATCATGGTGCTCGGAGCGCGCCGCAACGTCGGCGCCAAAGTCATGTCGGTACCCGATGACTATCTGTACCTGCCGGTTAACCCGTCAGGCGTTATGTCGATCATCTTCGCGTCATCGTTGCTCATGTTTCCGAGCACCGTCATGTCATTTGCGGGCCGTCAGGGAGGTGACCCGATGGCCGGGTTGCACCAGTGGCTCTCCGGCTTACCCGGTGTCGGTCCGCAGTGGGCATCGTTCTCAGCACAACCGCAAGTGCAGAAAGTCGGCGACTTCCTGATGACCGAATTCGCCCGGCTATTTTCATATCAGGCCTGGGAGCATTCGCTGCTCTACTTCGCATTGATCATGTTCTTCGCGTTCTTCTACGCATCGATTGTGTTGCCGATCAAAGACATGGCGGAGAATCTCAGACGCAGCGGACGTTCCATCCAGAACGTCAAACCCGGCCGCCCGACGGTCGAGTTTCTCGAAGTGACTTTGAATCGGTTGATCTTCATCGGCGCCACCGCCATCGGTATCGTCGCCATCATGCCCATTCACGTGGAGCAAGCAACCGGCGTGCAAACCCTGCAAGGACTGGGTTCCACGTCGCTAATCATTCTGGTCGGCGTCGCCATCGACACGCAGCGGCAAATCATGACGCACGCCATGGCCGCCAAAACTCATGCCCGCGGACTCTTCCGCGACAAAGCAACCAAGGAGAACAAGTAGGTTATGCAGATACTTTTCCTGGGCGCTCCCGGAGCCGGCAAAGGAACTCAATGCAAGCGCCTGGCACCTGAACTGGGACTCATCCATTTGTCATCCGGCGACCTGCTCAGAGAAGCAGTAAAAAACGGCACCGAAGCCGGCAAAAAGGCCAAGTCCTTCATGGACCAGGGCGTGCTGGTTCCCGATGATGTTTTGATCGCCATGTTCCGCGACAAGCTCTCCTCAGCCGAGTGCAAAAAGGGCGTCATTCTTGACGGGTTCCCCCGCAACCTGGCTCAGGCTGAAGCTCTCGATAAGCTCCTCGAAGAACTGGACAAGAAGCTGTCGGTGGTTTTGAACATCGACGTCAACGACGAGCTGCTCACCGAGCGCATCGCCGGACGGATGAGCTGCTCCAACAAAGACTGCGCCACGCCATATCACCGCAGCTTCATGAAGCCTAAAGTCGAGGGCAAGTGCGACAAGTGCGGCAGCGAGCTCTCCACCCGCTCAGACGACAAAGTTGAACTGGTGGCAGCCCGTCTCAAAACCTATTACGAACAGACCGAGCCCTTAATCGACTACTACAGCAAACGCGGACTCGTCAAAACAATTGACGGCAACAAAGACGCCGACACCATCTTTAGTGATATCTTGAACGCGCTAAAGTCCAACTGCACTCGCTGATTTCAAGAGATCGCACCTGCCCATGATCTTCACCAAAGAAGAAGAACTCGACCTATTTCGACAAGCCGGCAAAATCGCAGGCGAAGTCCTCGAGCTGATCTCCAAGATGGTCGCGCCCGGCGTCACCACGCTCGAGCTGGATACTGTCGCCGAGCAAGCGATTAGAGATCGCGGCGCCATCCCCACTTTCAAGGGGTATCGCAACTTCCCGAATACGATTTGTGCCAGCGTCAACGAAGAAGTAGTCCACGGCATTCCCAACGGCAAGAAGGTTCTCAAGGAAGGGGATGTCATCAGCATCGACATCGGCGCCACCATTCGCAAGATGGAAAATGGCAAAAAGTTGGATTACATCGGCGATACAGCGATTACTGTGCCGGTCGGCAAAGTTTCCGAGCGCCTCCAGAGCCTTCTGGATGAAACTCAGAAAGCGCTTTACGCCGGCATCGAAGCGTCCAAGTCTGGAGCAACGCTCGATGATATCGGCGGCGCCATCGAGGATTTCGCCACGTCAGCCAACTACGGAATCGTACGTGAGTACGGCGGACACGGCATCGGCTACACGTATCACGAGGAGCCGTTTATCCTCAACTACAGGAGCGGTAGTCGCACCAAACTCAAAAGTGGTATGGTGATAGCCATCGAGCCCATGTTCAATCAGGGTGGCGATCGCGTACGCCTTAAGCAAGACGGCTGGACGGTTGTTACGCAAGATTACAAGCCGTCAGCCCATTTCGAGCATTCACTTTTGATCACAGAGAACGGTCCGGAGATTCTGACAAGGCGTCCAACAGAGCAAATATGAGTAAGCAAGGTGTAATCGAGTTCGAAGGCGTGATCCGCGAAAGCCTCCCCAACGCTATGTTTCGGGTCGAGCTCGATAACGGCCATAAAGTGCTGGCTCACATCTCCGGGAAGATTCGCAAAAACTTCATTAAGATATTGCCTGGCGATCGAGTGCGTGTAGAGCTCACCCCATACGACTTAACGCGTGGCCGCATTACGTACCGCATCAAGGATTGAGGTACAATACAGCGTTTGTCTGCGGCTGCATTGACTGGTTTCCCAGTCATGTTTTGTACTCGTTTTCAAGCGCTTACTGAAGCGATGGGATCACTATGAAAGTTAGAGCATCGGTCAAGAAAATCTGCGAAAAGTGCAAGGTCATTCGACGCAAAGGGCGTGTAGCCATCATTTGCGAGAACCCGAAGCACAAGCAACGGCAGGGCTAAAACTCCCTGCGGTGGGTGTCATTTCCCACCGCCAGGGTGCTCGTCCTTTTGCAAAGCAGTACCTCAACTGCAGCGCACATGCGATGAGCTGTCTCCGCCGCTTCTCTTACGCGCGCGAAAAGAAAACACGATTACTGCCCTTTGGGGCGCTTTGACCCTACAGGGGAACTGGAGGAACTAGATGGCTCGTATAGCGGGTGTTGACCTGCCGAGAAACAAGAAAGCGCATATTGCGCTGCGCTACATCTACGGCATCGGACCGACGATTGCCGCCAAGATTTGCCAGAAGCTCAATATCGCTGAAAACAAGCGCGTTCAAGATTTGAACGAAGACGAAATCAGCCGTATTCGTGAAGAGATCGACAAAAACTACCAGGTCGAAGGCGACCTGCGTCGTATCGAAGGTCTCAACGTCAAACGCCTGATCGAAATCAACTGCTACCGCGGTCAGCGCCACCGCAAGGGCTTGCCCACTCGCGGTCAGCGCACCAAGACCAATGCCAGAACTCGTCGTGGACGCAAGCGCGTCACCGTCGCCGGCAAGAAGATCGCGCCATCGAAAGGCTAATGCAATAACGCAGACATAGGAAGTTTTTGAAAAATGGCTAAAGCACAGAAAGCACGCACGAAGAAGAAGGAACGTCGTTACGTTCTGGAAGGTGTAGTGCACATCTCATCCACCTTCAACAACACGATTGTTGCCGCCACCGATCCGCAAGGACAAGTAATTGCCTGGGCATCGGCCGGCACCGTCGGATTCAAGGGCGCCAAGAAGGGCACTCCCTTCGCCGCCCAGCAAGCCGCTGAATCAGTTGCTCGCCGGTCGATGGACCAGGGCATGCGCAAAGCGGAAGTTCTGGTGAAAGGACCGGGCGCCGGCAGAGAAACCGCGATTCGCGCTCTGCAAGCCGCTGGTCTGGAAATCACTTTGATCAAAGACGTCACCCCCATCCCTCACAACGGCTGCCGTCCACCAAAACGGCGTCGCGTGTAATTCGGATTTATAAGAGGAGATCGGCAAGTGGCCAGATATACAGATTCAGTTTGCAAATTGTGCCGCAACGAAGGCTTGAAGCTTTTCTTGAAAGGCACACGTTGCTACACCAGCAAATGCGCCATCGAGCGCCGTCGCTATCCATCCGGACAGCACGGACAAGAGCGCAAGAAACAATCGGAATACGCAGTGCAACTGCGTGAGAAACAAAAAGTTCGCCGCTTCTATGGCGTACTCGAGAAGCAATTCGAGAAGTACTACTCGGAAGCCAACCGCCAGAAAGCAGTGCCCACGGGTCTTCGACTCCTGCAGCTTCTGGAATCGCGTCTGGACAACACGGTACACCGCAGCGGTTTCTCTCCGTCGCGCGCCCAAGCCAGACAGCTTATTTTGCATGGACACATTCTCGTCGACGGCAAGCGCGTCACTATTCCTTCTTTCCAATTGAAAGCCGGACAGATCGTTTCGATCGCCGAGAAAAGCAAAGCGCTCTTCAAGAAGCTGCTTGAAGAGAATCCAGCAGTTGGCGCTCCCCGCTGGATGAATGTGGACATGGAGAACTTCAAAGCCTCCATCGCCCAACTTCCGGCGCGCGAAGACCTCGACCCGACCATCAAGGAAGCGCTGATCGTGGAATTCTATTCACGTTAAGCCTGCCTTCCCGTCCAGTCCAGTCCTCAGTTTTGCGGTTTACTGCAGATTTGTTCTTCAACAGGAGTGTGTACGACCAGCTATGGAACCTCTCAAAATCAAGTGCTTAGAAAACAAAACCGGAACCGACGGATCTATTTACGGCAAGTTCGTAATTGAGCCGCTGGAGAGAGGTTATGGCACCACGATCGGCAACTCTTTGAGACGCGTATTGCTCTCGTCCCTCGACGGCTCGGCTGTAACCGCCGTCCGCATCGAAGGCGTGACCCACGAATTCACCACCATCCCTGGTGTCGTGGAAGACGTCATCGACGTCATGCTCAACCTCAAAGGTCTGGTCGTTAAGTCGTACAGCAACGACCCGCAATACCTGCATCTGGACGTGGTCCGTCCGGGTCCTGTCACCGGCCGCGATATCATCTGCCCGGCTGATGTCACCATCATCAACCCCGACTGGCAGCTGTGCACCCTCGCCGAAGACGGCCGCGTCCGCGCGGAAGTCACCGTCGAGCGCGGTCGCGGTTATGTACCCGCCGACGCCCACAGTCACTACAAGCAAGCGATCGACGTTCTGCCGATCGACGCAGTCTACATGCCGATTCGCAAAGTCAGCTACAACGTTGAACCGACCCGCGTCGGCGAATCGACCGACTACGACAAACTGACCATCGAACTGTGGTCGAACGGATCTATTGATGCCACCGAAGCTATCAGCCAGGCTGCCCGTCAATTGATCGACCACTTCGTACCGATTGCCGAACTGTCCGGCCGCCCGGTGGTGCCAGTCACCGCTCAACCGGCTCAGCCAGACGGCAAACATCACTCCATCTCCATTGAAGAGCTGGAACTGTCGGTGCGCGCCTACAACTGCTTGAAGCGCGCCAACATCCACTCCCTGGGCGAACTGCTCAAACTCACCTACGACGATCTGATGAACATCAAAAACTTCGGCAAGAAATCAGCCGATGAAGTCATCGAGCGCCTGCGTCAGTTTGGACTTACGCTCTCCGATACGGCTAAGGCCTAGTCCACCGGCTAGCGCCCTCTCAAAGGACACGAGGATACAATCATGCGTCACCGCGTACCAGGAAATCGCCTGAACAGACCACACGACCAGCACCGCGCCGTGTTGCGCTCGCTGGCCACCGAGCTGCTCAGACACGACGAGATTTTCACCACTCTTTCCAAAGCCAAAGCCGTCAGGTCGGAAGCGGAAAAGATGATCACGCTCGCCAAGCGCAGCCACCTGGCTGACTATGCAGACCTGCAAAAGAAAGCCAAAGACGGCGATGCAGAAGCGCAAAAGAAACTGGCTTCCCACGTGCACGTACGCCGGCAGATTGCCGCTTACGTCTACGACAACGAAGTCGTCCGCCGCGTCTACGACGTAGTGGCACCGCGTTATGAGTCGCGTCAAGGTGGTTACACCCGCATCATTCGCGCCGGCTATCGCCGCGGCGATGCTGCCCCGATGGCCCTCATTCAACTGGTCTAGTCCCTACAGACTGACAGTTCAGTTCACCGTACGTTGGCGAGGCTCATCCAGGGCCTCGCCTTTCCATTACCGAAATGCGCATCGCAATCAAACTGGAATACGAAGGCAAAAAGTTCTGCGGCTCGCAGTACCAGGACGGCGTGCGTACCGTGCAGGCTGAACTAGAAGCCGCTCTGGGCACATATCTTCGCACAGCGCCACCACGCTTGATACTGGCTGGCCGCACCGACAGCGGTGTGCATGCCCGAGGCATGGTGGCACACTTCGATTGGCCGCAAGATGCGCAGACCGAGATTGAAAATGGCTCGGCATCAGCTTCTTCACCAGACGCACCCGCGATAGACCTGTGGCGGTTGTGCTGGGCCCTCAACGGTATTCTGAAAACCGACCTGGCGGTGACGGCAGCGTGTCAGGTTGAAGATCGGTTCCATGCTCGCTTTTCGGCGCTGGAGCGGACATACGTTTACCGCATCTTAAATCGACCGCAACGCTCCGCCCTGGTCAAGGACAATTGCTACTTCGTGCCTCATCCGCTCGATCTCGATGGCATGAAAGAGGCTGCGGCGGACCTTCTTGGCACCCACGACTTCGCAGCCTTCCGCTCAACAAATGCCGACAAAAGCACCACAGTCTGCGATTTGAGCCGCGCCGAATTCTTGAATTTAGGTGAAGGTGAGCTTGAATTCTGGATTACAGCTAATCACTTCGTTTACAATATGGTGCGTATCATTGTCGGGACGCTCGTGGAAATCGGCCTCGGCAAGCGATCAAAGGCCCGTTTAAGCGAAGCCCTGTCCCGGAAAGACCGTGAGCTAGCGGGTCCGACAGCACCTCCCTGGGGACTCACCTTGGTCTCTGTAAAGTACCCAGAGGAATTCAAGCTGTTCTGTTGTGAGAATAATCAAATCCCGGTTCTCAATGGAGAGCCAGGGCAGGAGAATCACCCGTGAATACTTATCAAGCGAAACCCGATGAATTGACGCGCGACTGGTACATAGTCGACGCCGAAGGGCAGACGCTGGGCAGACTGGCTTCGCAAATCGCTCAAGTCCTGCGTGGCAAACACAAGCCCACCTTCACCCCCCACGTTGATATGGGCGACTTCGTTATCGTCATCAACGCCGAAAAGATTCAAGTTAGCGGACGCAAGGAAGAGCAAAAGCTCTACCGCCATCACTCCGGTTACCCGGGTGGTTTCAAGACCGAAAACTTGAAGCAACTGAGAGGGCGCCGTCCGGAAGCCATTCTCGAGCGCGCCGTCCGCGGCATGCTTCCGCACTCCAGACTCGGCGATCGCCAGATCACCAAACTGAAAGTGTATGTCGGCTCCGACCATCCGCATGCAGCCCAACAACCGAAGCAATTCAACTTCATGCGCGAAACGGCAAAAGCCGGCAAGTAAGCGACTCAACGAGGATTTTAATTAAGCAATGACCAGCGTAATTCAATACTATGGAACCGGTCGCAGAAAGACAGCCACTGCGCGCGTCCGTCTCATCCCAGGCACCGGACAGACCACTATCAACGGTCGCACTCTGGAAGACTACGTGGGCAACCGACCCGGATTGGCTCGCGAACTGAGCGTGCCGTTCGATGTAGCCGAAGCGCAAGGACGTTTCGACGTAATCGTCACCGTCTGTGGTGGCGGTATCGCCGGTCAAGTCGGCGCCATCCGTCACGGCATCGCCAGAGCTCTGGCAGAAGCCGCTCCGCAAAACCGTCCGGTCCTCCGTCAGGGCGACCTTTTGACCCGCGACCCGCGCGTCAAAGAGCGCAAGAAGTACGGCAGAAAGAGAGCGCGCAAACGCTTCCAATTCAGCAAGCGCTAATCGACCAGCGATCAGCAATCACAATATACGAAAGGGTCCGGAATGCATTCCGGACCCTTTCTCGTAACCTTTGTTCCTAAACCTCGGGGTGCTGGACCTAAGCTGCGGCAGCCTTATCGGCTCGGGTTTTGCCTTCGACCCAGCGATGACCATCCGGAAACTGATACGCAGCCTGTCCGTTGGTGTTCTGCCAGGTGAGCGTGCCGGTACGCGGCTCGATGCGCAAGTTTTTGCCGACTTCGCCGTTGCCCATGTCATAGTTGCCGTCGCTGCGGCGCGTCCAGGCGGCACCGCCTGCCGAATTCCATGTCACCTGCCCGATTTCGCCGTCCGGAGCGTAGGCGACAGTGAATTCCAACTGAGGGGTCTGCACGTGCACCGGGCGGTTAAACTGGTCGCGTTCAGCTACGGCGCCAAACGGACCGCTTGCGGTGTCAGGCTGGCGGGCGACGGTAATCGAATCCTTGACGCTATGAATCAGATCCGTGTCCGAAGATTGCGTCGCCCCCACGTCTCCCACTGCCGGGGTAGGAATGTCGTTGCCTTCGCCGCCTAATTGACCCATTTGACCGAATCCTCAAATAGATAGCCACTGCCGTTTATATACCCAAACCGCGCTTTTTATCCGTCGGTTTCGGTAATGCAAATAACAAAATGCCACAGGCTCTCAGTTTCCGGCTTCGAGAGGACCCTAGCACCCTAGCGCCCGGCTGATACACCGATCTGCGATTCGCCTTCGGTCACCTGTATCGATTCTACTTCCGGTTCCGCTTCAGACGGCTGGAAGTCTGCGCGCTCTGCCACCACCGGCGGTGGCGCCACTCTGATATCACGCGGTTCTTTCATCTGCCCGTTGGCCCGGTAGTTATTTTGAAGCCTGGCAAACGCCACCAGGGCACAGATAATCGCCGTCACGCCGACGCCGATCAGGACATAGCCGACACCGTAGCCGTTATAGACAAGGAAAATGCCGGCGGCATTTATCACCGTCGACAGAAACATACCGCTCGGGATGAGGTACGCCTTCAGGTTCTGGATGAATTCTGCGCGCTCGACTGGATCCACGATCTAACCTCTACCGTCCGATAACCGCCGCTATCTTACACCGTCTGCCAGCCTGGCATTCGATATCTGAAGCGACTATAAAATTGCGTCTTCCGTTTGGATCTTTGACGGGTTACACTGTCTACACAATCTGAAGTAATAGGCATTATTTTTCACGAATCACAGCCTGCCGACTGCGACTAGAAAGACGCCACGGCTCCATGGAACACCTGAGTTTCTGTTGCCCCTTCTGTCAGAAAGCTGTTTCTTTACCAGATAACTACTGCCAGTCCTGCGGAGAGCGCTTGCTCTGCGTCCAGATTCTGTCAGGGACTGCGCTTACGCAGTCAGTTGCCGATAAAGTCGAGCCCACACCATATATAGTGTCGCCTGGTTTCACCGCGCACCCGGTGCGCTGGCTGAGTCCGGAGTGCGCAGTGGCATTTCAGCGCCGCTCTTCCGACAAGCCTGCATTGCCCGAAGATACAACAGCCACAGTCGGCGTTCAACCGCCACTAAGGAATAAATCTATGTCCCGATTGTTGCACGAAGTCGCCAACGACATGGCGCCCGAAGATCCCTGCGAAATCACGATCGTGCTCACACAGGCGCAGCTCTACCAGAGCGGCTCCTACCATAATCCATATCCCACCCGCCACGACGGCCGCGCACTCGTGGACATGTGCGTGCAACTAAGTGCGGTGGCACTAGCGATAGTCACAGTCGGTATCGGTACCGAAACCATCCTCAATCCACATGATGGTCAGGTCAACCAGGTATTCAAAGCCGCGAAAACAGCGCTCATCAGCCAGCGCCCGGAGAAGGCAGCAGATATTCTCGAATCGATTCCCAGAGGCACACCCAATATTCTCAACGTCGAGCGGCGCGCAATATTCGAAGACGCCATGATTGCCCGCGCCCGACAGCAAACCCAAAGTGGTCTCTATGCCCAAGCGCTCGCCGATCTGTCGCGCGTCCAGGCTCAGTCGCCGCTCTCGGCGGAAGCGACCCGCCTGGCTATCGAGTGCAGAAACCTGCAGGCTTTGGCACTGGACACAAAGTCCAGCACCACGCCGGCCACAGAATTTTTGAAGACCGACGCCGACACGCAAATCGCCGCCGTTCCACCTTCTACACCAGCAGCGTCTGCACCGCGGGTTTCTTCCACAGCAGCCTCGCTGCCTCTGTCCACCCAGGTGGCGTCGGCGCAGAGCAGTTATCCGGTTTCTCCGTACAAGTCCTTCCGCACATGGACCCGAGACCAAACCAAGCAACTCGCAAGAGTCTCACCGAAAAGCTCGCTGACCTCCATCGACTCACAGTTGCCGCCGCAACTGCTGCCCGCGTCCGGCTCCGCTCCCAGCGTTTCTCCAGAGGTTCCAGCCGGCAGCGGACCATCAAACGCGCCTCCCAGCGAAGGCACATCTTATTGGATGCAGGAAAGTTCCAACAACACAGACGAACCGGCAGCGACAGCACCGGACATTGAGCCGGCTCCGGCCCAAGACATCGCCCCCGTAGAGGCGCCAGCCGGGCCCAAACGCGAGTGGAAGACTGCACCGAGCGGCAAGACGAAGTTCGCCGACAACTAGAAACGCAGACCCTCAAAAAGTGACTCGGACGGCTGGTCAACACCAACCGCCCAAGCCGAGCTACACCCCAATTCGATCAGACAATGCTTTTAAGGCGAAACCACCGTTGTCATGAGCCTTACAATTCATACATACCCGGATATCCGCCTCCCGAAACGGTTTTCGGCTCTCCATCACGTTAAATGGGTCTCACGCATGTTAAACGAAGTTCAGAAAACTATCCACGTGCGCCGGCTGGTACGCGGGCAAGACTTGCGCCGCGAGCTGGCCAACATGGCTGCCGACCACGAAATTGGAGCCGGCGTCATCATCAGCCTCGTAGGTTCTCTGACGGAAGCGCGCCTGCGCATGGCCGGCGGTCACAAGGTGCGGCATTTCGAGGGACCGCTGGAAATCGTGTCGGCGACAGGCACTATCTATAAAGATGGCATGCACGTACATACGGCAGTATCCGATTCGACCGGCACCACATTTGGTGGCCACCTCATGGACGGGTGCATCGTCAAAACAACGGTCGAAATAGTTCTGCAAGACCTGAGCGAAGCCTGGCAGTTCACGCGGGCCCACGACACTGCCACCGGCTACTCTGAGCTTGTGGCAGTCCCCGTTTCGTGAAGTCTGCGCGACCGGCGGTCGCCAGGTTACTTCAGTTTGTCTTTGAACAGTCCAACACCTAGACCCAACGCTGCGCCAACACCGGCAGCGGTAGCCGTTTTCTTGCCCGAGCCATGCCCTTTGGTGGCAGACAACCCGAGCCCGGTTCCGATTAGTGCACCAGTGGCGGTGTCTTTAATCAGAGGATGACGTTTCATCGTCTGAGACTTGCTCACCACTCCGACTCCGGCACCGGTAGCTGCGCCGATTCCCGCACCGCGCAAGGTACCCTTGCCTGATATAAGTCCGGTGACTGCGCCCGCACCGGCACCAACTCCGGCACCGATTGTCGCTCCCTTCACCTTCGGGTGACTGTTCAAATAGCCTTTGACGCCGCCGCCGGAAGTGTTTTTCGACACATTGGCCTGATACTGAGCCATAGTGGCAGTGCCGTTTGCCATCACCACGGCCGCGACCAGAAGTGCAGCATAGGCCGGTTTCTTACTCATATAAATCAATCCTCAAAAAAAGGATCAGCAACCCAGTATTTATCTTAGTCCAGTCAGGCAAACCTGACCAGTAGAGGGACTGTCGCGACGAATAGAAAGTAAAATAACCCTTGGTCACGAGTCTAATACGTGAGATGTCATGGCTAAGCAAGACGGTTCAGGCAAGAAACGCAAACCACCTGTCGACCTTTCTCAGTTGGGAAAGGCGAAGCAGAAGGCGAAAGCCAGCCGCGCCGCCGCCCGCAGTCAGGCGACCACCGAAAATCGCCCGAGCGGCACCGGCGAAATTTCCGGACTACCTTTAGATATCGATTGGAAACTGTTGGCGATCTTCGCTGCCATTGCCGCTTCGCTGGCGATCGCCGCGCATATCAATTCGATATCCAACACTATCGTTTTCCAAGATCGCGCGACACTGACACCAATTGCCAGCGTTCTCAAAGAAGATGCATTGTGGCGAGGCATCGGCACAGACCTCGTCACCAAGCCCCTCACGCAGCCGTGGGTGCGCGTGTCATATGCCCTCGATTGGATGAACTATAAAACCACAGTCAGCTGGTTCCACGCGGCCAACGTGGCTGTCCACACCCTGACGACGCTATACGTTTATCTCTTTTGCTGGCGATTGGGAAGGCGGTGGCAGCTGCAAGCGAAATACAGTCTCAGCCCTGAATTCATGGCCCTTTGTGCGGCTGGTCTCTTCGCCGTGCATCCATTTACCAGCGAGACCGTTGCCTATCTTTCCTCACGCTCGCCGCTGATCGCCACCAACAATATTATGTTGGCACTCAACACCTTCTTGATGGCAGTCCTCGCGAAGCGATTCAACACCAGGATTTACGCCTGGATCCTCACGATCGCCGCCGGCTATATGGCCGTCACCAGCGGTCTGGAAGCGCTTGCTCTGCCGCTTTTGATGATCTTGACTCTCTGGACAATCAAGCCCGAAGAGCAATCGTTCGTCGACTGGATATACGACAGATTGCCCGCGATCGGATTCTCTATGTTGCTGTTGTTGGGTCTGCCGTTTCTGTTGCTCCTCGGTGCCACGTATCCGCAAGGCACCAGCTATGCCCAGGAAACCCTCAATCAGATTGGCTACCTGAAGGCGCAGGGCACCGCACTGATCACCTATTACCTGCCGAAGTTCTTTGTGCCCTGGGGGCTATCAATAGATCCGCAGTACCAGTTCAAAGACGTGATCAACTACGCCACCATTCCCGGTCTGGCGGTATTTGGTTTTGCAATCGCTACGGCAATCAAGTTTCGCCAATTGCCGTTTGTCCTCTTCTCAAGCCTGTTCACAGTCTTCGCACTCTTGCCTCACGTGATTCTTGTGCAGCCGCAAGCGGTAGCAGATTCAGCCTTTTACCTGCCGCTGATCGGTCTGTGCACCTTATGCGGTGGCTTGATTTCGATTGCATTTAAAGCCAATCCGCGCCCAACAGTTGCGGCAGCCTCGGTAGTGGCGCTGGCACTCCTGGCTCTGACCAGCTATCGCAACTCCGAATGGACCAACGATCTGGCACTCTGGGAATCGACGGTCAGAGCCAGCCAGAAGAGTCCACGCGCCCACGCCTTGCTTGCAGTCGAGCTGATAAAACAGCAAAAAGACGACCGGGCATTGGCGGAGGCGAACCGCGCCACCGAACTTGGTGACAAGTACGCGCTGGGCTGGGTGGCCAAAGGCAACCTTGCCTTGCAGCGTAAAGATTACGCTGAGGCCGAAAAGGCCTTTGAAAAGGCAGTTGCAGCTTGCAATGAGAAAGTGCAGGCGAGCGAAATCACCACAGCCGCAGGACTTGGTCTGTCCGAGGCGTATTTGAAACAGGACAAGCCGGACAAGGCTTTGACGATTTTGTACACACTCGGCGCTAAGACAAAAGGCGACCCGCGCGCCAGTGCTGTAGCGGCACTGGCAACATATCAGACCGGTAACCCGCGAAAGTCTTATGTTTACTTGCAGCAGGCTGCTGAACTCAACCCCATGAATGAAGAACTCTGGTCGAAACTGGCGGACGTGTCGTTGCAGTTGCACAAGAAAGAAGCGTTGCGTGCCGCTGCCATCGCCAATCAGCTCGAACCATCTGCCATCAATAAGCTGCTCCTGGCCCGCTCGCTCTTCGCCAACGATAGGGCGGTTGACGCAAAAACTATCCTGCACGACCTCGCCGATCAGTCCCCAAAGGATGCCAGAGTTCTCGCCATGCTGAGCCGCGCTCATGAACAGGACGGCGAAACGCAAGAGGCTGAGAAATTCAAGAAACAGGCACTGGCCATCGACCCGACCATATTCAGCAAAGACCTGTTTGCTGAAATTCACGGACGTAAACCGGGAGCCGGCAGCCCGGTACCTCCGGCGGGCGACAAACCAGCCGCCGCCCCCACAGGGCCAGCCCCAGCGAGTCACTGAGCTGAAATTGTGAAGGCAGAACGCGCGAAAAACAGCGGGATTTCGTGCTGCTAATGCTGGAGGGGCGCCAGTACTGTACACTTGGCTTCCCAAACAGCGGCGGGAGCCCGATGAGCGACTATATCTGGTATTTGATCATGGCGACAGTGGTCGGCACGGCATTTCTGCCTCTGCTGCTGCGTCAAAAATGCACGCGCTGCAAGAAACGCATCCTCAAACAGATCAACCAGATAGAAGCCGTCGATCCGGACTTACTGCAAGACGAGCCCAAGTTCTCGACCTACTTCTGGTGCAAACCATGCGACATCATTCTGCGTCGGGAGCGCACCGGTCCGCTAGAGATAATCAGCGAGGCGGAACAAGTTCCGCAAGCCGTTTCTTAATCGCATCCAGATCCGTCAAAGGTTTTTCGCAAGCATAGTTTTCGCACAGATAGACGGTCGGCATGCCGTCGGCCAGTCCGCGCGAGACAAGAAGCGGGCTCAGTGATGTCGTCTCATTCGCTCCTGCGCCACCAAGGATGATGGCACCATTGGGCAAATAGATGCGGTGCAGAGCAAACAGCACGTCGCGCCAGTCGTCTTTCTGCAGGTCGGCGACCAGTGCTATTTCTACCTTGCGAGCCAGATGAAACTCAAGTGCAGTCAGCAAGCTGGCAAACTGGAAATGAGCTTTTTCCATCGCCTGTCCGTACAGCCGCAGCACAGCTGCGCCCGTCTTAGAATACTTGTCCTGCCCTGTGAGTACTCCCAGGCGCAACAGAGCAAATACGGCTACCGATGTGGGTGCCGGCACCGAACTATCAAGGAATATCCTCGTCCGCGTAATCAGCTTTTCGTGCGAATGACTGGTATAGAAGAAACCGCCTTCGCTGGCATCGAGAAACTGTTCGACCATCGCATCGGTTATTTCAATTGCAGCGAAGAGCCAGCGCGGATCGGCATCGACCGCCACCAGATCGATGAGAGCTTGCGAAAAGTATGAGTAATCATCCAGATAGCCCTTCAGTTTGCTCTGTCCACGTCCATACGTGCGATAGAGACAGCCGTCTCGCCACATGTGATCGAGAATGAACGCTGCTGCTTTGCGAGCGGCTTCCAGATATCGCTCGTCTCCCAGCACCCCATAACCGGCTGCCAGAGCCGAAATCATCAGACTGCTCCAACTCGTCAATATCTTTTCGTCGCGCCCCGGACGCACTCGCTTCGACCGCTCTTCCATGAGCTTCTGCTTTAACGGATCGGCTTTTGCGAAAAACTCCTCCTCGGTCAATTTGAATTTTGTACAGAGTTCCTGCAGTGAAGCGCTGAAACGCGGCACACTCTTGCCGTGCTCGAAGTTGCCGGTCTCCGTAATGCTGTATACCTCACAGAACCACTTGCCGTCGGCTTCGCCGAGGATTGTTTTTACCTCCTTGGGGTCGAATACGTAGAACTTGCCTTCCTCTCCCTCGCTGTCGGCATCCAGACTGCAATAGAAAGGACCCTCCGGTGCCGTCATTTCTCTCAGCACGAAGTCCAACAGGTCTTTCGCTACTCGGCGCCAGTATGTGCGTCCGGTCAAAACATACCCGTCCAGATAGTTCTTGCACAGCAACGCATTGTCGTAGAGCATCTTTTCGAAGTGAGGCACGGTCCAGTATTTATCCACCGAATAGCGAGCGAATCCGCCCCCGAGATGGTCGTGGATGCCACCAAATGCCATTTGATCTAGATTCTTCTCCACCATCTCCATTGCCAGCTTGGACGTGGAGGGAGATGCGTAGGGGACTCGCCGCAGAGCCAGATCGATAATGCCGCAACTGGGGAATTTCGGTCCAGCCGGACTGAAACCACCCCACGTGCGATCGAGTAAATGACCGAAGTGCTCAAGCGCCTCATCGACCAGCTTGCCATTGAGATCGGTTTCGCTTTTGGGAACCTGATCAAACAGTGAGAGATGCTCCGTTATCTCGGCAGCTCCCTCCAGCACACTTTCCGGTTGCTCCTTCCAGGCTCTGTGCACGGACGCCAGAAGCCGCTTAAAAGAGGGCATGCCGTGCCGATCTTCAGGCGGGAAATAGGTGCCGGCATAAAAAGGCTTCAGGTCAGGAGTCAAAAACACTGTCATCGGCCAGCCGCCATGCCCGGTCAAAAGCTGCACAGCCTTCATGTAGATCTCATCTATATCAGGCCGTTCTTCGCGGTCTACTTTGATGTTGACGAAAAGCTCATTCATCAGCTCAGCAGTAGCATCATCCTCAAAAGACTCGTGCTCCATGACGTGGCACCAGTGGCACGCCGAGTAACCGACAGACAACAATATCGGTTTGTTCTCTTCGCGTGACCGCTGCAGAGCTTCATCACTCCACGGATACCAGTCGACAGGATTGTTCTGGTGTTGCAACAGGTACGTACTCGTCTCGTTGGCAAGACGATTCGGTTTGCGCTGGCTCTTACTGGGCACTTCGACATCCTCGCGAGAGGCGACAATTATCGCATTGAAGCGCTCGCAGTGCCGCCGCCCGGCTGCCAAGAGCGGACGCCGGAGTGTCGTCAGCAGGTTATGCTTAGGGCGTATGGATAGCTACGAGTACATCGTTATCGGCGGCGGCGTCATGGGCGCATCAGTTGCGTATCAACTGGCGGCAGAGAAGCGCAGTGTGCTCTTACTCGAACAGTTTGAAATCGGACACGTGCGATCAGCATCGCATGGCGAATCGCGCATTTTCCGCGTCGCCTACGACCATCCGGACTACATCAACCTGGCTCGAACCAGTCTCGAAATGTGGCGCATGATTGAGCAGGAAGCAGGCGAGCACCTGCTTGTCATCACCGGTCTGCTGGACTTCGGACCCAAGAACGACCGCGGACTCAAGGACACTATTGAAAGCCTGCAATCCGAGGACGAACCATTTGAGAAACTGACGCCGAAAACGACTGCCAAGAAGTTTCCCCAGATTCAACTGCCGGAAGACTGCCACGCGATATTCACTAGGGACGCCGGTATTTTGCGGGCAAGCAAATGCGTGAAGGTACTTCTGGACCGAGCCCGACAGCGGGGTGCCCATCTAGTTGAGTATGCGGCGGTGCGGGAAATTGATGTCTCACCCGATTTGGTAATCGTCTATACAGAGGTGCAGGCTTACTCAGCGAAGAAACTGATCGTTACCGCTGGTCCGTGGAGCAACAAGCTTCTGCAAAAGAACGACATTCAGCTGCCGCTGACCGTAACGCAAGAACAGGTAGTCTACGTCCGCCCCTCGCATCCCAATCTTTTTCGCGCCGGCAACTTTCCGGTTTTTTGCGGGCACGGAGGCATCGGCAGCGGTAGCATCGGCTTGTACGGCTTCCCCACCCTCACCGAACCGGGTGTCAAAGTCGCTTATCACCAGTCCGGCGATGTCACCACAGCCGATACCAGAAACTTCGACCTGAACGAGCCCAAGGCGCGCCGATTAATAGAAGATGCACGAAAGCTGCTGCCGGATCTGACCGCGGAAATTCAGTCATTCAGTACCTGCCTGTATACGCTGACACCGGATCAGCACTTCATCGTCGACCACCTTCCCGGTCATCCCAATGTGGCGATCGGAACCGGCTTCTCCGGTCACGGATTCAAGTTCGCGCCGGTGATCGGACGCATGTTGATCGACATCGTCAGGCACGGGGACACCGAGTTTCCGCACGATTTATTCCGCATTTCGCGATTCGCCCAGGCGCCGGTCGAACCAGCCACAACCACAGCAACGCCAGTAGTGCCGACCACCGCCGGCACAGTCAAACAAAATTCGGGCGCAAAAACAGGCAAAGCCGGAAAAGCTGCGGCGCCTTCCCCACCGAAGACTGAGCGCAAGAAAGCCAAATCAAAAAAAGGCCGCAAATGAGCACCGGCGACCTACCGGCACCTACAGATGCCGGTGCAGAGCCAGTCCCGTTCATAGACCTGCACGTCGCACAGCGCATCGCCGAACGCGCGGCAAATGACTCACTCAGACAACTGCGATTTTTGCTCTGGGCTGTGGTGAGCATCATAACTCTAGGCTGCATCGCAGAATTCGCCGGACTGCACTTCGGTTCGTACATGACTGTCCCCTACTTTTACTACCTGGCATTGCCTGTCTTCTTTGGAGCATACGCCAGTTCCCAAGAGAGCCTGAAAGTTCAACAGGCGCTGGCAAAGGGCGACCTGGACGAAGTGTCCATAATATGTCCGCGGGCTGACGTGTGGAACTACATGTGGTGCCCGGTGACACTGAAGCAATACCAGAACTGCCTGCTCGCTGAAGAAAGAATGCTGATCGCAGAAGGCCGTTATATCGAACTTGAGGCCATGTTGCGTTATCTCTGGGCTCAAAGCGAACAGCGGGCTGTTTCAATTGGCATACCCCAGGATGTTTTCATCGCCACTCACCTGGTTATGTCATTGATGGAGCAACAGCGATACGCCGAAGCGGCATTAATCCTGCAGAAACAGCTGGATTTAGCGAAGCAGAAGGACAAACTGCAGATAGAGTGCCAGCTGGCACTCTGTTACGCGCACCTCGGACGATTCGATGACGCCGACAATCTCATCCAGGACTGCCGCCAGGAAGGTCGAGTGGTCTATCTCGCCGATCAGTTCACCCTCACTCTCGCCGAGTGCATGATACAGCTAGAGCGCGCCGACCTTGATGAGTGCGAAGAGTCAGCACAAAAGTGCCTCAAGCTCTGCCAGAAAGTGGACCTGACCGGAGACTTTCAACCTTCCTACAACCGATTGATTGGCAAAATTCGTGCAAAACAAGAGCGGTACGAGGAAGCGGAACTGAACTTCAGAAACGCCCTCGACCTAGCACAAAGCGCCGCAAATCCAGATTTACTAAGCATCAAAGATATTCTCAACGATTTCGCTACGGTGCTGGCAAAAGCCGGCAAACCCGAGTTGGCCAACGAGAAAACGGCGCAAGCAAACCGCGTCAGAGACATCTACGCCAGGAGGGAACGCCGGGCGATTTCAGCAATACTTACCCGTCTGGATAACAAACAGAATATCTGGGTGGCGCCGCAGATCTTGTCCACAGAAAGGCGGCGTAACTTGCTGGGAGAACGACTCTCGTAGATTGGACCCAGCCGCTAGGTGAAGCTGGCAGAAGAAGCCAGTTTTGCCTCTTCGTAGATGTGCAGGTGCGAGCGGATCACATTGCTGGTGGTGACATATGACTCTTCGATTACCTTGATCAAGTTACTCTCGGAGTCGATAAAAATCGTGATGCTGTCTTCATCAGAGATACTGGCGAGGACGCGACAGTGACGATTGGCGAATTGCACCGGACGTTTCTCTTCGTACTGACGCTGAAACAGCGGACTGAGAATCTGCTTCCTGAGTTCGAACATCAACAGCATCGGCACCATGCCGGTGGCGCCTTTCGACGTCTTGAGAGTCTTCTCTACGGCAGCGGGCAGCGACTCGGCATGCCAGGATTCGCTGGCGGCGGCGCGCGCTAACGTTTGATATCGCGAATGCAAAATGCCCAACTTCTCCGTCGAGTCGAGACGAATAAACTCGAAATTGAATTTCTCATTACGCACGAACTCCGTCTGAAAACGGATCAACGTCCCCGTCAAGTCGGGATTTTTGGTCAGCGCTTCGGCGCTCATGTTGGAGGTGACGCCACGATCGCTATAGGTGCGGCAACTCGCGTACAAGTTGGCAATCTCAGTGATCAGGTCCGTGCTCATGCGCTCTTCAGAGCCGCGAGCAGACCGTCGTAGAGATGCATATTGGCGTCGAGGACACCGTTCATGCCTGCCTGCACGCTTGCAAAAGCATCATAGTTCTGAGCAAAGAGAACAGCCAGCGCCACTGACTCGTTTGTGTGTTCCTGTTCCAGCAAAACATGGTTGAACCAGATATGGTGCCCGCAACCAATACGACTGAATGCCACGTGCATGGCTCGAAACTCTTCGACCGCCAGAAGTTCGGTCGCAGTTATGGCACCGGCTGAAATCGCCGGCTTAATCAAACCGGTAAAGCCGGACTGGCGCAGTGGATAATAATACTTGCCGACGGCCCGCAAAAACTTCTTGATGCCGGGCATCACCGGCATCGCTAGAAATTCTGCCTCAGAACACCCGGCCGCCAGCGCCACTTCCTTGAGTTGCTGGGCATGATTATCTCGATAGTCGCCATTGCCATACTCGTTACGCACGTTTTCCAGAACATATCCGACCGCCGGCTCGGGCATCAGAGTCGATGCCTTCAGCAGCAGGCGACGCAACAGCGCCGCATGCGCATCGTAGTTTCTCAAAAGACGCCCGGCACTATGCGGTGTCAGTTCTACTGTCTGCAAATAATCAAACAATGGATGCCGACTGCACGCATGCGCGCGAGCCAGATCCACCAGCTGTTTCGTCCACTGTTCGGTCGCCGATGCGGTCTGCACGTCACTACTTATTCGGAAACGCCGGCAGTCGCGCGTTCAGGGCTCAGGGCTTTTTTTTTGGTGTCGGAACTGTCGTGCTCGGCTTCCAGTTTCTCCAGATACCATTGGGCTTCCAGAGCAGCGGCACAGCCGGTACCGGCAGCAGTTACGGCTTGTTTGTAGACCTCATCCTGCACGTCGCCGGCGGCGAACACACCGGGGATCTTGGTTTTGACACCATCGGTGATGATGTAACCATTGGGGTTGAGATCGATTTGATCGACGAAGAGATCGGTGTTGGGGCGGTGTCCGATAGCGATGAACACGCCGTCTGCTTCGATCTTCTCTACTTTGCCGGTCTTGAGATTTTTGATGGTGATGTGGGTGAGTTCGCCCTTCTCTACATCATGGAACTCTTCGATGACTGTGTCGGTCATGAACGCCACTTTCGGATTGGCCATAGCGCGGTCAACCATGATCTTGGAGGCGCGGAAAGAATCACGACGGTGCATCAACGTCACTGACGAGGCAAAGCGCGTCAAAAACATCGCTTCTTCCATGGCTGTATCGCCGCCGCCAACCACGAAGACCTTCTTGTCTTTGAAGAAGAAGCCGTCGCATGTCGCGCACGCCGACACCCCGTGTCCCATCAGTTTGGACTCGGAGGACAGTCCAAGCAGCTTTGCCTGGGCGCCGGTGCAGATAATCAATGTGTCCGTATGAATCTCTTCGCCGGAAGTTTTGACCACAATCGGCTTAGCATTGAGATCCACCGATTCGGCGTTGTCGTAGATGAACTGGGTGCCGAAGCGTTCCGCCTGCTTATGCATCTCTTCCATAAGAGTCGGACCGAGAATGCCGTTCGGGAAACCGGGGAAGTTTTCAACATCTGTTGTAATGGTAAGTTGACCGCCGGCTTGCAGACCTTGAATCACGAGCGGATCGAGGCTGGCGCGAGCGGCATATATTGCCGCTGTTAAACCGGCGGACCCAGAACCTAAGATGGTGACTTTCTTTCGGATGGGCTGGGCCATTGATAAAGCCTTCCTTGATGAAGAAGCGCATGGGGTGGGGCGGCTAATGTGTCATTGCCTGTGTACATTCTATCGGCGCAAACCGCGCCGCAACTGGCTCGACCACATTTTAAAATCGTAATGTAATTGTAGCGCTGTTGGCTGGAAATAACCTTCAGCGCTTCGTTGAATAGATGACCGGGCGCAAGCCGTACGGCAAATCGTTACGCATACGGGCAAATTCTTCCAGAAGCTGCATCCGGCGCCTCTCTAAATTGACGAGCGCGCGCTGATTGGACTTGTCGCTGTCCAGAAGTGGTGTCAAGCGATCCAGGTCGTGAATCTGCCCCAGCAGCTGCTGGGCTCGCACCAGCTCGAGATTGGTCAGTCCAAAGAATTCGGTGAGTATATATCGCCAGCGCTTAATGGACAGCCTCAAAGCATGCATCTCTTCGGCTGAAGTGGCGCTGGACGCTCTCTGGCGCACTTCTCGTTCGTGTTCGATGACATGCCGGTCCAGGTGCACGTAAGCAGACTCGTGCAGCACCTTGCCGTTATTCATGGCTTTCTCGACCTTGTCCGCGCGGCTGCGCAGGTATTCCGGAATCTCCGAAACCATACCGCCAAGATCCAGTTCATCGACGTAGTCGCAAAGCCTATTTTTCAGCCGCTTGCGATCGGCCTTCCATTTTTTGATCTGCTCCTTGCTAACTTCGAGCTTTTCTCCAAGCTCCAGGTTGACATCCTGATCTCGAAGTTCACCAAGCATCGACAATAGCTTACGCAGCGGTTTGGTGATGCCCTTCTTGAACTTGCCCGACTGCCACTCGTCATCCTTCATGACCGCCCAAACAGAGAACCAGCGCCTCAGCGCCACCCTAGACTTGTGCACGCGATCGGCATTGACCTTCTTGTTCAAGCGCTTCAACTCGACTGCCAGACTGGTCGCAACGGCAATCGCAGCCTGCGCCTCGTAGTTTATCCAGCTACTTTGCGCAAGATGCGGCGGAACTCCTGGCGGCAGCGCGCCAGTTTTACTTGCCACAGCTTTCTTTTTTGCAGGTTTGGTCTCGTCGTCGCCTTTCATCACCGGTCCAAATTTCGATGCCGATTTCAATTCAATTCGCCGAATTCAGCTCGGCATCAGCGTCCCAAAAGATCATGCAAGACCTCTTTCCCGCGTCGCAGGACCAGATCTTTTCCACCCCTGGAGTACACAGCATGCGCCCGCTGGAGCAGAGATGGCATACGCACACGCTTGAAACTGGGCAATCGGTGAGGTTCCGCGCAAAATTGTCGTAACGGCGAGACAACTTGATCCCAGCGATATTTTCGCGCAAGTTGCTTGGAATTTTCAGCAAATGTTTTTGTCAACTCGCGATCTTCAATCAGGCGTTTGATCGCCTCCGCCCATGCGCCTACATCTTCGAAAGGCAGCGAGACACCGGCATTCATTTCCTGAATGTCATCAGCCAGCTGGTCGCCGCGCGTAGACAGAACCGGCAATCCAGCCCACAGATAATCAAGTATTCGTGTGCGAAACGAAAAACGCGTTTCCAATACATCGAAGTGCGCCGAAACAGCCGCATCGGCGTCGAGCAGATAGTTGACACGCTGCGCGTATGGTGTCCAGGTCTCGCAGAAAAAGACATGTTTGTCGAGCAGATTCAGCTCCTTTGCCAGCTCCAGGGATCGCCTGGCCATGGGCATCACGTCGACTTGCGGGTTTGGCGACTTGAAGCCCATAAAATACAGCTTCAGCTGCGGATAGGCAGGCGCCAGGGCTCCGACGGCTCGTATGACGGTGAGCGGGTCAAACCACTCCCAGATGCCACCACCCCAGAGCAAAAGGAAATCGTCTTTATCGATACCCTTCACATGCCCTTTGGCGCCCGGTCCCTGGGCAACGGGATCGGCAGCCGGCAAACCGAATGGCACCACGTCAATCAAGCGTCTGAATGTGGGGTCTTCGCGGTATACATCGGGAGTAAGTCGCCCCAGCGCGCAATAACGGCCGAGCCAGTAGTCACGCTGGCGCTCGGACGCGCACACCGAAAAGTCTGCATTCACCATGTGCCGCTCCAGCACCTGATGCATGAGGTTATAGCTGGCAGCGGAAGAAACGGTGTCTTCTGCATACTGCGCCAGCACTGACAGCAGATACGGGTCGTACAGGTCCACCGCCAGATATTTGCCCAGTCGCGAAAGGCGCGGATACGCTTTCAGCACATTGCCCTGGACAAAGAGGACATCGGCGTTTTCGGCACATTCGTAGAGCACCGGTCGCGCTCCGGTGGCCAGCTTGAATGAAGACAGAGGGCTGAGATCTGCCGCGCTAACATCTGTCTCACGAGGCGAAAACACTGTTACATCGAAGTCACGAGCCAGTTCTTTGCCCAGCTCGACAGCGCGAATCGCCGGTCCTGCCATTTGTTGAGCGACCGGCTCCAGGGTGATAAGTAAAACTTTTCGGTGCGCCATGTCTGCCAGAATTAGAAGGTAGTAAAGAACATTGGCTTCGCCGAGCTGGTTAGTCGTCGTAATATATACGACGTCGCGCAGGAAATAACAGAAAACTTCCGGCACCGTAAGTTTTTGGTATCTGGCAACTATGACTGCAGTTCTCGAACGGGCGAAGATCGCCGCTGAATACAATTTCGACCTCGACCTCGACCTCGACCTCGACCCTACAAAGGGCGAAACCGGCACCGGGGCGATAGAAACCGGGCTCGTCAGTGTCGTCATTCCTAACTGGAACGGCAAGAAGTTCCTGGCAGGTTGCTTAGATTCGCTTCTGGCGCAAAGTTACCCACAGGTGGAGATAGTAGTCGTCGACAATGGATCTCACGATGGTTCGGTCGACTACCTCAAAGCCAATTACCCGCAGGTCAAACTGATCTGCTTCCCGGTCAACACCGGGTTCAGTCCGGCTGTCAACGCCGGTATTCGGGCATCGTCCGGCGAGTTTATCGCGCTGGTCAACAACGACACGGTTTCAGAACGCACCTGGATCGAAGAGCTGGTCAAAGCCATGACCGCCAGCCCCGAGCTGGGCAGCGCCGGTTGCAAGATGCTCGCCTATGACGATCATTCGCTGCTTGACGGCGCCGGCGACGGTTACAGGCGCGGCGGCTTGCCCGGGCGGATCGGCCATCGCGAGAAAGACCTTGGACAATTCGATGCACCACGGATGATACTGGGAGCATGCGGCGGCGCCGCGCTTTACCGGCGGACAATGCTGCGCGATATCGGATTATTCGATGAAGACTACTTCGCGTATTTAGAAGACGTAGACATCGCGCTGCGTGCCCAGAGTCGCGGCTACAAGTGCCAGTACGTCCCAAGCGCCATTATCTACCACCTCGGCTGCGGCACCACCGGCAGTGGCTACCATCCGCTGGTCGTGCGTCTTTCCGCTCAAAACAACTGGAATACCATCATCAAGAACATTCCGTTGCCGCTGCTGTTCAAGTTTCTTCCCCATATTCTCTATTGGCAGGCTTATTACTTCGCAGTGGTAATCGTGCGGGGCGGGCAGGTGATCCCCTGGCTCCACGGCACCTGGCGCTCGCTGATGCTCTTGCCCAAGATGCTGCGCAAACGGCAAGAGATCATGTCCAGCCGACGCGTACCGCTGGAATATCTGGAAGAGATCATCATCACTTCCGAACGCGATTTGCAGAACTCACGAGCACGTCTGATAGAACAGTCAAGAGTCTAGTCGTCGATCTCTTTCGGGCGGGTAATAGACTCCAGCTTTCCGGACTTGGGTTTTAGTTCTTTCCAGAGCGGCGCGCTCAGCGTCAGGTGCGCCAGACAGGCGGTGGGAAACTCTTCGAAATTGCCGGTGAAAAACTCGTGCAAGTCGGACATGCCCGGGTTATGTCCGATCATCAAAACCGAAAGATGCGGTTCCGCAACCTCGGAAAGCACATCGAGCAGGTCAGCGACGTCCGCCTCGTAGATGCGCTTGTCGAACTCGACTGCGCAAGACAGTTTTGCCTTCTCTTGAAACAGCTCCAGCGTCTGCCGCGTGCGTTTGGCCGGCGAACAAAGAATCAGATCGGCAGTCAGATGGTTTTCGTCAAAGTACTTGCCCATGCGCGGTGCACTTTCACGTCCACGTTTGTTCAGGCTGCGATCAAAGTCAGCTACAGGCTCGTCCCAGCTAGACTTCGCATGCCGCATCAATAGCAGTGTCTTCATGCTTCAACCGTTATGAATCATCTCTGAAGGAAACAGCGTTTTCCAGTTCTTCGATGATCCGCTCATGCAACTGCGAAATGACAGCGCTGATCATTTCCTTTCCCTTGGAAATCTTGCGGGCCTCGATAACTGAAACCGCGGAGTTCAATTCTTCCATAATTTCGGAGAGAACAGAGAGGCTCTCGTTAACGCTTTTGATCAACACCTCGGCCCGATGATCCTCATCTTTTGACCGGCAGGTGCCGCAAATTCCATAGATGTCGAAGCGGCTGCTGTGATGGTCATAGCCTTTCCGCTCGGCAACCGCTTTTCCAAAACCGCGAATCAAGTCATCGGCGAATTCCACCGTGAGTCCGCACTTGAGACATATAAGGTGGTCGTGATCGTGTCCGTCATCCCGGGCTTCGTAACGGCGCCCGTGGTCGCCGGAAACGGCCGTGACATCGCCGTGCGCCTGCAACTGATTCAACGTGCGATAAACAGTAGAAAGACTTACTTCCAGCCCTGAGTCGCGAGCGCGCCTGTAGACCTCAGGGGCAGTCAAGTGCACGCCACGCGGAATGTCACGCACCAGAGCGGCTATGGCATCTTGCAGCTGCTTGTTGCGCCGAGCCCTTCCGGCTCCGTTGGCTGCATCATCACCAGGCTTTTCGTTCACGCGGCACCCTTCTGAAATCCTTGTCTCAAATTACTGAGAAAGCTATTGAGAATCATTCCGTACTAATTTTCACACTTCTCGAGTGAAATCATGTCGCCTTTTATAGTCTATGTGACATTTATGGATATACCCCGCATCCCTTATCAACTGCGACTTTTCCCAATTCTACGCGTTTTTCGCGCATTATCGCCGGCGCCAGCGCGTTCCACCCGATAAGGAAAGCTTATTTGACAAAGGAATTTGCTCGGTTGTATCTTTTTAGCGTTCACTAATTGAGAATGGCTCTCAGTTACCTCGGTCCTAATCGTCGTCTTAAATCAGAGCGACTCTTTTCGAAGTATTGGTGTACAGGCTCAAATACATTCAATAGAAATCGAAGGAAGGAAGAACTCGCAGTGGTCGAAGACGACCGACGACCAACCTGAGAAATCCAATCAATCAAACCGGGAGGACCGCTCGTCCTCCCGGTTTCCTTTTGGGACAAAGCGCGAAAAACGTCGGAGTTTCGTATGGTGCCGTACAATGTCCATCCGATACTGCAACTCACGCAATGGATGGATTCCTATGGCTCCGGACCAAACAGTCGTCGAGCAAGACGAAACTTCTGAAGAACTCTATCCTCGCAAGCGCGTCTGTCGCAGACCAGTCGACGTCAACGACCTGCACTACGCCAAGCTCACTTTCAACGACCGCGTAGCAGTGCTGGTGACAGGCGCAATCGGCTCGATGTACGCCGTCTACTTGTTCTTCGTCTTCTCCGTTGGCTGGATGCTCTGGCAGGCATGGATGTCACAGACGGCGTTTGATCCGTATCCATTTGCGTTTTTGCTCTTTCTAGGAAACATCGTACAGCTGCTGCTCATGCCATTGATTATGGTGGGGCAGAACATTCAAGGTCGCCATTCCGAGCTGCGAGCCGAAGAAGAATATGCAACCTGTGTAGCCACCTACGAAGACATCGAAGAAATGATGGAACATCTCGCAGCGCAGGACGTGGAAATTCTCAAACAATCCGCGATCATGCGGCAGATTTTGAAGAAACTGGAAGACGCCACACCGACCTTCAATTAAGGTGTCTCGGCACTCAGCCCCTTCAGATCGCGCAGCATCGTCTTCGCCTGCGGATACTCAGTGAACCCCTTGTTACCGTGGTCTACAACCCACTCAAGCAACGGACGGGCTTCTTTGTCCTTTCCCTCGAATATGCAAGTCACCGCCACGTAAGTGTTTGCTTCGGTCTTATCATCAATACTTTGCGCAGCAGCAAGCAGCCGATCTGCGGACAAGCTGCCGTCGGCAAACTGCAAAAGCTTCTTAGACCATTCATCAGTTGTATGGGGCAGCACTCGCTCCACCACTGCTTTAGCCTTGTCCAGCTGTCCGGAACCACGATATGCCAGTGCAGCGATCAACGCTCCGTACACAGCATGCGGATTATCGGCAGAGGTCAAAGACAATCCCTTCTCGGCGTCGCGAGCGGCTAACAGGTACTCGCGTCGAGAGAGAAAAAACTGTGAGCGAGTCGATAACGCCGATTCGCCAACATCAGCAACTCCCAGATCGACCGCCCGGTCGAATTTTTCCTTCGCCTTCTCGTAGTCGCCCCGCAGCCAATAAATCTCGCCTCGCAATATCTGTAAAGTTCCATCCGAAAGCGGAGGCGAACTGCTGATGGTGGCATCGGAGAGAGCCTGATCGAATTGCCCCATCCATGCTTGCGAGTGAATTCGTATAGTGTATGGACGCGTAAGCTTCGGTGCCAGCTTGATCGCCTCCTGAGCGTCTTCCAGAGCCTTGGCGTATTCGCCTTTACTGAGTCGAGCCTGAGCACGCAAGCTGTAAGCAACGGGTTTCGGTCCGCCCAGTTCCAGAATTTTTGCTGCGTCGTCTTCTAACCCCTGCCAGTTCTCTTTTTTTTCATAGATGTACATGCGAGTGACGTAGCCATCGACTGCGTTCGGATTACTGGCAATGTTCTTATTGATCATCGCCAGCGCTTGCGGTGAATCGTGCCTCTCGATCAAATCCATAGCCCGGTCGCGTTCATACTGATGGTCAAAATCGAATGGACGCATCTGATCCACTCGATACATCGTAAACAGCAGCCCCGCCATAGCCATAAACGAACTGACCGTCACAGCCAACTTCACAGGGCGATTTGCGGGACGCAAGAGAAAAATGCCGCAGAACATGCCAACTACAAAGCCACCGGCATGGGCCGCGTTGTCCACGTCAGGTATGAACATTCCCGTGACCACGGCGATAAAGACGAAAACCGGCACAAAGCGCATAGTCGAAATGATCAGGCGTTTTGGCAGGGTCGATTGGTTGTTGATAAAGAAGGAGAGAAACGCACCCCACAAGCCGAGAACCGCTCCGGATGCCCCCGCACTAACCTGATAAGGATGCGCCAAGAGGCTGAACAAAGAGGCACCGACCGCGCAAAACAAATAAATGGTGAGGAAACGCAAAGTGCCACCAAGTCTTTCGACATAACGGCCCACGTCCCAGAGTACAAACATGTTGACCGCCAGGTGAAATATGCTCACATGCACGAACGCAGACGTGAGCAGTCGCCAGGGTTCCTCATTGAGAGCCAGACTTGGTGCGCACGCGCCCCAATGAATTACGAGAGATCTGCCGGCATAAATGAACGCTACACCTTTACTTTCGATAACCATCGCCAGAAACACCAGGCAGTTCATCGCAATCAAAATCCACGCCGCGTAGAACGTCTGCTTCCTGTAATAGCCTTCTAAGATCTTGAGCGGATCATTGGGGTCGACGGGTTTTTCGCTGGCGTCGACGGGCTTTTCGTCGGCGGCTTTACCGTCGACGTTCTCGGTATTTGGGGTTTCCTTTTCGTCTGACATTGAGCGCTGCGCTATTTACGCGGCTCAATCCCGAGACCTGGACGATCGGGTAGCACCATGTAGCCATCCTTGTATTCGGCGCCGGCAAACGGATCGTTGGCTAACAGCATGGCGCCGTCCAAGTCGAGATAATCGCAGAGCGCCTGAATCTGGCAGGCCGCCGAAATGCCGACGGACGACTCGACCATGCAGCCAAACATGATCTTCAAATTGAAAGCGCGCGCGGTGTGGATGACTTTCATGGCTTCCAGGATGCCACCAGTTTTCGCCAGCTTGACGACGACACCATCAATGGTGCCGGCCAGCCGCGCCACATCGGTAGATCGCATGATGCTTTCGTCAGCAAACACGGGAATGGCTGTGTGTTCGCGCACGAACTGCCAGTCGGTCACCTGGGCGTATTTCGGAATCGGCTGCTCGATAAATTCGACGCCGTGATCTTGCAGGAACCTGGACATTTTGATGGCTTGCTTGGGCGTCCAACCACCGTTCGCGTCGACTCTCAGAGGCAGATCCTTAGCCACCTTACGAACTCGCTTGATGATTTCTTCATCGTAGCTGGTGCCCTGCTTAATTTTCAGCATCTTGTATCCGGCATCGACAGCTTCTCGGGTCTTCTGCTCGACTACGTCGAGACTGTCGATACCGATTGTGAAATCGGTCATCGGATATTTCAACTCGGCCAACCCCAGTGAATGGTAGATCGGAGTCTTGATCAACTTACCGACGATGTCATGCAAAGCCATTTCCACAGCGGCTTTCGCCGAGCAGTTGCCGGCGATGGATTTATCCAATCGTTGAACGATCGCCTCGATTGCAAAAGGGTTTTCACCCAAGACGTCTGTTTCTGCCCAGGTCTTCAAAACAGCCGAGACAGTGCTGGCATTTTCATTGTGATACTCAGCCGGAGCGGCTTCACCGAGTCCCTCGATGCCTTCGAAAGACAAGCGCACCAAAATGTTGTGCGTGTCGGACGAGGTGCCATACGAAATGCCGAAAGGATGCTTCGTGCGCAGCATCAGATCTTCAAAGGAAAGTTTGATCGCAGACTTCTGCTTCGTAGCTGTCACCTTAGTTCCTCCCGCCATAACTTCATACCGCCGCTTTCGAGAGCCAGTCTCTTACTGACTGGTTGAAAGCTTCCTGCACCTGTTTTACTACTGGTCCAACTTTGCCGGTTCCAACCGGTTTCTCATCGAGAGCAATGATCGGCACCACCTGAATTGTCGTCCCGGTCAAAAAGAGTTCATCCAGCTCAAACAGCTCAGCTTCGCTGATGCGCTGCTCAATCATCGGGATGTTGTTCCGCGTGCACAGATCAACAACATGGCGCTTAGTGATACCAGGCAAAACCGCAGGTCCGTTAGGTGCCACCAAAACTTTCCCGCCTTTCACGCCAAACACACTGGTGCGACTGCCTTCGGTAACTAAGCCGTCCCGCAGCATCACAGCTTCCAGACACCCCTGTCTTTGTGCCTCGCTGGCAGCCATACAGTTAGCCAGCAAGCTCGTCACTTTCAAATCATTTCTCTGCCAGCGGACATCCCTGGCTGTAATTGCCTTAGCACCCTCAATACGCAAGGGCGCCGCCGGGTCATCGAAGTGCTCCACATAGATTAAGCAATTAGGAACAGCGTCTTCAGGAAAGTGATGGAATCGGCGGGCACCGGCTCCCCGACTGACTTGAATGTAGACAATCGCTTCGCTCTCACCACTGTTGGTCAACGTCATATGCACGCGTTCTTTAACCACATCAACCGAAAAATTGATGGATAGCTCCTGCAGTCCCCTCGCCAATCGCTGCATATGGTCATCGACACGCCAGAGCCTGCCGCCGCTCACGCGCAGCACCTCATAGACAGCATCACCGAAAAGAAACGCCCGATCGAGCGCCGGCACCCGCACCTCATCCAGAGGCATTTCCGAACCGTTCCAATTGGCCAGCGTCTTCAAGTTAGCTACCTCTCGCAGTCATCATCTTCCAGATCGTACACTTCGCCTTGGACGCCTACGATCTTGGCGTCCAACAGAACTCAGATGCCTCCCCGACCTCCTTGAAACAGCTCAAATTGGAGCAGCCAGACCTCAAAGACGTCGCCAGGAGTGTTCATTAGAACACATATATCAGCCTCTAATTCTGGAAACGCCGGTCCTGGCAGGGTTCAATTAGTTTATCTTTTGTAAAATCAGGGCCTGCAATGCGGGGTAATTAGGACGGTTACCGCATCCTTAGGGCACACAAGTGGAATAGAATTAGCAGGTGCGGCGTCGGCTCGCCGCTATCACGAGCAGCTGCGCTACTTGACAAGCGTGAACGTTCGAAAGCATGAGGAAAGTACTGAATGGCAAGCGATGACATGGAGCTGAAGGCCGCGGACGACGGCTCATCCGCAGGGGAATCAGCTCAGGCGCCTGGCACGGCAGCCGCCACTCAAACCGCCAGTGAGGGGACAGAAGACAAGGACAAAGGAAGCCGCGTCGACGCTGCCAAAGCTTTCTTCCGAGCCATGTACGCGGGCGACGAAAACGCAGACGCCGCGGCGATGGATTCCGGAGCGCAGGGCGGCGGAGCCCGACCGGGAGGCGGCGGCGGTGAAGTGGGCAGCTGTCGCAATTGCACGGGCATGGAATTTGCCCTCAAGGAAGCCGAAGCCAAAGCAAACGAAGCCGACACTCTCTATCGCCGTATGGCAGCCGATTTCGACAATTTCCGTCGGCGCATGGAAAAGCAGAGCGAAGAGTCGGCAGCAGCCGGCGTGCGCAAAGCTGTAGAAGCTTTGCTGCCGGCGCTCGATGATTTCGACCGTGCCAAAACTTTCCTCAATGCCGACATGCCGGCCGACAAGCTGTTTGAAGGCTTCAACCTGGTGTTCACACGCCTTCTCGGTTGCCTGGAGGCTACAGGCGTGAAGCGCATTCAATCGGTCGGCGAACAGTTCGATCCCAAATTCCATGAGCCTGTGCAGCAAATCACCACGACCGAGTTCCCCGATGGCGCCGTGGCGCAGGAACTGCGTGGCGGCTACATGATGCATGACAAGGTTATTCGTCCGGCAATGGTCAACGTCGCCGACAACCCGAACGGCGCGACGGTCACGCCGCCAGCAGCGGCGCCGGCAGCGGCCACGCCGCCGGCGACTGCACCACCAGCCGCTGAAGCACCAGCGGCACCGCCTCCGGCCGAAGCGCCCGCGGCCCCTGCGGCTGCCGAGACTCCAGCCGCAGCTCCAGCCGAAGAAGCTCCGAAAGAATAAACGCAACTGCCGACAATTGCAGTGCCACCATATTCACCACTATCAGGTGAGTTAGGGCGCCAGATTTTGCTTCATTAGCTTGTATAAATCAACATTACATAGCAACTCGCGCTTTCGCACAGCTTCTAAAGCCGGAATGCCATAGAATAGAACGAGTGAAAACCATGTCCAATCGCGATTATTACGACGTTCTTGGAGTGCAGCGCAACGCCTCCGCGGACCAAATCAAGAAGTCCTTTCGCAAGAAGGCGGCTCAGCTTCACCCGGACAATTTGGATTCGGGAGATGAGTCCGCGTTCAAAGAATTAGTCAACGCCTACGAAGTACTTTCCGATGATCAGCGGCGTTCGCTCTACGATCGCTACGGCGAGGACGGTTTGCGCCGCGCGGGTGGCGGTGGGGAGCCGAACTTCGACTTCGGTGCCTTCGGCGACCTGGGCGAGATATTCGAATACTTTTTCGGCGGCGGCGGCCGCACTTACAGTCGGCAGAAGGCAGGCCCGCAGCGTGGATCCGATTTAAAAATGGGTCTGGAGCTGGACTTTCTGGAAGCCGTGTTCGGCTGCGAAAAGAAGATCAGCGTCAAGCATGCCATCGATTGCACCGAATGCAGTGGCACGGGCGCCGCGCGCGGCAGCAAGCGCATCAATTGCAAAACCTGCGGCGGACAGGGTCAAGTACGGCAGAGTGCCGCAACGCTGTTCGGGCAGTTCACACAGATATTGCCTTGCCCGCACTGCGACGGGGAAGGGACGACGGTCGAGAATCCTTGCGGTGTGTGCCAGGGGCACGGACAGACTCGCAAGTCGGAAAGCATCGATTTGAAGGTACCGCCGGGCGTCGATCACGGTGCTCGCTTGCGGGTATCTCAGGCTGGCGACCAGGGCAAGCGCGGCGCGCCGGCAGGCGATCTGTATGTGATCTTGCAAGTCAGACAGCACGCCGAATTTGTTCGAGATGGTCATAACATCCACCTCAAGCAACCCGTCAGCTTCTCCATGGCAGGACTGGGCGGCGAGTTATTGGTATCCACGGTTGACGGTCCGCGAGTTCTGAAGATACCGGCAGGAATTCAATCAGGCACGGCGTTGACCATGAAAGAGCAGGGGGTGCCGCATCTGGGCAACCCGACCAAACGCGGTGACCAGGTGGTGCACGTTGTCGTAGAAACACCCTCGAAGCTGAGCGATGAAGAAAAAAATCTGCTACGTCAGTTAGCCGAGGTACGCGGAGAAAAGCTGACGGTCGCGGAGTCTCTGAAGAACGGTCCGAAAGACGGACAGCAATCGCTCTTCGATGTGATCGCGGGCGTATTCAAGAAAAATGATGGCGACTAGGCATGGCTTCCTGACTGCTTTAGCAGTATTCCTGTCAGTCACCATCTTCAGTGCACTGCTTACTCCACCCGCCCGCGCCACACGCCTTCCCGCCGAACTTCGTCAGGCGGCCGAGCAAGTCTTTCCACATGCCCAAGTGAGATTGGACGGTTCGCTGGCTCTGCCGGACGGGTCTCTGGTATTGCCTCTGGTGCCCGCAACGGCCGCCAAGAGCAAGCTGGAAAAACTCGACATCGAAGCAAAGTTTCCGGAAGCCGATCCGGTAATTGTGTTTTACTCCAACGGTTGGGCACACGTAAGAACCTGCCTGCGCGGCAAGTCACGCACCATATCGTTGCCTAAAGACACGCCTGAAAAACTGGTCAAGCATGCTTTGTCCATGCACTTTCCGTCTGACCTGATCGTCCCGGAGCATTTCGTACTGCCCAAATCGCTGAAACCTTTTATCGGCGATTTGCAGATCAATCTCATCGATGATGTGGTCTTGATGAAACCCGAGTTCGGGCAGGTGAAGAAAGAGCCGTCCGGTCACTACGATGGTCCGGGGACCGTCATGCTCACCAGCATCAACACCGGCACCATCACGCTTTTGAATGGCAACACGCTGGCCAAAGTCACCGAGTTTCCCACCGAAGGCACGCCGTGCAGCAGCGTGCAGAACGGCATTTCATATATTGCCGACCAGAGAACCGGCATCGTGCTCATGCTCGACGTCGAAGCAGCAGCGCGACATTCTGGGGCAGATCGACCTGGTTCCCGGCAGCGCTCCCAAAGGCATCGCGGCACCGCCGGGCGGAAAACTTCTCTATGTTTTCCGAGAGCGGCACCGGACATATCGACCATCGAAGTTGCCCAGCCAGCGCAGAGAAAAGTCCTGGTGCGCACCAAGGAGATTTCACCGGTCAGGTCGTCGCATGGTGAAAGTGAGCGCCCGACGGCGTGTTTCTCATCGTCCTCAACGTTTCCTCAGGAGATCTGACGGTCATCGCCACATACAATCAGCGCCGTTTGTCGGTACAGTCAAGGTAGGCTCGATGCCCAGTTCGATCGCATTAATGGCGACCGGGTGCCGCTTGCATCGGCCTGCGAAAACGCTAATTACGTAGCTGTTGTCGGCGTCGCAACAGGCGCGTCACGGGCGCCATCAGACCGGTTCCAGCAATACATCGCCCTCCCGGCGGACGGCAGCCGCATCTTCGTAGCCAGTGCCCGCGACAACATGATCACCGCCTACGATACCAAGACGCTTACTCAAAATGGTGAAGCCAGATTGCCGCTCGATGTAGAGTTTCCTGGCACAATCTGTCTCTTGCCGGGAGGCAAGCGCCTGGTGGTAACCAGTCAGCAAACGGACGCCATCGGCATTATGGATGTGGAAAGAATGACCTTCGAAAGTGATTCCAGGTTGGGTCATGCCGTCCAGGAAGTAATCTGGGCACCAGTGCATTGAAAGAGAACCTTATGAAGTACAGTCGACCGACAAACCTCCTGCTCGCCGCGTCCATAATTCTGGAGACAGGTTGTCCGCTCCCCATCCTGGCTGCACCGGCATCCGCAGCCAAACCTCAGGCAGCATCAACCGCGGTATCATCGCCCGCGCAAGCGAGAACTTTATTTAAGAGGGGGCTTTATCAAGAATCTCGCGCCGGGTACCAGAAGCTGATACCGGTTCTCGAAAAGAGACAGGCTGGGCAGCCTGCTCTGGCAGATGCGCTGGATGGCTATGGCGAAGTCCTCACCGAACTCAACGACTTCGACGCCGCCGAAAAGGCCTACAAAGAATCGCTGACGATCCGCCGCGCCAAGCAACCGGGCAGCGCGGCGCTCGCCAACACACTCAGCCTTTATGGTCGTTTTCTGCTCTTCGGGAGGCTTAACTCCGCGCAGGCAGCCACAACCTGCAATGAAGCAATGGCGATCAGGCAGAAACTGACAGCCCAGCGCGATGTGGAAATAGCCAAATCGGAGTTTGATCTCGGCGAGATCAGCAACTTTCAAAATAACTTTGTCGATGCGCTCGGACACTACCGCAAATCTATTGAAGTCAAAGAAAGAGTGCTCGGGAAAGACGATGAGAGCCTGGTGGAAGCGTACTGGGGAATGTCTCAAATCCTCGATGCCTTGCATGACTACACCGGCGCACGAAGGGCTTCGGAGCGAGCGCTGGAAATCAGCATCAAGCGCAACGGTCTCGACCACCCGATGACGGCCAATGTACAGCTTGAACATGCCGCACAACTCATGGAGTTCGACGAGTACGAACAGGCAGAAAAGGACATTCTGGCAGTGATTGCCGAAAGACGTAGAGTCTTCGGTGAAACCGGCATTCCCCTGGCGTCGGCATACAACTATCTGAGCCGCCTTTATCTGGATAAAGGAGATCTTGCCGGCGCCGTCCAGTTGCGACGCAAGGCTATGGACATTTACGAGAAGTACACCACCGCGACGGTACCGTGGGCGGTGATGGGGCTGCGTCCTTACGCGATGATCGTGCTCAAGCAAGCGAAGTTCGACGAAGCCGAGAAGCTCTCGCGCCGCACTGCTGAAATGGAAGAACAGGTTTTCGGCAAAGACAGCCCGGTGGCGCTGGTCAACTCCAAGCAGCTGATGCTCAGCCTCTACCGCGAGAGCGGCCGGTATGGCGAAGCCGAGCCGCTGGCAGAAGAGATGATTGTCGCCGGCGGCTCGAACAACCAGGACAAAGGTATTGCCCTGGCTCAGGCTCTCTCGCAACTGGCCGAGATGCATATCGATCAGGAGCGACTGGAAAGCGCCGAGTCACTGGTCAAACGCGCCATGGAAGTGCAGACGAAAGAGCTCGGTCCCAATCATCCGGATGTCGCCTACAGCCTGGAAAATCTAGGTGATATCTATTATTCGCACCGCGACTTCGTCAAGTCAAAGGAGATGTACCAAAAGGCTGCCGGCATCGTCGCGTCCTACTTCGGTAAGCACTCCGACGGTTATGCGACCGCCCTGCTCTTCCTTGCCGATAACGAACTTGCCCAATCGAATTATGGTGCGGCAGAAAAACTGTACAAAGAAGCTCGCTCCATTTATCTGGACATCCTCGGTCCCAACGCACGCGACCTGGCTCTCGTCGATCAGAAGCTTGCCCACATGTATTTCGAAACGGGCAACTTCGAAGAAGCCAAAAGCAAGGCGCTCAGCGCGCTCAATATTCGTGAGCACATGTACGGTCTGGAGCATCCGGCAACAGCGACCGCCCTTTCCGAGCTTGCTTATGTCTCGCTATTGAAGAGCGATGCCGAGTACTGCGAGTCGCTCTACAAGCTCTCGTTATCCATTGATAGCCAGATTTACGGCAAGGAGAATCCGGCCATAGCGGCAGCTCTGATACGCCTCGGCAACTTTTACGCCATGCAGGGTCAGTATGCCAAAGCGGAAGATGCACTGAAATCCGCTGTCGCAATCCGCGACAAAGTGTTCGGTGAAAACAGCGTGCTCACCGCTGATGCACTTCTTGTGCTGGGCGAAAATTACACGCAAGCCAACAAGTTCGACGAGGCAGAAGAGGCAATCAAACGCGCGATTCAGATCAGTGAGCGTTTCGCCGGCGCCGACTCTCGCGTCACAGGTCTTGCCTATCGTCGGCTCGCCCAGGCATACGCCGAGAAGGGCTCTTTCTCAGATGCCGAAAAGAATTACAAGAAGGCGCTAGAAATCTTTGAAAAACTGCCTGCCAGCAAGCACACCGACATAATCTGGGTTTTGAAGGATATGGCTCAGTCCTATCAAGATCGCAAACAATATGCAGAGGCAGAAGCGGCTTACAAGCGCGCCATTTCGCTTTATGAGGAATCACGCCAGAAAGGCGGCGGAGTCGGCACCACCTTTTTCCTGCCGATGGTGAGCGGGCTGGCGACCTTGTATACGCAAGAGAAAAAATACCCCGAAGCGACGGAGCTGTATAAGCACGCGCTCGAGATCAACGACAAGGCAAGCGCCGATGTCGACTTCAAAGCAGCCGTACTGAGCAAAATGGCCGGCGTCGCCCTGGAGAGCGGCAACATGGATCAGGCTGAGCAATTCCTCAGCCAGGAAAAGTCCGTAATCGAAAAACAGTTCGGTCCCAACACCTATAAACTAGGACGACCGATGCGGTCACTGGCACTGCTCACTGCCAAACGCAACCAGCCTGAACTGGCGGAGACCATGCTCAAAGACGTTATTGAGCTGTATTCGAAGACGCTTGGACCGAATGATCCCAATCTCTCCGGAGCATACGACAACCTGGCGACACTCTATGTTTCGCGAAAAATGCTGCCTGAGGCGCGTGCGGCATTTGCGCGCTCGCTGCAGATCTCATTGAAGAACGTTGGCGAAAATGACATTTCAATCGCCGAAGACTTGCGCGATCTCGCCCTCACTTACAAGCTGGAGGGGATGTATGCCGATGCGGAGCCGCTGCTGCGCAAGTCGGCATCGATCATGATTGAAGCCCGCGGGAAAAATCATCCGGCGCTGCCCGGCGTTCTCGATCAACTCGGCGAAATTTACGCCCGCACAGGCGACAACAAGGCGGAGGAAACTCTGAAAACCGCGCTTGCGCTGCACAAGAACGACGAGGACGCGCTCTTCACCCTGGTCAACCTGGGCATCGCGCTCAACGTCAACAAGAAGTTTTCCGACGCCGAGCCATATCTGCGTCGCGCCATTGCCAGTCAGAAGGATGAGATTCTTGCACACTCAACCAGTCTCTATCTGGCTGATTCGTTGATCGGGCAAAGAAAATTAGGCGAAGCGGAAGACGTGCTGGACAAATCGCTGACCTACTTCCAGGGGCACAAAGAAGGTCCGACCACCGATCGACCAATGGCGCAAACCCTGGGACGCCTGGGCAGCATCTACCTTCTGGAGAAGCGTTTTGACGACGCACAAAAGGCTTACGCACGTGTCGTCGAACTGTATAGCACCACCAACGACCGCGTCGGCAAAGCCAACTACCAGAGCGCCCTCAATTCGCTCGCCATCAGCTACTTCATGCTCAAGAAATATCCGGAAGCCGAGAAGAACTTCAAGCAATCACTGGCGCTCGGCGAAGTGCTGTACGGCGCCGATAGCAAAGATCTGGTCGAGACGCTCGAGAGTTACATTCAACTCTTGAAGAAACTGAATCGCAAGCACGAGATGGTACAACTGCAGGAACGACTGCAGAAAATTCAACATCCGCAAGAAGCTGCCAGAGAAGACGAGAAGAAATCGACCGATTCAGAATCGGATCAAGGCGTAAAGTAAGCCTGATTGGGCAGTTTGAAGCACTGGTCGGCATGCAGTCCATACAGATCCGACTCTTGATCGCCCATGTTGCAGATGATGTGGTAACCCTGCCGTTCGATCTGCCTTCGATATTCAGTTTTGAAATCTTCCGGAAAGGACGGCTTCGGCTGGGAAACTTCCATGAATAGAGCCACGTACTTGACGCCCAGCTTCTGAATATTTTGCTCAGTACCGGCTCTCAGACAGGCGTTTCTTCCAGTGATAAAAAAGATTGGAAACCCTTTTTCGTTGCACCACTTAGCAAAGTCCAGAACAGCGGGAATCGGTGGTGCCTTGGCTTCGGCAACATATTGAGCCCAATTGCGTTCGCCGTCGGCGGCTTGCGGTCCTTCCTTCCAATCGTCGGTGGCGGCGTCATAACTCTTGGACATGTATTGCTCGGAGCTGTCGAAGAGTGTTTCGTCCAGATCGAGCACGACCGCGCAGTTGAGATCGCCGACGAACTTTTGGCAGTAGGACTTCGCCTCATCGACGACCTTCGCCACTTCTTGTTTGTAGGCGTCTGTCTTCATATACCTGATGCCCGGTCCCAGCTTGTATTTCGGATCATTCGGGATGGTTATTTCATTGGCCGGTCGGGCTAAGGCTGCCATCTGGCACCATAGGAAACAACCGCACAATATCAAAAGCGTTCTGGTCATAGGCACATCCTTTCTAGCCATGAAAAGTCCATCCAAAGTCATCGCTCATTTGGCAGCAGTTTCCTGCTGTCGGGTGCGTGTGAGGAGAAGGAACAAAGTCCCCGCTATCAGCAGCGAAGCGGACAAGAACAGTAACGCACCAGCGAAGCTCTGCGTCTTGGTTTTGACGAATGCAACAATGGTGGGTCCGGCGAACCCTCCCAGGTTACCGATGGAATTGATCAAAGCAATGCTGGCGGCGGCCGCAGCACCACTGACGGTGGCGGTGGTGCGCGCCCAGAAAGGTCCTACCGTTCCCCAAATACCGAAAGCCGTCAGGCAAAGACATGCCAGGGCGGCCGCCGGATTAGCACTCAAAAGCGCGGTGCCGGCAAATCCGAGGGCGCCGAGTAGGGCGGCGCCGGCCATGTGATAGCGCCGGTCGCCTGTGCGGTCGGAACTGGTGCCGACGACCAATATCCCCAGTGCTTGCGAAGCGGCTGGAATCGCCGAAACCAGAGCCGTGGTGGTATCAGATAAATTGCCGAGACTCTTAATGATCTGGGGCAACCAGAGCTGAAAACCATACATTGCGACTGTCAGGCAAAAATAGCAAAGCGCAAATGACCAGACCAGCCAGTTGGTGAGCGCGTCCAGAGCATCCGGCCGCGGCTCGCCGGTTTCCGATTTGACTACTGCAGCCTTTTCAATCGCTTGCTTGTCGACCGCAATGACGTTCCCAAGAAGCTGCCGCTCATCTGGTGTCAGCCAGCCTGCCTTGAGAGGGTGATCGGCGAGCACGAACCAGACCAGCACTCCGAGCAACACAGAAGGCAAACCCGTAATGATGAACAACCACTGCCAGCCAGCCAATCCAGCGACTTCCATGCCCAGAGCTTTCGATGCCACCAGTCCGCCGAGAACAGCGGCCGCGGGAATCGCGCTCATGAAGCCACTGACCGCTTTGCCATGCTGTTTCTTCGGAAACCAGTAAGTCAGATACAGGATCACACCGGGGAAGAAACCAGCTTCAGCAACACCCAGAAAGAAACGCAGCCAGTAAAACTGCTCGGCAGTCCGCACGCTGTACATGGCGACCGAGACACAACCCCAGATCACCATAATGGTGGCAATCCACCGGCGAGCGCCAACCTTTTCCAGAATCAGGTTACTGGGCACACCAAAAACGCAATAACCAAGGAAGAATATACCGGTGCCCAGCCCGAACACCATGTCGTCGAACTTCAGCGCCGGTCCCATTTGCAGAACAGCAAGCGAAACATTGATCCTGTCCAGATAGGACATGATGTAGAGCACGAAGAGAAACGGTATAAGCCGCCAGGTGACCTTCTTCAAAATGCGAGTCAGCTCGGGGCTCTCTTGGGCCACCGGTGCCACCCCTTCGCCGGTCATTTCTGAAGTTTCAGACATTAAAAGCCAGAATCGCCCGTAGGCGTCTCTTTCGGCTTATTGAAAATCGAAAGTCCGGGACCCATGTTCTTTCGGTTGTTCTGCGGAGTAGGCGCAGCCGTGCCGGTTGGTTGCACGCCTTCACCGTGTTCGATGTAGGCACTGACGATCTGGTCGCCCGGGCGCATGTAATTGACAGTCTGCATACCGCCTATCACTTTGCCAAAAACGGCATACTTGCCGTTCAGCTGGGGCATGCCGCGCTTCAAAATGTAGAACTGGCAACTTGCCGAGTTGGGATTCGCGTTGCGAGCCATGGCCACCGCACCGGCGACATTTTGCAACCGCGGATGCGCTTCCAGCCGCAGCGTGCGCGGCTGTCCCGTATTGGGATCGAGCGCATAGCCTGTGCCGTTGCCGTTAGGGTCGCCGCCCTGGATGCACCAAGTCTCAATGCGGTGGAACGTCAGCCCGTTGTAAAAGCCGCCATCTACCAGCTCGAGGAAGTTGTTGGCGGTGTATGGCACCATGCTTTGAAAAACCACCATGGCAATGTTTCCTCGCGTGGTTTTCAGCACAACCACGGGATCCTGCCTTTGCGCGGGCGCTGGACCGGCGCAGTAACCTACCGCCGAAACGGTTGCCACCAGAGCCAATGAAGCTTTGATCCACTTAGCTGACGACATGGTGATCACTCCGAAAGGTCCTGAGCCTATTCTACCCTCCTACATGAGTTTCTCCAGATCTCGGATATCAAGTCCAACTTCGCCAAGCTGTCTTTGCTTGTCCCGCAGGGAATCGAGCTTCTTCTCCAGTTTTACGTAAAGCTCGCTGATGTCACGCCGGAGATTCAGGATGTCTTGCTTAAGACCATCCTCCTTTCTGAGCAACCGCAGACGGCTGTCTCGCAGCGTCAGGTACCTATCGGCATCAACGCCCTGTCCGAATGAGTCGCTCCCCGCCAACGCCAGTGAGAAGGCCAGCAAGACGACGCCCGCCGCAAGTGTTTTGAATCGGCAATGTCGATGGCTTTTGCTGGACATGATATTGCTCTCCAAGAGAGAACGATATCGATCGAAACCGACAGAATCCCGACAAGCTGCCTCGAATCCATAATCTACGGTTCGAAGCGATAACCGAGCCCATGCACTGTTCGCACAATTGAAGCAGCACCTTCGTGGTCGACCTTCTTGCGCAAGCGCCTTATGCAGATCGACACAGCCTCTTCAGAGACTTCCGCTTCCGAGTTCCAGACTCGGTCGAGCAGAGCCTGCGCACTGAACACCAGATTGGGGTTGCGCATGAAAAACGCCAGCAACGCGAACTCTTTCGGCAGCAGTTGCAGGTCGTCGTCCCCCCGAAATGCGGTATGTGCTCGCAGGTCGAGTCGCAGATCTCCAGCCACCAATTGATCCGTGCCGGCTGAAAGTGGACGGCGCAACAGAGCTTGAATGCGGACTGCCAGCTCGCGCATTTCAAAAGGTTTCGTCAGGTAATCATCGCATCCGGAGCGAAATCCGGTTTCCTTCTCATCGATTGAGTCTTTTCTGGTCAGCATGAGGACAGGCGTCAATCCGCCGGCTGACCGATGTCGGTTGAGCACCTCTATACCTTCGATTTCGGGCAGTTGCCAATCAAGCACCAGCACCTCGTACTGGCTATGATTGAGCTTCTCCCAGCCTTGACTGCCAGTGCAAGCAATCTCCACTTCGTGGTGCTGAGCACGAAGAAAGTCGACCATCAGTCTCCCGAGCAGTGCATCATCTTCAACTATCAGAATCTTGGCCATCAGCTCGCGATAGAAACTTGCCGCTCACCTGGAGACCTGTTTAAATTCATTCGTAACTGATTCCCGGCTCTCGGCAAGACGATTGCATGTGAAGCCGGCAATCGAAACCAGAAGGTACAACCGGAGTTCGTGCCATTTTCCACCCCAATAGAACCGCCCGAGCGCTCGATTATGCTCTTGCAAATCGCAAGTCCCAACCCACTATGGCTGGTCGGGCTGGTCGACCGGCGTTCGACCTGGCGAAACTTCTCGAATACAGTTTCTTTCATCGCATCAGGAATTCCAGGACCCTGGTCGGCTACTCGCACTTCCACATGGTCTGCAGTCACACGCAGACTTTCGATGGTGATGATGCCCCTTTCGGGAGAAACCTCGATAGCATTGCCGACGATATTGACCAGCACCTGCGTGGCACGCGCCTTATCCACGAATACGCGCGCGTCGCCGACATAGACATCAAAGCGCAGCTGTTTGGCTTTCGTCAACGCATTCAGGGAATTCATGCAATCTATGACTATGTCAGAAACAGCGACATCTTTCGGATTGTACTCCACGACCCCGGACTCAAGCCGTTCTACATCAAGTAAGTCATTAATTAAAGAGATCAACCGCAGCACATTGTTCCGCGATTGACTCAAGATCTCCTTCCCGTCAGGCGAAAGCGTCCCATAGGTTTCGTCCTTCAGCATGCTGACCACAGCCAGCAAGGAAGTAAGCGGTGAACGCAAATCGTGACTGACCATGTTGATCAGGTCGCGTTTCAACTGATCCGTTTCTGCCTTTTTCGCGGCCATGTCATGGAACGTTGCATCGAGGTGGGCGATTTCATCGACCCCACCGACAGGCGCATGGAGCGCTCGATTTACAGACAGCAAGTGCGTGTTGTCCATCAAAATCTTCAGCCGGCCAGAAATTCCAGTATGAAAGTAGAACGCCACCACAATCGCCAGCAAAATGTTGAATGGAACCGCCACCCAGAGGAGCGCCGCGACTGACTCACGATAGCCTCGCTGGCGCTTCTGGCTTTCATCCTGAATGTTTCGCTGGCGGTCATTGAGGTCGTGCAGTTCGACAATAATGTCATCCATGCACTGCCGTCCTTCCTTCACGGCTCGCTGGTAACCGAGCGAACGGGTCATGATGTCGGCGTCAGGATCTATGAATACCGTCGCAAAGGATCTGGCACAATCCCGCACGCGTTGACGCAGCGAGATTATGCGTTGAGCCTCACGTTGGTCATCGCAATTGGAGGCGATAGTGCTCATATCCTCTGATACGGCTGCGATTGGATTGTGCGTATAGGGAGACAAAGATTCAGGAACCTGCTTACCGCTATAGCGCAGGCAGGCAACATAGAAATGCAGAATTAGTTTGTTGGAAGCAACACTGAGATTTCGCGCACGCGTTTCGCGAGCCACCTCGATTTCCGTTCGCTTTTGCAGGTCCAGCAACACCACCACGAACAGCAGTTCGAAAACAAGCGGAACGGCAATCAAAAGCAGTGCTTTATGCCAGAGAGTCAGTCGTCTGAGCATGGTCTGATACCACACTTAGTGTTTGTTAGCACAATCCAGGGGAACACGACGGCGATCAGCCGTCTTCACACCAACACTAATTGCCGGACGATCGGTTGTCTATGTGAAAAATACGGCACAGCATAGCTGCTGAGATGCGCTGCCCGTGTCAGTTTTGTGAAATGCAAGCCACTGCCGCTTTCGGCTAGACCGGGTAAGGATTGCCGACTGCCTTGTTGAGGAACCGTGTGATGCTGCCTTGGAAGAGCAGATCGACGGTGCCGACCGGACCGTTACGCTGTTTAGCGATAATGATTTCCGCTTCGCCGCGCCGGTCGCTCTCCGGGTTGTAATACTCGTCGCGGTAGATGAACATGACCACGTCCGCGTCTTGCTCAATAGATCCTGATTCGCGCAAGTCCGACAACATCGGACGCTTGTTCTGTCGGGCTTCCACCGCGCGCGACAGCTGCGACAGCGCCAGAACCGGCACGTTCAGTTCGCGGGCCAGCGTCTTCAGTCCGCGCGAAATCTCCGAAACTTCCTGCACGCGGTTATCGGTGCCGCCCTTCCTTCCCTGCATCAACTGAATATAGTCGATGATGATCAAGCCCAGACCTTTGTATTCCGCCTTCAATCGCCGCGCTTTGGCGCGGATGTCCAGCGCCGTCACTACCGGTGCGTCGTCGATGAAAATCGGTGCTTCACCAAGCCTGCCCATGGCCGATGCCAGGTTGGCCCAGTCACTGCTTTGCAGAAGACCGCTGCGCAACTTGTTGGCATCGAGCTTGGCTTCGGCGCACAGGAAACGCTGTACGAGCTGTTCCTTCGACATTTCCAACGAGAAGATGGCGCACGGAATGTTGTGTTCGACGGCTGCGTGCTGAGCTATGTTCAGCACGAACGCCGTGTTGTGCACGCAAATATCGTTGGCCACGAAGTTGTGCGTCTCGGGGATGGTCAGGTCGTAGACCTGTTTCTCACCGACAGATTCGATTGAGACGATTTCATCCCAATAGACATCTTCGGTGGACAGGTCTTGTAAAAGTTTCCGGCGCAGAGCGGAGGAGAATTCGACAAGCTGCGCCGGGTTAGAAGTACGCCTGCAAGAGCGTTGCTTCATGTCATTTTGCTCGCGCCACAGAGAATCAAATTGAGAGATTCCAGAGTGCGAACTCTTGACCGCCTTCATTTTGCTGCGGTCTTCTAAAACTATGAGGTTGTTTTCAGATGGCGCCTGTCTGGCTGCCAGCGCGTGCAATATCTGATCGATTGAGTCTTCGCTGCCGATCATGCCGATCTCGTTGCAGAATATCTGCAGCGAACGGACTTCGGAGATGCCCAGCAACCACAGACAATGCCGCTCGGATCCGCTGCGCACGAATCGGCGGCGCAACTTTGCCACTACTCCGAAACGCAAAAGCAAATGCTGGACTTGCTTGGCGATGCGCTCGCTCGGCGTGGCATAAGCGATCCACGGTTGGCCGCTGGATGAACGCACAGTCCACCCGTCACACGCAAACAAGCGATTGATAAAGATAGCCAGCTGATCTTCTGGCAAAGTGAAAACGGAAGGCGGAATCACTTTGTCTTCCGGGTCGCGTCCCCAGATGTCGTGCTGTTTGCACCAGAAATCCAGGCGCGAGTTGGTACCCGAGCTGAATTCAGTTGCGGCTTCCAGAAAGTCTGTCTGCACTTCCGAGTTATCGACGGTCAGGCTGATGGTGTTACCGGTGATGCAGCCATCACCGAGCATGAACGCCAGCAGTTTGACCTCACACTCGCGCAGCGGCTGGCAGCCGAACACAGGCAGGCGGCGCGGCACTGCCACCGGGCTGCCCGGGCGCAGCTCGGAGAGTTTCTTCCAGCCGTCCGTGGTCAAAAACGGGTGCGACGCAGTCGTCTCGATTACGCGCCCCAGTCTGGTCGCCACGCGGAAGACCGGCTTAACACCATCGTCGACGAAGGCTGTCGGCTTAGTCCAGTCGAGTTTGTAGTTGGGCAACAGCGTGAGCAGGCGCGCTGTGCCGCGTTCGTAGATTTCTTGAATCGTCGAGACGCTGCCGTCGGACAGCACGATTTCTGAGTCGTACGCCAGGCACTTACCCATGGATGGACGGGCGGCAATGATCACGAGATCGGACGGTTGCCAGCCCGATGTCATCGTATCGAGATCATAGAAACCAGACGGCACGCCCGAAAGCGAGTCACGCTCTTCATAGCGCTTTTCGATGCGGGCAAACGAATCGGCAACGATATCGCGGATGTGCACCAGCTTCGACATGTTGCGATTCTGGGCAATACCGAAGATCAAACTTTCCGCGCGATCTACCGCCGTGTCGGCATCGGTGTCTTCGTAGGCGCCCTGCACAATTTCCGTACCGGCTTTGATCAAATTGCGCAGCAGAGCTTTCTCGTTGACTACCTTGGCGTAGTATTCAACGTTGGCTGTGGTTGCCACCGAGAGGGCGAGGTCCGCCAGATACTGGCGTCCGCCGACAACATCCAGCTTGCCCTGATCTTTCAGATATTGGGATGTGGTGACGATGTCGATTGGCTCGTTCTTCTCGAAGAGGTCGAGGATCGCCGCAAAAAGCACCTGGTGTGCCTTGCGATAAAAATGCTCCGGTTCTAATTGATCGACAACTCTCGAGATAGCGTCGGTGGCGACGAGAATCGCACCCAGAACCGCCTGCTCTGCATCCACTGATTGTGGCGGCATGCGCTCCAGTGCGGAATCGGCTACATTGACATCGACGCTCATAAGCGTTGCTATCCCTTTTGCAAATGGGGGACTCGAATGGGGCTATCTCTAATACGTTGGAGGCGGGTAAAAAGTTCAATCGCCCGGACAAAACGCCTGGAGACTTAATGCACAATATTCAGTTTGTTCGATTGCCATCAATAATAATGGAACACCCGCGATAAAACCGGGAGATAATCTTCTTTTCCCCGCACGATCAGCTATCCAAGCCGATCCTCGGCTATAGCGCTTGGATATATCGACTCAATTTCCTTAGTAACTCTCATATACAGACGCAACACTGCGCATAGCCTTCGCCATGATGCCAGTAGATGCCACCATGCGTGATGGCAATAAAATTCCGGGTCAGCTGGCGGAGTCGGGGTTCGCCGCACGTGGCGAACCGGCTCCGCGACTGACCCGGAGTTGGTGTGTATTACTTAGATACACTGGGAAGTGTGTGGTGTGGAGTGGAACAGGTGGTGAAAACTAGGACTAGGACAGGAGGGATCGAGATTTTCAGGTCAGTTGAACTTGGCCGTGCCGCCATCCTCTATGGCAGCATTGAGAATCAGTCTGTCAAACCATGTGCTGCGATCTGAAAGGACTTTGATTACCTTGTTGGCTCGTCTGAGCTCTACATGCAAGGACCCATTTTCCATTTGAACAGATGCCAGAGCCGAACGGAGGTCGTTCAGCTCTTTTCGGAGCGATTTGATCTCTTCCGAATCTCCTTGTATTGCCGAATTCATCGTCATCGGCGCCGTAACTGTAATGCCCGTCATATAGATGCCTTTTGGAGAACTCGCCCGGGGTCGTAAAGACCCACGTAGAGGATTGTATGCGCGGATGTCAATAATGCAACTTAGATTTGCCTTAACCGTTGCCTCTACGTGGGAATTACCGCCCTCGACACGCCCGAATCGGCACGCGAAATGTGGATGTTTTTCGCGCGTTCTAGACACGCATGACTGAGAAGCAGCCACTTTCGAGGCTGCCTCTCCCTTCAATCAAATTACGGACTGGGCTGCAGATTAGTCTTCTTCAAGGGAAGAAGTGTCGCCGGTGGGTAGTCCGAGTTCCCAGGCTTTCAGCAATCGGCGCATGATTTTGCCGCTGCGTGTCTTGGGCAGGGATTCTTTCACTTCAATCTCGCGCGGGTAGGCGTGGGCAGCCAATTGGCGCTTGCAGTGATCTTTGATCTCTTCGATCAGGTCTTCGCTGAAGGTCACGTCGTTGGCCAGCACAACAAAGGCCTTGATGATTTCACCCCGCTCTTTGTCGGGCTTGCCGATTACACCGGCCTCAGCAACCGCGACGTGTTCGACCAGAGCCGACTCGACCTCGAAGGGTCCGACACGGTGTCCCGCGGTATTGATGACGTCATCGGCGCGGCCGACGAACCAGATGTAGCCTTCGTTGTCTTTCCACGCATTATCGCCGCTGAAGTACCAGCCGGGAATGCGGAAGTATTCGCGGTACTTTTCTTCGTTGCGCCAGATTTCTCTGAGCATCGACGGCCAGCCTGGACGCACCACCAGACGACCCAATTGTCCGGGTTGCATCTCGTTGCCTTCGTCATCGACCACGGTGACATAGACGCCGGGCAGCGGACGTCCCATCGAGCCCGGCTTGACCGGCAGGCAGGGCAGGTTTGCCACCAGTTGCATGCCGGTCTCGGTTTGCCACCAGTTATCGTGAATCGGCAGACCATAGACTTTCATGCCCCAGCGCACCACTTCCGGATTGAGCGGTTCGCCGACGCTGCAGATATGGCGCAGCGATTGCAGAGAGTAGCGATAGACGGTGTCATCACCGGCTTTCATAAGCATGCGCAGCGCTGTTGGTGCCGTGTACCAGACAGTCACGCGCAGTCGATCGATGAGCTGATACCAGCTGTCGGCATCGAAGCGTCCTTCGTAGGTGACCATCGAAGCACCCAGCGACCACGGTCCGAACAAACCATATACGGTGCCCGTTACCCAACCTGGATCGGCTGTACACCAGTACACATCGTCGTCGCGCAGGTCGAGCACCCATTTGGTGGTCATATGCATGCCGATGATGTCGTTGTGCACATGCAGCACACCTTTCGGCTTGCCGGTGGTGCCGGATGTATAAAGCAGGTAGAGAGGATCTTCCGGATCCATGTGAGCAACTTCCAGTTTCTCGGAAGCTTCCACCATCAGTTCTTCGTAGCTCAGCTCGCCGCGCTTGAGCTTTTCATCGCTACGCACCACAATCACGTATTCCAGATCGGGCAGTTGATCGCGAATCTGATCTAGTTTCGGTTTGAGTTGTGGTGTCGTGATGATGACTTTAGCCTGGCTGTCTTGCAGACGGTCACGCAGAGCGTCCGGACCGAATGCTGAGAACAACGGACCGACCACAGCGCCGATTTTCGCAATTGCTAGAGTGGAGATATAGAGTTCGGGAATGCGCGGCATGAAGACGAACACGCGATCGCCTTTTTGCACACCAATCGACTTGAGCGCGTTGCCCAGACGATTGGACATCAAATACATGTCCTGATAAGTGAACAGTTCGAGTTTGTTCTCGGCATCGATGCAATACAGAGCGACTTTGTTGCGGCGACCATCGTGCATGTGCCGGTCGATGGCGTTGTATGCCGCGTTCAGCTTGCCTTCGGCAAAGTACGAGATTTCGGATTTCGCCTGATCCCAAGAAAATGACGCGTAAGTCGCCTCGTAATCTTCGACGTTGGCGCGGACGGGAAACTTTTTGATTACTTCAGCGCGCCCGCTCGGCACGCTGACACTACCGGAGGCAAGAAACTGCGTCGGGGCCGTTGCGGTCGCCCCGGACTTGGAACTCTTACCGCTTCTGTCAGCTACTTTTGCCATTTCTACCTCCGGCTAAATTGGCAGTGGTGCTCAACCAGGACAAGCTATACAACGGGCATCGCATGAGCGATCCCTTGATAACCAGCGATTATGCATAGTTGAATATCTTAACGCGTACGCGCGTCAATGTTTAGCTATCCTATTCAACCTCTGATTTATTCATCGGCAGCTTCTAATCGGAAAAGTCAAATGGCCAACAGAACAATGAAAGCAGTGGTCGTCCGCGAGCAGGGTCCGCCCAGCGTCCTCAAGAACGAAGAGGTACCGGTGCCGCCGCCAGAGCTGGGAGAAGTAATGGTCAAGGTGCGAGGTTGCGCGCTCAATCATCTGGACATTTGGTGCCGGTCGACATTGCCCAGCATCAAGTTGCCTCTCATTCTCGGCTGCGATGTTGCGGGAGAGGTTGTGGAAGCCGGCGCCGATGTAGCGCATGTGAAAGTCGGTGACAAGGTTTTGGTTTCGCCCGGTCTGAGCTGCAACACCTGCAAAGAATGTCTCTCAGGCAGAGAAAATCTCTGTCGCTACTATCACATTCTCGGTGCGGCAAGAAACGGTGGATATGCTGAATACGTGAACGTTCCCGCCATCAATTGCTTCCCCGTGCCGATCGGACTGAACTTTCACCAAGCCGCATCTATTCCCCTGGTCTTCATGACCGCGTGGCACATGCTGGTAGCTCGTGCGCAGGTGAAGACGAATGAAACCGTCCTTGTGATCGCAGGCGGCAGTGGCGTCGGTTCAGCGGCGATTCAAATTGCCAAGCTCTTTCAGTGCCATGTCATCGCGACCGTGGGCAACGACGAGAAGTCGAAGTTGGCAAAGTTTCTCGGTGCCGACGATGTGATCAATCACAGCAAGCAAGACATTGCTGAAGAGGTGAAGAAACTGACCGAAAAGCGCGGCGTCGATGTCGTCATTGAACACGTCGGTCCGGCCGTTTTCGAACAGTGCCTGCAGTCGATGGCGACGGGCGGTCGCCTGGTCACATGCGGTGGCACCACGGGCGCCAAAGTCGAAATCGACATACCCCGTCTGTTCATGAAGCATCAGACTATCTACGGTTCTGTGATGGGGACGAAACGCGAACTTGCAGACATGTTGCCGCTGTTCGAGAAAGGGCATCTCAAGCCGGTGGTGGACAATGTGTTTCCTCTGCACGAAGCGCGCGAAGCGCACGAGATGATGGAAGCCCGCAAGCAATTCGGCAAAATCGTAGTCGACCCGACCGCATAACTATGCAACTGTGCGCGGTGCTACTGCACCACTTGCACCAGCTCCGATATCTCACTGCGCTTAGTAGGTCGTGTCGGAAAAATGTTTCTCGTCGGTCAGCCAACCGATGATGTAGCCGAACAGAGCACCGACCAGGAAACCCCAGACAGCGCCCACCGGCCATTCGTAATAAGGAGCGACAGCCACAGGCAGAGGCCAGTAGTTGATTACCCAGAAGCTGACGGCGCAGACAACAGCACTCACAATCGCGCAAAACATCATGGCCACGAGGGATACTGGAAGCCCGTCATCTGCCTGTCTTTTGTCTGTCTTAGCCATAGTTCTCCTGGGTCTCTCTTTCGGTCTGGTCGCTCACAGTATAAAACGGCTGCCCCGCGGCCACTTCGCCGCCGCCAAATAAGATTGCTGATGTTTTATTAGTTCTTCTTTATGCCGGCGCTCAGGTCAGATAGATAAAGCCCAGACCAGCCACGGTTTTTGCGTCCCGCACTTTGCCGTCAAGGACCAGTTGCCAAGCTTCTTTAAGAGTCAGCCTCATAACATCTGTTTCTTCGTCTTCATCCAGCTTTTTGCCGACAAACCGAAGATCATTGGCGTGATGAAAAGTGAGCAGTTCGTCGCAAAAGCCCGGAGCGGAATACATAGCGGCTATTTGCTTCCAGTTACGCCCTTCGAAGCCGGTTTCTTCAATCAATTCACGTGCCGCGGCAACAGCCCTGTCTTCGCCCTTCTCAAGCCGTCCCGCGGGCAACTCGATTAATTCCTCATCTACTGAATACCGGTACTGACGGATAAGCAGAATTTCTTGGTCGGTGGGCTGCCCAAGAATTACTACACCACCGTTGTGTTCGACGATTTCCCGTTTAAACTGTTTGCCGTCCTGTTGGACTGTATCCACGTGGACGTTAAAGATGAGACCTTCGTAAATTTGCTCGCTGCCGGTTTTGTGTTGCCGCGTAAATAGTGCCAAGGTTTCCTCCGTTTCTGAAAGGCGAACGGCGATTGTCGCGCAAAATCCTTGAGATAATCAACTGAATGAATTACGACCAGACTATCGCCTATCTAGAGAGCCTGATGCCCACGGACACCCATCCGGGGTTGGAAAGGATCGAACTGTTTCTTTACGAGCACGGCTCGCCGCAGGACAAGTATGCAGCGATTCATGTAGCCGGAACCAACGGCAAGGGGTCGACTGTTGCTCTTCTGGATTCAGTGCTGCGCGAAGCGGGACTGAGGGTCGGGCGGTTTGTCGGACCGCACCTGCTCAACTGGAACGAGCGCCTGCACGTAGACGGTCGTCCGATCAGCGACGAATCATTTGCGGCGCTGGCGACTGACGTGCGTCAAAAATCGGAAGATTTCGCGCGTCGCAATCCCAGCCATGGTCGCCTGACCTGGTTCGAGTTTCTCACTGCCATGGCATTTTTCTATTTCCAGCGGGAAGCAGTCGATGTGGCTGTCATCGAAACCGGTCTGGGCGGTCGCTGGGATGCGACAAACACAATCCATCAACCAATCGCCTCCGTGATTACGACGATCGATCTCGATCACACGCACTTACTCGGCACGACCATCGAGCAAATCGCTCAGGAAAAGGCCGGTATCATCAAAGCCGGTGTGCCCGTAATTACCGCCACCACAGGCAGTGCATTGACTGTTATCGAAACAGTCGCTCAGTTCGTGGGCGCGCCCGTGATCCAAATCGATGACCCGGAAGCTGTGCCGAGCGAGGTTTACTCGCAGCTCGCCGATGCCATGTATGTAAGCAACCTGCACGGGTTGTATCAGCGACAAAACATGCACATCGCTTTCGTCACTTTAGTGCAGTGCATCACGCGCGACAAGCTGCCAGGGCGTGTACTGAAAGCGCTGCCGAACGGCTTCGCCAAGGTATTCTGGCCTGGGCGCATGCAATACATCCTCGACCTGGATGCAGTGCTCGATGGCGCACACAACGTCGCCGGTGCCAAAGCTTTACGCGCCACTCTCGACGACATGTATCCGGACCGCCCGCGCGTCTTTGTGCTCAGTTTCTTCAAGAACAAAAACGTCGAGGAGTTTCTGCAGGCGCTCTTGCGCCCGGAAGACAAGGCGTTTTCAGCCGAGGCAAAAACACATCGCGAAGTGTTTTCCGCCTCCAGCATTACCGCCATTGCCTGCTCAAAGTGCTCGGATGCCCGCACGTTCCCCAGCATTCCACAAGCCTTCAACGCGGCGATTAAAGGATCTGCGGCCGACGAGCTGGTGGTCTGCACCGGCTCCTTTTCTACCGTCAAAGAAGTGATGCTCGCGCTGGGATGGAAGCATGTCGAAAGCTGCTTGCAGAATGCGCACACCTACGCAGAAAGGCGAGGCAGCGATGTGCAGCCGGAGCCAGAGGCAGCCGCCCCCGCCCCACCAGACACGGCTGCGGCGAACGCAGTCAGCACGGGCGAAGTTACCTACAACTTGAAAGGGGTGGTTCGCAACCAGAGCTTGCCCATCGCCAATACGCGAATTCTTCTGTACGATCACTGGACGACCAGCAAAGGACTGGTCAAACACTTCCTCGCCGGACAAACGACCAACTCGAAAGGCGAGTATTCATTTGACGTGCGTCTGGGTTCGTATGCCATCGATGTGGTACCAAACCCGGAAACCCGTTTCGCACGACAGTCGATCGAAAACATCAAGATCTTCAACAACTTCGATCAAAACATCACCCTGAAGACAGGCAGCATCCTCTCCGGCACTGTGCGTACGGCGCTCGGTGACGTGGAGCGCGATGTGGAGATTCTGGTTTTCGGCTTTGAGAAGACCAGCCTGGAAACAAAAGTCCGCAATGACGAAAACGGTGAGTTCAACATTACCTTGCCCAAAGGCAAGTATCACCTCACCTGCCGGCATGTGGGGTCCAGTACTCTGCCGTTTGTTTCACCGGTCTTCGAGACCATCGAGATCGACGGCGATACCAAATACGATATCAGCCTGCCTGGCTTCGTTCGTTTGACGGGCGTGGTCAAGGATTATCAGGTCCGTCCGGTCTCTGCTGCTATCGCCACCGTGACGCCGACCAACCCTCCGGATGATCTGCATCTGTCCGCCTCGACTTGGATCGCGCAGTGCATCACATCCGACATGGGCCAATTCGAGTGCGATGTTATTCCAGGTTCTTACGACATAAAAATCGAAGCCCCGGATCAGGCACATCTAGCTGGTCGCAAAATCAGTGGATTGTTGGTCGAACAGGCGCGCACGCGTAACTACGACCTGGAAAAGGGATTCCAGATCTCGGGTTTTGTCAGCTATAAGGGCGAACCGGTTCCTGATGCTCTGGTTTTCGCCGCCGGCGGCAAACTCGATGCCACCTGCGAAACGGATGAGGAAGGCTTTTTCGTCCTCACCTTGCCGAGCGGGCTGTATGAACTGAATGTCTGCCCCCAGCCAGATTCTCTAGCGCGGCTGCCATTTCGCATGCTGGCTCCCTGGTCGACGACAATACCACTGGGCAAAGATACCGAAGCAAATGTCGAGCTGGAAGAAGGCATTCCACTCAACGGCAAGGTGGTGGATAAAGCTCAACAGGGACGTCCAGGTGTGCACCTGGCTATCTATAGGGCCAAAGGCGATGAAAAGGAATTGCCTGAGGGCAGCACCGCCATTGCCTATGCTCTGTCAGGGGAAAGTGGTGCCTACGAATTCCGTGTCAGTCAGGGCAAATACTGGCTGGTCATCAACGGACAAATGTCGACGGCACGCATGTTTGATGTCTCGGATGACAATGATGCGGAGAGCAACGTACTCTGGGACAGCTCGTGCCTGATCCACTTTCAGGTGGTATCGGAATTCGATGAGCCGGTGCCGAAGTGCCAGATTAGCTTCGAGCAATATGGTGCCAAGCACAAGAATGGCGACGCCGATCTTCACGACCGCATGGTCAGCCTCACGGATGATGACGGAGTATGCAGACTGGCTCTGCAAGCCGGTATTTACAGTTTTTACTTCGATCCGCCCGAGCATGGTTCGTATGAACCGAAGCAAATTCGCCAGCTCTCACTCAACTCCGATGTCTCACGCAAAGTGAAATTGGCGCTCAAGACACAGCCGAAGGGTTCGCGCACTTAGATCAAAGCTCAACAGAACGCGGATCATAAGTTCCGCATACCCCGGGCAGCAGCACAGCTGGATCGGACTGAGAGCAAGGTTTTGGTTGCCAAAGACTTGCCCCCCCCCTGTATTTCCGTTGTATATTTTCCGGGCGCATTCGAGAGGTGTCCGTAATGCAAAACTGCGGCAGTTATAGATACAAAGATAAATCCGCGATCTGCAGGCGAAACGTCACACAGCTATCAGCCAAACGAGTGCCCCTCGTTATCTTCATTGCGGTGGTTCTGGTTCATCTCAATTCAATGTTCGCGCTGGCAGCTATCCGCGATCCGGTATTCAGCATTCCCGACGGAACGGTATTATCCAGCCCGCGGCAGCTGGCAATCTCGGTTCCGTTTGACGGGGAAGTCAGATTCACACGCGACGGCACGACGCCCGGACCCGCAAGTACCTTGTATTCCGGCCCACTGTTAATCCGCTGGTCGGAGACTATTCGCGCGGTGGCTATTGTCGGCTCATCATCGAGCAATGTTGTCAGCGCCAGCTACACATTAAGTTCCACCAAATTCCCGCCGCCTTCGTCCGGTGGCACCACCCCGCCTGTAATCAACCTCCAGTCGCCAACACCGGCCCAGTAACCACGACAGATCCAGAGAGAAACAATGTCACAAAGCAAGGCAATTTCTTCGCGTTCATTCATGTCCCGCTCGATCGCGACCATTATGGCACTCTTCCTCAGTTGTGCAAGCAGCTGCCTGCCGGTGTTGGCGATCGAAAGTTCGCAGCGCCGCCCTGCCGCTGCGGAAAAACCTCGAAAGCCCATCGGGAGTGTAAGTGCGCAAGAGAGAGCAGCTCGCCACACCGCCAAGAAACTGCAATTTTCGCTGCCTGCCTCACCTTCAGATGCAGAGCTGGAGCGTTGTCATATATTTCCCGAGCCCCTTACACCCATGGTGGTGGCAGAAGTATCCGGTGAAAATGCATCTTTGTCCCGTGCCTTGACTGCCTTCTGCGCGCGCAAGAATGTTGATGACTTGAGCGCTCTCCAGCTCTTTTTAAAAGACTTGCCCACATCTCGCTGGAACGCCAGCCTCGAACTCAATATGGCAATCTTGCGCCAGGAAGTCAGGTCGCACGGCAGACGCGCTTTCTCTTTTCAAATCGGCCTGGGACAAATCAAAAAATCAATCGGGTAAGGCTCAATCACTCATTGCCCAACGTGCAATCTCCGAACTCTTGTACATACAAGGGACGCTCGGGCGTGTTGAGGATTTGAAAAAAGGGCTTGCTGAAGTCGGCAAGCGCCCGATGCAGGGTTCCGCTCAACAACGGCTCGCGGCTGTTCGCGAAGCTATACACGTCATGGAGCACGATCCAGGCTCGTCCTTTCGTTGCGGACCATATGCAGTAGCGGCGCTGCTACGCTTGAACGGCAAGCGCCCTAAAGATATGTCTGCGATCAAGAAGGCGTCCTCCACCAGCAAAGGAACATCACTTTTTCAGCTTAAGACCTGGGCCGAGCAGTCCGGCATGAAGATGCAGGCAGCAAAGCGAACTGCCGGCGCACAAATCGTAGTGCCCGCCGTGATGCATCGAAAACTCGCCCACTTTGGAGCGATAACGGCTTTTCGTCAGAACCGCTACCGAGTGCAGGATCCAACCTTCAGCAAAAGCTCCAATCTCTGGATGACACCTGAAGCTATAGACTCTGAGAGTAGCGGGTACTTTCTTGTCCGGGCAGGCAATTTGCCGTCCGGCTGGCAAACGGTTTCAGATGCCGAGGCAAAAACCATCTGGGGCAAAGGCTTCATGGAGACCAGATATGAAGGCAAAACAGAATATGAGCCTCAAACAGACATGGGCGACCGAGGCGGCGGCGGTGGCAGTTGCAGTACGGGCATGCCCGCAGCAAACGCTTTCACAATGCAGGCCGCCCTTGGAATTACCGATGTTCCCTTATCTTACAATTGCCCCACCTTCGCCTCGCCCATGGAGTTTCGTCTGCATTGGAATCAAAACCAGGAAGACGAGCCCTCCATCTTCGGGTTTTCAAATCTTGGCGCCAACTGGAGTTTGAACTGGGTTTCCTGGGTCCACGTCGATGGCTCGAACAACGCCCTCGTCCACGTCCGCGGTGGTGGCGTCGATCATTATCCGTACACCGGCAGTCCTTCCACCCCATACGATGCCGGCATTCTGTCGCAGGCGCAACTTACGGTGCCCAGCACGGGCGTCTACCAGCGCCTGCTTCCGGATGGCTCCATCGAGGTCTTTGATCTAGCCGACGGCACCGGCAACTACATGCTCACCGCTCTGATCGATCCGCAGGGTAATGAGGCGTCCGTGCAGTACGACAGCAACCTGCGCGTAACCGCGGTTCTCGATCCCAGCTCGAATGCCAGCACCTTCACTTATGTCTCGAACACCGTTGGAAACAGCGGCTTCTATAAAATCGCCTCAATCACTGATGCGTTCTCGCGCTCTTGTTCATTTTCTTACGACGGTACGAACACGTTTCTGACTGGTATCACAGATAGCGTCGGCAATGCCTCATCGTTTCATTACGATACCGCGACATCGTTCATCGATTCGATGACCACCAACTACGGTACCACCAGCTTTGAAACCACAACGATCACCAGCGGTTATCTCCATCCGGCGCGCCAGTTGAAATGTACCTTCCCGGACGGCACCACTTCGGTACTTCAGAATTTGCTCGACCACATGTACTCCTACTTCTGGGATCGAGAAGCAATGGCGCGCTATCCCAACGATCCGGACAACCGCATTTTCACGCACTGCAAGACCACGCAGTTCATGGCGGAGCACAACACAACAAATGAATACCCTGTTATGTACTGGACGAAGCCCGCGCTGGAATCACAGGTCTGGTTCACCTATCCCGATGCTTTCTTCGAGCAGTTTTATGGAACAATCAACAAGCCGACGCAAACGACGCGCGATACGTCCTTGAACAAAACTTGGAATTTCACCGCTGGCGGTACCATCAATGCAGGTAATGTCTTCTCCCTGAACGTATTCAACAGTCTGATTCCAGGCGGTTCTACCGTAGTGCAATACACCGCGCAGGCAGGTGATACCGCGCAGGTAGTTGCGAGCAGTCTGGCGACAGCCGCCGGCAGCAATACCGGTCTAATAAATGCCGGCATCTATGCGAGGTCGAGCGGACCGAGAGTGTCCATCGTCCCTACTTGTACTAACCTGGCAGGAACAGGAATTACGCACAGTGTCTCCGGCTCCGGTTCAACATTCACCGGCTTCTATGAAGGGAACTCCTGGTTTGTCGGGCAGCTTGGCGGTACGCTCACGAATGGTGATGTCCTGACCGCGTTCATCGACGCGCCGAACCCGTTTCCGGATGAAGAAGTCACGCACACGGTGCAGGCAGGAGACACGCTTGAGAGCATTGCCCAAGATATCGCCGTTAAGGTAAATGCCTTGCAAACCGTCCAGTCAAACGACCTGTCAGTCTCCGCGATCGGCTCGAAAATCATTTCTCGAAGGCTCAACAGCGGAACTTATTTCCTCAGCTTCTTCTGGAACAGCGGTGCCACGGAAACCATCACCGATGCCGGAAGCGACCCGAACGAAATTAACAGTTACGAGTGGAATAGCAAGGGTAAGCCTACTCGAACTGTTGCCCCCTATGGCCGCGAATTCTCGTACAGCTATGCAAGCAACGGCATCGACCTCGAAGAGATCCGCGAAACAAAGGACTCCGACAATTTCCTGCTCGGCAAGTGGACTTACAACAGCCAGCACGAACCCCTCACGCAAGTTGATGGTTCCGGGCAACAGACGGTCAACACGTATAACGTGTTCGGGCAGCTCACGTCGACAACGGATGCTCTCAGCAACCTCACAACATACCAGTACACGTCGACCGCAACTGCCACTGTCGGCGGTACCGTCAACAGCGGCGACCAGGTAAATCTAACAGTCTCCGACCCAGCCCTACCCAGCGGGTCCGTCACCGTGTCTCATACTGCCGTCAGCGGAGAAACAAGAGCTCAAGTTGCCGCAGCCCTGGTCACCGCCATCAACAGCAACTCCGACCTGCAAACGCTCGGCGTCTCCGCAACTCGCGCAGGCGCTGTCATTACCCTGAGGTCCACCTCAGTAAATGCAACTACTTACTCAAGAACGGTCACTGGTACCATCACTCTCACCCTGTCGAACGTTGCCTACGGCTTCTTGACCAAGATCACGGGACCGCTGCAGCAAAACGACATCACCACCCTCTCCTGGAACCCGAACGGGACCCTTGCCTCCTCGACGGACTCCGAAGGCTATTCGCTCGCCTTCCAGTACGATGCCATGGACCGGCTCACACAAACCACACATCCTGACGGCACAAGCGATCAGATCAAGTATCAAGACCTTGATGCCATCTTCCTCATCGACAGGCTGGGCAGGACAACCCAGCGGTCGTACGATTCGATGGACCAGCTTGCTTTTGAAATCGACCCGCTTGGCCGCAAGACGAAATACACCTGGTGCTCTTGCGGCTCACCGAGCACTCTCACCGACCCAGCAAATAATGTAACGACGTGGAATCATGACCTGGAAGGACGCATTATCGAAAAGGTGCTCGCAGATAGCACCACAACTTCCTACTTGTGGGAGGACAACACAGGCTGGTTGCGCTCGCGCACCGACGCGCTCGGGCAAGTAACCCGCTACAACAACCTCCTCGACGGCAGCCGCGGCTCCGTCATGTATCCCAACGCCAACAACCCCACCTCGCCTGTCACCTATTTCCTCGCCTCCAACTTCCGTCGCCTGCAAGCTGCACACAATGCCTGGGGACAATATAATTATGCTTACAACGATTACATTACCGACCCGCTTGCTCCACCCATCACAGGTGGTGGCAGAATTTCTCAAATCACCAACTCGGTAATCCCCAACTCCGCTGTAACCTACTCATATGATGCGCTCGCCAGGACGACCAACCGCTCAATTAACGGCAGCAGCAACTCCATCACCTGGAGCTACGATGCCATGAGCCGCGTTACCCAGGAGGTCAACGCGCTCGGCACCTTCGGCTTCACCTATGTTGACGACGTCGCTCCCAATTCGAAAGGCGTCACTCGCCTGGACAGCATCTCCTACCCTAATGGCCAGCAGACCAGGTTCTCCTGGTTCGATAACACAAGGGACCACCGCCTGCGCGAAATCTCCAATCTCGATCCAAGTTCACAGACCCTGTCACAGTTTGATTACTCCTACGATTCTGCCGGGCAGATCACTCGCTGGCTTCAACAACAAAAAGGCAGCCACCAGAATTTCGCCCTGGACTACGACCTGGCTGGACAGCTCACTGGCGCCGCCGCCGGACGCGGTAGCACAGCGCCACCATTCGCCAACCAAAACTTCTACAGCTACGATGCCGCCGCCAACCGTACCTCCGCTCAACAAAGTCAGGTGCAGAATTTAGTCGTCGCCGGCACCAAAACCACTGGCGACGTGCTGACCATCAACGTTATCGACGCCGCGCTCTCCGGCGGGCAGCTGGCAGTCCCCTACACCGTCGCATCCGGAGATACGCTTACCACCATTGCCCGCAAGCTTGCCGCCACCATCACCTCAAAGGCAGCGCTGCAGACTATAGGCGTTGATGCTGTTGCGAACGGCACCACCATCACTTTGCGCTCAAAGTCCCCGAATATAACGACCTATACCACCAGCCTCAGCGGTGGTGCCACAGAGACAATTACTGCCGGCATCAACTCCGCCACCCATAACATCACCATCGGCGGTACCGCTCACGACGGCGATCGGTTGCAAGTTATTGTCCGCGATCCAGCTCTCTCCGGCGGCCAAACAACCGTTAACTATACCGTTCCCACCGGCGCATCCCTCAACACCATCGCTTCTGGGCTGGCCGGCGCCATCAACGCGGGCAGCGGACTGGCGGCGCTTGGCATTACGGCTACCTCGAAGCAGCGCGTGATTACGGTGAAAACTCTCTCGCCCAACGTCACCAACTTCACAGGCTCTGTCTCGGGCACTGGCGCCACGGTGACCATGTCCCTCGGTGTCAGCCTTAACGGCTCGATTACCGCGCTCATTTCCGGGACCGCAACCGCCAACGACGCCCTCACCATTTCGGTTTTCGATGCAGGGCTCTCCGGTGGGCAGCGCGATATCTCCTACACCGTGCTCCCTTCCGACACGCTTGCCACCATCACCAGCGCGTTGGCAGCAGCCATAAATGCTGACAGTCAACTGCGACTGATCGGTGTCAAAGCGTCAGCCTCTTCCACAAAGTTGACCGTCACTTCCGTGTCAACCAACGACACCACGTACCTGCCATCCAAGAGTGCGGGCGCCACCGAAACTATCCTCTGGGGTCTGCCAGCCAATGGCACCGTCACCGCATCCGTTGCCGGCTCGATTACCGCCGGCGACATCGTGACCATCACCGTGTTTGACGCCGGTTTGAGCGGCGGCTCCACATCCATGTCCCACACGGTAGCGGCTGGAGATACACGCAAAATAATCGCCACCTCTCTTGCTAGCCAGATCAACGGCAACGCCAGCCTTGCCGCTATTGGAGTCACTGCTCTCGCCGTCACCCCGGCCGGCTCAGTCAATGTGGTAAACATTACTTCTGCATCCTCCAATGCCACCACGTATGCCAAATCTACAAGTCCCGGCGCGACCTTGTCGCTAACCCTGAGCAAGAGCGTTGGCGTAACAAAGGCAACCTTCAACAACGTCAACGAACTCACCTCGCTGTCCGCGGGAGGCGCCACCAGGTTTCAAGGCACGACAGATCGTCCGGTGCTGCCGGTCACTGTCGATGGAAACGCCGCAGATATGACTACCTCGCAAAGTTTCAACGGCAACGCCGTTCTAGATGTGAACCCGGATAGCGTCCCAGTCAGCGCCACCGCTGGCGGCGGCAGCGGCACAACCACCAACGATTACAAACTAGACCATGTCGGTGCCACCGCAACCCTAACCTTCGATGCCAACGGCAATATGACGTCAGATGGCACTAACACCTACGTATGGGATGCCGAAAATCGTCTGCTGCAAGTCACGTATCCAGGAACAGGCAATAATACGCAATTTATGTACGATGCCTTTGGACGAAACGTCAGGATTGAAGAGAGAACGGCCGGTAGCATCACGAGCCAAACTCAATTTGTGTGGTGCGCTGGACAGCGCCGAGAAGAACGCGATAATAGCGGCGCAATTACAAAGCGACTCTTCTATTGGGGACAACAGAATGGTGCGACCAAGTATTTTTACACAAGAGACCACTTAGGATCAGTTCGAGTAATGACAGATAACAGTGGTGCCGTTCAGGCACTTTACGCCTTTGATCCCTTTGGGAACACGATCAAGCTTGAGGGATCCGCGGATGCTGATTATCGGTATGCAACCTTGTACATGCACCACCGTTCTGGACTCCAACTAGCTTTACACCGCGCCTACAGTCCCTCAATAAGCAGATTCCTCAACCGTGATCCTAAAGGCGAGTCTGGCGGAGCAAATCTTTTCGCGTATGTTGCTAACAATCCCATCAACGCCAATGATCCATCCGGACTTGATGATATCTCCAGCCTTGAGGCGGCACTTAAGAACGTGTGCAACAAAGAGTGTTGTGGTGTGGAAGATAAAAGTGCGTGCGCGGCAGACGCGACCAAAATTGCTCGCGCGCTTAACAGGTTTATTTTCCGCGCGATGCAAATTAAAGGCCCTCACACAAGTCAGGATGCCGTAAACGGCTATATGTGCTGGGATTGGGCGTCAGCATTGACTAATGAGATAGCAAACTCGGGACAATCAGGTTGGGGAACTCAATACAGGTTCTTCGCGTCTCAGCCGAACGAGGCTGGCTATGCACCAGTCCATTTTGCGGTGACTTTGACACCGGACGGCTCAAAGGGAGGAGCCGACTGTAGCGTTACCGTTGACGACGCGTTCGGACACGGCTTCGGCGAAGGCAATGTGCACCGCGGTAGTTTTGGAGCACCAGGTTTCAGTGAATATCAGGGACTATTCGCTCCCGATCCCGACACGATGAGCGGAACCGGAGGTCTCGTGCCGGTTCCGATGGGTCCCGCACCTCAGCACGAAGGTCGCTGATTTACCCATTCACGATCTTTCCGATCTAGAGGTGAAAATGCATTTTAAGCAACTGACACTCGCGGGCTTGACTGCAATAACAGTTTTGACCTTTTCACCGGATGCACCACTATACTCAAAATCCGCAAAGCGTGCCTCGATTCAGTACGGACCAGGGATTCTCTACTGCTGCAAGAGTGTTTTCTTTGGAACTAGAGGTGTAGATAAACCTCTCAAAGTAAACGCAGAAGATCCTCAATTTCGTCCAGTCATTGCTTGGATAGGAAAAAATGTCTTCTCCACACTGAATTCCGAGTCGGTGCCACGAAAGAAAAACAAAAGAGCTGAAACACAATATGCGTTGACACTGTGGAACAGAGAAATGCCTGTTGCACATTATCCAGGGCCTGGGCTCGGCGACAGCATCATGCTCACCATCCCACTCAACGAAGAAACTCTGGGTTGGGATTATCGAGACAAGGTAGCCGGACTCCGCAAGATTATGATGCATGATTCAAAAGATTGATGCAAGTCACGGAGGTAAATATGTGTCTGTCCGGTGACTTGCGTAGCCGAAACTGGTGGGGCATGATTGGTGCACACCGGTTAAGTGTGGCAGGCACCGAATGCGGTTCTGTTGAAACCTGAAAATCGAATCCGGCAGCGTTCGCTTGGCAGCCAAAATTGACGCCACTGCCTGCGGTGTCATTGACAATACGGAGCGGCAGATAAGCTACGTTCTGTTTCTTGTCCCAATCTTCAAAACGCGCAAGAGAGAGCAGCTCGCCACACCGCCAAGAAACTGCAATTTTCGCTGCCTGCCTCACCTTCAGATGCAGAGCTGGAGCGTTGTCATATATTTCCCGAGCCCCTTACACCCATGGTGGTGGCAGAAGTATCCGGTGAAAATGCATCTTTGTCCCGTGCCTTGACTGCCTTCTGCGCGCGCAAGAATGTTGATGACTTGAGCGCTCTCCAGCTCTTTTTAAAAGACTTGCCCACATCTCGCTGGAACGCCAGCCTCGAACTCAATATGGCAATCTTGCGCCAGGAATCAGGTCGCACGGCAGACGCGCTTTCTCTTTTCAAATCGGCCTGGGACAAATCAAAAAATCAATCGGGTAAGGCTCAAGATCTATGCGAACAGTACAAGAGCACTTATCCGAAGTCTTCATGGGAATCGTGCTTTGCCGCACCGAAAGATGAGAGGTGGTAACTCAGAACAGATTACCCACATCCCGGCTTCACTCGTTCCACTGAGGAGACATCCCCTCTTCGATTTGAGCAATCCAGGTTTGAAACTGCCTGCGCTCTGCACTTGAACCCGGTTTGCATTGCTTCAAGAACCGACTAACTACCTCGCTTCGCCCTCGAATGAAAAGTTCTTGGGCGAGTATGCACTCACCTATTGGTTCACAATCAGCCGCTGCTATTAGACAATTCTCAGCAGTCGCAGTATCCCCCTGCCCCAAGGCGGCTAACCCAAGCAAATTGTAGGCAATAAACTGTCGATGGCTAACTTGACGTTCTGATGCAAGGCGAAGCAAAGACTCCGCAAAGACTGCTGCCTCCGCATACTTTTTGCCTTTAAGTGCGTAACAGCAAAGTTCTTCGAGTATTCCTTGAAGTTCCCCTGGGTGAGTTTCTAGTTTTAGAAGTTTTTCGCCCTGCGACAAAACGCGCTGAGGGTCGGACAGCAATTTATTATGCTGGTTCAACCACAGTGAAAGCAAGCTGCGTGCCCATTCAACGTGTCTGGTTGAAGTTGTTCTGAGCGAATCAGTAGACGCTCGGCGAGTGCAGGGTCATGTGCAATCATGAATTGCGCCGCGCGTCCTGCTATAGCCGCGCTATCTGGGTCGATTGCAACTTTTGCTAACCACAGCTGGCTGAGTCGCTCAATTTCGGACTCTGAGACCTCATCGGGAATTTGAACATGACCGCTAATCCAGTAGGAGGGGCAATTCTCGATCATCCAAGCCATATGTCTCAGCCAGTCGGACGCTGAGCGCCGCCCGTGCTTCGAAAAGGTATAGAAGCCAAGAAGCTTTAGCCGTTTTATAGTGTCGCTCGGATTTTGATGCAGGTCATCTTCCAGGGACTCGACTGCATCCGGTGTCAACAGGCATCCGCTCTCGAAAACAATAAAATCAGTTTGCGTGCCGTCAATGGCGGGCTCACGTTCCTGTTGCATTAATCTGTTTCTCCCTTATGCCGATTCAATCATAGCCGAAAGCGTTTGTGTAGCCATTCTACGCAGTCTTAAAAGAATTGGTGTTCTTTTTTCACTGAGAGCAGACCGCTGAAAGACAAGATAATTTCCCGTGACGCGTATCGATAGGATGGCCCGGTTCAGACAGCACGCCGATGGACTGCTAGCTTGTTTTGCAACATCTCTTTCACAAGGACATGCTGTGTCCGGCTTCAGCCTCTCGAGTGATGTTAGCGGCAGCAGGATAAACAAATGATTTCAAATGCCGGAAGGCACTGCCGGCGGTGCCTTCCGGTGGTTTCGTCAACGCCCTCAATGCATACGGCAACGTGCAAACGCCAGCTCCATGAGCGCATGACTGCATGCGCTTACCTGCAGGGCGTTTTAGGCACATTTGCCAAACCTTTCTAAGTCTTTTCTGACCTCTCCCGACCTGTTTCCTCTGCTGTCAGTTTGCCTGAACCTAGCGTCGTTTAGCCGACTATTGCAGGACATTTACAGCTACGATGCCGCCGCCAACCGCACCTCCGCTCAACAAAGTCAGGTGCAGAATTTAGTCGTCGCCGGCACTAAAAACACTGGTGACGTGCTGACCGTCACCGTTATCGACGCCGCGCTCTCCGGAGGACAGCTGGCAGTCCCCTACACCGTCGCATCCGGAGATACGCTTACCACCATTGCCCGCAAGCTTGCCGCCACCATCACCTCAAAGGCAGCGCTTCAGACTATAGGCGTTGATGCTGTTGCGAGCGGCACCACCATTACTTTGCGCTCACGACCTATACCACCAGCCTCAGCGGTGGTGCCACAGAGACAATTACCGCCGGCATCAACTCCGCCACCCATAACATCACCATCGGCGGTACCGCTCACGACGGCGATCAGTTGCAAGTTATTGTCCGCGATCCAGCTCTCTCCGGCGGCCAAACAACCGTTAACTATACCGTTCCCACCGGCGCATCCCTCAACACCATCGCTTCTGGGCTGGCCGGCGCCATCAACGCGGGCAGCGGACTGGCGGCGCTTGGCATTACGGCTACCTCGAAGCAGCGCGTGATTACGGTGAAAACTCTCTCGCCCAACGTCACCAACTTCACAGGCTCTGTCTCGGGTGCTGGCGCCACAGTGACCATGTCCCTCGGTGTCAGCCTTAACGGCTCGGTCACCGCGCTTATTTCCGGAACCGCAACCGCCAACGACGTCCTCACCATTTCGGTTTTCGATGCAGGGCTCTCCGGTGGGCAGCGCGATATCTCCTACACCGTGCTCCCTTCCGACACGCTTGCCACCATCACCAGCGCGTTGGCTGCAGCCATAAATGCTGACAGTCAACTGCGACTGATCGGTATCAAAGCGTCAGCCTCTTCCACAAAGTTGACCGTCACTTCCGTCTCAACCAACGACACCACGTACCTGCCATCCAAGAGTGCGGGCGCCACCGAAACTATCCTCTGGGGTCTGCCAGCCAATGGCACCGTCACCGCATCCGTTGCCGGCTCGATTACCGCCGGCGACATCGTGACCATCACCGTGTTTGACGCCGGTTTGAGCGGCGGCTCCACATCCATGTCCCACACGGTAGCGGCTGGAGATACACGCAAAATAATCGCCACCTCTCTTGCTAGCCAGATCAACGGCAACGCCAGCCTTGCCGCTATTGGAGTCACGGCTCTCGCCGTCACCCCGGCCGGCTCAGTCAATGTGGTAAACATTACTTCTGCTTCCTCCAATGCCACCACGTATGCCAAATCCACAAGTCCCGGCGCGACCTTGTCGCTAACCTTGAGTAAGAGCGTCGGCGTAACGAAGGCAACCTTCAACAACGTCAACGAACTCACCTCGCTGTCTGCCGGCGGCGCCACCAGGTTTCAAGGCACGACAGATCGTCCAGTGCTGCCGGTCACCGTCGATGGAAACGCCGCAGATATGACTACCTCACAAAGTTTCAACGGCAATGCAGTGCTAGATGTGAACCCGGACAGCGTCCCAGTCAGCGCCACCACTGGCGGCGGCAGCGGTACAACCACCAACGATTACAAACTAGACTATGTCGGTGCCAACGCAACGCTGACCTTCGATGCCAACGGCAATATGACGTCCGATGGGACGAATTCGTACTCCTGGGATGCGGAAAATAGGTTGGTGCAAATCACGTATTCGGGGAGCGGCAACAATAGTCAGTTCGCGTACGATCCATTGGGTCGGAATGTGAAGATTGAGGAACGGACCGCTGGCAGTGTGACGAGCACAAAGCAATATGTTTGGGTCAGATGGGACCGGCGGGAGGAACGCAACGCATCTGGGAACTTAACGAAAGAGTTTTTCGATGCAGGGCAGCTTAACGGCAGCACCAAATATTTCTATGCGACCGATTGGCTGGGTTCGATTCGAGAGTTAACTGACAACAGTGGTGCTATCCAAGCTGAGTATTCTTATGACCCATATGGTCGCCCGACGAAGATTGTTGAGTCCTCGCCTTCAGATTTTGGCTACGCGGGGTTGTTCGTGCACAGCCGTAGTGGTCTGAACTTTGCCGCCGTTAGGAATTACAACCCCTCCCTTGGTCGCTGGCTGAATCGCGATCCGATTGGCGAACGCGGCGGCCTAAATCTCTACCGTTATGCCAGGAGCAATCCCATATCCTTCTTTGATCAACTGGGAATGATGGCATCCCAAGGGGGAACAGCAGCCACTCCCCCAGATCCTGGTTCCATAGGCGAGCAAGCAGCAAGTTCTGCGATGGGTGGTGGTGGTGGTGAGCCCCCAGATCCAAATAAGAAGCCACCAGAGAAAAAAGATCCCGATCCAAAGGATCCGATCGATAAGGAACTGGAGGATTGCCTCGACGAAGCTGAGCATTGGCTTGAGGCGGCCGAGGAAATTCTGAAGAGACCGGACAATCAAAAACCGAAATGCAGCTCCAAAAAAGGGAGAAGAGTAACACACGAAGATCTGCTAGAGCAATTTGCGAAAATGATTGCTGACTGTATCGAAGAAGCCGATAAGAAGCGGAAAAAGAGAAACGACCAGGATGAGAAAATCCTTCAAAAGATGCGAGAATGGCACAAGTGGTATGTCGAAAACATCAAAAGCAAACTCTGATTCGAGGTTTTAATGGCGAACAATCAAGCCGAAGGAAGCGATGGGATCAAAGAAAGTGACATTGTTGCAGAAACGAAGGTTATCTTCATTCGCGCATCTGATGGCGAGCGCCTGTTCGTCCGCCTGGGAATCGGGCGTCCATTCTTCATTGCAAATGATCTGTGTTCATACTGCTACATCTTTATGGATGGGCATCTCAAACCATTGAAAGTCAGCGGCACAGATTCGCTCCAGGCGCTTTGTCTTGCGGTCCAGTTCTTGCGAAAGCAGCTGGAGACGGTGCGTAAGATGGGGTGGACGATTCTCGAAGATGATCCAAGTTCGGAGACTGCCGAAACTTTTGACATCGACGCCTGCTTTGGTCGGAAATAGGAGTCTTAGCAATCGCACGTTTTGAGAGGCATTTGCATTTCTCGATCGCGCACCGGTTCCTTCCGTGCTTTTGGCGCGACCGAACTTGAGATGCTATCATCCTGAAACAGCCTGCTGGACAGCGATTCCCAATACCACCACTTCTGTCCGGTGAGGCGCATTTCTGCGTGGAGCCGCTTGGATGCTGGGAGTTAAGTAAGCGTTCCAGCAACACCACGTTGACTCAGATCAGAGATCACGTAAGCTGAAATGGAGGGGTGCAAGGGTACCCCAAAAGCCGACGTCGAAGGCACCATATTCGGAAACCCGCAACAGGGCGTTGTTTGAAAAAGTCACGAATGAAACTTAATCGTTTTGATCAGACACTGGTAGATCATATTAGCGCTGAATGGAGTGTTTTCGCAACGGCTGGTGTCGGTGATCGGTGCTTCGATGCCGCGTAAATCTCGGGGCGCGCCGGACGAAGAAAAGGAGGCGATGTGGAGATCCATATTGCTTCAATGGCGGGCTTCTGATCTGTCGCAGAAAGCGTTTTGCGAAAGGGAAAGCTCAATGTCAATACACTGGGACATTGGGTTACTCGAATCAAGAGAACCGATGCGGCCGCAGCCGCTGATCGATTGAAACGGCGCCGCAAGATGACACGTGGAACTCAGTCTTCCTTCGTTCCCGTCGTGCTACCGGACACGCCGCAACCGATTGAGATGCAAGAGCGTTTGCTTGCCGAAGTGACTTGGATTGATGAAATGGTTCTCCGAGTTTATGAGGGGGTCGACCCTCAGTTGCTAGATATCTTGCTTGAACGATTAGTGGGAAAGTGAAATGCTGAGTTCTGCTCTGGGTACGAGGATATTCATTTGCACGTTGAACATTGACATGCTACAAAGTTTTGATGCACTTTCCGGCATCGTCGGCAGTGCGATGAACTTGGACCCGCAGTCCGGTTATCTGTTCGTCTTCCGCAACAAACGAGGCGACCGAATCAAGGTGCTGTACTGGGACAACGACGGCTTTGCCATGTGGTACAAAATGCTTCAAAAAGGCACTTTTGAGTTTCCTGACTTAGAGAACTTTTCATCCGCCGGCGTGGAAATCGAAGCATCCACACTGCGAATGATCCTGGACGGAATTGATTTGAGCAGTATCCGCCGGCGACAGAGATTTCGCAGACCGTCGACACCGCATATGGTGCATGATACGACCTTGCAAGATTCTTGCAGCGAGACAAGATATGCCAGTAAGTCCGGAAAAACTACCAAACGATATTAGCTTGTGCCATCAAATAATTGTGGAGCTGCGGACAGACAATGAACGACTGGGGCGTCGTCTTGAATTGTTTCTCAGAGAAAAGTTTGGCAGCAAGTCGGAAAAGATAGATCCGAATCAGCTTACTCTGTTCGCTCAACAAATAGCTTCGGGGTATACCGAGGGGCGATCGGCCACGTCAGAAAGACGGCGTGGAGGTGGAGGAAGGGTGACATCCGTGACCGCTCCAGAAGCTGTTCAGGAGTACACGCTTTCGGATGAAGAGCGGCGATGTCCAAAGTGCACCGACGTGCGGCAGATCATTGGGCACGAATCATGGAAAGAGCTGGAGTACATTCCAGGCAGGTTCGCGGTGACTGACCACCGCCAAGTTAAATACGGATGCAGGACGTGCGACGGACATATTGTGTTAGCACCCCGAACAAGTGCCCAGCCGATCGCGAAGGGCATGCCAGGATTTGGATTGCTTGCAAACACAATCGAAAACAAGTATGCGAACCATCTGCCACTATACCGACAAGAGCAGATGTATGAACGCCAGGGAGTCAAGGTTGCTCGTTCCAGCATGAGTCGGTGGCTTGCAGTCTGTGCAGAAAAGGTTCGACCCATTTACGAGCGAATGCGAGATGAGGTATTGCAGTCGCGGATAATCCATGCAGACGAGACGCCTGTGAAGTTTCAGAGGAAGGGTGCCGGTAAAGCACCAACCGGTTATGCCTGGACCTATCTCGGTCACGAAGACCACCCCTACGTAATATTTGAGTGGCACCCAGACCGAGGACACAAGCATGCACAAGACTTTTTAAATGACTTCGCCGGATACGTGCAAGCGGACGCCTACGGTGGTTATGACGCGTTGGCGAGCGCCACGCAGGCGAAACGGCTCTGTTGCATGGCGCATGCGCGTCGCTACTTCGAACGAGCGCAGGGAAACAATCCTCGGATTGCAGATGAAGCTTTGGCAAGAATCCACGTCCTGTATGAAATTGAGCGACAAGGAAATCTTCTTGAAGAGGATGACCGCCACCAACTTCGTCAGCGAGAAGCGGTGCCGAGACTGGTTGAAATGCACGACTGGATGCGCGACGTTCAGACTCGCACACTGCCGAAAAGTGCAATTGGAGAGGCCCTGCAGTACTCGGTCTCGCGCTGGTCCAACTTGACGCGCTACACTGAACGAGGATTTCTTCCGATCGATAACAATGCAGCGGAACGGGCCCTGCGCCCAGTAGCGGTAGGAAGGAAAAACTGGTGTTCTTGGGAGACGAAGACGCAGGCGACACTTTCTCAATCCTTGCCAGTTTGACCAATAGTTGTAAGCTGCTTTCCGTGAATGAATTCCAATACTGGAAAGACGTTCTGGAAACGCTGACAAACCAGGACTACGAGGAGATTGGTGATTTGCTACCGGACCGGTGGCTCGCGTCTCAGCTCGCCTCAAGTCTCGCACCGCATTAAGTGGCATATTTATCTACCAGTGTCTGATCAAAACGATTAAGTTTCATTCGTGACTTTTTCAAACAACGCCCTGTTGCGGGTTTCCGAATATGGTGCCTTCGATGGCGGCTTTATCACTGGCGATGTACGCAGTGATCGCGCTGGTTGTTTTTTTCATCGCCGGCACGGCCAATTTGCCTTATATCTGGGCGACCCTGTCCACTCAACTGATCGCTGGGCTGATCGGCGTCTTCACGCTTGATGAAGATCTCATGCGCGAGCGTTTTCATCCGCGTGGTAAAGACGAGGACCCACTGGCTCCTGCAATACTCACCATCTTGCTATTAGCAATCATGGTGCTGTCCGCGCTCGACGCCGGTCGTTGGCATCTATCCCAGATCCCAGCCTTCATTTGCATCATCGCCAATATATTCCAGACAATTGGTTGGCTCGGATTTCTCTGGTCCATGAAAGTGAACGCGTTTTTTTCATCTGCAATTCGCTTGCAACCAGACCGCGGACAGTACGCCATCAGCGAGGGTCCGTACCGATTCATGCGCCACCCTGGTTATGCGTTCGCTTCTCTGGCGTTTCTTACGCAAGGTCTCTCGATGGGCTCATGGCTCGCTGTCGCGCCGGCTTTGATTGTCGTTCTCTACCTTTTATATAGGACGCAGCTTGAAGAGAAAATGTTGAGGGAGGGCTTGCCGGGCTATCATGACTATGCCGAGCGAGTGCGCTACCGATGGCTGCCGGGCGTGTGGTAAAACGCGGTGTTTCAACCGGCGGCGCGCTGTCCGTGTGTATGACTTTTTGCTGTAGTGTCTGTTAGACGAATGATTTCTACTGAACAATGGGCACGAGCCAGCACAGCTTCCGCAATGCTGCCGATGAAGAATTTGGCCAGTCCGGTTCTGCCGTGCGAGCCGACAATAATCATATCTGCCTGCCATTCATCAGCAATCTGCACTATGCGACCTTCAATCGATCCGGCGGTTACCAATCCGGCGATGTTGGTGCCGCACGTTTCTGTCAGTTGAGCGACCGCTTTTGAGACCATCTGCTCACCGAACGTACGCCCCGCTTCATGTACCATCGCCGAGACATCACCGAAGCTGTGACTCAGACCTATATAGGTAGCCGGCAATGGTTGCACCACATGCAAAACCAAGAACTGCGTGTCATCAGCCCACTCGCGCTCTGCCACCGAATCCAGTGCAGCCTGAGCAAAGCGAGACCCGTCCGTAGCGATTAGAACTTTTATAAAACCTCCTCGCCTGGCGGTAGCAGGGTGTATGACGCGAGTCTGAACCGGGTGTTTCCCCAAAAGCTCTCAACTCAGCCATACCGCTGCGCATAGGACTGCACGAGAATTATACTGCTACCGCAGATGGTGGCACTCAGATGAGGAACCATTGTCGAGGCGGTGCGTCAGTGCCAGAAGTATAGGGGAGGATAGATAATGAAACGGTTCAGTTTCGCTTTAACACTTATTGCTCTTATGGGCATTCTGCCTGCGGCTAACGCTGATTCGCTGAAAGGTCCGCTGGAAGGTTCGGTTTCGGAAGACGGAATGAGCCTCAACTTCTGGCTGAACAGCCCGGTTGGCTCCGACGATCGCGGCCGCTATCTGCGTTTCGTGACCGATGACCGTTTGCATCGAGATAATGTGGGTCTGCGCAATCGCGACTTTGAAAACTTCAGCAGCGATACGTTCACCGCGTCAGCCAGCGCCAACATGGGGACGAAAACCAGAGGCATCGCGCGCGCCGCTCGCGAAAGCCAAACCCATCGTACGACCGCCAACCGCGCGATCTACATCACTGGTCCCTGGTTCTAAACACCTCCGGAAATCAGCAATGACGAGCAGCTCACTCAGGTGGGCTGCTTCGTTTTGTCGACTGGCGATGACAGTTCTTTACTTTAAGCGTTGTCAACTGCCAGCAGGAACCAAAGGTTCAACATAGCTCTTCACTAAAGGATCCACTGCCTGGTTGAGCATGTGATGATTGTTGAGGTACCCACGCTATCGTCTACTGCCCCACCGACCAAGGAAGTCACTCCTATGGATGACGCAGATTGGCTCAAGTTCTTTGAGCAGGCTAAGAAAGCCACGGCGGAAGGAAAGTTTGGTTACGCAGAAACCAGCTGGTCAGCTGCTTTGCAAGAAGCCGAGACTTTCGGTCCCACGGATGAGCGCCTTGTAAAAACGCTGGAAGGTCAATCTGAAACCTTCTGCTTGCAAGGCAAGTTCAGGCAGGCCGAAAGACCCTGCTTTCAGGTTTTGGAAATCTTCCGCAAACTGCATGGTGACACCCATGTGAAGAGCGGTTTTGCCGCTCATAATCTGGCCAATGTCTATCACATGCAGCAAAAGTACGGGCAGGCGGAGCCGCTCTACAAGCTGGCTCTGGCTGTAAAAACCAAAGAACTTGGTGAGACGCATCCCGACGTTGGCAAGTTGCGAGACAGCTATATCGATCTTTTGATCAAGACCAATCGACAACCGGAAGCCGACAAGATCAAGTCTCCAGTTGCCCAGCCGGCAGCAGCTGTGGCTGCTGAAAAGCCAGGCGGCACCGGACAGCTGTTCCGCAACAAAGCGATTTCTGCGGAGTCGCTTGCCGGTCTGGCGGAGGAAAAACAACCAGCGGAAGTCGAAAAGAATTCCATCCAAGCCGATGAGGAACTCTGGGAAGACTTAAAGAACCGCGCCGAAAAATTTCTCGCCACCGGACACAAGAATGAGTCGCTCGATCTGTGGAATCAAGCGATCAACTTAGCCGAGCGCTTTCCGTCGCAAGAGAAACTCTCCTATTCGCTCGATCGCATCGGAGACATCATGTTCTCCACCGAAAAATATGGACAGGCAGAAATGGCCTGGTGGCGTTCTCTGCAAATCAAGCTGGCAGCCATCGGAGAAGCGCATCCGGCCGTTGCTTACACCGCCAACAAACTGGCCGGATTGCACTATTTGCTCGGTCGCTATTCCGAAGCAGAAGCGTACACAAAGAAATGCCGGGACATTTACACTGCCACCACCGGAAAAGAGCATCCGAACGTAGCCACGTGCTTAAATAACCTGGCAAGCCTCTATCACGTGCAAGGCAGATACGCAGAAGCTGAGGAAAACTACCTGGGAGCGATGACCATCAGGAGAAAAATCCTCGGCACAGACCATGCGGAAACGCTCGCTGTCACTAAGAACTACGCAGCCTTGCTGAGAACTGTTGGTCGCGATCGCGAAGCTGCTGACCTCGACAAGGAGACCAGCGGCTTGATTACAGGCAGCTGGAAAGCCATTTCAATCGATGCTGATTCATTGCTGCGAGGCAAGAATCTCGACGATTGACGGCGCGTTTCGAGCTATCGAGAGCAGCGCCGCTCCCACAGAAAAAGCCCACCTTTCAGTGGGCTTTTTCCGGCTTTTTCTCCCATACAGGCGTTCAGGCGAGGACTCCTTCACACCCGTATCGAAGTCTGTTTAGCAGGCTTGAGCTGGCGTCAAGCTGCGAATGCTGAGCGAAGAGCTGGCGACAGATTCCGCGCACACCGAGGCGTACTGTCTTTCAGTGCTCTGCCATTTGGCTTTTACGATGCCGTTCTTGTAGATATCCTGGTGCGTCACGAACGCGATGCGCTGGCAGATGCTGGAGCCAGCCAGTTCGTTTTGAACTGCTTCTTGATGAGCATCATCGCGCGAGACAATCCAGATCATGTCGATCTCACCGCTCTCCAGCGCCTTTTCGCAGACGGCGGTCAGTTCCGCGCGATCAGCTTTCGGCTGGTTGATGATACCGATACGGTGATCTACACCATTGCGGTTAAAAGAGATCTTGGCATCAATTGCCGTCGTGCCGGGAACCGCTTTCGTGGTTGTCCAAGCGACATTGCTGATCAAGCCGTCCTTTTGGTCGACCAAGAAGAGCATGCGAAGATTAGCCACTTCCAGAAGGTGGCGCTGGCTGTCGCAGTTGCCCAGGTCGATGTCGGTGCTCTGTGCAGTCAACAACTCGCGCGTCATCGGCGAGAGCATATACACAAGCGGTTTCGTGGGGGTTGTCCACCACGGAAGTTTGCCGCCGTGCCGTTCGCACAGGAGGTAATCGAGGTAGAAGAGTTTGCGTAGACGGTCGCGGATCAATACCGGTTTATCGTCGCAAGAGATAAACCAGGCGATGTGTTTTTCGAGGAGAACTTGATGCTCTTCAATCAGTTTGAAGATCATCATGTCTCTGTCGCTTAGTTGAATGGCCATTGGGGGTGGTCCTCGTTTTGTTGTTTTGCCAGCGATCTTTCGGGGGTGTGCTTCTTGGTGTGGGGGGAGTCTTGCGACTCAGTTAGACTCTATATGTTTTCAACCGTTCTTCATAGGTTAGGATCACGTGTTGTGTATTGCAAAAGTGCATCATCATGACGCGGTTGGTGAAGGTTGTAAGTGACTCTCATTTTGGAATCCATCATTTTTAGAGAGCGATATTGCTGTCTGAGCCCTTCGACACGGGTATGAATTTCTTCCAGCGAGGCTTGCAGTTCTTCTTGAGTCTTGGCCGCCTTGCGTGGGCGAATCATATCTTCGAAAACCGCAGCGGAATCGTCGTACCAGTCCGCCATGTTCTGCATGTAGACTGTGCTTTCCGGCATTCCATTGCAGGGCGGCATCGAACGAATGGTCTTAGCTAGCAGACGGTATCTCTTCGCGATTCCGGCAGCAGTGCGCGACCATTCCATGACCCGCTCGACTTCTTGATTGAGCGGCTTTTTCATAATCACGGCTTCGCTGACCGTCACTTTGTAGTGACCAACAGCGTCGTCATAGGCTTCCATCCACTCCAACGGTTTCGATTGCGGAGTTACTCGCGGCATGACCCACGGGGGAGTCGGACGCTTGTAGGTGTTGGCAGCAGCATTCGGCACAGGTGCCGTGGTGCGGTTGAAAACGTCTCCTTTTTGTTGCGGATGACCGCCGTTCGGCTGCGTCGCTTGCGCCATGGAGGCGAAAGTGGTGGCAGCGAAGATGGCGCTGGTCAATGCAATTTGGATACGTTTCGTGGCTGTCATGTCCGTGGTCTGCTGCTAGTTGTCTGTCGGTAATACTGATGTTTTTCGCGCAGTGTGAGTTTCTTGCTTATGGTCCTGGGTTCGCTGGTCCACCCGGGTTCGCTGGTCCTGCTGGTCCTGCTGGTCCTGCTGGAGCCGGTCCCGGATTGGTCGGCGGAAGGAACGGTCCACCCGGTCCACCACCGCCCGGTCCTGGAATGTTCATGCGCGTGCCGTCTTGGTACTGCGCCCAGGTGTCAGTAGAGTTGAAATCAAAGGTGTTCATCTGGACGATCTTCCAGATGGTGTAGCCGGCGAGCAGGAGGAGCAAACCACCGACTGCACCGATGACTCGCGAACCGCCGTACGGGCTGCCGAAGACCATCGACCACGCTGCCAGAGCAACGATGATGGTGGCCATAACGACGCCCAGGATAACCAGATAGCGAGAGAAGACTCTTACTGTCGGGAGCGGTCCCATGAAGTCATATTTTGGTTGTTGTTTTTGACGGTTGAGTTGGGTGTCTTGTTCGCCGTTGGCTCCAGCTTTGGCTCCGCCGTTGTTAACGATGCCGAGACCATTGTTGTTGCCGCCGTTGTTGACGACTTGTTGTCCGCCGTTGCCGCCGCCGAAGTCGTTCTGACGTGTGCCACCATTGCCGGCACCACCTTCGAACTGACCGTTGCCGCCGTTGCCGGCACCACTTTCAAATACGCCGCGTCCGCCGTTGCCCTGGCCGCCTTCGAACAGTCCCTGACCGCCGTTGCCGCCACCGCCTTCGAACACGCCTTGACCGCCGTTACCAGCGCCGCCTTCGAAGAAACCACGACCACCGTTGCCCTGACCGCCTTCGAACGTGCCGCGACCGCCATTGCCCTGGCCGCCTTCGAACAGTCCTTGACCGCCATTGCCGGCGCCGCCTTCGAACATGCCCTGACCGCCGTTGCCATAGCCACCTTCAAAGGTGCCTTTGCCATTGTTGCCCCAGCCGCCTTCGAAGAGTCCCTGTCCGCCGTTGCCGGCGCCGTTTTCATACTTGCCCTGACCGCCGTTGCCGTAGCCGGGTTCGTAGGTGTTTTTGCCGCCGTTGCCCCAGCCGCCTTCGTAGAGACCTTGACCGTTGATCGGCGCGCCGTTTTCATACACACCGTCCATTTGACCGTGTTGTGTTTGATAACGACCGTAGTTGTTGATGACTGGACCTTTGGTGCCCGGGGCGCCACGGGTTCCGAAAATGTTGCCGTGTGTCGGATCGGCAAAGCTGGACGGAGGCAAGCTCGAAGCGCCTTGATCGCCGGGAATGACACGCGGAGCCATGGAGCCATCGCCGACCGGCGGCGGTTGTCCTTGCGGAGCAGCTTGGTTAGGACGCTGCCAGGAAGCACCATGGATCAAAGGAGTACGCAATGTCGATTGTTGCGTCGGACCGGACAAGCATGGCTTGGTCGGGTTGTACAGCATCTCGGCATATTCAGCGCGAGCGGTTGTCGGTGCGAACAGCATCACCACACCAGTGATGATCAGGCTGATCGCCGTCAACGTTTGTTTAACTCCAACTCTATCCTTGCCTGACATTATGTGGTCTCTCCTATGAGTCCTGATTGTGATTGTCAGAATTGCCATCTTCCTTTTTGGCAGGCGCTACGGTCACCGTTTGGGTGAGTTGCGCAAGTTGTCGCGAGAGCGACGCGAGTTCACTGATCGACGGGAAGTCGAGCATCTCGTCGGATTCATCAGCCCAGAGGCTGGCGGCCAGCGATCTGGCGACATCCTGGGCGGTGGAGGGAGCTTCGGTCGCCGGAACTTGCAGTTCTTCAGCGTGCACCACTTCCGGTTCTACTTGTTCGGCGCAGGGGATACCTTGAACAGCAGCACCAACTACGGTGGCTTCCGGTTCCAGCGCCATCGGGTGGACCAGTTCAGCCAGCTCTTCCAGAGTTTCCGGACTCATTTCGAGCATTGCCGGATCCATAACGTCTTTGTCGGCACGAACCGGCATGTCGGTGAGGATGTCGGTCGTCTGTTCGCTGATGAATGCATCGAGCAGATCGGAAGAGATCGGTTCGTCTTCGACATCGTCGATGAGCGGCTCCATGGACATTTCGAATTTGGTTTTGACAGCACCTTTGGCGTTGGTGACGGAGGTGATGATCGGTGCTGACGGCGTCGGGCGTACGACAGGCTCGTAATCGCCGGCCGGAATCTCGATGATGTTTCTGCCTTCTTCTTCGAATTGAGCAACTTTGGAAACCATGTACTCTTCTTCAAGCGACTTGCTGCCGGCATCGCGAGCTTCTTTCTCGGCAGCTTCTTGTTCGGCTTCGACGTATTTGCCTAAAGTCACTTCCAGACCAAGACCGCGCAGTTCGCAGCACAGCCCGTCGAAAGCAGCGGTGCGTCCGCCGGCGGTGATTTCCTTGCCTTGCACCATGTCGGCATAAGCTTGATGGCGGCCTTGAATGTCGTCGGACTTGATGGTCATCATTTCGTGCAGCAGGTGCGAAGCGCCGTAGGCTTGAATTGCCCAGACTTCCATTTCGCCCATGCGCTGTCCGCCATGGTTGGCTTTGCCGCCGACCGGCTGTTGTGTGACAGCGGCGTACGGTCCGCCCAATCCGGAGCGAGCATTGATTTTGTGCAGAACCAATTGGTTGAGCTTCAGCATGTACTGTCTGCCGACCAGGACCGGCGAGTCGAAAGCTTCGCCTGTTCTGCCGTCAAACAATTGCACTTTGCCGGACTCGGTGACCCACTCGTAGCCGGGCAGTTTGCGCACTTCGGCAAGAGCTTGGGTGACGAGTTTGAAGGAAGCATCTTTTTCCAGCGATTCGTCGAACTGGTGAATGCGATAGTGACGATTGAGGATGCTGGAATAAAGACCGAGTTGTGTGTCGAAGACTTGACCGACGTTCATACGGCTGGGGACGCCCAGTGGATTCAAGACGATGTCGCACGGGGTGCCGTCCGGCAGGTAAGGCATGTCTTGGTCGGGCACTACGATCGAAACGATACCTTTGTTGCCGTGACGTCCAGCCAGCTTGTCGCCGACTTCGAGCGGGCACAAACGCGCGATAAGTACTTCGATTTCGCAGATGATGCCGGCTTTCAATTCCGGTGTGGTTTCCGGCGTGAAGATGCGGACATCGATAACGCGACCGCCGGAGCCGTGCGGAACACGCAGGCTGCTGTCAGCCATTTCTTCCGCCACTTTACCGAAGATAGCTTGCAAGAGTTCTTCTTCAGCGGAGAGGGCGCGAGCTTCTTTCGGGCTCAATTTGGCGACGAGAATATCGCCGGGGTTGACGTAGCTGCCGACCATGGCGATGCCGCGTTCGTCGAGATGCTCGAGGTCTTTGCCGGCGACGTTCGGCAATTCCGGCGTCAGGATTTCTGGTCCGCGCAGAGTCTGGTGAACGCCGATAGAGTGCTTTTCGATTTCGATGTGCGAAAGTTTGTGGTCGCGAATCAAACCTTGACGGACAACAATCGCATCTTCGAAGTTGTAGCCGTTCCACGGAACGAAGGCGACGAGAAGGTTTCTTCCCAGAGCCAGTTCGCCTTGATCGATACCAGGACCGTCAGCGATGATCTGACCGGCTTCGACGCGATCGCCTTGTCTGACGATCGGGCGCTGGTCGAGAATCGTGTTCTGGTTGGTGCGGTCGAAACGGATCATGTTGTAGGTGCGCGATTCGCCGGAAGCCTGGGTGATGACGATTTGATCGCCATTGACCAGGCTGACGGTACCGGCGCGGCGGGCGACGACCGAGTGACCGGACGAGCGAGCGACGATTTTTTCCATGCCGGTGCCGACGCGCGGACGTTCCGGCTTGATCAAGGGCAGAGTTTGGCGCATCATGCCGCCGCCCATCAGTGCCCGGTTAGCGTCATCATGCTCGAGGAAAGGAATGAGAGCCGATCCGACCGAGATGAAACCTTGCGGAGCGATACCGATCATGTCTACTTGATCTGGTGTCACTTCGAAGAATTGTTCGCCGCAGCGTGCCGAAACGAACGGTCCTTGAATCATGTCGTTTTCGACTTTGGTGTCGGGCGGAGCGAGCGTGAAGCGCTTGTCGTCCGATGGTGTCAGGTAGCGGACTTCATTGGTCACATGTCCGTTTTGAACGACGCGATAAGGAACGGTCATGAAGCCGTCGTCATCGATACGGCAGTAGGTTGCCAGATATGCCACCATACCGCAGTTTTTACCTTCAGGCGATTCGACCAGGCACACGCGACCGATTTGCGACGGATGCACATCGCGCATTTCGTTCGGAGCGGCGTTCGGGTCGATGCCACCAGGACCGAAGGAGGTGATTCTTCTTCTGTGCGACAGTTCGGAAAGTGGGTTTTGTTGGTCGAGGTATTGGACCAGTGGGTTGCCGGCGAAGAACTTGCTCATGGCGTTGACGAACGGGCGCGAATCGACGAAATCATTGGCGACGCCGATTTCATCTTCTTCGAACAGTTCGAGGCGGGTGCGAATCGAGCGCGACATTTGTGCCAGCGCCGGACGCAGACCCTTGGTCATCACATCGCCGATACCGCGCAGGTGGCGGTTTTCCAAGCTGTCGATGTTATCTGTTTGGCCGGAGCCGAGCGGCAAAAGCAGAATGTATTCGATAGCGGCGAGAATATCTTCAGCGGTCAATTGCGAAGAACGCTCTTCCAGGCGCAGCTTGTCGTTGAAGCGGCGGCGACCGAGCGAACCGAGTGAGTAGCGACGTTTGTCGGTGAGTTCTTTGAGAGCGGCATGACCTGATTGCGAACCGCCGCCACCATCTGGTTTCCAGGCGCGACCGACGACGGAAAGCGCTTCTTGCTGAGTGACTTGTTTCCACTCGATGCGGTTCTTTTCCAGAAGCGGAGCGAGACGTTTTTGAATGGTGGACAGTTCGACGCCCATAGCGGTCAAGACTGTGGTGGCAGCTACCCAACCACGTTTGGGCAGTTTGATACGGCATTTGGCGCGGCTGGTTTTGCCACTGCCGGTTTCCAGATCCAGTTCGATCGAGACCGGAGCGCCCAGTTCAGCAAGAATCAAGCTCTTGTACAGCATCGGGTTGTTCATTTGGAAGTAGATGCCCGGTGCACGCACCAGTTGTCCAAGCACCACGCGCTCGGAACCGTTGATGACGAATGTTCCACGATCGGTGATTACCGGCAGGTCGCCCATGTAAGCTGTCGACTTGCGCAGTTCGTTGGTTTGCAGGTCACGCAGCCAAACATCCATGAGCAGGCGGCGGGCATGCGTCATGTTGGTTTTGCGAGCTTGCTCGGCAGAACTGGGATAACCGGAATCAACTGCATAGTCTTCGAACTTCCAGTGAGCTTTCCCGTCGGGTCCGACGAACGAAAGTTCAAGGCGCGGGTTGAATTCGCTGGCAATCGGAGAGATTTCAGCGAAGAGGGCGCCCAGGGTTTCTTCCAGAAAACGTCTGTATGAACGTCTCGGGAATTCTGCCAGATCTGGAGGTTGGAAGTAGAAGTTACTCATTACTTAGCCACCTCGACATCGCCATTACCGCTCACCATGGAGCGTTTGTGAATCGCGAGCGCCCGGGCCAGGTCTTCGGCGTAAGCGCGATTAGCGGGCTCGAGAGCAGACGCGATCCGGAATTCAGAGATTGCATCAGCGATGCGACCGGCGGCCAGCATGTTGACGGCCAGGCGGTGGTGCACTTCGCTGTTTTGCAGGAACTTAGCGGCCACGCCTTGCAGGATGCTGATGGCTTGGTCGTAGTTCTTGTCGCCTTCGGCTTGCGCAGCTTTCGAAATCGCTTCGGCGACTTGGCTGTTTGCTGAGTTTGCTGCGTTCGGCTTCTGGGCGGCTTGCTGTTGAGCAGCCAGAGCTTGTTGTTGGCGAGCTTGCTGCTGTTGGGCGGCGATTGCTTGTTGCTGGGCAGCCACTGCTTGCTGTTGCATCATTTGCTGTTGCGACATTTGTTGCGGCATGGCATTGCCGTTAGGCTCGTTGTGCGTGCGCAGACCATACTGGTTGCCGGCCATTTGCATGCCGTTGCCGCCTTCGAACACGTTCTTTTGCGGAACGGGCGGCGGGTAGGCAGCTTGTTGCTGCATCGGTTGCTGCTGTTGCACTTGTTGTTGCTGTTGTTGCATTTGCTGCTGCTGTTGTTGCTGCTGCATTTGCACCATTTGTTGAGAAACGCTCTGTTGCGGCTGAGCGAGTTGGCTGGCAACTTGATTGACTTGCGGAATCTGCATACCGCGATTTTTCATGCCCGACTGCATTTCGCGCATGCGAGCAGCGGCTTCGCGGTTGTTTTCCGGATCGATGAGAACGCAGGTCAGGTAAGCCTGGTAGGCACCTTGATAGTCGCCATTGGACTCGAGGGTTTCGCCCATCAGGAATTGATACTTGGCGTTGCGGGGCTCCATCATCACAGCCTGGGTGATTTCAGCGAGAGCTTCGCGGCGCAGACCTTGACCGAAGAATGTTTCGGCGGCGGCTTTGTGCTTTTCGGCGGAAGCGTGCTGGAGAGCTTTCTGCAGGCTGGCACGACCGGAAGGCAGGCCAGGATGTTTAGGATCGAGAGCTTCCAGTTTGCGGTATTCGTTGTCGGCACCAGCGAAGTCGCCGGTCAATTGCAGGGCGCCAGCCAAACCGAGATGATTTTCGGCGAGCAGCGGATTTTGTGCCACTTGCCGGCGCCAGATTTCAACCAGTTGCTGACCAGCGGCGGCATCGCGCGGATCGCAGATGACTGCTTTGCGCAGCGAGGCACCAGCGCCGGTGTAATCTTTTTGAGCCAGGGCCAGCATCCCCAGTTGGCGATGGGCTGGTCCGAAGTTGGGGTCTTTAATCAGAGCTTGTCTGTACCAGTTGGTGGCGGTGGTCAGTTGACCATAACGCAGAGCCATGTCGCCGACTTTGACGAAAGTGCGAGCCGTGGGCTCGATTTGCATCGCGGCTTGGTATTCAATAGATGCGCCTTCGAAGTCGCCGACGGCAGCCAGTTGGTCGCCGGTGGCGATTCTGGTCTCGGCGTTGTTGGGGTCACGACCCATCTTCTTAAGGGCTTCACCGAGCAAACGACCAGCCAGTCCGTTGTCCGGAGCGGCGGCCAGTGCTTGGCGGAAAAGGTTGGCGGCGGTGTTGAAGTCGCGGGCGTTCAGTCTCTCTTGACCGTAGGCGCAACGCGCTGCCGAAAGGTTGATTTTGTATTGCTTGTTGCTGGGCTCGTACTTGCAGGCTTCTTCGTGAGCAGAGATAGACTCGGACCAGCGACCTGCTTTTCCGAGTGCCACACCTTTATTGTTTTGTTCGAGGGCGTACTGCACGCGACGCTTGAAGTTGTCGCCGACGGCTTGCTGTTCTTTGGCTGCCTTTTCTTCGGCGGCTTTCTTAGCTTCTTCGGCGGCTTTTTTCTTTTCGGCTTCGACGACACGGTAGTCGGGGCGACGCTGGAATCCGCTCACTACCGGAGCGCTGGTCTGACCTTCTTCGAAATTCTTCAGGTCGCGCTCGTGGGGCAGCGGCTGGGCGTTCATCTTGGTGGCGTGCGCCGGGATGAACATCGTGCCCGAGAGGGTGGTGGCGAGAAGGAGAGTTGCTGCGATGGGTCGAACTTTGTGCATCGTGGTGGAAGAACCGTGCCGGTGGCGAACTGTGAGCACAGCTTAACGATGCGGGGGGTATGCGGTCTATTGGGGTTTGTCCCACGGCATTCGTAAATCTCCCATGCCGGATAAAATCGCGCCCCATGGGCGTTCACCCGCCGTTTTGGGCTGCGTAAAAACCGCAAGATTTCGCGTGTTGGGATGACAGACTTAGCGCAAGGTCTGCAAAACGGTCGGGCGAGCCAGAACGGTGTCAGATCCAAATGGCTGTTGTTTGTTGCGTACGTCGACTGTTGGCAGAGGCGGGACCAGGTACACGGACGGTTCTTGTTTCTTGCTTGCCGAAATCGTCCGCGAGACTGCTATACGCGCGACCGGATTACCCAAGTTATTTTCTTCATCGCAAGCAAACCCGGCCATGTGTTGGGCATCGAACACAGGCTCTGCGTACCGGGGCTCGCGAGTTTCCTCCCCGACCAGAACCGGGTGAGACATGGTCTTGGTCATAGCGTATTCGATGTCGGACATGGACATCGCGGGTGTAGCTGAAGAGGTCCCCAGTCCCAGTACGTTTGCTTCTTTAGTTATAGGAGCTGATGGAGTAGTGATAGCCGGTAGATTGGAGACAGGGTCAGCCTGTCTTTCAGGGAAAGCGTCCTGCTCGTAGTTCTGATTAGGACTCCAGCCCACCAGTGCCGGCACGATCGATGCGCTGGCATCGGCGGGCAGACCCTGCCCATGTTCTGGCATGAAACCGTGAATTGGCTGGCGATCGTGAGCGATGAGCTGGTAAGGGTCGGCCATCGCCGAGGGCTTGCCCGATGGTGCCGGGGTAACGGGCTTGGGCGGCGTCGGGGTGTTTTCCTGCTCTTCGATTTGCTGGCGCAACTGTTCCAGTGTGCTGGTCAATGCCTGCTTCGCGGCAGAGACGCGCATGCCGAAGTACATGCGGAAGTCCATACCGCTGAGACCGGGCGTGCGACCCGCTTTCATGTTCCAGATTGGCTCAGCGCGGGCAAACACCTGGAAGCCGGGAATTTGTCTGAACAGCCTGCGAGCGATCTCGAAATCAGAGATCATAGTGTAATTATTCTTGGCGATCGTGGCATGTTCGCGGAATGGTTCGCGGAAGTTTTGCACGAAGGTGGAAGTAGCCGAGAAAGTCCATCCACCACGTTGATGCACCATACCCCAGGTGTAGAAGGGGTCTATTTCCCGGTTTGGAGACTTGAAATAGCCGGTGCCGCGCAACTGCAATAGACAATTAGCGAACACCACCGTATTTGGTGGCGTAGTCAGAACGCGAGTGGCGGTGATGCCCGGTAAAAAGTCGAACAATGGCAGCTGATTGGTTTGCCACAGATCGCGGAACTGCATTTCGACTTGAACGTTCGAACGGCTGCCGATCGGAAAGTCGTGCTGAACAGCCGTCGTCACTGAGTTGATGTTGGTGTTTAGCCTGATGTTGTGGGCCAGCGAATCTCGCAGGAAGAAATAGTTGACGTAAGCGCGGGTACGCGGAGTAAACGTCCATCCCGCCGTGACGTTGGGCAAGATACGGAAGACGGTGTCTTCGCGGCTGGCGAGAGCCAGAATGCTCGACACCTGATTTTTCTGGGACGCCGAAAGGCGGAAAAAGTCATTGCCCTGAGGCAGGGTCGTGATCAAGTTGCGCTTGGTAGGAAACTGGAAAACGTTGGTTTCCACACGTACCGATGTCTCCGCCGTGCCGGTCAGGTAGAGCCTCGCGGGCAGAGCTTGCAACAATCGCAACTGGAGATTTTCTCCGACCGTCATGCGATTGCCGAGCGATTGCGCCGGCAACGTGTCGGTGGGCAGAATGGTCGTGCCTGTAGGCGCCTGCACGTTGGGCAGGTCGACACGGGGAGCGGGAGTTGTAGTTGTGGGAGGGGCGACCTGCGCCACCGCCGGCGAAGCCACAAAACCGGCCAGCAAAATGCCGATAGTGCTCGCGCGCTTCACTACGTCATCTGTGAGCCGAGGGGCTATTTTTCTCGCCGATGTCACCGGGTCACCCATTAGTAAGCAAGTGCTCCCCGGCTGGTCCTCTTTGGAACACAGCCGCTAGCTACGCCTGGGGGCAATCCTACATGTACGTCTCTATAGACGCAATACATTATCAGTCAAGAAGTAGAGCCAGAATCTGATGACTGATATCGTCCGAATAGCTATCTGTGTTTGAGAAAGCGGCGAATCAGGTATGTACTTGACGGGGTTCCCAGATTCCCGTAACGTAGCGGGCAAGACATTTTCAGGAATTCCGCCGCCGGCCGCAGCGGCGTTGTTACAATAGAGCGGTGACTACCAAAGACGAAGTTCGTCTAATTCTTATCCGGAGCAACTTTGGAAACTATTCCGACCGGCAGTCAGCCTCGACCGACGGTATTCCGTCCGAAAACAGTCATCTGCGAAAGACATGAACTGATTCGCTTCGGCTTGAAACGGGTGGTATCGGAAGTGCTCGAGATTGTCGGCGAAGCTTCCGACGGCATGGCTGCCACCGAGGTGATTCGCCGGTTGCAGCCGCATTTCGTCATTCTCGACGTCGACCTCGATATCCTCAACGGCGTCGAAGTAGCGCGCCGCGTATCGCAGGAATTTCCGAACAGCAACATCCTCTGCCTGACTGATTCTTATCACGCCACCAAGTACCACAACCAGCTCATCCGCTCTGGTGTGCGTGGCTTTTGTTTGAAGAGTTCAGGACCGCGCACCTTGTTCGAAGCCATCGAACAGGTGACTCGTGGATTGCCTTATTGCGACCCGAAGATCACACAGTTGGTCAAGCAGACGCCATCAAATGCGATGCCCAACACCAACCTCACCGATCGCGAAATCGAAGTCTTGATCCGGCTGGATCTGCGCAACAAAGAAATCGCCGAAGAACTGGATATGAAGCTGCGCACGGTCGAGAAACATATCGAGTGCATCCTGGCAAAACTGAAAGTTCCTACTCGCACGGCGGCGGCACTCAAAGCTGTGCAGTTGGGCTATGTGCTTCTGCCGAAGATGCCCGGACGCGACCCGGTGACCGGTGTCACCTACGAGCAGACCGTCGCCGAACTACAGGCTGAGCTGGCCATTGCCAACGAGCACTTGAAGGCACTCTTAAAGCAAAACGAACTCTTGAAAGACGCGCTGCACGATCGCATGCGGCAGCAGCAGAACAAGCCCCCAGACAACCCGTCGACATAGCCCAAGCCAACATGCGAAAAACATCAGTTCTTCGCATGTGTTCGCTGGTGCGGCTCGGCTGGCGCCTCGAGCAGAAGTGCTATGCTTTAGGTAGTTAAGCCTGTAAGGTTTTTGCAGTGAAGATCGCGCACATCGGGGCGGTACTGGTTTCTGTCTCTTTTGCCGTGTGTCCCAAGCTGGCCGTCGGCAAAGAAATGTCTTCCAACGGGCATTTTCAGATCGCCGGCAAAACCAGTCGCACCATTCAGAAATATACGGGACTGACCTGGGTCGGAAATCATCTGGTTAGCGCCGGAGCCGGGCTGGCACTGAAGTCCAGGCTCGGCGGCAAAGTGAAAGTAAAAGCACGCAGCTACAGTTTCACCGATATGCTGCAAGGCAAATTCGAAACTGTTGAAGTGCGCATGAAAAACTCCAAAGTCAAAGGAATTCCGATGGGCACGGTGATCGCCCGCACCGACCAGCCTGTCAAGGTTCGATACTTCAAAAAGAATGGTCAGCGGGCCGGAGTTGAGACACCAGTTCTGGTATCACTGTCCGGGTCTATAAATGAAGAACAAGTGACGCGCGCGCTCAACTCGAAAGAGATCTCGCAAGTCCTGAGAATTCTCAAGCTCGACCTACCCGGACTTGGCGAACAGCAGCTCCAGATCTTAGATCCGGAGGTTTTGCTCGAAAAAGATCAGATTACGTTGAAAACGGTGATGATCACCAAAGGGGCCGCGAAAGAGACCGGCGTGCCACTGATCATAGTGGCGCATCCGGTGCTGGAAGGGGATCGCCTGATTGTCCTCAAAGAAACGAAAATCGACTCAAAGATCATTGAAAAGCCCGAGCTGTTCGCCCAGTTCGCTGAAGAGCTGCTCAACCCGCTCTTCGATTTCGGCCGATTAGACAGGCAAAGTCATGCCCTGCGAGTGCAAAAGTTGAATTTGTCCGACAAAGAAGTCTCATTTGATGGTAAATTGTTGCTGGCACCGAAGCCCAAAGCAGCGGCGCCGGCCCAGGCGGAAGCCAAAACAGGAAACGCCCAGGCAGGAAACAACAATCCGCAACCACCGGCTAACAAAGCCGAAGAAACGAAACCCGTTGACGGCGGCAAGCAAGTTTCCGAAAACAAAAACTAGAAAGTCTGGTTTTCTATGCAAAAATCGATGAGTCTGGCACTGGCAGGGCTTCTCTGCGCGCTGCTGCCTCTCTCCGGTTGTACTCAGCGAACGATTCTCACAGGTAACTCCAGCACCGCAGACAGTATCGCTCCCGAAAAGAACCAGGTGATTGTCTGGTTCGTGCGTACAACCGAGGGCGGTACCAGGTTCGTCGCCGTGAAACGCCCGCAACGAGGCAATGACAGGCTCGCCTCGGCTCTGCAGGAGCTGCTTTCGGGTCCTTCAGACAAAGAAATTCAGCAAGGGTTGGGCAGTGAGATTCCGCGCGGCACCATTTTGCTGGGCGTCAAGCACAAGCAAGGCAATCTCGAGGTCGATCTCTCACGCCGCTTCGCATCGGGCGGCGGCAGCGACACGATTGAGGCAAGGCTGTCGCAATTGCAGCGGACCGTGGAATCGAATGACGAAAAAGGCGACGTTTATCTGAATGTCGAAGGACAGCGACTGACGATGACGATGGGCGAGGGAATCGAAGTGCCGCAGCCGATAAATCGCTGAATTTCGCGCGTTCGTAACCGGTCATCTCGACCCAGCCCTGAAGTGGCAGTTCTTAATAGATCCGGAAGGGGACGCCCCTATCTGGTAAGATGTCGTTTTGGTCGCGTTTTTAAGCGACCGGCGTACACAGAAATCAGAGACAGAAATCAAAGAAGGATTGCCATGAAAGAAGGCATTCACCCCAAGTATCAAGAAGTCATCGCCACCTGCGTTTGCGGAAACAAAGTAGAGCTCGGCTCGACCAAACCGCAAATCAAAGTGGAAATTTGCTCAAACTGCCACCCGTATTACACCGGACAACAAAAGATTGTTGACACCGAAGGTCGGGTTGACCGCTTTGTCAAGCGCTACAGCAAGAAGAAAGACGAAGCCGCTGCTAAGAGCTAGGTGCCACTTTGCAATCTGCCAGAGAGAAACTAATCCTGGCGGTCGATACTTCATCATTGGAAGAAGCTCGTGCGATCGTCGACGAGCTTCATGATTCTGTAGGTATTTTTAAGGTCGGACTGCAGCTGCTGTCCAATCACGGACCGAAGATTATCGAAGAACTGGTGTCCGGCGGACTGAAAGTCTTCTGCGACGGCAAGTTTCACGACATCCCCAACACAGTCGAGCAGGCTGCCGAAGGCATCGCCGGTCATGGTGCTTTCATGTTTACGGTCATGACCTGCGGCGGCAAAAAGATGCTGGAAGGCGCAGTCAAAGGGGCAACACGCGGCGCTTCGCGCAGCGGGCATGCGGCGCCGATTGTGCTGGGAGTAACAGTGCTTACCAGCCTCAGCCAGAACGTCGTCAACGAAGAGCTGAAAGTAGACCTGCCGGTCGACGAATACGTGCTCCATCTGGCAGAACTGGCGCGCGATTCGGGTGTCACAGGCATTGTGGCGTCTGCGGAAGAAGTGGCTCGCTTGCGCCAGGCACTGGGCAAAGAAATGGTGCTGGTAACACCGGGCGTCCGACCGTCGTGGGCGGGAGCCGACGACCAGGCACGCATCGTGACGCCGGCAGACGCCATGAAACGCGGTGCCGACTACATCGTAGTCGGACGCCCAATCACGGCTTCGGACAATCGCAAAGCAGCCGCCCAGCGCATTGTGGACGAGATGGAATCAGCCCTGGCGCATACGGGCTGAACCGGAACTAGACAGGTTCAGGCGTTGTTGTCTGCGGGCGAATATCGTCGTCCGTCTCGATACTGCCTCCGGACGGCGGAGCATCAGGAAGCGCATCAGGAGTGGCATCTATGGAAGTGATGCTGCTCGGCGGCTGCTTGGCCGGCACCACCGGCAGTTTATCCTGAGTGACCTCATTGCTGGCAGCACTGGCGCGAGCAGTATCACCCCTGGTGGCAGGCATGCGACGTCCGAACATAGATAGGAAGGATTGAAACGGCGTATCTTTGGCTCCCGAAGCCTCAACCGTGCCGTGGTAGTAAACATAAGAAAGCGGATCAGCCAGATCCTCGGCTGTATTGTATTTAACCAGCATGCCCCGATTGGCGGCAGAAATGGCACCAGTCTCTTCCGACACCACCACGCACAGTCCGTCATAGACCTCGGAAAGTCCGATGGCCGCCCGGTGACGCGTGCCATAGCGTTGACTGAGTTTAGGTGCTTCAGTCATCGGCAAGATTACTCCGGCTGCCACGATTTTGTTTTGCCTGATGATCACGGCACCATCATGCAAAGGCGATGTGGGCAGAAAAATCGCCACCAGCAAAGGCGCCGAAACATCAGCATTGATGGTCGTTCCCGGGCTCAAGTAATCGCGTTCGCCTTCCGGTGGTTCAATCACGATCAGGGCACCGGTTTTGGTGCGCGCCAACTCACGCACAGCTGAAATGATCTGTTTGATGACGGCGGCACCACGCTCCTTATCGCTTTCACCCAGCGAAAGATCCACTCGGAATGCCGATTTCCCGAGATAACCCAGACCGCGCCGAATCTCTGGTTGAAACACGATCAGCAAGGCCAAAACAAAAACTGGAATCAACTGCTGGAGAACGGCCGTGATCAAAGTCAAACCTGTCACCCATGACAGGATGCAGATGATGAAGAGCACCATGACGCCCTTGACGAGACGCTCAGCCTGTGTGCCTTTGATGCGCGACCAGATCCACATGGCCGCGTAGCCGATGATAATCAGCTCGAACGTTACTTTGATCAGTCCAACCCAATCAATAACGCGCGCGGCGCCCCAGAATCCGTTGAATTCGAGCCAGACTTTGTCCACAGATTTCCCTGTCAGAGCATCAGAGCAGGCTTTCAGGCACGCGATCAAAACGCAGCAGGTCTTCGTCTGTCTCGCGGTCGATGATGATCTCCGCTTTGCCGTCTGCCACCAACACGCAGGCTGGGCGCCCGGTGCGGTTATAGTTTGACGCCATACTGTAGTTGTAGGCGCCAGTGCCGAAGACAGCGATTAGATCACCGGTTTCTGCTTCAATATAGGTTTCTTCTATGATTATATCCCCCGACTCGCAGTACTTGCCGGCCAGCGTCAGCGCCGGGACCGCGCCGGGGTGCGAAGACGCGCCATTCATGCGGTTGGCGACCGCGGCGGTATATTGCGCCTGGTAGGTTATCGGCCTCGGGTTATCAGCCATTCCGCCATCGACCGCCAGATGCACGGTGCCGTTGGGAAGGTGTTTCTTAAATCCGGCGCGATACAAGGTGACGCCCGCAGTGCCCACAATCGTCCGACCTGGTTCGACCAAGAGTTGCGGCAACGGCTTGCCGCTTTGCTGAAAAGCGTCCTTCACCTTCGTTGCCACCGCCCGTGTCCACTCCTCGAGGTCGGTAGGTCTATCTGAATCGACATAAGCGATCCCCAACCCGCCGCCGACGTCGAAAACGCTCAGTTGAAACCCCCACTTGTCCTGCAGGCGGTGAAAGCACTCGGCGACGACACGCAGGCTTTCCAAAAATGGACCCATTTCGTGCGACTGGCTACCGATATGGGCATGCAAGCCAATCAAGTTGAGCGACCCACCCGCTTCTTTGATGCGCTGAGCGACTGCGTCCAGTTGCTCCGGCGCCAGACCGAACTTGCTGCCGGCGTGTCCGGTTTTGATGTGCTTATGCGTATCGGGCTCGACATCGGGAGTCAGACGCAAAACTATATTGGCAGTCTTGCCCAAACCGGCTGCCACCGAGGCGACCAGACCTACTTCCGGCAAGCTGTCTACGACAATGCGCACATCGCCATAACTGAGCCCCTCGCGAATTTCCTTCTCCGACTTGTTGTTGCCGTGCATGTAGATCAGCTGGGCAGGAAACTCCGCCTGCCTGGCTGTCAAAAGTTCGCCGAGAGAAACGACATCGAGTCCGGTTCCCAGTTTCTTCAGCAAATGGCACATAGCCAGACACAAGAACGCCTTGCCGGCATAGAGTATCTGGGCGTCGCCATACCCCGCCAGCCCGCGCCTGTAGGCGGCAACGGCCTCTTCAATGGTGCGGCGATCGAGCACATAGAGAGGGGTACCGAATTTTTCGGCCAGGTCCACGGTGTCGCAGCCGCCGATCACCAGATGGTTTTGGGCATTAATCTGCGCCGAGGTAGGTTGAATGCTCGTGTTGGGGGATTGCACGCGCGCTGTCATGAAGGTTACCGGGAAGAAGAGCCGGTATGGTAACACGCTGCGGTGGGCGCAGCCCCGGGGCTTGCCAATATTCTCGCAAATCGTCACAGGCAGCGGCGCGCGGCAGTGATACCGCCTGTGATATCACTGCCAGTTGACTGATTGAAATTGTCCGGTCTCGGTCTGCACACTCAGGGCTGAATCGCGAATGTCTGCTGCGCTCTTGGCGCACTGGGCTGAGTTTTCCAACCGGCCGGCAGCAGTCCCAAAAGATGGGAGTAGGTGCTGATTGTCGGCAGGTAATCTGAGTGATAGACCAGGTCATCAACCGCTTGCAACTCCAGCATTCTTTCCTGAAATCTCTGACGATCGGCCAGCCCGGTAAGGCTGAAGCTCAATCTCGTCAGACTCTCGAAGTCATCATCCATGAGCACGCAGGCAGAGATCTGCACCGGAAACGACGCACCTTTTATGATGTTGTGAGCTGATTCCGGTTTGGGTTGCATCCAGCCGGTCGCTTCGTTGTAGACGCCGATGATTCTGCCTTGAGAGGCATAAACCACGGCCGCCATTTCGGCGGGTGAGGCACCAATGACGACGCATCCGGGTTTGCCGGCAGCGCAGACTTTGGCCAACGCCCAATCAAACTGCCAGTTGGCTTTCACTTTGGGAGGCGGTGGCAGTACCGTTCCATGAAAGAGGGCAGCGGTAGCCAGAGCCAGATCGTCCGGCAGCGGGTATAGATCAACGAGATTGCCTCCGGTTGCCAGGTCGTCAACGGCGCACCGGTGAGCCTCGCAGTGCATGAACTGCCCGTTTTGCCCCTTGCGTCCATAGATGCAGCCAAGCACCCGGCCGCGGTAGATAAGGATGGCTGCACGCGACCGACGTTTGGGATTGATGACTTTCAAAACACCAGTCTTCTTGTTGCCTTCAAGGGTAATCAGCAACTGGTGGTACTTGAGTCCGGTAGTGTTCACAACTTCTTGCTGCCCTGGAGCTGGGCTGGGGAGCAGATTAATGGCTCGACGACTGACGGCGGTTTTCGAAGCTGTTTTCGCGGAGATGCTTTGAGCGAACTTTTTAGCGGTGTTCCAAACAATCATAATGCTTCTCCTTGAGACCAAGGCGATTGTCCAGAATGTTGTTCCACCTGCATCCTATCACGCAGTCACAGAGCCTGCTTAAGCATATCTGCAACAGAAAAATCGAAGGCGGTGTTGCCACCGCCTTCAGTATCATTTCTTGTTTTGCTGCGCCGTTATGGCTGGATTGCAAACGTCTGTGTGCCCTTGGTGATAGGCGCCGTTTTCCAGCTGGCCGCGGTCAGTCCGCGCATTGCGGAGTAGGTGCTGACGGTCGGAATGTAATCCGACGAGTAGCCCATGTTGTCGATCTCGATCAATTGCGCCGGCATGAGCTGATAGCGGTCTCTGTCTGCCAATCCGCTGAGGCTGACGCTCATGCTGTCGACGGTTTCGACGCTGTCTACATCGAGAATGCTGGCCGACACCCATACCGATTGCTTGGCGGCGCGGATGATCTTGTGAGCCGACTCCTGATTGGGTTCAACCCAGCCTTTTTGAGCGCAGAACACGCCCATAATCTGTCCCTTCGCCACATACACCATGCTCTTCATCTCAGAGTCCGAGGTGCTGACTACGATGCAGCCTGGCTTTTGCGCTGCTTTCAGTTTGGTGAGGGCGGTGTCGAACTGAGCTTGACCGTCGCCCGATTGATTGATTTCCAGGACTTCGCCGTGGAAGAGCGAAGCGGCCGCCAGGACAATGTCTTCTGAGAGTTGATAGGCATCTACCAGGTTGCCCGTGGTGGCGAGGTCAGAAAGAGTAGCTTCATGGGCGTCACTTTGCATGACCTGCCCGTCCAGACCTTTTCTCCCGTATACACAGCCGAGTACGCGTCCGCGATACATAAGGATGGCGGCCCGAGAGCGGCGCTTGGGATTGACTACTTTTACGACGCCGGTGCGCTTGTTGCCTTCGAGTGTGACCAGCAACTGGTGATACTTGAGCCCGGTGGTCTGCAATATTTCACGGTGTCCGGGAGCAGCGCTCGGGAGCATGTTGATGGCTCTGCGGCTCACACCAGTACCGTGGGTCTTGGTGAGGGATGTTACATCGTCCGAATTTTTGGTCTTTTTCCAAACAAACACTGCTTCTTCTCCCTAAAACCGCTCTACCGAATGTCCAGAACGTCCCTGTTGGGTGGTGGCTAAGCTGAAATTTATCAAAGGAAGTGCCCACAGTCACTGGGGGAATTACGTACCTATGATTAACCAGCTGGGGTGCAAATAGGCAGGACCAAGGTCCAAAAGCACCTAATCTCGCCGAACAGTCGCCAAACGATGTTGACTAGACCCGCGCGCATATATATTAACGCCAAAAATTGTTGGTGAATCATCTGTTGGAGCAAATATGTATGGTGCACGCCATTTTTAATGCCGTTTTTTGGGCAAGACGCCCGCTTTTTACCTCTTGTTAACTGTGTTTCACGTAAACAGGCTGCCGCTTTCGCCCACTTGCACCGTATGCGGTGCAGCGGCCGGCGCCGGCGGCACCACAGGTGGTTCAACCGCCTGCGGCAGATCGCCTTTACTGGCATGAATGTACAAGCCCGGCCGCTTTTATCGACAGTCCAGCCCCAGGGCGACCTCAGCGAGGAAACGCCGATGGCACGTGAGTGATTGCCAGCCTGCCGAGATTGCATTCAGAAAGGTCTCGTTCGGATTCGAATTCGACAAGCACCACATCAAAACGCATCCGGTGTCCCGCCGGCAAATGATGGCTGGCGACGTAACAGCGCGCCGATGTAACAATCTTTTGCTGTTTGCGCCAATTTATCGTCTCCGTTCCTGATTCAGGAAAACCGGCTGTCATGCGCCTCTTGCGTCTGGTCTTCACCTCCACGAAGACAAAGGTGCCGAACTGGTCCATCAGAATCAGATCGATCTCGCCAAAACGCCCCCAGCGCCAGTTGCGTTCGAGCACGCTGTAACCCTGAAGTTCCAAATAGCGGGATACCGCCTGTTCGCCCAGACGCGCGATAGATTGGTTCCATAAGTTGCCCATTTTTAGCCCTTCCGTGATAATGACCATCTATCTCTAATACGTTTCATCAGACCAAAAGGTTCAATCATGCTCGACCTGAAACTTCTCCGCGACCGTCCTGAAGAGCTGAAAAAGGCTCTCGCACGGCGCAATCCAGATTTAATTCCGCAGATTGAAGAAGTGATCACTGTGGACGGTGAATATCGTCAAACGCTCTCTGAGTGGGAAACGGTAAGGTCGAGAAGCAATGAGATTTCGCAACTCTTCAAAACCTCGAAACAAGCGGACGACCAAAAGGAAGCCCTGCGTCAGGAGACAAAGGGATTGAAAGTTCGCGAGAAAGAGCTCGAAGATGCCAAACGCCCGCTCGAAGAAACACGCGATAAACTCCTGCTTTCCATACCGAATCCGCCCGATGAGTCGGTGCCTGATGGTCCGGATGAAACCCACAACAAAGAGATCAAGCGCTGGGGCGAGATTCCCAAAATCGCCAATCCCAGACCGCACTATGAGATCGGCACGGAACTGGGAATTTTCGATTTCGAGCGCGGAGTAAAAATCTCACAAAGCCGCTTCACTGTGCTGATGGATATGGGCGCCAAAATCGAACGCGCCCTCATGAACTTCATGCTCGACCTGCAAGCCAAACGAGGTTACAGAGAGGTTTTTCCACCGATCCTTGTAAATCGCGATTGCCTGCAAGGCACCGGACAGTTGCCCAAATTCGAGGGCGACTTTTACAAGATCGAAGAAGAAGATCTCTACCTGGTGCCAACGGCCGAAGTTCCACTAACAAATCTCTATCGCGAAGAGATTCTCGATGAAGAGCACCTGCCCATCCACCACACGGCATACACGCCTTGCTTCAGACGCGAAGCCGGTGCCGCGGGCAAAGATACGCGCGGTTATATTCGCCAGCATCAATTCAACAAAGTAGAACTGGTGAAGTTCTGCGTTCCCGAGAAATCAGACGATGAACACGAAAAGATGACGCAAGATGCGGAAGCAGTGCTGGAAGCGCTTGGTCTGCCGTATCGACGCGTTCTCCTCTGCACAGGCGACATGGGCTTTTCGGCTCGCAAGTGCTACGACATCGAAGTCTGGATGCCTGCTCAAGACAAGTATCGCGAAATCAGTTCCTGTTCGAATTGCGGTGACTTTCAGGCACGCCGCGCCAACTTGAAGTATCGCCCGAAAGACGGTGGCAAGCCACGATTGGTGCACACGCTCAATGGCTCGGGGCTGGCAATCGGGCGCACTCTCTGTGCCATTTTAGAAAACGGGCAGCAATCCGATGGTTCGGTGGTGATTCCGGAGGCTCTGGTACCTTACCTGGGCGGCGTGAAAGTCCTGAAGAATCCGGCTCGCAACGGCGAATAATGCACAAGCCGGGCAAGAAGCAGCGGCACGTCATGACCACGCACTACGTGCTCAGTTGGGCTTGTCTGCTAGCTGTAATCGCGGTGCTCGCCAGCGTCGGCTTCGACATAGCCGTGGCGCAAAGTCACAGCTTGAACTCGCCGACACCAATCAAAGTCATCCAGTATATCTCCGACAACATCTTGCTCTGGCGGGCGACCTGCGCTCTGCATGCGCTTTCCACCATCATGTTCGTGTTCTTTTGCGTAGCATTCGTACAGACGCTGGAGCGCCGCTATCGCCCGCTCACCACTTTTGCACTGCTGCTGGTGGCAATCGCCGCCAGCTCATCGTTAACAGCCGAATTCAACTTGCTGGTTCTGGCTTCGGACCTCGCTCGAGATCAGCTTAACGGACTCAATTACATGCCCGCCGACGCCTTCCAGTCAGCCTGGCTGATAATCGCGGGAGCAATCACACACTATATATTGATAGGCAACACATTAAACGGCATCGCCGGAATAATTTTGACCGGATGTTCGCTTGTGCACCGCAACTTCCCAAAAGCGCTTGCTTGGCTGGGACTGCCCGTCTGGGCGCTGACAATCGGCGCCAGCCTGGTTGGTTCAACCGGCCGACTGGAAATGGCGCTGCTCTTGATGGGGGCTGCGTCTCTAGCCTTCGTCGTCTGGTCGGCCTCAATAGGTATTGCCATGCCTTTCGTTGCGAAACAAAGGTTCGCGCCGGCCGTCGACAAATCTAGTGAGACAGAGACCATCACTGACACTCTGTCTCACCCACTACAGTAGAGCCTATCCGAACGATGGCGGAGGGGCGTGATATTCTGCTGCACCACTTATGGTGCTAGTGCGATACCGCCAGCAAGTCCGGATAGTCTTTCAGCAATTGAAAAATCTCTTCGTCTTCGCCTCTGGCGATGCCGCTGGCCACCTGCATGACCACATCTTTGCCGGTGGCGTCGGTTGCCAGCGAAGCTTTGTCGAATTGGGTCGCCATCGAGAAGAAGAGAATCAAACCGTGATCGCGGGTTGCCAGAACCGAAGCGGCTTCGGTGTTCTGTACGTTGACACAATTGACCACTAGATCGCAATCACCGACAAAGCTGAGCAGCGCCTCTGCGTTGACGGCGTCCAGCACGGCCAGATGATCGCTGAAGCCAAATTGTCTGATGCGCGCGAAATTTGTCTCACTGACGTCGACACCATATATCTCTACATCGGGCTTGTACTTTTTGATGGCGGCCATAGCGGCTATACCGGCATTGCCGCAGCCGATTACCAGCGCACGCGACATCGGGCGCCGCTCCAGCACCACCCGTTTCACCTGCACAGCCAGACTGGCTATGTCGAGAGCCGTCGCCGCCAGACGCCAGTCCATGCCATCGGGCACCGGAGTAAAGTAATAGCTTTCGAACAAAACGGCCGTGCCGACAACATCGATTTGCTGCCCGTGCACCGCACCGATGCTCTCCAGATGCAATGGAATAGCACTCAGAGACGTCCATGGCACTATGGCTTTGCCCTCATACTCGGCCAACAGCACGCCACCGGAATTGGTGACCGGATTATGCATCTTGCCGCGCTGTTGCACAATTTCCCAGACGCGATCGGTGATTTTGGCTCCGGACTCGCTGATCTGCCGAGTGCTCGTCGAGTCAAGGTTGAGCAACTTGACCTGCACCAGTTTTTCGCTTGGGTGCAGTTGCTTAGGCGTATTGTCTACGCGCTCGGCCGCCTGCGGCACCACTCCGCGCGGTGCAATCACTCTGTGAAATCCATACCTGCTCATACTCGTCGCCGCCTTGACACTCATGCTCGGTTCCTTGTTCCGCGTGCTGCAATTGCATCACACTGTAGTCCACATGGGCGCGGGTTTAAATTATTCTCTCCCCTTTGAGTCTGGCATGGTCACGCCGGAATGCGTTAACTTAGGCGCGTGGAAAGACCTCACTGGCTGATCGCAGGAGCCGGCATCGGCGGGCTGACTTTGGGTGCAGCCCTGTCCAAAGCGGGTCACAGCTTCACTATCTTTGACCAACAGCACGGTCCGACTGCGCTCGGCGCGGGCATCGCCATGGCACCAAATGCGATGAAGTGCCTGGGGACGCTTGACCTGGCAGACGGCGTCAAACACAGCGGTGAAGTAATTCGCACCACCCGGCTGATGTCTGACAAAGGACGTTCATTGCTGAGCGAGATCGATCTCGGATTTCTCGAGCGCCAATATGGATACCTGCCGGTTGCCATTCACCGCAAAGCACTGCTTAGCGTACTGCTCTCCCGCGCCGGCGAAGCAAACGTCAAGTACGGATACAGACTGATTGGCACGGACCAATCGGCAAATGCAATCACCGCCCAGTTCGAAAACGGCGAGCAGGCAGCGGGCTCCGCATTGATTGGCGCTGACGGCATTCACTCACAGGTGGCACACTCGGTCGTCGGTCAGCAAGCACTGAACTACCAGGGATTCGTTGCCTGGCGCGCTATCGCATCCAATCGCGACCGGATGGTGGCGCGCGGAACCACCACGCAAATCTGGGGACCAGGCACCGTGTTTGGCGTTGCACCAGTGAACGAAGAGTCTATTTACTGGTACGGCACTTGCCTGGCACCAGCCAACTTCGCCGCCCGGGCGACTCGCGAAGATGCTCTCAAACACTTCGCCGACTGGGAAGCTCCAGTGCCGGAAATCATTCGCTCGACACCGGTAGAGTCAATACTCTGTCATGCAATCTACGATCACGAGCCACTCACTTCCTGGTGCAAAGGTCGCATCGCTTTGCTTGGTGACGCCGCACACGCCATGCCGCCAAATCTCGGACAAGGCGGTGCGCAAGCGATTCTCGACGCAGTGTCGCTTGCCAATCACATCGACCGCAATCCCGACTTTCAGACGGCATTCGCCGCCTATGAAACAGATCGACTGCTGTCAGCCAACAGCATGGTGGAGAAGTCGCGGCGCGCTGCGCGCACCGATCACCTGAGCAATCCATTATTTTCCTTGGGCAGAGACATGCTGATCAAGCTGACACCGACATTCGTGCTGGAGAAACTGTTGCGTCCTCCGGCTCACAACTGAACCTCACACGCGTCGCACTCGCGAGGATGAAGAATGAAACTCGTCTATCTGATAGCACTGGCGGCAGGAACTTTCTCGGCGTTGCAGAGTGCGGTGAACACCCGCCTTTCTCAATATGTCGGCGGTCCTGTCCTGTCTGCGACGATCTCGGTCGTGATCACAACTCTCTGCCTGATTATCGCAACTTTGATCACGCGGGCACCCCTGCCCACCGCCACCGCACTCGCTGCTGCGCCGTGGTGGTCTTGGGCGGGAGGCATGATCGGGGCAGCATTTCTGGTGACCGTCATCTTCGCTATTCAGGGGCTGGGCGTAGCGGGGGCGATCTCCCTGGTGATGGCGGCACAAATCGTCACCTCAATCATCCTCGATCAGCTAGGAGTGCACGGCGGCACACCAGTGCCATTCACGCTCTGGCGCGGCGTGGGCGCTGTTCTGTTGATCGCCGGCGTTTGGCTGATCAACAGACAAGGCTAGCGAGGTGAGCAGCGAGCTGACTTACGAGCTGAGCCAGCGCTGCAACACATCGGACAGTTGTTGCTGATTGAATGGTTTGCTGAGATAGTCGTCCATGCCGGCCGCCAGACAAGTTTCTCTGTGCCCCTGCATGGCATTCGCCGTCATAGCCACTATTGGAGTGTGCTGTCCGGTCTGTATTTCGGACTGGCGAATTAGTTTTGTAGCTTCCAGACCACCCATAACAGGCATTTGCCAATCCATGAATATTAAGTCATAGCTGTTCTCCGCGGCGGCACTAACAGCAGAACTCCCATCCGAGGCAAGCGAGACAGTAAAGCCAAGTTTCTCCAGAGAATTCTTGATGATTTTCTGCAACACCGGACTATCCTCGGCGACCAACACTCTCTTTCTGGACAACATAGGCAAGGGTTCGGTCTGCAAAGTCGTCGCCACGACAGGCGCTTCGCGTTGCATCCCCAACTGGGGGTTCTTCTTCAGATAAGCGACCACCGACAGCAATTCAACCACGTTGACCGGGCTGGCGAGATAAGCGTCATACTGAGCTCCCTCAGGAGCAGCAGCGCTGGTGCCGATCGCGATGCGCCGCGCCGAAGCAGGCAACCGTTTTCGCGACGCGTTCACATCGAAGATAGCAAATTCAGCGTCGCGAGTTCGTTTGACTATAGTGACTCCGGCGTCGCGGAATGCTTGACGAATAACTTCACCGCATCTTTGGTGCTTCGTGAACACAGCCACCCTGGTGCCGCTCAGGTCCGGAAGACCCAAGGCAGCCTTTGATGCGTCATCCGCCTGCTCCGCAGGGTCAACTGCAGAAACAACGCTATTCAACGACATAGAAACCTGGAACTTGGAACCTTTACCCAGCTGACTTTCGATGGTGATGCCACCACCCATCATCTCTGCCAATCTCTTGGTGATCGACAGTCCCAGACCGGTGCCACCGAACCGTCTCGTCGTCGACCCGTCAGCCTGGACGAACGGTTTCGCCAGTTGGGCTATGGAATCTTCGCTGATACCAATACCGGTGTCTTCGACAGTCAGTACCAGGCGCGCCCGGTCGGCTTCTTCGGTAGCAATGGCTGCCTCAACCACAACCTCGCCTTTGCTGGTGAACTTGACTGCATTGCCCACGAGATTAAGCAATATTTGCCGCAAACGGACCGGGTCGCCGCGCAAGGCGACATCCTTGACGTCAGACATGAACATAACCATCAAGGCTTTCTCATGGATCACCGGAGCCAGAAGATTGGCGGCGTCTTGCATTATCTTCGGCACGGAGATATCGACAATCTCCAATTCCAGCTTTCCGGACTCCATCTTCGAAAAGTCTAGAAGGTCGTTTATCAAGCCCAGAAGCGACTGCGCAGAGTCTTTAGAGAGTCGAGCAAATTCTTGCTGCTGCTTATCCAGTTTCGTATCGAGCAAAAGATCGTTCAAGCCCAGCACTGCTGATACAGGCGTACGAATCTCGTGACTGATGTTGGCCACGAATTCAGACTTAAGCCGCGACGATTCAATAGCCTGATCGCGCGCCACCTGCAACTCGTGATTGAGCGCCGCCATGCGTTCAACACTGTCTGACAGCTGGCGCTCGCGCATGCGAGTCTTGCGCCATTGATAAACGGAGAATGCAGCCAACAACAGGAACATGGCGCCGATCAAGAGCGCCAGCGTCGGATTTTGCTTGATCCACTCCCGCACCGTATGGCCCATAGCGTGCGTGTCCAGCCAATCCGAAGCATCCGAGGGCAACAGCACACTCGACGAATCACTTGAATTGACCGACGATGCGCCTGCCAGAGCCCGCCTGTTTCTGCCAGAGCCGCTATCGGTGCCGCTCACAGGGCTAGTCGGCACTACATAACGGACCGACACCGGTCCCACATTTTCCGCACGCGCTCTATGCGCAGAAGCGGCTTTGGTTGCGTCATCTAGATCTACTTGCGGCTTTTTGCCGCGTCGTTCTTCTTTGGCGATTGCAGACAGCGAGCCACCAAAGCGGTGCGGCAACGTATCTGTAGGAACGCTGGCGAGCACCGCCGCCGGTAGCGCAACGGGCGAGACGCGCAAAGACAGCTGCCCGACCTGAATCTGATCGCCGGTTCGTGCTGCAGCCGAATTGGAAGACGCAACCGAGACACCACGATTGGCATCCAGAGCGACAACGGGCGAGACACTTGCCACGGCGGGCGGCGGCGCGACAGCAAGCGAGGGCGACAACACATTGCGCACAGAATCCAGGGTTGCCGTCACCAGCGAGTTGGGACGGACAGCCACCGCATTGTCCTGGATGGCCACGAAGCCTGAGCCGCCGCGAGTTACGCTGAGAACCGCCGCCATTTTGGTTACTTCTCTAACAACGCTGGCGGCTTGTTTTTGCTGCGTCGATGCGCTTTTAGAAACGGTCCGCACCGTTTGCAAAACCGGCGAAGATTTTAGAAGCGTCGGCAAAGAAACTTCGCTGATCGAATATGACTGATCGCTGGATATGGTCGCGTTGCGTCTGGCCACACCGTCTGCAGGCTGTATCAACTCGCGAGTCAGCCCAGGCTGGCTGGTGACCAGCTCGTAGCCTGGTCCAAGGCTGACCCAGTTTTGAGCGGACGCAGGCTGTCCCGGCTTCAGTTGCACATGGACATTGCCTACACCGTTGAGGTTTTCAACTCGCAGCACACCGCGCTCTTGAGAAACAATCACCGATGCGCCGCGTCCGACCCACAGCTTTCCATTAGCAGTCTCCACCACGACGCCTTTCGAAGAACGTGGTGAAACGAGAGCTTTGCCGTTGTTGAGTTTTATCGAACCGACACCAGTGGACACAGAACTGCCAGACACCGGAACCACGACAACACCGGTCGGGTCGGACAACGCTTCATTGACTCGCGACTGGATACGCATTCCTGGCATTTGCGATGGGTTGGCAGCACTGTAGAGCATTCGTGTGGCGTCTACGTTCGTCTGCACCGCCTGTAGTGGCATTATTCCAACAGCGTTTGTTGGATAAATTGCCGATGGCAAGAGCGTAGCGGGATTAACCGTGGCAGTGGTAGCAGGATTAGAGATGGGAAGTGCAAGGGGCACAGCCGGTGGCAATTGCGGTATCGCAGGCAATATCGGCGGCAAGGACGGAGGAGAAGCGCCAGTGATGCCAGGTGTCACCGGCAGCACATTTGTGACGACCGGCGCTACTTGCTGAACATATGGCGCCACCGGCGGTATCGCTGGAATCGAGCGGCCGATGCCGGATACGCCGTTGCTGACATTGTTCAACAGCTGTTGAGTGTTTTGTTGTACTTGATTTAGCTGGGCAGATGCACTAACGCCGTCGGCTATCAGGAGGATGGTCAAAACGCCAGCAACTGCCAGTCTCTGGCTCATCATTCATACCGTCATCTGCGTATGCGCGGTGGCGCGCTTTTGCAGGAAAGGTGTATTCAAATCCATTCTAGCTCTAATGTCCGCCAACCGTCGTTGAAATTTAAGGTTGAGCCACCGCATCTGGTGAGGGTTGCCACCATTCTTTCCAACAACTAAATGGGAAAACGGCCGGCTCGGCTTGTTTCTTGGAAGTGGTATCGAAGATGGTGCACAGGCATCCTCCTTATATATGGATGTCCGCCGGCCGGGAGCCTAGACCTCGCCACCCGCCCCGGCGCGGACGAGGGCAGCAAACCGCATCGAATCATCAACAAGCCAAATTGGCTTGTTGCATACATACCAATTGATTGGTAATCTAGCGATTGGCAGGCTAAATTGGTCTGTTTCTCCAAATTGGTTGGATGCATTTAATGAATTGGCAGGAACTGATTGGTGTTTTGAAGGCGGAAAAACCCCGCGGCGTGCCTATGTACGCCGAATTGGCCCGCATTCTCAAGGAAAGTATCGAAACCGGCAAGCTAACCGCTGGCGAAAAACTGCCAACTGATCGCTCCCTGGCATCATCTTTGCAAGTGGACCGCTCGACGGTCTCGCGTGCCTACGACGAGCTGCAGGCGCTCGGACTGATCAGCAGCCACGTCGGCCGCGGCACATTCGTGACCGCCGCCCCAATCAACTTGAACCCGGACGATAGTCCATCCGAAGCTCGGCGCAGCAGACGCCCGTCTGCATCGCCTCTGCCTGCATCATCTACGCGTTCAGTACTGTGGCACGAAAAATTCTCTCGATTCAGTCAGGCTTCCGCAAATATCCTCAACAGGCAGCCCGTACCGTATGCAGCCCCTGAGTCGATGATCTCATTCAGTGGCGGCACACCTACTCGCGAATTTATTCCCCACGAAGACTTCCAAAACATGGTTGGCGATCTGGTGAGAAAGACCGATGCGTCCGACATGTTCGAATACAGTCCGCCCGACGGGCATCCTCTGCTGCGCGAACAAGTTCGCGCCTACCTGAAACGGAACGGCATCGAAGCAGCGGAAGACGAACTTTTGATTCTCAGCGGCTCGCAGCAGGGAATCGATCTGGTTGGTCGTACATTCGTCGATGCCAACGACGCGGTGGCTCTCGAAGATCCGACGTACTTCTGGGCTTTGTGCAATTTTTCTTCGCTGGGCGCTCGCTGCCTGCCGGTCTCCGTGGACGAAAATGGCTTGCGCCTCGATGTGCTGGAAAGCGTAATCTCCAGACAACGCGTCAAGCTCGCTTATGTAATGCCCTCATTCCAGAATCCGACCGGCGCTTCGATGCCCATCGAAAACCGCCGCCAGCTGCTTGAGTTGGCCGGCATCTACAATGTCCCGATTCTCGAAGACAATTTTGTCGGCGACCTCAGCTATGACGGCGCCCCGTTCCCGACACTGAAAGCGTTGGACGAACAAGGGGTCGTCATCCACCAGGGGACTTTTTCCAAAGCCCTGTGTCCCGGACTGCGTCTGGGTTGGCTGGTCGCCCCCCGCGAAGTAATTTCGCGATTACTGCTGGCAAAGCGCACAATCGATCTTTCAACCAACTCCATGGCGCAGGTAATTGTCGCTCGCTATCTGAACAATGGATTGTACGAGAAACATCTGGACATCGTACGAAGAGCCTACCGCAGCCGACGCGACACGATGGACCAGGCACTGCGCGCGAGCATGCCTAATGATGTCACCTGGACGAAACCGCAGGGCGGCATGTTCATCTGGGCGAAACTGCCGAGCGGCGCCTCCGCGCGCGAAATGCTGGCGCTCGCCGAAAGCGAGGGCGTTACCTACAGCCCCGGCGACATGTTCTTCTTCGCAGCCGATCGCCCCGAATACTTCCGACTGACGTTTATTCAACAGAACGAACAACAGATCGAACAAGGCATCGCTCGCCTGTCCCGCGCCGTCAAAAAATATCTCGCCACCCGATCCAGCGTTGCTTCGCGCGCCGCCAGTCAAGCACACCGCACCCTCATCTAATCATTCAACCGCTCATCTCATCTCAACTCGAAGCCCCAGCTCAAACTAATCCCAGCCCAAACTAATCCCAGCTCAAACTAATCCCAGCTCAAACTAATCCCAGCTCAAACTCTATCCAAATCAAACTTCATCCCAACTCAATCAACTTTATAAAGAGGTACTAGATATGGTGACTACAGTCAAAACCAATGACACGCCGAAGACCGGCACCGACCTGGTCAAAAAGGCGCTGCCGCAAATGCTGAAAGGCGGCGTCATCATGGACGTCGTCACCGCCGACCAGGCCAAAATAGCTGAAGAAGCCGGCGCCGTTGCCGTCATGGCGCTCGAGCGCGTGCCGGCCGACATCCGCGGTTCCGGCGGCGTCGCTCGCATGAGCGACCCCGAGTTGATCATCAAGATCAAAGAAGCAGTCAGCATTCCCGTGATGGCAAAAGTTCGCATCGGACATTTCGTCGAAGCACAAATTCTGGAATCGATCGGCGTCGACTGCATCGACGAGAGCGAAGTGCTGACACCGGCTGACGAAGAGTTTCATATCGCAAAAAACAAGTTCACGATTCCATTTGTATGCGGCTGCCGCAACCTTGGTGAAGCTCTGCGCCGCATCGGCGAAGGCGCAGCCATGATTCGCACCAAAGGCGAAGCTGGCACCGGCGACGTCGTCGAAGCCGTCCGTCACGCTCGCACCGTACTCGGCGAAATCCGCAAACTCACCGTCTTGCCCGAAGAAGAACTGATGACCTACGCAAAAAACATCGGCGCACCGTTCGATCTTGTAAAACAAGTTGCAGAAACAGGCAAACTGCCGGTCGTCAACTTTGCCGCCGGTGGCATTGCCACGCCGGCTGATGCAGCATTGATGATGCAAATTGGTGTGGAAGGCGTCTTCGTAGGCTCCGGCATTTTCAAATCCGGCGATCCGCAAAAGCGCGCACAAGCAATTGTGAAAGCCACCACCTTCTATAACGATCCCAAAGTGATCGCCGAAGTCAGCCGCAACCTCGGCGAACCCATGGTCGGTCGCAATTGCTCCAGCCTCACTCCGCAAGAAACGATTGCTACCCGGGGGTGGTAAACATGCCGCTAATCGGAATCCTGTCACTGCAAGGCAGCTTTGCCGAACACGAGGACATGCTAAAACGAGCCGGTGCGAAAACCCGGCTCGTCAGGCGCGCCGATGAGATTGAAGATCTCGACGGACTCGTCATTCCCGGCGGCGAATCGACAACGATCGCTAAACTGACTGAACGAGCCGACGACACCATTTTCGATACCATCATCCAGCGCGCCCGCGCAGGCATGCCTATTTACGGCACCTGCATGGGCTCAATTTTTCTGGCTAGAGAAATTGAGGGTTCAGCTCAAGGGCGCCTGGCTTTGATGGACATCAAGGTGCGTCGCAACGCCTTTGGACCGCAGAAGTTCAGCAGTGAGCAACTGGTAGAAATTCCCGCTCTCGGTGAGCAGCCGTTCAATGTTGTGTTCATCCGCGCGCCAATCATACTTAATTGTGGCGAGAATGTATCCGTGCTGGCTCAGGTCGAGGAGGGGATTGTCATGGCACGCCAGGACAACCTACTGGTTACCTCTTTCCATCCGGAGCTGACCGAAGATCTGCGCGTCCACAAGTATTTCCTCGATATGGTCAACCAGAGCCTGTCGGCGAAGGCAGACTCAACCGTCTGCGCATCGGCAGAAACCTCTCAAACCTCTCACTGCGCTACAATTCCCCGAACCGTAGCGCCCGTGTGACAGGTCAGAAATCAAGATGCCGCAACAACATTACATCGACGGAAAGTTCACCAAAGGTCAGTCTAAAGAAACAATCGAGGTCATCGACCCGGCGACCGAAAAAGCCATCGACTCGGTCCCAAAAGGTACCGAAGCTGATGCACACGCGGCCGTAGCGGCAGCCAAAGCAGCGTTCGATAAATGGCGCCGCACATCGGCCAATGTCCGCGCCACCATGCTGCACGAGGCGGCAGCAAAGATGCGCGCTCGCCAGCACGAAATCGTCAACCTGTTGACTCGCGAGCAGGGAAAGCCGGTTCAGGAGAACGACGAAGAGTTCGAATGGCTGTGCAACACCTTCGATTACTACGCCGAACTGGGTCGCCACGAGCGCGGTCGAGTGCTGCCCTCTGGCGAGTATTCGCAACTCAATCTCGTCATCAAAGAGCCTTACGGCGTTGCCGCGTGTATCATCCCGTGGAACTATCCGCTTTTGCTGCTGGCCTGGAAAATGGCTCCTGCACTGGCTGCCGGCAACACCATCGTAATTAAACCGAGCGAGCTGACACCTTTGACGACGATGTATCTCGCCGAACATTGCTGGGATCACTTCCCGCCCGGCGTCATCAACATCGTGAACGGCTACGGGCAGGATGTTGCCGAACCGCTGGTGGTGCATCCTGATGTTCCGGTGATTGCCTTCACCGGCAGCCTGGGCATCGGTCAACGCATCGCATCGCTCGCCGCGCCGATGATGAAGAAACTGCACCTGGAGCTGGGCGGCAAAGACGCTTTCGTCATCACTGAAGATGCCGATCCCGAAATGTCCGCGCGCGCTCTCGCCTATGCCGCCCTCACAAACGCGGGACAGGTCTGCACATCCACCGAGCGCGTATACCTGCCGAAATCCAAGGCAAAACAATTCACAGAAGCGCTGGTCGAACACGTGCGCAAACTGAGACTCGGCCCCGGACTGGAATCAGAAACCGATGTCGGCCCGATGATCGGTGATCGCTACCGGCAAAAGGTCGAGCAACACATCTCCGAAGCCATCAACAAAGGAGCCAAGTGTCTGGTCGGCGGCGGACGCCCGCAGCACCTCAAGCAAGGTTATTTCCTCGAGCCCACAGTGCTCAGCAACGTCAACCATTCAATGACGATCATGAGGGAAGAAACCTTCGGTCCAGCCATTCCTTTGATGGAATACCAATCATTCGAAGAAGCAATTCAACTGACCAACGACTGCCAGTTCGGTCTAGGCGCGTGCCTGGTCACCAACGATCCGCTGAAAGCCAAGCTATTCATGGAAGAAGTGAAGGCTGGAACCGTGTGGATTAATGATCCGCTCACGGACAATTATGCCGGTCCTTTTGGCGGCATGAAGTTCAGCGGCGGAGCACGCGAACTCGGGCAAGAAGGACTGGACGAGTTTCGCGAGACTAAGCATGTGCACTGGGACTTTTCACCAGGAATCAAGTCCTGGTGGTACCCCTACGGCACTTCCAACTAGGCGCCGCTCACGCCCCACAACAACACGCGAAAAACATCCGTTCTTCGCGCAGCCGTTACGGCATGACCTTGCACTCGACCTTTGCGGAGCCGCAGGGATAAATTCCAAGAGTTTTTGCCGCACCTTCAGAAAGATCGATGACGCGATGTTTCATCGGTGCACAACGATCGTTTATCTCCACGATGGCACTCTTGCCCGACTTAGGATATGTCACTTTCACTTTGGTGCCAAAAGGCAGATGTGCGTGCGCCGCAGTCATCAGATTCTTGTCGAAAACTTTACCGTTGGCAGCCCGCTTGCCATGGAAGCCGGGACCATACCAGTGAGCGGTGCCTGCAAAGGTGCCATCAGCGGCCAGGGCTGTTGAGGCGCTCAAAGTCGTCAAAGCGATAGTTGCAGCAACTGCCAATAATCCCAAAGTTTTTTGCATAGAGCACCTGACGAGCAAACGGGATCATTGTTGCATATGAGGAACGTGCCGTGGCTCAGGAGGCGCTGTTAGACGTCGCTCAGGCAAAACCGTCCATACAAGCAACGACCGCACCAGGCGAACCCGGTGCGGTTGTGCGGCTGACGAAAAGCTGCGGCTGATTTTCTACTTAATTTGTAGAGGACCCTCCGCAGCATTAACGACCAGAACACCCAGCGCGTAAAGTTCATACTAAAAGGCAAATTTCCAACAAGGGAATTGGAAACGGATTGTCTGCAACTGCGTCCCTATCCAACGCATATAAAAACGGAGCGCGCCCCGCCGGCGCGCTCCCTCGCTTCATACTATGTGCCCGCACCGGAAACGGTGACGGGCTAAACTCAACTCAAGCAGCCTGCATATCGACGTAAGGCGCGAGCATTTGCTGCACCTTCGAACGGGCGCGGGCGATGCGAGATTTTACAGTGCCCATTTCGGAATGAGTGACCGCGGCTATCTCTTCATAAGACAATCCCTGCAACTCACGCAGAACAATGGCGGTGCGGAAGTGGTCCGGCAATTGCAGCATCGCTTCGCGTATGGCGATCGACAATTCTTTGCGTTGGTAACATTCATCGGGGAGCGCCGACAAATCCGCTATATCGCGGGTCGGACACTCTTCGTGGTCTTCATAGTCCCAGGGCTCGTCCATGGAAACAGTCGGCAGTTGCTTCGGCCGTTTCCTCAGTTCGTCGTAAAAAAGGTTAGTCGTAATCTGATTCAACCAGGAGCGGAATGCCCTTGGATTTCGCAAGGTGTCTATCGACTTCCAGACGCGGATGAAAACTTCTTGCGCCAGATCGGCGGTTGTATTCCAATCTGGAGCCAGTTGATAGAGAAGATTGTATACGGAGCGTTGGTGCCTCTTGATCAATTCCTCGAATGCAACTGGATCTTTTCTCTGGCAAGCAAGCACAAGTTCAGACTCGCTGCGATGAGAACTGCCGCCGCTCAAGACGGTTAGAAATGGTCTTTCTTTATCTTCAGAAGTAACCATAATTCCAGTCTCCGAAGTGACGGATACCGTTTTTGGTGCGAAGGAAAAATCAGTCGGGAAGGTCTACATACTCATTGTCTTCCTCAATGCGGCTGAGTTGTAGATGGGAAAACATATAATCGACTCGGGTTTCATTCAGCAAAAAAGACATCTGTAGACTAGGCGTAAACGCCGTCTCCGTCCGGGACTCCAATTGCAATGTTGGAATAATGTTTGCTTACTTAACCTTAGGGCACATGTAACTAATTCGACTTAAGAGGTACATCCTATGATTCCAGAGGAAGTTGGAAACTGGCTTCTTCTCTGGCAACCAGAGCAGGACCTCACAGCTATATTCAAGTTCGATTGGGCTGACACAGCTGTACTGAGAGAAGCCGTAACCTTTCTGCTCACGACTCACATGGACGCCATAAACGGGCTAGACGTTGACGTTCTGGACGATGTTAACTTCCTGCGCGTAAAGATGCTGATTGCCAGTAATCCGGAAACACCAAATGCGGTGCTGGAATACCTGTCCAAAAGAAGTGGTCCTTGCGTGCTGGAGCGAATCGCTGAGAACCCCAATACCTCGGCATCAGTGCTGGAGGATTTGGCCGGCAGCGACTGGCCGAATGTCCGTTCGGCCGTCGCCGAGAATTCGCATTCACCTGCCGATCTAATCAAAGATCTGTCAGGCGATGAGAACCCGGACATTCGCTATACCGTAGCCGAGAACGCTGGTACCCCTATAGAAGTCTTGCAACTTCTTGAACTTGACGAGAATCCCTATGTATCGCATCGCGCGCATACAACGCTTTCACGCCTCTCAGGAGGATTCGTGCAACAGGGCAATTTTCGCCAGGATTATCGCCGCGGACTTAACGCCCGCCCCGCGTACTGAGGTGACTGACTATCCAATACACGCGATAAACAGCGGAATTTCAAAGTTCACTTTCAGGTGAGCACTGGCCCGGTCGACGCCTCCAGTTGCCGGGCCCCTCACCTAATTTTGCTGTCGATTTGATCGCCTCCGTCCGCGCCATGCCGACTTTAGAAGACGCCGGCTGGGAAATTTACGATAAGGGAGGGAATTCCCCCAATCGACTCTCATCAGGCAAAAAACTATCATCGCAGCATGATCGACCTGGGGTGATTGTCTGAGCTGCCGCCGTCCGGCAACTTGGAGAACAGGTCGCGACTGGCATCCATCCACAAAGGACTCCCGCCATATGGCCCACGGTTTCGACGCTCTTGGAGCTTCGCATTCTGAAGCTCAGGAATTGAAATTATCCCAGGGCATCGCCGACAAGGTTCTGTTGTCGTCGGCAGAGATTTGGGCAAACGGTGGCACTGATGCCCCCGGACGATTCACCGGCACGCTGTTCAACGGCACGATGCAGGGCATCGAAAATCGCATCCACGAGATGGGCGAGAATAAGGCAGAAACCGCTGCCGAATTTACCATTGCCACCAGTATCGGTATCGGACTGGGATTGATGAACAAAGCCGGCGGGCGCTACGCAACCATGGCAAAATGGGGCGGCCGGGCCATGCTCGGGCTGATGGGCATCGATCTGACGCGGCGCGTCGGATCATCCGTATACTTGGCCGGCGACTCAGCGTTCAACCCACAGAATTATCAAACCAACACCGACGCCGTAGCGAATAACATGGGTGTGGTGGCGGTTGACTATCCGCTCATGGCATTGGGCGGCTATGGTCCAGCAAAGGTTATGAGCGGCGGCAAGTTCTCAATGAGAGAGTTTGGCTTCAAAGGCAAATCCGCAGCTGCGGGTGAAGCTGCGGCATCAGAATCAGCAGTTGGCGAATTGGCCGTCTCGACGGGCGCGGATCTGCATGCCGGCGAACGGCTGACCACTCAAGCGATGCGGCAGCGACTAACTTTTCTGAGCAGGGACAGGACAAAAAAGGAGTTAGTGGATTCGGCGACCTGTTCAAGGTGATGGCCGAACGCACCAACCTCAAGGAAAACCCGGCTCTGTCAACCGAACGAATCCAGCTGCTAAATGACTTGAAAGCTGTTGAAGCCGCTCAGTCTGAACTGGCTGGTCTGAATCAAAACCAGACAGGGTTGGTTCGACAGCGTTCAGCGCTGGACGGAGCAGTTCAGAGCGCCGAACAGCATGTGGCGCAGTTGGACCAAGTAAAGGCGGAACTGTCCACCAAGCGTGCAGAAATGGACGCCGCCCGCGCCGAAGTAGGAGCAGCCAGAAAAGCGGCTCGCGCCAAAGAAACAGGCGCCGGTACTGCAGAGGGCGAACCGCCTGCCACGCCTAAGGGCAAAGGCAACGAACCCGGCGCACGCGGTGAAGGCGATGAAACGCCTCCGACAATCGAAGAATTGCAAGCCAAGTTCGACCAGGCAAAGCAGGAAGTTGAGGGTCTGCAAAGTCAGCTCGACAGCCGCCCGCGCCTCGAGCAAGCGGTGGAGTTTGCGAAAACCAATCGAGAAGCAAACGCCGGCGGGCTCGATGCACAGATTGCCGCGTTAAATGAAACCATCGCCGCCAAACAAACGCAGGTCGATGCTCTGCAAGGTGGTGTCGAAGCCAGGTTCCGTACTTGGACTGAACAAGCCGACGGACTGGTGCAAGTGCAAACGGCAGCCGCCGAGACAGGCAGTTCCGGAGTGCGGTTGGAAGAACTACCCGCCGGGTCTGAGGTCACCGCCAAATCTCCTGCAAAAACGGGGTCTCGCGCATTCGAACTGGGCGCGGTCACCGAGACGGCTGCCACCACAGGCAGAGGCACAACCGATCCACTGGTGATCGAACCAATCGCTAAAATCGTCGAACCGCCGGTGAAGGTCGTCGAACCGCCGGCGAAGGTCGTCGAACCGCCGGTGAAGGTCGTCGAGCCGCCGGCACAGGTCGTCGAGCCACCAGCAAAAGTGGAGCCGGCGGTCAAAGAAAAGCCGGTCCGCCCGACCGAAACATCTGAAATTCCAGTTACCGCCAAAGATGTATCCGAATCGATCGGGGCAGCAGAGAAGGCTCTGAAAGACCGCCGATATGTTGTCGGCATGCGTGAGACAGCTAAAGCAATTGCTCAACATCTGGAACTGTTCCGCACCGATCCCACTGTCGACAACAAGGTATTTCTTGCACGCATCCAGGGATTGCTCGGACGAATTGATGTCTGGGAAGCCCCGACGAGATGGTTGCGCTCAGATCCAGGACGCAACGAAATTGCCACCATCATGCAGCGCACCGGCATCGACGCCGATGTGATGGCAGCTAATCGCAACTGGGCACGCAGCACACAGACCTTCGACAATACCGCCGGTAGAGCAGTCCAGGGATTCCAGGCTCGTCCAGGTGAGATGCCGGAGTTGACCCTGTCGCGCATTCAACAACACCTGGAAGCCAGAGTGCGCGTCGAAAACGGCAAGAATTTCCTCAACAAACTGTCTGACGCCGACCGCCTCGACCCGGTGATCGTCAAAGGTATGGAGATGATGCGTTCCGGAAAGCTGCCCGACGGCACCCCCATCCCGGAAGATGCCAGTTTGCTAGCGCTGGGACGACGCACGATCGGCGGCAAAGAAGTGGTAATGGCACTGGGCACCAACAGACCCAACTACATCGACAAAGCCGCATACGATCGCTGGTTCGTTGAGAGCCAGACAGTTCGTCAGAAAGGACTGGGCGCACTTTCGGAAGAACAACAACTGGCGCTGCGACATCATCATGGACCGGAGCGATTCACCGGCACGAAACCGGACGGCTTCGCGATTCTGTTCCCAGGCAAGGGAGGCAAGGTGATCAAATTCGTCGATCTGCCGCAATCTTTGCAAGGAGAACTGTCCGGCGGTTTCACCAAAGGCAGCAACACGCTGCGCATTCACAGCGACTTCCAGCGCCTCATGTCGCTGGCCAATCGGGGAGGCTAGGACAGCCTAAGTCTGGGGCAACGCCTGAGAGCGCGGCGCTCCGTAAGTCACAGGTTTATGCGGGAACGTATTCTTGCCGCGCAAGGTCGCGGCAAGAATGCGAATTTCTTCGATTATCTCGCTCAACGCTTGCGGCGTGATTGCTTGTTCGCGGTCGCTCATCGCTTCAGCCGGCTGGTTGTGCACTTCGATCATCACACCATCAGCACCACAGGCAATGGCAGCCATAGCCATGGGACGCACCAGCTCAGGACGTCCTGTGCCGTGGCTGGGATCGACGATAACCGGCAACTGGCACATTTGTTTCACGGCCGCTACGCCAGCCAGGTCGAGTGTGTTTCGAGTATGAGTTTCGAAGGTGCGGATGCCGCGCTCGCAAAGAATGACTTGCAGGTTTCCTTCCAGCATGATGTATTCCGCTGAGCTCAACCACTCGCCAAGAGTGGCTGACATCGCGCGTTTGAGCAACACCGGTTTGCTGGCTCGCCCCACTTCTCGCAGCAGGTCGTAGTTGTACATGTTGCGAGCGCCAATTTGAAATACGTCGAGAAACGGCTCCGACTCTGCGACTTGATGTGGTGCCATGACTTCGCTGACCACAGGTAGACCAGTGGCGGCACGCGCGACAGACAGGTGCTGCATGCCGGCCAGACCCAATCCCTGGAAATCATACGGGCTGGTGCGCGGCTTGAAAGCGCCGCCGCGCAGGACGGTGGCCCCAGACTCTTTGACTTGATGGGCGACATGAACGATGTGCGCCTCGCTCTCGACAGAGCAGGGTCCTGCGATGATCACCGGTTCGGCACCGCCGATGACGGTACCGTTGGCGAGCGTGACAGTGGCGGCCGCCTTCTTCAAAGTCAGCGACAGCTGGCTGTCCACTCGTACCGCTTTCTCAACCCCCGGCAGTTGGGTGAAAAGGTGCGAGGCCACCGTGCTCACATCATCGAGAATGACGAATTGAGTGGTGTTCTCAGTGCGCACCGATTGATGCGCCAGTCCAAGCGCATTCAATCGCTGGCTGGCTTGTTCGATGTCTTGCGCGGAAGCGCTTTTGCCAAAAACCAGAATCACATCGGATACCTGTTACTTGCTTACCAGATTCTAGTAGATAGAGCCGCCAGTAGTGCTGAATTTAGGACATCCTTCAGGATGAAACAATTTACAACCTCGACTCCTTATGAGGTTCTTTTAACGCTACCGCCTCATTTTCCGCACTCCGTCGACAGGACTTCGCCCCAAGCTCGTCCTATTTAATGAAACTCTGCACACCGCAGACCAAAAACGTGCCAATCTGGCACTAATGGAGCCAGTCAAACCGCTGTTCCCTGATAAAGACCTGGGCTTTCTCACCTCGGTCTCATGGTGGCAGGCAGCATTTCAGAAATCCCGACGTTTTTCGCGCCTGTGCATCTTGCCGGCAGCACTGCTCTTCGCGGGGCATTGCCTGATTCTTTCAGCCGTCATTCCGTTCCAGATGAAAATCGATGCGTCCTCGGGCGAGGCGCTGCAAATGCTCTTGTTTCTGCTGATCGGAGTGCTGGCGGCCTTGCTGGTGGGTCTGACCCTCAGCCTGTGTGCGTTGACAATCTGGCTATACCGCCTGACTGAGTTCACACATACATGCCTGGTCGTTTCATCCGCACCGGAGGAAGCAGCTTTCAAAGAATCGCTGGACTGGCTGAAGGAGCGCAGGAGCTTTATAAACAAACTCTGGGTGTACGGCTCGATGTTCATGCTGTTGCCACTGATTCCGCCCGCACTAATCTACGCGTTAAATTACACATCGTCGTTCTACATACAAATAGGAATTCCGCTGCCCCGGGTGCCACAATGGTTGTATCTGTGCATCTCCTTCTTGGGTAGCCTGATCGCGTTCGGATACATGTTTACGCTGCAAGTCTTTTCCGTGCATTCCGCGCTCACCCCCGGCGCCACCGCCACCCGGGCGATTCTGGAAACGATTAAAGCAGCACCACAACTGGCGACGGTCACAGCAGTGGTTATAGTGCTCAACATCCTCATCTCTGCTCCCCAGTCTCTTCTACCGATACCAGATGCGGTATCGCATAATTTGTTGTTCGCCTACGCCTCGCAAGCGTGGCTGTCGATTACCAGCTGTATTCTCTGGCCGCTATCCACGACACCTTACTTGAAGTTAGCGGGGTGGTCGAGCAAATGAGCACGTCCATCTCCAGTTCCGTCCTCATTTTGCATAATCCGGAAAACCGCGCGCAAGCATTTCTCGATCGCTGGCAAGCAGCCTTGAACAAGCGCGGACTGTTCGCGCTTTGCGTGGGCTCAACCGAATGCAGCGATGTCGACGGCATCTCGGCCGCCGGCGCAGATGGTCCGGCGCGTCGCCTGACTCCGGCAGTTGATGCGGAAGCCCTCGTCAGCGGTCGCACCAGCACGGCCGCTAAGATTCCCGTATCTCCCACCGGCATCGCATCACCGGTAGTGTTATCGCGCGCGGCGCTTTCTCTGCTCGACTGCGATATCGAAGTATTTGACTGCGGTTGCTTCGTTTCTCCCCAGGTCAATCACGTCAAAGCCGGCGGTCACCCGGCAGCGTCGGTCGCCACCGGTGCCGCGTTGCCGGAGCAGACGGTGCGCCTGCTTTTCGAAGCCGGCCGTCGCCGCGGCAGCCAGTTGAGCCGCGACCATGCTTTCCTCTTCATTGCCGAGTGCGTGCCGGCGGGAACGACCACGGCGCTGGCCGTTTTGAGCGCCATGGGGCACGCCTGCCACAACTTCGCCTCGTGCAGCATGCCGCACAGCATCAACGATTTTCGCTGGCAGATGGTCCAGGAAGGACTGGCGAAAATCCAGCACAGCGTCGAAGACCTGCTGCGCGATCCGCTTCTGGCAATTGCCGCAGTCGGAGATCCGATGCAAGCATTCGCTGCCGGTCTGGCTTTCGGCGCCAGCGAACATGTGCCGGTGGTGCTCTCGGGCGGCACCCAGATGCTGGCCGTCTGGTCGGTGCTTCGCCAGTTGCTGGCTGCCGAATCTATCGAGCGCGCACCGGATGCAGTGGCAGTGATCACAACGCGCTGGGTCGCCTTCGACAAAAATGCCAATGTAAAAAGCATTGCCCAGTTGGTCGATGCTCCGTTTGCCGCATCCAGCTTCACTCTCTCGCAGTCACGGCACGGTGGACTGCGTGCGTATGAAGAAGGAAATGTTAAAGAAGGCGTGGGAGCCGGCGCTCTTCTTACAGCGGCGCTCTTAGCAGGTACGGCGGAAAACGCGCTTCTGAGCTTGATCGACGACACGTACGCCGACATGCTCGGCGTCGAAGACTAGCATGCTATGCTGAGTGCTCAGTGCCGGTCAGTTAATTACACATAGTGCATTTACTAAGAGAGGGCTATCTCATGGTCTTGAGAACAGTGGAAGAACAAGAAGTCAGCATGGACGAATTGGTCCTTGAACAGCTTGTCACCTGGGTGAAAAAACTGAAAGAAGTCGGTGTCTCCCCAGACAAAGCAGTTGAAGTCGCACAGAATTTCATGCTGGCCTCCATGGCCGTCGCCTGCGAAGAAGAAGGCGAAGACGACGACTTCGAAGACGACGACGAAAACTAAATCAGCACTGAGTTAGCCGGCTAACCGGCTACGCAGTTGCGACCTTTTTCTTTTGCGCGACCGAGGGCTAACTTCGCGTCGCGCAATACTGTTTCCGGGTTGATGTCGCGCGTTTTGTCGAACTCCGCGCACCCGACACTGATAGTCACTTTGTAGCCGCCGTTGACGCCGGGGACTTGCAGACTTTCCACACCGGCGCGCAGTTTCTCGCCGACCAGTTTGGCACCCTCGAGGTCACTGTTGGGAAGCACGACGGCAAACTGATCGCCGGCATAACGCGCCACAAGGTCACTGGAACGCACTATTGTGGACAGTTTTTGCGCCACGTTTTGCAATACTCGATCGCCGATCTCGGTGCCGAGGTTGGTGTTGAACTGCAGGAAGTTGTCCACATCGACAATGATCACGCCGACCGGCAGCCCATGCCGATTGGAGAACAACAACTGCTGGTTGAGGAAACCCATCAAGAATTCCAGGTTGTACAAACCGGTGATCTGGTCAGTCGACGACCAGTACTGTTGCTGTTGCTGCAAAGCTTGCACTTCCTGCCGGTGCTGCAGCACTCGCATCACAGACTGCATGTGCAACTTCAATTGTCCGAGGGTTTCTTTGGAGAGATCGTCGAGGTCGCCCTGACCGGTCGGCCAGCCAAGCAGCAATGCGCCGACGACCTGCGGTCCGCCCATGCGAATGCACAGCACCTCGGTGACTTTCACTTCGGTTCCTTTTTCTTGCAGATCGCAACTGACGATCATGCGCTGGTTGGCACGCATCTCGACAAGTTTGGCAGCGTTCAAAACGTTTTCTTCGAACGAACTTCTAGCGACGGTGGGTTTGACTTGATACATCCCCCATGGCGCCACGGGATCGTTGAAGATCAATCCAATCAAATCAGCCTGGAAAGTCTTTTCGAGAAACGTGAAAAAGCGCCGCATGAATTCCACGCGATCGTCCATAGATTCGATTAAGCCGCGGCAGTAGGTGGCAACGGCACGATCGACAAGCAGACCGCTGATCAAGTTTCGTTGCGAGCGAATCAGATCCGAACCCGAATATTCACCGGAAACAACTGCCGAATCATCGACTTTGTCGAACGGAGGCGCTTTCTTGGCGGCTTCATCCAGAAGTTTCTTCAAAGTGGTTAGCGTCTTGGCTTCGTCAAACTCGACTTCGCGATAGTCAACGACCGCGCTCGGTTGGGCGGCGCGAAACCAGAAATCTTTCTCGTCACCCTTTTCAGCGACCAGGATAATCGGCAAGGTCTCGGTGGCGCGGCTGGAACGCAGAAGCGCGGACAACTCGCAGCCGGTCATGTCAGGCAGTTTGACTGCCGCAATCACGCCATGCGCGCCTTCCATGTTCAATTCGTCCAGCGCATCGAAAGCGGTGGTGACAACTATGACATCGTAGCCCTGTTTCTTGAGAGCATCGCGCAGCACCCTCATCGGTGTCTTCTGGTCTTCGACAAGCAAAATCTTTTGCTCGGGCATCGGTACTCTCTTTTCTTCTACTGTCTGGCAACTGGGCGGCTTAGGCGCTGACAATTCTAGTACATCGGACAAATCGGCGCAGGCGACAACGCTATGAGTCTCCAGCGCCTGCGGGCATAACATATGTGCCACAGTAAGGCAGTCAACAACAATGCCCGATAAGAAAGCTGACGCAGTCGAATGGCTAAGCGAGGCGACTGATTCCGAAATCGCCGAAGCTGGATTTCGCCTGGCTGACATGTACTTTCAGGGGCATGGGCGTCCGAAAAACACCGAAAAAGCTTTCGAATGGTACCTGAAGGCCGCTGAAAAGGGACATCCGGAGGCCCAGTTGCGTCTGGGCGAAATACTTCTCAACGGCACAATCCACACAAAGAGCTATACCGAGGCTTTCAAATGGTTCGAAAAGGCGGCTGTGAACGGCATGGCTCGCGCTCAGTACCGCCTGGCCCAGATGTATCTGCAAGGCATTGGCGTGCCCCAGAGTTATGAGAAGGCCGCCGCGTATTACGAACAAGCCTGCGCCCTGGGCATTGCCGACGCGATGTCTGAGTTGTCGCAGATGTACTTTGACGGCACGGGGGTGCGGCGGGACATTCCAAAGGGTTTGGAGCTGTGCGAGCAAGCCGCGGAGTTGGGTGTGGCCGATGCACAACGTCTTTTAGCGGAGCTCTACTTCGAGGGGACGGTGGTCGAGCAAAACTACAACACTGCCCACAAGTGGTTCGGCGAAGCCGCCGTTCAGGGGGATGTGCGCGCCCAGATTCGCCTGGCTGAAATGCACTATGCCGGGGTCGGCGTACAGCGAGACCTGCGCCAAGCGTCCGAGTGGTACAAGAAAGCCGTAGACAAAGAATCTCCCGAGGCGATGTTCGAGCTGGCGGTTATGTATCTCCACGGGGAGGGCGTCTCCCAGGACGTGCCGCGAGCCGTACAACTGCTCACGGAAGCAGCCAAACAGAACGTACCGGGAGCGCAAGCGCGGCTGGGACTGCTCTACCTGTCCGGCGAGGGAGTGACCGAGAACCTAAAAAAAGCGTTCAACTACTTGAGACAAGCCGCCGAACAAGGCGTGCCCGAGGCGCAGCAGGAATTAGCCAATCTTTACCAGACCGGGCGCGCCGTTCCAAAGAACTCCAAGTTAGCCTTCCACTGGTACCACAAAGCCGCAGACAACGGCATCGCCGAAGCCCAGGAACGCATTGCCTACTACTATCTCTCTGGACGATCCGGCCCGCGCAGCATCGACCAGGCTCTCAAATACTACACTCTGGCTGCCGAGCAAGGTCGGCGCGAATCGCAAGAGAAGCTGGGCGCGATATATGCAGAAGGTATAGGCACCGCCTGTGACCTGGTAGAAGCCCACAAATGGTTCAGCATCGCCGGCACGGGTGACAGCGAACCCGCGCTGGAGGCGCGTCGCGAGCGAGACAGGGTTGCCAGTCGTATGACCGCCACGCAATTGACTCAAGCACAGCGAAACGCGCTTGCCTGGTGGGAACGCCGACACAACGGAAACGGCGCTTAGGCAAGGCAGTTTTCAGTAGGCTATGATCTCATCCCGTAAATGGCGACGGCGACGCTAAATAGAGGTTCGCCAGCGGAGTCAAAATGCTCACGGATACCAGTTTGAAAGACTCTCCTCTTTCCTTTCAGTTAACCCAAGAACAAAGCGACATTCAAGAGATGGTGCGCGAAATCGCGCAGAAAGAATTCGCTCCCCGTGCCGCGGAAATAGATCAGAAGCACAAGTTTCCCAGAGAAAACTGGGACTTGATGGCGGCATCGGACTTATGCGGTCTGATTTTTCCTGAGGAATACGGCGGCGTCGGGCTCGACCACACCTGTTATTCCATTGCTGTGGAAGAAATTGCCAAAGCCTGTGCCACCACTTCGGTGATGTATTCAGCGCACGTTTCTCTGACCGCGGCGCCCATTTATAAATGGGGCAACGAAGAGCAGCGCCAGCGCCTTCTGACACCCATGTGTCGGGGTGAAAAAATGGGCGCGTTCTGCCTTTCAGAGCCGGGCCCGGTTCCGACTCGGCGGCGGCTAAGGCATGGCGGTGCGCAAGGGCGACAACTTCATCGTCAATGGTGTCAAAAACTGGATCACCAACGGCATCGAAGCCGACTACTATCTGGTGATCGCCCAGACCGACACTGCCCTCAAACACAAAGGTCTTGTCGCACTGATCATCGAAAAAGATTCGCCCGGATTCACCTTCGGTAAGCTCGAAGACAAGCTGGGCATCAAAGGCTCGTCAACCACGCAGGTGATTTACGAAGATACGCCGGTGCCGGTCGAGAACATGCTTGGCGGCATAGGCGACGGCTTCAAGGTAGCGATGAGCACCCTCGATGGTGGCAGAATCGGCATCGCGTCACAGGCGGTCGGCATCGCGCAAGGCGCGTGGGATCATGCATTTAAGTACGCAAAAGAGCGCGAAGCGTTTGGCAAAACGATCAACAAGCTGCAAGCCATTCAGTTCATGCTGACGGAAATGCAGACCGAAATAGACACGGCTCGCCTGCTCACCTACGACGCCTGTGTTGCGCAAGATCGCGGCGAAAAATTCACCAAGCAGGCAGCGATTGCCAAGCTCTACGCCGCGGAAGTAGCGATGCGCTCCACCGTAAAATGCGTGCAGATCTTCGGCGGATACGGGTATGTAACTGATTACCCGGTAGAGCGCTACATGCGTGATGCCAAAATTACCGAGATCTATGAAGGAACCTCGGAAATCCAACGGTTAGTGATAGCGAGCAATCTGTTAAAGGGGCAATAGACTATGTCGTACCAGCAGCCACCACCGCCGCCACCCGGCTATGGCCAGCAACCATCAGGACAAGCCACTGCGGAACCCAAACCGCAAACCCTATACACGCTTCTACAAGTGGACCCGTCCGCCCACCCGACGATCATCCGCTACGCATACCGCTACCTGGCAGGCATCTATCACCCGGATAACGCCGACACCGGAAATGCGGAAGCTTTTCGCGTGATTCAGGAAGCGTGGAAAACGCTTTCGGATACAGGAAAACGCATGGCCTATGACGCGCAGATCGGCTTGTCAGCGCAACAGCAAGACGCGCAAGCAGCCCTCGAAAAAGCCGCCGGCGTCAAGTCTAGTGCTCCGAGATTCACATTCGACCGCAATGCCAACGCGCTTTCTTACAACGAAGTTGAGTTGCGTCTGGCAATTCTGCAATTGCTGCTCGATGCCCGCAAAAAGCGCGTACAGACCGGCGGTATGTCGGCGAAAGCGCTCATGGATGTGCTGCACATCGATATTCACGAAATGGAGTACTCACTCTGGTATTTGCGCGAAAAACATCTGGTTATCCGCGAAGAAGCCCAGTTCATGATCTCAGTCCAGGGCGTCGACTATCTGGTCGATTCGCTCACCAAGTCACAAATCGTCGACCAAACAACGAAAACGCCACTCACAAGCGCCGGCGTCCAGTTGCCTGCGAAGATTCAGTAATAGTCTTCCGGACTTCGGTTCACAACGGTCATCAAGAGAACGGGATGCATCTTTTATGCATCCCGTTCTCGCGTTGGCTTTAATTTGCTGTGCTATTTGATCAACTTGATTGGCTTGATCATGGCAATTTTATTCTGCAGTGTGGAAACAGCTACTTTCATTTGCTGGTCCTGATCTTCGACTGAAACGTCGGGCGTGATGCCAATCTTGTTGATGTCGATACCGGCTGGCGTGTAGTAGTGGGCGACGGTGATGTGCACTCCGCTGCCACCGGGCAAGCGGCTGATTTCTTGCACCAGTCCTTTTCCGAACGTGCGCGTGCCGACCGTAATGGCGCGGCCGTTATCCTTGAGTGCTCCGGCCAGAATTTCGCTGGCGCTGGCGCTGTCTTTGTCCACCAGCAAGACGATCGGCTGACGGCACATCGCGGCACCGTCAGCGGTGTCGGTAATGGCGCCACGGCGGCTGACCGTGCTGACAATTTTGCCTTGCGGCAGAAGCATGTCGGCGATTTCGATGGCATTGGCGAGCAGCCCGCCCGGATTGCCGCGCAAGTCGATGATCAGTCCATCGGCGGTGCTCAATTTGCTGAGCGCATTTCTGAACTCATAAGGCGTCGTCAGCCATAAAGGTCTGCAAGTTGGATGTAGCTGATGTTGTTATTCATGAGCTTGGACGTAACCGTGATGGTTATCGTCGGTACCGATGACCATTTGTTTGGTGGCACTGGCATGGTTGACATTCAACGAAACTTTGGATCCGACCGGTCCGCGAATTTTCTTAGCAGCCTGTTCCGGTGTGAAACCCAAACAGGGCTGTCCGTCGATGGCCACGATTTTGTCGCCGCCGATCAAACCAGCACGAGCAGCCGGACTGGTGGGAATGACTTGGTTGATTACCAGACCTTCTTTCGAATCGTTTGGCTTGATGCTGATGCCGATGCCGACAACCTTGGAGTTGATGGCGTTGTCTTCGTCTTTGAAGGCCTGAGGATCCAGAAATCGAGAATATGGATCCTTCAGACTTTTGAGCATGGTATCGATCGCTTTGTGAGCGTCTTCAATACTGCTGAGCTTTCCGTCATAACGATGGCGCCACTGTTCGAAGTCTTGTCCACCGTAACCCGTGTCGACATACGTGTCGCGGACCAGCTGCCAGGCATGGTCGTAAACTTCTTGAGCGCTAAATCCGGGGCGACTCTGCGCTGAGGATCCCCATGAGGACATAGCAATGATGAGGGCTGCAACAAAAGCCCCCATGCGTTTCGTTTTTTGCATGTAGCTGGTTTCTCGGTGGTGTGTGGCGCTGTGAAATGCCTTGTTCAAGGGGTGAAACAAGACGTCTCTAACTAAACTTAGTTATGCCATAACATCCTTGTTTCTACTAATTAGGCTTGGCTATTGTGTAGAAGTTTTGCAAAAACAATACCCTATAACCCGGTATTCATCAGGGTTTTCCTAGCTCAGCAATAACAAGATCAGGGCGACTTTTTCGCAGGGGCTGCGGTTGAATCCGCTCCGCTCGCTTCGTGCTGTTGTTTCTCGTCCGGCTTCAGTGGCGGTTTCTCATCGGACTTTTGCTGCAATTTCACATCGCCATTTGCACGCAGGAAAATAGTGGCAGTATCATCGGCGTATGCCTTGGTCCAATTCGGATCATCCGACAGTAGAAAGGTGAGCGGGATACTGCTGGGAATCATGATGTACTCGAATTTGTACTTATCGATGATCTTCCGCCACTCAGGATAAGTGAGATAAAGAGCGGCGTAATCGTTTACCACCTCAGGCGGGTAGAAGTCCGTTTTATCATCGAGAAAAATCTTGTCGGTCGTCTCCAGATTGACGTATCCGCCCCAGTTGTCGCGCGTGAAGCCGAGTCCATGAATGTTTTTCTGTTCCAGAAACGCCACGGCGCCGACCGGCAAAGAGAACTTGTCGAAGCTCGGCAATTTGAAGCTCGGCAGTATCAAGAACGCCAGTGCGGCAGCCAGTCCAATCGCACCACCACTGATAGATAGAAACCGACCAAACTTCAAATCGTTGTCGAAATCAGCGTCGGTGCGCAACAGGTTTTTGACCGGCGCCCATAAATTAGAGTCAGCCAGTTGTGCGCGCAGTGCCGGCCAGCAATAGGCGGCGGCGGGCACCGCCAGCAGTGCGAAGTAAGGAATTATGCGCATGGCGTATAGCCCGCCAAATCCCAGGGTGAGCACAAAGAGGAACTCGCTCAGACGCGGCTTACGCGGGGAAAAGGTCCAGACCGTGATTAAGATCGCAAAGAGTACGAGAAACGTCCAGACCGCGAATCCCAGTGAGAAATCCAGTGAACGCCATTCGTCGCTCTGATTTCGAATCGAGGGGTGAAAAAAGTAATTCACCACATACGATACCAGCCCTAATCCCCGCACCGTAAAGAACGATCCAACAGCCGCGGACAGCAACAGAAGTCCTGCTTGCCTGACGCCGGTTTCTTGCACATCAGCCTTGAGAGCACGTTTTATGCCGGCTTCAATCAGCAAATAGATGAGCAGCAACAATCCGAGAATGGTGCTGCCGTGCACATTAGACCAGAGCACGAACAGAATGAAACAACTGAAAACGCGGCGTTTGATCGAGGTCTCCGAAACATATACCAGCCAGTAGAGCCAGGCCAGCATGACGTGGCTGAATAGATGTGCGCGCGCAGACCAGTGCAACGAGCAGGCGGCCAGCGCCAATAGAGTGGTCACGGAACCGAAAAGCAAACCGGCACCGCGCCTGGAAGCTGCCGAAACAACTATATAGAAGGCCCAGCTAATCCGATGGAGACGGCGCCCAGCACAACCACGCCGTTCAGTCCGCCCCACTGGTAGGCTGCCGCCAGCAATAGGTCGCCTATCAGTTCATGCGTCGTCCACGGCGCATCCGGATTGAGCGCCCATACATAGTTGGTGGTCGGAATTTTGAGATGACCGAACATGTAGTTGCCGGTGGCGATGTGCCTGGCAGTGGCACCGTCTCCGAGCATCAGGTAGGGTCTCATAAAAAACAAAAACAAGAGGCACAGAAGCGCGAAAAAGGCAGCCAGTCCTTTGTGGTGTACTTTTGCGCCCGCCACTTCTTCAGCCATCCCACAATAATACAGGCAGCGCCCGAAGTTTGCGCTGCCTGTATACGATTAGGAGATTTGGCGACTCCTAGTAGTAACTTTCTAGTGGACTCGTACGTGCATGGCGACGATGATGCCGGTCCAGATCATCGCCAGAGGCAGGAACAGGGCAAGGGTCAAGGTCAGGTTCTTGAGCAGCGAATTGCAAGCGTTTTTCGCTTGTTCAAGCTTGTAAGCCCCTTCCACGCGGGCTGTCCAGACTTGAGCTTCGAGGTTCTTCGCGGTGCGCTGGCAGGCCCGGGAAATATTCAGGGACAGGGAGACGCTTTGAAGGGTGGAAGTCAGAGCCGTCATTCAGTTCACCTATACCAACCTTGATGCAGCTGAGCATAGATAGAAATTCTTGAAAAGTTGTGTAAGGGTCGTGGAATTTTCGTGAAATCCGGCGGCGGAAAACGCTAAGTCAGACGCTTTTCTTCGACCGTAATCACTGTCCCAGCTTCGGTTTCCCCCACTGGAGCGGAGCTCAATCCCAAATTAAATGACAATCGGTGCCAGGAAGTAGGTCCGAACAGATCAAGAGCCTGATAGTGAGCACGAGACTGGTAACCTTTGTTCGATTCCCAAAAGTAATAGGGGTGACGTTCAGCTAGTCCGCGCATCAAATCGTCGCGGTAGACCTTGGCGATAATGGAAGCGGCGGCAATGGAAGCTGAGCGGCTGTCCCCGCCAATGACAGTGGTCTGCCGCATGCGCAATTTGGGAACTTCCTTGTTGCCGTCAACGAGCAGCACCGCCCCTGGTATCGGTCCCAGTTTCATCACAGACCGTTTCATAGCCAGCAAACTGGCCTGCAAAATGTTGATTTCATCTATCTCTTCCGGCGTTGCTTCTGCGATGGCATAACGACAGCATTCCATCAGGATGGCTGCCATTCGCTCTCGTTCCGGCGGGGGCACCAATTTGGAGTCGTTGAGCAGCGCCAGCTGTTTCTCCAGAGCAGACCTCGGAGCGATTGGTGGCAGCACCACGGCGCAAGCGACGACTGGACCCGCGAGGCAGCCACGCCCCACTTCGTCTGTACCAATGATCGTCAGCGCCGGATCTTCTTCATTGGCTCCGGCGAGTTGTTGCCCATCGAAAGCTATGAGCTTGCGGAGATGGCGCATCGAAACTGCGGCTTTCTTAGCCGGTTTCTTCTCTTTGACAGTGGCTGGTGTCACTTGCGAATTTCGTCCAAAACGAAGGGCCCGAGCTTGCCGGATCTCAATTCATTCAGGAATACCGCGCCGGCTCTGCGAGTGTCGAGTCTTCCGCCTGAACTGAGGAACGACCTCATCTTAGCGAGATTCTCCAGCGTCGGCTCGGTTTCAGCAAGGTCCAGTCCGTAACGTTTCAGCATGTCGCGCCGCGTCGAAGCTATATACGCAAGAGCCCATTCCGATATCTCTTCGAGATCGTACCGATCATCCGGAAGCAGGTTGCAGACGGCCAATTTGTTAGCGACGTCAGCATCAAAATTGACCGGAGGCAAAAGTCCGGGCGTGTCTAAAAGTTCGATTTGGGGATGGATGCGCACCCACTGGGTTCCTTTAGTAATTCCAGGTTTGTCGCCTGTTTTGGCCCGTTTGGTGCCGATCAGCCAGTTGATCAAACTCGATTTGCCGACGTTCGGCAGCCCGACGACAGTCGCGCGCATCGGTCGAGGCAACAGACCCTTTGCCTCCCAGGCCGCTCGACGTTCTTTGGTGAGCTTCAGGGCTTCGTCGAATAATCGCTTTTGGCCCTTGTTTTGCTTCAGCGAGACCGCCAGGGCGGTGACGCCATCAGTAGACAACTGGCGAAGAAACTGTTTGAGCGCATGCGGCTCAGCCAGATCCTCTTTGGCCAGGACAATCAACCTAGGCTTGTTGCCGAAGATTTGCCCAGCCGCTGGATGCCGACTTGAGTCAGGAATGCGGGCATCGCGCACCTCCAGAAGCAAGTCGACCACCTGCAACTGCTCTTTCAGGATGGTGAAAGGCGTGCGGCGTGCTGGCTTTTGAGGCACTGGTCAGCCTAGGAAACGGGTTGCTCGGCCGGCTCGGGAGCTTCTTGCTGCTGTTCGACAGCTTGAGTCGGCTCTTTGGCGGCTGCTGCAGGAGCGTTAGCTTGCTGCAAGTCTTTGCGGGCGCCGACTTTCTCTTTGATACGAGTGGCTTTGCCGGTGCGCTTGCGCAGGTAATACAGCTTGGCGCGACGTACATCACCACGGCGGAGAACAGTGATTTTCTCAACGCGGGGCGAGTGAATCAAGAAGACACGCTCGATGCCGATGCCCTGGAAAACTCTGCGCACTGTCAGCGTTTCGTTGACGCCTGAGCCGCGGCGCTTGATGATTACGCCTTCGTACCCTTGAGTACGCTCTTTGCCGCCCTCGCGAATCTTGACGAACACTTTGACGGTGTCGCCGACATTGAGCTGAGGGACGTTGCTCTTGATGTAAGAGGCTTCTATGTCTCTGATGATCTGGTTCATGGCTCTAAAAACTTAGGTGTAAGAAAGGCAGCCGACAATTCTAGCATTTCGCCACGCGGCCTAAGCCAGTTTAACCCCCAAAGAGACGCCCCTGCCATATTCGCCAAACATATCTTAATTTGCTCAGGCTTAAGAAAGGCTCATACAGCGAGCCTCTCGAGGACCTCCCGGTTCACCCTTGCAGCCCGAAAGCCGCCGCCAGCGAGCCGGAAGGTATCAGAGAGAACTGACAGGCGGAGCAGCCGTAAGGGAGATCGCCGGCACCGAGCTGCCGGCTGAAGGCGATGTCAAAGACTCCAGCCCGTCCAGGGCGGAGACAAAGTCGGAAACGGATTGGAAGGCGCGATAAACGGAAGCAAATCGCACATACGCAACCTGATTCAGTCCTTTCAAGCGGGACAGAGTCAGTTCTCCAATCATCCGGGAAGAAATTTCTCGCCGACCGTTCAGCTCCACTTCCAAATCATCGACTAGCTCATCGACCTGATTGGCGGTGACTGAAGTTTTGGCACAAGCTCTGGCTACGCCCGCGCGCAACTTTTCGCGCGTATAGGGTTCGCGATTGCCGGAAGATTTCACCACCAGTAGTTGCATCGCCTCGATGCGTTCGTATGTGGTGAACCGCTTCTGACACACCTCACACTCACGACGGCGACGAATTGAAGAGTTCTCCGAGGTCAATCGGGATTCTAGAACGCGGCTGTCTCTGTTGTTGCAGAAGGGACAATTCATATGGGGCCGATCATACATGACACCACTTGCGGTTGCAAATGCTTCGGCCGATCGATTTGATATACACACCATATACGGTGATTAGATCGGCGATCTTTAGCAGAGATCCAGTTGGTGTCATATATGGTGCCAATCGATCAATATGAGAATGGAGAAGGAAGCGCGACAGCCCCCACGATCCGGCACCGGTTTGGATAAATAGCCCGTTTTGGGTAAAAGGTGATAGTACCCGCCGCTGCCGTATGAAACCATTCGAGAGCAAAACCCACCAGGCAAGCAGCCTCAAAGATGCCAAACGATCGAGATCTGGTTAGCTTTCCCGGCATATTATTCAAAACCAGCGATGCCAATACAGCTTTAGAGAGTCTCTACAATGCGGCAAGGATTAACGCAGCCCGGGGAAATCTAGCCACAGCGCGCAAATACTTGGAGATCATCAAATCCAGCGGACTGGCAAAACCGAATTCAGTGATTGTTTTGCGCACAATCATGTTTGCACCTGTAATGAGCATGCTGGAAGGAAACACCGAGCGTGCGGGCACCGAGTTTAAAGAAGCGCTAAGAGCCCACGACGAACTCGACCGCATCAAGTCGACCGGCGACAGCCCGGCACCGAGTGATTACAACGACTGGGAAATTGTTTGCCGGTCTTACGCTGACTACCTGGACCGGCAAAAAGATCCGCAGCAAGCCAAAGTTTGGCGCCGCAAAGCCGACATCCTGCGCGCGATACTTAGACAAAAGCACTTTCGTGGCAGCTGGTGGAGCAAATCACCAGTAGAAAAAAGCCCTGCCACCAAGGAACATTAGGCGCCTGAGACAGCGTCTGGCATAATTATTTCATTGCTGAATACTCCGTGTGCTGCGCCAAGGGCAAGGATGAAGCGCGAGAAAAACCACTACCAGGTGTTGGGGCTCGAACCGACCGTCACAACCGCGCAAATCAAGCGGGCATATCGTGAACTGGTAAAGGAGCGGCATCCGGACTTGCACGAGTCCAACGGCAACAAAGCTCGCCAATCAGCGACCGAAGACATGATGCAGCTCAACGAGGCATACGAAACTTTGATGGACGCCGGTCGGCGTGCCGAATACGACATCAAGATGGGGATTCGCAAGGGGCGCACCACCGGCAAAGCTACTTTCGCGTCAGGCAGTGAAGATGAAGCGCGAGAGCGTTATCTGTCTCGTATCTTCTATCCAGCGCGCACAGCCGTGGTGCGCGTCCTCAACAAGTACAAGAAAAATCTGCGCGAGTTGTCCCTAGATCCGTTCGACGATGAGTTGCTGGGGGCTTTTCAGCAATACGCCGACGAGGTGGAGTCAACTTTGCGCAAAGCCTCTGACGATATAAGCCGCAATCCCTCGCCGCGCTCGCTGAAAGCATCAGTGCACATGATGCGCAACAGCCTGGCCCAGGCAGCCGATGGACTGGAAGAAATGCGCACATTTTGTTTAAACTACGACTACAGCCATCTGAATATGGCTGAAAACCTCTTCAAGATCTCGGTCGATCTGGCCAAACAGGCACTCGATCTAACAAAAACAGGTCAGTTCTAATCCAGTGAAACCCCTGTGGCATTCGCAGTTGAACTCTCCGATTATTACAGTGGAGGATTCAACCCATGTCCCAAGATGCGCCATCATTGACCACCGATGCAACCACCAGCGCGAACACTGGTGCGGACGCCCCGAAAAAGCGCCGCCGACCGATTTTTCGCGATCCACTCGCCATTACGGCGGTGTGCCTGGCTGTAGTCGTCAGTGTCGCCAACTATTTGATCGGCGGCTATCCGGAGATGTATGTACTTGAAGATTTCCAGCAAATGCCGAAATCTCAGCTTGCCACCATCGAAACGCAGCTGCAACTGCGGGTTGCAAAAGAACAGATTCTCCGACCAACCGGGCAACCACTCTCATGTGCACTTGGCAGTCTTGGCTTCTTGAAGCTGAATCAGGGCAACAAGAAGGAAGCAATCCGGTTTTTCGAAAAAGCCATCGCCAATCAGGATTACGGAGTCTACGATGACCCTGTTCGCTACTATCTGGGTCGACTCTACCTATCGGAAGGTCGAATAGATGATGCAGTGGCACTGATGGTGAAGTGGCGAGGACAACTCAACACAAACGTTCGTGATGCTACGGGCGAACTGGTGGCATTTCATCAGCTCGATGCAGACATAATGCAGGCGGCGGGCAAGAAAAACGCCGCCAACCAAGCAAGGGCTCTGGAGGAGCGATGCTTGCGAACACCGCTGTACTTGTCTTTCAACACCGACTCTCAGTACTCGCCGTCTTCTTCAGTCTTGCGCTCGCTATTCGAACAAGGATGCGCCTTGCTCGCGGCCGACCGCTATGCCGAATCAAAGCGAGTATTCAACATGACGATCAAAGGACTACCTGACGTAAAAGAAGACCTGCAAGCCCGAAGCGAAGCCATTCTCATGCTACCCGTAGTAGATTATTGCGCGGGCGACTGGTCGGCAGCAGAAAAGGATTTTGCAGTCGCTGCCACTCAACCTGAGGATGGGACCAACACGGCGGCCGCAGTTTTCTACCATTACTACAGCGAGTATCTGCGGCGCAAAGGATTGACCAAGCAAGCCGCCGAGTTCGCCGCCAAAGAACTGGCTGTCAGACAACAGCGGAACCGCTTCTATACAACCCGTATCTAGTTGGGTGCGGCTTCCGGCATCGCATTGTCTGCAACGGCTGTGGCGGAGTTAGAAAACTCGATAATTCGCAGCGGCGCTTGCTCCGGATCTAGTGTCCGCAAAAGCGGCATAGCCACGTTATAGACCGGTATGCCATTACTAGTGGTGCCATGCGGGCTGCCGGCATGGGCATGCCCGTGAAAGACCGCACTGACAGGATATCTCAACAGCGGCTCTTCCAGCCTCGTGGTGCCCAGAAATGGGAACAATTCGGGAGACTCACCCTGCACGGTTGCGGCAATCGGCGAGTAGTGCAGAACTGCAATGCGATGCGGATTATGCAGCTTAGCCAGTGCGCCTTCAAGCTTGAGCGCCTCCTCAATGGCTTCATGCACAAAGTTCTTGATGATGGTTTCGCCCCAGGCACCGAGAGTGTAACGCCCGAATCCACCGGCAAAGCCCTTCACTCCGGCAAAACCTATGCCATCGATCTCCACAGCCTCGCCATCAAGAATTTTGATGCCTGCGTGACAGAGTATTTCAGTAATCGCGGCAGGCTGACCAGACTCATGATCGTGATTGCCGAGCACACCGACAACCGGCAACGGACAACCGGCGTCAGCATATTCACCGGCCAGTATATGAGCTTCTTCAATCGTTCCGTAGTCTGTCAAATCGCCGGCCAGAATCAGAATGTCGGCTTGCTGTGCCGCTGCTTCGAAAAGAGATTGGAGCACTCCCTTCGAGCGCTTGGTGCAATGGATGTCGCCGACGGCGGCGATACGCACGGTCTCCTTTTGACGCATATGCTGGCTAGACTCCAGAAGCTCTACAGAACACACGACTGAATCCTCCGCAGGAAGTGCCGGCTCTGGCTCAGCCATATGCGATTTGTTTGCCGATCGCGCAACAGGCACTCTCTTCAAATTTTATCGTCGAGGTTTTGACCGCGCCAATTTCCAGTTCAGCAGTTTTTTGCATTACTTAGGAGTCTACAAGAGTTAACATGAGCACCATCGACCCTCAAAAGATCAATACGAACGTACCCGGTGCCACCTGTCTGGACCCGCGCGCCGTCCGCTTCTACACCAATGCCATGCGCACACTCCAGGAGGCTGAGATTGACTTTCTCGTAGGCGGCGCCTACGCATTTTTTCGCTATACAGATATCGAACGGCACACATGTGACTTCGACATTTTCGTGCGCCAGCAAGACTGCAAACGTGTTCTAAAACTGTTGAGTGCGAAGAGTAAATTCAGATCCGAATTGAGTTTTCCACACTGGCTCGGGAAGGTCTACTGGGAGACACTCTATATCGACGTAATCTTCAGTTCCGGCAACGGCATCGCCCGCGTGGACGACGAGTGGTTCACGAATGCCACCCGTGATGAAGTTCTCGGAGTGCCGGTCAATCTGGTGCCGGCAGAGGAGATGATCTGGTCCAAGGGATATATCATGGAGCGTGAGCGCTACGATGGCGCAGACATCGCACACATAATTCATGCGCGCGGTGAATCACTCGACTGGGAGCGCTTATTGCGCCGGTTTGGCGAGCATAGTTCGGTTCTACTGAGTCACCTGGTTCTCTTCGACTTCATCTATCCCGGTGAGTCAGGCAAGATACCAGATACGGTGATGAATGAATTACTCCAGAGAGCGAAGAGAGCGCACAAAGAGCCCAGCAAGTCGATGGGCAAGAAACAAATTTGCCAGGGTACTTTATTGTCGCGCGAACAATACCTGACCGATCTCGATGTTTGGGGCTATAAAGATGCACGCATTGAACGGGGTTTCATGACGGCAGCCAGCACCAGGCACTGGACGGCCGCCATCCAATTCAAATAGACACTCTACGGGTCAGGCGGATCGGGCGGATCGGCGTGTTTCTTGCCTTCTTCGATGGCAGCCTTTAGTTTTCTCCGCGTCGCTTCATCGTCCATGATCGCCAATGCCTTTCTGTATTGCGCGGCAGCAAAATAATGACGATGCAAGTGGTCGAGCATGTCGCCGTAGTTGACGAAGCGATGAAAAATTCGACCATCGTCCTTGAGGCTACGATCTACTTCGAGAGCTTCATCCATCGCAGCTCGCATTTTTCTCACATAGCCGACGCGGGCGTATGAATCAGCCAGATTTCCCAATGCATCAGACAGCGGTGCCGGACGTCCCAGTCGGCGAAGCAAGTCAACTCTCCGCTCCGCCCACGCGACGGCCTTTTTGGGATGTCCGGTCTCAAATTCAATTTTCACCAGGTAGCCATAAACCGAAGCCAAATAAAGATCTTGGTGCCCGTCTTCCTCAAATTGGTCTCGGGCCGAGTCGAAGGCACTACGAGCAGTTTTCCAGTCGCGGTCGCTGAAGGCAGCCGCAGCGAGGTTGTAGTAAAGCTCACCCATTTGCACATGCGTCAGAGTATCCGTTCCTGCCAGTTCGATAGCTTTTTTCGAATGAAACGCTGACGTCTGATAGTTGCTGTTTCGGAATTCTTCGCCGGCGATGGCTGCCTCTTTTTGCCAGGCTGGGGTAAACGCCTGCCGATTCACCGCAAAGTACCCGACTGAGATCAGGCTGCCTGCGAAGATCAACGCCATCACAGCGGCGACAACGATCACCGTACGCGAGACGCGCTTCGGTTTCTTCCTCTTATTGGCAATTTGGATGGAGTTGCCAGCCCGCAAGGCATCCATCAGATCCGCTATTTCCTGAACTGATTGCGGACGCATCTCCTTCTGCTTCTCGAGGCACCAGAGACTTATGGACTCCAGGTCTGACAGCAGCGGTGTATTCAATGCCAGCGGTGCCGGCGGCTTATCGACGTGCGACGACATGTAACCGAATGCGGTGTCATGCACAAAAGGTTTCTTGCCGGAAAGTGCCTCGTACATGCAACAACCAAGAGAGTACAGATCGGTTCGAAAATCGACGCGTTCGCCTTTGCATTGTTCGGGGCTCATGTATGCGGGCGTGCCTAGAGAGGCACCAGTCTGGGTGAGGTTGGCACCAGAATCGTTTTCGGGCGAGACGAATTTAGCCAGTCCGAAGTCGAGCACTTTTACGCAGCCCTTCTCCGGACCTTCGTCGACGATAAAGATGTTGCTGGGGGTCAGATCGCGGTGCACGATATCGGCACGATGAGCGGTTGCAATGCCTTTCGTCACCTGCTGGAATATCTCCAGAAATCGATCACTGGAGAGTCCATTGGGTGCCGCTTTGATCTCATCAGCCAGTGTGTGCCCGCCTAGATAATCCATAACCAGGTAGGGACGTCCGAACCAGTAGCCATAGTCCTTGACGCTGAGGATGTTCTGGTGCGACAGCATGCTGGCGGCTTGAGCCTCTTGCTTGAATCGCGCCACCTTGCTGGCATCCCAGGCGAGGTGAGGGTGCAACAGCTTGAGCGCACAATAGCGCTCCAGCTGCAAGTGCCAGGCCTTCACGACTGAGCCCCAGCCTCCGCTGGCAATTATGGTTTCGACCCGGTACTGCTCGTTGATCACCGCTCCGGGCAGTGTTTCCGAGTCGGGGGCTGGTCCTTGATCTTCTTTGCCTAGAAGGATGTCGGGCTCGACGTCCAAGTTTTGACCATCCTGAGCTGTTTGGACCCCAATTTTATACCCGGGGCAGCGGTTTTGGGCACAATGGAGATAGCAATTGCGGCAGTCCTTGCCACAGGCGGTGCAAGAGAGCTATATGGCAGCCACCGACGACCTAGACGCCAGGACAACCACACGCGAGGCGGATCCGACGATAGACGTGACCTGCTCGTCAAATGATGAGCAGCAACTGCCGTCCATGACTGATCCGCTTCAGTCCGATGCCGCGACCGATAGCGAGACCAGCGCGCCGGAACAGGTTCAGATGAAGGCGGTTGGTGCAAAGAAGCCCTGGTTCAATCCGGTCTTTTTCTTATCGGTCGCGGCACTGGCCATGGGCGTAATCTACTTCGATGCCTGGATAGGTCCGGATACCAGATTTGTCGCTCGCGAGTATGCAAAAGAAGAGCCGGATCGTCAGGAGCTGATTGCCACCAAAATCGAGTTCAGACTGCGTCGCGCCGAGATGTTCTTTCACAATGACGAAAAGATCTATCAAGCTCGGCTCAATCTGGCCAAGCTACAGTTTTATCGAGGAAACTACGACCGCGCCGTGCGACTACTGGAGATCGCCAATGAGAACGTACCGAAGGCGAGTCCCGTAGGTGGTGCATTCTGGGCGCAGGCTCGCGCGTACGAAGACAAATCCCGATATTTGGATGCGGCCAATTTGATCAAGATGTGGAAGAGGAAGATGCCACCCGGCTACGATGTGGCATTCGATCTGGTGCCTTTCTATGAATACTCGGCCAGGATATACAAAGCGCTGGAAGATCAAGAGAACTATGCTCGCAGCATCGACTTGGCTGAAAAATCGAGATATGTGCCTCGCGATTACTGGGAACCGTTGACTCCCAACTCGACCAGCGCGGTAATGACGGACGAGCTGCCGACTGAGTACAAGCAGGCACTCAACGCCATGATGAAGAACAATCTGCCTGAGTCCGAGCGCCTGCTGAAACAAATCGTCGGCGACAGCCGCTACGGTTTTCGGGGAAGACTGCGCGCAGAGGTGATGCTACCGGTGGTGCTGGTCATGCAGGACAAATTCGACGAATCGAACGATCACTTTCTTAGAGCCTACCGGGCGCTAGCACTCTTAGATCGTGACGATCCCTTTGCCCGCAGTTCGCAAGCAGTGCTCGTTCACGCCAAACTTCGTGCCGCCCGAGCGGTAGGAGAAAAGCGTCTTCTCAAAGCCCTTTTGAGTTCAGAATTTTCCGGACGAGTAAACTTCCAGCACATGGCAGAAAGCGATCAGCCACCGGTCTGGAAGTCTGCGTGGGAT